>NZ_CDRMUA020000002.1:450000-677500 GCF_977007025.2 Azospirillum largimobile
CAGTCCGGCAGACAGACGGTGGGTGCTAAGGTCCATCGTCGAGAGGGAAACAGCCCAGACCGCCAGCTAAGGTCCCCAAATCACGGCTAAGTGGGAAAGGATGTGGGAAGGCCATGACAACCAGGAGGTTGGCTTAGAAGCAGCCATCCTTTAAAGAAAGCGTAATAGCTCACTGGTCTAGTTAAGCCGGCCTGCGCCGAAAATGTATCGGGGCTCAAGCCGTGTACCGAAGCTGCGGATGTGATCTTTGATCACGTGGTAGCGGAGCGTTCCGTAAGCCTGCGAAGGGTGTCCGTGAGGCCGCCTGGAGGTATCGGAAGTGAGAATGCTGACATGAGTAGCGACAAACAGTGTGAGAAACACTGTCGCCGAAAGTCCAAGGGTTCCTGCGCAAGGTTAATCCACGCAGGGTGAGCCGGCCCCTAAGGCGAGGCCGAAAGGCGTAGTCGATGGGAACCACGTTAATAATCGTGGGCCTGGCGGAGGTGACGGATGGGAAAGCGTGTATGTCCTTATCGGATTGGACATGCTGTGGACCCGTTCCAGGAAATAGCCCCGCCGTATAGACCGTACCCCAAACCGACACAGGTGGACTGGTAGAGTATACCCAGGCGCTTGAGAGAATGGTGTTGAAGGAACTCGGCAAATTGCCCTCGTAACTTCGGAAGAAGAGGGCCCCGTTGTGGCGCAAGCCATGGCGGGGGGCACAGACCAGGGGGTAGCGACTGTTTACTAAAAACACAGGGCTCTGCGAAGCCACACAAGGCGACGTATAGGGTCTGACGCCTGCCCGGTGCCGGAAGGTTAAGAGGAGAGGTGCAAGCCTTGAATTGAAGCCCCGGTAAACGGCGGCCGTAACTATAACGGTCCTAAGGTAGCGAAATTCCTTGTCGGGTAAGTTCCGACCTGCACGAATGGCGTAACGACTTCCCCGCTGTCTCCAACACCAACTCAGCGAAATTGAACTCTCCGTGAAGATGCGGAGTTCCCGCGGTCAGACGGAAAGACCCCGTGCACCTTTACTACAGCTTTGCAGTGGTGCTAGGGACTTCATGTGTAGGATAGGTGGGAGGCTTGGAAGCCTGGGCGCCAGCCCGGGTGGAGCCAACCTTGAAATACCACCCTTGAAGTCTCTGGCATCTAACCGTGGCCCGTGATCCGGGTCCGGGACCCTGCATGGCGGGTAGTTTGACTGGGGCGGTCGCCTCCCAAAGTGTAACGGAGGCGCGCGATGGTGGGCTCAGAGCGGTCGGAAATCGCTCGTCGAGTGCAATGGCATAAGCCCGCCTGACTGCAAGACTGACAAGTCGAGCAGAGACGAAAGTCGGCCATAGTGATCCGGTGGCTCCACGTGGACGGGCCATCGCTCAACGGATAAAAGGTACGCCGGGGATAACAGGCTGATGACTCCCAAGAGTCCATATCGACGGAGTCGTTTGGCACCTCGATGTCGGCTCATCACATCCTGGGGCTGGAGCAGGTCCCAAGGGTTCGGCTGTTCGCCGATTAAAGTGGTACGTGAGCTGGGTTTAGAACGTCGTGAGACAGTTCGGTCCCTATCTGCCGTGGGTGTCGGAGTTTTGCGAGGATCTGTCCCTAGTACGAGAGGACCGGGATGGACATACCTCTGGTGCACCGGTTGTCACGCCAGTGGCATGGCCGGGTAGCTAAGTATGGACGGGATAACCGCTGAAAGCATCTAAGCGGGAAACCCACCTCTAAACCAGAGCTCCCTTGAGAGCCGTGACAGACCATCACGTCGATAGGAGGCATGTGGACGGGCAGCAATGTCTGAAGCTAAGCCTTACTAATCGCTCGATCGGCTTGATCTCGACCCCACAAACCGCGCCATGCGCAGCAGCAAGCCTGCTTGTTGGGCCCTGCTTGACGCAACACCGCCAGTTCGATACATTCTCACCCTCACTTGCACTGAACAGCGCTACGCTTCGGATTAGCGTCGGTCTTGAGCCTTGGTGACCTGGTGGTCATGGCGAGGTGTCAAACACCCGATCCCATCCCGAACTCGGCCGTGAAAAGCCTCCGCGCCAATGGTACTGCGTCTTAAGACGTGGGAGAGTAGGTCGCCGCCAGGTCACTCAGGCTCAAGAGACGCCAAACCGAAGCAAACACGCTGGCATCGTCACGAACATCAGAAACGCCCCGGCTCTCACCAGCCGGGGCGTTTTGCCGTTTGGGCCGTCTTCTTCAGATCTCCCGCTTGGTCATCTGGTCGGCGATGTACTCCGCCTGCCTGATCGCCAGCGCGACGATGGTGAGGGTCGGGTTCTCCGATGCTCCGGTGGTGAACTGGCTGCCGTCTGAAACGAACAGGTTCTTGATGTCGTGCGCCTGTCCCCATTTGTTGACGACGCCGTCGCGGGCGTTGGCACTCATGCGGTTGGTGCCGAGATTGTGGGTGGACGGGTAGGGCGGCGTGTTGATGGTCCGGACCGCTCCCACCGCGTCATAAACCGCCGAGCCGCGCCCATAAGCATGGGTGCGCATGGCGATGTCGTTGGGGTGGTCGTCGAAATGCACGTTGGGAATGGGCAGGCCGAACTTGTCCTTCTCGGTCGCGTGCAGGCTGACGCGGTTGGTCTCGCGCGGCATGTCCTCCCCCACCAGCCACATGCCGGCGATATGATCGTAGGCATCCAACACCGAGCTGAAATCGCGGCCCCAGGCACCCGGATCAAGAAAGGCGGCCATGAAGGGCACGCCGAGCGACAGGGTTTCCATTTCGTAGCCGCCGACGAATCCGCGCCGCGGGTCGAAGCGCGATTCGTCCTTGATGATACCGGCCATTGTGGTGCCGCGATACATGTGCACCGGCCGGTCGAACACCGCATAGACCGAACCGGTCATGTGGCGCATGTAGTTGCGCCCGACCTGACCGGAGGAGTTCGCCAGCCCGTCCGGGAACATCGTCGAGGCCGAATTCAGCAGCAGGCGCGGACTTTCGATCGAGTTGCCGGCCACCGCGACGATGCGGGCCTTCTGCCGCTGGATGGCGCCGGTGCCATCGGCATAGAGCACGGCATTGACCCGGCCCCTGGCGTCATGCTCGACCTTCAAGACCTGGGCGTTCGGCCGGACCTCCAGGTTGCCGGTGGCCTCGCCCTTGGGGATCTCGGTGTAAAGGGTGGACCATTTCGCACCCGATTTGCAGCCCTGGAAGCAGAAGCCGATCTGCTGGCAGGGTCCGCGGCCATCGCGCGGCTTGCTGTTGATCGACATGTTGCCGGTGTGGAAGTCGGTGTAGCCCAGCTTTTTGGCGCCAGCCGCCAGAACCTTGTAATTGTTGTTGCCGGGCAGCCGCGGGATGCCGTTGGTGCCGGTCGTGCCCATCTTGAACTCGGCCTTGGCGTAGTAGGGCTCCATCTCCGCCAGCGTCACCGGCCAATCGAGCAGGTTGGCCCCCTCCACCTCGCCATAGGTCGTGCGTGCCTTGAACTCATGCTCCTGGAAGCGGAGCGAGGCGCCGGCCCAATGGACGGTGGAGCCGCCGACCGCCTTGACGATCCAGGCCGGCAGGTTGGGAAAGTCCTTCGCCACCCGCCAGGCCCCCGACGTGGTGCGCTTGTCGAGCCAGGAGATCTGCGAAAAGCTTTTCCATTCGTCGTTCACGAAATCCTGGATTTCGTGGCGCCCGCCGGCTTCCAGGCAGACGACCTTGATCCCCTTCTGGGCCAACTCGTTCGACAGCGTGCCGCCGCCGGCACCCGATCCGATCACCACCACGACGCTGTCGTCATCCATCGCGAATTTCGCAGCCATGTCTCGATCCTCCCCGTTACGGGCTTTTGTGGGTATTCATTGAGGCAGGTCGGCAGGAGCGTCAGGCGTCCTTGATCCAATCGAGATCGTCGAACCCGCGGTGGATGTAACCGCCATATTCGGCCGACGCCCCTTCGTAGCCGAGCTTCGCCCACACCTCCGGCTGGTTGTAGAGGGCGACCACCATGTCGCCGCGGACCTTGCGGAAGAACGGGGTGGTTTCGATGGACTTCAGCACAGTGACGCGGTCCGCCTCCGCCGGGATGGCGGCGTAGGGGGCGTTGCGCAGCTTGCGCGCGGCGGTATCGAGTGCCACAGCGCCCTCATTGAGCTGGCCGGCCAACGTCGCGTCCTTGGCGGCTTCCTGGTCCATCGAGGCAAGCGCCTTCTCGTAATAGGCGTCGCCCAGCCGGTCGTGCGGATAGAGGTCGCGCACCATCACCAGAAGCGTTTTGGCAGCGTCCGGCTTGATGGCCGTCAGCGCGTCGGCCCAGGCCGGCGTTGCCGCGATCGACACGACACCGCTGGAGACCGCGCCCGCCGCCGCCACCGAAGCGGCCGAGGTTTTGAGGAAATTCCGCCGGTTGAACCGTGTCCGTTTGTCGAGAACGCGCATGATCGACGTCTCCTTCCCAAGTGGTTTGTTCTTGTCGTCAAAACTCAGCGATAGCGGCCGTGGCGTTGCAGGACCTCGGTCTTGTAGCCGTCCGGATCGGTGACGAAGAAAAAGCGGGCCAGCAGCGCGCCGCCGGGGGCGAACTCCTTCACCGGCGTTACCGGGAAGCCCAAGGCCGACAGCCGGGCGTGCTCCCGCTCCAGATCGTCCACCGCGACCGCCATGTGGCCGTAGCCGTCGCCATGGGTGTAGGGGGTGGTGCGGTCGTGGTTGACGGTCAGCTCCAGTTCGAAATCGTTCTCCGCATTGCGCAGGTAGATCAGCGTGAAGCCGTCGAAGGCCAGCCGCTCGGCCGGCTCAAGCCCGAAGGCCTTCGCGTAGAAGTCCAGAGACCGCTGTTCGTCAAGAACGCGCACCATCATGTGGATGATCTTGGCCATGATGCTTCCTGCGATGTCGTTGTGGGGCCGGGTCAGCGGGTGGCGCTGGTTTCCAGGAAATTGACGATGCTCTTGCGGACGCTGCCGTCGTCCTGCCGGTAGTTCATGTAGCTGCCGGGGAGGAACGCGTTCGAATTCTCCAGCCAGCGCTCCAGATGGCCGGCGTCCCAGGCGAAGCCGGCGCCGCGCAACGCGTCGGAGTATTCGAAGCCAGCCGCCGAGCCGGCTTTGCGGCCGATGACGCCAAACAGCGGCGGTCCGGCGCGCGGGCCATCGTCCTTCTTCACCGTATGGCAGGCTCCGCATTGCTGCCGGAACAGCGCCTCTCCTTCCGCCGCCGCGGATTTCCGCGTAAAGGGCGAGAACGGTATGGACAGCAGGAGCAACAGCATCACCCAGCGGTGCGGCGACAGTTTCGCGTGCATCGCATGCCTCATCTTTCAAAATCCCTCCCGATGCGTGGGGTGGCGCCTGCGCTTTTCTTTGCCGGATCAGCCGGGCAGGTGGCCGGGGCGGCGGCGTTGACTGGGAAAAGCAAGCGTCATGCCATCTGATGATCGGCTGTCGGAGGCCAGGTGCTGGGGCGTTTTCCAAGAAGTTCGGCGGTATCGAGTGTCCCGACTGTTTCGTTTTGAGACACATGCCCGCGACAGATCGTCTCATGATGGGACAGTGGGCACCGCAAACATTCTTTAAAATTGGTTTGGCGTCGCCGCTTGGCGGCTTGGCACGGCGGTTGCTTAACAGCGTCGACGATGCAGCCGCCCCGGTTCGGCGGCCGCAAACGGCCTGAAACCAGATGATTTCCGATATCGCGCTGCCGGCTTCCCGCGGGCAGGCCGGCACGCCTCTGATCGCCATCGGCGAACGGCACGATCCTTCAGGCCCGATCCTTAAGCCCGACCATCGGAACACCATCATCAAAATCATGGGGAGAGACGACATGCCGGATGGATTGACGCTGAACAAGATCACCAGCCAGAAAGGCATCGGCATCACCGAGGCGGCGCGCCGCGTCGCCGATCTCGGCTGGACGCCGTCCTACGTCAAGGAGGCGATGGCATTCCCGACCGACTACAAGATTTCCAAGGCGCCGCGCGACCCGATGAAGCAGGTCCTACGCTCCTACTTCCCGATGCAGGAGGAGAAGGACAACCGCGTCTACGGCGCGCTGGACGCGGCGCTGCGCGGCGACATGTTCCGCAACGTCGAACCGCGCTGGATCGAGTGGATGAAGCTGTTCCTGGCGATCATCCCCTTCCCCGAGATCTCGGCGGCGCGGTCGATGGCGACGCTGGGCCAGCTGGCGCCGGGCGACGATCTGCGCACCGGCTTCACCATGCAGATGATCGACGAGTTCCGGCACTCGACGATCCAGATGAACCTCAAGAAATGGTACATGGAGAACTACATCGACCCGGCCGGCTTCGACATCACCGAGAAGGCGTTCGGCAAATGCTACGCCACCACCATCGGCCGGCAGTTCGGTGAGGCCTTCCTGACCGGCGACGCCATCACCGCGTCGAACATCTATCTGCAGGTCGTGGCGGAGACCGCCTTCACCAACACGCTGTTCGTCGCCATGCCGTCGGAAGCGGCGCGCAACGGCGACTATGCCCTGCCAACGGTTTTCCTGTCGGTGCAGAGCGACGAATCCCGCCACATCGGCAACGGCCATTCCATGCTGATGTCGGTGCTGAAGGAGCCGGACAACCATCTGCTGCTGGAACGCGACATCCGCTATTCCTTCTGGCAGAACCACATGATCGTCGACGCCGCCATCGGCACGATCATCGAATACGGCACCAAGAATCGCGACAAGAACAAGGAATCCTACGCCGAGCTGTGGCACCGCTGGATCTTCGAGGATTACTACCGCACCTACATGCTGCCGCTGGAGAAGTACGGCATCAAGATCCACCATGACGACGTTCACGAAGCCTTCGACAGCATCGTCAAGAAGAACTACGTCCACAAGATCGCCCAGTTCTTCTCGGCCGGCTGGTGGGCCAATTTCTGGCGCATCGAGGCGATGACCGAGCGCGACTTCGAGTGGTTCGAGAGCAAGTATCCGGGCTGGTATGACGAGTTCGGCGTCTGGTGGGAGAATTACGCCAAGCTCAGCAAGCCCGGCAGCGTGCCGATCACCTTCGCCGACACCGGCTACGTCTATCCGCACCGCTGCTGGTCGAGCCTGGTGCCCTGCGTGATCCGCGAGGACTTCCAGGTCGACGAGGTGGATGGCGAGCTTTACACCTACGCCTCCGAGGTCGACCGCTGGACCCACAAGGAGGCTTTCGCCGCCGAATACCAGGGTCGCCCGACCCCGGCTATGGGCCGCTTCTCCGGCCGGCGCCAGTGGGAGGAGGTCTATGACGGCTGGGACCTCGCCGATGCCATCCAGGACATGGGCTTCGTCCGCCCCGACGGGAAGACGTTGGTCGCCCAGCCGCATCTGTCTTTCGAGGAGAAGGACATGTGGACGCTGGACCATGTGCGCGGCCACACCATCCGCAGCCCGCTGCTGGCGCTCCGCGAGATGACGCCGCAACAGCGGCAGGCGCATGTCGAGGAATACCGCAAGGGCTTCAAGATCCGCCGGGTCTGATTCCAGGGCTGTCGCATTTGGCAGGCGCATGCGGTTAAAGCCCCTCTCCCCTTGCGGGAGAGGGGATGGGGTGAGGGGTTGCAAACTCAGGATTTTCGACGGCCTACGGCCGCTCCACCCCCATCCCAACCCGCGGGTCGGCAAAACGCCGTTGGCGTTTGGCCGATCCCGCCCCGCAAGGGGAGAAGGGCATCCGAACCGCAACGTCATTACTCCGACATCAAATGCGATGACCCATGGGTCTGATCCCCTGCCTCACCAATCGGGACCGTTGCCTTTCCCATGAAAGGCGAACGCGCTCCCTTGCGGAGATCGACAGACCATGACCGCACAAGCGCTGCACAACAGTCCGGCCGTCCACACGGTGCGGCTGGAGCCGGTCGGCATCGAAATGGAGGTCGCGGAAGGGGAAACCATCCTCGACGCGGCCTTCCGCCAGGGCGTCTCGCTGATGCATGGCTGCAAGGAGGGGCAATGCTCCGCCTGCAAGTGCCTGCTGATCGACGGCGACGTGGAGATGCTGAAATACTCCACCTTCGCGCTCTCCGATCCGGAGCGCGACAGCAACCACATCCTTCTCTGCCGCTCGCTGGCCTACAGCGACGTGGCGGTGGAACTGCTGAACTATGACGAGGATCTGCTGTCCCGCTCCATCCCGGTGAAGGATTTCGCCGCCCGGCTGGCGGCGGTGGAGCCGCTGACCCACGACATCGTCGCAATTGCGCTGGAGATGGACCAGCCGATGAAGTTCTGGGCCGGCCAATATGCCGACATCACGCTGCCCGGTATCGGTCTCACCCGGTCCTTCTCGATGGGCAACCCGCCGGCCGATGGCAACCGGCTGGAGTTCATCATCAAGAAATATCCGGACGGCGCCTTTTCCCGCCAACTGGACGGCGGCCTGTCGGTCGGCGACCGGGTGACCGTCCGCGGTCCCTACGGCACCTGTTTCCGCCGCGAGGGGAGGGAAGGGCCGATGATCCTGGTCGGCGGCGGTTCGGGCATGGCGCCGCTGCTGTCGATCCTGCGCGATCAGGCCGCCAGCGGCGAGACACGGCCGGTGCGCTTCTTCTACGGCGCCCGCAGCCGCCGGGACCTGTTCCACCTCGACCTGTTCGAGGAATTCGCCCGCAGCCTGCCGGATTTCGCCTTCATCCCCGCCCTGTCCCATGCCGAAGAGGGCGACGGCTGGACCGGCGAGACCGGCTTCATCCACGAGGTGCTGCGCCGGCACCTGTCTGACATGGCGGAGGTGGAGGAGGCCGACGTCTTCTCCTGCGGGCCGCCGCCGATGATCGACGCGGTGCTGCCGGTCCTGCAGATGGCCGGCATCGATTCCGCACGCGTCTATTTCGACAAATTCACCCCCGCCACCCGCTGAGCCGGGATTTTGCAAATACGGGAGGAAAGACGATGACCATGCAGGAAACCGAAACCACAGCCACCTCTGCCGCCGCCGGAGCCAAGGTATTTCCGGGATCGGACAGCCGCCGCTACAATTACTTTGAGCCGAAGGGCCGCAAGGCGACCCATTACGAGGACGTGACGGTCGACGTCCAGCCCGATCCGGAGCGCTACCTGCTCCAGAACTGGATCATCTCCTTCGGCGACGGCACGCCCACATATTCCAAGGACTGGACCGCGCTGAAATGCACGGACTGGCACGGCTTCCGCGCGCCCGACCAGGAATGGGAACGCACCCATTACCAGCGCCAGTCCACCATCGTCGGCATGATCCAGAACGTGGTGGACAACGCGCGGCGCGCCGGTGCGCCCCAGCGTTTCGACAAGGCCTGGGTCGCCGTGCTCCAGAACCATGTCGGTGCCTTCAAGCATGCTGAATATGGGCTGGGCACCGCGCTGATGCGGGCGCAACGCTATGGCTACACCCAGATGGTCAACAACGCCATCCTGACCAACGCCTCCTACAAGCTGCGCTTCGCCCAGGATCTGACGCTCTATCTGGCGGAAGTGGGCAGCGACATCGGCGGGTTCGACCTCGACGCCGGCAAGGCGCACTGGCTGGAAGACCCGATCTGGCAGCCCTGCCGCGAGGCGGTGGAGCATATCCGCGCCGCGACCGATTTCCTGGAGCAGTACTTCGCCGTCAACCTCGTCTTCGAACCGCTGGTGGGCGAGCTGTTCCGCAGCGGCTTCGTCATGCAGGTGGCGGCGGCGCAGAACGACTTCTCCACCCCGTCGGTCATCTCGGCGGCGGAAGCCGATTATGAGCGGAACCTCGCCAATGCGGTGGAGCTGTTCGCCCTGCTGCTGCGCGACCCGGCGCATGGCGAGGACAACCGCACCATGCTGCAGAGCTGGTTCTCCCACCACGGCGGTCTGGCGGTGAAGGCGGCGCTGCAGTTGCAGCCGCTGTGGTCGCTGCCGCGGGTCAAGGCGGCGAGCTTCACGGACGCCTTCGAGCGGGTGCGCAATCGCGTCGCCGCCATCGGGCGCGAAATCGGCATCGACGCCGACTTGCCGGCCCTGCCGCCGGTCGAGGTCGGGCAGCCGGCTGCCGCGGCTGCCGTCACCGACGCTGCGGCCGAGTGATCCTTCCCGCATCTCCGCCACAAGAGGACGAAGACCATGAGCGTCACCACCGTGCAGCAGCTTTTCAAGCCGCTGAAGGACATCACCCAGGACGGCACCATCTCGCACCAGTGCGGCGTGACGATGAACGACAGCGTGGAGGCGCGCTGCATCGCCGAGGTGATGGAGAGCAAGCCCGGCATCACCGTCACCTACCTGCCGGCGATGATCCGCATCGACGGCGAGGGCAAGATCGAGTTCAAGATGAGCGAGATCGGCGAGGCTCTCGGCCGCGAGATGACCCCGCACATCTTCGAGATCTCCACCTCCACCCACTATGGCCGCATGGTCATGATCGACGAGGACACCGTCGTCCTCTTCGGCAACATGGATGACGCGCTCGCTTACGAGTGATGCGTGAGATCTCCCTCTCCCCCGCTCACGCGCAAACTTTGTTTGCGCTGACGCGACAGGCGGACCTTTGGTCCGCCGAAAGCGGGGAGAGGGTCGGGGTGAGGGGGATGCATCGCGTGGCTATTTCGAAAATCCTCGCCGCGCATCCCCCTCACCCTAACCCTCTCCCCGGGGGGGAGAGGGAATCCTTTTCAAATCCACAAAATCAAGAATGGGAGGGAACGAGACCATGCCGAAGATGATGCTGCACCGTGCCGAGGCGCGGGCCGCGCTTGCCCGTGGGGTCGGCAAGCTGGCGCTGGCGGTGCGCGGCACGCTGGGGCCGAAGGGGACGAATGCGATCATCGACCGCCCCATCGGCACGCCGATGATCTCCCGCGACGGCGTCAGCATCGCCGCCGAGATCGAGTTGCCCTGCCGCTTCGAGAATATGGGCGCCCAGGTGGTGCGCGAGGTGTCGAAGCAGACCAATGACGTGGCCGGCGACGGCACCACCACCGCCACCGTGCTGGCCGACGCGCTGATCCAGGATGGCGTTGCCGTACTGGCGGACGGCCATGGTTCGGTGGAGTTGGTGGAAGGGATGGAGCGTGCCTGCGGCTTCGTCGTCGATCGGCTGCGCGGCATGGCCCGGCCGCTGGCGGGCGGTGCGCAGCTGGAGCAGGTGGCGACGGTCGCGGCGACCGATCCGGCGCTCGGCCGGCTGGTGGCGGACGCCCTGCGCCGGGTGGGAACGGAGGGCGTGATCGACATCGAATACGGCCAGCCGGGCGCACCGACCGCGTTGCATGTGCTGGAGGGCATGGTGCTGGACCGCGGATTCCTGTCGCACCACATGGCGACCGAGCCGACCGGCCAGGCTGCGGTGCTGGAACGACCCCGCATCCTGATGACGGACCACAAGATCACCGATCCGGAGCCGCTCCTGCGCCTGATCGACCGCATCGCCGACAAGCGCCCGCTGCTGGTCGTCGCCGATAGTGTGGCGCCGGAGGTGGTGGCGGCGCTGATGGCGCTGCGCCGGGATGGCCGCGCCACGGTGGTGGCGATCAACCCGCCGGAATTCGGCCATTGGCGTCAGGCGATGATGGAGGACATCGCGATCCTGACCGGCGGGCGCGTGATCGCCCGTGACCTCGGCGGGCGCCTCGACAGCGTGACGGCGGACGATCTGGGGGGTGCCGACCGCATCGAGGTGTCCGCCGGCCGCACCACCCTGCTGCGCGGCCATGGCGATCCGGACGCGCTGGCCGCCCGCCGCGCGCTGGTGCAGCGCCAGTGGGAGGAGGCGCCGCCCAACATCGAGCGGGACAAGCTGTCCCAGCGATTGGCGAAGCTGACGCACGGCACCGCCCTGATCGAGGTCGGCGGCGCCACGCCGGTGGAACAGAAGCGCACGGCCCAGCTTCTGGAGGATTCGCTTGCCGCCGCCCGTGCCGCGCTGGCCGACGGGGTGCTGCCCGGGGGCGGCACCGCGCTGGCCCGCATCGCCCCGCTGCTCGACCGGCTGGCCGCGGATGTCGGGGAGGGCGAGCGCGCCGGGATAAGGCTGGTGCAGCGGGCGATGCTGCAGCCCCTGGTCTGCATCGCGGAGAATGGCGGACTGGACGGGGCCGGCATCGCCGCGCGCCTCGCAGAGCTTCCCGACGGCACCGGGTTCGATGCGCGCACCGGCCGGTTCGGCGACCTGTTCGCCGCCGGCATCATCGACCCGGCCAAGGTCACCACGCTGGCCCTGGTGAACGCGGTGTCGGTCGCCAAGCTGGTCCTGACCACCCACACCCTGGTCGCCGACATCCCCGACGACGTCGATCCCACCGCAGGCCCTGCCCGCGGCGGCGGGATGGAGCGCTACGGGCGCGCCTGAACCGGGTCCGGCGGCAGGAAACCTCCACCTTCGGGGAAAGGGGCTGGGAAAAAAGCCATAGAGTATTCCGCTACTACCGCTCCCGCTTCGGTTCGGCTTATGGTTTCTTATACCAACAATACAGAATGCGGAGGATCGGGGCGGTCCTCCGCATCCGGACCGAAGGACAATCGGCGCACGGACAATAAACAGCAAAGGACGCCGGGAAGCAGGGAGGGGACAGTGTTGGCCAATGAAGAGGTCGCCATCGGCCGTTCGGCCGTTGCGTCATCCGGTCCGGCGTTCCATGCGCTGGCCCATGGCGAATTGACTGGCGAACGGGCGACGATGAAGGCGTGGGAGGACTTCGTTTCCGGATCGCGGCAGGAAAATCTGCCGGTCCGCGACGTGGTCATCCGGTCCTGGGCGCGGTGCCAGAGCTTTCTGGTCGATGCGCGGGCGGACGCGGCGCCGGTGGTCGGCGCCGACCATGTCGAGGCTCTGAGACGGGAGAATCGCGAACTCCTGCAGGCCGCAGCCACCACCCTGGCGGAGGCGGCGGATCTTCTCGCCGGGACACGGACGGTGATGCTGATCACCGATGCCAACGGCGTGGTGCTGGAGGCGGCGGGCGACCGGGCGACGCTGAACGCGGCACGCGACATCAGCCTGGGCTGCGGCGGCCATTGGAGCGAGAGCTGCGCCGGGACCAACGGCATCGGCACGGCACTGGCGTCCAAGACGCCGGTGCTGGTCCAGGCGGCCGAGCATTACTGCGCCGGCATCAAGGGGTGGAGTTGCGCCGGCGCGCCGATCCACGATCCGCTGGACGGGTCGGTCGTCGGGCTGCTCGACATTTCCGGACTGAAGCAGGGGTTCAGCGCCCAGGCACTGGCGCTGGCGGTGGTCGCCGCCCGGCAGGTGGAATGGAACCTCGCCCGCCAGACCGAGGCGGAGCATGTCCGCCTGCTGGAAGCCTGCCTGGAGGACAGCCAGAAATATGCCGGCGAGGGGCTGATCGCACTGGATGCGCGTGGCCGCCTGCTCTACGCCAGCCGCAAGGCGGCGCATCTGCTGAAGGCCAGCCTCGGGTCGGACCTGCCTCAGCTCAGCCGCGGTACGAGGCTGCCCATCGTCGGGATCGCCGATATGGCGTCGGGCAAGCCGGCGGAGAGCCATCAATCGGGTGGCCATCTGCCCGTGCCGGCCGACTGGGTCCGGCCACTGATGCTGGACGGCGAGCGGCGCGGCACTTTGCTGGTCATCCCCCGCGCAGCCTCCTGCCGCCTGCCCGCCGGCCGCCGCACGGCGTCCGACGAGACCGACCATGCACGGTCGCGCTTCGGCGACATCGTCGGGGCCAGCGACAGCCTGCGCGCGGTGATCGGCCAGGGGGAGCGGCTGGCGCCGCTGCCGGTTCCCATCCTGATCGAGGGGGAGACCGGCGTCGGCAAGGAGCTGTTCGCGCGGGCCATCCACGGCCACAGTGCCGTGGCCGGCGGACCGTTCATTCCCTTCAATTGCGGTGCCGTGTCGCGCGAGATGCTGGGCAGCGAGCTGTTCGGCTATGTGCGCGGTGCCTTCACCGGGGCGGCGGCGGAGGGGCGGACCGGCCGTTTCGAACTGGCCGACGGCGGCACGCTGTGCCTGGACGAGGTCGGCGAACTGCCGCTCGACCTGCAGCCCTATCTGCTGCGGGTGCTGGAGGAAGGGGTGTTGTACCGCATCGGCGACAGCACGCCGCGCCGGGTGTCGGTCCGGCTGCTCGCCATGACCAACCGCAACCTGCGCCATGAGGTGGCCGCCGGCCGGTTCCGCCGGGACCTGTATCACCGCCTCGCCGTCACCGCCCTGCGGGTGCCGCCCTTGCGGGAACGGCAGGGAGACGTGCCGCGCCTGATCGCCCATTTCAACGACCTGCTGGCCGATCGGCACGGGCGGGATCCGGTCCGTTTCACGGCGGCGGCGCTGGAGCGGCTGCACCGCTATGACTGGCCGGGTAATGTGCGGGAACTGAGGAATCTGGTGGAACGCGCGGTCCTGCTGTCCACCGGCGGAATGGTCGACGTGAGCGATCTCCCCGAAGAACTCCGGGACGGCTGCGGCGGCGTGGCCGCGGAGGGTTGGCCCCTGCCGGGTCCGCCGATGCCGATGCCTGTGTCTCCCGACCCGTCGGCCATGTCCCTGACGGTGACGGAGCAGCGGACCATCGAGGACGTGATCGCCGCCACCGGCGGAAACCTGTCGGACGCCGCCGCGGTGCTGGGCATCTCCCGCAGCACCCTGTACCGCAAGCTGAGCCAGCACGGCATCCGGCGCGATGGCATCGGCAAAGGGATGGGCGCCGCCCGTGCCTGATCCCGTTTGCCGCAGGACAGCATAACCGCTCCAGGGAGGGCCGGTGCATGTGCCAGATCTTCGTCAACACCGACCCCATCCTGTACGAGGCGCGGTCCCGCTCGGTCCGCATCCATGGCATGGTGACCAGCATCCGGCTGGAGAACCTGTTCTGGAATGTCCTCGCCGACATCGCGGCGGAGCAGGGGACCACCACGAACCGCCTGATCGTCACCCTGTATGACGAGGTCGTGGAGGTCCACGGCGCGGTCCAGAATCTCGCCTCCTTCCTGCGTGTCAGCTGCGTGCGCTATCTGACCATGGCTCCCGGCACTGTTTCCGAGGCCGGCGGGCAGGCGAGGGGCGTGGTTCCCGTATCGGAGGGCGGTGCGTCCGTTCTTGCCTTCCAGCGGGATCGCCGGCTGTCGGACGATGCGTGACGGTGCGGTCGGGAAGACACGTCAGCTGCTTGGCGCAAGCGCCCGATGGCCGGCTTGGATGCTGTCGATGATCGCCTGCCCACGCTCCAGCAGGTAGCTGCGCAGCTGCGCGTGCACCGGCAGCAGCGGCAGGCTGCGGCGGTGGGCGATGTACCAGGATCGCATCAGCGGCAGCCCCTCCACCTTCAACTCCCGCAGCATGCCCAGCGCCAGTTCCAGGTCCACGGTGTGGCGCGACAGCAGGGCGACGCCGATGCCGGCCATGACAGCCTGCTTGATCGTCTCGTTGCTGCTGGAGGTCATGACGATGCGCGGCGAGAAGCCCTGTCCGTGAAAATAGGCGTCGGTCAGCGCCCGCGTGCCGGCCCCTTCCTCCCGCGCGATGAAGCCGCTGTCGGCCAGATCGGACAGGCGCAGGGATGGGGCGTCGGCCAGCGGATGGGTCGGCGCGCAGATGATGATGCTGGGATGGCGGGCGAAGGGCTCCGCCAGCAGTTCATCCTCGTCCAGCGGGCGGCCCATGATGGCGAGGTCGACTTCGCCCTTGGCGACCATCGCATTCACCTCCCGCCGGTTGCCGTCCTGGAGATGGATCGACACTCCCGGCCGCTCCGCCTGGAAACGGGAGACCATGTGCGGGGCGATGTATTTGGCGGTGCTGACCAGCCCGATGGTGACGTTGCCGCCGGTCACCCCCTTCAGCGCCTGCATCCGCCGGTCGGCGTTCTCCAGCGCCTGGAGGATCAGTGTCGCATGGTCCAGCAGGTCGCGCCCGGCCTCCGTCAGCACGACGCCGCGGCCGACCCGCTCGAACAGCGGAAAGCCGCAATGCCCCTCCACCTGCTTGATCTGGAACGAGACCGCTCCCGGCGTCAGGCCGAACTGCTCCGCCACCCGGGCGAAGGACAGGCTGCGGGCGGCGGCGGTGAAGATCTGCAGCTGGCGCAGCGTGGCGTGCTGGATGGTCATCGGCCGGCCCATTCACGAGGAATCCCTAGCCATACTGTGCTGTATATTTGAATTTTCCTCAATAGTACGTGGGGCTAACGTTTTCAGCGGAACGAACCGAACGCCACCGGCGAGGTGAAGACGATGAACTACGTATCGACGACGCTCCCTAAGGATCAGAAGGCCGCCGAGGGGGTGGTCAGCGACCCGAAGGCCCGCTACCGGCCGGGCGTGCTGAAATACCGGCAGATGGGCTATTGGGAGCCCGACTACGAACCGAAGGACACCGACGTGCTCGCCGTCTTCCGCATCACGCCGCAGGATGGCGTCGACCCGGAGGAAGCGGCGGCGGCGGTCGCCGGCGAAAGTTCCACCGCCACCTGGACCGTGGTGTGGACCGACCGCCTGACCGACTGCGAGCGCTATCGCGCCAAGGCCTTCCGCGTCGATCCGGTGCCCGGCACGCCCGGCCAGTATTTCGCCTACATCGCCTATGAACTCGACCTGTTCGAGGAAGGGTCGATCGCGAACCTCACCGCGTCGATCATCGGCAACGTCTTCGGCTTCAAGCCTTTGAAGGGGCTGCGGCTGGAGGACATGCGGATCCCCGTCGCCTATCTGAAGACCTTCCAGGGGCCGGCAACCGGCATCGTGGTGGAGCGCGAGCGGCTGAACAATTTCGGCCGGCCGCTGCTGGGCGCCACGATGAAGCCGAAGCTGGGCCTGTCGGGCCGCAACTACGGCCGCGTGGTGTACGAGGCGCTGAAGGGCGGGCTCGACTTCACCAAGGATGACGAGAACATCAACTCGCAGCCCTTCATGCATTGGCGCGACCGCTTCCTCTACTGCATGGAGGGGGTGAACCGCGCCGTCGCCGAGACCGGGGAGGTCAAGGGCACCTACCTGAACGTCACCGGCGCCACCATGGAGGACATGTACGAGCGCGCCGAGTTCGCCAAGGAATTGGGCAGCGTCATCATCATGATCGACCTGGTGATCGGCTACACCGCCATCCAGTCGATGGCGAAATGGGCGCGGCGCAACGACATGATCCTTCACCTGCACCGCGCCGGCCATTCCACCTACACCCGGCAGAAGAGCCACGGCGTGTCCTTCCGCGTGATCGCCAAGTGGATGCGCATGGCCGGCGTCGACCACATCCATGCCGGCACCGTGGTCGGCAAGCTGGAAGGCGATCCCAACGTGATCCGCGGCATCTACGACACCTGTCGCGAGACCCATGTCCCGCAGAACCTGCAGCACGGCATCTTCTTCGACCAGCCCTGGGCCGGTCTGAAGCGGGTGATGCCGGTGGCGTCCGGCGGCATCCATGCCGGGCAGATGCACCAGCTGCTCACATATCTGGGCGAGGACGTGATCCTGCAGTTCGGCGGCGGCACCATCGGCCACCCGGACGGCATCCAGGCCGGCGCCACCGCCAACCGCGTCGCGCTGGAAGTGATGGTCAAGGCCCGCAACGAGGGCCGCGACATCTGGAACGAGGGGCCGGAAATCCTGCGCGACGCCGCCCGCTGGTGCGCCCCGCTGCGCGCCGCGCTCGACACCTGGAAGGACGTCACCTTCGACTACGCCTCCACCGACAGCGTCGATTACGTCCCCACCCCCACCGCGGCGATGTGAGAAAGAGAGTTTTCCATGCGATTGACACAGGGCCAATTCTCCTTCCTGCCGGACCTGACGGACGAGGAGATCACCAAACAGGTGCAATACGCTCTCGACCAGGGCTGGGCGGTGGCGGTGGAGTTCACCGACGATCCGCACCCGCGCAACAGCTATTGGACGATGTGGGGCAACCCCATGTTCGACCTGCGCGACGCCAAGGGCGTGATGATGGAGATCGACGCCTGCCGCACCGCCCATCCCGACCAGTACGTCAAGGTCCTCGCCTTCGACAGCTCCCACGGGTTCGAGACGGTGCGCATGTCCTACCTGATCAACCGCCCGGCGGTGGAGCCCGGCTTCGAGCTGCTGCGCTCCGAAGGGCCGGGGCGGCGCATCGGCTACACCGTGCGCAGCTATGCCACCGGCCGTCCGCCGGGCGAGCGCTATGGCGGGGAGAGCCGTCATGGAACGTGAACGGGGGGAGCGTGAGATCGGGCCGGGCCATCTCCTCGCCCCCTCCATTCTGTCCGCCGATTTCGCGCGGCTGGGCGAGGAGGTGGAGCGGGTGGTGGAGGCCGGATGCGAGGTCGTCCACGTCGACGTGATGGACAACCATTACGTTCCGAACCTGACCATCGGCCCGCTGGTCTGCGCCGCCATCCGTCCGCGCACCCGCGCCGTCATCGACGTCCATCTGATGGTGCGGCCGGTCGATGCGCTGGTGCCGCTGTTCGCCAGGGCCGGCGCCGACATCATCAGCTTCCATCCTGAGGCGTCGGATCATCCCGATCGCACCCTTGCGCTGATCCGCGAGCAGGGCTGCCGCGCCGGTCTGGCGCTGAACCCGGCCACGCCTCTGGCCCATCTCGACCATGTGATGGACCGGCTGGACCTGATCCTCGTCATGTCGGTCAATCCCGGCTTCGGCGGCCAGTCCTTCATCCCCTCCGCCTTCGAGAAGATCGCCGAGGTCCGCCGCCGCATCGACCGCCACCGCGAGCGCACCGGCCGCGACATCCGGCTGGAGGTGGATGGCGGCATCAAGCCCGACAACATCCGCGCCGTCGCCGATGCCGGGGCAGACATCTTCGTCGCCGGCTCGGCCATCTTCGGCGCTGCGGACGCCGACGGCGGCTACCGCGGCGTGGTCGGGCGGATGCGCGCTGCCCTGATGAGGGAACCGGAATGGAGGGCGGCATGAGCGGGGTGGCCGACCTTCTCGAACCCGAAACCTATGACCGCCCGGCCGATGCGCCGTCCGTCGATCTCGATGCGCTCTACCGCGAATCCGGCATCGGCGAGATGCTGGCGGGGATGGACCGCGAACTGGTCGGGCTGATGCCGGTGAAGACCCGCATCCGCGAGATCGCCGCCCTGCTGCTGGTGGAACGGGCACGGCGCAGCATCGGCCTCCGGGCGGAGCCGCCGTCGCTGCACATGTGCTTCACCGGCAATCCCGGCACCGGCAAGACCACCGTGGCGCGGCGCATGGCCGGGCTTCTCCACGGGCTGGGCTACATCCGGCGCGACCATGTGGTCAGCGTCACCCGCGACGATCTGGTCGGCCAGTATATCGGCCACACCGCGCCGAAGACGAAGGAGGTCCTGAAGCGCGCCATGGGCGGCGTGCTGTTCATCGACGAGGCTTATTACCTCTACCGGCCGGAGAACGAGCGCGATTACGGGCAGGAAGCCATCGAGATCCTGCTGCAGGTGATGGAGGACAATCGCGACGATCTGGTCGTAATCCTCGCCGGCTATCGCGACCGCATGGAGGTCTTCTTCCGCTCCAATCCCGGCATGGCGTCGCGCATCGCCCATCATGTCGATTTTCCCGACTACGAGGCCGGCGAACTGCTGGAGATCGCGCGGCTGATGACGGAGGGCATGCAGTACCGCATGGCTCCGGAAGCCGAGCGGGCGATGGGCGACTACATCCTCCGCCGCATGGCCCAGCCGCGCTTCGCCAATGCCCGCTCGATCCGCAATGCGCTGGACCGTGCCCGCCTGCGTCAGGCCAACCGCCTGTTCGAGGCACGCGGCAGCGCCATCGCCGCCGCCGACCTGCTGACCATCGCCGAGGAGGACATCCGCCAAAGCCGCGTCTTCGCACAATAGGCCGGCAACAAGCCGGCCGGACAAAACACGAGAGAGGGGGAACCGATGCCGCACCGTCACACGACCTTCAGCAAATTCATCATCGAGGACCAGCGCCGCCGCGGCGGGGCCGACACCGACCTGACCGCGCTGCTCAACGACGTGCAGACCGCGTGCAAGTTCATCGCCAGCGCCGCCGCCCGCGGGTCGCTGACGCCGTCCGCCGGCCAGCCCGCCACCGCCCATTTTGCCGCACCGGCTCCCGAACCCAGCGTCAATGTCCATGGCGAGACGCAGAAGCCGCTGGACCTGATCGCCAACGAGATCATGCTGCGCACCTGCGAATATGGCGGCAAGCTCTGCGGCATGGCGTCGGAGGAGATGGAGGAGCCCTACCGCATCCCCCGCGAATACCCGCGCGGCCGCTATCTGCTGGCCTTCGATCCGCTGGACGGCTCGTCGAATGTGGACGTCAACCTGACGGTCGGCACCATCTTCTCCATCCTCAAGGCGCCCGACGGGGTGGACGAGCCGGAGGTGGAGCATTTCCTGCAGCCCGGCACCCAGCAGGTGGCGGCGGGCTTCGCGCTCTACGGCCCGGCCGACATGATCATCGCCACCTTCGGCGAGGGCGTGCACGGATTCACGCTCGACCGCGAGATCGGCGCCTACACCCTGACCCATCCCGACATGCGCATCCCCGACCATGTCTGCGAATTCGCCATCAACAGTTCCAACGCCCGCTTCTGGGAGCCGCCGGTGCGCCAGTATGTCGAGGAATGCATCAAGGGCAGCTCCGGCCCACGCGAGGCGGATTTCAACATGCGCTGGATCGCCTCGCTGGTGGCGGAGGTCTACCGCATCCTGATCCGCGGCGGCGTCTTCCTCTATCCGCGCGACGCCCGCCCCACCCACAAGCCGGGCCGGTTGCGCCTTCTCTACGAGGCGAACCCCATCGCCATGCTGGTGGAGCAGGCGGGCGGGGCGGCCAGCACCGGGCGGCAGCGCATCCTCGACATCAAGCCGATGGCCCTGCATCAGCGCGTGCCGGTGATCCTGGGATCGAAGGCGGAGGTTGAACGGCTGGTCGCCTATCACGCCGCCTACGACCGGGGGGAGGAACTGGCCTTCCACGCCCCGCTGTTCGGCAGCCGGTCGCTGTTCCTGCCGTCCGAAACCGCGGCACTCGGCTGAAGGAGGAGGATGCCATGTCGGCCCGTCATCCGATCATCGTCGTCACCGGCTCCTCCGGCGCCGGGACCACCACCGTCACCCGCACCTTCCAGCAGATCTTCCGGCGCGAGGCCATCGCCGCCGCCATCGTCGAGGGCGACAGCTTCCACCGCTACGACCGCCGGGAGATGCGCGCCAAGGTCGCCGAGGCGCAGGAGGAACCCCATTCGACCTTCAGCCATTTCGGTCCCGACGCCAACCTGTTCGACGAGTTGGACGACCTGTTCCGCAGCTATGGCGAGACCGGCGGCGGCCGGACACGCAAATACCTGCATGACGAGAAGGAGGCCGAACCCTACGGCCAAGACCCCGGCACCTTCACGCCGTGGGAACAGATCGAGCCCGGAACCGACCTGCTGTTCTACGAAGGCCTGCACGGCTGCGTGCGCACCGACCGCGTCGATCTCGCGCGCCATGCCGACCTGAAGATCGGCGTGGTTCCCATCGTGAACCTCGAATGGATCCAGAAGATCCACCGCGACCGCAACTTGCGCGGCTATTCGGAGGAGGCCATCGTCGACACCATTCTGCGGCGCATGCCCGATTACGTGAAATACATCTGCCCGCAGTTCAGCAGCACCGACGTGAATTTCCAGCGCGTGCCGACGGTGGACACCAGCAACCCCTTCATCGCCCGCGACATTCCGACCTCGGACGAGAGCATGCTGGTCATCCGCTTCACCCGGCCGAAGGGGATCGACTTCCCCTATCTGCTGTCGATGCTGAAGGACAGCTTCATGACCCGGCCCAACACCATCGTCTGTCCGGGAGACAAGATGGCGCTGGCGATGCAGCTGATCTTCACGCCGATGATCTGGCAGCTGGTCGACCGCAAGAAGAAGGCGTTCTGAGGGGGGCTTGAAAAGGACGGCGCAGACGGAATGTGCGGCCGTTTTGCAGCTTGGAAGCCCTTCTCCCCTTCGCGGGGCGGGATCGGCCAAACGCCAACGGCGTTTTGCCGACCCGCGGGTTGGGATGAGGGGGCGGCCGAAGGCCGGATGCGAACCACAAACTTCCACCCCCTCACCCCAACCCCTCTCCCACGAGGGGAGAGGGGCTTTGATGCGGCCTGAAAGTCCAACACCAGGGGAGGACACCAACCATGAACGCGTCGATGACCGCGGCCGTCGAGGTCCGCGAACAGGAGCGGCTTGTCTTGCCGCCTGCCGATCTCTCCAGCCGCGCTCCGGGGCGCCGCCTGCTGGCGAATGCGCTCCGCATTCTCGCCATCGATGCGGTGGAGGCGGCGAATTCCGGCCATCCCGGCATGCCGATGGGAATGGCCGACATCGCCGAGGCGCTGTGGCGGCGCCATCTGCGCCACAATCCCGCCGACCCGCGCTGGCCCGACCGTGACCGCTTCGTGCTGTCGAACGGGCACGGCTCGATGCTGCTTTACGCGCTGCTGCACCTGACCGGCTACGACCTGCCGATGGAGGAGCTGCGGCGCTTCCGGCAACTCGGCTCGCGCACGCCGGGGCATCCCGAATATGGAGTGACGCCGGGGGTGGAGACGACCACCGGGCCGCTGGGGCAGGGCCTCGCCAACGCCGTCGGAATGGCGCTGGCCGAACGTCTACTTGGGGCGGAGTTCAACCGGCCGGGGCACCGGATCGTCGACCATCGGACCTTCTGCTTCGTCGGCGACGGCTGCCTGATGGAAGGGATCAGCCATGAAGTCTGCTCGCTGGCCGGCACGCTGGGGCTGGAAAAGCTGGTGGTCTTCTATGACGACAACGGCATTTCCATCGACGGCCCCGTCACCGGCTGGTTCGCCGACGACACGGCGGGGCGGTTCGAGGCCTATGGCTGGCGGGTGATCCGCGAGGTCGACGGTCACGATGCCTACGCGCTGGACACCGCCATCGACGAGGCACTGGCTCCCTGCGGCAAGCCGACGCTGGTCTGCTGCCGGACGGTGATCGGCCATGGCACTCCCAACCGGGCCGGATCGGCCGAGGCACATGGCGCGCCGCTGGGATCGGCCGAAGTCGCCGCGACCAGGGCCGCGCTCGGGTGGACCTCCCCGCCCTTCGAGCTGCCGGAGGAGGTGCGCGCCGGCTGGGACGCCCGGCGGCGCGGTGCGGCGGCACAGGCCGACTGGCAGGCCCGCTACGATGCCTATGCCGATGCCCACCCGCAACTCGCAACCGAGTTCCTGCGGCGCATGCGCGGCGATCTGCCGGAGACTTTCGCCGAGGCCGCCGACGCCTGGATCGCCGCCGTCGCGGAGCGGGCGGAGCCGATGGCGTCGCGCAAGGCGTCCCAGCAAGCCATCCAGGCGCTGGCCGACTTGTTGCCGGAACTTCTGGGCGGATCGGCGGATCTCACCGGCTCCAATCTGACCGATTGGCGGGGGAGCGGCGGGCGCCACCTGCATTACGGGGTGCGGGAGTTCGCCATGGCCGCGGTGATGAACGGCATCGCGCTGCATGGCGGCTTCCTGCCTTTCGGCGGCACCTTCCTGGCTTTCTCCGACTACTCCCGCAACGGCCTGCGCCTGTCGGCGCTGATGGGGCTGCGCGTTGTCCATGTCTTCACCCATGACGGCATCGGCCTGGGCGAGGACGGCCCCACCCATCAGCCGGTCGAGCATGCCGCCAGCCTGCGCCTGATGCCGAACCTCGACGTCTGGCGCCCCTGCGACGCCCTGGAAACCGCCGTCGCGTGGCGTGCGGCGGTGGAGCGGGCGGACGGGCCGAGCGCCCTGCTGCTGTCCCGCCAGACCTTGCCGGCCCAAGGATCGGGGCCGGTCCAAGGAACGGGTCAGACCGGTGCGGAGCGCGCCCGTGATGCCGCCCGCGGCGGCTATGTGCTGGCCGACGACGAGCGCCCTGACGTGGTGCTGATCGCCACCGGGTCCGAGGTCGCCATCGCCATGGAGGCACGGCGGCTGCTCGCCGGCCGGGGCATCGCCGCCCGCGTCGTCTCGATGCCCTGCTGCGAGGTCTTCGACCGCCAGGACCCGGCATGGCGCCGTGCCGTGCTGCCGGCCGGCGTTCCCCGGCTGGCGGTGGAAGCCGGGGCGACCGGGCTTTGGCGCGCCCATGTCGGGCTGGACGGCGACGTGGTCGGCCTGGACCGCTACGGCGAATCCGCCCCTGCAGCCGACCTCTACCGCCATTTCGGCATCACTGCGGAGGCGGTGGCGGAACGCGCCCGACGCCTCTGCTCCCCCCAGATTTGAACCGGAGACCTCCCGCGATGGCCCTGATCTCCCTCCGACAGCTCCTCGACCATGCGGCCGACCATGGCTATGGCGTGCCGGCCTTCAACATCAACAACATGGAACAGATCCAGGCGATCATGCAGGCGGCGGACGACTGCGCCAGCCCGGTGATTCTCCAGGCTTCGGCCGGGGCGCGCAAATATGCCGGCGAGCCGTTTCTGCGCCACATGGTGCAGGCGGCGGTGGAGATGTGGCCGCACATTCCCGTCTGCCTGCATCAGGATCATGGCGCCAGCCCGGCCGTCTGCCAGCAGGCGATCCGCTCCGGCTTCACCAGCGTGATGATGGACGGTTCGCTGCTGGACGACATGAAGACGCCGGCCGGCTACGACTACAACATCCGCGTCACCCGGCAGGTGGTCGAGCAGGCGCACGCCGTCGGCGTCTCGGTGGAGGGCGAACTGGGCTGCCTCGGCTCGCTGGAGACCGGGCGGGCGGGGGAGGAGGACGGCTCCGGCGCCGCCGGCACGCTGTCGCGCGACCAGCTGCTGACCGATCCGGAGCAGGCGGCGGATTTCGTGGCGCGGACGGGTGTGGATGCGCTCGCCATCGCCATCGGCACCAGCCATGGCGCCTACAAGTTCAGTCGCCGACCGGATGGCGAGGTGCTGGCCATCGACCGCATCCGCGCCATCCATGACCGCATCCCCGATACCCATCTGGTGATGCACGGATCGTCCAGCGTGCCGCAGGAGTGGCTGGAGATCATCCGCGCCCATGGCGGCAGCATCCGCGAGACCTATGGCGTCCCGGTGGAGGAAATCCGCGAGGGCATCCGCAACGGCGTTCGCAAGGTCAACATCGACACCGACATCCGCCTCGCCATGAGCGGCAGCCTGCGCCGCGCGATGATGACGCGGGCGGAGGAGTTCGACCCGCGCAAGTTCCTGGCCGAGGCGACCAGGGCCGCCCGGGCGCTCTGCCGCGAGCGGTTCGAGGCCTTCGGGGCGGCCGGGCAGGCGGACCGGATCGCCCCGCTTCCGCTGGAGCGCATGGCCGCCCGCGCCGCGGCACTGGAGTTCGCGGCGATGGAGCGGCGGTCGCCCGCGGTGATGGCGTCGGGCTGACGGGGGAGACGGTGAACAGGCCGGCACCGGTCGTCTTCGACCTGGATGGGACGCTGATCGACAGCGCGCCGCATCTCGGCCACGCCCTCAACCGCCTGCTCGGTGAATGGGGCCGGCGGCCGGTCGGCGACGCCATGCTGCGCTCCCTGATCGGCGACGGCCCCCGGCTGCTGGTGGAGCGTGGATTTGCCGCCGCCGGCCGGTCCCTTCCGGCGGAGGAGGTGGAGTCCGCCCTGGCCCGCTTCCTCGACCTCTATGCGGCCCTCCCCGCCGACCCCGCCAGCATCTATCCCGGCGTGCCGCGGACGCTGGCGCGGCTGGCGGCCCGCGGCCATCCCATCGGCCTGTGCACCAACAAGCCCCAGGCGATCGCCCGTGACCTGCTGGGCGAGCTGGGGCTCCTGCCGTTCTTCGGCTCCATCATCGGCGGCGACAGCCTGCCCCAGCGCAAACCGGCGCCGGAACCTCTGCTGGCCGTGCTGGATGGGCTGAACGGCCCGCCCGCCGGTGCGGTCATGGTGGGCGACGGCCCCAACGACGTGGCCGCCGCCCGTGCCGCGGGCGTCGCCTGCATCCTCGTGTCCTATGGCTATGCGCGCGGCAACCCGGCCGACCTTGCGGCCGACCGGCTGATCCACCATTTCACCGACCTTCCGGACGCGTTGGAGGCCGTTCGCCGGGATCCCCCTCACCCCATCCGACATTCCCATCCAGCGGAAACCGATAATGATTTAGGATGCTGACTTTCAGCAAAGGATGCGTTACCGTGGCATCTGGTATACGAGACACCAGGAACTCGGATCGCGACACCCAGAAGCGCGGACCATCCAGCAGAGGCCAGAAACGCCGTGACCGCATTCCCTCCGATCATCAGCGCAAAGCCGCCGGGCGGCGTTCCTGCCCGCAGCATCCATCCCGGCTCCGGCCGCCGCAAGACGCGCGACCAGCAGAAGGGCCGCCAAGTCGATCCCGTCAGCCTCGAGGAGGTTCGGGCGCTTCTCGGCGACCGCTCCCGTCAGGCGGACCTGCTGATCGAGCATCTCCACCTGTTTCAGGACCATTACGGCTGCCTGCATGCCCGCCACCTCGCCGCTCTGGCGAAGGAGATGAAGCTGGCGCTGGTCGAGGTGTTCGAGGTCGCGTCCTTCTACGCCCATTTCGACATCGTGATGGACGGCGAACCGGCGCCGCCGAAGCTCACCATCCGCGTCTGCGATTCGCTGAGCTGCGCGCTCGCCGGGGCGGAACAGCTGCATGAGGCTCTGAAGGCGGGCGTCGACGAGCGCGAGGTCCGCATCCTGCGCGCTCCCTGCATGGGCGGCTGCAACAACGCGCCCGTCGTGGCGATCGGCCATGCCCCGCACGAGAACGCGACCGTCGAGAGCGTGCTCGACGCCGTGGCCCACGGCCATGTCCATCCGGACATCCCCGACTATCTCGGCTTCGACGAGTATATCCGCGGCGGCGGCTACAAGATGCTGGCCGAATGCCTGGATGGTGCGCGCGACGTCGATCAGGTGCTGAAGATGCTGGAGGATTCCAGCATCCGCGGCCTGGGCGGCGCCGGCTTCCCCACCGGCCTGAAATGGCGCTATGTCCGGGCGGAGCCGGGGCCGCGCATGATGGCGATCAACGGCGACGAGGGCGAACCCGGCACCTTCAAGGACCGCTTCCATCTGGAGCGCGACCCGCACCGCTTCCTGGAGGGGATGCTGATCGGCGCCTGGACGGCCGAGGCGACGGACGTCTACATCTATCTGCGCGACGAATACCCGCAATGCCGGGAAATCCTGCTGCGCGAGATCCCGAAGGTCGAGGCCGCCGGCTTGGCCCGCCACACCCGCATCCACCTGCGGCGCGGCGCCGGCGCCTACATTTGCGGCGAAGAGTCGGCGATGCTGGAAAGCATCGAGGGCAAGCGCGGCCTGCCCCGGCACAAGCCGCCCTTCCCGTCGGTGGTCGGCCTGTTCGGCCGCCCGACCCTGATCAACAACATCGAGACGGTGTTCTGGGTCCGCGAGATCCTGGAGAAGGGCGGTTCCTGGTTCGCCAGCCACGGCATGAACGGGCGCAAGGGGCTGCGCACCTTCTCGGTCTCCGGCCGGGTGAAGGAGCCGGGGGTCAAGCTGGCCCCGGCCGGCATCACCCTGCAGGAACTGGTCGACCAGTATTGCGGCGGCATGGCCGACGGCCACACGCTGAAGGGCTATCTGCCGGGCGGGCCGTCGGGCGGCATCCTGCCGGCGTCGATGGCCGACATCCCGCTCGATTTCGGCACGCTGGAGCCGCACGGCTCCTTCATCGGCTCGGCCGCCGTCGTCGTGCTGTCCGACAAGGACAACATGCGGGACGTGGCGCTCAACCTGCTGAAGTTCTTCGAGGACGAGAGCTGCGGCCAATGCACGCCCTGCCGGGTCGGCACCGAGAAGGCCGTGCGCCTGATCAGCGAGCCTGAATGGGACGAGGAACTGCTGACCGCGCTCGCCACCGTGATGGGCGATGCGTCGATCTGCGGCCTGGGCCAGGCGGCGATGAACCCGATCAAGCTCGTGATGAAGCATTTCCGCGAAGACTTCGTGTCGCGCCAGGGCAATGCCCAAGGCGCAGCCGGATCGCAGGGGTAAGGAGACCGACATGTCCCACGGCATCACTTTCACCCTGGACGGCACCGAGGTCGAGGCGCGCAACGGCGAGACGATCTGGCAGGTCGCCACGCGGCTCGGCACCGAGATCCCGCATCTCTGCCACCGGCCGGAGCCGGGCTACCGGCCCGACGGCAACTGCCGCGCCTGTATGGTGGAGATCGAGGGGGAGCGCGTGCTCGCCGCCTCCTGCATCCGCAAGCCCAAGCCGGGCATGACCGTGCGCACCGCGTCGGAGCGGGCCAAGGCATCGCGCAAGCTGGTCTTCGAACTGCTGCTGGCCGACCAGCCGGAGCGGGAGACCGCGCACGACCCCAACTCCACTTTCTGGAAATGGACCGACAAGGTCGAGATCGCCGGCAGCCGCTTCCCCACCGTGGACCGGCCGAACAAGACCGACGACATGTCGCACCCGGCGATGGCGGTCCAGCTCGACGCCTGCATCCATTGCAACCTGTGCGTCCGCGCCTGCCGCGAGGTCCAGGTCAACGACGTCATCGGCATGGCGGCGCGCGGGCATCTGGAAAAGATCGTCTTCGATTTCGACGACCCGATGGGCCAGTCCACCTGCGTCGCCTGCGGCGAGTGCGTGCAGGCCTGCCCGACCGGTGCGCTGATGCCGGCGGCCCTGGTGGACGAGAAGGGCGTCTACACCAACGCGCCCGACCGCGAAGTGGACTCCGTCTGCCCCTATTGCGGCGTCGGCTGCCAGCTGACCTACAAGATCAAGGACAACAAGATCGTCGCCGTCGACGGCAAGGACGGCCCGTCGAACCAGAACCGGCTCTGCGTGAAGGGCCGTTTCGGCTTCGATTACGCCCATCACGGCGACCGCCTGACCGTGCCGCTGATCCGCCGGCAAGGCGTTTCCAAGCACGACGTCGACATCGATCCGATGAACCCCTTCACCCATTTCCGCGAAGCGACCTGGGACGAGGCGCTTGCGGTTGCGGCGGGCGGTCTGAAGAAGATCCGCGACGAGCGCGGCGGCAACGCGCTGGCCGGCTTCGGGTCGGCCAAGGGCTCCAACGAAGAGGCGTATCTGTTCCAGAAGCTGGTCCGCACCGGCTTCGGCACCAACAACGTCGATCACTGCACCCGGCTCTGCCACGCCTCCTCGGTGGCGGCGCTGATCGAGGGCGTCGGGTCGGGGGCGGTGTCGGCGCCCTTCATGGCGGCGGAGGATGCCGAGGTCATCGTCATCATCGGCGCCAACCCGACGGAGAACCATCCCGTCGCCGCGACCTTCTTCAAGAACGCGGCGGAGCGCGGGGCGAAGCTGATCGTCATGGACCCGCGCGGGCTCGCCATGGCGCGCCACGCCACGCACATGCTGCAGTTCACGCCGGGCCGCGACGTGTCGATGCTGAACGCCATCCTCCACACCATCATCGCGGAGGGGCTGTACGACCGGCAATATGTCCAGGCCAACACCGAGGATTTCGAGGCGCTGGCCGAGACGGTCAAGGATTACCCGCCGGAGGAGATGGAGAAGGTCTGCGGCATCCCCGCCGCCACCCTGCGCACGGTGGCGCGTCTGTTCGCCCGGTCCAAGGCGTCGATCATCTTCTGGGGCATGGGCGTGTCGCAGCACATCCACGGCACCGACAACAGCCGCTGCCTGATCGCGCTGTCGCTGGTCACCGGCCAGATCGGCCGTCCCGGCACCGGCCTGCACCCGCTGCGCGGCCAGAACAACGTCCAGGGCGCGTCCGACGCCGGCCTGATCCCGATGTTCTACCCCGACTACAAGTCGGTCGAGGATCCGGAGGTCCAGTCTTTCTACGAGAATTACTGGGGCACCAAGCTGGACGGCAAGCGCGGCCTGACGGTGGTCGAGATCATGGACGCCATCCATGACAACCGGATCAAGGGCCTCTACATCGAGGGCGAGAACCCGGCGATGTCCGATCCCGACGTGACCCACGCCCGCGAGGCGCTGGCCATGCTCGACCATCTGGTGGTGCAGGACATCTTCCTGACCGAGACGGCGAAATACGCCGACGTGGTGTTGCCTGCCTCTGCCTGGCCGGAAAAGGACGGCACCGTCATCAACACCAACCGGCAGGTCCAGATGGGCCGCGCCGCGGTGCCGATGCCGGGCGAGGCGCGCCAGGATTTGTGGATCATCCAGGACATGGCGCGCGGGCTCGGCCTGAACTGGAACTACACCCATGTGTCGGAGGTGTTCGCGGAGATGGTCGGCGCCATGCCGTCGCTCGCCAACATCACCTGGGAACGGGTGGAGCGCGAAGGCTCCGTCACCTATCCGGTCGACGGCCCGGACGAGCCCGGCCACGACATCGTCTTCGGCAACGGCTTCCCGACGAAGACGGGCCGCGGTCGCTTCGTGCCGGCGCGGCCGATCAACCCGGCGGAGACGCCGGATATCGACTATCCGCTGGTGCTCACCACCGGCCGCCAGCTCGAGCACTGGCACACCGGGTCGATGACCCGCCGCTCGAACGTGCTGGACGCGGTGGAGCCGGAGGCGGTCGCCTATGTCTCTCCGCACGACCTGACCCGTGCGGGCATGCGCACCGGCGACTACATGCTGGTGTCGAGCCGCCGCGGCACCATCCGGCTGAAGGCCCGCATCGACGACCGCATGCCGGTCGGGCTGGTCTTCATCCCCTTCGCCTACGCGGAAGCGGCGGCGAATGTGCTGACCAACCCGCAGCTCGATCCCTTCGGCAAGATCCCGGAGTTCAAATACTGCGCGATCAAGATCGAGAAGGCGGAGATGGCCGAGGCTGCGGAGTAGCGCCGGGCAAAACCCCGCGCAAACCGGCAATGGCGGCGGCGACCCGCGCCGCCGCCTGCGGGTCGATGCCCGCGGTGCGCTCTCCGCCGCAGAGCGCGCCGCGGAAGCCGAGGTAATCGGGCAACAGGGTCGAGAGGACCGGGATGTCTGCAACGCGCAGCGACCCGGCCAGCCCGGTCAGCAGGCCGTGCGCCCGTGTGCAGCACACGAAGCTGGACAGCTGCGCATCGTGCCAGTGATGGCGCAGCCCGTGGCGCTTGCCGGCGGTATCCAGCATCGCCCCGCGGAAGCCGGCGGATGCCAGCCGGTCGATGGGCAGGCAGCCGGGATCCGGCGGCCAGAGATCGGCGAAGAGCACGGCGACCAGTTGCACCCCCTCCGCCGCGAGCGGAGCCAGCGCGTCGATGCAGCGGTCGGGCGCTCCATCCGGCGCAAAGCCGATCTTGACGAAATCCACGCCGGTGCCGGCGACCCGGCGTGCTGCCGGTTCCACCGCCTCGGGCCGCATCGGATGGTCGCCGATGGTGGCGCTCAGGCGCGGGCGTTCGGGCAATGCTGCCAGTTCGCGCACCGTCGCGGCGATGTCGTCCACTGCCCATGCACCCAGCGCCCCGGCGGCGGGGTCCTTCAGGTCCAGGATGTCGGGGCCTGCCGGCAGGATCAGGGGGATTTCCTCTGTGTTGGCGACGCTGGCCAGCCACCCGGTCATGAGCCTTCCTCCGCGCGGTGGGCTGCGATGCGGTCCATCAGCCAGCCCCAGGCCTCCAACTCATGCGGGCCGGCGGTCTTGCCGATGGCGATGGACAGGTACTCGACTTCCCGTTCGATCTTGTCGGCGGGCAGCATGTGCAGCCGGCTGACCAGGATAGCCGCCTCGATCACCGCCGCCTGCGCCCGGTTGAGGCCGCGGAAAGGGGCATGGGTCTCGGCGTGGATGCTGCGGCAGTGGAAGCGAGGGCGAACCGGGTCGTCCTCCACCTCGGCCACCACGATCTCCTCATGCGACAGGCAATCGGCAAGGCGCGGGGCGTCGATCCGCTCCGCAGCAACGGTCGGCCAGTCGCGCCGCCGCCCGCTGATGCAGCCGGCGAAGACCCGCACGTCGTCGGTGTGGTTGACGACGGCGCAACGACGGGCCAACAGGTTGTCCAGCGTCCGCGACGGCCGGAACGGGGCCAGGATGAAGCGCTCACCGTCGCCATCGGCCTCCACCGTCACCCCCATCGGCGCCACATGGGGCCGTCCGTCCGCGCCGGTGGTGGTGATGATGGTCTCGCGGATCAGGGGCATGGATCAGCTGCTTCGCTTGGTCGGGCCGGCGGCGTGGAAGCCGGTGGGGTCGTCCTTCGGCTCGTCCGTCGCCACGCCCCAGCGCAATTCGCTGTCCTGGGCATAGCGCTTGCCGAGTTGCCACGCGATCTGCGCCCGCGCCAGTTCCACCCCCAGATAAAAGGCATGGCCGGTGTCGGTTCCCAGATCGAGCTTTGGAAACAGGTCGAACGGATCGGTGGCGCGGTGATGGCCGTCGCGGTTGTAGAGATGGATGCCCTCCGCGCTGACCTCCACCCGGTAATTGGGGTCGCGGATCTGCGCCGCGGTCTCGGCGATCTGTTCGACGCCGCGGACGAAGGGCCGGCGGTCGCGCAGGCAGAGCAGGCCGGTGCCGAAACCGCGCGGCATGCTGTGCGCCGTGCGGGCGGCGAAGAACTGGCGCCGTGCGGCGTCGAACTCGCGGATGGCGCGGCGGCAATGCGGGCTGACCTGCACCGCCAGGACGTTGCCGATCCGCAGCTCCGACACCACCCCCATCAGCACCGCGGTGATGCCGGAGGTGTCGGCGTCGGTCAGCTCGGTCACGTTGCCGATGCCCATCAGGATTTCGGCGTCCGGCCAGCGCTCCCGCACGGTGCGGTACCGCAGCAGGGAGTCGGTGAAGCCATGGTGGATCGGCTCCAGGATCGGATCGACCAGGAAGCGCCGTCCGCGGCGGGTCATGGCGTCGACTGCGCGGCCCAGGCTATCGAGATCCGGCGGGGTGGTCGGGATCAGCACCGGCACCGCATCGCCCTCGTCGACAAGGTGGACCGTCTCCTCCGTCAGGCTGAGCAGATAGTCGGCACCGGCCCTGGTGGCGCGGCGCAGTTCGTCGGCGTTCAGGGAATCGACGCTGACGGCGAAGCCGGCGTTGCGCAGCGCGCCGATCGCCTCCTCCAGATGCGGGAAGGGGGTGTCGGGCAGGCAGCCGAGGTCGATGACGTCGGCGCCGTCGGCGCGAAGCTCCGCCGCCTTGGCGAGGATGGCGGCGGTGTCGCGCGACGGCGCGTCCACGATCTCGGCGAAGATGCGGGTGTCGTACCGGCTGAGGTCGAGCGGGCGGGCCTGCCGCTGGAAGTATTGGGGCAGATCCTCCAACTCGTCGGGGCCACGCTCGACTTTCGTGCCGAAGCGGCCGGCCAAGGCGTCGAGATCGCCGCGAAACCGGCCCGGCAGCAGGATCAGGTCGGCACCGCGCGCGGAGTCCAGCCGTCGCAGCACGATCTCGGTGGTGGCGAGTGCCGCGACCTTGACGCCGAGATTGACGATGGTCGTCTCGAAGGGCAGGGGGGCGAGCGAGTCCAGAACCTGACGCAAGCGATTCTCAGCCAGGGAGCCGGTCAGGAATAGGATGTGCCGGGCCATGCCGCCTCCCGTTCCCTCTCCACCCACAGCCGGGTGCCTGCCGCCGGTCCGCCGTGCAGTTCCGCGAGGAACAGCGGCAGGTCGTCCCGGCCGACGCAGCGGACCTCCGCCGCCAGCCGCTCCATGCGGCCGGGCAGGACCGGGTCGATCACGCCGGCCCGTGCCAGCGCCCGCGCATTCGCCGTCCCAGGCGGCACCGGTGCCGATTTCACCAGTACCATCCGCTCCGCTTCCAGCCGCTCGGCGAGCCATGCCGCCAGCGTGTCGGAGGTGACGTCCCAACTCTCCTCCACATCGGCCTCGTCTGCCAGCATCGTCGGCAGCCATACCGCCGTTCCCTGCGCGTCCGCCAAATCGGCCATGGTCCGCGCCGGCTGCAGCCGCGGTTCGAGGTCTAGCAGCGCCAGCCCATATTGCTCCATGCCCAGGATCGCCATCCGGTGCGCCGCGGATGCGCCATAGCCCAGCACCGGCTGCGCATCGCGGACCGCATCGGCGAAGGGACCGCCGCCGGGAACGATGACGATGCGCCGCGTCCGCTCCGCCGCCAGCGCGGCGAGCCAGGGGCGCAGGGCAGGGCCGCTCCACAGGCTGCCGCCCAGCTTGACGACCCAAGTGGCAGGCCAAGTCCCGCTCATCGAGGCTGCTCCCGCGCGCCGGTCAGCACCACGCCGACGCCGGCCGCCTGCGGGACGATCTCCAGCTTCTCCACCTGGACCCGGGCGAAGACCGCCTCCGGCGGCGACAGGCAAAGGGCAAGCAGCTTTTCGGCGAGAACCTCCAGCAGCTGGATGTGCGGGCTGCGGGTGAAGGCTTCGACGCCCTGGATCAGGTACTCGTAAGAGAGGACGGCGTCGAGATCGTCGACGAAGGGGCGGTTCGGCACCTCGACCGTGACGGTCAGGCTGACGCGCACGCGCTGGGTGCGGGTCTTCTCATGGTCCCAGACGCCGATGCGGAACTCCCCGACATAGTCGCTCAGCACGAGGTCGTAGCGGCGCATGACGGCGCTGGCGGGCGGCGGCCGCAGGACGTTCATGATGGTGAGGTAGCCGCTCTGTGAATCATCCGGCATCTTCTGGGTCCTCCCCGCCGCCTGTCCTTCTCGGAGCCGCCCAACTCACCGTTTGGCCGGTGCATGTTCCGCCAGCCGGTGTTCGACCAGCCAGGCGACGCCGCGCGACCAGGCGGCGGCATTGTCGCCGCGGATGTCGCCGCGCGCCGTCGTCACCGCGCGGCCGGTGCCGACATCCTCCACCACCACGGCGATCCACAGGATCAGGCTGCTGATCTTGCGGACCACGCCGAACACGACCAGATCGGCGCCGGCGGCACGCGCGATGTCGGTCTCGCAGCCGTTGCAGGTCCGGATCTGCGTCCCCGGCGGCACCAGCCCTGCCGTGGCGGCGTCGTCGATCACCTCATAACCCTTGGCGTCCAGCGCCCGGCGCAGTTCCGCGCTGACCCGTTTCAGACGCTCCGCATGCTCGGCCGACTGGGGTTCGCCGCTGCTGTCCTCAAGCTCCAGATCGAGCACCAGCGTCCGCGCCGAGGCGGTTCCGGCGCCCGTGAAACCCAGTGCCAGGCCGAGGACGAGCCCTGTGATCATAGCGGCTCCGATCCTCCTCCCCGCATGATCCATCGGGCTTCCCCTTTTGCGCAGCGGTTCCGATTGCACCGGATCGTTGGTATTGCCATCATTCTCGGCATGCATCGATTTTCTTCCATCTCGGCTGTGGCTGTGGCCGCGGCACTGATCGCAGGCCTGCCCGCCCTTGCGGCAGCCCAACCGGCTTCTTCCGATCCGAAGAATCCCGACTGGCCCTGCCCGCAGGTTCTGGTGCCGGCCCTGTCGCCGGCTTCGGTGTGGGACGGCCCGTCCATCGACGGGCTGGGGGACGAGTGGCAGCGCGATGCGGCCATCGCCACCCTGGTCAGGCGTGCGGCCGACGGCAGCATCGATCCCGCCAGCCTCGAACCGGAAGCCAGCGCGCTGGCCGGTCCGGTGCAGAAGGGGGCGGAGCAGGAGCATGACCGCAAGCTCGCGCTGGTCTTCGCCGGCACCTTCCAGACGCTTGACCGCCAGCGCACCGCCGCCATCGCGTCCATAGAGCGCTATGCCCAGCATCAGCGGGCCATGCGCGAGCGCATCGCCGCCGCCCTGCGCGACCTCGACGCCGCGTCGGCGGATGCGGCCCGCGCGCAGGAGATCAAGGCTGCCATCGCCTGGGACCGCCGCATCCTCGACGACCGCCGCCGGGCGCAGAACGCGGTTTGCGAGCAGCCGGCCCGCATCGAACAGCGGCTCGGCCAGATCGCGCGCATGCTGTCGGCGCTTCTGTCCTGAGGCCGGCACTCAGTTCGCCATCTTGGGTTCGGGCCGTTTCTCCAGCCCCGGTTCAGGCTCGACCGTGACGAGCTCGCGGCCTGCGGCCGTCCAGCCATCGGTGCCGGCCGGGTACCATTTGACCGCCTGATACCCGAGCGCCACCGCCCGTTTGGCGGCATTCCAGCTCATCCAGCAATCCGGCTGGCAGAACACCACCAGCGGACGCTTGCGGTCGCCCGCGGTCAGCGCCTCCAGGCTGGTGCGGAAATAGGCCTCCTGATCGGCGGAAGGGGCGCCGTAGCCGACATTCGGCAGCCAGTGGGCTCCCGGCAGGCTGCGATGCGGCGGCGGGACCCAACGGCTTCCCGCCGCCAGCCCTTCGGGCTTCGGGGGCGTCGGCAGGACATCGACCAGGACGGCGCCGGCCTTGGCCAGTCGCTCGACCTCCTCCGGCCCCACCGTCTCGGCACCGCGCAGGGAGGGCGGCGTCGGAGACCGGTAGTCGGCCATGCGATAGCCGTCCGGTTCGGACACTTCCGCCTTGGCGGACGTCGCCCGGATCGACCCGTCGCCATTGGCGAGCGGGACATGGTACTCGGCAAGGATGCGGTCGATGTCGCCCTGGCGGCGGACGATGAAGTCGTTCAGCCAGTGGCGCCAGTCCGGCTCGTCCGGGCGGATGCCCATTGAGATCATGTATTGGAAGGGTGAAGCGCCCGGTTCGTCCTTCAGCGGCACGACCGTCAGCGGCACGGATTGCCGGGCGGCGAAGAAGCCGGCGATGGGACCCCAGACGATGGCGGCGTCGGTGCGGGCCGCCGCGACATCCTCCACCGCCTGCTGGGCCGGGTGGTGGGCGCGCGTGTCGGTGTCGAGCTGGTAGGGCTCCAGGTTGGTCAGCCCGTGGCGCAGCATCACCGCGGACGGCGGCGTGCGGGCGACGACGCCGATGCGCGCGCCCTGCAGCGACGGATCGGCCAGCGTCTTGGCCGTAATCCCGGAATCCTTGCGGTAGACCAGCGCGTAGGTGGACCGGTAATAGGGGTTGGTGTTCTGCATCAGCTCTTCGCCGACTGCCGTCCCCATCACCAGATCACATTGCCGGGTGCGCAACGTATTGCGGACGAAGCCGATGGTCTGCGGCCACCAGGTGAAGACCAGCGGCACCTTCAGCTCGTCGGCGATCAGTTTGGCGATGCGGTTCTCGAACCCCTCCTGCCGGTCGTTGGAGAAGGGCAGCAGGTTGCCATCGGCGCAGACGCGCAGCACCTCCGTCGGAATGCCTTCGGCAGCAAAGGCCGAGCGGACGGGGAGGGCCGCCGCACAGAGCACGGCGGCCAGCATCAAGGAAAGGGCGGGCCGGCGGATCATGCGGGACTCACGATGCCGACTTGATCCGTTCGGGCCGGCCGCGGCCGACCTTGTCGTCGGAGCGGGCCTTCAGATACCGGTAGATGTCGGCGAGATTCGACATCACGTTCGGATCGGTGCCGAAGGTGGGCATCACCCGGTCGCCGGTGGCCCCCATGTTGGTGCGGCCGTTGGTGACCACGTCGGTGAACTGCCAGTAGTCCATTCGCTTCAGCGAGTCGGTCAAGGCCGGGGCGAAGGACGATCCAAGCCCGTCCGGCCCGTGGCACACATGGCAGGACGAGGCATAGCGCCGATAGCCGTTGTAGGTGCCCTGGTCCACCTTGCCGTCCCGCACGGCGTAGAGCGGTACCCCTTCGTCGTTCACCAGTTCCTCGGGCTCGGCGATCTTCGCTTCCTGCGGTGCGCTTCCGCTCGATGGTGTCTGAGCCGTTTGGTTTTGCGTCGGCTGGTTTTGCGTCGGCTTTTGTGCGGCATCCTGCTGGCCGAACGCGCTGCCGAGGGTCACCGTCGCGGTGAACCCAACAGCGGCGCACAGCCCGATCAGGTATTTGGGCATCTCACTGTCTCTCCCCACTGCCTTTGTTCGTGTCTTGCCATCAGCTTGGAAAAAAGGGCTTGGCGCCGGCCCCTTTCCGGGACGGCGCCAAGCTTTGCCGCTTATTGGTTGTCCGGGAGGGCGAAGACGGTCAGCGTGCCGCCAAGCTGGGTGTATTCCCCCAGCGACTTGTGCGCGCCGACGGCGCCAAGGCCTTCCTGTTCGCCGGTCAGCCCGGCGGCCAGCCCGATGCCGGCCCAGCCGCCGACACCCGACAGCACGGCGATGTACTGCTTGCCCTTGTGCGTGTAGGTGTTGACGTTGCCGATGATGCCGGACGACGTCTTGAAGTTGTAGAGCTCCTTGCCGTCACGCAGGTCGAAGGCCTTCAGATAGCCTTCCAGCGTGCCGTAGAAGCCGATGCCGCCCTTGGTCGTCAGGGCGCCGCTCCACACCGCGAAGCGTTCCGGCTTCGACCAGACGACTTTGCCGGCTGCCGGATCCCAGGCGATGAAGTTGCCCATGCCGCCGTGGGAGTTCGGAGCCGGATACATGCTGAGCGTCGCGCCGACATAGGGCTGGCCGGCCGAATACTCCACCTTGAACGGCTCGTAATCCATGCAGATGTGGTTCGTCGGCACATAGAGCAGGCCGCTGTCCGGCGAGTAGGAGGCCGGCTGCTGGTCCTTCGATCCCAGCGCCGCCGGGCAGACGCCGGTGGTGTTGGTGTCCTCGCCCTGGGCGAAGGTGCTGTACTTGTCGACGACCTTGGGCCGGCCGGTCGTCATGTCGATCTCGGTCGCCCAGTTGACGGTCGGATCGAACTTCTTCGCCACGAGAAGCTCGCCGGTGTTGCGGTCGAGCGTGTAGCCGAAGCCGTTGCGGTCCATGTTGACCAGGACCTTGCGCTGCTGGCCGCCGATGTTGATGTCGGCCAGGATGTTCTCGTTCACGCCGTCAAAGTCCCACTCGTCGAACGGCGTCTTCTGGAACACCCACTTCGCCTGTCCGGTGTCGGCATCGCGGGCGAAGATGGTCATCGACCATTTGTTGTCGCTCTTGGCCCGGTCCTTGTTGACGGCCCGCTGCGCCGGATTCCAGGTGCCGGGGTTGCCGGTGCCGTAATAGATCAGGTTCAGGTCGGGATCGTAGGTGTACCAGCCCCAGGTGGTGCCGCCGCCGATCTTCCACTGGTCGGCCGGCCATGTCTTGATGCCGAGGTCGGGCTCGCCGATCGGCTTGCCCATCATCAGCGTCTTCTGCGGGTCGATCATCACGTCCTTGTCGGGACCGGTCGAATAGGCCCGCCACACCATCTTGCCCGAGTTGATGTCGTAGGCCGTCAGATGGCCGCGGACGCCGAACTCGCCGCCGCTGATGCCGACATAGACCTTGTCCTTGACGACCAGAGGTGAGGCGGTCAGCGTCTCGCCCTTGCTGGCGTCGCCGTTCTTGGCCGACCACAGCATCTTGCCGGTCTGCGCATCAAGCGCCACCAGCGTGTTGTCGGCCTGACCCAGGAAGACCTTGTTGCCGGCCACCGCGACGCCGCGGGTGACGGTGTCGCAGCACATCACGGGGATGACGGCGGAGTCCTGCTTGGGCTCGTACTTCCACTTGATGCGGCCGTTGTCGTTCAGGTCCAGCGCATAGACGATGTTGGGGAAGGGCGTCGATATGTACATCGTGTCGCCGACCACCACGGGGCCGCCCTCGTGGCCGCGCAGCACGCCGGTGGAGAACTGCCAGACCGGCCTGAGGTTCTTCACGTTCTCACGGGTGATCTGGTCGAGCGTGCTGTAGCGCTGGCCGGCATAATTGCCGAGCTGCATCGCCCAGTTGGCCGGATCCTTCTGATTCTTCAGGGTGTCTTCGTTGGCATAGGCGACCGTGGCGGTGGCCGCCTGGATCGCGGCGGTGACGAGCAGACAGCGCACGAAGGGGTTCATCTGTTTCCTCCCGTTTTTTTAGGGGTGGTCCGTGGTCCCAGGGACTGTGCGGCGACAGGCGGCGGTGTCGGTGGAGCGGTCTTTTGAGAGGGCGGTCTCCCTCCATCGTTGGCGCGTGATGTCGATCAGGCGGGGTCAGGGGTGCATCCGCACCCAGAGTTCCGAATCACAATGTTTCCGGCATCCAGGCGTGCCGGTATCAAGTGCCGGAGCACGGCCCTTGGCGGGGTTCTAAACTGCCCCGCATTATGTTGGTGATGCTGACAGTCAGTCTGATCAAATAAAGATAGTCTGTGAAGATTATTTTCCGCCGCCGTTCGAAAGTTTTTGAACGAAGCGAAATAGTGGGTAGATGGAGCCCAAAGCGGTAATTCGAACGTTGTACATGGTCGAGTTGGCGCTTGCGCGATCAGGCCTGTTCCGCCGGTCCGCCCCGTCTCGCCCAGAATCCGCGGCCGGGATCGTAGGCCAGCACCGCAGCGCCGAGGAACAGCGCGAGGCAGCCGGCCACCCACAGCAGGGCCGTGACGTCGACTCGGAGATACAGGCTGAAGCGGATCAACTCCACCGCCTGGGTGAAGGGGTTGTAGGCGGCGATCAGGTACAGGGCCGGGCTGCCTTCCCGGATGCGCCAGAGCGGGTAGAGGGCGGAGGACGCGAAGAACATCGGGAAGATGACGAAGTTCATCACCCCGGCGAAATTCTCCAGCTGCTTGACGAAGGACGACAGGAGCAGGCCCAACGCCCCCAGCATCAGGCCGCTCAGCACCAGCGCCGGCAGGACGGCGAGATAGCCCAGCGGCGGCGGCTCCACCCCCCAAAGCCAAGCGATGCCGAGGAAGACATAGACCTGCGCGATCGACACCGCGACACCGGCCAGCAGCTTGGCGACCAGCAGGTACCAGCGCGGCAGCGGGCTGACCAGCAGCGTCCGCATGCTGCCCATCTCGCGGTCGTAGACCATCGACAGGGAGTTCTGCATGCCGTTGAACAGCTGGATCATCGCAACCAAGCCGGGCACGACATATTCGTCGTAGAGGATGTAGGTCTCGTAGGGCGGGATGATCGACACGCCCAGCACGGCGCGGAAGCCGACTGCGAAGATCGCCAGCCAGACCAGCGGCCGGACCAGCGCCGCGAAGAAGCGCTCGCGCTGGTGCAGGAAACGCAGTCCCTCGCGCACGATGATGCTGCGCAGACAGTACCAGTAGGTGGCGGCGCTCATGGCCGGCGCTCCCCCGCCGTCAGGGCGGCGAAGGCGGCGGGCAGGGCGGACGTGCCGGTTCCGGCGCAGACCGCGCGGACGCTGCCGGAGGCGCGCAGGCGGCCCTGGTGCAGCACGACGACGGAGTCCTCTTCCGCCGCCTCGTCCATCAGATGAGTGGCCCACAGCACGGCGAGGTCCTGTTCGCGGCAGAGCGAGCGGACATGGGCAAGGATGTGGCGGCGCGAGTCCACGTCGAGCCCGACGGTCGGTTCGTCGAGAAGCAGCAGGTTCGGGCGGTGCAGCAGGGCGCGGGCGATCTCCACCCGGCGGCGCTGCCCGCCGGACAGGGCGCGGACCTTGTCGTCGGCGCGGTCGGACAGGCCGATGCGGGCCAATTCCTCCCGCGCGCGGGCTTCGCAGTCCGATGGCCGCATGCCGTGCAGGCCGCCGTGATAGCGCAGGTTCTGCAGGACCGTGAGGTCGAGGTCGAGCGTCGGCTGCTGGAACACGACGCCGATGCGCTCCAGCGCGCGGGTCGGCTGGCGCCGCAGGTCGAAGCCGAAGATGCGGATGTCGCCGCTGCGGCTGGAGTAGAGCCGGGTGATCAGCGAGAACAGCGTGGTCTTACCCGCGCCGTTCAGACCCAGCAGCATCGTGAAGCCGGCCGGCGGCACGGTGAAGGAGACATGATCCAGCGCGACGCGCTTGCCGAAGCTGTGGCTGAGATCCTCCACGGCCAGAGCGGCCACGGACGGGGCGGCGGATTCGTGAATTGCGGAAATCGACGGAGACTCCGGAAGCACCACGGCCTCGAACATCCTGTCTTCCCCAACTGTCTTCCCCAACTGTCTTCCCCAACTGTCTTTCCACGGGCCGCACCCCCGTCTTCACCCGGATGGGCGCCGGATGGGCGGCACGCGCCGTTGTTCGGAAGGGTGATTGCAAAGATGGCTTTGCCGCATGATTGTTGGGATTGCGGATGAATGTTCAAGGCGCTTTCGCGCCGGGACGTGAGCTTGACCCCGACCATACTCCCGAAGAGTGATGTCCTGGTGGTGGCGCTGTCGGCGCGGGCACTGACGGCCAGCGGACGCCGCAGCGGGCTGGGCGTCACGGCGCTCGACCTGTTCGCCGACGCGGACACCGCAGCCATGGCCGACCGCTGCCTTACCCTGCCGTCGAGGCGGCTGCGCCTTCCCGGCCCGGCGCTGCGGCGCGCCCTGGCGGCGCCCGATCTGCGCGGGGTGCCGCTGGTCTATGGCGCCGGGTTCGAGGACAGGCCGGAGCTGCTGGCGGCGCTGGAGCGCGACCGGCCGGTCCTCGGCAACGCCGCGGGCACGGTGGAAAGGCTGAAGGACCCGTTTGCCTTCGGCGCCCTGCTCGGCCGCCTCGGCATTCCGCATCCGGAGATCGCCACGTCGCTGCCGGATGACCGCGGGGGATGGCTGATGAAGGGCGCCGGTGCCAGCGGCGGCGGCCACATCCGGCCGGCGGGGCGGCGCGTGCCGGCCGGACATTACCTCCAGCGCCGCGTGGCGGGGCGTCCGGTGTCCCTGCTGTTCCTGGCCGATGGCCGGCGCGTGCTGCCGGTCGGGTTCAGCCGGCAATGGGCGGCTCCCGCGCCCCGCCAGCCCTTTCGCTATGGCGGTGCGGTCGGCCCGCTGCTGGTGCCGCCGATGCGCGAAGGAGTTGCCGCGTCCATGATCGCCGCCGTCTCGCGCATCGCTGCGGAGGTCGGGTTGGTCGGGCTCAACAGCGCCGATTTCCTGGCCGGACCGGAGGGCTGGTGCCTGCTGGAGATCAACCCGCGGCCGGGGGCGACGCTGGACCTGTTCGACCGTCCGCCAATGCCGGGCCTGCTGGGCCTGCACATGGCCGCCTGTGCCGGGGACCTGCCGCAGGCTCTGCCGCCGCTTGCCGGCTGCCGCGCCGCCATGGTCGTCTATGCGCGGACGCCTGTTCTGCTGGACAGCCGCATGCGCTGGCCGGATTGGACCGCCGACCGTCCTTGCACACCGGCCCATATCCCGGCGGGTGCGCCGCTCTGCACCGTCCTGGCGGACGCTGCCGATCCGGTGGAGGCTCGTCGCCTTGCCGGCCAGCGCGCGCGGGAACTGTTCGGGCGGCATGCCCTGGCGGAGGCGGCATGAGCGGCGTGGTCGCCCTGTTCACCGATGGTGCCGACTGGCATGCCGCGCGGCTCGAACAGGCAATGACGCGCCGCGGCGTCGAATGCCGCCGCGTGCCCCTGAGCGCCTGCGGTTTCGCCGTCGGGCGGACGGCGACGGGGCTGCTGCTGCCCGGATTCGGCGATGCGCTGCCGGCGGGGGCCTTCGTGCGGGTGGTCGGGCAGGGCAGCTTCGAACAGGTGACGCTGCGGCTGGGGGTGCTTCACGCGCTCGACCGGCTGGGGGTGCCCGTCTACAACACTGCCCGCGCCATCGAGCGTTGCGTGGACAAGAGCACCACCAGCTTCCTGCTGGCCCAGGCCGGACTGCCGACGCCGCCCGCCGTCGCCGTGCAGGATGCCGCGACGGCCCGCGCGGTGGTGGAGGCTTGGCCGGATTGCGTGCTGAAGCCGCTGTTCGGCGCCCAGGGCCGCGGCCTGCGCCGCCTGCCGCAGCCGGACGACGTGCCGGAGTCCGAGGCCGTGGCTGGCGTTTATTACCTGCAGCCCTTCGTTCCGCCGCGCCGCGACGGCGAGTGGCGCGACTGCCGGGTCTTCGTTGTGGGAGGGCGCGCGGTGGCGGCGATGATCCGCCATGGCCGCAGCTGGATCACGAATGTCCATCAGGGTGGGCGCTGTGAAGCCCTGGCGCCGGAGGGTTCGGTGGGCGAACTGGCGGTGCGCGCTGCGGCGGCGGTGGGGGCCGACTATGCCGGGGTCGATCTGATTTCCGCCCCTCATGATGACGGGCGGTGGCTGGTGCTGGAGGTGAACTCGATGCCCGCATGGCAGGGGATTCAGACGGTCAGCGACGCCGACATCGCCGACGCGCTGGCGGCGGATTTCCTCGCCCGCGTCGAGGCAGCCGCACCGCGAGGGCCCCGATGACCGCCCGCATGCTGCGGCTGTTTCCCGGCCCGCCGGAGGAGATAGCGCTTGACGGCGCCTATCTCGCCCACCGCCTGCACGAGCGGGGGAGTGTCGGGGCACCCTTCGTCTATGCCAGCTTCGTCGCCAGCCTGGACGGGCGCATCGCCCTGCGCGACCCTATGACCGACGAAAGCCGCCTGCCCGCCGGGCTGGTCAGCGGCAACGATTTCCGGCTGTTCCTGGAACTCCAGGCGCAGGCGGACTGCATGGTCACCCATGGCGGGTATCTGCGCGATCTGGCGGCCGCCCGGCTGGACAATGTGCTGCAGGTGGGGACGCAGGATGCGACGCGGGATCTCGCGCGGTGGCGCGCCGACAACGGCCTGGCGCCACAGCCGGCCCTGGTCATCGCCAGCGCCAGCCTGGATTTCCCGATGCCGGACTCACCGGCCCGCCACGGTCAACGCGTACTCATCGCCACCGGGGCGGCGGCGCCGGCCGAGCGCATCGCGCAGTGGCGCGCCGCCGGCTTTGAGGTGCTGGCCGTCGGATCGGGTGCGTCGGTGGAAGGAGGGCCGCTGGCCGATGCACTCGGCCGGCAGGGGCTGCGCAGCATTTATCTGCTGACGGGTCCGCGGATGCTCGACACCATGCTGCGAGACCGCAGGCTGTCGCGCCTGTATCTGACCACCGCCCATCGATTGCTCGGCGGCGAGAGCTTCCACAGCATGCTGGCCGGGCCGGAACTGGGCGATGCCGGCCGGCTGCGGCTCTGCGCGCTGCATTACGACGCCAGCGCGCCGGACGGCACCGGGCAGTTCTTCGCCCATTTCGAGCCGCGGCCGGCCTGAGTGGCCGAAGTGAACGTTTCTTTTCGAGTGGGAACGTCCCGTGCCGGTTACAGGCCGGCGCAGGCGTAGGCGTTGATTTCCGTGCCGACCCGGATTTCGGCGGTCTTCGGTTTGCGCCAAGTTTTCATGTCCGTTTCCTCCGCTGCAATGGGCGAACCGGCATGATTGCCTTGATGCCCATTAGGAAATGGTACCGTTGATGGCCCGGCGCGACCATCACCCGAACGGGTAGTGATCAGAGAATTATGGCTAGTTCTTTGTGCGATGCAGGGTGAGATGAGCAGGAAAACTTGTTTAGAACTGGAATAAATCAAGTCGTTAAGCGCTGAGTTGGTGTAACATTGCATCAACCTAATGATTTATTCAAATGCGTTCAACGATCCGATGTTTGTGCCCAACCTCGTATCGCCGTGGATGGGCAACAGCGGAATGGCTGCGATGGCGGAAGGTTTTCGGTCCTCTGTCCGCTGCTCGGCTCAACGGCCGAAGCCTGCGGAGGTTGCCTTTTCCCCCTCGCCCCAACCCCTCTCCACGAGGGGAGAGGGGCTTTCGCAATGAACGGTCCCTGGTGAAAATCAGGCGGCGAACGGATGCTTCGCGACGTCCTTCTGGTTCATCAGATCCTTGGCGGTGGGATAGCCGGATACCGCGCGTTCGATGGCTTCCTTGGTGGCGCGGTAGTTGTAATCCTGGATCTTGGCGTTGTCCTTCGCCTCCCAATGGATGAAGACGCCGACGCAGATGAAGATGTTGTCGATCTCGTCCTGCGGAATGGTGCCCTCGGCCACGCAGTCGGCGACCGCCTTGGCCACACCGTGCTGGGCCGGGCCGAACATCTGGACCGCCTGTTCCGCGCCCTTGATCGTGACCTTGTTGAACAGGATGGTAGAGGGCTTGCACTGAAGATTTGGGGCGATGACCGCCAGCAGGCTGGTGAAACCGTCCTTGTTGTTGGTCAGCGCGTTGCAGAAGGCGGTCTCCGCGGCACTGCCGCGCGGCCCCATGATCAGGTCGATGTGGGCCACCTCGTTCCCGTCGCCGACCAGCGACTCACCCACCAGCACGCGATTGATTTTCGGGGATGACCCCTGCCACATGCCCATCGCCGTTTTCTCCCATGTTTTTGAAAATCATTGGAGGACCGCCGCAGTCATGCGGTCACGCCGGTCAGCTCGATCCAGTCGGGTCGCCGGTAACGCGGCGTCTGGATTGTCTGAGAGTTCCGGCGTCGGTCACGGTGGGCATTATGCCAGTTTGTTTGTTTGTACAACAAACTCACAAAAGGGTTCCGGAGTACCTTGAAATCGCAGCCGCCGTCTTCGTGCCGCACCAGTATCGGCTGGGAAGGCATGACCGTTTGGTGGTTGTTACCCCATCTTTGCGGCGGCTGCGATCGGTCCGCGGGATGGCGTCACTGCTGTCCTTGCTTGCCGGTCGATCCGGCCGTTCCGCCCGACCCGCCCTGGGTCACCGGGTCACCACCGATGGTGCCCTGCCGCTGCTGCTGCAGCGAGGTGTCCGGCAGCTGACCTGTCGGCGCCGCGCTGCCGCCTCCGGTGGTCGAGCCGGTGGTAGAACCGCTGGTAGAACCACCGGCAGCTCCGCCGGCAGTGCCGCTTGACGTGCCGGAACTGCCCTGAGGCACCGGAGTGCCGCCGATGGCGCCCTGGCGCTGACCGGGCAGGGAGTCCGACGGCAGTTGTCCGCTGGTCGCCGCCGGGGCGTTCTGGGTAGTGGTGCCGGTGGTGGATTGGGCCGAGGCCGACGGGGCCATGGCCGCCACGCCGAGGATGCCGGCACCGACCACGGCTGCACAGGCCAGGGCACGGACCGGGCCATTGGAGAGCTTCATTGTCATGATTACACCTCCCTAGGGCCGGGCCGTCGCCGACAGCCGCCGCCGCACCCGGCCTTCCCCTCAACCGGGCGCTGCGGTCGCGGGTTCCGCGATGTCGTCACCTGCCCATCACGGCTTGACCACGACCCCCCAGGGTGCGCCGCCGACGGCAATGCTCTTGATGACCTTGTTGCGCTCCAGATCGATCACCGACAGGTCGTTGCTGATGCCGTTGGTGGTGTAGAGCCGCTTTTCGTCGGGAGAGAAGGCGAGGTTCCAGACACGCTGGCCGACCAGGAAGTACCGCTTCACCTCGAAGCTCTCGGTGTCGATCTCGGCGATCCGGTTGGCGGGGCCGAGCGCCACGAAGGCACGCTTGCCGTCGCGGGTCATCTGGATGCCGACCGCCTGTATCGCCTCGCGCCGGACGCCGGTGACCTCGAAGCGGATCTTCTTCACCACCTTGCGGGTGGCTGCGTCGATGACGCTGACCGTGCCGCCGATTTCGCTGGACACCCAGACATGCTTGCCGTCGTCGCTGAAGCGTGCGACGCGCGGCCGGCTGTCGACCAGCACGTTGCCGACGACGGCGCGTTTCTCGGTGTCGATGAAATGCGCCATGTTGGTGGTTTCGGACGTGTTGACCAGGATCTTGCCGTCGGGGCTGATGCCCATTCCCTCCGGCTCCACCCCGACCTGGATGTTGCCGACCGCCTTGCGGCTGGGGATGTCGATGATGGTCACCATGTTGTCGTCCTCGTTGGCGACATACAGCCGGTTGCCGTCGGGGGAGAGGACGAACAGCTCCGGATCGGGGCCGGAGGGCAGGGAATGGACCACCTTGCCGCTGGCGATGTCCACCACATCGACGCGGTTGTCGTCGCCGGCGCAGACATAGAGCTGCGTCCCGTCGCCGCTGAGCGTGATCCCGCGCGGCCGGCGGCCGACCTTGATCTTGTTGGTGATCTGCAGGCTGTCGCCGTCGACCACGGCGATCTGGTTGTCCTTCTCGTTGGACACGAAAATGGTTTCGGCCAAGACCGGTTCCGCAATCAGGGCCGGTGCGGCGAGGAACAGCATGGTGCACAGTAAGGAACGCATGGGGTGGTCCGCCTCTTCAACGGTTGAAACGGCATTTGCTTTCCGGCGCGTCGTCGCCGAGCGTATCGAGGGGCGTCACGGGGTGCAGGAACCCTTCCTGGGGCGACACCGAGACCAGCATGCGCGGGCCGGCGATCAGGATGGGCTGGCGCATCTGGCCGTCCCATTTGCGGAAGGACAGGGCTTCGCCCTTGAAGCCGGCCAATTCGAAATCGGGGCTGTGCAGATAGGCAACGAGGTCGTCGAAGCCGGTGGCGCCGGTGCGGGTCGCCGCCTCGCCCACGCTGCGCACCGCCAGCCAGGCGGCGTAGTCGCGCGGAAGCATCCAGCGGTCGGCGAGCTTCTCGAACCGGCTTTGCAGCTGGGTGCCGCCCCACTGCTCGTTCACCCGCGACCAGGCGGTGGCGATCAGGCCCTGGGTGCCGGCCACCGGGCGGGGATGCCAGGTGCGGCCGTCAAGGTAATCGCCGAAATTCCCCGCCTCGTCGGCGACGACCAGCACGTCGTAGTCCGGTCCCTGGGTGGCGAGCGGGATGTCGGACTGGATGGTGGTGACGCCGGTGTCGGTTCGGCGGTTGCCGGTGTCGAAGGTCCAGCTCTTCTCGGCGACGATCCGGCCGCCGAAGCGCTTGGCGGCGCGGCGCACTGCGTCGGCATAGAGCGCGTCACCGGGGTCGCGGCCGATCAGCAGGCTCCAGCCCGACCATTTCTTCCAGGCGAGATACTGCGCCAGCGCGTCGGCCAGCATGCGCCGGCTGGCGGCGGTGTGCAGGATGTTGGCCCGGCACTGCTCGTTGCGCAGCGCATCGTCGGGGGCGCGGGCGTTGAACAGCAGCATCGACCGGGCTTCCGGCCGGTCGGCGACGGTGAGCAGCGCATCGCCCGGCAGATCGGCGACGACGAAGCGCACGCCTTCGTCCGCCAGCGCCTTCAGCCCGGCGGCGATGTCGCCGTCGGGGGGCAGGACCTGCTCCACCAGCCGGAAGCTCTGGTTCAGGAACATGCCGGTGGAGTTGTTGTCGGCCAGGGCCAGACGGGCGCCCTGGAGACCCTCGTCGGTCGCCACCGGTTCGAGGAAGCTGGCCGGCGTGCGCGGGTCCTCGTGCCGGGTGAGGTAGCCGATCAAAACGGCCTGCCCGCCGGCATCCTGGGCCAATGCCGCCGCTGCCGGCGCGGCGATCAGGAGCCCGGCAAGCGGCAGGGCGGCGATCAGCCGCCTTCGTTTCACGGCAGTCGATAAGTCGGTGCGTCGCCTAGACAGCGGCCAGAATCTCACCTCTCCCTCCTTCCGCAAGATCGCCGATGAAGCGATGGGCGCGGGTGGTGCCCGCGCGCTCGAACCAGCTTCCGGTGCCCTCCAGCGCACGGCGCAGCAGGTGCAGGAACAGCCAGTCCCGCGTGCCGCCGTCGGCGAAGCCATCGGGCGCCGCACTCGCCGGCCGTCCCAGCAGCAGGGTGCCGCGCCGCATGCCGAAGCCCGGATGCGGACCGCAGCCTCCCCCGATGGCGAGGGTGCCTGCGACCATGAAGGCGGCGGCATAGGCGCCGGCCCGGCCGTCGACGACGACGATCCCGCGCCTCATCCGCTCGCCCGTCCGGTCCCCGGCATCGCCGCCGACGCTGATCAGCCCGCCGCGCATCCCCAGGGGCAGTCCGGGCAGGACGCCGCCCAGGCTGTCGCCGGCCGTGCCCTCGATGCGTAGCAGGCCGCCGGACATGCCCGCGCCCGCATGGTTGCCGGCGTCGCCCGCGACCAGGATGCGGCCCATCGTCATGCCGGCGCCGACCCGATGCAGGATGGCGGCGCCCGGCCGGATCAGCAGCCCCTCCGCCGCATCGCCGGCCGACAGATCGAACAGGTCGCCGAGCCGGGCCGACCCGCCACCGCAAGGCAGCGGCAGTCCGACAACCTCCTCCGCCGTCAGGCCGGCAAGCCGTTCCGGCAGCAGCGCGGACATGTCGACTGTATTGCCGGCGTCTCCGCGGTAGGTCAGGGACAGGCCGCTCATGCCATCACCTCGTGCAGATGGAAGTGATGCGGGCCCAGCTTGCCGCCGTAATTCCCTGCGGTGATCGCCAGCACGCCGGCCGCCGTCCCGCCGGCAACGGCTGCGGCGATGCCGGCCCGCATGCCGGCACGGATGGCGGTCTCGTCGGTGCCGTCCAGCACCAGTTCCAGCACCGCCTCGACATCGGGGGAAAGCAGCGTCTCGGGTTCGACCGCCCGCAGGGTCGGGCAGAAGCGCGTGTTGGTGGAGGCGATCAGCGCCTTGTATTTCGACCCTACCTTGGAGCCCGAGCGCACCACCCCGCCGGGGAAGGGCAGGATGATGCCGGGCAGCGGCCGGATCGCCGCCACTGCCGCTTCCGCCGCTGCAAGGCATTGGCGGTGGCTGGCGGCCAGGATCAGGAAATTGCCGCCGCCGATTCCCTTCGCGACGGCGACGCTGTCCTCGCAGACGAACTCCCCATCCATCACCGGCAGGCGCCAGAAGCGGCGGTCGCCGAACTTCTTGGAGATCTGATGCCCGTCGCCGAAATAGCGCAGGCCGCCGCCGAGCGGAATGCGCTTTGCGCCCTCGAACAGCCCGGCATAGCAGGCCGAGCCCGGCGAGGTCATGACGCATTGCCCGACCCGGTTGACGACATGCTTGGCGAGGTCGCCGGTCGACATGCCGAAGATCATCACCGCGGCGCCCGGCCGGCTGTCCGGCGTCTCCTCCGGCGTCAGCAACCGTTCCACCGCCGCCTCGCAGCCGCAGCCGATGACCGAGGTGGCGAAACCGGTCAGGCTGGAGGTTGCCGCATCCACCCAGGCGGGCGTGTCGGCGGTGACGACCAGCCGCGTGAAGGTCATCGGAAAGGCTTCGGCGAAGGTGTCCTCGATGCGCACGCCGTTGATCTGCATCTCCGCCATCACGGCACCTCCCGCCGCCGGCAGGGGTGGAGGAGGGGGCCGGCGCCGTGGCGGATCTCCTCGTCGCGGATGCGGAAATGCTTGATCGGCAGACCGAGGCGCTCGTCGAAATGGCGGGCGATGCGGCGCTCGATCAGATCGTCGAAGCCGGGACGGACGACATGGGTGCAGCCCTGCGCCATCGCCACCAGCGTCCCGTCGCGCACCACCAGCCGGCCGCTCTTGAAGACGAGGTCGGGCCGTTCGAACATGGCGCGGCGGTCGGGCCGGTCGGTGTAGACGGTGACGTCGGCCGAGGCCCCCGGCGCCAGATGGCCGCGGTCGGCAAGCCCCAGGATGCGGGAGGGGGCCGCACGGGTCATGACGGCGATCTCCGCCAGCGTGTATTCGCGGGTGATCGAACCCAGCGTGGTGTGGGCCGGCGCGTCGGGGTGGATTTCCGCCAGCTTCGCCAGCCGGTAATCGCGGTCCATCAGCAGCCGGATCAGCTCCGGATAAAAGGTGAATGGCGCGCCGTTGGGGTGGTCGGTGGTCAGGAACACCCGCCAAGGATCGTCCAGCAGCAGGAACAGCTCCAGCCCGATCGCCCATTGCAGCGCGTTGACATAGGAATTGTCGCGGTAGCGGAAGGGGACCACGCCGCAGCCGGCGTCGCATTCGATGTCCATCGCCAGCCATTTGCGCGGATGGGCCAGCGGCGCGGTGTGGCGCTGCGCCATGGTGTCGGCCGACGCGGTCACCGTCTGCCCGAACATCACCTGCCCGATGTCCACCGACAGGGTTGGGGTCCGGTTCACCGCTTCCGCCAGCGCCGCGGCGCCGGAGGAGAATTTGCGGTCGCCCTCAGTGTCGTAGCTGTGGAATTGTATGTGCGTCATGTGCATCGGCAGGCCCAACGCCGCCTGGATGGTGTCCAGCGTCGTCGCGACATTGCCGGGAACGCCCAGGTTGCAGCCATGGACATGCAGCGGATGGGGCAGTCCCAGTTCGTACACCGCGCGGGCCAGCACGGTCAGGACGCTGCGCGGGGTGACGCCGTAATAGGGTCCGGGCTCGTCCAGATCGAGGGTGCGGGCGTTGAACTTGAAGGCGTTGATTCCGCCGGGGTTGACCACCTTGACCGCAAGGCTCTGGGTCGCCGTCAGCATCCAGGCGACATAGTCGTTGATCGCGGCCTGCCCGGCATTGGTGGCGATCAGGTCGAGCAGGAAATCGTCGCTGCCCAGCACCAGATAGCCGCCGGTGTCGATATAGGGGATGTCGCCCATCTCCATATGCGCATGCCGCGCGTTGGAGCCCAGCATCGCCGGCTCGAAGGCGGCGGTGAACCCCATCTCGATATAGCGGGCGCCGGTCGTATGGGTGGATGGGGTGGCGAGCCCGCTTCCCCCGCCGCAGCCGCAGGGACTGCCGGCGAAGCGGTGGTGTTCGTGCTCCTCCCCCATCAGCAGGCGGGCGAGGTTGACCTTGCCGCCGGCGATGTGGCTGTGGATGTCGATGGCGCCGGCCATCACCACCTTGCCGGTCAGGTCGTAGGTGGCGTCGGGCGTGGCGCCCGGTCCCGGATCGGCGGTGATGCGGTCGTCGCGCAGCCAGAGGTCCGCGACCTCGCCATGCCGGCCGTTGGCCGGGTCGAACAGCCGTCCGCCGGCAAGCTTCGTCAGCATCCGGCAGCCTCCTGAGTTTCGGCGGATTGCTCCAGCGCCACCAGCATCCGGCCGATCACGTCGGCGACGCTGGGCAGGCCCCGGTCGATCAGCGCGCCCGCATGCAGCGCCACCACGCTGTCGGCGCGAAACACGTCGCCGGCATGGTCGATGCCCGGCGTTCCCACCGGGATGAACAGCGCCGGTTCGGGCGTGATGGCCGTCTCCGGCGGCGCCAGCATGATGACGCTGCCGCTGGTGCCGAACTCCGGCACTTCGGGCCGAAAGGCGGAAATCCACAGCGTCACGTCGGCATCGCGCAGGCGCGTCCGCCAGTCGAACCTGTCGGGGTCGTGTGACGGCGCGCCCGCCTCGAAGCCGGTGCGCAAAGGAAAGCCGGTGCGCCATGTGCAGGCTTGGTTGGCGCCGACCAGGTTGTCGGCGCCGGACAGCGGCAGGCCGGCGCAGCGCGTCGTGCCGTCCACCGTGCGGATCAGCCGGACCAGCGCTTCGACGATCAGGTCCGGCTGAGGTGCCTCGAACAGCCCCGCCGCCCACACCACCACGGCATAGCGCGCGGCCCGCAGCCGTGCCGCCAGTTCCGCCATCCGGGCATCGTTCGACGCCGTCCGGCCTGCCAGTGCCGTCCTCAGTCTCGTAACCAGGGTGGCGAGGTCGGGCGGCTGGTCGGTCTCCATCCCCTGCGTTTCGATCTGGCCGGCAAGGCACTGCACGGTCTCGGGCAGCGGCTCCCCGCCCAGGAAGACGACGCTCCTGCCGCCGCCGGGGACGAAGGCCGGTGACGGCGCAACCCAGCGTTCCCACAGGCGCGGGAAGGCGGCGGCCGGGTCCGGCCCGACGACGAGGACGAGATCGCAGCGGTTGCGCAGCTCCGCCAGGGTGGTGACCGACCAGCCGAAGCGCCGGAGAACCGCAAGATTGCGGAACAGGGCGTCGGAGCGCTCATGGTCGACCGTCGCCCCGATGCGCGCGGCGAGCGTCAATGCGGCGAGCACGCCCTCGACATCGGCGGCCAGCCCGGCGATCAGCGGCGCACGGGCGGCGCCCAGCAGCCGCGCCGCCTCGGCGACGGCCTGATCCACGGGGACGGGGGTGCCGGCCATGCGGGCATCCGTCGCCACCGCCATCGGCCTTCGGAACAGCCGGTCGGCCTGCGTACAGCCGCAGGGCCGGGGGGCGATGCCGGAATCGTCCTGGTCGATCCCGATGTCGCCGCATCCCAGGCCGCAGAACGGACAGAGGATGTCGGGGTGGAAGGTCATGGCCCCCCAATCGCCTGAGCGGAGATTGAACCGCGGAGAATGAACCCGGATGCGCAGTCGGCCGCATAGGCCGCAGGAACTATTGCCGGCGGTCTATGCGGTGGATTTCAGATGAGCAGTCGTCTTCGCCGGCAACCGTCCAAGCATCGGCCCCGATACGGAACGCCTGATGCTTGGACATGATCGGCCACGGACATGCCGTTCGGTCCGTTCATGACCAGTTTCCTCCCCGGAAATCCGCACCCCATTCGGGTTACTGCGCGCAGATACTCGTTCGCGCTACGGACAATTTTGTTCGTAACGCTAACATTGTGCCGGGACCCGCGCAAAGGGAATGCAGATGAGCCACCAGCGCAATCGGATAGGGGAGGTGCGGGTCCATGCGCCCGCGCGCCTGCATGCCGGCTTCGTCGACCTCAATGGCGGGCTGGGGCGCCGCTTCGGCAGCCTGGGCATCGCCATCGACCGGCCGGCGATCACCCTGCGCATCCGTCCGGCCGACCGGCTGACCGTCGACGGCCCGTCCGCCGACCGTGTCCGCCGCAGCATAGAACGGCTGGGCCGCGAGGCCGGGCTTTCCGACATGGTCGCCGTAACGGTGGAGGAGGCGATCCCGGCCCATGTCGGGCTCGGTTCCGGCACCCAGACGGACCTTGCCGTCGCGGCGGCGCTCGTTTGCCTGGAGGGGCGCCGCACCGCCGCCCGCGATCTGGCCCGCGCGCTGGAGCGGGGGGCGCGGTCGGGCATAGGACTGGCGGCCTTCGAGCAGGGCGGGGTGCTGCTGGACGGCGGCCGGGGCGGGCTGGATGCGGCGCCCCCGCTGATCGCGCGGGCCGAGTTTCCCGACGACTGGCGCATCCTGCTGCTGCTCCACCGCGGCGGGCACGGGCTGCACGGCGCGCCGGAGGCGGAAGCCTTCCGGCGCCTGCCGCCCTTTCCGCCGGATGCCGCGGCCCATCTGTGCCGGCTGATGCTGATGGTCGCACTCCCTGCCTTGGCGGAGCGCGACGTGGAGGCTTTCGGCCGGGCCGTGGGCGAGCTTCAGCGCACGGTCGGCGACCATTTCGCCCCGGCCCAGGGCGGACGCTTCACCAGCCCGCTGGTCGCGGAGGTCCTGGCATGGCTGGAGGCGCAGGGGATCGCCGGCGTCGGCCAAAGCTCCTGGGGGCCGACCTGCTTCGCCATCGTCGGCGATGCCGCGTCGGCGGAGCGGCTGGCCGGCGGGATGCGCGAGCGCTGGGCCGGGTCGCCGCTGGAGGTCATGGTCTGTCGCGGGCGGAACGTCGGCGCGACGGTGGAGAACGTGAACGCCGGGACGGGCTTCATGCCTGCGGTCCGGCGGGCGGCTGGTGAATAGGCGGCCGGTGAACAACTGACAGGGAGGCAGGCATGAGCGCCCCTTACGTGCTGCACATGATCACGCCGCTGGCGAATGTCAGCCCGTTCGACGTCAACATGGCGGTGGACGCCGGCATCGACACGGTGGTCCCCTATACGGGGATCGAGACTGGGCAGGTCGAGGCCCTGACGCAGGACGCCATGTTCTCCCGCGACCCGAAGAATGCGGCGCGGACCGGCCTGTTCATCGGCGGGCGCGATGCGGCGATGGCGCTGGACATGCTGGACATGGCCCGCAAGGCGATGTTCCCGCCCTTCCAGATCTCGGTCTTCGCCGACCCCTCCGGCGCCTTCACCACCGCCGCCGCCATGGTCGCGGTGGTGGAGCGTGCCCTGCGCCGGGCCGGGCTGGACGGCCTCACCGGGCTGGATGTCCAGGTTTATGGCGCGACGGGCGTGGTCGGCGGCATCGCCGGCCTGATCGCCGCGCAGGCCGGCGGCAATGTCACCCTGGTCAGCCACCGCGGCGTTTCGGCGGTGCAGGGCAAGGCGGAGGAGTTCGGGCGCCGCTATGGCGTGACGCTGTCCTGCGCCGACACGGCGAGCGCCGGCAAGGCGGAGCTTCTGGAGCGGGCGGAGGTCGTGCTCGCCTGCGGCAAGGCGGGCATCACCGTGCTGTCCGCCGAGGATCTGCGGGCGGCCAAGCGGCTGCGCGTGGCCGCCGACATCAACGCCGTGCCGCCGGCCGGTGTGGAGGGTGTCGGCGTACAGGACGACGGGGTTGCCTTGGCGACCGCATCCGGGGCGGTCGGCATCGGCGCGCTCGCCATCGGCAACGTCAAGTTCAAGGTCCAGCACCATCTGCTGGAGCGGATGCAGACCGGCGGCACCGCCGTCGCCTTCGATTTTCAGGACGCCATGGCCGCGGCGCGGACCATCGCCGGAAAGGCATCATAATGCAGGATCGCCCCAGCCTGTCGGCCCTCGCCGCTCCGCTCGCCGCCGCACTGGTCGCCGATGCGGCACAATTGCGGATCGGCATCGACCGGGTCGCCGGTGCGACGGTCGTCGATGGCGGGATCGCCCGGCCCGGCGGGCTGGAGGCCGGACGCCGCATCGCCGAGCTGTGCATGGGCGGCCTTGGCCGGGTGACGCTGCAGGCCGACACCCAGTCAGACCGCTGGCCCTTCCAGGTGGCGGTGCACAGCACCGACCCGGTGCTCGCCTGCCTGGGCAGCCAGTATGCCGGGTGGAGCCTCTCGCATAAGGAAGAGGCCGGGTCCTTTTTCGCGCTGGGCTCCGGTCCCGGACGCGCCATGGCCCGAAAGGAGACGCTGTTCGACGAACTGGGCTACGGCGACAGCGGCGACCATGCGGTTCTGGTTCTGGAAAGCGGCACCGTCCCGCCGGTCCCGCTGGTGGAACGGATCGCCGCCGATTGCGGGGTGGCGCCGGAGCGGCTGACGCTTGTTCTGACGCCGACGGCGAGCCTCGCCGGTACCGTCCAGATCGTCGCCCGCGTGCTGGAGGTCGCCCTTCACAAGGTGCATGCGCTGGGCTTTCCGCTGCACGATGTCGTCGACGGCATCGGCGTAGCGCCGCTGCCGCCGCCGGGCAAGGGCTTCGTCGAGGCGATGGGTCGGACCAACGACGCCATTCTGTTCGGCGGCACTGTCCAGCTTTTCGTCACCGGCCCCGACGATGCCGCCGCCGATCTGGCGCAGCGGCTGCCGAGCACGGAATCGCGCGACTATGGGCGGCCCTTCGCCGAGGTGTTCGCGGCGGTGAACAAGGACTTCTACGCCATCGACCCTCTGCTGTTCGCTCCGGCCCGCGCGGTGGTGACGGCGCTGGACTCCGGCCGCAGCTTCCATGGCGGGCGTCTTGCGTCCGGCATGCTCGACCAATCCTTCGGGGGGTGACGGGGATGGGTCCCCGCGTCGCGGAGCTGTTCATGGCCGTCTGCCGGGCGGAGGTGATGGCGCTGAAGCCCGGGAACGTCCATGTGCACGCCGCCGGCCATGGCATGACGGTGGCGGACTTCCTCCTGTCGGCGGAGGTCGCGGCGCCGGAGATCGCACGGCTGGGCGCGTCGGTGGGGGAGCGGATCCTGCGGGCGGTGCGGGCGACGCGGGCGGCGGTGAACTGCAACACAAATCTCGGCATCCTGCTTCTGGCCGCCCCGCTGGCCCGCGCCGCGGAGATGCCGCCGTCCCGTCCGCTCCGCGACAGGGTTTGCGCCGTGCTGGAGGAGCTGAGCGTGGAGGACGCCGACGCCGCCTATGAGGCGATCCGCCTTGCCGCACCCGGCGGGCTGGGCCGCGCGGCGGAGCATGACGTCGCCGGTCCCGCGACAGTGGATCTGCGCACCGCCATGGCCGCGGCACGGTCGCGCGACCGCATCGCCGCCCAATATGCCGATGGCTTCCGCGACGTCTTCGAGATCGGCGTCGTCCGTGCGCGGGCGCTGGATGGCAAGGATGCCGGCAAGGATCCCGTGCCGATCGCCGAAGCGGTCTATCTGGAATTCCTGACCGCCTTCCCCGACAGCCACGTCCTGCGCAAGCAGGGGGAGACGGTGGCGGCGGCACTGATGACGGAAGCACAGGAAGTGCGCCGGCAGCTGGTGGCGGAAAAATCGGATGCCGTCCGGCATGACCATCTGTTTGCCTTCGATGCCAGGCTGAAATGGCAGGGCATCAACCCCGGCACCTCCGCCGACCTCACCGTCGCCAGCCTCTTCGCCCATTGGCTGGAGCAAAGGGAACAGGAAGCAAAGGATGACAGGAATGACGTTCACCCTCGGCCTTGATGTCGGCGGCGCGCACCTGAAGGCCGCATGGCTCTCCGATGGCGAGCTGATCGACGTGGTGCAGGTTCCCTGTCCGCTGTGGCAGGGGCTCGACCGGCTGGAGGGGGCGCTGGCGGAGGTCGCGGAACTCCATCGGCCGCTGTCGGATGTGGCGGTCACCATGACCGGGGAACTGGTCGATCTTTTCGCCGACCGTGCCGATGGGGTTGGGCGGATCCTTGATGTGCTGGCCGCCGGACTGCCTGGAGTGCCGCTGGAGGTGTTCGCCGGCCCGGCCGGCTTCCTGCCCGCTGCCGATGCCCGCCATCGGGTGACGGAGGTCGCCTCGGCCAACTGGCATGCCACGGCGGCGCTGGCCGCCCTGGCGCTGCCGGAGGGTATCCTCGTCGATATCGGCAGCACCACCACAGACATCGTACCCTTCGCCGCCGGCTGCGTCCTTAATGCGGGCTACACCGACGCGGCACGGATGGAGACGGGCGAACTGCTCTACACCGGTGTCGTCCGCACCCCCATCATGGCGGTCGCCCCGCAGGCTCCCGTCAACGGCGTCTGGCGCGGCGTGATGGCGGAGTATTTCGCCACCATGGCCGATGCCCACCGGCTTGCCGGCACCCTGCCGGAGGGGGCCGACCTCCATCCGACCGCCGATGGCCGCGACAAGGGACTGGAGGCCAGCGCCCGGCGCCTTGCCCGCATGGTCGGGGCCGATTCCGGCGATCCGGCGAACGGCGGCGACGCGACATGGCGCCGGCTCGCCAACCATTTCATCGACCATCAGGTCCGCAGGATCGAGGACGGGCTGGCCCAGGTCGCCTCGCGCGGCGCGGTGCCGGACGAAGCGCCCCTGGTCGGGGCCGGGGTCGGCCGTTTCCTGGTGGAGCGTGTAGCCGCGCGTACCGGTCGCCCCTACCGCTTCCTGATGGAGGCGGCCACCCTGCCGGAATGCTGGCGGTCCATCGCCGCGGACTGCGCACCTGCGGTCGCCGTGGCCCTGTTGAACGCGCTCGGCCGGGCGCCGGACGGAACCCGGCGGGGGAGGGTGGCATGGGCATCCGCCTGATCCTTGCCGCCATACTGTCCGTCGCCACCGCGGCACCCGCATGGTCGGAACCGCTCGCGGTGACGGAGGTCGCGCCCGGCATCTTCGTCCATCAGGGTGCCATCGCCGAACCCGCGCCGGACAACCGGGGCGACACCGCCAACATCGGCTTCGTCGTGGGCGGCAACGGCGTGGCGGTGATCGATACCGGCGGCACGCCGGAACTGGGCCGCCGCCTGCGCGAGACCATCGCAGCCCGCACCGACAAGCCGCCGGTCGTGGTCATCAACACCCACATGCATCCCGACCATGTGTTCGGCAACGCCGCCTTCGAGGGGATTCCTGTCGTCGGACACGCCAACCTGCGGGACGCGCTGGCCGCCCGCATGGAGGTCTACCAGCGCCGGCTGGCCGACGAACTGGGCGCCGAGGCCGCGGCCGGGATCGCGCCGGTGCGGGTGGACCGGCCGGTGGGGGAGGAGGTGCGGATCGACCTCGGCGACCGTGTCATCGTCCTGACCGCCCATCCGACGGCGCACACCAACAACGACCTGACCGTCTTCGACCGGCAGACCGGGACGCTGTTCACCGGCGACCTGCTGTTTCTCGACCATCTGCCGGCGGTGGACGGCAGTGCGGTGGGCTGGCTGCGGGTGCTCGACGCGCTGGAGCGCATTCCGGCGGTGCGCGCCGTTCCCGGACACGGCCCTGCCGCCGTCGATTGGCCCGGCGTGCTGGATCCCGAGCGGCGCTACCTGACCACGCTGGTGCAGGGGGTGCGGCGGGTGCTGAAGGCCGGCGGCAGCATCCAGGAGGCCGTCGCGCATGTGGCGGAGGATGAACGGGACCGCTGGCTGTTGTTCGATGTGTACAATCCGCGCAACGTGACGGCGACCTTCGCCGAGCTGGAATGGGAATAGGAGCGCAATACGGGAGGGAGGAAGCGATGACCGGATATCCGATGCGGAAGCCGCAGGAGATGGCGCTGCCGATGGCGCTGGCGGCGGGGTTCCTGATGATGCTGTCCATGCCGGCGCTCGCCGCCACCGACGCGGCGGAGGATGCCGCGCGCTGGGACCTGCTGCGCGACATGTACTTCAAGGACCGTCCGGTCGAGGAGGCCGGCGACCGGATGCGGATCGACGCCCCGGCGCGCGCCCACGACGCGGCGCTGGTGCCGGTGCGGGTGGAGGTCGATCCCTCTCTTCGCCTGAAGTCGCTGTCGCTGCTGGTCGACAAGAACCCGGTGCCGCTGGCGGCCACTTTCCGCTATGGCCCGGCCAGCGCCGGCGGCAGCATCGAGACCCGCGTGCGCGTCAACGAATACACCAACCTCCACGCCGTGGGCGAAACGCAGGACGGGCGGCTGCTGATGACGCGCGTCTTCGTCAAGGCGGCCGGCGGCTGTTCGGCCCCGGCCCTGAAGGACCCGCAGGAGGCCATGGCCCGGCTCGGCCGCATCAAGGTCAAGCTGCCGGAGACGGCCGGTCCCGGCAGCGCGGCCAACGCGCAACTGCTGATCAGTCATCCCAACGCCAGCGGCCTGCAGTTCGATCAGGTCAGCCGCACCTACATCCCCGCCCATTACATCCAGTCCATCGCCATCCGCATCGGCGGACAGACGGTTCTGGAGGCGGACACCGACATCTCCATCAGCGAGGATCCGAACCTGCGCTTCAGCTTCATCCCCGTCGAGGGCGGCAGTCTGGAGGTGACCGCCCAAGACACCAAGGGCGTCACCTTCACCCAGACGGTGCCGCTGGTGGCCGGGGGCGGATGACGGCGAACCGCAAAGCGGCGCGCCTCAGAAGCACTGGCGGTCGGCGGCGACCTGGGCCTGGCGGAAGCGGTCCATCAGGTCCTTGGCCCAGCCGGAACTGCGGAAGATCCCCGCTCGCTCGCCCGGCATGTCGGTCATCACCTTCACCGTTTCGATGGCTGTGTAGTCGTCATAGGTGATGCGGTCGGCGATGGCGTCGATGCTGCAAGCGCATTTTTCCATGATGATGTGCGACTGGCCGTTTGCCGCCATGCAGGCGATCACGTAATCGGCCCGCGCCGCCGTGGGGTAGTCGTTGGCCGGACCGGCGGCGGCGGGAAGCGCCGTCCCGAGGAAAATTGCCGCGAGACCAAGCGCGATGCGAACTGGCATGCCCGGAATTCTCCCCCTCTTGCCCACGGATCGCAGCCGGTGAGCCGCGACCATCCATCCGCGATGATTTCACTATATAACAATCATCGACACGGATTGAACTCGTCCACTCCGAAGGAGGGGGGGCCTCCTTCGGAGTGGATGGGTTGGGAAGGCGGGGGCGCCGTACGGAAAGAGACGCGTCTGTCGGGTCAGACCTGACGCGGTTCGCACTTCCAGCGACGGACTGTATATTTCGGGTGCTGTTCGGCCCATTCGGCGGCCCGGAACATGCCGGTGCGTGAACAGGTCATCACGTTGGCGAATGGCTCCTGGAACGACGGGCGTTCGACGGTGCAGCGGTCGGGGCTGGACACGAGGCAGACCACGAAGAGCAACTCGATCATGACATCTCCAGAGTCAGGAATGTTGCGGGCGACCCCGTTTGACCTCCGCCGTTCGGGTTCATTTCATGGTTATGTTGCAGTGCACAACAGACAGGGCGTTCGAGTCAAGAAATCTGATGTATGACATTCCCCATGTGAATGAACATTGGGACCGCACCCAATGTCTCGATTCAACGATCATTCGTGTTCCGTGTGCGCCGCAGCTCCGTCCTGAGCAGGACCGCAGGACCCGATGACGGGGGCGGAGAACGGGAACCGAACCACCGGCCGCTCGGTTGGCTTTCCCGTCTCTTCAGTCTTTGTTGGAGCCGAAGGTCATGGAGTTGTCGGGGAAGGTCGCGCTGGTCACCGGTGCCGGGTCGGGGATCGGCAAGGCGTCCGCAGTGCTGTTCGCCAGGGCGGGGGCCAGCGTCGGGGTGCTGAGCCGCACCGAGGACGAGATCCGCAAGACCGCCGAGGAGATCGTTGCTGCCGGCGGCAAGGCGCTGGCGCTGACCGCCGATGTCGGCGACGACGCGGCGATGCGGCAGGCGGTGGGCCGGCTGGCGGCGGAGTATGGGCGGATCGACATCGTCTTCGCCAATGCCGGCATCAACGGCGTCTGGGCGGCGATCGACGAGCTGACGCCGGAGGAATGGGACCGGACCATCAACACCAACCTGCGCGGCACCTACCTGACGCTGCACCATGCGGTTCCGCATCTGAAGAAGGCGGGCGGCGGGTCGGTGATCGTCACGGCCTCGATCAACGGCACGCGGGTGTTCAGCAACACCGGCGCCACCGCCTACTCCTGCACCAAGGCGGCCCAGGTGGCGATGGTGAAGATGCTGGCGCTGGAACTGGCGAAGGACCGTATCCGCGTCAACGCCATCTGTCCCGGCATCATTGATACGGAGATCCCCGACAACACCCAATCCCGCAATCTCGAATCCCTGCGGGTTCCGATCGAGTATCCCGAGGGCAAGGTGCCCCTGACCGACGGGAAATCCGGCGACAGTTTCGACGTGGCGGAACTCGCCCTGTTCCTGGCGTCCGACCGGGCCAGGCACATCAGCGGCACGCCGGTCTGGATCGACGGGGCGGAATCCTTGATGGTCGGCTGAGGTTGCGGCATTCGTTGGTCATCAAACAACCAGTCAGGAAAAGGCGGGACCCCCATGAGCGTGACTGAAACCGTGCGGAACAATGAACAGCTCAACCGGTACGAGCTGACCGTCGACGGCGCCACCGCGGTGGCGGAGTACGAGCTGCGGGACGGCAAGATCGTCTTCACCCATACCCACGTGCCGGAAAGCATGTCCGGCAAGGGCGTGGGCTCGGCACTGGCCAAGGGCGCCCTGGAGGATGTCCGCGCACAGGGAAAGAAGGCGCTGCCGCTCTGCTCCTTCATCGATGGCTACATCAAGCGCCATCCCGACTACGCCGACCTCGTGGAGTAGGGGGAGGCCGGGCGGTCAGCCCGCCCGCCGTTCCTCCTCGCCGTCGAGGAAGATCAGATCGCCGTCCAGCAGGAACAGGCAGATGCAGTCCTCCTCGCTGGCCCCGCGGGCATGATGGTCGGTGTCGGCGACATACTGGGCGACATCGCCCAGTTCATAGTGGCCGTATTCGTCGCTGAAGGCGCCGCGCAGCACAAGGAGGAGTTCGTCGGCCGTGTGCCGGTGCGCCGGAACCGGCGCGTTGTGCGCCATCCGCAGCAGGCAGATGTTCGTGCCGGACAGCGTCCGTTGCCACGCCGACAGCCAGACGCCGGGCGACAGTTCCGTCCAGGACCCGCAATCCACCGGGCTGTCGATCGCCTCCGGCAGCCAGCTGCGCAGCGGTTCCGGCACCAGCCGGCCAGCTGGTGGCCCGGCAACGTCGGACACGCGCGGCGGCGCCATATCCGCCGATGCCGGCGGAGCGGCCAGCAGCCCGTCCATCCGGTCGAGCAGCCCGTCCAGATCGGTGGCAGCCTCGCCGGGCAGTTCCTCGAACCAGCTGCCGCACAGAGCCTCGAAGGCCGCGACGCGCCGGCGGCAGTCGGGACAATAGGCGAGGTGCGTCGCCACCAGCAGCGACTTGCCCACCCGCTCCTGTCCGCTGGCATAGCCGATCAGAAGCTGGTCGTCCGGATGATGGTGGGGGAACGTCACGCCCGGCCCCTCATGCTGTGTCCTTCATGCTGTGTCCTTCATGCTGCGCTTCAGGTGGCCGAGTGCCAGGCGCAGCCTTGTCTTCACCGTCCCAAGAGGAACGTCGGTCTCCTCGGCGATCTCCTCATGGGTTTGTTCAAGGAAATACGAACGCCGCAGCACCTCGGATTGGTTGGGCGCCAGTGTTTCGATCGCGCCGTGCAGCTGCCGGCTGCCCTGCGCCAGCTGTGCGGCCTCCTCCGGCGTTGCCTGGGACGCGGGCGTCATCACCGGATCGTCCATGTCGGGGGCCGGGCGCGTCTCCTTGCGCAGGCGGTCGATGCGGCGGTTGCGGGCGATGGTGAAGATCCAGGTGCCGACCGATGCCTGGGCCGGATCATAGCTGTCGGCCTTCAGCCACACGGTCAGCATGACGTCCTGGACCAGCTCCTCCGCCGCACCGCGGTCGGCACCGAGCTTCTGGCAATATTGCAGGATGCGGGGGGCGAACTGGCGGAACAGGGCGGCGAAGGCCGCGCGGTCGCGCTGCTGCGCGACCGACCGGACCAGCTCCCCGAACCTGTCGTCGGCCGGGCTCTGCGGCACCGCGTCCTGCGGCGACGGCCTCTCGGAAAACGGCATGCAACCACCAGACAGCATTCCACCGGCCGGCAGCTTACCCCGAACTCCTTGATGGCTTCCATTGCGTAAGATTGCCGGTAGGGCGAACAGTCGGCGAACGGGTGCGTGATTTTATTGCGGAAGCGGCGGCTTCAGGGGGCCGAGCGGGTCCAGAGGACCGACCGTCGGCGTGGTCTGGGGCAGGGGGCGGAAGGCGGCCTGCGCCTCGGCCGGCAGGGGCGGACGGACGCGGGTGCGCCACAGGCCATACAGCGTGGCACAGAGCGCGCTGCCGGTGATGAAGGCGAACAGCCCCTCCGGCCCGCCGGCGGACATCATCGCCGATGCCAGCGGCGGTCCGATGATGGCGCCGATGGAGTTGGCGAGGATCAGGCCGCCGCTGGCCGACACCAGATCCTCCCGCCGCACATGGTCGTTGGTGTGGGCAAGGCAGATCGGATAGAGCGTGAAGGACAGGCCGCCGAACAGCGGTGCAACCAGCATCAGGGCCAGCGGCTGGTCCAGCCCGGCGGCGGCGATCATGCCGAAGCTGGTCAGCGACAGAGCGGCCGACAGGCCGATGATCACGGTGCGCCGGTCGAACCGGTCCGACAGCCGGCCGAGCGGCCATTGCAGGGCCATGCCGCCCAGGATCAGCGCCGACATGAACAGCGCCGTTCCCGACACCCCGAAGCTGGACGCCGCGCCGAACACCGGGGCCAGTCCATAGATCGATCCGGTGATCGCCCCGCTGATGAAGACGCCGGCCACCCCCAGCGGCGAACTTTCATAAAGCCGCCGGACGCCGAAGGACGAGACGTTCGGCAGTTGCGGCGGCGTGGTCCGCGTCAGGGCCACCGGCACCAGCGCCAGCGACAGCAGGATCGACACGATCATGAAGATTCGGACCCCGGCCTCGTCGTCCAGCCGCAACAGCTGCTGCCCGATGCCCGAAGCGCCGTACAGCGTCACCATGTAGGCCGACAGCATCTGCCCGCGGCTTTCGTTCGTCGCGGTGCCGTTCAGCCAGCTTTCGATGCACATGTAGAGGCCGGCCATGCAGAAGCCCTGCGCCAGCCGCAGCAGGGCCCAGAGCGGCACGTCGACGAACAGCGCATGCGCCAGCGCCGCCACCGAGACGATGGAGGCGAAGGCGGAGAAGGACCGGATATGGCCGACGCGGGTGATGACGCGGTGGGCATAGAGCGATCCCAGCGTCAGCCCGGCATAGAAGGCCGCCGTGATCAGCCCGACCGCGGTCGGGCCGGACTCCGTCGCCGACAGCCGCAGCCCGATCAGGGTGGACAGGGCGCCGTTCCCCAGCATCAGGAAAGCCACGCCGAGCAGAAGCGAGGCGACCGAGCGCGCAACCGATGGCATGCCGTATCTCCCCGTCCGCCGTCAGCGCTTGGTGGCCGGTAAACCGGTCAGGAGGCGATGATGCATGACGGGACTCCACTCTGCTGTTCCGGGAAGGGGCTCGTGCCTTTTCAGCCGTGCCTTGGCCTGATGTCCAACAGCCAAGTCCCGGATTTGGTCCGCCCCCGTGATGCGCGGCTTACCATTGGGGCAACCGGACCGTTGACAGGACATACCGTCCGGTAACATACCTTCCTGCAGGTAGATTTCGCATCAAGTTGATGTTCGGGGAGACGCCATCATGTCCGACACCGCCCCGCCGGTCCTTCTCACCCGAGAGGGGGCCGTGTCCTGGATCCGGCTGAACCGCCCTGCCGTGCTGAACGCGCTGGACGAGCCTACCGCCGCCGCCCTGCTGGACGCCTGCCGTTCCGTGGCGGATGAAGGGGCGGATAAAGGCGGGCAGGGAGCAACGCGCGTGCTGGTCATCGCCGGCAACGGCCGCGGCTTCATGGCCGGCGGCGATGTCGGCCGCTTCAACGACGATCCCGCCGCCGCCCCCGCGGTGGCCGGCGCCATCATCGCCCACCTGCACGAGGCGGTGCGCATCCTCGACCAACTGGACGTGCCGGTGCTGGCCTCGGTGCACGGACCCGTGGCGGGCGCGGGCATGAGCCTCGCCACCGCAGCCGACCTCTGCATCGCCGCCGACGACGCCAAGTTCACCATGGCCTATGCCCGCATCGGCGCCACGCCGGACGGGTCGGGCAGCTTCCATCTGCCGCGTCTGGTCGGGCTGCGCCGTGCCATGGAGCTGGCGATGCTGTCCGACGTGATCGACGCCGCGGAGGCCCTGCGCATCGGGCTGGTCAACCGGGTGGTGCCGGCCGCCGATCTGGCGGCGGAGACGGCAAAGCTGGCCGAACGGCTCGCCGCCGGGCCGACCCTGTCCTATGCCGGCATCCGCCACCTGATGCGGCAGTCCTTTACCCAAACGCTGGATGGGCAACTGGACGCCGAGCGCGACCGCTTCCTCGCCACCGCCGCCACCGTCGATTTCCGCGAGGGCATCGCCGCCTTCACCGCCAAGCGCCGGCCGGACTTCACCGGCCGCTGACCTTCCCCTCCGCCCGAGAAGTGGACTCAACCATGCAGAACGACATCGTCATCGTCGGCGCCGCCCGCACCGCCATCGGCGGTTTCGGCGGCACGCTGAAGGATGTGCCGCTGACCCAACTCGCCACCGTCGCCGTCAAGGCGGCGCTGGAGCGCTCCGGCGCAGCGGCGGACGCCATCGGCCATGTGGTGATGGGCAACGTCATCCCGACCGATACCAACGACGCCTATCTCAGCCGCGTCGCCGCCATCGACGCCGGCATTCCGATCGAGGTGCCGGCCTTCAACGTCAACCGGCTCTGCGGCTCGGGCCTGCAGGCCATCGTGTCGGCGGCGCAGGCGATCGCGCTCGGCGACTGCGAGGTCGCCATCGGCGGCGGTGCGGAATCGATGAGCCGCGGCCCCTATTTCGTTCCCAGCGCCCGCTGGGGCACCCGTCTCGGCGACGGGGCGCTGGTCGACTACATGAACGGCATCCTGCACGACCCCTGGCAGAAGATTCACATGGGCGTCACCGCCGAGAACGTCGCCGCCCGCTACGGCATCGACCGCGAGGCGCAGGACGCCTTGGCGGCGGAAAGCCAGCGCCGCGCCGCCCGCGCCATCGCCGAGGGCCGCTTCAAGGACCAGATCGTCCCGGTCGAAATCCCGTCGCGCAAGGGCACCATCGTCTTCGACACCGACGAGCATGTCCGCGGCGACGTGACCGCGGAGGGCTTGGCGAAGATGAAGCCGGTCTTCAAGAAGGACGGGTCGGTCACCGCCGGCAACGCCTCCGGTCTCAATGACGGCGCCGCCGCCGTGGTGCTGGCCGACGCCCGCCGCGCCCAGGCCCTGGGGCTGAAGCCGCTGGCCCGTCTGGTCGGCTACGCCCATGCCGGCGTCGAGCCCGACTACATGGGCATCGGCCCGGTCCCGGCGACCCGCAAGGTGCTGGAGCGCACCGGCCTGTCGGTCGCCGACATGGACGTGATCGAATCGAATGAGGCCTTCGCCGCCCAGGCCTGCGCCGTGATCCGCGAACTGGATTTCGACCCGGCCAAGGTGAACCCGAACGGCTCCGGCATCTCGCTCGGCCATCCTGTGGGGGCGACCGGCGCCATCATCACGGTCAAGGCCATTCACGAACTGCACCGCATCGGTGGCCGCTATGCCCTGGTGACCATGTGCATCGGCGGCGGTCAGGGCATCGCCGCGGTGTTCGAGCGGGTGTAAAGGGGCGCTTGGGCGTCTGGTTTGCACATTTGCATATGGGCCTGGTTCGCTGAAGTAGCCCCTCTCCCCTTGCGGGAGAGGGGTTGGGGTGAGGGGGCGCAAACCAAACTTCCACCGGCCTTTGGCCGTCTACACCCCTCATCCCAACCCTTCTCCCGCAAGGGGAGAAGGGCTTAAGAGACGGACCGTCGTCGCCTTCCGCGCCAAGTGCGGCAACCTCTCTGCACCTCAGGCCGCCGCCACGATCAGGACGGCGGCGGCCAGCGCTACGGCATCCTCCAGCAGGGCGGCAGGGCGGTCGCGGCCGAAGGCGGCGGCCATGCGCATCCGGGCCGCATAGCCGAGCAGCGTTCCGGCAACCGCCCCGACGCCCCCCGCCACCAGCCCGCCGATCCAGAATCCCGCATCGGCCCCGATGGCGGCACCCGCTATGGCCCCGCCGGCGATGCGGCTGGCGAAGGGAAAGGGCAGCTTGCGGCTGGGGGTGGTGGGCAGCTTGTCGACGATCAGCTCTACCAGCGCCATCGCGGTAAAGACCCAGGGCGACACCGGGTGCCCCAGGAAGAACAGCCAGCTGCCGGACACGTTCAGCCAGCCGGCATAGGCGGCCCAGCTGACCGCAGCCGGGGCGAGCAAGGTGCGCGAACCGGCGACGGCGCCGATCAGAAAGGCGAGGATCAGGGTAAGCATCGGCAGGGCGGTCCATCAGGTTGTCATTATGGATCGAGCATTATGACTTAAGGCGTCGGCGCACCGCCTGGACCAGCCGCCGCATGGCACCGGCGCGGGTGCCGGGTCCGCCATGGAGCAGACGCAGAGCCGCCAGCATCAGCGCCTCGTCGCCGTCGCGCGGCGGGTCGAAATGCGGGCGCTGCCGCCCGGTGCGGACGCAGACGGCCTTCACCTGCGTCATCTCCAGCAGCCCTTCCGCCCCGCGGGTGACGCCCCAGCCGCTGGCATGGCGTCCGCCGAAGGGCAGGCGCGGGTCGGCGGTGGGCACGATCAGGTCGTTGATCGTCACCGTTCCGGCATCAATCCGGCGGGCCAGAGCCCGCGCCTCCGCCCCCGGTCCGAAGACCGAGGCCCCCAGCGCGTAGGGGCTGAGCGCCGCGCCAGCCAGCGCCTCCTCCATGTCGCGCACGGGGACCAGCGACAGGACGGGGGCGAACAGCTCCTCGCGCAGCAGCGCCATCTCCGGCCGCGCATCGGCCAGCACCAGGGGTGCCATCTCCGGCCCATCCTTTTCCGGCAGCCCGGTAAGCACGCGGGCACCTTGCGCCACCGCGTCCCGCGCGAGAACGGCGAGCCGGCACATGGTCGGTGCCGGAACCGGGGCCGGCGGGATAGAGGCGGCATGGCGCCCCACCGCCTTCTCAAGCCCCGCCGCCAGTTCGCGCGGCACGAAGACCCGCCGCGGCGCGATGCAGGTGGCGGAGCCGTTGAGCCGCAGGCCGAAGACCAGGGCGCGGGCGACTTCCTCCACATCGGCGCCCGGCAGCACGAAGACGGCGTCGTTGCCCGACAGCTCCATGGTCGAAAACACCAGATGGCGGGCGAGCCGTTCCGCCACCGCCCGGCCGGTGCCGGCCGATCCCGTCAGGACCAGCTTGTCGACCCCGGCCTCGATGGCATCGCCCACCGCATCGGCGGACTCATCGAGCACCCGGAACAGGCCATCGGGCAGGCCGCATTCATCCAGCCAGCGAGCCAGCAGGTCCATCGGTGCGCGGCATCCCGGCGCCGGCTTGACCAGCACGGCATTGCCGGCGGCGAGCGCCTGCACCGCCTGCACCCCCGGCAGCAGCAGCGGGTAGTTGGACGGCCCGACGATCAGCACCGTGCCGAAGGGCTCCCGCCGCACCTCCGCCTCCACGCCGAACAGCCAGACCGGCCGGCCGCGCCGCCCCAGCCGCCGCGGCGCCAGCAGCCGGGCGGCCTCGCGCTCCAGAAAGCGGCAGGCTTCGGCCAGCGGCAGGATTTCGGCGCTCACACTCTCCGCCGCCCTCCGGCCGGGACGCGTCGCCAATGCCTGCACGAGGTCCTCGGCATTCGCCGCGATCCTGCGGCGAAGTCCGTGAATGACCGCAAGTCGCGATGAAATATCGGCGGCGGACCATCGCTCCCGGACTTCCGGTGATGGCCTAATCACCTCATAGGCCCAAGGGGTTACGACTGTAGAGGTGGGGATGTTGTTGTGATCCATTTCCGACTTAGCTTCGTAACCGTCACGATAGAAGTCGGCAACGCAGGAGCGTTTGGCAAGCGGATGGAACGACAAGTCGTGATCATCGGTGCAGGACCGGGCGGATTGGCATCCGCGATGCTCCTGGCGCTCACCGGTGCCAAAGTGACGGTGCTGGAACGGCAGGACCGCGTCGGCGGCCGGTCGGCCGGCTTCTCCATGGATGGATACCGGTTCGACAGCGGTCCAACCTTCTTCCTCTATCCCCGCATTCTGGAGGAGATCTTCGAGGCCTGCGGAAGCCGGCTGTCGGACGAGGTCGATTTGATCCGCCTGGATCCGCTCTACCGGCTGGTCTTCGAAGGTGGCGGGGAACTGCGTGTCCACGCCCAGATGAAGGCGCTGATGGCGGAGATCGCCAAGCTCAGCCCGCGCGATGCCGACGGGTTGCCGCGCTTCCTGGCCGACAACCGGACGAAGATGGAGCGCTTCCGCCCGGTGCTGGAATCGGACTTCTCCAGCCCGTGGGCGCTTGCGACGCTGCCGATGCTGAAGGCGCTCGGCAAGCTGGCGCCGCACCGCTCCGTCGACCGCGACCTCTCCCGCTACTTCCAGGACCCGCGCATCCGCCTCGCCTTCTCGTTCCAGAGCAAGTATCTGGGCATGTCGCCCTTCCGCTGCCCCAGCCTGTTCACCATCCTGTCCTTCCTGGAGCACGAGCACGGCATCTTCCACCCCCGCGGCGGGACGGATGCGGTGATGGCGGCGATGCGCCGCGTGGCCGAAAGCCTGGGCGTCACCGTCCGCCTGAACGAAACGGTGCGCCACATCAAGTTCCAGGGCCGGCGCGCGGTCGGGGTGCGGACGGAGGCCGGCGACTATCCGGCCGATGCGCTGGTGATCAACGCCGACTTCGCGCGGGCGATGACCACGCTGGTGCCTGACGATCTGCGCCGGCGCTGGACCGACGCCCGGCTCGCCACCAAGAAATTCTCCTGCTCCACCTTCATGCTGTACCTCGGCATCGAGGGCAAGGTGGACGGGCTGGACCACCACACGGTCTATCTGGCGAAGGATTACGCCCGCAACCTCGCGGAGATCGAGGAATGCCGGGAGTTGCCGCGCGAGCCGTCGATCTACGTGCAGAACGCCTGCGTCACCGACCCGGATCTGGCGCCGCCCGGCGGCAGCACGCTCTACATCCTGGTGCCGGTCGGCCACCAGCGCGGCCATATCGACTGGAAGGCCGAGGCGCCGCGCTACCGCCGCGCCGTGCTCGACCGGCTGGCCGGCTTCGGGCTGGGCGACATCGAGCGCCGCATCCGCGTCGAACGGGTGGTGACCCCGGCCGACTGGGAAAGCCAGTTCGCGGTGCATCGCGGCGCCACCTTCAATCTGGCGCACAGCCTCGACCAGATGCTCCACCGCCGTCCGCGCAATCGGTTCGAGGATCTGGACGGCGTCTATCTGGTGGGCGGCGGCACCCATCCCGGCAGCGGCTTGCCGGTCATCTTCGAAGGCGCACGCATCACGTCGCGGCTGCTGGCCCAGGAACTGGGCCTGCCGACACCGTGGCGCACAAAGACCATGGGTTTGTCCGGCATGCTGCGGCAGGCCGTTGCAGGGGGGATGGCATGACGGATCGGATCGCGGTGATCGGCGGGGGGCTCGGCGGGCTGGCTTCGGCGGTGGTGCTGGCGGCGCGCGGGCACAAGGTGACCCTGCTGGAAAAGAACGCCTGGGTCGGCGGCAAGGCCGCCGTGCTGGAGGAGGGCGGCTTCCGATTCGACATGGGGCCGACCATCCTGACGGTGCCGCGCGTCCTGCGCCGCATCCTGGAGGAGGCCGGCTGCGACCTCGACCGCGAACTGGAGATGGTCCGGCTGGAACCGCAATGGCGCTGCTTCTTCGACGACGGCACGGTGCTGGACCTGTCGGAGGAGATCGGCAAGATGGCGGCCGAACTCGACCGTCTGGCGCCCGGACGCGGGGCGGGGGAGGGCTATCGCCGCTTCCAGGCCCTGTCGGAACGGCTGCACGGCATCTCCGAACGCTTCTTCTTCTGGAAATCGGTGGAGGATCTCGGCGACACGCTGAACTTCCGCAACAGCCTGAACGCCGGCACGCTGTCGGACGTCCTGGCCCTGCGCATGGGCAGCACGGTTGCCGGCACCATCCGCGGCCATGTGCCGGACGCGCGGGCGGCGCAGATGCTCGACCACTTCACCCAATATGTCGGATCGTCGCCCTACGGCTCCCCGGCGGTGCTGTGCGCCATCGCCCATATGCAGACCAACGACGGCGTCTGGTATCCGATGGGCGGCACCCGCGCGGTTCCGGTGGCGCTGGAACGGGTGGCGCGCCGGCTGGGCGTGGAGATCCGCACCGGCACCGGCGTCCGCCGCCTGCAGGTGGAGGGTGGCCGCGCCGTAGCGGTGGAGACCGACGCGGGCGAGCGCATTCCAGTGTCGGCCGTGGTGTCCAACATGGATTCCGTCCGCACCTATCACGAGTTGGTCGGAGGAGCGCCGGCCAAGCGCTTCGCCAAGCGCCGGAGCTACGAGCCCGCCTGCTCGGGCGTGGTGTTCTACCTGGGGCTCGATCGCGGCTACGACCATCTGCTGCATCATGACTTCGTCTTTTCCCGCGACCCGGCGGAGGAATTCGACTGGATCTACCGGCGCGGCGAGCCGGCTCCCGACCCGACCTGCTACATCGCCGCCCCCGCCCGCACCGAGCCGGGCGTCGCCCCGCCGGGGGGGGAGGCGCTGTATGTGCTGGTCCATACCCCCTATCTGCGCCCGCATCATGACTGGAAGCGGATGCTGCCCGAGTACCGCCGCGTGGTGTTCGACAAGCTGAAGCGCACCGCCGGCATGCCCGACCTGGAGGACCGCATCCGTGTGGAGCATGTGCTGACCCCGCAGGACATCCACGACCGCTACAATGTGCTGAACGGCGCCATCTATGGCTTGGCGAGCCACGGCCGCTTCATGGGCGCCTTCAAGCCGGGCAACCGCTCCCGCGATGTCGAGGGCCTGTATCTGGCCGGCGGCGCCGCCCATCCGGGGCCGGGCATGCCGATGGTGCTGATGTCCGGCTGGATCGCTGCCGACAGCCTCGACCGCGACCTGCGCGGCGGGATGCAGGACGGCGCCGAAGCCGGCCCCGCCCGCGCCGTCGCCTGAGAAAGGCTGCCGGTCATGACGGACGATCCGGTCGCGTTACGGTCGCCGGCGCTCTGCCGCTTCTTCGGCGGCATCATGGCGCGGCGGATGCGGCGTGATTTCCACGCGGTGCGGCTGGCCCGGCCGGGCTGGCCCGTTCTGCCGCCCGACCGGCCGGTCATCGTCTATCTGAACCATCCCTCATGGTGGGATCCCGCGCTGCTGATCGTGATGGGGACCACCCGCTACCGCGACCGGGCGGGCTATGGGCCGATCGATGCGGCGATGCTGCGCCGCTACCGCTTCATGGCCCGCATCGGCCTGTTCGGCATCGAACCCGGCCGGGCGGGCGCCGTCGCCTTCCTGCGCAGCGGCGAACGCATCCTCGCCGATCCGCGCTCCATGCTGTGGATCACGGCGGAAGGCGCCTTCACCGACCCGCGCCGCCGCCCGGTCAGCCTGCGGCCGGGTATCGCCCATCTGGTCCGCCGCGTGCCCTCGGCCCTGGTGGTGCCGCTGGCGGTCGAATATCCGTTCTGGGACGAAAGCACGCCGGAGACGCTTGCCCGCTTCGGCGAGCCGATGGAGGCCGCGTCCTTCGGCGAGCAGCCGGTGGCGGATATCGCCCATGCGCTGGAACGGCGGCTGGAGGCGGTGATGGATGCATTGGCGCTCGACGCCCAGAGCCGCGACCCCGCCCGGTTCCTGATGCTGATCGACGGCACAGCCGGCATCGGCGGCGTCTATGACCTGTGGCGGAGAGCGCGGGCCTGGGCCGGCGGGCGGGCCTTCTCCCCGGCCCATGGCGACGGACCGCCAAAGGGGCATGCAACGGGGCAGGAGGTGCGCCGGCCATGAGCCTCATCGAATGGATCGCCGCCGTCAGCCTGTTCCTTGCCCTGCTGCCGCTGGGGCAGGGGATGGTGAACCTGCTGCTTTACCGCCGACCCAAGGCCGTGCCGCCGCCGGGAAGCGCCGTCAGCATCCTGATTCCCGCCCGCAACGAGGAGGCAACCATCGCCGCCGCGGTCGAAGCCGCACTCGCCAGCCGCGGCGTCGAGGTGGAAGTCGTCGTGCTGGACGACCACTCCACCGACCGCACCGCGGAGATCGTCCGCTCCATCGCCGCGCGCGACCCGCGCCTCCGGCTTGAAAGCGCGCCGCCGCTGCCGTCGGGCTGGTCGGGCAAGCAGCATGCCTGTCAGGCGCTCGCCACGCTGGCGCTGCATCCGGTGCTGCTGTTCCAGGATGCCGACGTGCGGCTGTCGCCGGATGCCGCCCGCCTGACCTGCGGCGCCCTGCTGTCCGGCCGGCATGGACTGGTCAGCGGCTTTCCGCGGCAGGAAACCGGGACGCTGGCCGAGGCGCTGGTGATCCCGCTGATCCATGTGCTGCTGCTGGGCTATCTGCCGATGCTGGGGATGCGGCGGTCGGGCGATCCGCGTTTCGCCGCCGCCTGCGGCCAGCTGATCGCCGTGCGGCGGGAGGCCTATTGGAAGGCCGGCGGCCATGCGGCGATATCGGCGTCGCTGCATGACGGGGTGACGCTGCCGCGCGCCTTCCGCCGGGCGGGGCAGGGGACCGACCTGTTCGACGCCACCGGGCTTGCCCGCTGCCGCATGTATCGCGGCTGGCGGGAGGTGTGGTCCGGCTTCACCAAGAACGCGACGGAGGGGATGGCGACCCCGGCCGCCCTGCCGGTTTGGACGCTTCTGCTGTTCGGCGGCCATGTCCTGCCCTGGATCCTGCTGGGTTGGGCGGCACTGGACCCGCTGCCGGACGAGGCCGTCGTCATGGCCGGATTGGCGGCTGCGGCGGGATTGCTGTTCCGGCTGCTGTTGCTCGTCCGCTTCCGCCAGAGCGTCGTCGGCGCGCTTCTGCACCCCATCGGCATCCTGATCATGCTGGCGATCCAGTGGTCGGCACTGCTGCGCGCCCGCCATGGCCGACCGTCGGAGTGGCGCGGACGGGCCTATCCGACCGGACCGGGGGCGTCATGACCCCCTGGCTGCGCCGCCGCGCCCACCGCATCTTCCACCCGCTGGCCGGAGCTGATGCCGCGACGCTGGCGACGGTGCTGGCCAAGGGCGGCGGGGTGGGGCCGCTGCATCTGCACCGGGTGGTGACCGCAGCCGGCGCCGCGGCCATCCGTGCACCGCTGGACCTGCTGGAGCAGCGGCGCGTGCGGCGGCTGGTTGGCCAGCACAGGGAGCAGGGCAGGGAGCAGGGCAGGGAGGCGCCGCCGCCGTTGTTCATCCTCGGCCACTGGCGCAGCGGCACCACCCATCTGCTGAACCTGCTGGCGCAGGACGAGCGCTTCGCCGCCCCCGACCCGCTGGCGGTCGGCCTGCCCTGGGGTTTCCTGGGCCTGAGTTCCTTCTGGCGCTCGCGCCTTGAAGCGTGGCTGCCGCCCGACCGGATCATCGACCCGATGCCGATCGACCCGACCGCCCCGCAGGAGGACGAACTGGCCCTGGCGCTGATGCAGCCGCTGTCCTACTACCACGGCATCTTCTTTCCCAGGCACCTGTACCGTGGCTTCCGCCAGGGCGTGCTGTTCGAAGGCTGCCGTCCGGAGGCCGTCGCCCTGTGGCGCCGCCGGATGGATCATTACCTGACCAAGCTTCAGCTCTATTCCGGCAGCCGGCGCCTGCTGATCAAGAATCCGGCCCACACCGCAAGGGTAGGGGAATTGCTGGCCCTGCGCCCCGATGCGGTTTTCCTCCACATCCACCGCGACCCCTACGAGGTCTTCAGCTCCACCCGCCGCATGCTGCTGACCCTGCTGCGGGAGTTCTCGCTGCAATCCTACGATCCGCGGGCGGTCGACGGGCTGGTGCTGGACCTCTATCCCGCGATCATGGCGCGGTTCGACCGCGACCGGGCGCTATTGCCGCCCGGCCGGCTGGTGGAAATCCGCTATGACCGCTTCATCGCCGATCCGCTGGAAACGCTGCGTCACGTCTATGACGGACTAAACCTCGGACCCTTCGAGCCGGTGCAGCCGCGGATGGAATCCTATCTGGCCGGCGTGCGCAATTACCGGCGGGCCCGGCACGATCTGGAGGATCAGGCCCGCCGCGCGGTGCGCCGGCAGTGGGCCTTCGCCTTCGATCGCTGGGACTATTGACGGCTCAGGATTCGCCGCGCTCCTCGCGCTTGGCCTGCTGCCACAGCGCTTCCATCTCGTCCAGCGTGGCGTCCTGCGGCTTGCGGCCCTCGGCCGACAGCAGCGCCTCGATCCGGTGGAAGCGGCGTTCGAACTTGGCATTGGTGCCGCGCAGCGCCGTTTCCGGCTCCACCTTCAGGCGGCGGGCGAGGTTGACCAGCGCGAAAAGCAGGTCGCCCAATTCGTCGGCCACTCGCTCCTGAGCCGATCCGGCGTCCATCTCCGCCCGCAATTCCCGCACTTCCTCCTCGATCTTGTCGAGGATGTCGCGGGCGTCGGTCCAGTCGAAGCCGACACGCGCCGCGCGGTTCTGCAGCTTCAGCGCGCGGGTCAGGGCGGGCAGGCCGGCGATCACGCCCTCCAGCGCCGATGGCGCCCGGCCTTCCTCCGCCGCCTTGGCCGCCCGTTCGGCCGCCTTGTGGTCCTCCCAGCGCGAAGTCTGCTGGTCGGAGGATTTCACCTCCTCCGGTCCGAAGACATGGGGATGGCGGCGGATCATCTTGTCGGTGATGACGCCGGCGACCTCGTCGAAGTCGAACAGGCCTTCCTCGCGCGCCATCTGGCTGTAATAGACGACCTGGAACAGCAGATCGCCCAACTCCTCGCGCAGGGCGACCTTGTCGTCCTTCTCGATGGCGTCGGCCACCTCATAGGCTTCTTCGATGGTGTGCGGCGCGATGGAGCGGTAGGTCTGCTCCAGATCCCACGGGCATCCGCCGTCGGGATTCCGCAGCCGCGCCATCACGTCGAGCAGCCGGTCGATGTTGCGGGTCATGTCTTGCGGTCTCCGGATACGGGGAGGGAAAGTCCGCGACGATAGCGGACAGGGACGGCCGGGGGAAGTTGCGCGGATCGGACACTGACATTCTCACTTTGCGGGCATTCCCACTTTGCGGGCAGAGAAAAAACGCATAAGGGGTCTTATGGAAATACCTGTAGGAGGATTGCTCATGTCAGGAACGTCAGATACCTAACCACTCTGCGCGTTTGATCCCTGTTGCTGACAGGCTTACCCTGAGGCTGTCAACAACGTGTCAGGTGCGTCATGCACCTTCAGCGTATCGTGATGCCTTCGGGCTTGGTCAGTTGGACAGCTTTCGACGACCACGGTGTGGTGGTTCCGGAAATCCGCGACTTTGTGCTGTTCCTGGAGGCACGCCGCTATGCGCCCAGCACCGTCCGACACTACGCCCGTCATGTCGTGCAGTTGGGAAATCATCTCGGAGCCTTGGGTAAGAGCTTCGCGCAGTTGACGGCTCCAGAATTCGACCGTTTCCTCATGACAGCGGTTCGATATGGTAGCAGCCAGGCTTCCGCCCACGCTCGAATTGTGCCATTGCATCAGGAACGCCATGCCGGCTCCGCCAGCTTGCACAACCAAGTCTTGTTTTCCATCAAGGGCTTCTATCAGTTCCTGGACCAGCGGCAGAGTTCAGCGGTCTTCGCTGAGGCCGAACGCCACCGGGCCTACGATGCCTTGGACAGCTACCGGCCGTTCCTCCACCACATTTCCGGCCGCAAGGCGCAGCGCCGGTCGGAGCGCCGGGCCGACCGGACCGTCAAGGCTGCCGCCGCCAAACGGGCGGCCGATGCCCGGCTGCGGCCCGAACAGGTCTTGCGGATCATCGAGGCGGCCACCTTGGCCCGCGATGCCTTCTTGGTGGTTCTCCTGTACACGACCGGCATGCGGATCGGCGAGGCGCGCGGGCTCCACCACGAAGACATCCGGCTCGACGAGAACGTCATCTGGGTGACGCCACGGACCCTGGAAAACGGTGCCCGGGTCAAGAACGGCAAGCCCCGCCCCATCCCGGTTCCCGGCTTCATCCTGCGCCTGTACGAGGACTACCTGGCCAGCGACGAGTACCTGCCGGCGTTCGAGACCGGCACCGACTACGTGTTCTGCAACGTGCAGGGTGGACGGATCGGCCGCGGCCTCACGGAGGCCAACGCTTACGACATCCAGGACCGTCTGATCGGCAAGTCGGGTATCGCGTTCACTTGGCACATGTTCCGGCACTCGCACGCGAGCGAAGCCATTGCCCAGGGCTATAGCCTGCTCGACGTCGCCGATCGCCTCGGGCACGCCAGTCCGCAAACGACGAACGACATCTACAAGCACCTGTTCAACGTCGAGTATCGCAAGCTTTATCTGCGCAGCCATGAGGAGTTGGCAGACAAGCTGGATCCCCTTCGGCGCCGAGCGCTGACCGAAGGAGCAGTAAAATGGCTCTGACCGCCGTCCACGTCAATCCGCCGGCAGACGCCTACCTCGGCGGTTTGCGGGCTGTGATCGCTTCCATCTCCCCTGCTCTCCTCGACCGGGATCGCTGGGGGTTCCAGACGCTAAAAGAGGCTTATGGCATTGACGAGACATCACACCTTTATAGTAGAAGCGACTCGAGGGCAAAGGGGATTTCCATCCGGCCGAGCGCAGATCAAATCTTATCCGACGTTTTTCTGCGTGGAATTGGTTATGATTTCACCATCGTTCCTGAACCATTTCGGACTGAACTGAAGGCTTTCTTTGCTTGGCGACTAGCCCGGCCCCAGCATCGTTCCCGTGAGCCACACTGCCGTACGGTTCGGCTCATTGCCTTCTGCCATCAGCTTTCTGCCAATCCCACGGCCTTGCCCCGGCTGATTGACTACGGACATCCTATAGAGTTTGGAGCGGGAAATGGAAGCTCTCCGCTTCGGAATAGTATGGAACTTTGGTTGAACGAAGTTGGGTTGAGCACGACAATTGACACTCCGGAAATCATTACACGTGATGAAAGCGGTTCTCGCGTTATCATTCGACATAACTACCGCTGCCAAAACAGCATGCCCGCCAACGAGCTGACCTTTATCTTGGTGCTGCTGCGGGAGCGGATGAAGCTTCTGGAGCGGCGTGATCTTATTCTTATGCGGGATCTCTACCCCGAAGAGGAGATTGCCGAGGCCCCGCGAAGAGAATCCTACATTCATTTTTACGGATTCCGGTTGGATTGGCTACGCCATGCCGCTCGCCATTTCATTCTCAGCAAGATCAATCACCAGGAACTTCGCCCAACATCATTGCCGGGGTTCATTTCACGCCTTCAATTGCTTGAAACCTGCTTACGTGAAGAGCATGCCGATCCTCAAATCGAGCACGTTACCGAGTCCTTTATTAGGGAGCGCTTCCTGAATTGGGGGAATACCCGCAAGTGCGTCGGCAAGAACTGGTACGCCGACGTCTGCAATCTCGTTCGCTACGCCTCCTGTTACTTGGCCGACCGCGGTTGGCCAAACCTCATGCTGGACAAGCGCGATCTCCGCCGTGTCGAAGGCATGTGGCCTGGAGGACGTGGCTATCAGTTGAAGGTGACGGAGCGCACCATACCCGATGATATTATCGAGCAGATGTTCCAGAAGCTCGACAGTCTCGACCCTGTCCTGAAGCGCCTTCTCATTCTTGGCCGCTACACCGGCATGCGGAGTGCAGATCTTCACGCCCTCGACTTCGACTGCCTGAAGGACGATCCTGACGATCCACGCTTTATGATTCTGACGTTCTACCAATCCAAGGTGCAACGCTGGAACACCAAGCCTCTTCTGAGGGAAGACGCCGCCCACGCGCTTGTAATCATGACCATTCGCGAGCAGCAGACCGAGGTGCGCCAGCAGTGGGAGCATGAGACAAAGTATTTGTTTCCGACACGAACCGGCGACGGCGAAACGACCCTGACCGGCGACTATACACGCGATGCCATCAAGAAATGGATGCTTACGGAAGGCATCCGCACCAAGGATGGAGTTTTTTGGGAGTTCGGTTGGCATGGCTTGCGGCACTTTCATGGCACCGAACTGGCGCTGCAAGGCCATGACATTGCGCTGATCCAGATGGAACTGGGCCATGGCTCCGCCGACATGACGATGGTTTACATCAACCGCCGCCTGCACCTGAAAAAGAAGGCCTTGTTGGAGAAGGGCGGCGGCCGATTCATCGACATCAAGGGCCAAGTGGACAACAAGATGGCGGCCCTTGCCGTGCGCCGGGATGCCACGCTGGCCGTGGATGTGCCTGGCGGCCTGTGCTCCCTACCTGGCCAACTGGGCGAATGGTGCGAGCACAACCGCGCCTGCATGACTTGCATCCATTTCCGCGCAGACGTCGATCAACTGGCTTTCTTCGACCAGGAGTACGCGGCCATTACCGACACCATCGCCCGTTTGAAGCAGGAGGTTGCCAAATACCGCGAGCAGGGACGGACTCGCATGGCGGAGATTGGCGAAAAGCGGCTGGCGCACAACCAAGCTCTGTTCATAAACCTCACCACCATCATCGCGACCATCAAGGCAGAAGGCAGCTACCGTGGCGACACCCACAAATACCAGCGGCCTACGGGCAGCAACGGAGGAGAAGCGCATCCGCAAGCGCCGGGCCGTTGAGGCCGCCATCCAGGACATGCGGCACGCCGGCGAGGCGATCACCTTCAAGATCATCGCCGAGAAAGCCGGCGTCAGCCGCGAATACCTTTACCAGAACTTCAAGGCAGACATCGAGCAGCTGCGGACAGCGACGCATAGCCGGCGCATCGAGATGGAGGGCGAACCGGTGCCAATGCGCACCGCCCGCCGCTCGGCCACCATCGAGGCGGCGTTGCGCAACAAGATCACGCGCTTGGAAGAGGAGGCCACGGAATTCCGCAAGCAGAAGACTGCGCTGGAGCGCCGCTACGAAAGAGCCCTGGGCGAGGCCGAGGAATGGCGCCAACGGCATCAGCGCGCCTTGGCAGAACTGCTGGAATTGCGCGGACGGCTGATCCGGAACGACGGCTGATGAGCGCCGAGCCTGGGGCCGCCGTAGCGCACCCCAGGACAGTTTCAAGTTCGGCGGCGGCCATCGGCTCCCCAGCCTGTACCGCAATACGAGGCTAAACCAACTCCTGAAACCCGCTCAAGTACGGCGTTCAAATACCCTCTTTATTGCTAACCATCCTGCTAAGTGGACATGTCAACTGCGTGTTAGACCCTGAATTTCAGCCACATCAGTGCACTTCCTACAGGTAAATGGAAACTAAGACGTGGCCGGAGCAGGGCTCCGGGTAATCCCTGATCCAAAAATCGCGGGGTGCCTGCGCAGGGATCCTGCACTTTCGGCGTATAAACCCATGACAGCAACCGGGAGCGGGCGGAAGACGGCGTGGAGCCTACCGAGGAGACGGTTACGGACGAGGCGCTGATGGCGAGCGCCGCGGCCGGCGACCGGAAAGCGTTTGGAACACTCACGCGCCGACATCTGCGCCGCAGCATCGCCTTGGCCCAACGGGTGGTCGGGAACGCCGCCGACGCCGAAGAGGTTGCGCAGGACGCCTTCCTGCAGATCTGGGCCAACGCCGACCGCTGGCGCGGGGACGGAACCCGCTTCACGACCTGGCTGTACAGGATCGTGGTGAACCGCGCCATCGACTACAAACGGCGGCGCAGCTTCACCCCGCTCGACGATGCCGGCGAGATCGCCGACCCGGCCTGGAGCGCCGAAACGGTGATCGACGGCATCAGGATCGGTGCGGCGGTGGACGCCGCGATCGCGGCGCTGCCCGAACGCCAACGGGCGGCGCTCAGTCTCTGCTATCATGAGGAGATGACGTGCGCTGAGGCTTCGGAAATCTTGCAGGTGTCTGTTTCGGCTATGGAAAGTCTGCTGGTCCGGGCGCGCCGCGTGGTGCGGGCCCGGCTTCAACCCCTGATCCGTCAGAAGGACGGTGCACGGTCATGACACTCAAAGAGTTCAAACGCTACGCCGCGGCCTATGGTGCCGATCTGGACCGGTGGCCGCGCTCCGCCCGGGTGGATGCGCTGACCCTTCTGGACGACAGTGCCGAGGCCCGCGACCTGCTGGCCGATGCCGCCGTCACCGATACGCTGCTGGATGCCGCATCGACTCCGCTCGTCTCGTCCAGGCGGGAGGCGCAGGTCTATGCCCGCATCGCCGACTGTCTGTCCCAGCGGGTCGTTCCCGAATTCGTGCCGTGGTTCCTGTCGCGACCGCCCTTCCGCCCTGCCCCGCTCGCCGGATTCCTGGCCGGCATGGCGGTGATCGGGTTCCTCAGCTACAGCCAGGGTCTGGTCACCTTCGAAAAGACGAGCACGCCCAACCTGTCGGGCGTGATGATCGTCAGCTATCTGGGAGACGTGCGATGACGCCGTCCATCCGGCGCCGTTGGCCCTGGTTCCTTCTGGTCGGGTCTCTTGCGCTGAACATGCTGGCGGGCGGCTTCGTCGTCGCCCATAGCTTCCGGCCGCCCCCGCCGCCCGGACCGGAGCACATGCTGGAACGGCTGGTCGACGAGGTGTCGGACCGGTTGTCGCCAGCCGACGCCACGATCCTGCGCAAGGCGCTTGACGATGCGCGGCCGCTGTTCGTCCGCATCCGCGTCGGCCGTGAGGAGTTCGCGCCGCGCCTGCGCACCGAATTGATGGCCGACCCCTTCGATCCGAAGCGGCTGACGGCCCTGTTCGAGAACATCCACGCCAACGATGCCGCGCTTCGGCGGGAGTTCGAGGCACGCGTCGCCGACACCCTGTCCCGCTTGTCCCCGGAAGGCCGCCTGCGTCTCGCTGAAAGCCGCCTTCCCTGATCCTTTCGGTTTCGACCGGCGGCAGACACTTCCGGGGTAAGGCCGGGACGGCATGTCCGTCCCGGCCCTTTTTCGTTCATCGCTGTGCGATCGCGGCATCCCGTCGCACAAAAAGAAAAGGGCGGCCCCGCGCTATCGCCGCCGGGCCGCCCGTCAGTTTGGTTCGGGAGGAAACGCAACCAAGTTGCAAGCAGAGGTATAGGGCCGATATGGTTAACGGCGGGTGAAGGGATGCGGAAAATCAGCCCCTACCACCTTTTTGCGAAAAACCAGTCCGAATAGCTCCGCTCCAGCTTCCTCCATCGGGCTCTCTGCCGAAAGGGCGGGGTGGCGCCGCACTGCCCCGACGCGGTATGACAGACGCCCTTTCATGTCGTCACCAGTCCGCAGGATCCCTGCCTCATGCTGTCCATCAGCCAGCGCATCGCCGACGAACTGTCGGTCCGCGAGTCCCAGGTCGCTTCCGCCATCGCCATGCTCGACGAGGGATCGACCGTTCCCTTCATCGCGCGCTACCGCAAGGAGGCGACCGGCGGCCTGGACGACACCCAGCTCCGCACCCTTGAGGAGCGGCTGGGCTACCTGCGGGAGCTGGAGGACCGCCGTGCCAGCATCCTGTCGACCATCCAGGAGCAGGGCAAGCTGACGCCCGAACTGGAACGCCAGATCAAGCAGGCGGACACCAAGACCCGGCTGGAGGACCTCTACCTCCCCTACAAGCAGAAGCGCCGTACCAAGGCCCAGATCGCCCGCGAAGCCGGGTTGGAGCCGCTGGCCGACGCGCTGCTGGCCGACCCGAAGAAGCAGCCGGAGGCAGAGGCCGCTGCCTTCGTGGATGCCGAAAAGGGCGTCGCCGACGTCAAGGCGGCGCTGGACGGCGCCCGCCACATCCTGGTGGAACGCTTCGGCGAGGATGCCGAACTGGTCGGGCGCCTGCGCACCGCCATGGCGGACAAGGGTGTCGTCACCTCCAAGGTGATCGAGGAGAAGAAGGCCGAGGGCGCCAAATTCTCCGACTATTTCGACTTCTCGGAGAACTGGTCCAAGCTGCCGTCGCACCGGGCGCTGGCCCTGTTCCGCGGCCGGGCGCAGGGCGTGCTCGACATCCGCCTGGACCTGCCGGTCGACGAGGGGCAGCCCCACCCGGCGGAGGGCGCCATCGCGGTCCACACCGGCATCCGCGACCAGGGCCGCCCGGCCGACAAGTGGCTGTCCGACGTGGTGCGCTGGACCTGGAAGCTGAAGATCGGTCCGCATATCGAAACCGACCTGATGGGCACCCTGCGCGAACGGGCGGAGGACGAGGCGATCCGTGTCTTCGCCCGCAACCTGCACGATTTGCTGCTGGCTGCTCCGGCCGGCCAGCGCGCCACCATCGGGCTCGACCCCGGCATCCGCACCGGCGTGAAGGTCGCCGTCGTCGATTCCACCGGCAAGCTGGTGGAGACGACGACCATCTATCCGCACCCGCCGCGCAACGACTGGGACGGCTCCATCGCCGTGCTGGCGGCGCTGGCGGCGCGGCACAAGGTGGAACTGATCTCCATCGGCAACGGCACCGCCTCGCGCGAGACCGACAAACTCGCCGCCGACCTGATGAAACGCCATCCCGAGCTGTCCCTGACCAAGCTGGTGGTCAGCGAAGCCGGGGCGTCGGTCTATTCTGCGTCGGAGACCGCGGCGCACGAGTTCCCCGGCCTGGACGTCAGCCTGCGCGGCGCCGTATCCATCGCGCGGCGCCTGCAGGACCCGCTGGCCGAACTGGTGAAGATCGAGCCGAAGTCCATCGGCGTCGGCCAGTACCAGCATGACGTTGCCGGCGGCAAGCTGGCGCGTTCGCTGGACGCGGTGGTCGAGGATTGCGTGAACGCGGTCGGCGTCGACCTCAACACCGCCTCCATCCCGCTGCTGACCCGCGTGTCGGGCCTGAACGAGACCATTGCCCGCAACATCGTGGAGCATCGCGACCGCAACGGCGCCTTCCGCTCGCGCAAGCAACTGCTCGACGTGGCGCGGCTGGGGCCGAAGACCTTCGAGCAGGCCGCCGGCTTCCTGCGCATCCGCGACGGCGAGAATCCGCTCGACGGCTCCGCCGTCCATCCGGAAGCCTATCCGGTGGTCCAGCGCATCGTGAAGACCACCGGTCGCGACCTCGGCAGCGTCATCGGCGACGCCCGCTTCCTGCGCGGCCTGAATGCGGAAGAGTTCACCGACGAACGCTTCGGCCTGCCCACCATCGAGGATATCATCAAGGAACTGGAGAAGCCCGGCCGCGACCCGCGTCCGGAGTTCAAGACCGCCACCTTCAAGGAGGGCGTGGAGGAACTGAAGCATCTCCAGCCCGGCATGATGCTGGAGGGCGTCGTCACCAACGTCACCGCATTCGGCGCCTTCGTCGACATCGGCGTCCACCAGGATGGGCTGGTGCATATCTCGCAGCTGGCCAACAGCTTCGTGAAGGATCCTCACACGGTGGTGAAGGCCGGCGACGTGGTGAAGGTGAAGGTGCTGGAGGTCGACATTCCCCGCAAGCGCATCGCGCTGACGATGCGCATGGGCGAGGAAGCGCCGCGTCCGGCCCGGCGGGAGGAGCGCCGCGAAGACCGGGGGCTGGCGGGTCCACAGCAGGATCGCCGTCCGACGGCGCCGGCTCCGAAGCCCGCCCCGAAGCCGGCGAAGGCGCCGGAGCCGGTCAACAGCGCCTTCGCCGAGGCCTTCGCTCGGGCGCAGTCGGGGAAGAAGAAGTAAAGATGGTGCGAACTTAAACCCCCACCTAACCTCCCCCGCTGGGCGGGGGAGGGACTGCCGCTGCCTTCCCGATCAAGCACTTATCCCCTCCCCCGCCCAGCGGGGGAGGGTTAGGGTGGGGGCATCCGCCGCAACCACTCCCCCAAAAAAAGTCCCCTCGTCCGCGGGGGGGACGAGGGGAGAAAGGCCGATGGTCTTGCCGTTACGGGGATGTCATTCGGCCGCCATCAGCACCGGAGCCTCATTGCGCACGGCGTTGACCGCGACATAGCGGTCCAGCGCGTCGAGGCATTCGTTGAGGGTTCCGGAACCGACCGCGCGGCAGTCCTCGAAGGCGTGCGGCTCGGGGCGGAACCAATGGGTGATGTAGCATTCCTCGCGCCCGTCCAGGCTGAGGGTGAGGGCGAAGCGGCCCTCACGCCCGAGATGGGCTTGAGCGGCGCGCAGACGCGCCTGGACCTCTTCTATCGTCATGAGATGATATCCTTCCCTTGATGCCGCCTGACATCAGGCGGCGTGGGCGAACGTCCTGTCTTTCGATTGCCCGTCTTCCGATTCCGAGTCTTCCAACCGTCGAGCCCAGTCGATGTCACGCGCCAGAGAATCGACGAGGACGCGTGCCGCCCCTGCGCTCTCCGCCGGGGTGTCGGACCGCAGCAGTCCCGACAGCCGCATCGCCAGGGTTTCGGCCTCCGCCTCCACCCAGCGGGCATAGTGGCGGCGGCGCTGGGCGCGGTTCCAGTACCAGCGGGGCAGCTGGGCGTTCGCGCGTTCGAACTCGCCTTCCCAGGCGCTCATGCGGAACAACCCGCTGGGCGACCGGTCGCCGATGTCATGAGTCGTCTGGGTCATGGCGTTCCGTCAGGCGGCTTCCCGCCCGTCCTCTTCCTCACGCTTCAGAATCTCGGCCTTCTTCTGGGCGAACAGGCCGGTGATGCGGTGCTGGGCGGCGCGGTCGACGGTGCCGATCTCCCGCAGCCGGGTGCCGACGCCCGACCGCCAGACCTCTTCCAGATCATCCAGATCCAGGCAGGCGCCCAGCCGGCGCTTAACCTCCGCCTCGAAGGCTTCGACGGCGGCGGGCTGCAGGTCAGGGTTGGACTTGGCGGCATAGAATGCCTCCGACTCCTCCCGGTACTTGCTGTCGTCGAACTGGCCCATATAAACGTCGGCGGCCAGACCCAGCTGCAGCAGGCATTTGCCAACCGCGTCGGTCATCGACATCTTGAAGCACTCGTCGTCCGGCATCTCCATCCCGTTGCGGCGGCGGACCATCTCGGTCCCGCCCCATTGCGGGCCGGTGAAGCACTTCTCCCTGGTCTCCGGGTCGATGTACCAGACGCGGGCGCAGATGAAGATCATCCGTTCCGCGATGGTCCAGTCCACCTGCTCATAGCCCCAGCCCTTGCCGATCGGACCGAACACCTCCGTCATCATCTGGAAGCGCCAGGTCGGGTCGATCTGCGTGCCCCGGAAACCGCCGGAGCGGGTGAAGGGCTTGGTCGCCTTCGGGTCGGTGCGCTTCAGCCTGTTCCACAGGAACATGGTGTCGATGCGCTGCGGCTCCGCCGCCCGGCTGCCGCCGGCGGACCCCTTGGAGCCTTGCGAGCCGCGGCTGCCGCCGGACTTCGGTTCTACCGGAGTGGTCTCCGTCACGTTGGACTCGGTAGCACCGGATTCTGCCACGTTGGATTCGGCGGCTTCAGTGTCGGCAATGACGTGGTCGGTCTTGCTCATGCGTCCCATGATTTGGGTCCTTCTTGTCCAAACGTTTCGGCTCTCCCCTCACCCCAGCCGGCGGTCAGCACTGCTTCCAGGCTGAGTTCCACCGCGTTCGGGTCAGCGGAGGGTCCCCAGGATTGCGCGTCGGCCAGGGCACGGCGCGGCGGTGCGCCGTAGCGCAGGCTGAGCCGTCCCTCGCGGTCGCGCGCGAGATAGAGGCCACCGGAACGGCCGTCCGGCTGGTCGATAGCGACGAAGGCGAGGCGGGCATCGTCGGGCATCAGCGCCTTCAGGGCGGCCTCATCCTCCTTCACCTCCAGCGCCGCCGCCCGGTTGGCGACCAGCCGGTCGGCCAAAGCCCGGAAGCGGTTGTGCCGGCCCATGTCGAAGACGCGTCCGTCCTCATAGGACGGGCCATCCACCGGCAGCGGGTCCGACGGCTCGACGTCGTTGACGACGTGCCACCAGAAGGCCTCCAGCGTTTCCACCAGCCGTTCGATATCGTCCGGCCGCCGGTCCACCGTCACCAGGCTGTGTCCGGTCGGGCGCAGGATCGACAGCAGCGCACGGTCCAGCCCGACCACTTCCAGCTGATGCTGGATCTGCCAGTGGTAGCGGCGGGCGAGGTCGGCATCGCTCTGGAAGCCGCTGTTGAACTTCGCCTCCACAATGGTGTCGAGGGCGCCGCCGGCCTCGCTGCCGGTCAGGAAGTCGGGGTGCGCCACCATCCAGTCATGATCGGCATGGCGGTAGGTGTCGGGTGCCGCCACGCAGGGTATCCCGGTCGCATGGGCGACGAAGCGCGGGTGCAGATGCTCGGTCGCGATGCCGATCTGCACGGCGGCGACGAGGTCGAGGTTGTCGGGCTCGACCCGGCCGGTCTTCTCGCGCCACAGCGACAGCCAGTCGCCGGCCATCACGCGCGTGGCGTCCGACGAGCCGATCCGCCCCGCCCGCAATTCCCGCTGTGCCTGAGTGATCGCCATGCTGCCCCGACATCTCCGGTTCCGGCCCCTGACGGGCCGCCATTCCGGCTTCGAAGCGTGACCGCTGATGCGATATCGCAGCAGCATTTCCAGACCGCCTCACCGGACCCTGAATATGGGATGCGAACACGCAGCTTTCAAGAACAAAACGTGAACCTTTGGCTTGGCCGTAGACCAGCACAAAGTCCTGAAAACACGCTATATTTGGTGTCTTCTGAAGGGAGTCGTCACAAGACAAAACGGACGGAGTAGAGGCGTCCGTTTTTGCGAGTCGCGGAGGACTGGAACGCGCGCCGCGACTCGTGCCGCGGCGGCTTTTTACATGCGAAGCGCTCGCACCACGTGGACGGCGACTCCGGCCACATGGGCGCGGTCGATGGCGGTCGGGCGGCAGTCGGGGTCGGTCGAAACCGGCATCAGGTGCGGCGGGAAGAAGCGGTATCCGCAGATGGTGCCCTCCCCCACCGTCACCACCACGTCGCCGGTCTGCGGCGTCAGGACGTCCAGCGGCTCCAGCACCACGCAATCGCGCGGCAGCACGCCGGCGGCGTCCAGGCTCTTGGACAGGATGCGAAGCGCGAAGGCGCGGCGGGAGGTCCGGCCGTCCATGGCGACCGACGACGCGCCATCCTTCAGCGCGCCGGCCAGGAACGCCTCCCCTGCCCGTCTGCCGAGGTCGAGGAAGATGTGGGCCTGCTCCAGGGTCAGCACCGGCACGCGGGAGACCGGCGCATAGGCATGGTCGTCGAGGAAGCGCGGCTCCGACCCGGCGACGCGGGCCAACCGGGCCAGCGTATCGGCGCTCGGCACGCTGCCCATGACGGGATCGCGCAGGAAGCGGGTCAGGTTGGTGGCGGTGACGCCGGCCAGCCGTGCCCATCCGCCGGCACTCCAGCCCTTCGCCTCCATGACGCTGGTCATCCAGCGCAGGATGGCGCGCCGCGTGTCGTCCATCGCTTTCCCCCTGACCTGCCCTTATCGCCCCCCGGCGTGCCTACCCCTGTCCTACACGGTACCGACGGGGTGAGGGAAGGCGCGATGGGCTAGGCGTGGCTGCGAATTCGCAGTGCCGCCTTGGACTCTGCCGTGGAGGCCCCATCTGTGCGGCATCGAAACCGCCAAAGGAAATGCGACCATGATCGTCACCAGCACCGATTCCGTGGAAGGCCGTCCGGTCGCCCAGTATCTGGGCATCGTCGCCGGCGAGGCGATCATGGGCGTGAACGTGTTCCGCGACCTGTTCTCGTCCGTGCGCGACATCATCGGCGGCCGGGCCGGCGGCTATCAGGCGGCGCTGCGCGAGGCGCGGGAGGCGGCCTTCGCCGACATGCAGGATGCGGCACGGTCGCTCGGTGCCGACGCCATCGTCGGGGTGGACGTCGATTACGAGGTGCTGGGCAAGGAGAACGGAATGCTGATGGTATCGGTCAACGGCACCGCCGTCCGGCTGCGCTGACGGCGCACCTAACCGTAAGCGCCAGCGAAGCCGTCTGGACAGTCACAACCGTATGGGTAGACTGCCCGTCCAGCAAACAATTGGGAGGGGGATGCTCATGCCTCGGGTTGTCCGCGGGTCCACCTGGTCCGCTCGTCTCGGCGGGCTCGCCATGGCCGCATGCCTGTTCAGCGCCCTGCCGGCGCTGGCGCTGGATGGCATCGTCGAAAAAAAGGTTTTCGAGATGCCGTCCTACACCACCGTCGGCGGCGGGACGATCAAGAACGTCCGTATCGGCTGGGAAAGCTACGGCAAGCTGAACGAGGCGAAGGACAACGTCATCCTCATCACCCATTTCTTCAGCGGCAACAGCCACGCCGCCGGGAAATACAAGGCGGAGGATGCGGCACCTGGCTATTGGGACAGCATCATCGGTCCGGGCAAGCCGCTGGACACCGACAAATACTTCATCATCAGCTCCGACACGCTGGTGAACCTGTCGCCCAAGGACCCCACCGTCGTCACCACCGGACCGGCCAGCATCAACCCGGACACCGGCAAGCCCTATGGCATGAGCTTTCCCATCGTCACCATCAAGGACTTCGTCAATGTCCAGAAGGCGCTGATCGACAGCCTGGGCATCAAGTCCCTGCAGGCGGTGATGGGCGGCTCGATGGGCTCGCTCCAGGCCTTCGAATGGGCGGCCGACCATCCGGACATGGTCAAGCGCGTCGTCGCCGCCATCGGCGGGCCGGAGGCCGATCCCTTCCTGATCGGCTGGCTGAACCTGTGGGCGGCGCCGATCAAGCTCGACCCCAACTGGAACAACGGCGATTATTACGGCAAGACGGAGCCGAAGGCCGGCCTGACCGAGGCGCTGAAGCTGGTCACCCTGCACGCCCGCCACTGGAAATGGGCCGACGCCGCCTTCGGCCGCAAATGGGCGGAAGAGGGCAAGGACCCGAAGGCCGCAATGGGCAACCAGTATGCCATCGAAGCCTGGCTGGACAAGGCGGCGTCCGGCCGCGCCGCGGTCAGCGATGCCAACCACTTCCTCTATCTGGTGAAGGCCAACCAGACCTTCGTCACCGGCAACGGCGCCTCGCTGGAGGATGGGTTGGCGAAGATCAAGGCGCCTGTCCTGCTGATCCCGTCCGCCGACGACCTCGTCTTCCCGCCCGACCGCAACATGCGCCCGCTGAAGGACCGTCTGGAAAAGCAGGGCAACGCGGTGGAGTACACCGAGTCGATCACCTCGACGCTGGGTCATCTCGACGGTGTCGCGAACATCGCCAAGGCCGGGGAGACGATCACGCAGTTTCTGGCGAAGTGAGGGGCTGCCTGGGTAATTGCAGGCTTCGATTGCCCCCACCTAGCCTCCCCCGCTGGGCGGGGGAGGGACTGCCGCGGCTCTCCCGAAGAGGCGCCAATTCCCTCCCCCGCCCAGCGGGGGAGGGTTAGGGTGGGGGTCTAACTTCGCACAAAGCCCCTACTCCCCGCTCACCGGCGCCCCGCGGAAGTTCAGCAGGCTTGGCGCCTTGTCGATGATCTCTTCCAAAATCAGCGACGCCGTCTCCAGTTCCCGCTCCAACTCCGGGCCGAGCTTGCCCACGTAGTTGGGACGCCGCAGCTTTTCCGCAGCGTCGTGCAGGCTGCGCAGTTCCGCGACGAAAATCTCGCGGGCGCCCATCGGCAGGATCGGATTGGCCGACAGCACGAAGAAGAACCGCATGCTGGCGCGCACCAGCAGGGCCAGCATGACGGTGTCGAGCTTCTCGAACTGGTCGCGCAGGTCGTCGGACCGCGCATCGACCAGATTGCGCATGCGCTGCTCGATCAGGATGACCAGCGCCTGGAACTCCCCCACCTTGTCGCGGAAGTCGCGGTAGGCGCCGAAGCTGTGCTTGCTCGCCTCATGCTCCGCCAGCTGGGCGAGCTTGGAGGCTTCGCGGCACTGGCGCTCCAGGGCGCCCAGCAGTTCCTTGACCTCGGCTCGGGTGTATTGGCGCTTGCTCATGGTGATCGGCGGGGGCTCGGCAGGATTCGGACGGACCGGGCCAAGCTATAGCACAACCCGCGGGCGACAACCTATGCCGCTCGCGGGTTTCCGCCGCTCAATGATCGGCCTTCACCGGTCCGCCCGGACGGCGCACCAGCGGCATGAACAGCAGCGCGCCGAAGAACACCGCCGACATCAGCAGCATGGCGTCGTTGAAGGTCAGGATCAGCGCCTCGCGCTGGACCAGCCCGACCAGCCGGGCCATCGCCGCGGCGGTCGGATCGGCGACCAGCCCGTCGAAGCGTTGGCTGAGGTTGTCGACCATCTGCTGCACCTCCGGCCGGGCGAGGTTCACGTTGTCGCCCAGGCGGTTCAGGTGCAGGGCATTGCGGTCGGTCAGCACCGTGTTGATCGCCGCCAGCCCGATGGCGCCGCCCAGGTTGCGCATCAGGTTGTACAGGCCGGACGCGTTCTTCAGCTTGTCCGGCGGCAGGGTGCCGAGCGCCACGCTGTTGATCGGAATGAAGCACAGCATCAGCGACATGCCGCGCACCGCCTGGGGCACGAACAGCTCCCAGAATCCGGTCTCGGCGGTGAAGTGGCTGTTCATCCAGACGCCGCTGCCGAACAGGATCAGCCCCAGCGCCAGCATGGCGCGCAGGTCCATCCGCTTCGACAGGGCGCCGGCGATGGGGGCGGACATGAACTGGAAGGCGCCGGTCACGAACATGATCTCGCCGATCTGCAGGCTGTTGAAGCCGCGCACGCGCGCCAGGAACAGAGGCTGCAGATAGACCGACCCGTAGAGCCCGATGCCGAGGATGAAGCTGTAGAGTGACCCGATGGCGAAATTCCGGTCGGCGAAGGCCCGCAGTTCCACGATGGGATTGCGGTAGGACAGCACCCGCCAGAAGAATCCGATGCCGCCGATCGCCGCCACCACGGCAAGCGCCAGGATGGCCTCGTCGTCGAACCAGTCGTTGCGCGGCCCCTCCTCCACCACATATTCCAGGCTGCCCAGGAAGGTCGCCATCAGCAGCAGGCCGATGAAGTCGAAGCCCTTGCGCAGCTCCGGATTCGGCCGGTCGACGTCGACCAGCAACCAGACCAGCGAGGTCACGACGATGCCAGGGATCACGTTGGCCAGGAACAGCCAGTGCCAGGACATGTGCTGGGTCAGATAGCCGCCCAGCGTCGGGCCGATGGTGGGCGCCATGGTGGCGACGAGGCCCATCATCACCGACACCCCGGCCCGCTTCTCCGGCGGGAAGATCATGAAGCTGGTGGCGAAGACCGTGGGGATCATCGCCCCGCCGATGAAGCCCTGGAGCGCACGCCAGACGATCATCGATTCGATGCTGCCGGCGAAGGCGCAGGCGACGCTGGTCAGGGTGAAGCCGGCGGCCGCAACGGTGAACAGCACGCGCGTGGACATGATGCGCGACAGGATGCCCGACAGCGGGATCATCACGACCTCCGCGATCAGGTAGGAGGTCTGGACCCACGAGATCTCGTCGGCGCTGGCCGCCAACCCCGCCTGGATTTCCGACAGCGAGCTGGAGACGATCTGGATGTCCAGGATCGCCATGAACATGCCGACGACCATCGCGAAGAAGCCGACGATGTCGCGCGTGGAGAGCGGGCGCATGCCCTGGGCCGGAGTAGCCATGGAACCGCTGCCTTCGATGGCGGCCGACGGAATCCCGCCCGGGGATGGCTCCGGCCAAAACAGTGCTGGGATTGGTGACGGGGACGCCGCCCCAGAAGGGGGGAGGTGGGCGGCGTCCCCGCCGGACCGTGGCCGCCGTTACTTGGCGGCCACCGCCTGCTTGTCGGCGAGCGCGCCGAACACACCGCCGGCGGTCACATGCGGCAGGGCGTCGGCACCGCGGGTGTCGACCTCCGCGACCACCGACAGGCCGGGGCGCAGCAGGCCGGCCAGCGCGTTGTCGCGCGGCAGGGCGATGCGCACGGGCACGCGCTGGACGATCTTGGTGAAGTTGCCGGTCGCGTTTTCCGGCGGCAGGAGCGAGAACTTCGAGCCCGAGGCCGGGGCGAAGCTCTCCACCGTGCCCTCCAGGTGACGGTCGGGGAAGGCATCGACCGAGATGCTGACATGCTGGCCGGGGCGCATGCGCGACAGCTGGGTCTCCTTGAAATTGGCAACCACATAGACGTCGGGCAGCGGGACCAGCGACAGCAGCTGCACGCCCGGCCGGGCATACTGGCCGACCTGGACGCCGCGGTTGCCGATCACGCCGTCGACCGGCGCCCGCACCACGGTGTTTTCCAGGTCGATGCGCGCGGTCTTCAGCGTCGCCTCGGCCTGTGCCAGATGGGCCTCCGTCTCCGTCCGCGTGGCGCGCAGGACGTTGACCTGCTCGTTCTCCGAGGCCAATGCCGCCCGCGACTTGGCGACCTGGGCCACCGCCTTGCGCAGGTCGGCGTCGGCCGTCTCCAGCTTCTGCCGGCTGGTCCAGCTGTCGTTGGCGAGCGAGCGGCTGCGCTCGAACTCCTGCTGGGCGCGGCGCTGCTCGGCCTCGGCGCTCGCCAGCGTGGCGGCGGCCTGGTCGATCACCGTGCGCTGCAGCTCCAGCTTGCTGTCAAGCGTGCCGAGCGCAGCCCGCTGGGCGGACACCGCGGCTTCGGCTTCCGCGACCTTGGCGCGGAAGTCCTGGTCGTCCAGCACCGCCAGCACGTCGCCGGCCCGGACCAGCTGGTTCTCTGCGGCCTTCACGTCCCGGACATAGGCGGAGACCTTCGGGCTGACGACGGTGATGTCGCTCTGCACATAGGCGTTGTCGGTCGATTCCATGAACCGGCCTTCCCGCCACCAATTTTCTCCGGCGACGGCACCGCCGGCCAGCACGGCAAGCGCAACGCCCGACAGCACGATCTTCCGCACGCCATTCGCCATTGTCTCTATCCCCAATCCACCGCGGTCCAAGCCCCTTTTCCGGGTTGCGCTCTTGCCGGCGCCGCGGAAAAGAAACTGAACCGTTCAGTTTAGTCTTGCCGGAAGATGGCGAAGGGCCTATCTGTTGTCAAGACAGAACTGAACGGTTCAGTTTTCGAAAACAGCGTGTCTGGGGGCTTGTCGGGCGATGCGGAACGCGGTAGGGGCCAGGAACATGGACTCAGGCGAGGCGCGTATGACCACCTTGGTTGCCCCCACTCCCGAAGCAGGTTCCAAGCCGGCCCAGATCATGGAGGCCGCGGGCGCCCTGTTCCTGGAGCATGGCTACAGCGCCGTCAGCATGGATGCGGTCGCCAAGAAGGCGAACGTGTCCAAGGCCACGCTGTACGCGCATTTCGGCAGCAAGGAAGAGCTGTTCCGGGCGATGGTCGCCTGCGAATGCGCCAATTCGGTCATGAGCAGCGTTTGGGACGATGCGATGCGCCTGCCGGCGGCGGACGGGCTTCGCCTGATCGGACGGACATTCGTCCGCTTCATCGCCTCGCCGAAGGCGCTGGGGGTCTACCGGATGGTGTTGGGAGAGGTGCTGCGCCAACCCCAGCTTGCCCAGGCCTTCTACGAGAGCGGCCCGGCCGAGACCTTCCAGCGTGCCGGCCAGTTCATGGCCCATGTGGCGGCCAATGGCGAGTTGGCGATCGCCGACTGCGACCTCGCCACCCATCAGTTCTTCGGCCTGCTGAAGGCCAACATGCACATGAAGCTGCTGCTGTGCCTCAGCGAGCGGCCGAGCGACGAGGAACTGGAACGCTTCGTCGATGCGGCGGTCGACCTGTTCGTGAAGGGCTATGCGCCGGACAAGCGGTGATTTCCCGCCGCTGTCGTTCTCGATAACAATCGATGGGCAATAGCGAGAACTCCCGATCCAGAGTTCGCCTCGCGCGCCTTGTCAGTGGCATAGACTTCGGTTAGCGTGCCGAAGGCATACTGACGTAATCAGGCGTGGCGGATCGGCGGATGAATTTCGACACGACCTTCGTCGCGCAGGTGATCACCGTCATCGGCTTTGCCGTGGGCCTGTCCATCGTCGTGGCATCCGGCCGCTATCCGCGCCACATCCGCAATTCACTGCGTGCCTATGCCTACGGCAAGTTCCTGCTGGGCTCGGCTTTTCTCATCGCCGGGCTGCGCGGCGGCGAGACCCCGGAGTTGTTCATCCCTCTCGCCAACGGAATCGGGCTCGTCGGGCTGACATTGAACTACACCTGCGTCCGCCATCTGCAGAACCGTCCGGTCTGGCCGTTCGGGCCGGCAGCCGTGGGGGGTGCCGTCGCGCTCTGCTGCCTGCTGCTGCTGTTGACGGGCGGCGACCTGTCCCAGGTCCGCACCCTTGTCAGTTTCGCGGCTTCCGCCGTGCTGCTGGTCATCGCCTTCGAAGTGCTGGTCCGCTACGAGCACCGCGGCGTTCCGCATTATGTCACCGGCCTGCTGTCGGCCGCGCTCGCCGTCGTCTACCTGATCCGCATGGGGGCCGGTCTCAGCCAGGAGGCGCCGCTCGACCAACTCGTCGACGACACTGTGGAGCGCGCGACCTTCCTGCTGTCCCTGTTGGGCACGGTGATCGGCGCCATCAACTACATCCTGATGGCCAGCGACGAGTTCAACCGCGAACTGACCAAGCTGGCCCACACCGATGGGTTGACCGGCGCTCTCAACCGCCGCCGCCTGTTCGAACTGGGCGAGGTCGAGTTCCGCCGCGCCCGCCGGTATGGGCGGGACTTGACGGTGCTGATCCTGGACATCGACCGCTTCAAGGCGATCAACGACCGGGCCGGCCATCCTTTCGGCGACCGGGTGATCCAGGCGGTGGCCGATACCTGCGCCGGCCAGATCCGGCATGAGGATTCGATCGGCCGCATGGGCGGGGAGGAGTTCGCCGTCCTGCTGCCCGAAACCGGGGCGGAGGCCGGACGGATGCTGGCCGAGCGGCTGCGCAGCGCCATCGAACGCCAGCTGGCGCCGCTCGGGGCCGAGGGCGGGGTGACGGTGACCTGCAGCATCGGCGGCGTCAGCATGACGCGGGAACACAGCCAGTTCTCCGACCTGATCGCCCAGTCCGACAGCGCGCTCTACGATGCCAAGCACGGCGGCCGCAACCAGGTGCGCTTCTTCCCGGCCGCAGCGTTGCGCACGGCGGCGGTCATTGCCTGAGCCGGCACCCTGCCATCTTCCCCTGCCCCTGCCCCTGCCCCTGCCCTTGCCACGGGGCCGGCTCCGGTTAGAAAAATCGGCCGGCGCACCGGCCGGCTTTACCCGCGAAGCGGCTTGCCGCATTATCCGGCCCGGTTACCTCCGGCCGGCCGCCGGAGCTGATCCGGCACTGTCCCCTTTTCCCGGCAACATCGGCGTACGGTCGTGGTTCTTTCCCATCTCGGCTCCGGCGGTCTGGAGCCGCAGCGGTCGCAGCTGACGCTCGGCACCAAGTTCAGGCTCATCAACTGGGGGCTGGTCCTGCTGATCTGCACGATCACCGGGGTCGGCGTCGGGCTGCTCTATTCCGCCGCCGGCGGCCATTGGAAGCCCTGGGCCCAGCCGCAGCTGGTCCGCGCCATCCCCGGCTTCGTCCTGATGCTGGGCATCGCGCTGGTGGACATCCGGCACCTGATGAAGTCGGCCTACATCATCTTCTTCATCGTGCTGTGCCTGCTGGTCGCGGTTGAACTGATGGGCCGCATCGGCATGGGCGCGCAACGCTGGATCGACCTCGGCTTCTTCCAGCTTCAGCCGTCGGAGTTGATGAAGCCGGCGCTGACGCTGGCGCTCGCCCGCTATTTCCACGGGGTGACGCTGGACCAGATCGGCCGTCCGCTGCTGTTGATCCCGCCCTTGCTGCTGGTCTTCACGCCGGTCGCCCTCGTGCTGATGCAGCCGAACCTGGGCACCTCGCTGCTGCTGATCCTCGGCAGCGGTGCGGTGTTCTTCGCCGCCGGCGTGCGGGTGTGGAAGTTCCTGGTGGTGATCGGCGGCGGCCTCGGCGCCATCCCCATCGCCTGGGAGTTCCTGCACGATTACCAGAAGCAGCGCGTCTACACCTTCCTCGATCCGGAAACCGATCCGCTCGGCTCCGGCTACAACATCCTGCAGTCGAAGATCGCGCTGGGGTCCGGCGGAATGTTCGGCAAGGGCTTCATGTCCGGCTCGCAGAGCCAGCTGATGTTCCTTCCGGAAAAGCACACCGACTTCATCTTTGTCGTGCTGGCCGAGGAATTCGGGATGGTCGGGGCGCTGACCCTGCTGGCGCTCTATCTGCTGCTGTTCATCTATGGCTGGATCATCGCGCTGAACAGCCGCAGCCAGTTCGGCCGGCTGGTGGCGGTCGGCATGACTGCGCAGTTCTTCCTCTACGTCTTCGTCAATGTGGCGATGGTGATGGGGCTGATCCCGGTGGTCGGCATCCCCCTGCCCCTGGTGTCCTATGGCGGGTCGGCGATGATGACGCTGATGGTGGGCGTCGGCCTGCTGTTGAGCATGTCGGTTCACCGCGACGTGCGCATCCCGAAGAGCGGCGTCACCGACGACTGAGGACCGATGATTATCGGCGGAGGTAAGTCCGCCGAAGGCGGCCACCCCCCGCCCGCACCGTTGCCGCACCGCCCCACCCTCGCGATATGGGGGTGTGGGCCGACCGAAATTGCGCGCCGGTCCGTTTGCAGCGGGAGGATCAGCCATGCGCAACGACGCCACGGGACGGGGCAGGCGGAAAGCAACCATCATCGCCACCTTCATTGCCGGCGGGCTCTCGGCCCTGCTGGCCGGTGCCGGCGGACCGGCGCTGGCCGATGGCCTGTTCAGCCACCTCGGCGGCAGTTTCAGCGAGAAGTCGGGGAAGTTCGAGGCCTCGCGCTGGCAGCGCTCCGACGGCTGGAAGGCCGGCGGGCACATGAACTGCAGCTGGAACCGCGCCAACGTCACGTTGGAGAAGGGGCATCTCGCCCTGTCGGTCAGCGACAACATCAGCGGCCGGGATCGCTATTCCTGCGGCGAATATTCCACCCACCGCTTCTACGGCTACGGCAACTACGCGGTGTCGCTGAAGGCGGTGAAGGCCGATGGGGTGATGACCTCGGTCTCCCACTATACCGGCCCGCCCTTCGGCGATCCCTGGGACGAGATCACCTTCGGCATCGCCGGCAAGGACACCACCAAGCTGGAGATCAGCTGGGTCGCCAACGGCGTCGGGCACCGCAACACGGTGGTCGATCTCGGGTTCGACGCCGCCAATGGCTTCCACAGCTACGGCTTCGACTGGAAGCCCGACGGCATCGTCTGGACGGTCGACGGCAAGCCGGTGCACCAGGTCGCGGCCAAGGAGGGAGAGCTGCTGCCGCGCATGCCGGGCCGGCTGATGCTGCGCTTCTGGAGCGCGTCGGGCGATACCGAATGGCTGCGCCGCTTCACCTATCCCGGCCATCCGCTGACCGCCGAGGTCGCCGCCGTCAGCTATCGCGAAGACCCGTCAAACCTCAGCAACTGAGGGGGCCGGTTCAGTCCAGCGCCTCGGCCCCCAGGTAGGATTCGACCACGCGGGGGTCGGCCACGACCTCCGCCGGGGCGCCGTCGGCGATCTTCTCGCCATGGTCCAGCACGACGACGCGGTCGGACAGCGCCATCACCGCGCGCATCACATGCTCGATCATCAGGATGGTCAGGCCTTCACGGCGGTTCAGGTCGCGCAGGACCCCGACCATGCGGTCGACCTCCGTCGGACGCAGGCCGGCCAGCACCTCGTCCAGCAGAAGCAGGGTCGGACGGGTGGCCAGCGCGCGGGCGACCTCCAGCCGCTTGCGGTCGGGCAGCGTCAGGCTGCGTGCCGGCCGGTTGGCCTGATCGGCCAGCTCCAGCCGCTCCAGCACGGCGCGGGCCTGATGCCGCGCGGTCTCCACCGACCTCTCGCGGGCCAGGGCGCCGACGACGACATTCTCCTCCACCGTCAGCTGGCCGAAGGGCTTGACGATCTGGAAGGTGCGGCCGATCCCGGCGGCGCAGACCTGGTTGGGCTTCATCCCGGTCAGGGAACGGCCCTTCAGCGTGACGCGCCCCTCGTCGGGCGGAAAGACGCCGGCGATCAGGTTGAAGGTGGTGGTCTTGCCGGCACCGTTCGGGCCGATCAGGGCGAGGATGCGCCCCTCCGGCACGGTGAAGCTGACGTCGGAGACGGCCTTCAGCCCGCGGAAGCGCTTTGACAGGCCTTCGACCTCGAGCAGTGCGGTCATCTCAGGCGCCCTCCCCCGGCTGGCGATAATCTCCCGGCTGGCGAACAAGGCGCAGTCGGCGGGCCAGCCAGGGCCAGACGCCCTCCGGCCGGAACACCACGATCACCACCAGCGCCACGCCGTAGAACAGTTGCTTCAGCCCTGGCAGGTCCAGCCCGCCGGCCTCGATCAGGAAGGTCAGCAGTTCGCCCAGCGGCGTCAGGATGAAGGCGCCCAGGATCGGACCGACCAGCGTGCCGATTCCGCCGACGATGGCCGGCAGGATGATCTCGATGGAGCGGCCCATGGAGAAGACCTGCTCCGGGAACAGGTTGTTGAAGTAGAAGGCCTGGAAAACACCGCCCAGCGCGGTCATGGCGGCGGACACCGCCACCGCGGTCATGCGGGCGCGGAACAGGTCGACGCCCGACGCCTCCGCCGCGTCCGGCTCCTCGCGCACCGCCAGCCACTGGTAGCCCAGCCGGCTGTGCAGCAGCACGCGCGACAGGACCAGCGCGCCCAGCACCAGCCCCAGCGCCACGTAGTAGAACAGCAGGGGCGAGCCGCGCAGGTTCAGCGGGTCGCTCGCCCCCGCCTCCACCGGCAGGAAGAATCCGCCGGAGCCGCCGACCCAGGTGATGTGGTCGAAGCCGATGCGCGCCACCTCGGCAAAGGCGATCGTCAGCAGGGCGAAATGCACGCCCTTCACCCCGAAGCGGAAGCCCAGGAAGCCGATGATGCAGCCGGCCGCCACCGCCACCAGTATCGCCAGGATCATGCCGGCCCACGGCCCGATGCCGAAATGCACGAACAGCGCGGCGCTGACATAGGCGCCCAGTCCGACATACAGCGCGTGCCCCAGCGACAGCAGGCCCGAAAAGCCCATCATCACGTTCCAGGCCTGCCCGACATAGGCGAACCACAGCACCGTGGTCAGCACCGACACCAGATAGCGGTCGGCGACGAGCGGCGCCACGGCCAGCCCCAGCGCCGCCAGCACCAGCAGGACCATCCCGCGCCCGGTAACCCCGGAAAACATCACGCCCCTGGGCCCGCTCATGACCGTTTCCCCAACAGCCCTTGCGGGCGCAGCAGCAGAACCACGATCAGCACCCCGTAGCTGAACAGGGATTTCAGGGACGGCGTCAGCAGGAAGCCGGCCAGCGCCTCCGACATGCCGATCAGCACGCCGCCCAGCAGCGCGCCGGGCAGGCTGCCCAGCCCGCCGACGATGACGATGATGAAGCTGAGCAGCGTGTATTCGGGGGCCAGCTGCGGCCGGGCATCGACCAGCAGCGTCATCAGCGCGCCGGCCACCCCGACCACCGCGGCGCCGATGCCGAAGGTGAGCGCATAGAGCCCGTCGATGTTCAGCCCGACGACGCGGGCGCCCAGCGGATTGTCGGCGCAGGCGCGGATCGCCTTGCCGGTGCGGCTGAAGCGGAAGAAGGCGAACAGCGCCGCCGCCACCACGATCGCCGCCGCCCCGGCGCGCAGCCGCACGGCATCCAGCAGCATCGGCCCGATCTCCACCGTGTCGAAGCTGTAGGGCACCTGCACGTTGCGGGCGTCCGGGCCGAACAGCATCAGCATGGCGTTGACCAGGATGGTGGCGATGCCCAGCAGCAGGATGAACTGCATGTGCTCCGGCCGCTCGACGAACTTGTTCACCAGTCCGCGCTGCAGAAGCCAGCCGCAGGCGAACAGAAGCGCCGCCATGACCGGCGCCGACAGCAGCGGGTCGAGTCCCCACCAGCCGCCCAGCAGCACGGCGCCGTACATGCCCGCCACCATCATCTCGCCATGGGCGAAGTTGACGACGCGCACCACGCCGAAGATGACCGATAGCCCCAGCGCCGCCAGCCCATAGACCAGGCCGGTCAGCAACCCGGAGGCCGCGATGTTCAGATAATAGTCGATCGGCATGGGTGGCGGATTGTCCGAACGGTTGGGTTCTGCGGGTTAGCAGTCCAAGGGGGATGCAGGCAAGCCAGAATGACGCTGCCGCCGTGCGATTCGACCGTTCCGATAGGTGGCCCTATGGCCGGGCCGCCATACGTGCACCGCCGCGCAACACCGCGATCCGCTCCGCCACGTCGTCCAGCCGGCGGTCGAGCGCGGTGGTCAGGCAGGATTGCGCCGACGCTGCGACATCCGGGTCGCCTTCCGTTCCGCTGCGGATCCAGCAAAGCGCGGCGATCCTCTCGTGGAAGCGCCGTTCCTCCTGGATTAGGTCGTAGGCCGCGGCGGCGCGGGCGGCCGGATCGGCGATGCCGGCCAGGAACCGCTCCTGTGCCCCGCGGGCACGGCCATCCAGCAAGGCAAGCGCCGGCACATCGCAGATCATCCGCCTGAGCGGCGCCGTGACCGTTGGGCAGCGAGGGTCGGCCACCGGCTGGGGTGGCGGCTCTGGGGGCGGAGCAGGTACCGGCTGCGGCCTCAGCGGTTGCTGCGCAGCTTGCGGTACCGCCTTGACCGCGACGGGAAGCGTCCTTGCCGGCGGAGCGGCCGTTGGCTTCGGCAGGCTTCCCGCCAGAGTGTCCCGCACCACCCGCACCGGGGTCCCCACCTCCGCCGCGGCGAAGACGGTTTCGATGTCGGCGGGAAGCATGCGGAAACAGCCGCCGCTGGCCTGCCGCCCCACCGAATCCGGATCGTTGGTGCCATGGATGGCAATGGCCGTCCAGCCGAGGTCGAGCGCGAATTTGCCCAGCGGGTTGTTCGGTCCGGGCGGCACCGCCCGCGGCAGGGACGGCTTCTCGCGCCGCTGGTTGGCGGTCGGCCTCCAGGTCGGGTCGCGGCGCTTGCGCTGGATGGTGCTGTCGCCGATGGGAATCGGCACGCCGGGGCGGCCGATGGCCACCGGGAAGCTGCTGGTCGTGCCGTCCGACGCGGTCAGGTACAGCCGGCGGTCGGCAAGGCTGATGGCGATCGACGGCCCATCGGCCGCAACCCCCGGCCTCTCGGCCGCCATCTGCGCCGCCGCCGAGGCTATCGGCGCCGCCATGGCGATGCAAAGGGCGGCGAGACCCCACAAAAGGCACCGTGCCGGGATGGGCCCGACGGCTGTTGTCGGACGCGGGGTGGCGCCTTGGCCGCCGCCTCCCCGAATGGTCGTAGTTCCACGCATGCGGAAAGTTGATCGCGTGTTTCCTAAAACAGGGTAAACAGCAGGGGACGACGGCTTCCGGGGGATGGGGGCCGCCCCGACAGCAAGGACGTGCATCATGGACCAGATCGAGCAGACGTTGGCCGTCGCGACGGAACATCACCGCGCCGGCCGCACCGCGGAGGCGGAGCGCCTGTACCGCGACGTGCTGGACGCGTCGCCCGGCCATCCGGACGCCCTGCATCTGCTGGGGGTCATCGCCCTGCAATCCGGCCGGGCGGAGGAGGCGGTGGACCGCATCGCGCAGGCGGTGGCCGGCGACGACGGCTCTCCCCTGTTCCATGCCAATCTGGGCCACGCCCTGCACGCTTGCGGGCGCCAGCGCGAGGCGGCGCTGAGTTTCGCGCGCGCGCTCAGCCTGCTGACCAACGAGGGCGACGGCTGGGGCAATGTCGGGGCGCTCGCCAACCTGATCCGCCGTTACGACGACGACATCCGTGCCGCCGCGGCGGAGGAGGTCGATGCCCGCTATTCCATGGGCGACGTGATGCGGCGCCAGTCGCTGCTGTTCCTGCTGACCGGTGACGTCGCCCATTACCGCGTACTGGTCAACGCGGTGCTGGACGATCCCCTTCGCTTCTCCGTGCCGTCGCTGCATTACGCCTACTGGGGCATCGCCATGCGGCTGTTCCAGGGCGACGTCCGCAAGGGTGACGTCGGCGCCTTCACCAACGGCGAGTTCCGCCGCTTCTACCGCCTGCTGGTGGAGGAGACGGCGCGCCGCTATGGGCTGGAACCCAAGCTGCGCAGGGCGGCCCCACGCGCCGTTGTGAAGCGCGTGGCGCTGATCACCAACCAGATGCTGGGCGAGGGGCACCAGCCCACCGCCGACGCCTTCGACTATGCCCGCCGCCTGCAGGACGAGCAGGGCTGCGAGGTGCTGATCCTGAACCCCAACGCCATGGCGGTGTCGGGCGAGAACGGCTTCGTCCCCGAATACAGCTACAACGTCACCGAGGAGTATGACGGGGAGCAGACCATCGCCGCCCATGGTGCGGCGGTGCGCATGCTGTCCTTCCCCCAGCCCCGATTCGACGAGGAGAAGCTGACGGCCATCGTCGACGCGGTGGAGAAATTCGATCCCGACGTGATCATCGCCTTCGGTGCTTCCAACACCGTCGCCGACCTGTTCGCGCGCAGCCGCCCGGTGGTGCTCCTGCCCACCTCCAGCGGCCTGCCGCCGTCGCTCGCCACGATCCTGCTGGGCTACGCGCCGGAGGACAGCGCCGCCGGCTGGCCGGCCGAGGCACAGGGCCGCTTCCGCCCCTTCTCCTTCGGCTGGACCCTTCCGGACAGCGGGGCCACCCGCAGTCGTGCCGATTTCGGCCTGTCCGACGGCGTGCCGCTCTATGTCGTCGTCGGCAACCGGCTGGACCAGGAGGTCGGCGGTGATTTCCTGGAGACGCTCGACCGCCTGCTCGATCGGGTGCCCGACGCGCAGGTCGCCTTTGCCGGTGCGGTGCAGGATCTGCCCGCCCGCATCGCGGGCGCCCGCAACGCCGCACGGATGAAGGCGCTGGGGCATGTGGACGGCATCCGCGGGCTGTACGGGGTGGCGACCGCCTATCTGAATCCGCCGCGCCAGGGTGGTGGCGGCAGCGCGGCGTTCGCTCTGGCCGAAGGTCTGCCGGTGGTGACCTACGCCAGGGGCGACGTGGCGGGCGTCGCCGGCCCGGCCATGGCGGACGAGACGGCCTACCTCGAACTCGCGGTGGCGCTGGGCCAGGACGCCGCTGCAAGGTCGAAGGCAGCGGAAGCGGCACGCGCCCGCTTCGCCGAGACGGGCGACCGCACCCGTTCGGTGGAAAAGCTGCTGGACTATGCGCGCGAGGCGCAGGGGCTGTTCTGACGAACTGGCTGCGGGCCGTGGGGAGGGGGCCGTCGCACCCCCTCCTCCGTTACAGCCCCAGATAGGCTTGCTTCACCGCAGGATCTGCCAGCAGCGCCTCGCCGCTTCCCGACAGCACCACCCGGCCGTTCTCCAGCACATAGGCCTGACCGGCGATCCGCAGCGAAGCGGCGACATTCTGCTCGACCAGGATGATCGTCATCCCGTCGGCCGCCAAGGCGCGGATGATACGGAACAGCTCCTGCACCAGTGCCGGCGACAGGCCGAGCGACGGTTCGTCGAACATGATCAGGTCGGGCTTGCCCATCAGGCAGCGGCCGATCGCCAGCATCTGCTGCTCGCCGCCGGACAGGGTGCCGGCGGCTTGGTCCAGCCGCTCACGCAGGCGGGGGAACAGGTCGAGTACGCGGTCGTAGGTCTGCCGGGCGGTGGCGCGCGCCCGCGGGATGACGGCGCCCATCTCCAGATTCTCCCGCACGCTGAGGCTGGGGAAGATCTGCCGGCCCTCGGCGACCTGCCCGATGCCGAGGTCGCAGACGACATGGCTGGGCAGGCCGGCGATCTCGCGATCCTTGAAGCGGATGCTTCCACGCGCCGGCTTCAGGATTCCGGCGATGGCGCGGATCAGCGAGGTCTTGCCCGCCCCGTTGGCGCCGACGATGGCGGTGGTCGCCCCCGCCGCCACCTGCAGCGTGACGCCGTCGAGCGCCTGGGCGTCACCATAGTACAGGTCGAGGTCCGAAACGGTCAGCATGGCAACGGATCCGGTCGCAGCGGGGCCAAGGGCGGGTGGCGCCCTCTATAGCGCGATCATTTCAGGAAGAACACCGCGCTCATCACCAGCCCGACGGCGATGATGCCCGTGCGCAGCACCGGCTTCGGGATCTTCCGCCCGACCCGCGCGCCGACATAGCCGCCGGCGACCGCGGCGACCGTCATCAGCAAAGCCTTCGGCCACTCCACCGCCCCGCCGGCCGCATAGGCCACCACGGCGATGGCGGTCAGGACGGCGGAGAACAGGTTCTTCAGCCCGTTCATGGCGTTCAGATCGGTCATCCCGAACAGGCTGAGCTGCGCCAGCAGCAGGATGCCGAGTCCGCCGTTGAAATAGCCGCCATAGACCGACACCGCGAACAGCGTGCCCAGCATCGCCCCGTTGCCGTGCAGGCCGAGGCTGCGCAGCCGTTGCGCCAGCACGTTGCCGAAGGCGAACAGCCCGGTCGCCAGCAGCAGCAGCCACGGAACGATGTCGCGGAACACCGAATCAGGGGTCACCAGCAGCAGGCCCGCCCCGGCCAGCCCGCCGACGAGGCTGACCACGGACAGCAGCGGCAGGCTGAGAGTGCCGACCGGCGTCAGATCCTGCCGGTAGCCGTAGACTCCGCTGGCATAGCCGGGCAGCAGGGCGACCGTGCCGGTCGCGTTGGCGGCGACCGGCGGCACCCCGGCGTAGATCAGGGCCGGCAGGGTCAGGAAACTGCCCCCGCCGGCAACGGCATTCATCGCTCCAGCCAGGAAGGCCGCAGCCAATAAAATCAATTCTATCATGATATTAGGCGCGGTTCCTCAACTCCCGGCGGATGATCTTGCCGGTGGTGGTCATGGGCAGGCTTTCGAGAAACTCGATGGCCCGGGGATATTCGTGCGCGGCCAGCCGCGTCTTCACATGCTCCTGGATCGAGGCGACGAGCGCGTCGTCCGGCGTCACCCCCTCCTGCAGCACGACGAAGGCCTTGACGATCTCCGTGCGCAGCGGGTCGGGAACGCCGACCACCGCCGCCATGCGCACGGCGGGGTGGCCGATCAGGCAATCCTCGATCTCACCGGGACCGATCCGGTAGCCGGCCGAGGTGATGACGTCGTCGTCGCGCCCGACGAAGCGGATGTATCCGTCCTCGTCCAACTCCCCCTGGTCGCCGGTGACGAGCCAATCTCCGATGAATTTGGCGGCGGTGGCGTCCGGGTTGTTCCAGTAGCCGAGGAACATCACCGGGTCCGGCCGGCGCACGGCGATCAGGCCGATCCGTCCCGGCGGCAGGCGGTTGCCCTCGCCGTCGATCACCGCCACGTCATGGCCGGGCACCGGGCGCCCCATGATGCCCGGCTTCGGCGCCATCAGCGTGGCGGCCGAGGAGACGATCATGTTGCATTCGGTCTGGCCGTAGAACTCGTTGATGGTGACGCCGAAGGTCTCGCGCCCCCAGTCGAGCAGCCCGGCACCCAAGGTCTCGCCACCGCTGGCGACGGAGCGCATGGCGATGGCGTGACGTGCCCGCGGGGCCTTCACCGACCGCATCATCTTCAGCGCCGTCGGCGGCAGGAAGGCGTTGCGCACCTGGAACTCGGCCAGCAGGGCGAAGGCAGCCTCCGCATCGAACTTCTCGAAGCGGTGGGACACCACCGTCACCCCATGGTGCCAGGCAGGCAGCAGCACATCGAGCAGCCCGCCGATCCATGCCCAGTCCGCCGGCGTCCAGATGCGGTCGCCCGGCTGCGGGAACAGGTCGTGCGATATCTCCACGCCCGGCAGATGGCCCAGCAGCACCCGGTGCGCATGCAGCGCCCCCTTCGGCTGGCCGGTGGTGCCGGAGGTGTAGATGATCAGGGCCGGGTCGTCGGGACCGGTGTCCGCCGGGGTGAAGTCGTCCGACGCCGCGTCGCACAGCGCGTGCCAGTCGAGGCAGCCAGGTCCCGAACCGTCGATGCGGAAGACCGCGCGCAGTTCCGGCAGGCGATCGCGGATCTGGGCGATCTTGGCCGCCCCGGCTGCATCGGTCACCACCGCGCGGGCGCCGCAATTGGCCAACCGGTATTCCAGCGCCTCCACCCCGAACAGCGAGAACAGCGGCACCGCGATGCCGCCCATCTTGTAGACGGCGACATGGCTGACCGCGGTTTCGGGCGCCTGGGGCAGCAGGATGCCGACGCGGTCGCCGCGTCCGATCCCCTGGGCGGCAAGCGCGTTGGCGAACCTATTGGACAGGGCGCGGATGTCGGCGAAGCGGTATTCCTCCACCCCGCCGTCGCGCCGCTTGTGGATCAGGGCGATGCGGTCCGGCTCGGACTGGGCCCAGCGGTCGCAGACGTCGACACCGATGTTGTAGCGATCAGGGACGCGCCAGGCGAAGGCGCGGGACACCCCTTCATAGCTGTCCGCGTTGGGCAGCATGTTCGTTCCCTCCCAAGGGCTTGTCATTGGTTCCTTTGCGGAACCGTTGACCTGATCATAGGGGCAAGCGAGGCACCGCGTCACGCACCGGGAATAAGTCGCGGGTCTGCCATGTTGATGGCGTCAGGAACGAACAGTTTCGTGCCGATCCAAACAGGACCCAACAGGACGAGAGCCACCATGAAAGCCAGCCCCTTCCTCGCCGCCGCGCTGTCCGCCAGCCTGCTCGCGGCTCCGCTTGCCGGCTGCGCCCAGCCCGGCTACGGCGACTCCTACGGCGGCGTCAGCGCCAACAAGCAGACGGCCGGCACCGTGCTGGGCGGCGTGGTCGGCGGTCTGGCCGGCTCACGCTTCGGCGGCGGCAGCGGCAAGCTGGTGGCGGTCGGCGTCGGCACGCTGCTGGGTGCTGCGCTGGGCAATGCGGCGGGCGCCTCGCTCGACCGTGCCGATCAGAATTATGCCCAGCAGGCGGCGGTCAACGCCTACAGCGCCCCCACCGGCAGCACCGTGCGCTGGAACAATCCGGATACCGGCAACTACGGCAGCTACACGCCGGTGCGCGAGGGCACCGGGCCGCAGGGCCAGCTCTGCCGCGAATACCAGACCACCATCGTGGTCCAGGGCCGCACCCAGCAGGGCTTCGGCACGGCCTGCCAGCAGGGCGACGGAACCTGGCGCGTGGTCAGCTGACGGCGTAAGGGGGAAGGCTCAGGCCGGCGCCGTCCGTCGCCGGGCGGCACTGCCGGCCATGGGAGAGAGCGACGGCGCTCGTCCGGTCAGGGCATGGGCGATGCGCACCGCTCCTTCCCCGTCCAGCGGCAGCGCGGCGGCGGCATCCTGCATCCGCTGCCGCCGCGGGGCGTCGGTCCATAGAGCGAGCGCTCGTTCGGAAATGGTCTTTCCCGCGCTGGCCGGATCGCGGCCGCGGGCGTCCACCGCCTCGCTCCAGCCGAGCTCCGCGGCGTCGCCGCTCGCCATCGCCTGATTGTCGGCGGTAACCACCAGCAGGGTCGGCGCCGCCAATGCGGCCAGTTCCCCCATGGTGCCGCCGCCGGCCGAAACGGCCAGCCCGCTGTCGGCCATCAGCGCGCCCATGCGCGGGCAATCGATTTCCACCGCAACATCGGGGCCGAGACCGCCGGCAAGTGCCGCCAGTTCCGCCGCGCGCGGGTTGCTGCCGCCGACGACCGCGACGATCCGGCAGCCGTCCGGCCGTGCCGTGGCGAGCGCCTTCACCACCGGGCCGGTCAGCCCCAGCGGGTCCGAACCACCGAAGGTCACCAGCAGGACGGGCCGTTCGGCGATGCTCCGCATCGGTTCGCGGGCAGCCAGACGCACCTCCCGCCGCAGTGGGGCGTAGCCGGGTCCGAGCAGCAGAAGGGCACCCGGCGCCATCGCCTCATAGGGCAGCGCCGCCGCCTGCGGTGCGGCGTTGACGACAAGGTCGGCATGCAACGGGGTGCCGTCGCCGAGGTCGTCCCAGGCCAGCACCCGCGCGCCCGCCGCCTGCAGCCCGGCGCGATAGGCCTCGCCGAAGCGGTAGCCGTCCAGCATCACGGCGCTGCCATGCTCCCGCCGCAGCAGAGAGCGGGTGGCGGCCAGATCCGCCGCCTCCCCCACCGGGCCGGCGATGGAGACATGGCGGAAGCCGTCCGCCGACAGGCGGCGGTCGATGGCCGGGGTGGATTCCACGGCGGCGAACAATGTCTCGTGCCCCTGGTCGCGCAGAACCTCCGCAACGGCGAGGCAGCGCATGACATGGCCGGTGCCGATGGTGGGGGAAGCGTCGGCTCGGATGAGGATGACGGCCATGGCACTGGTCCGGAAGAGGCGGCGCGGCGGGTCCGCCACGGCACGCGGGATCGAGTCGGTCAGCATCTTGGCGCGGCACCTTGCGACTGTCCAGCGACAGACCACCGCGCGTGCAGGGGCAAATAGCGGCCGTCAGGTTTCCCGGCCGGCGATCACGCTGGCAGCGGTGGCAAGGCTTTCCGGCGTGCCGATGTCGAGGAAGCGTGCCTTGGCGACATGGGCGTTCAGCGTGCCGGGAGGCAGCTTTTCCAGCACGTCGCGTTCCAGCGAGACCGCCCCCGCCGCGATGAAGCGGTCGAGGAAGGCGGCGGAGAACAGGTAGACCCCGGCATTGATGGTGCCGGCCCCCGCCGCCTTCGCCGGGAATCTGCGGATACGGCTGTCCGGTCCGATCTCCACCCGCACGAAGCGGGAGGCATCCTCGACCGTCACGCACAGGACCGACGCCTCCGCCCCCGACAGGCGGTGCGAGGCGACGAAGGCGCGCAGATCGGCATCCAGGAACGTATCGCCGTTCACCACCAGGATGGTGCTGCTGCGCAGTTCCTTGCGCACATAACCCAGCGCACCCGCTGTGCCGAGCGGCCGCGGCTCGATCTGGCAGACCACGTCGATGGTTCCGGCCGAATCGCCGCGGGCGAGCCAAGCGGTCACCCGGTCGGCCAGATGGCCCAGGCACAGCACCACGCGGCGTGATCCGTATGTAGACAAATAGTCGAGCAGATGGCCGAGGAAGGCGCGGCCAGCGATCGGGGCCAGGACCTTCGGCGTGTCGCCCAGAACGCTCCGGATACGCGTGCCCAGCCCGCCGGCGAGCACCGCGACGTCTATGTTGGCAAGAGCGTCCTCAGACCGCACCGACCGTCCTTTCTCTCAATTCCCGCTGATGCCGGCCGGCCGACGATGCAGCTTACGACGGCGCGGGCGCCGGGTCATCCACCCCGCGCGGGACCCGGCGGGCATAGTCGATAATGGGCGCGAACGGGAATCGCAATGCGGAATCGCGCTGACGCTTCCGCTCGGATGGTCAGGTCGCGGTGCCAGCGGCGTCAGCCAGACGGCGAAGGCGCTGTGCCACCGTCGATAGGGCGGCATCATGGCCGGCCGACGCCATGGCCAGCGCCATGGATGGAAACCACGGCCGGACCGCCGTTCCAAGGGACGACCAGTCGCCGGCCGCCATGCCGATCCGCCAGACGGGAACGCCCAGCGCGGCGGCGAGTTCCCCGACGGAGGTGGGCGCGGTGACGACGAGGTCGAGGCCGGCCATCAGCGCCGCCACCCCGTCCAGGTCGTTGCGCTGGTCGAGGTCGGGCCAGTGGTGCAGGGTCGTGCCGAAGTGGCGCAGGGCGTCGGCCCGCTCCGCCGCATGCTCGTCGTACTGAAGGCTGACGAAGGTGATGCCGGGCACGGTGAGGAGCGGTCCCCACTGGGCGACGCGGCTGTAGGCGCCTGCACGGTCCGCCGTCATGCGGCTGCTGCGCCAGCAGATGCCCACCCGCAGGCCGGGCCCCAGGGCCGCCAGCCGCGCACGCCAGATTGCGGCCGATGTGTCGTCCGGCGTCAGGAAGGGGGAGGTCGCCGGGAAATGTCGCAGGCCGGGCCGCAGCCGGGCGGCGATCGTGCCCATCGGCGCATGGACATCGGCGTCCCGCAGGCCGATCCGATGATCCGGCGTCGGCGCCCGCACCTCGGCCTCCGGCAGCGCGCGGGCGAACAGGCCGGTCAGGCGCCGGTCGCACTCGACGATCACCCGCTTGGCCTGGCGGAGCAGATCGGGCAGCGCGGTTCCGAACAGGATCTCGTCGCCCAGCCCCTGCTCGCCCCACACCAGGATGCTGCGGCCCGTCAAATCCTCGCCCCGCCATTCGGGAATGCAGAAGCGGCGGGGTGCCGCGTCGCCAGCGGCAAAACGGTGGGCATAATCCTCCCATCCGCCGGCGATGTCGCCTTCGGCCAGCCGCAGCAGGGCGCGGTTCATGCGCGCCTCCCCCCGGTCGGGCGCGAGCCTCAGGGTCCGCTCGGCGCAAGCGCGGGCGAGCCTGCGCTCCCCCCGCATCAGCGCCGTATGGCCGTGGTTGAGCAGAATGTCCGGCAGAGCGGGGGCGAGAGCCACGGCGCGACGGTAGGCGTGCATTGCCTCGCTCCACCCTCCGAGCCCGGCCAGGGCCATGCCCAGGTTCGACCAGCCCTTGGCCGAAACCGGAAGGATGCGCAGTGCCCTGCGGCTGTGACGGGCCGCTTCTTCGAAGCGTCCCAGTCCCTTCAGTGCGGCGGCGGCCGTGGTGAGCACCCCGGCGAGGGCCGGCGACAGCGCCGCCGCATGGGCAGAGGCGACCTCGGCCTCATTATAGCGTCTGCCGGCGAGCAGGGCGGCGGCGAGGTTCCCCCAGTTCTCGGCGGTCTGAGGACGCAGCCGGACGGCGCGGCGGTGCAGGGCCGCCGCCTCCACCGGTAGGCCACCAGCCTGCAGGGCGACGCCGAGATTGCCCATCGCTTCGGTGAAAGCCGGGTTGAGGACCAGCGCCCGCCGATGCCAGAGGATGGCGGCTTCGCCTCGCCCCGATCCGAGCAGGGTGAGACCGCCGTTGGTCCAGCCCGGCGGGTTCAGCGGATCGGCGGCAACGGCCTTGCGGTGGAGGGCGGCTGCCTCGGCCAATCGACCCTGTCGATGCAAAGAGACAGCTCGCTCCGACAACGCTTTGCTGGAAGGAGTTGAACCACTTCGTGAAGGAGGAACCGCTTTGGAAGCGAGCCTTGTCAGGCAATGGGCCATGTCGTCCAGCGTCGCCGACAGCGGTTCGCCGGGCCGGGGCTGGAACAGGCGCATCAATGGATACCAGGGACGCACCCCCGCCCCCAGCTGTGTCCAGTCCCGACCGCCGAAGCGCCAAATCGGCGCGCCGAGCGCGCCTGCTAGTTCGCCAACCGACATCGCCGGCGAGATGACGAGGTCCAGCCCGACGATCAGTGCAGCCACGCCGTCGAAATCGTCCTTGCGGTCCAGGTCGTCCCAGCGGTGCAGGCGAATGCCGAAACGCTGCTCGGCCTGTCGGATCTCCTCCTCCACATCGCCATACTGCAGCACCACCCATTGGATGCCGGGCAGCGCGAACAGCGGCGCCCAGGCATCGAGCGGCAGATAGGCGGTGCTGCGCTCCGCCGTCATCATCTGGCTGCGCCAGCCGATGCCCACCCGCAGGCCGGGGCCGAGTACCTCCAGCCGTCGGCGCCATCGCTCGACCAGGGTGGCGTCGGGGACCAGCCAGGACGGGCGCGGCGGGAAATCGGCCAGCCGACGGCGCAGGACCCGCGGCAGCGAGCCCATCGGCACATGGCGATCGTAATCCGGGATCGCCATCGCCTCCCGCCCCTGCCTGTCCAATGCCTCCGCCCTGACCCTGAGGGTCGGAAAGGAGCGGGCGAACAGCGGCACCAGCCGACGATCGACCTCCAGGATGGTGGAGACGGCGCGGCCGGCCAATTCAGCACAGAGGGCGGAGAACAGGATGGTGTCTCCCACCCCCTGCTCCCCCCAGATCATCAGGCGCCGGCCGGTTAGACCCTCGCCGCGCCATGGCTGTGCACGAGGCTGGCGTCCCTGCCCGACCTGCCCCGACCCGAAGCGCCAGGCATAGCCGGGCCAGCCACGGTCGAGGTCGCCGGCCTCCAACCGCAGCAGGCCTTTGTTGAAGTGGGACAGCGACAGATCCGGGCGCAGACACAAGGCGCGGTCATAGCAGCGTTCTGCAGCGCTGGCATCGCCGAGCCGCTGGCGCGCCAGCCCCAGATTGCTCCACGCTTCGCCATAGGCGGGTTCCAGCGCCAGGGCGCTGCGATAGCAGCCTGCCGCTCCGGCATGGTCGTGCCGGCCTTGGCGCAGATGGCCCAGGTTGTTGCGGGCCGGCGCCTCCAGCGGGGCGAGGAGGATGGCGTGGCGCTGTGACCGTTCGGCCTCGGCGAAGCGCTCGGCGTTGCGCAGGGCGTTGCCAAGGTTGGTGTGGGTTTCGGCCAGGGCGGGATCGAGTGCCAGTGCCGTATGCCATGCCCGCCATGCCTCCGCGGTGCGGCCGGCGGCGTGGCGAGCATTGCCCAGATTGTTCCACGCTCCAGCGATATCGGGGCGGTGGCCGATCGCCTGCCGGTGCAGTGCCTCGGCCTCGGCATAACGGCCTTGGGCGTTGCGGATGCTGCCGAGATTGTCCAGTGCCTCCGCATGGTCGGGCTCGATGGCGGTCGCCGCATCGAAGCAGACGGCGGCATCATCCAGCTGACCAAGCGCTTTAAGACAAAGTCCCAAGCCATTGAGGCAGAACGAGTTCTTCGGGTCGATCCGCAATGTGTCGGCGTAGCGCTCGGCCGCCTCTTCCGTCCGGCCGGCCGCGTGGAGCGCAGCGGCCAATGCCGACAACGTCGCGGGGTCGTTGCCGCCGCCGCCCAGTGTCGCGGCCATACGCAGCGCGTCGGCCGCTTCGGTCATCCGTCCGAGGTGACGCAGGCTGACCGCAAGGTTGGTCCATGGGCGTGGATCGCCGGGCAGCAGTTCCGCCGCCTTCGCGTGGGCCTCAAGCGCCTCTTCCGCTTGGCCGAGCCCTTGCAGAGCGGCGCCAAGGTTCAAGTGTGCGTCCGCCAAGCCGGGTGACAGGCGGGCAGCCTCCGCATAATGGGAAGCCGCCTCCGACAAGCGGTCCTGTGCCGCCAGCACCAGTCCCAGATTGAAGTGAGCGCCCACATGGCCGGGGTCCCGCTCCAACGCCTGCCGCTGGGCAGCCTCCGCCTCGACCAGCCTGCCCAGCCGTTGCAACACGATGCCGCGATTGGCGTGGTAGTCGGCGACATGCGGCGCATGTTCAACGGCGTTATCAATCAAACCAATAGCTTGTTCGTTTTTATTAATCTGATGGTAGAGGACACCCAGTAGGTGCAGGGCGTCTGCGTGATGCGGTTCCGCATCGAGAACCTGCCGATACAACGGTTCGGCATCTGCAAGAGCGCCCGCCTGATGGTGGCGAAGCGCTTCGGCGAACCGGTCGATGACGCTCACAGGCCACCTGCAGAAAGTCCGGCAACCATCTGTGCTGCCAGAGGAATGGCGTCGCTGATGCCGGTATTGTCCTGTGGATGGATACAGCGCATGGTCGGAAACCAGGGGCGGACCCCGGTGCCCAGTTTGGTCCAGTCCCGCCGGCCGAGCCGCCAGACCGGCACGCCGAGTGCCGCTGCCATCTCTCCGGCGGAGGACGCCACGGTGACCGCCAGATCCAGGTTGGCCATCAGCGCCGCGGTGCTTTCCAGATCGCCGATCTGGTCCAGATCGGACCAGCGGTGGATGCGCAGGCCGTACCGGTCCTCGACCGCCGCAATCTCCTCCTCGCGTCCGTCATATTGCAGACTGACCGGGTGCAGGCCGGGAAGGCGCAGCAAAGGAAGCCAGTCTTCCAACTCGGTATAGGACTGGCGGCGTTCGGTGGTGATGCGCTGGCTGGTCCAGGCGATGCCGACCGCCAGACCGGGCCCGAGCGCATCCAGCCGCTGCCGCCATGCGGCCACCCGTTCCGGGTCCGGCTTCAACCAGCCGGCGGGAGGCGCCGGGACGGGCGACGCCCTCCACATCAGCCGGGGCAGCGAACCGAAGGGCAGATGGCAATCGACATCGGTGGGCCGGCGCGTCGGGGCTCGTACAGTCGTACCGGGGAAGGAGCGCTGGAACAGCGACACCAGCCGCGGTTCGCATTCGACGATCAGGTCGGGATAGCGGGCGATGGCCTGCGGCAGCAGGGCGCCGAACATGAACTCGTCGCCCAGCCCCTGCTCCGCCCACAGCAGAAGGCGGCGGCCGGCGAGGTCGTTCCCCTCCCATTCCGGGATGCCGAACGGCCGCTTGGGGCCAAGCCGACCGGAGTCGAAGCGCGACGCATAATCCTCCCACCCCTCGGTCAGCCGTCCCCGGCGCAGGCGCAGGATGGCGCGGTTGAAGCGGGCGAGCGCCTGTTCCGGATCGGCGTCGAGCGCGCGGGTGAATTCCTGTTCGGCTCCTGCCTCATTGCCCAGATCCTGAAGGGCGAGCGCCAGATTGGTATGGGCGGCGGCATAGCCGGGGCGCTGGTCCAGCGCACGTCGTTGCAGATCGGCAGCCTCCCCGGCCCGACCCTGCAAGCGGCGGATGGTGCCGAGGTTGGTCATCGCCTCCGCCATCGCCGGCGCCAGCCGCAGTGCGCGGGCGAAGGCCTCCGCCGCCTGCTCGATGCGGTCGGCGTTTTGCAGGGCGAGACCGAAGGCGTTCCACGCTTCGGCATCCGCCGGTTCCAACGCCAGATAGCGTCGGTAGGCGGGCTCGGCATCCCCGCAACGGCGTTGCAGGGAGCCGGCCAGCGCCAGCGCCGCAGCAGCGTGGTCGGGCCGGCGGGCCAGGACATCGCGCAGCGCCGCCTCACCCTCGTCCGCACTGCCGAGGTCGAGCAGAGCGAGGCTAAGAGCGGCGCGCGCCTCCGTCAGCGCCGGGTTGGCGGCCAGTGCGTGGCGCAGCAGCGGTTCGGCCTCCGCCGAGCGGCCGAGGCTGCGCAGCACGGCGCCGAGGTTGCCCTCGGCCTCCGCATAATCGGGGCGGGCGCGCAGGGCCGCGCGGTAGGCGGTCGCCGCCTCTTCAGCCTTGCCCTGGGCGTTCAGGGCATTGCCGAGCGTGTTGGCGGCTTCGGGGAATGGGTTGCGCAAGCGCAGTGCATTGCGGGCCGCCCGCTCCGCCTCCGCCGATCGGCCAAGTGCCTGGAGGGCATAGGCGAGGTTGGCATGGTAATCGGGAACGTCACGCTTGGCCGCCACCGCCTGTCCGATCAGGTCGGCGGCCTCCTTGAGGCGGCCGGTTTGGCAGGCGATCATGCCCAGCAGGTGGAGCGCGTCGGGATGACGTGGCTGGAAGCTCAGCGCTTGGCGGTAAAGGGCTTCCGCCTCAGCCAGCCGGCCGGCCTGATGCAGCGGCACGGCTTGGCCCACCAGCGCCGCGGCGGTGGCGGCAGCGGAGTTGCCGGATTTGCGCTGGTTGCTCATGCCCCGTGCCGTACCTGTTGGCTACGGGTAAGGGATAGCACGAATTGAATGCGGTGGAAGGGGTGGAGAGCCGTGCCCCACCCCAACCCTCCCCCGCTCTCGGCCGACCGAAGATCGGTCCGATTGCGGAAGAGGGAGTAGGCGATGGCACCTGAAACGCAGCCGTGTTCAGGGCCGTTTTACGCCCCCACGCCCACCGGCGGGGTCGGGGCGGCGTTGACCGGGTCGGCAAGCTGGGCGTCGACCACGGCCACGGCGGTCATGTTGACCAGACCGCGGGTGGTGACCGACGGGGTGACGATGTGAACCGGCCGCTGGACGCCCAGCAAAATCGGGCCGACATTCTGCGCCTCACCCAGGATCTTCATCATGTTGAAGGCGATGTTGGCGGCGTCCAGCGTCGGCATCACCAGCAGGTTCGCCTCGCCCTTCAGGCGGCTGTCGGGCAGCAGCTCCTTGCGGATGGCGGGAGCGAGGGCTGCATCGGCGTGCATCTCGCCGTCGATCTCCACATCCGGCATCTGCTCATACGCCAGTTCCACCGCGGCGCGCATCTTGCGGGCCGACGGCGTGTCGGCGCTGCCGAAGTTGGAGTGGGACAGCAGCGCCACCTTCGGCTCGATGCCGAAGCGCTTCACCTCGTCCGCCGCCAGCCGGGCGATCTCGGCCACCTGCTCGGCGGTCGGGTCGGGGTTGACATAGGTGTCGGTGATGAAGTGGACGCCCTTCTGCGAGATCAGCGCGTTCATCGTCGCGGCGACCTTCACGCCCTCGCGAAGACCGATCAGGCCGCAGATATGCGCCCAATGCTCGTTGAAGCGGCCGGTGGTGCCGCAGACCAGCGCATCGGCCTCGCCACGGCGGACCATCAGGGCGCCGAACACGGTCGGCTGGGTCCGCACCACGTTGGCGGCATGGCTGGGCGACACGCCGCGGCGGCCCATCAGCTTGCGGTAATGTTCGGTGAAGTTGTGATAGCGCGGGTCGCGGATGATCTCGATGACCTCCACATCCTGGCCGATCTTCAGGCGCAGGCCCATCTCGGAAATGACGCGCTCGATCACCTCGCGGCGGCCGATCAGAACCGGCTGGGCGATGCCGTCGTCCACCACCACCTGTGCGCAGCGGATGACGCGCGGGTCCTCGCCCTCGGCGTAGACGACGCGCTTGGGCGCGGTCTTGGCCTTGGTGATGACCGGCTTCATGAACAGGCCGGAGCGGATGACGTACTGGTTCAACTGGTCGCGATAGGCGCGGAAATCGGGGATCGGCCGGGTGGCGACGCCGGACTCCATCGCGGCCTTGGCGACGGCAGACGACACCTCCACGATCAGACGCGGATCGAAGGGCTTTGGCAGGATGTAGTCCGGGCCGAAACGCAGCGATTCACCGACATAGGCCGCCGCCACCACGTCCGACGGTTCGGCGCGGGCGAGGTTGGCCATGGCGTGGGTCGCCGCGATCTTCATCTCCTCGTTCACCGTGGTGGCGCCGACGTCCAGCGCACCGCGGAAGATGAAGGGGAAGCAGAGGACGTTGTTGACCTGATTGGGGAAGTCCGAGCGGCCGGTGGCGATGATCGCATCCGGGCGGGCTTCGCGGGCCAGATCCGGCATGATCTCCGGCTCCGGGTTGGCGAGCGCCAGGATCAGCGGCTTGTCGGCCATGCGGGACAAAAGGTCCGGCTTCAGCACCTTGGCACCGGACAGGCCGAGGAAGATGTCGGCGCCGTCGATGACGTCGGCCAGCACGCGGGCGTCGGTCGCCTGCGCATAGGCTTCCTTGTATTCGTTCATCTCCTCGTTGCGGCCCTTGTGGACCACGCCGATGCGGTCGACCAGCCAGACATTCTCTCGCCGCACGCCCAGCGACAGCATCAAATCGAGGCAGGCGATGCCGGCCGCGCCGCCGCCGGTCGAGACCACCTTGACCTTGGAGATGTCCTTGCCGACCAGCGCCAGACCGTTCAGCACGGCGGCGCCAACCACGATGGCGGTGCCGTGCTGGTCGTCGTGGAACACCGGGATCTTCATGCGCTCGCGGCAGCGGCGCTCGATCTCGAAACAGGCGGGGGCGGCGATGTCTTCCAGATTGATGGCGCCGAAGGTCGGCTCCAGCCGGACGATGGTGTCGACCAGCGCATCGACGTCAAGCTCGTTCAGCTCGATGTCGAAGCAGTCGATGCCCGCGAACTTCTTGAAGAGGACGGCCTTGCCTTCCATCACCGGCTTGGCGGCATAGGGACCGATGTGGCCCAGGCCCAGCACGGCGGTGCCGTTGGTGACCACCGCGACCAGATTGGCGCGCGAGGTCAGCTCCGCCGCCTTCGACTGGTCCTCGGCAATGGCGGTGCAGGCGTGGGCCACGCCCGGCGAATAAGCCAGCGCCAGATCGCGCTGGTTGGCCATGGGCTTGGTCGCGACGATCGCCAGCTTACCGGGCCGCGGGTTGCGGTGATACTCAAGCGCCATCGCCTCAAAATCGCCGGACATCGGGTCTCTTCCTCCGGTTAACGAGATTTCAGTTAATTCTTTGCGTTCACTTCACCTGATCGGCGGTTATAGCCCATTCGGGCTGATGCGCCAACCATCCCCGGCAAACGGACAGGGGACGATTCGAACCAAATCGAACCGTCCCCCATACCTTACAGGATCCGCGGACAGGCCGGATGGATCATCTTTGGAATTTCCAAATCCGGCACCGCATGCGTGACGCGTGTCTTTTGCGTATCGTCAGAGCCGGGCCAGCGCCGGCTCCTTGAAGTGCTGCTGGTACTCGGCGACCGCCTTGGTCTCGTCGAACTCGCCTTCCATCTTGGCGACGACGACGGTGGCGACGCCGTTGCCGACCAGATTGGTCAGGGCACGGGCTTCCGACATGAAGCGGTCGACGCCCAGCAGCAGGGCCAGACCTTCGATCGGCAGCACGCCGGTGGCCGACAGGGTGGCGGCCAGCGTCACGAAGCCGCCGCCGGTCACCGCCGCCGCACCCTTGGAGGTCAGCATCAGGATGACCAGGATGTAGAGCTGCTGCCAGATCGTCAGGTCGACGTTGAAGGCCTGGGCGATGAAGATCGCGGCCATCGACAGGTAGATGGAGGTGCCGTCCAGGTTGAAGGAGTAGCCGGTCGGGATGACGAGGCCGACGACATGCTTGGAGCAGCCGAACTTCTGCATCTTCTCCATCATGCGCGGCAGCACGGACTCCGAGGAGGAGGTGCCGAGCACGATCAGCAGTTCCTGGCGGATGTAGCGGATGAAGTTCCAGATGCTGAAGCCGTAGGCCTTGGCGATGCCGCCGAGCACGACGAAGACGAAGATCGCCATCGTGATGTAGACCGACGCCATCAGCTGGCCCAGCGCGGTCAGCGAGGAGATGCCGTACTTGCCGATGGTGAAGGACATGGCGCCGAAGGCACCGACCGGGGCGACGCGCATCAGGATGCCGATCACGCCGAACAGGGCGTGGCCGATCTTGTCGAAGATGTCCTCGACCACCTTGCCCTTCTGGCCCATGGCGGACAGCGCGACGCCGAACACCACGGCGAAGAACAGGATCTGCAGCATGTCGCCCTGGACGAAGGCGCCGACGACGTTGTCGGGCACGATGCCGACGACGAAGTCGATGAAGCCGTGTTCCTTGGCGGTGGTGGCGTATTTCTGCACCGAATCGGCCTGCAACTGGCCGGGCACGATGTTCATGCCGGCGCCCGGACGCACGAGGTTGACGACCAGCAGGCCGATGCCGAGCGCGAAGGTGGTCACAACCTCGAAATACAGCAGCGCCTTGCCGCCGACCTTGCCCACCTTCTTCAGGTTGCCGATCGAGGAGATGCCGGTCACGACCGTCAGGAAGACGATCGGACCGATCACCATCTTGACCATCTTGATGAACAGGTCGCCCAGCGGCTTCATCTGCACCGCGATGGACGGATAGAAATGGCCCAGCAGGATGCCGATGGTGATGGCGGTCAGAACCTGGAAGGTCAGGTTGGTGTAGAAGGGCTTCTTCGCCGTGCCCGGCCGGCCGGCGGTCGCTTCTGCGCTCATGCTACTCTCCTCGTGGCGTTCCTCAGAACGGCGTTCCTGGCGGGGTGCCCGTTCTTTCGTCCGGCTTTGGCGCCGGCTGGGCGGGCGGCCCCCAACTGATTGCCAGTGAAAGCAAGCGGTGGGCCAATTGCTGAATCCAGCAACATCAAGCATTTGGCGAAAGACGGAGGGCGAGAATCCGCACGACACGGGCCATTCCGATGTGCGAAAATCCGCACACTTCACAGCGCTGCGGCATCTTTGTTGCGGCGCAGCAAGACGAAAGACGCCGTTGCTTAGCGATCCGAACGACCCGGCGACAGATTCCACCGCCCATTCAGCCGCTCCACCGGCACCCGCCCCGCCGTCCCGCGCGGTGCAGATGGTGGCACGGGCGCTGGAACGACCGCGCCGGCTGCTGATGGCGGCGCTGCTGCTGGGCGTGCCGGTGGCGGCGGCTCTGGCGGCCGGCTGGGCGTCGTCGCTGGCGCAGGACGATTTGCGGGACAGTGCGCGGGCGCAGCTGACACTCTACAACGCCAATCTCCGGGCGGAGTTGGAGCGGCATGCCGCCGTTCCCCTGGCGCTGGCCCAGGATGCGGAGGTCCGCGCCCTGCTGGCCTATCCGTCGCCGGCGGCGATGGACCGGCTGAACCGCAAGCTGGAGGACATCGCGCAGGCGTTGGACGCGCTGGCGCTCTATGTGATGGACGCCAAGGGCACGACGGTGGCGGCCAGCAACTGGAACGACGCCGCCAGCTTCGTGGGTGAGAATTTCTCCTACCGGCCCTATTTCCGCATGGCGATCGACCAGGGGGAGGGCCACCACTTCGCGCGGGGCACAACCTCGCTGGTGCCGGGCTACTACACCGCCAACCGGGTGGTGGCGGAAAACCGCACAGTGGGCGCGGTGGTGCTGAAACTGGGCTTCGACCGGCTGGAGCGGGCCTGGGCGCCGGGGCAGGAAAAGCTGCTGGTGACCGACCGCGACGGGGTGGTCTTCATCACCAACATGCCGTCCTGGCGCTATCACGCCCTGCCCCGCCGGCTGCCGATCAGCCTGCCGATCATCCCGCAGGGCGCCAGCGAGGGGCTGGACGTGCTGCCCTGGGTCTTCGGCGGCGCGTCCGACCGCATCGCGCTGGAGGAAAAGGGCGGGCTTCGCCACTATCTGCTGTCGTCGGTGGCCATGCCCGGCGGCGATTGGACCCTGCACAGCCTGACCAGCCTGGATCCGGTGACGGCCCGCGCCTGGGTCGCGGGTCTGCTCGCCGCGGCAGTGGTGGCGATGGCCGCACTCACCGCCTATGCCGTGGCGCTCCGCCGCGTCGCCCTGGTCGAGCGCATCGCCCTGCAGGAGGAATCGCGGGCTGAGCTGGAACGTCGGGTCGCCGCCGCCACCGCCGATCTGCGCGCGGCGGAAAACGAGCTGACCCAGGCGGCGAAGCTGGCGGCATTGGGCCAGATGTCGGCGGGCATCGCGCATGAGATCAATCAGCCTCTGGCCGCCATGCGCAGCTTCGCCGACAATGCGGTGGTCCTGCTGGAGCGCGGGCGGACGGACGCGGTGCGCGACAACCTGGCGGAGATCGCGGAGCTGACCGACCGCATGGCGGCCATCACCCGCCAGTTGAAGGGGTTCGCACGCCGCGCCTCCGGCACGCTGGGGCCGGTGTCGGCCCATGCCGCCGTCGGGCAAGCCCTGGCGCTGCTGGAATCCAAACTGCGGCGGGACGATATCACGGTCGAGGTCGACCTGCCCGACCGGCCGGTCCGTGTGGTGGGCGAGGACGTGCGGCTTCAGCAGGTGCTGGTCAACCTGATCGGCAACGCGACGGACGCCATGCGAGGCTGTCCCGTGCGCCGCCTGCGCATCGGGCTGGTCACGGCGGACGGGGAGGCGCTGCTGAGCATCGCCGATACCGGCAGCGGCATCGCCGAGGCCGACCTGCCCCGCCTGTTCGTCCCATTCTTCACCACCAAGGAGGCCGGCGAGGGGCTGGGGCTCGGCCTGTCGATCAGCCACGGCATCGTCGAGGATTTCGGCGGCAGCCTGACCGCCGCCAACCGGAACGGGAAGCCCGGCCAAGGCGCCGTCTTCACTTTGCGGCTCAAGACCACGGAGCAGCCTGCATGACCCGGTCCCTTTCCGAAAGCACCGCCCATGATGACGCCGGCAGCGTCCTGTTCGTGGACGACGAGCGCGCGGTGAGGGTGGCCGGGCAGCAGGCGCTCGAACTGGCGGGGTTCGAGGTGACCGCCTGCGACGGGGCGGAGCGGGCGCTGCGCCATCTCGGCCGTGATTGGCCGGGCTGCCTCGTCACCGATGTGCGGATGCCGCAGATGGATGGGCTGGCATTGCTGGCGCGGGTGCAGGAGATCGATCCCGACCTGCCGGTCATCCTGATCACCGGGCATGGCGACGTGCCGATGGCGGTCGAGGCGATGCGCAACGGCGCCTATGATTTTCTGGAAAAGCCCTTCCCCTCCGACCGGTTGACCGAGATCGCCCGCCGCGCGGTGGAGAAGCGCCGGCTGGTGATGGAGAACCGCCGGCTGCGGGCGCAGATCGCCGGCGGTGCCGATCCCGCCGGGACCATCGTCGGCCGCACCCCCGGCATCGAGCGGCTGCGCACCACCATATCCGCAGTCGCCGATACCGACGCCGACGTCCTGGTGTTCGGCGAAACCGGCACCGGCAAGGAAATGGTCGCCCGCGCGCTGCACGAGGCGAGCGGACGTCGCAAGAATCCCTTCGTCGCGCTGAACTGCGGCGCCATGCCGGAATCGATCTTCGAGAGCGAGTTGTTCGGGCATGAGGCCGGCGCCTTCACCGGCGCCGCCAAGCGGCGCGTCGGCCGGATCGAGCATGCCAGCGGCGGTACCCTGTTCCTGGACGAAATCGAAAGCATGCCGCTGTCGCTGCAGGTGAAGCTGCTGCGGGTGATTCAGGAACGGGTGGTCGAGCCGCTGGGATCGAACGAGCAGGTGCCGGTCGACCTGCGGGTGGTCGCCGCCACCAAGGCGGACCTGCGGCAGGCGGCGGATGCCGGGACGTTCCGTGCCGACCTCTATTACCGGCTGAACGTGGTGGTGCTGACCATCCCGCCGCTGCGCGAACGGCGGGACGACATTCCGCTGCTGTTCCAGCATTTCGTCGCCCAGGCCGCCACACGGTACAACCGCGAACCGCGCGTGCCTTCTCGCGAGCAGATGCAGCGGTTGATGAGCCAGGACTGGCCGGGCAATGTCCGCGAACTGCGCAACGCCGCAGACCGCTTCGTGCTGGGGCTGGAGGACGTGGCAGCTGTGCCGGTGTCGGCACCGTCCACTCTGTCGTTGGCCGAGCAGGTGGATCTGTTCGAGAAGGGCCTGATCCAGTCCGAACTCGCCCGTCATCGCGGCAGCGTGAAGGCCGCCATCGAGGCGCTGAACATCCCGCGCAAGACCTTCTACGACAAATTGAAGCGTTACGGGCTGAGCCGCGACGATTTTCTGGACTGAAGGCGGTACGACATTTCATACCCCATAAGGGGTAACAAAAGAGGTTTGCTATAGGAATGATGTTGCGTCAATTTGCGTGCCGTTGACCAACATTTCCGCGGCTATGGCTATGGCGCAAGACCACGTATTTCCCAGACCGCTTCGCTGCTTCAACCGTATGAAGGGCGAGCATTTTCCCACCACCATCATGGTCGAGCGGGTCTAGACACCTCCCCGATTTGGGGTATGCCCAGTGTCGTTCAGGACCGACGCGCTTCTCATCTGGAAAGTCCGGCACCATGAGCGCGCAGTGAATATGAAATTCGGGTGAAATATGGTTTTCAGCTCTATCTTGTTCATTTTTTATTTTCTGCCGATATTTCTTTTTTGCTATTACTCATTGCCGTTTAAGCACGCCACCCTCCTTTTATTCAGCTTGATTTTCTATGCGTATGGCGAGGTGATCTATACCTACGTCATGCTGTTGTCGATCCTCATCAATTATGCCTTCGGGCTATGGATCGCCGGGGGAGAGGGGCGGAGCCGCAAACTCGCCCTGGGTGCCGGTGTGGTCGTCAACCTGGGCATCCTCGTCTATTTCAAATACCTGGGCTTCTTTTACGAGATGCTGGCCGTGATGGCCCCGAACCTGCTGTCGGGCCCGCCACAGGTACATCTGCCGCTCGGCATCTCGTTTTTCACCTTCCATGCGCTGTCATACCTGATCGATGTGTACCGCCGGCAGGTTCCGGTGGAGCGCAGCCTGATCTACGTCGCCGTCTACATCACCATGTTCCCTCAGCTCGTGGCTGGGCCGATCATCCGCTTCCACGACATCCGGGACGAGATCCACAACCGCAGGGTCAACGCGGGCCTGTTCGCCGAGGGCATTCAGATCTTCGTGATCGGCCTTGCGCAGAAGGTGCTGATCGCCAACACGGTGGCGGTTGCGGCTGACCAGATTTTCGCGCTCGACCCGACGGGGCTGAGCCTGCCGGTCGCTTGGCTGGGCATCCTCTGCTACACGTTGCAGATCTTCTTCGATTTCTGCGGTTACTCGACCATGGCCATCGGGCTGGGGTTGATGATCGGCTTCCACTTCCCGCTGAACTTCAACTATCCCTACATCGCACAGTCGATCACCGAGTTCTGGCGCCGCTGGCACATCTCGCTGTCGATGTGGTTCCGCGACTACCTCTACATTCCATTGGGCGGCAACCGTGCCGGGCCGCTGGTCACCTACCGGAACCTGCTCGTCGTCTTCTTCCTGTGCGGCCTCTGGCATGGCGCCAACTGGACCTTCGTGGTCTGGGGCCTGTGGCACGGGGCCTTCCTGGTGTTCGAGCGGCTGGGTATCGCGCGGCTGCTCGACCGGTCGGTGCCGGCGATCCGCCACGCCTACACGCTGCTGGTGGTGATGATCGGCTGGGTGTTCTTCCGCGCCGACACGCTGGGGCATGCCTGGACCTTCCTGAAGGCCATGGCCGGAGCCGGCCAGCCAAGCCCTCTGGCGCCGCACATCCTCCAGTTCCTGACGCCGGAGACCGCCACCGCGCTGGTCATCGGCGTGGTCGCGGCGACACCGGTGCTCGGCCGGCTGGTGCGGGCCGGGCTTGACGCGGCGCGGAGCGCGGCCGGCGGGCGCATCCTGGTCGGCACGGGCGAGGCGCTGTACCTGGCCGGTCTGCTCGGCATGTTCGCGCTGGCCGTCATGAGCCTCGCTGCCGGCACCTACAACCCGTTCATCTACTTCCGGTTCTGACCATGCGAACGGTGACTCTCGGTATCGTGCACAGCACGCTTTTGCAGAAGCTGTGCATCGGACTTTTTCTGGCGCTCCTCCTGCTGCCCATGATCGGCCAGATCGTATCCGTGGGAACGGGCGTGACGGCGACCGAGATGCGGGCGCCGAACGCGCTGCCCGACCTGCCCGATACCGTCGAGGAGTTCTCCGTCCTGCCGCAGCGCTTCGAGGCATGGTTGAAGGACCATTTCGGCTTCCGCAACCATCTCGTGCTCGCCAACAACCTGATCCGGGTCAAGGTTTTCGGCCAGAGCACCTCGCCGCTGGTCGTGCTCGGCCGGGACGGCTGGCTCTTCTACACGGGCGAACATGCGCTCGAGCAGACGCGCGGCATCGACCGCTTCACGCCGGAAGAATTGGACCGCTGGATCGACGTGATGGAGCGGCGGCAGGCCTGGCTGGCGGAGCGCGGCATCCCCATGCTGATGGTCGCCATCCCCAACAAGGAGCGCGTCTACCGCGAGGAACTGCCGGCCTGGGCCACCCTGGTGAACCCGGAAAGCCGGATGGACCAGATCATCCGGCGACTGGCGGAGCGGCGCTCGCCGCTGGTGTTCAAGGACATGACCGCTGACCTCGTCGCCGCCAAGAAGGACATGAAGGTCTACCACCAGGCCGACACGCACTGGACGGTCGAGGCCGCCTTCGCCATCGGATATCGGGGGATCATGGAGTGGATCAAGACGGTCCGTCCGGATTTCACGCCGCTGACCCCGGCCGACATGAAGCGAACCCTCGCCATGCGCCAGGGCGCAGACCTCGACCTCGCCCGCATGCTGGGACTGGCGGCGGTTTACCAGGAAGAGGAGGTCCGCTATGACTTCGCCGGACCGCCCAAGCTTCGCAGCGCCGACGCCTCGATGCCGAACGGCATCGTCCAGAACATTCTGCGCGCCGACCGCCCGACGGCGCCGAGCGTGGTGTGGTTCCGGGACTCCTTCACCATCTCCATGATCCCTTACATTGCCGAAACCTTCCGCGAGGCAGTCGTCACCGAGCACAAGGGGCTGCGCTTCGACAAGCCGCTGATCGAGGAGCGCAAGCCGGATGTGGTCGTCTACCAGTTCGTCGAGCGGTCCCTCAACGCTCCCATCCCGGCGGAATGATCCAAGTAATCTTCTGTCGATACTGCGAAACAAATGGGTCTTGATTTTGAAGGGTTATTGCCCTAGCCTGCTTGTGGTTAATTAACCATATGGCGGCCACTGAGATGGGCGTTGTATCCTCCAAAGCCTTCCGCTTCTTCAACCGTAGGACGGGAGAGCATTTCTATACGGGGAGCACGGCCGAACGGGATGGCATCATCGCCGCAAGAGCCGACATGACGTATGAAGGCGTCGCTTTCCTGCCGGGAGGCAGTGCCAGCACTCCGGTGTCGGTGGCCCGCTTCATCAGGCTGGATACGGGGGAGCATTTCTACACCGCCAGCGCCGTCGAGCGGGATTACATCCTCCAGAACATGTCGGACAATTTCCGCCTGGAGGATTCGGAGGCATTTCTTGTTTCCGCGACGCCGGATTATCAATTCTCCCAGCCCGTCTACCGGTTCCTGGACACGGCAACCGGCAACCATTTCCTCACCGCGTCGGAAAGCGAGCGGGACGGGGTGATGGCGGCCCTGCCGAGCTATCGCTATGAAGGGGTGGCGTTCTACGCAAAGCCGACCCCGCCGCTTCCCCCTGCCCCGTCGGGGAATTTCGACGAGGCGTGGTATCTCCAGGCCTACCCGGACGTACGCGATGCGGTGAATGCCGGCTTGATGACCGCCCGCGTCCATTACGACGTTTTCGGCAAGCGGGAAGGCCGGATGCCGAACGACATGGCGGCCCTTGCCGGCAACGACCGCTGGATCGCCTTCGACGGCGCGCCCGGCCATGTCCGAATCCTGAACGGCGGTGCCGGCGACGATATCCTGGACGGGATCGACGGATACACGATCTCCAACAGCACGATGGTCGGCGCCTACATCGGCTACAGCGACTTCAGCGACGTGCTGTTCGGCGAAACCGGCAACGACACGCTGTACGGCGCGCAGAACGACACCCTGAATGGCGGAAGCGGCAACGACACCTACTACGTTCATTCGTCCGGCGTTCTGGTGACCGAAGGTGCGAATGCCGGGATCGATGAAGCTGTCCTGATCGAAGATAGCAACAGCGGCTATTTCAACTACTCCATGCCGCCCAATGTCGAGCGGCTGCGGGCGTTCATCACCCCGATCATCAATCCGTCGGTTCCCACCGTTGCCGGGAGTGCCGGGGACGACTGGATCGGTGCAGGCGGCACCACCGCCCCGATCCGCCTTCTGGGCGGCGCAGGCAATGACACGTTGAATGGCGGTCTCGGCAGCGGCGGCGGCGCGGTCGTGGAGGGTGGCACCGGCAACGACTATTTGCTGGCGGTCGGATTCAACGACGCACGTTTCTATACCTGGCTGGCATCGGGCAGCGATACGCTGAACGGCGGTGACGGCGATGACACGCTGGTGGCCTGGACCGGCAACGACCGCCTGTCCGGCGGCGCCGGTGCCGATACCGTCCTCGTCGACTTCGCCACTCCCCCGAACCTGCTCTGGCAGGATCCGAAGGCTTGGACCTCCTATCCGGGGGGCGGCGGCAACCTTTCCTATGTCCTGTGGTCGGGCACGTCGGTGACGACGGTCACCGATTTCCAGCCGGGTGTCGACGTGCTGAGCTTCCGCCACAGTTCGCTCGGTCTTTCCGACATCATGGCGCGCTTCAACGACCGTGCCGACGGGATGGGAGTGGTGGCGAGCTTCACCACCAACGAATTCGGGCTGTCGGTGACGGGCGACGCCAACAACACCTTCACGCTCTCACTCGACGGCCTAACCCGGTCCCAGGTCTCTGCGAACTGGTTCGCGGTTTCTTCGACCTGACGGCGTAGCCGGCCGCCCTGCCCCTCTCCCATCGGGGCAGTTGACGGCGGCTCGCGCTTGCCGGCTCCGCACTCGGTTCCCATGTGCCGTCTCCACCTGCGCGGCCGCCGCCGCGGGTGGAGCGGCGGGACGGACCTTTCCTTCGTTCCGGCTGTTGTATCGAAAGAACATGCAGCATCGACGTCGATGGGGACGGCCTGAGAATGTCACCGAGGATTAGCACCATGACCCCCCGTCTCCTTGCGGAGCTTCTGGAACCGATCCTGACCGCAGCGGAAGACGACGAAGAGGCCCTGTCCGAGGCCGTGAACCTGACCGCGGAGGCAATGGCGGCGCTGGGCGCCACCGTGCTCGACCCGGACGGTCAGCCGGCGCGCGGGGTGTCCGATGAACGGGCCGTCGTCGCCGCGCTCAACACCCACGCGCACAACCTGATGCGCGACGGGCGGCTCGACGACGTCGTCGAGGCTCTGCAAGTGGCCGAGCGGATCGGCCGCCTCGCCCATCTGCCGCACCACCCGCGGACTGTCTGACCACTCTTTCGGGAGAAGGGCGCGGTCGTTCGTGGAAGCGGCTTCGCGGGTGCGGGAACTCCCTCCCTCCTTGCTGTTTGAGCGACGTGCCACCCAGCGCTCAACAGGGGAGGAGCCCTCGTGCCCACCGCGCCGCAGCCACACGCCCACTCGAATGTCCTGGCGAGCCCTCTGGAAGGCGAGATCCTGTCGCGTCTCCAGGACTCCCTGCTGCCGGACCATCTGCTGACCCGCCGCTGGTATGCTGCCAAGGATGCCGGCCGGCCGGTCGTGCGCATCGTCGATGCCCTGCCCCTGCCCCTGGCCGGAGGATCGCAGGCGCAGCTCTGCCTGCTGCGCGTCGAGCCGCCGGGGCGGGAACCGCAGCTCTACCAGCTTCCGCTAATCCTCGACCGCGGCACGGGAGAGGATCCGTCGGTGATCCAAGGAACCGAGGATCTGCCGGTCGCCGGCCGCCTGCGCGACGGCTATGCCGATGACGGCGTGGTCCGTGCGCTGCTGGGCGCCGTCCTGAACCGCGACCTGGAAGTGGGCGAAACGGCCTTGTCCCCCGGCCTCACCGCCGGCCACACCCGCGCCTGCGAAGCGCTGGGCGACAGGCTGAAGGCGGACGCCCCGCTGCATCGGATGACGGCGGAACAGTCCAACACCTCCATCCGCATCGGCGACGTCGCCATTCTGAAGGGCCTGCGCAAGCTGGAACCCGGCACCCATCCGGAACTGGAGGTCAGCCGGTTCCTGACCGAGGTTGCCCAGTTCCCCAACACGCCGGCCCTGCTGGGCTGGGTGGAGCGGGCCAACAGCTCCGGCTCCACCACCCTGTGCGTGATGCAGGAACTGGTGCCGGAGGCCAAGGACGCCTGGGGCCATGTCACCGGATACCTGAACGACCGCGTCGCCCGCTTTGCCGACGGCGATGCCGCCCAATCCGCCGATGCCGACAGCGTCGCCTTCCTGCGCCTTCTCGGCCAGCGGACGGCGGAGCTGCACCGCGCGCTCGCCACCCCCGGCGGCGGCGATGCCTTCACGCCGGAGCCGGCGACGGCGGAGCGGCTGAAGGACTGGGCGGGCGGCGTGCGCGCTCTGGCGAAGCGGGTGCTGGAGCGGCTGCGCGCCGCGGCACCGACGCTTGACCCGGCCATCGCGCCCCACGCCACGGCTCTCGCCGCCAGCGAAGCGGCGGTGATGGCGCAGATCGATGCGCTGATCCCCCCGACCGCCGATCTCAGCGCCATGCGCCTGCACGGCGACTATCACCTGGGGCAGGTGCTGGTGTCGCGCGGCGACGTGCAGATCGTCGATTTCGAAGGCGAGCCGATGCGGCCGCTGGCCGAACGGCGGGCCAAGCATTGCATCCTGCGCGATGTGGCCGGCATGCTGCGCTCCATCGCCTACGCCGCCGCCATGGCCCGCGACGCGATGCCGGCCGATATCGACGGGCCGTCGCGCGATGCCCGCACGGCGTGGCTCTCCTGGTGGGAGGGAGCGGCGTCGGCCGCCTTCCTCGACGGCTACCGCAACGCCATCGGCGATTGCCCCGGCTTCCCGCGCGACCCGCAGGCGGCACCGGCGCTGCTGAAGCTGTTCCTGCTGGAAAAGGCACTGTACGAAGTCGGCTACGAATTGGCCAACCGACCGGGCTGGGTGGCGATCCCGCTGGCCGGCGTCACCGCCATCATCCGGGCCGATGCCGGGCCGGAGATCGCCAGCCGCGACCGTGACCGCATCGCTCCGGTGGACGAGCGCCGCCGCAGCCATTCCATGCCCTTCGGGGCGGAGGTGCAGGCCGACGGCTCCGTCCGCTTCTCCATCTGGGCGCCGTCGTCGGCGTCCGTCCTGCTGTCGCTCGACGATGGCGGCCAGCCGGTCGGAATGGAGGACCAGGGCGACGGCTGGTTCAGCCTGACCACCGCGCGGGCGCAGGCCGGCAGCCGGTACCGCTTCGTCCTGCCGGACGGGCTGGCGGTGCCGGACCCGGCCTCCCGCTTCCAGCCGGACGACGTGCATGGCTCGTCGGAGGTGATCGACCCCGGCGTCCACGCCTGGACCGATGCCGCCTGGACCGGCCGGCCCTGGCACGAGACGGTGCTGTACGAGCTGCATGTCGGCACCTTCACCGAGGAAGGCACCTTCCTGTCGGCCATCGAGCGGCTGGACGATCTGGTCGAGCTGGGCGTCACCGCGATCGAACTGATGCCGGTGGCCGACTTCCCCGGCTCCCGCAACTGGGGCTATGACGGCGTGCTGCCCTTCGCGCCGGACAGCGCCTATGGCCGGCCGGAGGATCTGAAGACGCTGGTGCAGGAGGCGCATGCCCGCGGGCTGATGGTCTTCCTCGACGTCGTCTACAACCATTTCGGTCCGGAGGGGAATTACCTCCACGCCTTCGCCAACAGCTTCTTCACCGACCGCCACAAGACGCCTTGGGGTGCCGCGATCAACGTCGATGGCGAGCGCAGCGCGCCGGTGCGCGACTTCTTCATCCACAATGCGCTCTATTGGCTGGAGGAGTATCACCTCGACGGCCTGCGGCTGGACGCGGTCCACGCCATCATCGACGACAGCGACCGCCATGTTCTGGAAGAGTTGGCGGAGCGGGTGCACAGCCATTTCCAGAACCAGCGCCACGTCCATCTGGTGCTGGAGAACGACGCCAACCAGGCGCGCTTCCTGACCCGCCACCGCGAGGGCGATCCGCGCTGGCACTCCGCCCAGTGGAACGACGACCTGCACCACTGCCTGCACAGCGCGGCCACGGGCGAGGACGGCGGCTATTACGCCGACTACGCCCATGATCCGGCCAAATGGGGCCGTGCCCTGGCGGAGGGTTTCGCCTTCCAGGGTGATCCGTCGGCCTACCGCGACGGCGAACTGCGCGGCGAGCCGTCGGCGCATCTGCCGCCCACCGCCTTCGTCACCTTCATCCAGAACCACGACCAGATCGGCAACCGCGCCTTCGGCGAGCGCATTTCCCACATCGCCAAGCGTGAGGCCGTGCGCGCCGCGACAATCCTCTATCTGCTGGGTCCCGGCATTCCCATGCTGTTCATGGGCGAGGAATGGGCATCGGCCAGGCCCTTTCCCTTCTTCTGCGACTTCGGCGAGGAGTTGGCGGAGGCGGTGCGCAAGGGCCGGGCGGAGGAGTTCGCCAAGTTCCCCGAGTTCCAGGACCCCGACGCCCGCGCCCGCATTCCCGATCCCACCGCGCCGGAAACGGCGGAATCGGCCAAGCTGGACTGGGACGCCCGTGGGACACCGGAGCATGCGGAGTGGCTCGACTGGTATCGCCGCGCCCTAGCTCTGCGCCGGACGGAGATCGTGCCGCGTCTGGACGGCGTTCCCGGCGGCGCATCCGGCCATGGCGTCGTCGGCAAGACCGGCCTGACCGTCTGCTGGAAGCTGGGCGACGGCAGCCGGCTGCATGCCTTCGCCAATCTGGCCGACACGCCGGCATCCGGCTTCCCAGAGGCCACGGGCCGCGTGCTGTGGACGGAAGGCGAAGGGCTGATCGGCGATACGCTCGGCCCCTGGTCGGTGGTGCTGTGGCTGGAGGAGGCCTCAGCGCTCGATCGGCTGGCCGACCGCATGGGCATCGAGCGCTCCTTCGACAACGCAGCCGGGGAGACGGTGACGGCCAGCGAGGAGACCATCCGCGCCCTGTTATCGGCGATGGGCGTCGAGGCGGGGGACGAGGCTGCCGCGCTTGCCCTTCTCGATCGGCTTGACGAGGAGGAGTATGGCCGCGCCCTGCCCCCGGTTGTGGTGCGCCGTGCGGGCGAGGCGGTGACGGCGCCGGTCACCCTGCCCCACGGCACCCGCACCCTGCGCTACACCCTGACGCTGGAAAGCGGGGAGACGCAGAGCGGCGTCGTCGGCTTCGGCAGCCTGCCGCGCTGCCGCTGCATCACCGTCGGCGACGTGAGCTATGCCGAGCGGCGCCTGCCGCTGGGCAAGCTGGACAAGGCCGGTTACCACACGCTGCGGGTGGAGACGGAGCATGGCGTGGCGGAAACCCGGCTGATCGTGGCGCCGGCCCGTTGCCATCTGCCCACGCCGATTCTGGTGGGAGAAAAGCTGTGGGGCTTGTCGGCGCAGCTCTACACCCTGCGCAGCGATCATGATTGGGGCATCGGCGATTTCGGCGATCTGCGGACGCTGGCCGACATCGCGGCATCGCGCGGGGCGGCGGTGGTCGGGCTGAACCCGCTGCATGCCATGTTCCTCGACAATCCCGAACACGCCAGCCCCTATTCCCCGGCCAGCAGGCTGTTCCTGAACCCGCTCTACATCGACGTCACCGCGGTGCCGGAGTTCCTCGACGATGCGGAGTTGCGCCGGGAGGTTGCGTCGCCCGAGTTCCGGCAGGCGCTGGACGCGGCGCGCGCCTCTGCCAACGTCGACTACACCGCGGTGTCCAAGCTGAAGCTGCCGATCCTGGAAAAGCTGTTCACCGCCTTCCAGAGGTCGGCCAAGCCGGAGCGCCGCGCCGCCTTCGACGCCTTCTGGACGGAGGGCGGCATCGGGCTGGAGCGTTTCGCCACCTTCCAGGCGCTGCGCGAACGCTTCGCGGCCGACGGCAAGGCCGATTGGCACCAGTGGCCGGCCGAGTTCCACGATGCCGCGGCAGCGGCAGTGGAGCGCTTTGCCAGGGAGCATTCCGACCGCGTCGCCTATTTCGTCTGGCTGCAATGGCTGGCGGACGACCAGCTGCGCGCGGCGGCGGAGCGCGCATCCGGTCTCGGAATGACGATCGGCTTCTACCGCGACCTCGCTGTCGGCGCCGATGCCGGCGGGGCGGAGACCTGGATGACGCCGCAGGCGGTGGTGGACGCCGCCCATGTCGGCGCCCCGCCCGACCTGTTCAACCCGGCCGGCCAGGATTGGGGCCTGCCGCCCTTCCATCCGCGGGCGTTGCGCGACACCGGCTATCAGCCCTTCATCGATCTTGTGCGCGCCAACATGCGCCATGCCGGTGCGCTGCGCATCGACCATGCGATGGCCCTCCAGCATGTCTACTGGATCCCCGACGGCAATCCGCCGGGCGAAGGCGCCTATGTGGCGTATCCGATGGAGGATCTGCTGGGCATCCTGGCGCTGGAGAGCCAGCGCCAGCGCTGCCTCGTCGTCGGCGAGGATCTGGGCACCGTGCCGGAGGGCTTCCGCGAGCGGATGACCGAGGCCGGGGTGCTGAGCTATCGCGTCGTCTTCTTCGAATGGACCGAGGATGGCGCCTTCAAGGGGCCGGACGAGTATCCGGAACTGGCGCTCGCCACCGTCGGCAGCCACGACCTCGCCACGCTACGCGGCTGGTGGGAGGGCGACGACATCGCGCTGAAGGCCGAAAAGGGCCTCTACCCGGCGGATGACGAGGAGGAGAAGCAGCGCACCCGCCGGTCGGCCGACCGCAGCGCCCTGGTTGATGCGTTGCGCGCCGCCGAGATCGCCCTGCCCGCCGGCTTCGGTGCCGACAGCCCCTATGACGAGGCGCTGGACCATGCGGCGCATGCCTTCCTCGCCCGCACCAACGCGGCGCTGGCGGTGGCGCAGCTGGACGACCTGACCCGCGAGCGCGATCAGGTCAACCTGCCGGGCACCACCGACCAATATACCAACTGGCGCCGCAAGCTGTCGATGACGCTGGAGGAGTTGGCCGACGCGCCGGAACCGGCGGCGGTCGCCGCCATCCTGGCCGCGGCGCGCCCGTCCTCTTCCCCCGCCCGTACCTGATCTCATGCCCCTTTCATACTCCGAGGAGCACACACCCATGGCCCCCGCCGCCGGCAAGCCGATCCCTCGTGCGACGTATCGGGTCCAACTGAATGGCGAGTTCGGCTTCGACCGGACCGCCGCCATCGCCGACTATATCGCCCGCCTGGGCGTCAGCCATCTCTACGCCTCCCCCTACATGAAGGCGCGGCCGGGCAGCACCCATGGCTATGACATCGTCAACCACAACGAACTGAATTCGGAGGTCGGCGACCAGAACGACTTCCGCGATCTGGTGGAGGCGCTGAAGCGCAACAACCTCGGCCAAATCCTGGACTTCGTGCCCAACCACATGGGGGTCGGCGGCTCTGACAACGAATGGTGGTTGAACGTTCTGGAGTGGGGGCCTGAAAGCCCGTATGCCGGGTATTTCGACATCGAATGGGAATCCGATTACCGCTATCTCCAGGGCAAGGTGCTGGTGCCCTTCCTGGGCGACCAGTATGGCGCGGTGCTGGTATCCGGTGGGCTGGAGCTTCGTTTCGACAACGAGACGGGCAGCTTCGCCGTCTGGGCCTATGGCACCCACAAGCTGCCGGTGCGGCCGCAGGATTACGGCACCATCCTGGGCAGCGACCACCCGGATCTGGAGCGGATCGCCGACGCCTTCACCCATCTGATGGATGCCCGTCCCCATCAGCTTCGCCGCGCTTCCGACCTTAAGGCGGAACTTGCGGAACTGGTGGCCACCCGGCCGGACGTGGCCGACGCGATCAACCAGCGGCTGTCCGTTTTCCGCGGCTACCAGGGGGAGATCGACAGCTGGGGCCACCTTCACGAGTTGATCGGCTGCCAGAACTGGCGCGTCGCCTATTTCAAGGTGGCGGCCGACGACATCAACTATCGCCGCTTCTTCAACATCAATGAACTGGCCGGCCTGCGCATGGACGAGCCGGAACTGTTCGACGTCGCCCACCGCATGGTGCTGAAGATGGTGGAGGACGGCACGCTCGACGGTATCCGCATCGACCACATCGACGGGCTGATCGACCCCAAGGGCTATTGCGAGCGGCTGGTCGCGGCGGCCTCCAAGCCCTTCTATCTGGTGGTGGAGAAGATCCTCGCCCGGCATGAGCGGCTGCGCGAGGATTGGCCGATCGACGGCACCACCGGCTACGAATACGCCAACCTGATGGGCGGCCTGTTCGTCGATCCGAAGGCGGAGGAGACCTTCACGCGCCTCTACGCCGACTTCATCGGCCGGCGCGACGATTTCGAAGAGGTGGTGCGGCAGTGCAAGATCCGTATCATGGAAAGCGAGATGGCGAGCGAGCTGAACGTGCTGTCGCGCAAGGCGGCACGCATTGCCCGCTCCAACCCCGCCACCGCCGACTTCACTGCCAACATCCTGCATCAGGCGTTGAAGGAGACCATCGCCCGCTTCCCCGTCTACCGCACCTATGTCGACGGCGGCGTGCCGAGCGACCTCGACCGCCGCGACATCGACTGGGCGATCTCCCAGGCGCGGCGGGCGGAACAGGGGCCGGACGGCTCGGTCTATGATTTCCTGCAACGGCTGCTGACCACCGATCTGGTGGCGGCACCCAAGAGCGGCTACAGCCATCGGCAGGTCACCCGCTTCGCGATGCGCTTCCAGCAGTACAGCGGGCCGGTGATGGCCAAGGGACTGGAGGACACCGCCTTCTACCGCTACAACCGGCTGGCCGCCCTGAACGAGGTCGGCGGTCACCCCGACCATTTCGGCGTCAGCGTCTCCGCCTTCCACCGCGCCAACCAGGACCGGGCCCGCAACTGGCCGGGCAACATGCTGGCCAGCACCACCCACGACACCAAGCGCGGCGAGGACACCCGCGCCCGCCTCTACGCCCTGTCCGAGATGCCGGAGGAGTGGGAGCGGCAGGTCCAGACCTGGAGCCGGCTTCTGCGCGCCCGCCGCGGCGACGTGGAGGGCACCGCTCCCCCCGACCGAAACGACGAGTATCTGTTCTATCAGCTTCTTCTGGGGGCCTGGCCGGCGGAGCTGACCGGGGCCTCGGTCGAGCAGATCGAACAATCGGCGATGACCGCCTTCGCCGAGCGCATCGTCGGCGCCATGACCAAGTCGATGCGCGAGGCCAAGCTCCATTCGACCTGGGCGGCGCCGAACGAGGCCTATGAGGGGGCGGTCGTCAGCTTCATCCACGATGCCCTCGACGTCACCCGCCGCAACGCCTTCCTGGAGGCCTTCCTGCCCTTCCAGGCCTCGTTGGCGCGCATTGGCATGGTCAACGGGCTGTCCCAGACCCTGTTGAAGCTGACGAGCCCCGGCGTGCCCGACATCTATCAGGGCTGCGAGCTGTGGAATCTCAGCCTCGTCGATCCCGACAACCGCCTGCCCGTGGATTACGACGCCCGCCGCCGACTGCTGGAGGAGGTGGAGGACGTGGTGGAGCGCGGCACCATCGCCGGCCTGTTGGAGCGCTGGACCGACGGTGCGGTGAAGCTGGCGGTGACCCGGCAGGCGCTGGCGGTGCGGGCGGACAAACCGGAGGTCTTCAGTGCCGGCGAGTATCTTCCGCTGGAGGCGACCGGCGATCGCGCCGACCATGTGGTCGCCTATGCCCGCCGCGCCGGCGACGATACTGTGGTGGTGGCGGTCCCGCGGCTGGCCGGCCAGCTGGGCGAAAGCCCAGATTGGGGCAACACCGCCATCCCGCTGCCGCGCGGCACCCGCTGGCGCAACCGGCTGACCGGCGCGGAGGTCGAGGGCGGCGACGCGGTTTCCGTCGCGACGCTGTTCGCCGATCTGCCGGTGGCGTTGCTGTCGCGAGAGGGGTGAACTCTCCCTCTCCCCCCTGGGGAGAGGGGACTCCTTTTAACCTTTGACATCCTGCACAAAAGAGAAGGGCGCGCGGTTAACCCGCGCGTCCTTCCCATTTGTCCAACTTTAAGATCAGCGGGTCGTGCTGCCGGCGCCCGAAGACCCGCCCATCGAACCGGACGGCTGCTGCGTGCCGACCGGGCCGTCGGAGCCCGTGCCCATCGAGCCGCTGTTGCCCAGGCTGTTGCCGCCCGTGCCGTTTGTCGAGCTGGATGAGCCGGAGCCGGTCATCGAACCGCTGCCCGTCGTCGAACCGCTGGAGCCGGTGGTGCCCGAGTTGCTGCTGTCCATACCGCCCATGCTGCCGCAGCCCAACTGGTTGTTGGAGGTGCAGGGCGGATTGGCCTGGTTGGAGTTGGTGGTCGAACCGGTGCTCTTGGCGGCCGGGCTGCCGGAAATGGAGTTGCTGTCGGCGGCAAAGGCCGGGGCGGCCATCAAGGCCAGAGCGGTAGCGGCGCCGATGATCAGGCTCTTCATGACGATTCCTTTCGCTGTGCTGCCCGTCGACGCCGGTCAGGCGGGCGGGCAGCCATGGTTTGGGGAACATCGAATTCCGTATTCCACGCCACCAACAGCGACGGAGCCGAATGATCTCGCCGAATTCGCACCCGTCCTCGAATGGCTCACCGATGCCACACCCGCGGACGCCGGAAATAAAAAACGCCCGCCGAAGGGCGGGCGTTTTCCACTGGAAGACAGGTGTGCCGGTCAGGCCGAACGCACCTTGGGAAGGCCGGCGGCGAAGGCGGCGGAGCCGTGGAAGATCTCCAGCGCGTCCGGCTTGGACGACGGGCGCAGTCCGCCCAGGATCTCCCCGGCGGCGCCGATGGCCTGGACCAGCGCGTCCGGCATCACCGGCTTGCGCAGCAGGCCCATGGCGAAGCTGCGGGCTTCCGCCGCATGGTGATCGAAACCGGTCATCAGCAGCGACGGAATGCCATTCTCCTGCCACAGCCGCCGGGCCAGCACGAGGCCGTTCTCCCCACCGGCGAGATTGACGTCGACCAGCGCCAGGTCGGGACATTCGCGGGCACCGACCCGCGCGGCCTTGGCGGCGTCGCGCAGCGGTCCGACCACGGTATAGCCCGCATTCTCCAGAACGGCCTTCACGGCCGGACCGATCAGCGGATCGTCCTCGACGACAAGCAACTTCAAGACGGCATGCTCCCTTGATCTAACCGAGCGGGCTTATAGCCCGCCCCGTCGGGTTTTCGAAGCCTGTTCGGCTTCGATCCACTGAACCGCCCATGTTTGTCGCGGTTCCGTCCCGTTCAAGAGGTCGAAGGGGTACCCCCTTCCGGTCATGCAGCCTCACTGAACGTCCGGTTCGGAAACATACACCATTGCCGCCTGTTTTACCCGTACGCGTGAGAGGAAAGAAGCCATGGCATTTGTCGAGCTGAAAGAGATATCGGGGGATACCGTTCTGGTGAACCCCACCGCCGTCGCCTATCTGCGGGCGACGGCCGATGGCGGGACGGAGCTTCATTTCACCGGGCAGACGGAGCCTCTGCGGGTGCCGGGCGCGCCCTCCGACGTCGCCCGTTCCCTGGAAAACGCGGCTCCTACTCCGCCCGACCCTACCCTGTCGTTGCTGGCCTGACGGCGAGCTCAGACGCGGGGGTAGCTTGGCGCCCGCTTCTCGAAGAAGGCGGTGATGCCCTCTGCCGCCTCCGCCCCGTGCAGGGCCTCGACGAAGAAGGCTGCCTCGCGGTCGAGCTGGTCGTCGGGGGCGCCGAAGCCGCTCTCGATCAGGCGCTTGGCCCGGCCGATGGCAAGCGTCGGGCCGTCGGCCAACCGCTCCGCCCAGGCCATCGCCTCGGCGAGAGCGGTGCCGGGCGCCACCACCCGGTTGACGATGGCGAGCTGCGCCAGCCGCACCGCACCGATCTTGCCGCCCTCGAACATGATCTCGGCCGCCAGCTGCGGCGTCGCGGCACGGGCCAGGAAGGCCGACGCGCCGCCGTCCGGATTCAGCCCGACCTTCACATAGGCCAGCGTGAACACCGCATCCTCCGCCGCGACGATCAGGTCGCACCCCAATGCCACCGAGAACCCCGCCCCGGCGGCGGCCCCCTCGACCGCGGCGATCACCGGCTTGGGGCAGGCGCGCATGGCGCGGGTCCAGCCATGGAAGCGCTCCAGGCTGCCGCGGGTCACCTCCGGGTCGGCCTTGGCGTTGCCGAGCAGCCGGCCCAAATTGCCACCGGAACAGAAGGTGCCGTTGGCCCCGGTCAGGACGATGGCCCCCACCCCCGGATCCTCGGCCGCCTGGGTCAGCGCGTCGCGGGCGGCGGCCATCATCTCCGGCCCCAGCGCGTTCTTGGTGGCCACGTCGTCCATGGTCAGCACCATCACGCGGCCCTGGCGCGCGACGGTCAGTTGTCCGCTCATATCTCGGTTCCCTCCCGGTTTTCGCTGCCCGGCCGGTATTTGAACATGCCTTCCGACGTGGCGATCAGGGCGCCGGTGTCACCGTGGCGGATCTCCGCCGCGATTCCGATGATCTTGCGCCCGCCGCCGCGCAGCCGGCCGGTGGCGACCAGCGTACCGGTGCGCGCCTGCCCCAGGAAGCTTGTCGACAGCGACAGCGTCACCACCCGCCGCACCCGGCCGGGGAAGGGACAGTATGTTGCCGAGAATCCGGAAACCGTGTCCAAAAGCGTCGCCAGAACCCCGCCATGCACCACCCCGGCCCGGTTCAGGTGGCGGTCGTCGATGGGCATCGTCAGTTCCGCCTCCCCCTCCTCCCAGCGACTCAAGGCGTAGCCCAGCAGGCGCTGGAATCCCGATTCCGGCTCCCCATTCAACAAGTCGTTCATACCCTGTCCCGTCACGCAGCTGTTTCGTGCGCGAAGTAAAGCGCGTGAAGGCGGTCCAGGTCCACCCGGTCGCCACGTTCCGACAGCACGACCTTGCCCGACTGCATCAGATAGACGTGGTCGGCGATCTTCAGAGCGCGGCTGGTGTTCTGCTCCACCAGCAGGATGGTCAGCCCCTCCGCCCGCAGCCGGGCCAGGATGCGGAAGATTTCGTCGACCACGACGGGGGCGAGGCCCAGCGACGGCTCGTCGATCAGGCAGACGCGCGGCTGCTCCATCAGCCCACGGCCGATGGCGAGCATCTGCGCCTCGCCGCCCGACAGGGTGCCGGCGATCTGGCCGCGCCGTTCCGCCAGCCGGGGGAACATGTCCAGGACCATCGCCTTGTTGCGCTTCCAATCCCGACGGCAGCCGGGCGGGAAGGCACCCATCATCAGGTTGTCCTCCACCGTCATATCGGGGAAGATCATGCGGCCTTCGGGGATCATCACCAGCCCGTCGGCCACCCGGTCCCAGGTCTTCACCGCCTTGCGGCTCTGCCCGTCGACGCGGATGTCGCCGGAGGTGGCGGGCACCAGCCCCATGATGGCGCGCAGCAGCGTCGTCTTGCCAGCGCCATTCGGGCCGACGATCACCGTGGTCTTGCCGGTCTCCACCGACAGCGACACGTCCCACAGCACATTGATCGCGCCATAGCCGGCCCGGAGCGTCAGGATGTCGAGCGCGTTGGTCATGACGCCTCCGCAAGGGTGGTTTCGCCGGTGTAGCTGCGGATCACCTCCGGGTCGCGGAACACCGCGTCGGGGGAGCCGTCGGCGATGATCTGGCCGAAATTCAGCACCAGCACCCGCGGGCAGAGCGCCGCGATGGTGGCGATGTCGTGCTCGATGATGACCATGGCGAGGCGGTAGCGGTCGCGCACCGCCGCCAGCCTTTCCATGAAGGCGCGCTTGCCGCTGGTCTCCAAGCCGGCCAGCACCTCGTCGAGCAGGAGCAGGCTGGGCTCGGTCGCCAGGGCCTTGCCGACCTCCAGCGCCTTGTGCTCGGTCAGGGCCAGTTCGGTGGTGGCGTCGCGGTCGGCCTTGTCGCGCAGGTTCAGGATATCGAGGATCTTGTCGATCCGCTTGGGGTCCTTCCTGCCGGCTCCGAAGCGCTGGGCGACCAGCAGGTTCTCCCGCACCGTGCAGTGGCCGAAGGGGCGCGGAATCTGGAAGCTGCGGCCGACGCCGAGCCGCGCCCGCTTCCATTCCGGCAGCTTCAGCAGCGACGTGCCGCGAAAATCGAGCCGCCCGGCGGTCGGCCGCACCACGCCGGAAATGACGTTGAACAGCGTGGTCTTGCCGGCGCCGTTGGGGCCGACCAAGCCGATGCTCTCCCCTTCGGCAATGGAGAAGCTGGCGCTCTTCAGCGCCTGGACGCCGCCGAAATTGACCTGGACTCCTTCAAGCGTGAGCATGGCGGTTCTCCTTCACCGGGCGGCGGCTGAGCGCCGGCATCAGGCCGCCGGGGCTGAACAGGATCATGGCGCAGAGCAGCACGCCGAGGATCATCTGATGGCCGTGCGGTAGGATCGGCTTGAACAGCAACTGGTCCACCAGATAGATCGCCAGCGCCCCCACCACCGGCCCCCACACCGTGCGGTAGCCGCCGAAGATGGCTGCTGCGATGGGCAGCACGGTCCAGCCGCTGGAAAAGGCGTAGTCGGGATCGAGGAAGCTGATGAAATGGGCGTTGAAGGCGCCGACCACCCCGGTGATGAAGGCCGACAGCACCAGCATCGCCGCCTTCAGGTGCGTGCTGGGCACGCCGACGACGCGGGTGGCGACCTCCGTGTCGTGCATCGCCTTCAGCGCAAGGCCCCAGGTGCTGCGCCGGATGGCGTCATAGGCGAGCGCCGCCAGCACCACGATGGTCAGCACGATCAGGTAGCCGCCCGTCTTGTCGCCGAAATCGAAGCCCAGAACGATGGGGAAGCGCGGGATCGACAGCAGACCGCCGGCCCCGCCGGTAATGGGCGTCATCTCGGTCGCCAGGATCTGGAAGATGTGGGCATAGGCGAGGATGGCGAGCGCGAAATAGGGGCCTCGCAGCCGCAGCGCCGGCAGCATGGCGATGGACGATATCGCCGCCCCCACCCCGCCCAGCAGCATTGCGGCGAAGACCGGCACCCCCAGCTTCATCGCCAGCACGGCCGAGGTGTAGGATCCAACCCCGAAGAAGGCGGCATGGCCGAAGCTGACCATGCCGCCGAGATTGCCCAGCAGCGCCCAGGCCACCGCCACACCGGCGATGGTCAGCGCGGCGACGATCAGGCCCAGCACATAGGCGTTGCCGCCGAAGACCAGGGGCACGCCGACATAGGCGATGGCGAGGGCTGCAATCAGAAACAGACGGTTCATCAGGGAACTCCTCATCGCGCCAGCGCCCTCCCCCCGCCGAACAGGCCCGAAGGCGAAACGAACAGCACGACCAGGAACAGGACCATTCCCGCCAACTCCTGCAGCGAGGCCGACAGATAGGTGACCGTCAGCGATTCGATGACGCCGATCATGACGGCGCCGATCAGCACGCCGGGGATCGATCCCATCCCGGCCAGCACGGTGATGATGAAGGCCTTGACCGTCAGCACATGGCCCAGAGCCGGGAAGACGGTCTTGCCGGTGTAGATGGCGAAGCCGGCGAAGGTGGCGAGCAGGGCGGCGATCATGAAGGACAGGATCTCGATCTTGCGCGGGTTGACGCCCATCAGCGTCGCCGCCGCCCGGTTCGACGACAGCGCCCGCACCGCACGGCCCTGCCAGGAATGGTTCAGCCACCACCAGACCCCGGCCATCAGCACCAGCCCGCCGACGAAGGCCGCGACCTCCGCATTCATCGCGAACAGCGTGTCGGCGACCACCATCGAATCCTGGAACCAGGGATCGGAGGTCGACCGGATGTCGGCCGCCCAGATCGACAGGATGGTGTTGGTCAGGATGATCCCCAGCCCGAAGGTGAGGATCAGCGAATTGATCTCGCGGTCCTGGTCGATGCGGCTGAGCAGGGCATAGACGAGAGCCGATGCCGCCGCGACGATCACCAGCGCCACCGGGATCGCCAGCACCGGAGAGACGCCATAGTTGGATTCAGCGGCATAGGCGACATAGGCGGCCAGCAGCACCAGCTCGCCATGGGCAAGGTTGATGACCCGCGTGGTCCCGAACACCAGCGCCAACCCGACCGCCACGGTCGCGTAATAGCCGCCGGCGAGCAGGCCGGAGAACAATGCCTGGAGCGTCAGTTCGAACATGGGTTGCGCCCTGTTGGGGGTGGCCTTATCCCCTCTCCCCGGGGGGGAGAGGGGGTACCCACTCACCACGGCACCGCCGGGAAGTTCATCTTTCCGTTGGCGGCGTCCTGCGGCCAGACCAGGACCACCTTGCCGCCCTGGTGCTGGCCCATGCGGTGGGTGAAGTTCAGGTTGTCGCCGTTCTTGTCGAAGGTGACGCGGCCGATCAGGGTGTTGGCATCGGTCTTGCGCAGTTCGTCCGGCAAGCCGCCCTTGCCCAGCGTCCCGGCCTCGTCGGCGCGGACCACGGCGTCGATCAGCAGGCGGGTCTGGACATAACCGAACTGGCCCAGATAGTCGGGGTCCTTGTTGAACAGCTTCTTGTAGGTCGCTGCGAACTCGACCGCCTCCGGCTGGGTGAACTCCACCGGGTAGGGCAGCATGGAGGTGCCGTAGACATTCTCCATCAGGTCGGGGAATTCCTTCGCCATCTGCGCGGTGGCGAGCGACCAGACGCCGACCACCGCCTTGACCTGCGGCTTCAGCACCTTGGATGCCCGCAGGATGCCGACATAGTCGTTCTCGTAGCCGACCATGGCGATGGCGTCGGGGCGGTCCTGAAGCTTCACCTTGTTCATCAGCGGCTTGAAATCGCTGGTGGAGCCGTCGAACTCGTGCATGCCCACGGTCACGCCCTTGGCGGTCAATGCCGTGTTCACTTGGCGGGCAAGGCTGCTGGTCGCGTCCTTGTTCAGGTAGACGATGGAGACCTTCTTGGCGCCCATGTCCTGCAGCAGGCCGATCATGGCCAGCGCATAGCCGTCGGTGTTGTTGATGCGGAAGAAGGTGGGATAGCCGCGCTGGGTCAGTTCCGGAGACACGCCGCCCGAGGTGATGTAGACCAGCCCCGCCTTCTGCGCCGCCTCCGACGCCGGACCGATGATGTTGGAGCCGTAGCCGCCGGTGATCGCCACCACCCCGTCGCCGGCCAGCTTCTCCACCGCTGCCACGCCCTTGGCGGGGGAGGTCTCGTCGTCGATGGTCTGGACCTTGAAGCTGTGCTTGCCGGCATAGCTCCTGTTCGCCATTTCGACGGCGACCGAGATGCCTTCATGCATGCCCTGGCCGACGCGGGCGAGGCTGCCGGTCAGCGGCAGTTCGGAGCCCAGCAGGAATTCCTTGGCCTGGGCCGCCCCGGCGCCGAGCGCCACGGAGAGGGCCAGGGCCGAGACTGTGACGAGATGGGCAAGTGTCCGCTTCATGGTCTTTTGTCCTCCCACAGGCTTTGTTGTTGGCGCTTTGTTGCTTGGTTTCAGGCGGCCATCACCTCGGCGGCCAAGGCCCGAAGGCCGCTTTTCAGCAGCTTGCCGGTCGGGCTGGCCGGCAGGGCGTCCATGGCGACGATGCGCGACGGACGCTTGTAGGGGGCCAGCCGTTCGGCGGCCCAGGCCTTCAGCTCGTCCTCCGAGGCGCTGCGCCCGGGAACGAACTGGACGAAGGCCACCACCTCCTCGTTGCCGGCGACGGCATGGCCGACCACGGCGGCCAGCGTCACCGCCGGGTGGCTGGTCAGCACGCCTTCCACCTCCTCCGGATAGACGTTGAAGCCGGAACGGATGACGATCTCGCGGATGCGGCCGACCACGGTGACGCAGCCGTCCGGTTCCAGCCGGGCGACGTCGCCGGTCTTCAGCCAGCCGTCGTCGGTGATGACCTCGGCGGTCAGCGCCGGCTCGCGGTAGTAGCCGAGCATCACGTTGGGGGCGCGGACCCACAGCTCTCCCGGCTCGCCGTCGGCCACGTCGCGGCCGGTGAGGTGGTCGACGAAGCGCATCTCCACCAGCGGCAGGGCCGGGCCGATGGAGGTGTCGCCGCGCGGCGCATCCAGCCGGGTCTGCGTCACCGTCGGCGAGCATTCGGTCAGGCCGTAGCCGTTGTGCAGCGGCAGGCCGAACACCCGCTCCACCGCCAGCTTGAGGTCGAGGTCCAGAACCGACCCGCCCGAGGACAGGTAGCGCAGCGCCGGGGCATCCGGCGTCCGGCCGGTGACGGTGGCGTGCTCCACCAGCTTGGCGTACATGGCTGGAACGCCTTGGAACACGGTCACGCCATCCTGTTCCAACGCCTGCCACACCGCGGCAGGGGCGAAGCGGGGGACCGTGTGCAGGCAGCCGCCGGCATAGAGCGTGCCGAGGCAGGTGGAGGCCAGCCCGAAGACGTGGCTGACCGGCAGCACGCCATAGGTGCGGTCGCTGGGTCCCAGCCCGCGCATCCAGCCCGAAACCGAAGCGACGAACAGCAGGCCGCGGTGCGACAGCATCACGCCCTTCGGCTTGCCGGTGGTGCCGGAGGTGTAGATCAGCGCGCCGACCTGCCGCAGGTTGCCGGCATGAACCGGCTCCGGATCGGCCTCCAGCAGCGGGCCGACCGCCATCGGCGGCAGGTCGGGAGCGCCCAGCGGGTCGGCACCATGGCGGGCGGCATGGGCGGCGGCATCGGGGGATACCGTATCGGTATAGAAGACCCGGCGCGGCCGGCAATGGTCGCGGATGCTGTCGATCTCGCGGTCGGACAGCCGGGCATTGACGATCACCGGCCAGGCATCGCGCTCGCTCGCCGCCAGGATCAGGGTGACGGCGGCGAGGCTGTTCTCGCAGACAATCATCACCCGGTCGCCGCCGCGCACTCCCAGCCGGTCGAAATGGCCGGCGGCGAGCCCGACCGCCTCCCCCAGCCGGCGGTAGCTCCATTCCTGCGTCCCGTCGAACAGGGCGGGGGCGTCCGGCGTCCGCTCCGCCCAGGCGAGCGCCGCGTGGCTGATGCGCGGCGGCAGCGCCGCCACCATGCGAGCGAAATCGGGAACCGGCCGGCCTGAGGTCATGCGGCCTCCCGGATCATGTTGCGGGCGATGACGAGCTGCTGGATCTGGGTGGTGCCCTCGTAAATGCGGAACAGGCGGACGTCGCGGTAGAAGCGCTCGATCCCGTAATCGGCGATGTAGCCGGCACCGCCATGGATCTGCACCGCCCGGTCGGCGACGCGGCCCACCATCTCCGTCGAGAACAGCTTGCAGCAGGCGGCGTCGGTGTTGACGTTCTGCCCGGCGTCACGGCGCCGTGCCGTCTCCAACACCATGCAGCGCGCGGCATAGGCCTCTGCCCGGCTGTCGGCCAGCATCGCCTGGATCAGCTGGAATTCGGCGATCGGCTGGCCGAACTGCTTGCGCTCCATCGCGTAGGACAGGCTGTCGCGGATCAGCCGCTCCGCCAGACCGACGCAGACGGCGCCGATGTGCAAGCGGCCGCGGTCGAGGACCTTCATAGCCGTCTTGAAGCCCTGCCCTTCCCGCCCGCCCAGGATGGCGCTGGCCGGAACGCGGCAATCCTCGAAGATGACGTCGCAGGTGTGGGCGCCCTTCTGGCCCATCTTCTTATCGATCGGGCCGAGCGACAGGCCGGGCGTCCCGGCTTCCACCAGGAAGGCCGACACGCCGCGGGCGTCGCGGCTGTCCAGGTCGGTGCGGGCGAACACGGTGAAGAGACCGGCCTGCGGCGCGTTGGTGATGTAGCGCTTGGTGCCGTTCAGGATGAAATGGTCGCCGTCGCGCCGCGCCGTGGTGCGGAGCGAGCCGGCGTCGGACCCTGATTCCGGTTCGGTCAGGGCGAAGGCGCCGACGATCTCGCCGGCGGCCAGACGCGGCAGGTAGCTGCGCTTCTGCTCCTCCGTGCCGTCGATGACGATGCCCTGGGAGCCGATGCCGTTGTTGGTGCCGATCAGCGAGCGGAAGGCCGGGGAGGTCTGGCCCAGCTGGAAGGCGACCTGCACCTCGTCAGCCATCGACAGGCCGAGCCCGCCATACTCTTCCGGGATCGACAGGCCGAACAGGCCCATCTCGCGCATCGCGGCGATCACCTCCGCCGGGATGGCGTCGTCCTCCGCCACCTTATGCTCCAGCGGGACCAGCTTCTCGCGGACGAAGCGCCCCAGCGTGTCCAGCAGTTGATCCAAAACGTCCTTGTCCAAGGCCATGCGTGCTCTCCGTCCGGGGAGAATGATTTCAGGGGGAAAACCATGCGTTGAGGGGGCTTCGAGGGGGCGCCGCCTCGTTTGTTCGTTGGCCACGCTGACAGATGCGGCAGAGGCTGTCAACAAAATGAAATTGCGTTCCGTTTTGCGAAATAAGACGATTGGGCCGAAGGGCTGCTCCGCGTCGGAGCGGGCTTGCCAGCCGGAACGAAGCGGTTAACCTTTCCCGCAAATCACTGGAGGGTTTGGGATGATCGACCTTTATTTCTGGCCAACGCCGAACGGCCATAAGATCACGATCTTTCTGGAGGAAGCCGGCCTGGATTACCGGTTCGAACCGGTGAACATCTCCACCGGCGACCAGTTCAAGCCGGAATTCCTTGCCTTCTCGCCCAACAACCGCATGCCGGCGATCATCGACAACGCCCCGGCCGACGGCGGCGAGCCGGTCACCGTCTTCGAATCCGGCGCCATCCTGGTCTATCTGGCCGAGAAGACCGGCAAGTTCCTGCCCAGCGACCTGCGTGGCCGCAAGACGGTGCTGGAATGGCTGTTCTGGCAGGTGGGCGGCCTCGGCCCGATGGCCGGACAGAACCACCATTTCGTCCAGTACGCGCCGGAGCGCATCCCCTACGCCATGGAGCGCTACGTCAAGGAGACCGGGCGTCTCTACGGCGTGATGGACAAGCGCCTTGCCGACAACGAGTTCCTGGGTGGGACGGACCTGTCCATCGCCGACATGGCCAGCTATCCCTGGATCGTCCCGCATGAACGCCAGCAGCAGGATCTGGACAACTTCCCCAATCTGAAGCGCTGGTTCAACGCGATCAAGGAGCGGCCGGCGGTGGTGCGCGCCTATGAAAAGGGGCAGGCCGTAAACCCCAACCGCACGCCCACGGTGAACGACGAGAGCAAGAAGATCCTGTTCGGCCAGTCCGCCGACACGGTCAAGCGCTGATCCACCCTACCGCCGGCCCGGTTCCATCCGCCGGGCCGGCGTGTTCGTATAGTAACGTAATCTTTTGCGACACCCTTTCGCGCTGCACAGGCTTTCGGGTGCCCCCGGCGTAGACAGGACCGTTTGTCAGACCAGCGTGTTGTTTTCGGTAGGGAATATCTTCCGGAGACGCCGCGCCGATGAGCATCTGGCCCCGCACCGACTCCGACGGCATCGCCAGCGATACGGCGACCGGCACGGCCACCCAATCCACTCCCCCTGTTAATCCCACCGCCACCATCGACATCGCCCTGCATCCGCTGCCTCCCCTGCCCCAGCTGGCGCAGGTCTGGGTGGATCTGGAGACGCGCGCCGATTCCTCCTTCTTCCTGTCCTGGTCCTGGATCGGTCCCTGGCTGGCGCAGATGCCGGCCGGGATCGAGGCGCGGCTGCTGCTTGCCCGGCGGGGGGGCGAGTTGGTCGGGCTGGCCGTGCTCTGCCCGCGCAAGCGGCGGCGTCTCGGCCTGCTGCCCAGCCGGTGCTGGATGCTGCACGAGACGGGCGACCGCGGCTATGACCGCCTGTTCATGGAATACAACGGCATCCTTGCCGACCGCCGCTTTGCCGACGAGGTGACGGACGCCGCCCTGCACTGGCTGGGCGACCGGCTTTCCGCCAACGACGAGTTGGTGCTGGGCGGACTGACCCCGGCGGCCGAGCGTGCCGCCCGGCGTGTTGCGGCGCGGACCGGCCACTCTCTGCAGCTGCGCATCGCCGATTCCGCGCAATGGGTGGATATGGCGCCGGTCAGGGCGGCGGGCGGCGATTTCCGCGCCGGGCTTGGCCGCAACACGCGGGCGGCGGTCAACCGCAGCGAACGGCTCTACCGTGCCCGCGGGACGCTGGACTACCGCGTCGCCACCACCGCGGAGGAGGCGCTTGAGGATTTCGCGGCGCTGGAGGTGCTGCATCAGGCCGGCTGGAAGGCCCGCGGGCAGGCCGGCGCCTTCGCCAACCCCGCCTTCCGCCCCTTCCACGAACAGCTGATCACGCAGGGCGTGCCGAGCGGCGCCGTGCGCCTGTGCCGGATCAGCGCCGGAGGCCAGCCTGTCGGCTACCTCTACAACTTCGTCCACCGCAACCGGGTCCTGAATTACCAGGGCGGCTTCGCTTTCGAGACTGACAACCGGCTGAAGCCGGGATTGCTCAGCCATGTGCTGGCCATCGAGGACGCGCTGGCTCGCGGCGAGGATTGCTACGACTTCATGTCGACCCCGGCGGGACACAAGCCGCTGCTGTCCAATGCCGAACAGCCGATGAACTGGCTGACGCTCGGTCCCGACCGGCTCAGCCGACGGGTGGAGGCGCACTGCCGACGGGCGCGCGGGCTGATGATCGATGCGGTCAAACGGTCTCTGCGCGGCTGGACCGCGCCGGCCAAGGGCATCTGAGGGGGGAGGCGTGCGAATGACCAAGGGGAAGACCGGGGCGCTGGCCTGCGTGCTGGGCGACATGGATCTGGTGCGCCCGCTGGGGCTGGCGGGTATCCGCTGCGCCGTGGTCGGGCCGGCCGGCGGTGCCACCGCCCATTCCCGCTTCACCGAACGGTTGATCCCGTGGGAGGGCGGCTGTGACGAGGCTCTTGTGGATCGGCTGCTGCGTTTCGGCGCAGCCCAGCCCGACAAGCCGGTGCTCTATATGGAGGAGGATGCCCAGCTGCTGATGGTGTCGCGCCACCGCGACCGGTTGGCCGCGGTCTTCCGCTTCGCGCTCGCCGACGGCGATCTGGTGGAGACGCTGGTCGACAAGGGCCGTTTCCAGGCACTGGCGGAACGGCTGGACCTGCCGGTTCCGCGCACCCGTCGGCTGCGCCCGCTGCCGGGCAGCGAGGCCCCGGACCTTGATCTGCGCTATCCCGTCATCGTCAAGCCGCTGACCCGCCGTCCGCCCTGGGACGAGATCGAGGGGCTGGGCAAGGCGATCCGGCTGGAGGGGCCGGAGGAGTTGCGCGCGCTCTGGCCGCGGCTGATCCCGGTCGGCATCGACCTGCTGGCCCAGGAGTTGATCCCCGGACCGGAGACGCGGATCGAAAGCCACCATGTCTATATCGATGCAGGCGGCGCCGTGGCGGGCGAGTTCACAGGGCGCAAGATCAGGACCTATCCGGTCGATTACGGCCACAGCACCGCGCTGACCATTACCGACATCGACGGCGAGGGGGCCGACGTGGCCGCGCTGGGCCGGCAGATCGCCGCCCGCATCGGTCTTACGGGCGTCGCCAAGTTCGATTTCAAGCGCGATCCGCAGGGCCGCCTGCACCTGCTGGAGATCAACCCGCGCTTCAACCTGTGGCACCATCTGGGCGCCGTCGCCGGGGTGAACCTGCCGGCCATCGTCCAGGCCGACCTGACCGGCCGCCCCCGCCCTGCGCCGGCCAGGGCGCGGCCCGGCGCCTGCTGGTGCCACATCAGCAAGGACCGGCTGGCGGCCCGCGACAGCGGCGTGCCGACGGCGCAGTGGCTCGCCTGGGTCGCGCGGTGCGAAGCGAAGGCGATCACCCCCGACGACCCGATGCCCTTCCTGCGGCCGAAGCTGGACCGGCTGCTCGCCCGCTTCCCCGGCGGCGCCCGCCCGCCCCGCCTCGCCAAGCCGTAAGTCAGGGATAGCGCCCATCGCATGTACAGCTAAAGCCCCTCTCCCCTTGCGGGAGAGGGGCTTATCGGCACCGAAAACAGCCGTTCCCGTCCAGAATGCAACTGCCGTGACCGCAAAGCCATGAAGATCGCCCTGATCTCCGACATCCATGCCAATCTGGAAGCCTTGCAGGCGACGCTCGACGCCATCCGGGCAGAGGGGGTGGAGCGCATCGTCTGCCTGGGCGACATCGTCGGCTACAACACCGATGCCGCCGCCTGCATCGCCCTGCTGCGGCAGGCAGGGGCGGTCTGCATCGCCGGCAACCATGACCGGGCGGTGACCGGCGCCATCGGGACCGAAGGCTTCAGCGGTCCGGCGGCGCGCGCCGTCGACTGGACCCGGCGGCGGCTGGACGAGGAGAGCCGTGCCTTCCTGTCCGGCCTGCCGCTGACCGCCGTGGTCGATGGCGCGCTGGTCGCCGTGCATGGCGCCCTGCACCCGGACGAGGGGAAGGAGCTGGTTCGGCTGGACGACGACGACAAGCGCGCCTTGAGCCTCCAGGCACTGGCGGGCCACGCGTCGGGGGTCCGGGTCTGCGCCTTCGGCCACACGCACCGCGCCGGGCTGTGGGAGTGGCGCGACGGCACGGTGCGGTCGGTCCCGCTGGACAGCGGCGCGACGCTGCGGCCCGATGCGGTCTATCTGCTGAACCCCGGCACGGTGGGGGAGCCGCGCGGGACGGACCAACGCGCCTGCTTCGCCTGTTTCGACAGCGATGCCGGCCGCGTCACCCTGCACCGCGCCGCTTATGCGCGCCGGGCGACGCTCGCCAAGACGCGGCGGGCCGGGCTGGCGCCACGTTTTGCCGCAGTCCCGGCGCCGTTGCGCATGAAGTTGATTGGAATTCTACGGACTCTCGGAGTGTATGAGTGGGTAAAACGGACACTTCCTTCCCGCGTGTCATCAATATGACAGTCCCGTAACGCGGCTTTGCTTCTACAGCGGCACCGAATTGCGCATAATCCGGCACGGGGGGCCAATGGTGACGCCGGGCTATGGACAACATCGGTATTGGAAGCGGCGCTGCCGGCGGGATCTGGTCCCGGCCCGGCAGGACATTGTCATCCCTGATCGCCCCGCTCGCGCTGGGTCTTTCCCTGTGCCTTGCGTTCGGCGCCGCCCCGTCGCGCGCCCAGCAGGCTGATCCCGCAGCGACGCCGCCGGCCGCGGAAAGCACCACGGTCAAGCTGACCATCCTTTACGCCCAGGGCACCACCGACCTGGATGAGACCGGCGGGCGCGGCGGCATGGCCCGTCTGGCCGGCGCGATCCGGCAGGAACGGAACAACCGCCAGCTTGTCCTGGCCCTGCATGGCGGCCAAACGCTGGCACCGTCGGTTCTGGCCTTCTACGACCAGGGCGCTCACATCATCGACCTGCTGAACGGCATGACCATCGATGCGATGGCCGCGCTGAACCGCGAATTCCACCATGGCGACGACCAGCTGAGCGCCCGTGCCTTCGAGGCCGGGTTCCCGATCGTGACCACCAACACCGTCGACCGCTCGACCGGCCGCACCCCGGACGGGCTGGAGGAGGCGGTGGTGCTGACCGCCGGCCCCCTGCGCATCGGCGTGCTTGCCGCAACGCCCGTGCTGACGCGGGAGACCACCCGGACCCAGCGCACGGAATTCCGCGATCCCGTCGCTGCACTGGCCGCCAAGGCCGCGTCGCTGCGGGCCGAAGGGGTGGATCTGGTGGTGGCGATGACCGGCTATGCCGGCGACACCCACCGCAGCATCCTGGCCGCCCGCCCGGCCGACATCGTTCTGTACCAGGACCGCAGCCGCCCCTTCGCAGTCGACTATGACGGCCGCTTCCTGTCCGCCACCGTGGGGCCGCAGGCGGGATGGGTGCTGGCGCTCGACCTGACGGTGGAGCGGACGGCGCAGGCGGACGGCAAGGCACGGGTGACCTGGGCCCCCTCCCCCCGGCTGATCGACACCGCCGCCGTGGCGCCCGACGCCGCCTCCGACATCCAGGCCAAGGCCTATGCGGCGCGGCTGGACACCATGCTGAGGATGGAGGTGGGACGTCTCACCGGGCCGATCGACACCCGCAAGGAATCGGTGCGCACCGGCGAAAATGCCTTCGCCAACGCGGTCGTCGACATGCTGCGGGCGGCGCTGGACGCCGACGTGGCGCTGATCAACGGCGGCGGCATCCGCGGCGACCGCCGTTATCCGGCCGGCACCCTGCTGACCCGTCGCGACATCTATGCCGAGCTGCCCTATCACGATGTCGGCATGGTGCTGGACGTCACCGGGCAGCAGCTTTGGGACGCGGTGGAAAGCGGCGTGTCGGCGGTGGAGCAGTTGCAGGGCCGTTTCCCGCACCTGTCCAACGCCCGTGCCGAGATCGATCTGAGCCGCCCGCCCGGCCAGAGGCTGCGCAGCCTGTCGGTCGGCGGCAAGCCGGTCGGCCTCTCCACCCGCTACCGGCTGGCGACCAGCAGCTTCCTCGCGGCCGGCGGCGACGGCTATGGCATGCTGGCCGGGGCGCCGCGGCTGGTGGAGGACCGCAACACGGACTTCGTCTCCACCCAGCTGATCAGCCAGATCACCCGCGACGGGGAATTCCTTCCGCGGCTGGACGGCCGGATGACGGTGAGGCGCTGATGGACGGCATGGCTTCCTCGATCGCCGAGAGCCCTCCGCGGCCCGGCACATTGATCGAACCCGGGACCCAACCGGGGGCTCACCCGCAGGCGCGGCCGGCGCCGCGGTTCCCGCCGCCGAACCGGCCACGCCGCTTCGGCATCGCCGTGCGCATCACGCTGGGGCTGTCGGTGATGGCCCTGCTGGTGGTGCTGATCGGCGGCGTGTCGATGTCGTCCTTCCGCCTGTTCCGGGCGGAGGTGACGGCGCTGTCGACCACCACCCTGCCGGAGGTCATCGCCAGCGCCGACCTGCACGGATCCCTGCAGAAGCTGGTGGCGCAACTGCCGCAGCTTGCCGCCGCCACCTCGACCCCGCAGCGCCGCTCCATCTATGACGGGTTGGTGACGGAGCTGGATTCGATGCAACTCCTCGTCGCCCGCATGCGCGGGCTGATGAAGGAGAGCGGCAATGAGGACGGCGAGCGCGACGGCAATGTCCGCCTGCTGGAGCAGACCCGGTCCACCCTGTTGATCCTGGCCGCCACGGTTGCCGACCTGAATGCCGAGGTCACGCGCCAGATCGACTATGGCGACCGACAGGCCGAGGCGGCGCGGGGGTTGAGCCGGCTGGCCGCCTCCATCGAGAGCATGCCCGACACCGGCGCCTGGGCCGTCCGCATCGGCGCGCTGATGGCGCGGGCGGCGGGCGCCTCGCAGCTGGACCATCTCAGCCGGCTGAAGGGCGAAGCGAGGGCGGCCGAACGCACGCTGGCGGACCTGGCGCGCCTGTCCGCCGACGCGCCGGACGCGACCGGACAGATGATGTCGACCGTGCAGGAGGAACTGTTCTCGCTGCTGATCGCACCGGGCGGGGTATTCCACAGCGCCATCGACCGGCTGCAGGCGCGCAACCGCGCCCAGGCCCTGACCGGCCAAGCCCGCGTGCTGGTGGAGACCGTCGAACGGTCCACCCGCACGCTCAACGATTCCATTCGCGACCAGTCGGCCCAACGCACCGACGCCCTCGCCGAACTGATCGCCGAGCGGTCGCGCACGGTGATGATGCTGGCCGGCGCGTCGATCATCCTGGCGATCTGCGTCTACTTCATCTTCCGGCATTTCCTGTCCTCGCGGCTGGTGGCGATGAACCGGGCGGTGCTGGCCGGGCTGTCGGCAGGCCACGCGGATGCCGGCCGGCCGTGGACCGCCGGGTCGGCGGCGTCCGGCCCGACGACGAATGTTCCGGTGCCGGTTCCGGTGGATGGCGACGACGAGATCACCGACATCGGCGCCTCCATCCGCTATTTCATCGACGAGATCGACCGGCGCCAGCGGGCGCTGGCCGACAACGAGCGGCGGTTCCGCGATCTGGTCGAGGGGTCGATCCAGGGCATCATCATCCACCGCGACTTCCACCCGCTCTATGCCAACGACAGCTTCGCCGCCATGCTGGGGCTGACGGTGGCCGAGGTGATGGCCCTGCCGTCCCTGCTGGCGCTGGTGCCCGTGGAGGAGCGCAACGGGCTGATCGACAACTACGACCGGCTGCTGGACGGCGGGTCCACGCCGCGCCGCCGCATCCGCGCCTGCCGACCCGACGGCGGCAGCCTGTGGGTGGAGCTGACCGGCCGGCGGGTCGACTGGATGGACGGTCCGGCGGTCCAGGCGGTGGTTGTCGACGTCACCCGCGAGGTGGAGGCGGAGAATGCGCTGCGCCAGTCGCGCGACGCCGCAGAACGCGCGCTCTGCGAACTGAAGGCGACACAGGCCAGCCTGATCCAGGCGGAAAAGATGGCCTCGCTAGGCCAGTTGGTCGCCGGAGTGGCGCATGAGGTCAACACCCCCATCGGCATCACCATCACCGGCGCCTCCCAGTTGCAGGCGCTGATCGGGGAACTGTCGGACCGCCATGCCGCCAGCGCGCTGAAGAAGTCCGACTTCCAGCGCTTCCTCGGCGACGGCATGGAGATGGCGAACCTGATCCTGTCAAACAGCACCCGCGCGGCCAATCTGGTGCAGAGCTTCAAGCTGGTCGCCGTCGACCAGTCCAGCGACGAACGCCGCGCCTTCCTGCTGCGCGACTATATCGACGAGCTTCTGCGCAGCCTGCATCCGACCTACAAGGCACGGGCGGCGCTGACCATTTCCGTCGACTGCCCGGTCGACCTGGAGCTGGACGGCTATCCGGGCGCGCTGTCGCAGATCCTGACCAACCTGATCATGAACGCGCTGATCCATGCGCTGGACCCGGAACAGCCCGGCGGCATCGCGATATCCGCCCGGCCTTGCGACGGCGACATGGTGGAACTCTCGGTGGCCGACGACGGCAACGGCATCGCGCAGGAAGTTCTGCCGAAAATCTTCGATCCCTTCTTCACCACCCGCCGCGGCAGCGGCGGCAGCGGGCTTGGGCTGCACATCGTCTACAATCTGGTGACCGGCCGCCTGCACGGCACCATCGGGGTGGAGAGCCGCCCGGGCCAGGGCACCCGCTTCACCCTGCGCTTCCCCCGGGTAACCGATCCCGCGTAAGAGGCGCTGGGCCGGGGCGCTGGGTTGGTGCGCTGACGGATCAGCGCACCGGCCCTTCGAACCAGTGGCGGCCCTGGCGGTCCTCGACCTCCACCACCCAGACGTCGGGGTCGTAGCGGGTCTGGCGGGCGATGTAGGCGTCGGCGTCGGACTCCGGCACCGGATCGGGGCCGGTGCCGCGCGCCCAGAACAGGCGGTCGCCATCGCCCTCGCGGGTCTGGACCAGCACCGTGAAGCTGCGGTCGAGCCGGTTCAGCTTCAGGATCACCGTTCCGCGGCTGGGGTCGCCCTTGCGGACCACGGTCATCGCCACCCCCTGGGCATCGGCGGCGCGGATATGGGCCGAAACCCAGAGATGCGTCGGAAGACGGTCGTCCATTCCCGTATGCGGCTCCTGTTTTTGAGGCTGCGGCCCCGGCTTGGCAATGACGTCGCCCCTCGCCCTGACCGGCGCACCGGTGTAGAGAAGAAGCCATGACGACACTCGTGGACGCTCTCAACGCCGCCGTCAACCACCACATGGCCGGTCACGCCGATGCGGCGGCCGACGGCTATGCCCGCATCCTTGCCGCGGAACCGGCACAGCCCGACGCGCTGCACCTCTCCGGCGTGCTGTCGGCGCAGACCGGCAACCTCGCCGCCGCCATCCGGTCGATCAGCCGGGCCATCCACGTCCGTCCGGCGGCAGCCTCTCCCTGGGGGCATCTGGGGGCTGCCCTGCGCGCGGCCGAATGGCCGGAGCGGGCGGAACGGACGCTGCGGCGCGCCCTGGCGCTCGACCCGGCCAATGGTGACGCGCTGGAGGCGCAGGGCGCCTCGCTGCATGCGCTGGCGCGCTATGCGGAGGCCCGGCGCTGGCTCGACCGGGCTGCCCGCTTGCGGCCCGGCCATGCGGAGACGCTGCTCAACCTCGGCACCGTGCTGCGCGACCTTCGCCGCTTCGACGAAGCGGATGCCTGTTTCGATGCCGTGCTGGCCCACACCCCCGCCCGTTCAGAGGCCCATCTCGCCCGCGCGGTGGGGCAGCTGGTGCGCGGCGACCTGCGCGCCGGCTGGGAGGGCTTCGAGCACCGCTGGCGCCGCTTCGCCGCTCCGCCCTGGGACGGCCGGCCGCCGGAAACCGCCACCATCCTGCTGCACATGGACCAGGGGTTCGGCGACGCCATGCAGTTCGTCCGCTACGCTCCGCTGGTCGCCCAGATCGCCGCACGCGAAGGCGGACGGGTGATCCTGGAGACGCACCTGCTGCTCTACCGCCTGTTCAACCGGGCTTTCGGCCAGTCGGTCCAGGTCCTGGTGCGGGGGGAGGAGCCGCCGCCGCACGACCTCCACTGCCCGCTGATGAGCCTGCCACGCGCCTTCGGGACCGATCTGGCGACCATCCCGGCCACCGTCCCCTATCTTGCCCCGGATCCCGCCGACGTTTCCCGCTGGCGCGACCGGTTGGCGGAGCAGGACGGGGACGGGGCCGGGGAAGGGAACGGCGACGGAAGTGGCGCGGCCGGCCTGCGCGTGGGGCTGGTCTGGGCCGGCAACCCGCGCCACCGCAACGACCGCAACCGCTCGATCCCGGTCGCGGCCCTGCGCCCGCTGCTGGCGGTTCCGGGGGTGCGCTTCGTCAGCCTGCAGACGGGCGACGCCCGCGCCGACCTGAGCCGTCTTCCCGGCGAGGGGGTGCAGGACGCGGTGGAGCGGGTGCGCGACTTCGCCGACACCGCCGCCATCCTCGCCAACATCGACCTGCTGATCACGGTCGACACCGCCATGGTCCATCTGGCCGGGGCGATGGGCGTGCCGTGCTGGCTTCTGCTTCCCCATGTGCCGGACTGGCGCTGGCTGCTCGACCGCGCCGACAGCCCCTGGTACCCGTCGCTTCGGCTTTTCCGCCAGCCGCGGCCCGGCGACTGGACCACGGTGATCGGCACCGCTGCCGCCGTGCTGAAGGCGCAGGCGCTGCGCGCCGCCAGAGCAGCGCAACGATAGCGGCGGGCGGCAACTTCGGCGGGAGCTTTCTGCCCGCCCGCCCCCGCCGGCACTAGGCGAAACTTTCCCACCTCCCGGCAATTTCTGGCGCCGCCGTGCCGATCACGCAGAGAAACAAGCAAATTCAATAAGTTATTCGGGAAGTTCCAGTTGGCACTCCGCTTGCTAGGTAGGGCGCAGAAGACCTTTGCCCTATTCTTTCGGAGACCCCGGCCATGAGCATCTTCGGTTCGATGACAACCGCCGTTCTCGGCCTGAATGCCCAGTCGAAGGCGCTCGGACATATCTCGGACAACATCGCGAACAGCTCGACCATCGGCTACAAGCGTGTCGATTCAGCGTTCGAGACGATGGTCCTGCAGTCCAGCCAGCGCCTGCACGAGCCGGGCGGGGTCACGGCGCAACCGGTCTTCATGAACAACATCCAGGGCAGCCTGACCCAGGTGCAGAGCCCGACCAACATCGCCATCCAGGGCCAGGGCTTCTTCAGCGTCACCAAGGTGGCGACCCAGGGGTCCAGCACGCTGGTGCAGACGCAGACGGGCACGGTGTCGTCGTCGGCCGCCTTCTACACCCGCGCCGGCGACTTCGAACTGGACAAGAGCCGCTATCTGGTCAACAGCGCCGGCTACGCCCTGAACGGCTGGCTGGTCGATCCGGTGACGGGCGTCCTGCACAAGGACCAGGTGGCGCCGATCCAGGTGAACTCGCTGATCGACAAGCCGGTGGCGACCAACACCATCGATCTGTCCGCCAACCTGCCGGCGACGCCGAAGCCGGGTGAAAAGGTCCCCGACAGCAGCATCCAGATCTTCGACAGCCAGGGCAATCCGCGCACCGTCAACTTCAAATGGCGGCAGCAGGCGGACAGCAGCTGGCGCATGGTTCTGGACGCGCCGGGCTCCAACACCAAGCCGGTCGACGGCACCTTCACCGGCAACCCCGCCACCGTGTCGTTCGGCCAGAACATCCCCGGCCAGACGGCGGTCGCGCAGGTGAACGTCATCACCATCTCCGGCAACAACACCAATGGGCAGGACAACCTGCGCATCGGCGACGTCTATTCGGTGAAGGTCAACGGCACCAACTACAGCCTGAAGATCACGGCCGACAACATCGGGTCGATCCGCACCTATTCGGGTCTGGCCGGCGCGCTGGCCAACCAGATCAACTCCGCGTCCCCGGCGGCGTCGGTGCTCGCCACCTCGTCGGGCCAGACGATCCGCGTGACCGCCCGCGATGCCGGCACGCCGTTCAAGCTGAACACCGAGGTGCAGTCCGGCACCAACACCACCAACACCATCGTCGCCCAGACATCGACGGCGGCGACGAGCAGTGCCGGCGAGATCGACAAGTTCCAGTTCCCGCAGACCCAGGTCGAGATCGGCGACTCCTTCTCCATCAACGTGAACGGCACGCCGATCAGCTACACGGTGACCGCCGCCACTTATCAGAGCTATTCGACGGTCAGCGATGTCGTGTCCCAGCTGGCCGGCCGGATCAACCAGCAGTTGGGGTCGACCGTAACCGCCTCGTCGGCCGGCAACATCCTGTCGATCCAGGCCAACGCCGCCAACACCAACGTCACCTCCAGCGCGACCGCCACCAACTCGGCTGCCGCGGTGAACACGATGAGTTCGCTGCCGTCGGTCGCCAGCGTGGCCGGCGTGCGCCAAAGCCGCACCGTGACCCTGACCGGCACGCCGGGCGACATCGGCACGCAGTACACGCTGAGCATCAACGGCACGGCGGTGACCTACAGCACCACCGGCGAAGAAATGACGATGGAGGACATCACTGCGGCGCTGGCGAACAAGATCAACGCCAACACCTCGCTGCCGGTGACCGCCAGCGCGCAGGGCGGCGTCATCACCGTCACCGCCAAGACCGCAGCCAGCCCATCCGGCCCCAATACCATCACCGGCGCGGGCACGGTGACGCTGAACGGCTCTACCGTCGACGTCGGCGATACCTACACCATCACATCGGGCGGCATCAATTATCCGCTGACGATCACCAACGCCAACTACGGCATGTACGATACGCCTGCCAAGGTCATGCAGTACTTCGCGTCGGTCATCCCCGGCGCCAGCGCGACCGGCAACCAGCTGACTGCGCCCGGCGCGACCGGCACGGTCAGCGACGCCCCCGCGGCCCAGTTCACCCTGGACCAGAGCGCCGTCGCCGGCCAGACGCCGGCCCATGTCGGCCTGACCTTCGGCAAGACGCCAGAGACGGTCGGCACGCTGACCAACATCTCCACCGCCCTCGTCGGCACCGGCACGGCGGTCAGCGCCGCCAACCAGTCCGCCGGCGCCGACGCCACCGTCACCTTCACGGTCGACTACGGCTTCGGCCCGCAGCAGGTCACGCTGAACCTCGGCAAGTACCAGAAGCCCGGCGGCCTGACCCAATATGCCGGCGAGGAGATCAACGTCACCCAGCTGGTTCAGAACGGCGCACCGCGCGGACAGTTCAAGGACGTGGTCTTCGGCGACAACGGCACCGTGATGGTCAACTACGACAACGGGCGGTCGAAGATGGTGGCCAAGGTGCCGATCATCACCTTCAACAACCCGAACGCCCTGCAGCGCGAGTCCGGCGGCGTCTTCGTCGAGAGCGAAGAGGCCGGCAAGCCGAACTTCAACGATCCGGAGACGAACGGCGCGGGTGCTGTGGTGGCGAACAGCGTGGAAAGCTCCAACGTCGACATCGCCGACGAGTTCACCAAGATGATCGTCACCCAGCGGAGCTATTCCGCCAACGCGAAGATCGTCACCACCTCCGACGAAATGCTGCAGGAAGTTCTGGGGCTGAAGCGCTAAGGCGCGGCCCTGACCTCCTGACTTCCTGATCTCCTGCACTCCGTCGTCCGTTTGCCTGATCGCCCGATTCCCTGATCGCTTGAGGGGGGCGGCGGCCATCCCGGCACCGCCCCGATCCTCCCGATCCGCGAAAGGTCTCCTGCCATGTCCCTCTTCGCAGCCTTGAACAGCGCCACGGCCGGGCTGCGCACCGTCCAGACCAACGTCAAGCTGGTTTCGGACAACATCGCGCAGGCCAACGACCCCACCCGCACGCGCCACACCGCCCAGCAGTCGGTGGACGCCAGCGGCCAGGTCATCAGCACGACCTATCGCCGGGAAGTCGACAAGGCCCTGATGGCGCAGGTGATGGACCTGACCGCGCGCGACGGCGGGTCGCAGGCGACTGCGGCCTACATGCAGCAGCTGGGCGACCTGATGCGGACGACGAACGGCACGCCCCTGCTGAACGACTATGCCGACAAGTTCCAAGCCGCGGTGAAGACGCTCGCCACCTCGCCGGAGGACGAGACCGCGCAGTACCAGCTGGTCCAGGCCGCCGACAACTTCTCGCGCGAGATCCGCCGCGTCTCCGAAGGCGTGGAGCAGCTCGACCGCGACATGAAGACGGACATCACCAAGTCGGTCGACACGGTCAACGACCTGCTGAAGCAGATCAACCAGATCAACAACGACACGGTGTCGCTGCAGGGCCAGGGGTCGGCCGCCAATGCCGTCGCCGACAAGCGCGACGGCCTGATCCGCGAGCTGAGCACCTATATGGGCGTGCGCACCGTGGAACGGCCGGACGGCCGCCTGGCGATCTTCACCCCGTCGGGGCTGGCGCTGGTCGATGCCCAGCCGGCAAATCTTTCCTATGACGGCGGCAACATCAACCTACAGGTCGGCAATCAAGTCACCTCGATCAACAACCACCTGACCGCCGGCAAGCTGGGCTCGCTGATCCAGATGCGCAAGGACGGCTCGACGACCGAACCGCCGACGCCGGCCAGCGGCGACCCGATGGCGGAAGTCATCCGCAAGCTGCGCTCCCAGCTGGACGAATATGCCCAGGCCTTCACCGGCCCGACCAAGCCCGGAGAGCCGACCAGCTTCGCCGACGCCTACGACGAGTCCGCCCCGGCCGCCGACGGCGAGCAGATCAACCAGTTCTTCACCGGGAACGACCGTTTCACCATCGCCGTGAACGCCAAACTCGTGGACAACACCGCGAAGATCAAGCGGGCCGCCATCGACGGCATGGTCACGGCCGTCAACGCGTCCGGCCGCAATTTCAGCGCCGACGGCCTGCAGTTGAAGGACACCAGCTACAGCGCCATGGGCAGCGCCATCACCGGCACCTGGATGGCCGCGGCCAAGTCCGCCAACACCGCCAGCGAGTCCAACAAGGCATCGGTGCAGCTGCTGTCCGAACGCTACCAGTCCCAGACCGGCGTCAACATCGACGAGGAAATCGCCCAGCTGCAGCAGCTCCAGACCTCCTACCAGGCTTCGGCACGGGTCATGCAAGTGGCCAATGCAATGTTTGATGCGCTGGAGGCGGTGGTCCGATGAGCTCGATAACGGGAGTCAGCAGCTACTCGAAATATCTGAGCCTTGTCCGGAACCTGTCCGGCGGCCAGAACGACATCAACCGGCTGTCCGAACAGCTGACCACGGGCAAGAAGTCGGTCGATCTCAACGCCTATGGGCCGGAGGTGCAGAAGCTCCTGGACCTGCGGGCGGAGATGGCGACGAAGGACAACTACATCCAGAGCATCAACACCGCGGCCCCGCGCGTCAAGGCGACGGACAAGGTGCTGACCTCCCTGGAATCGATCGTGTCGAGCTGGACCTCCAGCACGACCTTCCCCTTCCAGCCCGGCTCCGCCAGCGTCTCCTCGGCGATCAACACCAATCCCGAGGGGATGAAGGTGGCGATCGATCCCGCCAAGTCGAAGCTGACGGTGGGCGCCAAATACACGGTCACCGCCGTGCCCTCGCAGCAGGGCGGCAACGGCACCTTCGACGTGACGGTGACGGACGGGCTCGGCGGCAAGACCACCCGCGCCATCAACCTGGGCACCACCCCGCCCAACGACGGCAAGGGCTACAACTTCAACATATCCGGCGGCCCGGGCGAGGGCGCCATGCTGAACCTCAGCTTCGACACGCTGAAGGCGGCGTCCAGCAGCAGCTTCAACGTCTCCTTCCCGCAGGCCGATCAGGTGAAGGACCGCGCCGAGGGCGCCATGCGCGACATCCAGGCGCTGCTGAACCAGCGCTTCGGCGACCGCTATCTGTTCGCCGGTTCGCGCTATGGCACGGAACCGGTCACCGACCTCTTGGCGACCAAGCAAACCAGCAAGATCACGCTGAACGGCGCCGTGGTGAACACCGACGATTATTTCGAGGTGACCATCAACGGCCAGACCTTCAGCCATCAGAATCTGGCGGCCAATCCGAAGTCGCTGACCTTCGTCGCCCAGGCCCTGACCGCCCAGATCAACGCCGCCAACCCGGCGCTGCCGATGACGGTTTCAACCTCGAACGGCATCATCACGCTGGTCGGCAACGATCCGGGGCAGAAGTTCGACCTGTCGGCGCGCGTGGTGAATTCCGCCACGGTGGAGAACAGCGTCGATACGCCGTCCACCACCCAGGCGCCGACGGCGGCCCTGCCGCAGATCGACCGCTTCACCCTGAACGGCGCCGCGGTCGACATCGGCGACACCTTCGAGTTCACGGTGGCGGTCGGCGATCCCGACGATCCGTACAACCAGAACTACTACACCCGGAACCCGACCGCGCCGCACGACCTGCCGCCCTACCAGGCCTACACCGTGCGCTACACCGTCAGCGACACCGATTACGCCGCCGGCGTCAACAACGTCGGACAGGTCGCCGACAAGCTGCGCCAGCAGTTCGCCACGCTGAACCCCGCACCTCCGGTGACCATCGACGCGGTGGGCAACGGCCCCGGCATCGCGCTGACCAGCACCGCCAACGCCGATCCCGTCAACCACCCCAACCGCACGTCGCTGTTCTCCACCTCGGCCAAGGTGACGAACGGATCGCTGGAGAACACCATCACGGTGGGAACCCTGCCGCCGGAGCAGGACAGCCTGATCAATGTTCCCTACGCCGATCCGCCCGACCTGCCCTTCTACGACGCCGAATATCTGGCCAAGGGCAAGAATGCCGAGGCGTACCGCAAGTCCCAGGTGACCATCGACGACAACCTGAACGTCACCTACGGCGTCAGCGCCGACGACAAGGCGTTCCAGACGCTGGTCAAGGCGATGCAGCTGGTGCGCACGGCGGCGGCCAATCCCGGAAAATGGACCGAATACAGCACCCAGGCGCGCGAGATGCTGACCCAGGCCACCGATCAGATCAGGTCGATCCACGCCAAGGTCGCCTCCGACGGCGCGACGCTGGAGACCATCAAGGACTCCCACACCGAGTCCGTCGCCACCCTGACCGAGCGCATCGCCAAGATCGAGGGCATCGACCAGAACGAGGTCGCCGCAAGGCTGAGCAGCGCGATGAACGTGCAGCAGGCGACCTATGCCGTCGCCGGCCAGACGCAGAAGCTGTCGCTGCTGAACTATCTCGCCTGACGAAAAAGGGCGGCCGAACCGGCCGCCCCCTGTTTCCTCAGACTTCCGGGACCGTCACTTCGAACGGCCGGCCGACTGTGTGAAGTTGTCGTAGGGCAGCTCCGCCACGCGGAACCACAGCTGCACCTCGTCCAGGAACGGCTTCCAGCTGTCGTAGACCGCCTTGAAGTCCGGGTTGGTCTTGGCGATGTCGTCGTACAGCTCGTAGGCGATCTTGTGGGCGGCTTCCATCAGGTCGCGCGGATAGGGGCGCAGCAGGGCGCCCTTGGCGACCAGACGCTTCAGCGCCCGGGCATTCTCCGCGTCGTAACGGGCGGTCATCGCGCTGTTCGCCTCGGCGCAGGCGGCGGTCAGGATCGCCTGATAGGACTTGGGCAGCGCCTCCCATTCCTTCTGGTTGATGTAGAGCGAGACCTGCGGCCCGCCTTCCCACCAGCCCGGATAATAGTAGTACTTGGCGACCTGGACGAAGCCCAGCTTCTCGTCGTCATAGGGGCCGACGAACTCGACGGCGTCGATGGTGCCCTTTTCCAGCGCCGGGTAGATGTCGCTGCCGGCGATCTGGGTCGGGGCGGCGCCCAGCTTGGCCATGATCTGGCCGGTGATGCCGGCGATGCGGATCTTGAGGCCGTTGAAGTCGGCCAGCGACTTGATTTCCTTGCGGTACCAGCCGCCCATCTGGGCACCGGTGTTGCCGGCCGGGAACTGCACGATGCCGTGCTTGGCGAAGAAGCTGCGCATCACCTCCTGGCCGCCGCCATACTGGTACCAGGCGTTCTGCTGGCGGGCGTTCGGACCGAAGGGAATCGCGGTGTCGAAGGCGAAGGTGGGATCCTTGCCGACATAGTAATAGCCGCAGGTGTGGCCGCACTGGACGGTGCCGTTCTGCACGGCGTCCAGCACCTGCAGGCCGGGCACGATCTCACCGGCGGCGTGCACGCGGATCTGGAACTTGCCGTCGGTCGCCTCCGACACGCGCTTGGCGATCATCTCGGACGTGCCGACGAGGATGTCGGTGCTCTTCGGGAAGCTCGACGCCAGACGCCATTGGATGGTCGGCTGGCTCTGCGCGATGGCCGGGGCCGCGAGGGTCGAGGCGGCGACGGTCGAAACGGCACCGACACCGGCCTTGGTGAGAAACGCTCTTCTTTCCACTCCCGCTACTCCGCAAGATTATTGCTATCGCTGACGATTTCCGTGACCCGCGGTGAATCAGGGAATTACAGCGGCTTAGGCGAGAGTGTAACAAATCATCCAAAGCGGCGCCCCGCATCGCATAAATGTGCATGCCTGCCTTTCGAGGGTGTCGGCGACACCCTCGGACAGCCTATGCGGCCGCGTCAAAACGGCGGGGTCGAAACAGCTGGATCAGGACGGCAGCCGCAGACGCCCCAAGTAGATCGACAGCGGCGGCATCACCAGCGTCCGGCCGTCGGCGGTCATCTCCGGCGGGAGGGCGCCCGGCGCGCGCGGCACCGGCAGGGCTTCCGGCTCGCCGCGCCCGCGTAGCGCGAATTCGGCCGGCCGGTCGGCCATGTTGAAGACGGCCAGCAGGCGCTCCTCCCCCGCGACGCGCTCGAAGGACAGCACGTCGCCATGCTCCTCCACCGCCGCCACCGCACCGGTGCGCAGCGCCTCCAGGTCGCGGCGCAGGGAGAGCGCGGCACGCCACACCGCCAGCCGGCTGCCGGCGGTCCGTTCCTGCCGGTCGACCGCCAGTTCCAGATGGGCGTCCAGCACGGGCAGCCAGGGTTCGCCGATGGTGAAGGCGGCGTTGGGCTCGTCGGCGCGCCAGGGCATCGGGGTGCGGCTGCCGTCGCGTCCCTGGAAATCGGGCCAGTAGGTGATGCCGAAGGGATCGCGCAGCTGATGCTGCTCCAGAGCCGCGTTGGGCAGGCCCAGCTCCTCGCCCTGATAGAGGCAGACCGTGCCGGGCAGCGATGCCGCCAGCATCGCCAGCAGGGCGTTGAAGGATTGCGGGTCGGCGCCGGCCGGCAGCCATCGGCTGGCGGCACGCTCCACATCGTGGTTGGACAGGCTCCAGCAGATAGCCTCCGGCCGCGGCACCGCGGTCAGGGCCTGGGCGAAGCCCTTGGCGCTGAAGGGCTGCTTGGCCAGCGACAGGCTGTAGGCGGCGTGAAGCCCCTGCGGCGAGCAGTAGGCCGCGATGCGCTGGCCGGCGCCGGGCTGACTCGACAGTTCGCCCAGCAGGACGCGGCCGGGATAGCGCTCCACCGTCTCGCGCAGGCGGGCCAGGATGCCGCCGATGGCGGGGTGCATCATGTCGTAGACATGCTGCTGCAGGGCGAAGGGCTTCAGCGGCGGTTGCGGCTCGCGCCAGAGCGCGGCGGGGTTGGAGCGAAGCTGCGGATCGTGGGCGAAGAAATCCACGGCATCGATGCGGAAGCCGTCGACGCCGCGCTCCATCCAGAATTCCGCCGTCTCGCACAGGGCGTCCATCACCGCGGGGTGGTGCAAGTTCAGCGCCGGCTGGCTCGACAGGAAATGGTGCAGGTAATATTGCCGGCGCCGCGGCTCCCAGGTCCAGGCCGCGCCGCCGAACACCGACAGCCAGTTGTTGGGCGCCGTCCCGTCGGGCTTGGCGTCGGCCCAGACATACCAGTCGGCCATTTCCCCATCGCGCGACCGCCGGCTGTCCACGAACCAGGGATGGGCGTTGGAGGTGTGGCCGCAGACCAGATCGACCAGCACCTTCAACCCCAGCCCATGGGCGCGCTCGATCAGCCGGTCGAAGACGGCCAGATTGCCCATGCGGGGATCGACCGCCCGGTGATCGGCGACGTCATAGCCGAAGTCGGTGCGCGGCGACGGGTAGAAAGGGCTGATCCACACCCCGTCCACGTCCAGCGACGCCACATGGTCCAGCCCCTCGATCACACCGTCGAGGTCGCCCCAGCCGTCGCCGCCGCGGTCGCGGAAGCTGAGCGGATAGATCTGGTACAGCGCCGCCCCGTTCAGCCAGGAGATGTTCGGGCCGGACGACTGGGACAGGGTGATGGTGGTGGTCAAGGCAGCAGGCTCCGCGCCGGGGTTGGCGATCCCGGCGCAGCGCTGCCGGTTCACCACCCAAGCTTCCCCCGCCATGGCTAACGAAAGGTTAGCGGCCGATCGTGGTCACAGGCCCTCCCCTTTCGTACAGCTCGGCCGGACGGACAGGATCTTGCGGCCGGGTGCCTGGAGGCTTGGCCGCTCCGCCGCGCTGCGGCTATACCAGCGCTCACCAAGGGGGAGCGGGAATGCAGCGCGGCAGAGGGACGGCGACAGTGACGGCCGAGTCGGAGCGGCGGCTCGGCCGCTTCCGGCTGCGCGAGCTGATCGGCCGGGACGGCGAGGCCCGGCTGCACCGCGCGCTGGATGCGAACGGGCAGGCGGTGGCGCTGTGGACCGTCCCGCTGGCACGGCTGTGTGCCGATGCCGCGTCGCTGGAGCGGTTCCGCCGCACCGCCGCCGCCACGGCCCAGCTGTCCCATCCCGCCATTCCCGCCGTCCTGGCCTCCGGCGAACATGCCGGCACCGCCTTCGTCGCCACCGGGCTGGTCGAAGGGCGGACGCTGGCCGACCGCCTGGCCGACGGCGCCTTGAGCTTGGACGAGAGCGTCGCGACGCTGGACCGCGTGCTGGGCGCGTTGGACGCCGCGCACCGGGCCGGAATCGTCCATGGCGCGCTGGAGGCGGAGGCCATCCGCCACAGCGGTAGCTCCGCCATGGTCACCGGGTTCGGACGGACGGCGCTGACCGCGGCTCTGGCAAACCGGAGCCACGATCTTGCCGCCGCCGGCCGCTTGATCGAGCGGCTGCTCTCCGGCCATGACGACCACCCGGCGGTCGCGTCGTTGCTGGAGCAGGTGCGGGAGCGCGGCGCCGCCGTCTTCCCGGATGCCGCATCGCTTCGGCGCGCCGTCGCCGGCCTGACCGGCACGCCCCTCCCCGCTTCCGTGGCGACGCCGAAACGCGTACGCCGCTGGCCGCTGTGGCTCGGCGGTATGACGCTGGCGGGAGGGTTGGCGGCTGGCGCGGTGCTGATGAACCGGCCGGTGCCGACCCTGACCACCCCCCTTTCCTCGCCGCCCGCGACCGCGACAACCGCTCCCGTCCCCGCTCCGGCTACTGCTCCGGCCACTGCTCCGGCTGCAGCGGCCTCGTCTCCCCCGGAGCCCGCTCCCGCACCCGAAGTGCCGGTTGCGCCGCGACGACCTCCGGTAGCGGCGGTGGCGCAAGCGTTGCGGGGGATACCTTGCGCGCTGGTGACGGTGGAGGAAGCCGGCGGACGGCTGCTCGTTTCAGGGACGGCAATGGGGGCACAGGCGGAGACTGCAGTGCGCGAGGCGGTGGAAGCGGCGGCAGGCGGCTGGGAGCATGGCTTCGACCTCGCCGCCGCCGATGCGCGGTTCTGCGGGCCGCTCGCCAGTGTCGCCACGGCGCTGGACGCCAACCGGAGATTGGCGGAACCGCTGACGGCCAGATTGGCAACAGCGGAGGGGGCATCGGCGGAGGGAATCGGACCGCAGCTCAGCTCCGGCGATCCGCTGATCCTGGAGATCAGGGCCCCGGCACGGCCGGTGCGGATACAGGCTGATTACTTTACGGTCGACGGCACCGTCATCCATCTGCTGCCCAACCCTTCGGACAGCGGCACGGCACTGGCGGCGGGGGCATCGCGGCGGCTGGGCGACCGGGCGGATGGCGGGCGTTACTGGACCATCGGCCCGCCCTATGGCAGCGAACTGCTGCTGACCATCGCCACGGCGGAGCCCCTGTTCCCAACCCCGCGGCCGGAGCAGGAAGCGGCGGCCGACTATCTGGCCGCCCTGGTGGAGGCGCTGGCGACCTTGCCGGACGACGCGCCGGCTCCGCTCGCCGTCGCCCGCTTCACCACCACCGGACCGTGACCCCGGCCCGTTCCCGTCAGGCGTTGGCGGTGAAGCGCCCGACCACCACCGTCACATTGTCCTGCCCGCCGGCCGTGTTGGCGGCATCGACCAGGGCGGCGGCGGCGCGGGCCGGGTCGCGCTCCTCCGTCAGGATGCGGGCGATGGCGCCGTCCGTGACCATGCCGTTCAAGCCGTCGGAACAGATCATGACGACATCGTCGGGGAGCAGCGTGTGGACGGCGACCTCCGGCTCCACCTCCTCGCCGGTGCCAAGCGCGCGGACGATAATGTTCCGCTGCGGCGGCGTTCCACGCCCGCCATTGTCGAGCCAGATCTGGTACAGGCTGTGGTCGCGGGTCAGCGTGCGCAGGTCCCCGTCGCGCAGGCGGTAGACCCGGCTGTCACCGGCATGGAAGGTCACCATCTGGGCCGTGCCCGGAACCCGCCAGAGGCCGGCGACCGTCGTGCCCATGCCGCGCCCCTGGGCGAAGCCGCGGGCGACGTTCAGGTCGTGGATCGACCGGTTGGCCATCTGCACGGCCGACCGCGCCACCGACAGCGCATGGCCCACCGCCGGCTCCGTCGCCGCCGGGTCGGTCTGGGTCCGGTCGATGTCGTCGCGGTCGACCACGGTGATCGGCTCCGACGGCGCATGATCCTTCAGGAGGCCGGAAATCACCTCCACCGCCTTGCGGCTGGCGATGTCGCCGCCGGCGTGGCCGCCCATCCCGTCGCAGACGATCGCGAATTCACCGATCGCATCGACGTGGAAGTCGTCCTCGTTGCGGGACCGGGTACGCCCGACGTCGGTCAGCCCGGCGGCGGTCAGGACAAAGGCGGTGTTGGGCATGCAGGCGGCGGCTCCCGTCTCGCGAACGTCTGGATCCATGGAGGCTGGACCGATTTTCTTGGACCGGCTCCATCGGGACCGGAGCCTCGGCCTTTCGCCCGATAATGGCGCAAGCATTTGAAAAGATACAGCGGGGATTGCCGGCAGCGGACGATTGCGCCGGGAGATAGTTCGCGTACGGAATCCATGCCGCCGAACGGCCGATTGGCCTGTCTTGCCCATCTGTTCTTGGAAACCGGATGTGGTACTGTTGGTCTAGACACCGTCATACGGAGGATGGCCCGCCATGGTCGGCAACATCGGCATCGCGCTCAGCGGCCTGACCGCGCAGACGCGCCGTCTGGACGCGTCCGCCTCCAATGTCGCCAACGTCCGCTCCACCGGCGCCGTCCCGGCGGCAGACGGCGCGGTGGCAGGCGGCGCGGTGGCAGGCGGGACATCTGGAGATCAGCGGGCGCCCTATCAGCCGCTGGCGGTGGCCCAGACCGATGCCAGCCCCGGCACGCGGGCGACCTTCACGCCGATCACTCCGGCCTATCTGCAGGAATACGCGCCGGACGACAGCGCCGCCAATGCCGATGGCATGGTCGCCGCACCGAACGTCGATCTGGCGAAGGAGCGCGTCAATCAGATCGCGGCCAACCGGGCCTATGGCGCCAACATCGCCGTGGTCCGAACCCAGGACGAGATGCTGACGTCGCTGCTGAACTCGAAAGCCTGAGGACCGGAAGCGGCCGGTTCCGACCGTATCGGTCAGACGCTGATGTTCAGGTTCTGCCCGCGCGTCGGCGTCACGTTGCCGCCGCCGCTGCCGCCCTCCACGAGGGCCGCGACCGTCGCCTGCTGCTGCTCGGCATTCCGGTTCAGCGCCTTGACGCCGAAATCCATCTGGCCCTGCGCCTGTTTCAAGGCGATTGCCGCACCGGCGGTCGAGGAGGCGATGTCCATGCCCATGACGGAACCCTTGGGAGAGGAAGCTCTCAGATCACCACATTGACCCGCGCGGCGGACGTGCCGGCGGAAACAGCGGTGCTCGTCGCCGACTGTGACACAGACGCCGCCGCGGCGGAAGCATCAACGCCGCCCGCCGAACCGGCAGCACCGCTGAGCCATCGGCCGCTGCCGACCGAGTTGCCGGCGTTTGCAGGGCCGGAAGCCGCTGACCCGGCCGCCGAACCGCGACCGTAGGCCGCGGACGCCGTCCCGTCGGCCCGGCCATTCTCCGCGCCACCGCCCTGCGATCCGCCGCCTTGAGCCCCGCCGACCGTCAGTTTCAGCAGGGCGGCGCGTTCCGCGTTCTTTTCCTGCTGCTGGGCTTCCTTGTACTGCTTCAAGGCCGCCTCGGTGGGGATCTGCGAGACGGTCTTTCCGTTCGCCGGATCGCGGTACAGCATCACCAGCCGCGAGGCATCGGTGTCGTAGCTGAAGGCGATGGTCGGGAAACGGTTGACGAGAGGCTCCGCCTCACGCGCCTCGGCGGTCGGGCCTGAGGTGGTGGCCGGAATCCGGGTGCCTGCCCCCCCATCGACGGCATCGCTGCCGCGGGGCGTCATGAAAGCGAACGGCCGTGAGACCGTCGATGTGGCGGATGCCACGTTCATGACCGGCTTACCCGAATCTGTGATAATCGGACATTAAATTACCGTAATCCCGGCACGCCGTAAAGGCTTTCTTTACTCTTATTTGAGTTTGCGAAACCAACCCATATGGCGAAATGGGAATACTCAATACGGGAGTATTCGTGCCTGAATCCGGGGCTGCCGTTGCGCGGACTTGCGGCCATGCCGTCGGGCGTCCTAAAGCACTGGCCCATGGCCACGATCCTCGAAGCCCTGACTCTCGCGCTCGACCTGCACCTCGCCGGCCGCTTCGGCGAAGCGCAGGAACTGTATACCCGCATCCTCGACGCCGAGCCGGAACAGCCCGACGCGCTGCATTACCTGGGCGTCCTGGCCGGGCAGATCGGCCATGGCGACTTCGGCCTGACCCTGATCGACAAGGCCATCGTCCTGCGGCCGGAGGCGGCCGACATTCGCGCAAACCGGGCGAACCTGCTGCGCGGCCTGAACCGGCTGGACGAGGCGGAGGCCGGCTATCGACGCGCGCTGGCCCTGCGCCCTGACTTCGCGGAGGCCTGGACCGACCGCGCCTTCGCCCGCCACGGCGGCGACGCCGCTGCCGTCGATGTCGCGGCGGACCTGCTGGAACGCGCCCTGCGGATCGAGCCGTCGCTGGAGCCGGCACGCGAGAAGCTGGTCGCCCTGCTGCACGCGCGCGGACGGCTGCGGCTGGAGACCGGGCAGGTGACGCCGGCCCTGGTCGATCTGATCCGCGCGGCATCCCTGGAACCGCAGGACGCCGACATCGCCTTCCTGCTGGGCAATGCACTGTTCGCTGCGGGGCTTCGGGCGGATTCGGTAATCGCCTTCCGCAACGCCCTGGCGCTGGTGCCCGATTTTCTGTCGGCGGCGCTGAACCTGGGCATCGCGCTGGCCGCCACCAACCGCGCCGACGCAGCCCTCGCGCCGTTGCGGCACGCCGTCCGCATTGATCCGGCCCATCCGGCCGCACGCGATACGCTGGCCCTGGCGCTGCGGTCGCTCGGACGCGCCGCGGAGGCCGACGCCCTGACGGCACCCGCCGCGGAGCCCGCACCGATGCGCAAGCCGGCCGGCAAGCGGCCATCCCACCGCCGGCCCCGCAAGACCTAGCCGGCAGGCCGTACGGCCAGAACCACCAGCCCCATCACCGGCTCCCCGCTTTCGAAGCGCAGCCGCTCATGGTCGCAGCGCCGCAGTTCCAGCCCCGCTCCCGCCAGCGCGCCGCGCACATAGGCTCTAGCATGGGCATAGCGCCCGTGGGTGGCGACGCGATGCGGACGACCGTCGTCCGCAGCCAGCTCCTCGACCGTGAAGGCCAGGCGACCGCCGGGGCGCAACGCCGCGCGCGCCGCCGCGAATGCCTCGTCGAGCACGCCGAAATAGCAGAACACGTCGGCTGCCATCACCAGATCGAAGGCCCCCGGTGCAGCGGCGAGGAAGCCGACCAACTCCGCCGCGTGCAGTTCGTCGTAGAGGCCGCGGGCGCGGGCGCGCTCCAGCATGCCGTCCGACAGGTCGACACCCACCAGCCGCCGGGCGCGTGGCCGCAGCGAGGCCGCGCACAGCCCGGTGCCGCAGCCGGCATCCAGCACGTCCAGGCTGCCGTCCGCCCTCTCGCCCGCCAGCAGCCCGGCCAGCAGGGCGGGCGCGCGGTAGTCCAGTTCCGCCAGCTTGCGGTCGAACTCCTCCGCGAACAGGTCGAAGGTCTGGCGCACATAGTCGTCGGGCGCCCGCTGGTCGGCCTCCTCGCCGGCGATGGCGGCGCCGATATGGCGGGCCAGCGGATTGCCGGGGTGGTCGCGCCGCCAGCGCCGGGCAAGCTCCGCCGCCTCCTCCGTGCCGCCCTGTTCGTGCAGCAGGTAGAGCACGGCGCCGAAATTGTCGTGGGCGTCGGCCCAGTCCGGCCGCAGCGACAGCGCCCGCCGGTAGCACGCCGCCGCCTCGCCGAAGCGGTCGAGGTCGCGCCACAGGTTGCCGCGGTTGTTCCACGCCTCCGCATGGTCCGGCCGCAGGGCCAGCGCGCGGCGGAACGCGTCCTCCGCCTCCACCCGCCGTTCGGCCTGCCGCAGGACGGAGCCGAGGTTGTAGTGCGCCATCCCCTCGTCCAGCCCATGCGCGATGGCGGCACGATAGGCGGCGGCGGCCTCGTCCAGCCGGCCCAGCGCGCGCAGGGCGTTGCCATGGTTGTTGTGGGTTCCCGCCAGCGTCGGGTCGGCGGCCAGCGCGCGGGCGTAGAGAGGCTCCGCCCCCGCCGGATCGCCGGCGGCGGCCAGCGCATCGGCCTGCCGGCTGAGCCGGACGGCCGGCGGCAGGGCGCCCGCCCGCAAACCACCGCGCAAGGACAAGCGTGACCCGGCCATTGCGTCTACTCCCGCCTTAAAACGTCGTGGATATCAATGGCATCTTTACCGTGATCCACCGATGATGGCACTCCCTTTGAGGGAACGGGCATCTGGGATGGGGCGGAACCGTGGCGAAGGACAGCAACAGGCTTGCGCAGGCAGTCGCACACCATCAGGCCGGGCGCCTTGCCGAGGCGGAGCACGGCTACCGCGCGGTGCTCTCCGCCGACCCGCAACATCCCGATGCGCTGCACCTGCTGGGCGTGCTGTCCCTGCAATCCGGTGGCGCGGCCGAGGCGGTCGAGCTGATCGGCAAGGCGCTGCAACGCTCCAGGGGGGTTCCCGACTACTGGGACAATCTGGGCAGCGCGCTGATCGCATGCGGGCGTGCGGCCGACGCGGCCCAGGCCCACCGCACCGCCGCTGCGCTCGACCCCGGCGGAGCACAGCGGCGGCACAATCTGGGCAATGCCCTGGCCGCCCTGGGCCGCCACGGGGAGGCGGAGCGGGCCTTCATGCTGGCGCTGGCGCTGAAGCCGGACTATGCCAAGGCCTGGTACAATCTCGGCAACGGCCGCGCTGCCGGGCTGCGCCATGCCGACGCCGCCGTCGCGCTGGATCGGGCGGTCCGGCTTTCGCCCGGCATGGCGGAGGCACACAGCAATCTGGGCGACGCGCTGGCGATGATCGGCCGGCTGGACGAAGCGGTCGCGCAGTACCGGCTGGTGACGCAATCCAGGCCCGACTACGCCACCGGGCACTACAATCTGGGCGCCGTCCTGCAGCAGAAGGGCGCCTATGAAAGTGCGGAAATCGCCTATCGGCAGGCGCTGAAGCGCAACCCGCGCCACAGCGCCGCGCTGAACAATCTGGGCAGCGTTTTGAAGCGGCTGGGCCGCCCCGATCAGGCGGAGCTGTGCCATCGGCAGGCATTGGACCTGCACCCCGACTTCGTCGAGGCGCGCTACAATCTCGGCAACGCTCTGCAGGCGCAGGGGCGCTACGAGGAGGCGGCAGCCTGTTTCGAGGACGCGCTGGCGCAGCAGCCGGATCTCGCCACCGCCACCTACAATCTGTCGCTGCTCGCCCTTCTGCATGGCGACCTGCCGCGCGGCTGGACCGGGTACGAGCGGCGCTTCGCCGCCGGGGAGGTGATGCCGAACCGCCGGATCGCCGCTCCGCGCTGGGGAGGCGAGCTGCTGCGTGGCAAGCGCCTGCTGATCTGGCGGGAACAGGGCGTGGGCGACGAGATCCTGTTCGCCTCCTGCTATCCCGACGTCATCGCCTGGGCGGGCGGACCGGTCACCATCGAATGCGACCCGCGCCTGCTGCCGCTGTTCCGCCGCTCCTTCCCTCGCGCCACCGTCCGGGCGGAAAGCTGCACCGGTGACGCTTTCGGCGCCATCCCGCAGGAAACCATCGAGCCGCCCGACTGTCATCTACAGGTCCCGGCCGGCGACCTGCCGCACCGGCTGCGCGAAAGCCTGTCCGCCTTCGAACCGCAGGGTCCCTGGCTGACGCCGGACCCCGCGCTGGTGGAAGGCTGGCGAGAGCGGCTGGCGGCGCTGGGACCGGGGCTGAAGGTCGGCATCGGCTGGCGCAGCCAGCTGATGACGGCGGACCGCAAGGCGTCCTACGTGATGCTGGAGCATTGGGGACCGGTGTTCGCGGTGCCGGGCGTGGTGTTCGTCAACCTGCAATATGGCGACTGCGAAGCCGAGCTTGTGGCGGCGGAACAGCGCTTCGGCGTGCGCATCCATCGTTGGTCCGACCTGAACCTCAAGGACGACTTCGACGGGGCGGCGGCGCTGACGGCGAACCTGGATCTGGTGATCTCTCCCGCCATGTCGGCGGGAGAACTGGCGGGCGCCCTGGGCGTTCCGGTCTGGCGCTTCGGCCGTCGCGAATGGACCCAGCTCGGCACCGGCGTCCGCCCCTGGTTCCCGGCCATGCGCCTGTTCCAGCCCAACGCAGGTGAGGAGTTGGAGGCAACGATGCAGGCCATCGGCCGGGCACTCCGTGCCGCGCTGCCGGAACTCCCCGTGCTACAGCCCGCAGAATCTCTCCTGGCCGCGCCCGACACTCCCCAGTCTCCGCCGGCCGGCTTCGACGTCCTGCTGAACGACGCCGTGGCCCTGCACCGCGCCGGACATGCGGCGGAGGCGGAGGCCGCCTACCGCACCGCCATCGCCGCCGACCCCGCGCGCGCCAACCCCGGCCATGCCGATGCACTCCATCTGCTGGGACTTCTTCTGCACCAAACGGGACGAAGCGCCGACGCCCTGACCCTGATTTCCGAAGCGTTGCGCCTCGATCCCGTCTTCCCCCATGCCTGGAACCATCTGGGCCTGATCCACGAGGCCGAAAAGCGGCATGCCGAATCCTCCCGCGCCTTCGCCCGCGCGCTGGCGCTGCACCCCGCCTTCCCCGAAGCACTGACCCATCTGGGTCTGGTTCATCAAACCGGCGGGCGGGTGGCGGAGGCCATGCGGCTGCACCGCCACTCCATCGCGCTCCAGCCCGAGAATTCGCCTGCTTTCTCCAATCTCGGACATGCCTGCGAATTGGAGGGGCGGAGCGGCGAGGCGATCGCCCTTTACCGGCGCGCACTGGCTCTCCAGCCGGACTCCGCCGACGCACACAACAACCTTGCCACCATGGCAATGTACGCAGGGCAACAGGAGGAGACGAGGCACCATCTGCTATACGCCTTGCGGATCGACCCTGGATTCGCGCTCGCCGCCTGGAATCTCGGGCTGATCGACCTGACCGGCGGCAGCCTCGCCCGCGGCTGGGATGGCTATGCCCGCCGCTTCTCCGCCCGGCAATTGCAGCGTGCCCGCAGGATCGACCGTCCGGTGTGGAATGGGGAGGGCTTGCACGGACGCCGGCTGCTGGTCTGGTCGGAACAGGGGGTGGGCGACGAGATCCTGTTCGCCTCCTGCTTCGACGCGCTGCAAGGGCTGGACGGGCCGGTGACGGTCGAATGCGACCGTCGGCTGGTCAGCCTGTTCGCCCGCTCTTTCCCCGGAGTCTCGGTGCGGGCGGAAACCACCGACACCGCCGGACGGGAGACGGTTGACCCACCCGATTGCGACCTGCAGATGCCGGCCGGCAGCCTGCCCGCCCTGATCCGCGACCGGCTGGACCGCTTCCCGCCCCGCCCCGCCTATCTGCGCCCCGATCCGGAACGCGTCGCGCTATGGCGGGACCGGGTCGCCCACCTGCCCGGCCTGAGGGTGGGGCTGGCTTGGCGCAGCCAGATCGTCACGGCACAGCGCGCCGCCGCCTACACGGGTCTGGCCGACTGGCTGCCTCTGCTGGACCTGCTCGGTGTCAGCGTCGTCACGCTGCAATATGGCGACTGCGCTGCCGAGCTGGCGCGAGTGGAAACGGCGACGCGCCGGCTGCATCGCTGGGACGACCTGAACCTGAAGGACGATTTCGAAGGGGTGTCCGCCCTCATCGCCAATCTGGATCTGGTGATCGCACCGGCGACCGCGGTGGGCGAACTGGCCGGGGCGCTGGGCGTTCCAGTCTGGCGGCTGGGCACCCGTGACTGGACTCAACTGGGCGCCGGCGTGCGGCCCTGGTATCCGTCGATGCGGCTGGTCCAGCCCGTTCCGGGCGAAGGGTTGGCTGCCGCAGCCGTGCAGGCGGTGCGCGCGTTGACCGCGCTGGCACCGGCCTGATGCCCGCCATCGGCACGCTGCTGGCGCAGGCCTTCGACCACCACCAGACCGGCGGCTTCGAGGAGGCCGAAGCGCTTTACCGCCATGTTCTGGAGAGCGATCCGGCCAACACGGAAGCACTGCACCGCTACGGACTTCTGATTGCCCAGCTCGGCCGGCTGGAGGACTCCGATGCGCTGCTCGCCCGCACCCTGGTGCTGGAGCCCGCCGATGCCGAGGCTGCGGTCAACCATGCCAAGATCCTGCGCGCGCTGGGGCGGCCCGACATGGCGGCTCGCCGTTTCCGCCATGCCCTGGTCCTGTCCCCCGCCCTGCTTGCCGCACAGGAGGGGCTCGGCCATGCGGAGCGGGAGCGCGGGGACGCCCCGGCGGCAGCATGCGCCTATGGCCGGGCAGCGCTGCTCGGCGCCGGTGCGGCCCTGCTGCATCAATGGGGAATCGCACTCGACGGCCTCGGCCGCTCCGGAGAGGCGGTGACGGCGCTGCGCCGATCGGCCCGGCTCGACCCGACCGTTCCTTCGGTCGCCGCGCGACTGGCTGCGATCCAGTACCGGCTGGGCCTTCTTGGCGAATCCGCATGGTGGTATCGCCGCATGCTGGTCCTTCAACCCGGCCATGCGGATGCCCAGCACGCACTGGACGTCATCGCCGGCCGCGTCATCGGCCAAGGCAATGGGCCAACTCAGGTATAACCCTTCGGGTCAAAGGGTGAGATGGCCTCCGGTTGGTGTTGCGCAAAGTGATTTCAAGATCCCACCCCTGCGACCCACTGTCATACAACCGAACGGTTGAGGCACTTTTTCGCATGGTTTGACCGCATAAAACGCAAGATTAGGGTTGTTCTGCGGTTCGGATGGGTGAACACTCATGTCACCGGCCCGTCACATTGCGGCGGGACACGGACTGATCCTATGGAGAGCGACTCATGCACACTGAAGCTCGCCTTTCGTCTCTGCAAGAAAAGCACATGCGCCTTGATCGCGCGATCCTCGATGAGGAAAAGCGGTCCTGGCCGGATGACAGCGCGGTGAAGCGCCTCAAGCTCGAAAAGCTGCACGTCAAGGAAGAGATCGATCGCCTGACGCGCTCCGGCACGATAAATTAATCCCCCCAATCACAGCATCGCCCCTCAACGGGGTTACGAAAGCCGGGTTGAGGCGATTGGCCTCACCCGGCTTTTTTAATGGCGGCTTTTTTAATGGCGGCTTGTCAACGGTAGCGTTTACCGGACTCCGCTCAGCCCGCCGGCATTTTTGAGGCGCGACAGCTCCGACGCCACCGCCGGCAGCAGATCGGCAACCTGCTGCCCCGGGCGGGTCCGGAACAACCGCATCGACGGGAACCAGGGCCGCACGGCCGTTCCCAATGCCGTCCAGTCTCCCGCCCGCGCCAGCCGCCAGACCGGTACGCCCAGCGCCGCCGCCAGTTCGCCGGTCGAGGTGGCAGGCGCGATCACCAAATCCAGCGCCAACATCAGCGCGGCGGTACCGTCCAAGTCGTTGCGCAGGTCGAGGTCGGGGAACAGCCCCGGCGCTTGGCCGAAGGCCTTGGCCGCCGCCGCCAGTTCCGTCCCGCAATCGCCATATTGCAGCGTGATCGGCACGAGGCCGGGCAGGGTCAGCACCGGCCCCCAATCCTCGATCCGCGTGTAATCGGGCATGCGGTCCGGATCCAGCTGGCCGCTGCGCCAAGCGATGCCGACCCGCAGGCCGTCCCCCAGCGCGGCCAGCCGCCGCCGCCATTCCCGCACCGCCGCCGGATCGGCCTGCAGGACTGGTTCGACCCCGGTGAAGTCGGCCAGCATGCCCCCGAGGTGGCGCGACAGCGAGCCGATCGCAGCATGGCAATCGACCTCGGCAGCGCGTTCGTCCGGTGATGCCGGACGGGGACGGACCGTCGTCTGCGGGAAGGAGCGGGCGAACAGCGGGACGAAGCGCGGATCGCATTCCACCACCACATGCCCGGCACGGGCGATCAACTCCGGTAGGCGCTGCGCGAACATCAGCTCGTCGCCGATGCCCTGCTCGCGCCAGACCAGGATCCGCTTGCCCGCCAAATCCTCTCCGCCCCAGGCCGGCACGCCGGGGCGGCGGGCCGCCGTCACAAGATCGCGCGTGTCGAAGCGGCGGTCGTAGCCGCCCCACCCTTGCGCCAGCCGTCCGGCGGCGAGATGCAGCACCCCGCCGTTGAAGGCGGCGGAAGCGTGGCCGGGCTCCACCGCCAGGGCGCGGGCGCAGGAAAGGCCGGCCGCCGCATCCTCTCCCAGTTCGCGCAGAAGCCTGCCGCGGTTCGCCAGCCCGTCGGCCAATGCCGGCTGCAGCGTCAGCGCCAGACGCCCGGCGCGGTCCGCAGCATCCGGACGCCCGAGGCGCCGCAGAGCCACCGACAGGTTGATCCAGCCGGCCACCAATTGCGGCGCCCGGCGCAGCGCCTGGACATGCGCCTGCTCCGCTTCGCCCCAGCGGCCGAGCCGCGCCAGCATCGCGCCAAGATTGTCATGCGCTTCGGCCAGTTCAGGGTCGGCGGCGACCGCCCACCCCTGCACCCGCAGAGCGGCCCCGCTCCGCCCCTGCCCGTCCAGGGCGTTGCCGAGATTGGTCAACGCCACGGCGTCGGCCGGATTGAGGGCGAGCGCCGCCCGGAAGCTCGACGACGCCTGCGCGGCCCGGCCGAGCGCCAGGCGGACATTGCCGAGGCTGATATGCGCCGTCGCATATCCGGGAGCGGCGGCCACCGCGGCTGCAATGCGTGGCTCGCCCCTTTCCGATGCGCCCAACTGGTGGTCGAGCAGGCCGGACAGGTGCAGGGCCACCGGGTCCCGTGGTCGGCGGGCGAGCACACGCCCATAGAGGGCGGCGGCCCCGGCCGCGTCACCGCCGCGGTGGGCGGCGACCGCCTGCTCCAACAGATGGTCGGGGTCGCTATCGAGAACCGGGGCGGGAACCGGGGCCGGATCGGCGGCTTCGCCGTCTCCTGCCTCCACGCCTGCCGACGGCCCGCCCCCGCATGGACCAACCTTGCCCTGCGGCGAAGCGCAGTTACGCAGAGCCTTGGCGATCCGCCCGAGCGCCGCCTCCAGCCCTTCGCCGGTGGTGGGCTGGAACAGGCGCATGGTCGGGAACCAGGGGCGGACGCCGGTGCCGAGCTGCGTCCAGTCGCGGTGGCCGAAGCGCCAGACCGGCACCCCCAGTCCACCCGCCAGTTCCCCCGCCGACATGGCGGGAGAGATCACCAGATCCAGGTTCACCGTCAGCGCCGCCGCACCGTCGAAGTCATTCCGGAGATCCAGGTCGCCCCAGCGGTGGATGCGCACGCCGAAGCGCTCTTCGGCCGCCGCAAGCTCGGCTTCGCAGTCACCGTATTGCAGGTTGACGAACACCACGCCCGCCACCGTGAACACCGGTCCCCAATGCTCCAGCATCACGTAGGACGCCTTGCGGTCGGTCGTCATCACCTGACTGCGCCAGCCGATGCCGACCCGCAGCCCCGGTCCCAACGCCGCCAGCCTCTCGCGCCAGCGCTCCACCAGCGCCGGGTCGGGGACCAGCCAAGAGCTTTGCGATCCGAAGGAGGACAGGCTGTCGCGCAGCAGTCCCGGCAGGTCGCCGGCCGCCACATGGGCGTCGACGTCCGGCGGTACGATCAGTTCCCGGCCGGCCTCGCCGACCGACTGCTCCCGCACCGTCGCCGTGGGGAAGGAACGCGCGAACAGCGGCACCAGACGGCGATCACACTCGATCACCACATGGCCGGCACGCGCGATGAGCGCCGGAAAGCAGGAGGCGAACAGGATTTCGTCACCCACCCCCTGCTCCCGCCAGACCAGCAGGCGCCGGCCGGCAGGCGCCTCGCCGCGCCAGGGCGGAACGGCGATCCGCCGGCTCACATACCCTTTTGCCCGGAAGCGCCAACGGTAGTCATCCCAGCCGCCGGCAAGATCCCCGCCGGCGAGCCGCAGCAGGCCGCGGTTCAGATGCGCGCTGCCCAGTGCCGGATTGATCGAGAGGGCCAGCGACATCCAGGGTTCGGCGGCATCCGCATCCTGGCGGTACTGCCAGATCAGCATGCCGAGATTGCCGGCGGCATCCGCATTGCTGGCGTCGATCGCCAGCGCCCGTCGGTGGGCCGCCTCCGCCTCTTCGATACGCCCGCGCATCTGCAGTGCCAGACCATAACCGGTCAGCGTCTCCGGCCGGCCGGGGTTGATCGCCAGCGCACGCCGGTACAACCGCTCCGCCTCGGCCAGATCGTCGCCGTCCAACCGCCGGCTGGCCATATTGGCATAGGCCTCTGCATTCCTCGGCTCGGCCGCCACCGCACGGCGATAGAGATCCTCGGCCACATCGGCCTGCCGCATGGCGCCGTGGACGCCGGCAAGATTGATCAAGGCCTTCCCATAATCGGGACGCAGCCGAAGCGCGCGGCGGTACCATCGCGCCGACGGCTCCGGATCGGCGTCGGGGTCGTACCGGTTCTCCAGCGCGGTGCCGTGGTTGTTGACCACCATCGCGTCGTCCGGGCTGAGCGCCATCGCCCGGCGCAGGACCGGCGCCGCCGCGTCGGGATCCCCCAGGTCGAGCAGCGCCACGCCCAGATTGTTGCAGGCGCCCTGCATCGTCGGCTCGTGCCCCAGCGCATGTCGGAGCCGGGCGACGGCCTCCGGCAGGCGGCCCAAGCCCTGCAATGCGGTGCCGAGGGTGAAATGCAGCAGCGCGTTGCCGCCGTGGGCCTCCGCCGCAGGCGCCAGGACATCGCGGGCTTCCCCATAGCGCCCCTGGGAGTTCAGCATCACGCCCAGTTCGACCGACAGTTCCTCGTCCGCCGGGGCATCGACAAGCGCGCGCCGCAGGCAGTCCTCGGCATCCGGATGGCCCAGCCCGCGCAGGCAGATCGCCAGATGGCGCCACGCATCGGGATAGGATGGGTTGGCCTGCACCACCGCGTAGAATGCATTGGCCGCCGGTGGGATCCGGCCCAGTTCCCGTTGCAGGATGCCGTAACTGAAACGGGCCGTGATGTTGTCCGGACCGTGGGTCAGGGCGCGGACATAGTCCTCGACCGCCTCCTCCCGCCGGCCGAGCCGCCGGAGAACCGTTCCGCGGTTGTTGTAGGCTTCGACATAATGGTCGTCCTGGCCGACCGCCCGCGCATAGGCGTCCAGCGCATCGTTCAACCGGTCCATGTCCGCCAGGATGTTGCCGAGACTGTTCCAGGCCACCGGGAAATTGGGCTGCACCGTCAGCGCAGCCCGCAAGCGCTTCAACGCCGCGGCAGGCAGCCCGGCCTGGTGGATGATCAAAGCCGACAGGTGCAACGCATCGGCGTTCGCCGGATCACCGACCAGGATCCGGCGATAGAGGGCCAGCGCCTCGGCAAGCCGGCCGGCCCGATGAAGCGGCAATGCGGCGTCGAGAAGTTCGGCGGTGGTCACGGCATCCGATCGTTTGCCGGTGCATCGTCGTCGTCGTCGCCCGCCCCGCCGTCAGCAGCTCCGCCATCGCCGGACTTGAACATCTTGCGGCAGAGTTTCAGCGCCCGGTAATAGTTGCGGGCTTCTACGAGACGTTCGATCTCGCCCAGCGTCTTGGCGGCATCGGGCCGCGCCTGGCGCGTTTCGTCAAGGATCGATGCGAAGCGCTGGAGGTTCAGCGTCGCATCTTCCGGAAAGATGTAGACGAGCTGGATGACGAAATAGAGCTTCTTCTCGATGCAGTCGATCTGCTCTTCCTTCAGGACTTCGCGCCCTCTCAGGAAATTTGCGGTGTTGTAGAGAAAGAATGAGCCCGGACGGTCGCCGGCACCGATGACGGCGCCGTTGATGATGACCTTCTCATTGGGACGAAGAACGAACTTGAGCGGCATGAGTGCGGAACCCGGGGCTTGCGGACCCTTGCCGTCCGGCCTTTGCCGACCCGGTCGGGTCCAAAAAAGAAACGGGCGGCGGCCTGATGCCGCCGCCCGCCGGGCGTGATCCTACCCGAACTCCCTACCCGAACTCTACGCCTTAGAACAGACGCAGGATCGACTGCTGCGACTGGTTGGCCAGCGAGAGGGCGATGGTGCCGAGCTGCTGACGGGTCTGCAGCATCAGCAGGCCGGCGCCTTCCTCGTTCTGGTCGGCCAGCGTCAGCTTGCTGGCGCCTTCCGACAGCACGTTGCTGAACTCCTTGGTGAAGTTCTCGCGGGTCGTGATGATGTTCAGGTTGTTCGACAGCGACTGCGACGCGGAGCGGATCGTCGCCTTGGCGTTGTCCAGGCCGGCAACCGCCTTATCGATGTCGGCGCGGTCGGTCCAATCGTTCTGCGCCTCGTCGAGCTTCAGGCCCTGGCCGCTGGTGGTCAGGTTCACGGCGTTCACGGTGATCGAGTTGGTGTTCGTCTCGTTCAGCTGGACCGTGATGTCGTTCGACGAGTTGGCGTCGGAGATCTGCTTGGTGACGATGTTGGCCGAGCAGTTGGCCGACGCCGCCTGCTTGATCGTCGCAGCATCGACGTTCACGTGAACGGTTCCGCTGTCGAAGGCGAACGCTTGGTCGCCGCCGGCCAGCTTGCCGTCGCCCTGCTCGTTCATGCCGTCACGGGTGACCTGGGCGCCGTTGGAGTTGGTCACCTGGATCTGCAGGTCGACCTTCTTCTCGATGGTCGAGATGCCGTTGCCCTGGTTGTTCGACGCTTCCAGCAGCTTGCGGTCGACGGTGAAGGACACCACCGTGCCCGACGCGAAGCTTTCCGAGATCTTCTTGGTCAGCGCGTTGGTCGTGCTGGCGGTCACGGTGAAGTCGCGGACCTCGCCGGCCGTGGTCGCACCGGTCAGGACGATCGTGCCGCTGGTGCCCACGCTGGCGGTGGCAACGTCCTTGCCCTGCAGGCGTCCGCCGGAGATCGCGCTGCTGATCGAAGCCGCCAGCTGGTTCGCGACGTTCGTGCTCGCGGTCTGGCCCATGGCGACGTCGCCGGCGGTCGCGGTGTAGCTGAAGGTCTGGCCTTCGACCGTGATGCTGAAGATGTCGCCTTCTTCGACGGTGCCCTTGACGTTCACACCCGATGTCTGCGGGTTGCCAGCCGTGGCGGGCGTCGCCAGGTTGGTCGTCATCGTCTGGGTGTTGTCGAAGTAGGAGATCGTGCGGCTTTCGTTGCCGTCCGACACGATGAAGTCGCGGGTGCGGCCGTTGGCGCCGCGGACTTCGATCTGGACGCTGGAGAAGCTGCCCGACGTGCTGGACATCGTGCCCGACAGCTTCAGGCCGGTCAGGCCATGGGCGTTCTCGGCCTTGCCGATGTCGGCGGTCTTGCCCTCGATCGAGCCGTCGCCCTGGATGCGGATCGAATAGGTATCGGCCCGCTGGACGTTGGTGACGCGGGCGTTGTCGACGCCGGTGATGGTGTTGACGGCGGCACGGGACTCGCTGGTGCTGTCCATGCTCATGCCGTTGCCGGCGATCAGGTTCTTGCCGCCGTAACCGCTGTCGGCGGCCAGCTTGTCGATCTGCCCGCGCAGCGTGTTGAACTGGGCGGCCAGCGACTTGCGGGTGGCCACGGAGGCGGCGTCGTTACCCAGTGCGGCGTAGGCCGCGGTGGTCAGGCCCTTGGCCTGGTCGACCATGGAGTCGATCGAGCTCAGGCCCTTGTCGGCGGCCTGGATGGTGCTGATCGACTGGCCCATCGCGTCCTTCAGCGACGTCAGGTCGCCGGCGCGCTGGTTCAGGCCCTTGGCCGAGAAGAAGGCGGTCGGGCCGTCGAGGGCGGTGTTGACCTTGTTGCCCGTCGACAGGATGTTCTGCTTCTTGTTGATCTGTTCCTGCGTGCTCTGCAGCTGCAGCAGGTTGGTCCGCATGGAAGCGGAGAGGGTAACGTTGCCAGCCATGGTAGCCACTCCTTTTGGAGGATCAATGTCCGGCCGCACCCCTCTTTGGAGGCGCCGATTGCCGGAAGGGGACTAATTCCCCCTGCCAAAGGGGTAGGCAAGAAGCGGGCCAGTTCAAATTTGCCGGGTTTCCTTGGTAATCCGTACCGGTAGGCAGAAAAACACCCGGCAAAATTTGCCGACCTCCCGGCAGAATCTGCCGGTCAGGCGGCAGGGCTTGCCGGGGCGGCAGATTCTGCCGGGTATTTCCTGCCGGGCAGGACAACCGTTTCGCACATCGCGAGCGGCCCGACGGCGATTGCGGCACTGCCCCAGGACCAGCCGACGCCGAAGCCCGACAGCAGCAGCCGGCACGTCCCCGCCGCAAGCGGCGTCGCCAGCGCGCCGGCGATCGCCAGTGGGATGGAGGCGGAACTGGTGTTGCCGACATCCCGCAACGCCACCACGGTTCGGTCGGCCGGTACCCCGAGCTTCTGGCCGAGATGGCGGATCATCTGCGCGTTGGCCTGGTGCAGGACGAGGTGGTCGACCGTCTCCATCGTCCAGCCGGCGGTATCGAGCGCAGCCCGCAAGCTGCCGGGTACTTCGCGCAGGGTGAAGGCGAAGACCTGGGTTCCATCCATGAACAGGCGCGCCGGCCGGTCGGGATGGCGCATCGCCCCGCCCTCCGCCGTCAGGTAGGGAGCGCCGGCACCGTCGCTGCCGAGGTCGAACGCCATCGGCGCCGCGGTGCCGTCCAACTCCAGAGCGGTCGCGGCGGCGCCGTCGCCGAACAGCGGCGCAACCGCACGGTCGTCCGGATCGACCAGACGGGACGTGGTATCGCCGACCAGGAGAAGCGCCCGCCGCCCGGCGGCCTTCAGCAGCCCCGCCGCGGTCCACAGCCCATAGACGAAGCCGGAACAGCCATGGGTGAGGTCCAGCACGGCGGCCCCCTTCCGCAGCCCCAGCCGCCGATGCAGGAGCGATGCGGTGCCGGGAAGCGTGTGATCGTGGGTCTGGGTCACCAGAACCAGCAGGTCGATGCTGCCGGGCTCCCAGCCCAGCCCGTCGAGCAGGCGGCGCGCCGCGGCTTCGGCAAGATCGCTGGTGCATTGGCCGCGGGCGGCGATCCGCCGTTCCTCGATGCCGGTGGCGGCGGCGATCCGGCGCGCCGCGTCCTCGCCGAAGCGGCGGGCGAGGTCGTCGACCGTCTCGCGCCCTTCCGGCACGCAGCCGACGATGCCGCGCACGCACACTCCGTCGATCCGGCTGGCGACCATCTCCGCCTCTCCCCTGTCACTTGCGGCTGTCACCCACGGCCTGAACCGGCCACGCCTCAGCAGGTGATGCCGCCGTCCACCGTAAGGGTCTGTCCCGTGATGAAACCGCCGCCGTCGCCCAGCAGGAACAGGACCAGCGGCACCACGTCCGCCGCGGTGCCGAGCCGGCCGAGCGGCGTGCGGCGCACGATCTGGTCGCGCTGCCCGTCCGACAGGGTGCCCGACATTTCGGTGTCGAGATAGCCCGGCGCCACCGAATTGACGGTGATCGCCCGGCGTCCGACCTCGCGCGCCAGCGCCCGCGTCAGGCCGTCGAGACCCGCCTTCGACGCCGAATAGGCCGCCAGCCCGACATAGCCGCGCTGCCCGATGATGGAGGAGACGTTGACGATCCGTCCACCCTTCGCACCGGCGCCGCGCTCCACCAGCTTGGCGCGCAGGAAGGCGCGGGCGGCCTGGAGCGCTCCGGTCAGGTTGGTCTGGATCACCGCCTCGGCATCCACCTCCGGGAAGGTCGCCAGCACGCCTTCGCGCGCGATCCCGGCATTGTTGACCAGCCCCCACAGCGGCGAAGCGCCGCCCCAGGCGACGGCGGCGTCGAAGAAGGCGCGCACCTCGTCGCCCTCGCCGATGCGGCAGGATCGCCAGAAAAGGTCGGGACCGGCCAGCCGCTCCAGCGCTTCGGAAGACGAACGGCTGCAGGTGGACACCCGGTAGCCGTCGGCCAGCAACGCCTCCACCAGCGCAAGGCCGAGGCCGCGGCTGCCCCCGGTGACGACGACGTGACGCTTCGGTTCCATGGATGCGGCTGCGGCTGCGGGCGCGGTCATGCGGCTCCCTTTCGGCTTTTCTTGCCCGCCGCACTCAGCGGGATATGGTCGGCGAAGGTCAGGGCGCGCGGGCGCGCGGCCGGCGGCAGGTCGGCGGTCGCCGCGCGCAAGGCGGCGCGCAAGGCCTCCACGTCAGCGCCCGGCGCCGGCACGATGGTGGCGGTCAGGAGATGGCCGGTGATCGGGCTCGGCACCGCCGACACGGCGGCATCGGCCACCCCGCCCACCGCCAGCAGCCGGCGTTCCACCGCCTCCGGCGAAACCTTCACCCCGCCGACATTGACCAGCCCATCGAGCCGGCCGGCGAACAGCACGCGGCCGTCCAGCCGTTCCACCAGATCGCCGGTGGACAGCCAGCCTTCCGCATCGGCGATGCCCGGTGCCGCACGCGGGCTGCGCACCTCCAGCACGCCATCCGCGATGCGCAGGGCAAGCCCGTCCGGCGCGTCGTCCAACCAAGCCGCCGGGAAGCCGGCGCGGCCGTCGGCGACGGCGAACAGCGCCCCCGCCTCGGTCGAGGCGTAGATATGGCGCAGGCGCGCGCCGGGAAAGCGCTCCGCCAACCGGTCGAGCAGCGGCTGGTCCGCCTCCTCCCCGCCCAGCGTCACCGCCCGGAGCGGCAATTCGGCATCGCCCAGCGCCATCAGGAAGGCGCGCCAGAAGCTCGGCGTACCGCTGACATGGGTCACGGCATGGCGCCGCGCCGCCTCCGCCAAGCCGGTGATGCCGCTGGACGCTCCAGCAGGCACGGCGATCAGCGACGCCCCGGCCGCAGCCGCGGTCAGCACCACCTGCAGGCCGGCGAAGGCGCCCGGATCATAGGTCAGCAACCAGCGCGCGCCCTCCTCCGCCACGCCGCGCAGACGCCCACGCAGACGGTCGAAGTCGTGGCACAGGCGCTTGGGCGTCCCGGTGGTGCCTGAGCTTTCCAGCGTGACGGAGAACCCCTGCCCCGGCTGCCAGCCGTCCGGATCAACGGCACCGCGGGCCAGCAGCAGCCCCCGGCCCGCCTCCTCGGCGGCGGCCAGCGCCGCCAGCACGCGCGACGGCCGGTCGGCCTGCACCACGCCGCCCGCCGGCACCGCCAGCCCGGCAAGCTCCGGCCAGCCGAACCGCTCTTCCCCCTCGATCAGGCGGAAGGCGGGATGGATCCAGGCGGGGCGGCGCCCGGTCATGCCGGGACGGCGTAGAGAGCCGCCAGTTCTCCGACCGTGGTGAACTGGCGGAAGCCTTCGCGGAAGGGATCCTGGCCGGTCCGCTGCTCCAGCACCACCAGCAGCGTCGCAAGGTCGAGGGAGTCGATGGGAAGGCCGCCATCCAGGAACCGGCTGTCGGCGGTCAGCGGCGGCAGCACCTCCCCCTTGTCGGCGGCGATGCGGCCAAGTTCCTCGGCGATCAGGGCGAAGATGGGGGCGGGGTGATCGGTCATGGAATCGTCAGCTCTGGGTGGGGGCATCGTCGCAGCGGTCCAGGAAGGCCCGGATCGCGGCGGTCACCGGGCTGGCGGCTTCGATGTGCGGCAGGTGTCCGGCGGTGTCGAAGACCCTGAACGGGGCGCCCGGCGGCAGCCGGTCGGCGGGCGGCAGCGGGATGATCCCGTCGGCGCGGCCCCACAGAAGCTGGATCGGCATCGGGTAGGCGCTCCAGTCCACCGGCGGGCCGCCACCGTCGGCGTGGGCGGCGAAGGAGACGTCGATGATCCGTTCCAGGCCTGCCCGGCGGACCGGGTCGGCACCCTGCGCGTACAGCACCTCGCCGAAGCGCGGAATCAGCGGCGACGGGCCGGCGAACAGGCGCGCCGCGCAGGCCCGCCCCTCCTCCACGTCGGCCGGCGCGATGGCCCGCCTGAGGAAGCCGAGGTCGAAGGGCGTACCCAGTCCGGCGCTGGCTAGCAGGGTGAGGCTCGCCACCCGGTCCGGCGCCAGCAGGGCAAGTTCGCGCCCCACGTAACCGCCCATCGAATGGCCGATCACGTGCACGCGCGCCAGTTCCAGCGCATCGAGGAATTCGACCAGCCAGGGGGCGAAGTCCGAAACCCGGCCGCTGCCCACGTCGGGGGTGGAACCGCCATGGCCCGGCAGGTCCACCGCAACCGCACGCCGCCGGGACGACAGGGCCGACAGGTTGAACTGCCAGGTCAACCGGTCGCCGCCGAAGCCGTGCAGAAGCAGGACGGGCACGCCGCCGCTGCCGACCGACAGGTAGGCCGCCGGACCGCCGGCGACGGTGGCGACACCGGCGCGCAGGCGGCTGCCTTCCGAAACGGGCTTGGAAACAGGCACCGGTCAGGCCGCGACCGGGGCACCCGCCAGGGCCAGCAGATCGGCGACCGTCTTGGCCTTGGCCAGCTTCTCGCCTTCCACCACCACGCCGGTCTTCTCGTCGACCAGCGCGATGAAGCTGATGACAGCCAGCGAATCCCAGGCCTCCAGTGATTCCAGGGCCTCGTCGCCGGTCAGCGTGCCGGGATCCAGTTCAAGCATCTCGTCAAGAGCGAGCAGGAAGTCTTTGCGATCCATAAGCTGATCTCCTTGATGGGCCTTGTGAAGCCGGATCGGTGGGTTCCGGTTGGCCAGCCCCTTCTTCCGGACGGGCGTGTCTCGTCAGTGCAGCGTCTTTTGCCGGACCGCACGGTTGATGTCCATCCAATCGGGATGGTCGCGAAGCAGTTTGCAACAATCCTGCCAGCCGAAGGCGGGATTGGAGGGCAGCAGAGCCTCGAGAATGCGGCGGACCAGCTCGTAGTCGGCCGGTTCGTCCACGCACCAGCGCTGATCGGGCGGCTCGACCGGCCCGGCCGGCACCAGCGCGGTCCCCAGCCGGAAACGCTCCGGACGGCGGTAGATATAGGGGGTGACATGCTCCCGCTCGGCAGGGTCGGCGGCGTTCGCCGCCGCCTCGTCCAGCAGGCGGCGCGGGAAGATCTCCGCATCCAGGCCGCGCGGATACCGGCTGCTGTCGATCGACAGATAGTCCAGCGACGGATCGTCGCGGAAGGCGGTGATGAGGCGGCCGACGAGTGCCGGATCGATCAGCGGGCAGTCGGCGGTGACCCGCACCACCAGATCCGCCCGCGCCAGAGCCGCCGCACCGGCGAATCGACCCAGCACATCCTGCTCGTCGCCCCGGAAGACCTGGATGCCCAGGCTTTCGGCACATGCCACGACCGGATCGTCGGTGGCGTTCACCGTCGTCGCCAGCACCACGGCATCCAGGCCGGGGGTGCGGGACAGCCGGTCGAGATGGTGGGCCAGCAGCGGCCGGCCGGCGGCCGGCATCAGCACCTTCCCCGGCAGACGGGTGGAGGTCATGCGGGCCTGCGATATGGCGACGACGCGCGGCTTATCCATGCGGTTCCTCTCCTCGCGGCGCCAGCATGTCCCAGCCCAGCGGTTCCCCCCGACGCAAGCGGCGGGCGGCACGCCGGCCCAGCACGTCGGGCAAATGTTTCGGCGCCATGCCGAAGCCGGGGCGGATGGAGCGGAGATTGGCGGCGGTCAGCGGCTCCCCCGCCTCGACGTCGGCGACGACATAGAGCGAGCGGCGATAGTCGCGCCCGCCGGCCTCGCTGGCCTTCACCGTGTAGTCGACCCGGCCCATGGCGGCGGTCGCCGTACGGACGGCCTCGGCCATCGCCTTGAATTCCGCCGGCTCCAGGGAAAAGGCACTGTCGACCCCGCCGTCGGCACGCGACAGGGTGAAGTGCTTTTCGATCACCGTGGCGCCCATCACAGCGGCGGCGACCGGCACGGCGATGCCCTGGCTGTGGTCCGACAGGCCGGCTGTGATGCCGCCGAAACATTCCGCCAGATGCGGGATCGTCCAGAGATTGCAGTCCTCCGGCGGCGTGGGATAGCCGCTGACGCAATGCAGCAGGGCCAGCGGCACGTCGCCGGCGGCCGTCACCGCCTCCTCGATCTCGCCAAGCGTGGCGAGGCCGGTGGACATGATCAACGGTTTGCCCGACCGCGCGGCGCGGCGGATCAGCGGCAGATCGATCAGCTCGAAGGATGCGATCTTGAAGGCCGGCGCGTCCAACTCCTCCAGCAGTTCGACGGCGGTCTCGTCGAAGGGGGAGCTGAAGATGGTCAGCCCCAGCGCCCGCGCCCGCTCGAACAGCGGGGCATGCCACTCCCACGGGGTGTGCGCCTCGCGGTAGAGGTCGTGCAGGGTGCGTCCGCCCCACAGCCCGCCCTCCAGCCGGAAGCCGGGACCGTCATGGGCGATGGTGATGGTGTCGGCCGTGTAGGTCTGCAGCTTGACCGCATCGGCCCCCGCCTCCTTCGCGGCCTCCACCAGCGCCAGGGCCCGGCCCAGGTCGCCGTTGTGGTTGCCCGACATCTCCGCGATCAGATAGGGCGGATGACCCCGCCCGATCGGCCGGCCGGCGATGGACATGGGGGGCCGGGCCATTGAAGGATCGGCCTTGGGGGGATGGGCGGAGCCAGTGTTCGACAAGGGTCGGCTTTCCAACGGGATACGGGGCGTACTGGATCAGTCTTCCATGAAAACGTGAAGGAAGGTTAATTCATGCCGGCGCGTTCGGCGCGCAACAGCGCCCGCACCTCCTCAGCCCTCCCGTGTGTACTGCCGCCGCCCGCGGCCATGCAAGCGGGCCTTGCCGGAACGCGAGAGCACCCCTCTCATTGTGCGGCGCAGCAGAAGACGTTGCGCCGCAAGCAGGAATGCGACACACTCGCCAAAGACCACAATTTAATAATGGATGTTCCCATGGCTGGTTTCGACAGCGCCGCCGGCCCAGCCGGCGTGGTGACCGGACTGATCGAGAAGGCGGCGGCGGAGTTGGACGCGATGTCCGATGCGGCAGGCGAGATCGCTCCTGAAGTCGGCGATCTCACCGGCATTCTGGTGGAGGCGCAGCGCGTCGCCGACCGCGCCGCGCTGGAACTGCGCCGGCTGGCCCGGAAGGTGCCGCGTACGGCGGCCTGACACGATGCGCGGCCTGGCGCGATGCGCGGCCTGGCCTACAGCTTCAGACCTGCAACCCCATCCAGGATCGCCCCCTCGGCCAGCGATCGGCGCTCCAGCTTGGCGCCGAACAGTTTGGCGCCGGTAAGATCCGTGCGGGCGAGGTCGCAGCCGCGCAGGTTGGCGAAGGACAGATCGGCGTTGCCCAAGTTGACCGAACGCAGGCAGGCGCCGCTGAGGTCGGCGTAGCGCAGCTTGGCCCCCGACAGGTCGGCGGGGCGGGAGCGCTGCTCGTCGAACACCAGAGGCCGAAGGTTGACGTTGCGCAGGTTGGCGTTGTTCAGCTTCGCATGCCGCAGGCTGATGCCGCGCAGGTCGCCGTCGGCAAGGCTGGCGCCGCGCATGTCCGCCTTGTCCAACACCGCCGCCTGCAATTGAACGCCCGACAGGTCCAGGCCGTAGAGCGTCGCCCCCTGCGCCCGCAGCATTGTCAGGCACAGGTGGGCCAGCGACGGCGCATGACGCAGGTCGAAGCCCGACAGGTCAAGCATCGCTCCCTGTGCCCCGCTCGACCCCACCCATGCCATGTGGTCGGCCAGCAGATCCTCCAGCGACCGCCCGAGTTCCGCCACCACGCGGCCGACGGGCTTGTCGGTCAGCGCTTCCTCCATGTCGGCATCGGTCAGGTCGGTCATCACCATGGTGGCGCCGGTCAGCACGGCCCCGCGCAGGCAGGCGCCGCGCAGGTCGGCGCCGGACAGGTCGGCGCCCTCCATGTTGGAACCGGTGAAATTGGCGCCGCGCATGGTGGCCCGCACCAGCTTGCAGCCGCGCATAACCGCGTCTGAAAAATCGGTATGGATCGCCATGATCCCCGACATCCGGGCGTTGGTCAGGTTGGCGCCGGACAGGTCCGCGCCATCGGCCTCCGCCGGGCTGGTGTCGATCTGCACCATGTGCAGATGCCCGGACCGGTCCTTCTCGGCCAGGGAACCGTCGCGCAGATCCGCCTCGAACAGGTTGGCGCCGACCAGGATGGCGCCGCGCAGACAGGCGCCGCGCAGGTCGGCCTTGATCAGGCTGGCGCCGTCGAAATTCGCCTGCCGCAGATCGGCGACGAAGAAGGAGGCGCAGTCCAGCCGCGCCCCCGCCAGATTGGCGCCGCGCAGGCCGGCCCCGACGAAATCCGCATGGGCAAGGTCGCGGCCCGACAGATCGAGCCCGGACAGATCGCAGAAGGACAGGTTGGCGCGCGCACCGCCTACCCGGGCATTGCGGAACATCTCGTGCCGCCGCACTGCCTGATCGAGTTGCGTCTGGTCGAGACGCTTGAGCGTGCGATTCTGCACCATGGCCCCATGAACTCCCTTTCCGGCACCAGTTTGGCAGCGTCCGGCTTCAGAAAGGGTTAATTCAGGCCACCGACTGGTCTTCCAGCGTCTGTTCGCCGCCGTCGGCCGGCCGGCCGGCCGACCGTTCGGACAGGATTGCGGCGATGGCGTCCCGCAGATCGTCCGGCGTCACCGGCTTGTGCAGCAGGCGGCAGCCGGTCGCCACCGCGTCGCGGATGCGCTCCGGCGCGGTATCGCCGGTCAGGATCAGGCCCGGAACGGAACGGCCCAGCCGCTCGCCGACCTTCGTCACCGTCTGGACGCCGGTGTACCGGCCGGGAAGGCGGAAGTCGCTGACGATCATGTCCGGGTTCGGCATTTCGGGCACCTCCCCGGCACTTCCCGCGAACAGGGATAGCGCCGCCTCGCCGTCGACCGCTTCGATCACGCGGTGCCCCCAGCTTTCCAGCAGCAGGCGCACGGCGTCGCGCTGGACCGGATCATCCTCCACCACCAGGATCAGCTGGTCGCCGGTTTCGGCCGGGGCGGCTTCCTGAACCATCACCTGCGCCTGCAGCCGCTCGGTTCCCACCACCGGCGCATTGACGGCAAAGACGGAACCGCGGCCGGGAAGCGACCGCACCTCCACCGCATGGCCCAGCAGTGCCGCCTTGCGCCGCACCTTGGCGAGGCCGAGGCCTAGCCCCTGCCGACGGTCGCGCTCGGGATTCCCGAGCTGCACGAAGTCCTCGAAGATGTTGTCCAGCTGTTCGGCCGGAATGCCGGGGCCGGTGTCCCAGACCTCAATGCGCAGCCAGCGCCCCCGATGCCGGCAACCGATGGTGACGCGCCCGGCGTCGGTGAAGCGGATGGCGTTGCGCACCAGATCGCCCAGCATGCGGGTCAGCAGCGTCCGGTCGGTGCGGATCACCATCCGCGCCGGGATCGCGCGCAGCACCAACCCCTTTTCCGCCGCCATCCCGCGGAACTCGTTCGCCAGATCCTCGAGCACGGCAGAGACCGGCACGTCGGCCAGCTGCGGCCGCACCACGCCGGCATCGAGCGTCGCCACTTCCAGCAGTGCATGCAGCAGCTTTTCCCCGGCATCCAGCGCCTCGCCCATCTTCTCGGCGATTCCGCGGTCGCGGGGGTCGGCCAGGCGTTCCATCAGAATGTGATGAAACAGCCGTAACGCCTGGAAAGGCTGTCGCAAATCGTGATTGGCGGCGGACAGGAAGCGGCCCTTGGCCTGGTTCGCCCGCTCCTTCTCCTCCAGCGCCCGGCTCAACTTCAGATTGGCGGAGCTGAGGGCGGCCGTGCGCTCCTCCACGCGCTGCTCGAGCTGTACGTTCGCCAGTTCCAACTGGGCGTTCGCCTCGGTCAGCGCATGGCGGGCGGCGGCCTCGCGCCGCAGGCTGGCCACCCCCAGCAGGGACAGTCCGGCAAGCGCCGCGACACCGGCGACGATGACCACCAGTCCCCGTTTCAACCGGGTATACCACGGAGCCAGCACGGCCGGCCGCGGGATCGCCACCGCCGACAGGACCGGCAGGCGCGTCATCCGCTTCAGGCCGAGGACCGACCGCTCCCCGCCTACCGTCCACTCCGCCTCCACCCGCTCCGCACCCGGCTCCAGCCGGGGCAATATGCCAAGCGACCCGGCAGCCTCGCCGGCGAGCCGCACGCCGTCCGGACGGTACAGCCCGACCACGCGCTCGGTGTCGTCGGCGAAGGCGTTCAGCACGGGAGTCAAGGCCGACACCGGCACCGCGACCAGCAGCGCGCCGTCGAGAGCGCCCGTCACGCCGTGGATGCGGCGGGCAAGGAGAATGGAGGGCTGGCCGGCCATGTGACCGGCCGCCGACTGGATCGCATGCTCCTCATCCGGGGGCAAGGGACGGACCAGCAGGGACAGGCCGTCGGCGGTCTCGGGCTCCGCGAAGGCGACGGAGTGGCCGAACTGCACCGACCCATCGGCACCGATCAGGGTCATGCGGCCGAATCGTTCGACCGCCATCGCTTCGGCAAGGCTGCGCTCGGCCCAGGCCGCAATGCCGCGGCCATCCATGCGGCCGGCGACGCGCTCCAGCAGATTGACGCTCGATTCCAGCACGCCACGCGCATGGCTGTCGAACAGGACCGCGGCCTGGCGCGCGTCCCGTTCGGACCGCTCAAGCGTATCCTGGTAATCGAGCACCGTCACGGTGGCCCAGGAAGCGGTTCCCAGCAGCGCCAGCGTCGTGCACAGGACGGTCAGCAGCGCACGGGGGGAAGAGGCGATCCGGCGTAGAAGCGTGGGGGAGCGCCGCTGACTGTCGGCGGCACCCTCGGGAGATGGCATGCGGAGGTCGGACATTCGATGTGATGACCCGACCCGGTCAGGCCGGCGCCGGCAGGACCGGCGGAGCCTGCCGGCGCTGCCTCGGCAGCAACGGCTTCGGGTGCGGAAAAGTCATCAGGGAGCGGTCCTCGACAATGGCGTGGGCAGGCTGCGATCCGATCTGGATCGACAATCAAAGGTTCAGCTGAAGAAAACCGATCCCGACAAGGTGAAGCTTACGTTCTCTCGAATGTTCGACAGCCAAGTCGGCAGAGCGTCACCCAATGGTCGAATGCTTTCGGAACAATAGCTTAGCTCTACCGGACCAGGGAACAATATCACACGAAGAAATGCAGTGCGATCCACCTTGGCGACTATGACCATCATCATAATCGATGCATCCATTGGGTGAATGCACCGTTGGTCCAGCCTTGCCTTTGGGAAAGCTCCAGAAGGTGCTGCGAGGGAAGGCAAAAAAAGCCGCACGCGCAAGATGCGCGGCGGCTTCCGACAGGGACAGGCCATGTCCGGTTGGGAGAAGGTGAACCGGAACGATCACGGTTCAGCAGGACTGCGGCTCAGGGCGGCGGGGCGCTCGTGGCGGTTTCGCCGCGCACGATCAGGATCAGTCCGTCGTCGGCCGCCTCGAGCTCCTTCCCGGCGTCGCGGGGAATGGGAACCTTCTGGCGGCGGCAGAACAGCAGAAGCAGCGCCAGCGTCTTGCTGGGCGTGAAGACGACCTCCCGCGACTTGGAGGCGCCGCTCTGCTGGATTTGTACCGACAGTCCGCCGTCGGGCTTGGGCGCCACCGAAGTGACGACGCCCAGAGGCAGGTCCGTCTGGTTGGGGGCCTTCTGGTACCAGGCGATGGCTTTCTTCAGGGCGGAATTTGTGAAGAACAGTTCACGGGTCTCGACGATCATTCCATCCCTGACCAAACACTCAGGCCCGGCCGCCCTCCAGTCCCGGATTCAGCCGGAACGTGATCGCGCGCCCCAGTTTGGATTCCCGCAGAAGGATCTGCTTGGTTTCCAGCAGCTTGATGGCCCGGTTCACATTGGGCCGCTGCATGCCCAGCGCATCAGCCAGTTCGGACTGGAGCACCGGAACGGAGCGATCGAAATGGAGCCTCCGGCTCAGATAAGTGAACACACGAAGCGCCTCCAGAGTGATCTCTCGGTCGGTCGACACAGCTCTGGAGATGACGTCATGATGATGCAGCATCGTGGCCTCGGTACGCAAGGTTGTCAGGTTGCTGGTGCGATAATCGGAAAGCGTGGGCGCGCCCCGCAGGCCCGCTGTGCGGCACGAGGAGAGCTGCGTTCCGGCATCCGGTTCCGCCATCGTCCCTATTCCTTCCGCAGGGGCCGGCTGGGCCGGCAATTTCAACAGCACTGACGCTACCGCACGATTATTGTCCGAGTATGTCGCCATGATTTCGCGGCTGACATAATTGGTGTCTCCGGAAGCAATCATGAAATCGGACTGAAACGGACCCTGTTTCGGCCACCCTAAGCCGAACCGCTGCGGCGATCCGCCGCGGGAACCCGCGGGTTGCGGACCCGTTTCAAACCGGATGCGTCCGGCCGCGGCACGCCGCCCGACATGCCTGCCGAACTGCCTGCCGAAGCAAGGGAGACCCGCCATGCACCGACTGATCCTGCTGCGCCATGGCCAGAGCGTCTGGAATGCGGAAGACCGTTTCACCGGATGGACCGACGTCGGGCTGACCGACCGCGGCATCGCCGAAACCCGTCAGGCGGCCGAACTGCTGAAGGGCGCCGGCATCGATGTCGACGTCGCCTTCACCTCGGTGCTGAGCCGCGCCATCGAGACGCTGCACCTCGTCCTGCGCGACATGGACCGGCTGTGGCTGCCCGTGCACAAGCACTGGCGCCTGAACGAACGGCATTACGGCGCGTTGCAGGGATTGAACAAAGCGGAGACGGCCGACCGCCACGGGGTGGAGCAGGTGTTCCAGTGGCGGCGCAGCTGGGACATCCCGCCGCCGCCGATCGAGCCGGACGATCCGCGCTCCGCCGTCACCGACCGCCGCTATGCCGGACTAGCCCGGTCGAACCTGCCGCGCGGCGAAAGCCTGAAGGACACCACTGCCCGCGTCGTTCCCTTCTGGACCGAGGCGATCAGCCCGGCGCTGCGGCTGGGCGCCCGCGTCCTGGTATCGGCGCATGGCAACAGCCTGCGCGGGCTGGTCAAGCATCTGGACAATGTCGCCGACAACGACATCCCGTTGTTCGAGATCCCCACCAGCCGCCCCCTGGTTTACGAATTGGGCGCCGACCTGACGCCGCTGCGCCGCTACTTCCTGGGCGAGAACGGAGCGGTGGAGGAGATCACTTGGCCGAAGCACGAGACGGGTCGGGATAGTGCGGCGGCGTAATCCCCCTCTCCCCCCCGGGGAGAGGGTCGGGGTGAGGGGGATGCACAGGGTGGATTCTTGATGGAGGGCCGCCGCGCGTCCCCCTCACCCTAACCCTCTCCCCGGGGGGGAGAGGGGACTCCGCTTCGCCGCTTGGGACCACCACGGCCGGTTCGGGGAGAAGCACCCCGCCCGGCATCGCGGCCACCGTCCTTCGCCACCGGGTGGTGGAAATGGTGCTGGTGACCCGGCGCCTTCTCGCCGTTGCCGCGCGCCGGCCCGCCGCGATGGCCACCGCGGCGTTCCTCGACGCGGCTGCTGTAGCAGTTGTCGCAGACGCGGAACCGGTGGTTGGCCTTCAGCCGCGTGCCGCAGACCGGGCAGGCGCGGGCGAGCGAGCGCTCGGCGAGCGTCCGCTCGATGAAGGCGTTCAGATGTGCCCGGCGCTCCTGGCACAAATCCATCTCGGGATAGGCGTCGGGGAAGCGGTAGGCCAGCCAGGCGTAGGCGGTCAGCTCCTTCACCGCGCGCTCGGCCTTCTCCAGTTCCACGTCGGTGCCGACGCTGTGGCGGAACCGTTCGGCCGCATCGGGGGCGGCGTTGGGGATGCCCCTGCCCTGGTTGACCGCCCAGCCGCCGAGAAGGCGGAGGTTGTTCTGGTCGCGCGTGTCGATCGGGCAGCGGGCCAGCATGTCGCGCTGCGCCAGCGGCAGCTTGGCGCGGTCCACCGCCGCCGCCGCCTGGATGCGCTGCTCCAGGTCGGTCATGCGGAAGGTCTGGTTGGCGCGCAGCAGCTCCTGACCCGCGGTGCGCAACACCTTGGCGAGGCTGTCGGTGTCCAGTTCCTGCGCGATGGCCTCGACATGGCTGAGGTTGGGCGAAATCCACGAGCGCGGGTCTTCCGGCGGCACCGGCGGCGAGGTGAGCGCCCGGCGCACCGGGTTGATGTTCTCGCCGTCCAGCACGGCGACGCGGCCTTCCTCATGCATGCCGAACCGGCCGGCGCGGCCGCCGATCTGCCGGATCTCCGACGCGGTCAGTTCGCGTTCCTCCCGCCCGTCATATTTGCGGGTGGTGGACAGCACGACGCGGGCGACCGGCAGGTTCAGCCCCATGCCGATGGCGTCGGTCGCCACCAGCACGTCGGCGGTGCCCTCGCGGAAGCGGCGCGCCTCGGCCCGGCGGACCTCCGGCGACAGGGCGCCGTAGATCACCGCGACATTGTGGTTGCGGCCCAGCAGGTCGTGGCGGAGCGCCATGACGTCCTTGCGCGAGAAGGCGATCAGCGCGTCGCCCGGCTTCACCTCCTCCAGCTTCACCCGCTCCTCCTGGACGCGCAGCGGCGACTTGCGGGTGAATTCGACGACCTCCAGCTCCTCGCCCATCGCGTCGGCCAGACGCTTGACGTAGGGGATGGCGTCGGCCGATCCGGTCATCAGGATTTCCGGAGCGGCCACGCCGGCCACCGCCTGGGTCCAGGCCCAGCCGCGGTCGGGATCGCCGATCATCTGGATCTCGTCGATGACGCAGGCGCCCCAGACCTTGGAGGTGTTCACCATCTCGATGGTGGAGGAGGTGAAGGCGGCGCCGGGCCGCACGTCGCGCTCCTCGCCGGTCACGAGGCTGCATGGCCGGCCGCGCGTCTCCAGAGCCTCCTGCCCTTCCAGCGCCAGCAGGCGCAGGGGCGCAAGGTAGCAGCCGCTCTCCGCCTCGGCCAGCCGGTCCATCGCGGCGTGGGTCTTGCCCGAATTGGTCGGGCCGACATACAGCCGCAGCTTGCGGATCATCGCGCGGGCGGTGGTGAAGCTGTCGAGATAGACGCCCATCCCGGACGCGTCCTCCAGCCGCTCCCGCCGAACCTTCAGGCCGGCGCGGGCGGCGGCGGTGGAGAATGCCTCCTCCATCGCGTCGAGCAGGGTCTGCAGGCGCGGGATGCGGCCGCCGAAGCCGACGACGCGGCCCAGCTCGTCGGCAAAGCCTTTCGGCCGCCAGGACTCGCCGAAACCCGACGCCCGCTCCGCCATCGACGCGAACCAGCCGTCGACCCGGTCCCTCGCCTTGGCGATGGCGGGGGAGGACAGGCAGGCGCCCTTCACCCGCTTGCCCAGCGCCTTGGCCTGCGGCCGGCCGACCCCCTCGTCGGTTGTCAGCAGGCCCCACAGGTCGGCCTCGATGTCCGGCAGGGGGCCGAGCGCCACCTTGAAGCGCAGCTTCAGCTTCCGGTCGGTGCCGGGGATCTGGACGACGTGGTTGACCGCGACCGACCAGCGCGCGGGGGTGCTGTCGGAGTCCACCTCGATCCCGTCGCCGCGCACCACCGCGGCCACCGCGCGCAGGGCGACACGGCGGTCGAATTCGTCGGCAGTGCCGGGAGTACGGCCCGAGCGGGCGTTGTCGGAAGTGTCGTCGGTCATGATCGTCTTTTCTTGGATTTGCCCTGGTCATGCAAGCGCTTCACCCGGCCACATCGGCCGGGCGGCCTGTCCGGCAGGCCGGGGCAGAGGCGCCCTCCAACAACAGCCATAGAGCGCCAGGGTCTCTCTTTATGGCCGGGGTCTCTCTTTATGGGTCGGACCGGCCGATTCGGCAAGCCGAATCCCCCGAAGGGAGCAAGCCCGGGCTAATTCGAATCCGTCGCCGTTTCGCCGATCTCGCCCGTGCGAAAAGGGGGGAGCACCGGCCACATAGAGCCACGCAGGTTTGGTGGTCCGCCCCCAACGGGTTAGCCGCCGCTCACCGGCAAACCGGTTGGCCGGATCGACAACAAGATCCGGCGCGAAACGATCAACGCTTTGCTCTGATTAATTTTCTGGGAGATGCGCATGCCGAATCCTCGTGAGGTCCTGGAACTGATCGAGCGCATGCGGTGCATTTCGAACGACGGCGAGCGCCGGGCCCTGGTCGATCGGCTGGGCGCGGTGGACCGTCCGACGGTGCTGTCCTTCCTGAACGCGCACGGGCTGAACGTCTGCATGGGGTCGGACGAGGCATTGGCCGCGTTCGCCGCCTCGGACGTGCTGCTGCGCGACGGGATCGGGCTGCAGGCGGTCCTGCCGGTACTGGGCATGCCGGCCGGCCTGAACATGAACGGCACCGATTTCATCCCGCTGCTGCTGAAATCTCTCTCCCCCCGCACCGTCGCGATCTACGGCACCGCCACCCCGTGGCTGGACCGCGCCCGCGTCGTGCTGGAGGAGGCCACGCCGCACCGCTACGCCGACCTGCAGCACGGTTTCCACCCGGTGGAGCATTACATCGCCCAGGCGCGGGCCACCCGTCCCGACGTGATCCTGCTCGCCATGGGCATGCCCAAGCAGGAACAGGTCGCGGCGGAGCTGAAGCGCTCGCTGGACCACCCGGTGCTGATCGTCAACGGCGGCGCCATCGTCGATTTCCTGGCCGGCCGCTTCAAGCGCGCCCCGGAAGCGGTCCAGCGTTCCGGCATGGAATGGGCCTTCCGGCTGGCGCAGGAGCCGCGCCGCCTGTTCCGCCGCTACTGCATCGGTGCCTTCGGCTTCGCCTGGTGCACCCTTCGCCTTCGTCGTGCCGCATCCCTCCGCACCCGCGAAACGGGCGCCGCAGCGCCCGATCAACCCCGGATCCCTCCGTCGCCGATCCGGCGGTCGCCCATCCAGAAGGAGCTTTGAGACGTGGAAAATCTTCCCCAGATCAATAACGGAGGCCATGGTGGCCCGCCGGCTCCGGCGTGGCCCACCCAGGTCGGCCACCACATGCCGCGCGAGTTCGACGGCCCCGCTCCGGCCATGGGCCCCGACTTCCGGTTCATCCTGCGGGTGCTGGCGGCGCACAAGACGCTGATCGTCGTCATCGTGCTGGCGCTGACGGCCCTGTCGGCCTTCGCCGTCTCGCTGATGAAGGACAAGTACACCTCCGAAGCCCTTCTGCTGGTCGACAACCGTCAGGTCCGGGTCGTCCGGGCGGAAGACCAGGCGCTGAACGCCATCACGCCGGAAGACGGCGCGATCCTCAGCGAGATCGAAATCCTGAAGTCCACCGCCGTGCTGAGCCAGGCCGTCTCCGACCTTAAGCTGGCGACGAACCAGGAGTTCAACCCGCCGGTCCAGGCCGACGAGACGAAGCCCTTCGTCGAGCGCGCCACCGCCTGGACGCGCGAGCAGGCCCATGCCGTGTTCGGCCCCGAACTGCCGGGCGTCGTCCAGGCCGTGCTGGCCCACGGCGACGACATGACCAAGGACACCCAGCTGCGCGAGACGCGCGCCGCCGACAGCATCGACGGCGTCCTCGACCGCGTCCGCCGCAACCTGGAAGTCGGCGTCGTCGGCCGGTCGCGCGTGATCCAGGTCCGCTACACCGCCCGCGAACCGGAGATCGCCCAGAAGGTGGTGGACACCGTCGTCCGCCGCTACATGGAAACCCGCCAGCAGATGGACCGCGACCTGTCCACCAGCGCCGTCGCCTGGCTGGAAGACCGCATCGCCACCCTGCGCCGGGAAGTGGCCGAGGCCGACACCAAGGTCGACGCCGTCCGCTTCAAGGCCGGCCTGGTCAAGAACGGCACCAACGGCCTGATGGCCACCACCGAGCTTGAACAGGCCCGCCTGCGCCTTGCCGAGGCCGCGGCGCTGCGCGCCCGCGCCGTCGCCCAGGCCCAGACGCTGGAGCGCAGCTCCGGCAACGGCGGCAGCCTCGCCTCCCCGGTCGTGGCCCAGCTGCGCGCCACCGTCGCCTCCATCTCCACCGAGCTGGCACAGCTGTCGCGCCAGTACGGTCCGAAGCACCCGCGCATCCAGGAACTTCAGGCCCGCCTGAACGAGGCCAACTCGTCGCTGCAGCAGGAGGTCCGCCACGAGATCGCCGGCGTCCGCGAGGCGGCCAACGTCGCCATCGAGCAGGAAAACGCCCTGAAGAGCATGATCGCCAAGCTGGAATCCGGCTATCAGACCATGGCCGTGGAAGCGGTGCCGCTGCGCACGCTGGAGGCCGAGGCCCAGGCCAAGCGCCAGCTGCTGGACAGCCTGCTCGGCCGTCTGGAAGAGGTGCAGGCCCAGCAGGACAACCGCGCCTTCCCGACCGCCGTCAAGCTGGTGTCGGCGCCGCAGGTCCCGCATGAGCCGTCGGGTCCGTTCCGCATGCTCCTGCTGCTGGCCGGCTTCGTCGCCTCGCTCGCCGTCGCCATCTTCATCGTCTTCGGCATCGAGCTGTTCCAGCGCCGCATCCGCACCCCGGACGCCGTCCGCCGCATCCTGGGCGTCGGCACGGTCCACATCGTCCCGCACCACTCCACCCGCGGCACCCGCGGCCGCCTGGACCAGATCTTCCAGAACCACCCCTTCTCGCTGTTCTCGGAATCGATGCGCGCCCTGTTCCGCAACCATCTGTCGGATCTGGGTCCGGTCGGCTCCATCGCCGTCACCTCGGCCCGCCCGCAGGACGGCAAGACCTCGATGAGCCTCGCCGTCGCCCAGGTCGCGGCCCAGGCCGGCCGCCGGGTGGTGGTGGTCGACACCGACTTCCGCCGCTCGCGCATCGACGGCCTGTTCAACCTGTCGGCCAAGAAGGGCCTGTCGGACTGGATCGCCGGCACCGCCACCCTGGACGAGATCGTGCACAGCAGCGACCAGGCGCCCTACGCCATGATCCCGGCCGGCCGCCTGATGCCGGAGACGCTGGACCGCTTCAACGTCGACGGCCTGATCCACCTGATGGCCGGCCTGTCGCCGCACTTCGACCTGGTGGTGTTCGACACCGCCCCGGCGCTGGCCGTGTCGGATGCCCGCATCGTCTGCGGCGCCGCCTCCAAGGTGCTGTTCGTCAGCCGCTGGGGCCACACCACGGCCAGCGACCTGCAGGCGGTCGCCGACCTCGGTCCGATCGACCACTCCAAGTTCGTCGCGGTCATGACCGACGTGAACCTGAAGAAGGCGGCGTCCCGCGGCTACCAGGGTCCCTACAACAGCTACATGGCGACCCGGAAATACTACGGCGACACCACCCTGCGGACCGCTCCGTAAGCGGCACGTGGGCACGGTGACCCGAAAAAGGTGACCTGAAGCTCCTTCGACCCCGAGGCCCTTTTCCTCCGGACGCTGCGGCGCCCGGAGGAAGGGGCCTCTTCATGACGGGAAACCGCGACCGGAAGAGAAGCCCTCCCTATGATCACGTTTCCGAAGCCCAGCCTTCCCAAATGGCGCCCCTCCCGGCGCGAGCTGCTGTGGACCGCGGCCGCCGGCGCCGTGCTGGCCAGTTGCCGCGGCGCCTCCGGCCCGACGCCGGCCGAGGCCGCTTCATCCCATGCCGCCGGGGCTGCGGAGCCGGCGGTGACGCTGCGCGACGCCTGCCGGGCGCTGGGCATCCGCCACGGGGCGGCGCGCGACCACTACATCGACCCGGAAGACCCGATGCTGGACCGGCTGATGGCGCTGGAATGCGACGTCGTCACACCGGAAAACGGCGGCAAATGGGGTCTCTTCCAGCATACTGAGGGCAATTACGACTGGCGCCGCTTCGATGCGGCGGTGGAACTGGCACGCTCCATCGGCGCGGCGCCGAACTGGCATACGATCATCTGGCAGCATATGGGCATGCCGCCCTACATGAAGCTTCCGGCATCCCGGCAGGCGGAGCTGGGCATCTCGGAAAGCGCCTATTTCTCGCCCGAAGGCACGCTGAGCGAAGAAAACGTCTGGCCGCGCTTCACCGGCGTGGTGGAGGCGGTGCGCCAGCGCTACGGCGACATCTTCTACCGCATCGACGTCGCCAACGAGGTCTTCTTCTGGGAGACGGTGGAAAGCCACCCGCGCCAGCAGGACCGCTACGGCTTCCGCCGCGGCATGTGGTGGGTGGCGGCAGGCGGCGCGGAGAAGGGGCCGGAATGGCTCGACCCCTTCTTCCACCACGTGCACAAGGCCTTCCCCAAAGCGAAGCTGGTTCTGAACGAGTTCGGCATCGAGATCGACGAGGGCTGGCAGCAGCGCAAGCGCGCCTATCTGCTGGACTGGCTGACCGGGGCGGTGAAGCGCGGCGTGCCGATCCACGGCCTCGGGCTGCAGAGCCACCTGATCGGCGGCAAGCCCTATGACAGTGCCGGCATGCGCAAGTTCCTGCGCGCGGTCGACAAGCTGGGCCTGTCCGTTCACATGACGGAGACGGACGTCGACGAGACGCGCCTGCCCCGTTCCTGGTCGCGGGCGGAGAAGGATCGGGCGATGGCCCTGCTGGCCCGCAACTATCTGGCCGATGTGCTGGACAATGCCCGGCTGGAGGAACTGTGCTGGTGGCACCTGCGCTCCGACCTGAATTTCATCGCCAGGGAGCATGCGGAGCTGAAGCCCCACCCCTCCCCCTATGATGCGAGTTCCCGGCCGCTGCCGCTCTATGCGGCGGTGGTGGACACGTTGCAGGACAAGGCGCGGACCGGCAGGGCGCGGTCGGGCTGAGCCGCCTGCGACCTGAAGCGGTGCGGTGCGCAGCGGGGGTACGCCCTTCTCGGTTTCCACCCCCTCCGATAGGCCCGCGCTCCCGCCCCTTCGCGTGCGAGCGTCCGCTTACGCTCCCGTTTAGAGTCCCTCAAAGCGTCCGGCACCCCCCTGAAGGAGAGGTCGATCGTGCAGAACACAGCCGACACATTGCCGATGGATCGCCTGCCCGCCGACCAAGCGGGCGGAGACGCCCTCGTCGAACGCTACCGGCGGAAGTTCCACCTCTCGCCGACCTATCCGCTGACGGCGGAGATGGTTCACCGGCACTGGGACCTGGAACGGCGCCTTGCCCGCGAATTGCTGGCGACCAAGCCCGAAGAGCGCTGGGACGCCTTCGAGCAGGCCTACACCACGCTCTACAGCAGCTGCCCCTGGCTGAACGAGGCGGAGACCGACTCCACCACCCGCGACGATGACCTGGACTTCCGCCACTTCCTGACCCTGCTGGGCGGGCCGCAGGACGTGTACGAGGTGGGTTCGGGCAAGGCGCGGCTGCTGCGCTATCTCGCCCGCCACGGCTATCGCTGCGTTGCGACCGAGGTGACGCGCGAACGCGGCGCCAGCTGGATCGAGCAGGACTCCAACATCACCTGGAAGAACAGCGACGGCGTGCATCTGGCCCGGTTCGAGCCGGCCGACCGCTATGACAGCGTGATCTCCACCCATGTGGTCGAGCACATGCATCCCGACGACGTCGTCACCCACATGACGAACGTCCGGACCATCCTGAAGCCGGGCGGGAAATATGTCCTGAGCATGCCGCACAAATTCGCCGGCCCGGCCGACCTGTCGGAGGTGTTCGGCCTGGACGAGCCGGTCTGCATGCATCTGCGCGAATACCGCTGGGGCGAGACGGCGGCGATGCTGCGCCAGGCCGGCTTCGACCGCGTCGAGGCGGTCTACGTGGTGCCGATGGCGGTGCGCCGCCGGCTGAACCTGCATTTCGCAAGCCGCGCCTATTTCGGCTACGTGCGCCTGGTTGAGGCATTTTTGGGACGGCTCCCATTAACCCTTAATCGCAAGCTCGGAAGGGTTGGTCAGCTCTTTATGTTCCGGCCTGAGGTGTTCGTGGTGGCGCACAAGCCCAAGTGACACGTTTTCGCACGCCGCTAAAGCACTGAAAAACAAAGCGCCAGGGACACGATCTACCCCTTTGTTGCAGCAATGCATCGACAAAGGGGTTTTTCGTGTCCCTTTCTTTTCACAGGAGACAGTGGCATTAGAGCCGCATTTCCCTAAAATTTGAAATACCTCGTTAACCTTTTCCGGCCAGTCTGGGCTCCAGCGAAAACACGGAAAAGAGGATACTTCCAATGGCAACGAACCCCGTCGATATGACCTTCGTCGTCAATGCCTCGGGTGTGGCTGCCGGAGGAGTCTGGCCGCACTTCAAGTTCCTCGTCGACGGCGTCTCCGTCGGCCAGGCGACGGTCAATTCCACCAGCGCAGGCAAGTACAGCTTCACCACCAAGGTGGCGCCGGACGCCGCGCACAAGGTCCAGGTCGTGTATGACAACGACTGGCTGTCGACCGACAAGGCCGGCATGTACCGCGATCTGATCGTCAAGTCGATCGAAGTCAACGGCAAGACCATCGCTTCCAACAGCTCGACGGTCTCCTACGCCGCTGATGGCCAGGGCACCCTGTCCGGCCGCGAAGTTCTGTCCTGGAGCGGCTCGCTCGACTTCAACATGTCCAAGGACGTGTTCGCCGGCGCCGCCGGGACCCCGACCACCCCCACCACGCCGACCACCCCGACCACCGGCGGCACGCCGATCGTCGTGAACGCCTACGGCAATGCGGCCGGCGGCGTGAACGCCCACTTCAAGGTCCTGGTCGACGGCAAGGTGATCGGTGAAGCCACCGCCGGCACCGCCGCGAAGGACTTCACCTTCAAGGCCAACGTCAGCGCCGACGTGGCCCACAAGGTCCAGATCCAGTACGACAACGACGGCGTCGTCGGCGGCATCGACCGCAACCTGCACGTCAACACGATCACCATCGGCGGCCACGCCGTCGCCCCGACCGACAGCGTCGTGTCGATCGACAAGGGTGCGCTGGACGGCAAGGACATCATCGCCGGCCAGAAGTCGCTGTGGTGGAACAGCACCATGGAAGTGAAGGCCGACAAGTCCTGGTTCGCCGGCAGCACCTCCACCCCGACCGAGCCGGCGACCAAGCCGACCCTGTCGGTCAACGACGTGTCGGTGGCCGAGCCGACCGGCAGCACCTCCTCCGGCGGCATCCAGGGCTTCCTGAGCACCAAGGGCAACCAGATCGTCGACGAGGCCGGCAACACCGTCCGCCTCACCGGCATCAACTGGTTCGGCGGCGAGGGCTACAACTACGTGCCCGCCGGCCTGTGGGCCGACAGCTACCAGGGCCACCTGGAAAAGATGAAGTCGGTCGGCTTCAACACCATCCGCCTGACCATGTCGGACGAGATGTTCGACAGCTCGGCGGTGACCAACGGCATCGACTATTCGAAGAACCCGGATCTGGCCGGCCTGACCCGTCTGCAGGTCTATGACAAGGTCATCGACCATGCCGGCAAGCTCGGCATGAAGGTGATCCTCGACCACCACCGCAACGACGGCGGCGCCGGCACCAACGAGCACGGGCTGTGGTACACCAGCCGCCACCCGGAATCGACGGTGATCGCCAACTGGAAGATGCTGGCCAAGCACTATGCCGGCAACGAGACCGTCATCGGCGCCGACCTGCACAACGAGCCGAGCGTCACGGCCACCTGGGGCGGCAGCGCCGCCACCGACTGGGCCTCGGCCGCCGAGCGCATCGGCAACGCCATCCAGACCGTGAACAAGGACTGGCTGCTGTTCGTCGAAGGCACGGAGTGGAGCAGCACGCTGGCCGGTGCGCAGTCCCGCCCGATCCATTTCGACACCCCCAACAAGCTCGTCTACTCGCCGCATGCCTACGGCCACAGCGTCGGCAACTTCAGCTGGCTGAACGACCCGGCCTATCCGAACAACCTGCCGGCCCAGTACGATAAGATGTGGGGCTACCTGTACAAGAACGACACCGCGCCGATCCTGCTCGGCGAATGGGGCGGCTTGTTCAACAGCTCGGCCGAGCAGACCTGGGCCCGGACCATGGGCAAGTACCTGAACGGCGACTGGAACCTGGACGGCAAGAGCGACATCGCCGCCGGCGACAAGGGCATGAGCTGGACCTTCTGGGCCTGGACGCCGGAATCGGGTGACGTGGGCGGCATCCTGATGGACGACTACAAGACCATTAACCAGTCCAAGATCAACCTGATCAAGCCGGCCATGGAAGGCTCGATCTTCGACACCAACAGCGGTTCCAGCAGCCCGAGCACCGCCAACGCCACCTTCACGGTGAAGCTGTCGGCGGCCTCCGGCACCCCGGTCACGGTGGATTACGCCACGGTGGACGGGACGGCCAAGGCCGGTTCGGACTACGCCGCCACCAGCGGCAAGCTGACCTTCGCCGCCGGCGAAACCACCAAGACCGTCTCGGTCAAGGTGCTGAGCGACAGCGTGACGGAAGGCAACGAGACCTTCAGCCTGAAGATCTCCAACTCGACCGCCGCGACCATCGCCGACGCCACCGGCACCGGCACGATCACCTCGGCCGCCGCCAAGGCCGCCGCCGCGTCGCTGAGCTCGGCCGACCTGCTGGCCCACTCGCTGACTACCGCGAGCAGCACCGCCGCCGACCTGCCGACGGCGTCGGTCGCCAGCATCGACAGCTCGGTCACCGACCTGTCGCACGCCGCCTACGACACCGCTTACCACGGTGCGGAGTGGCACGACCCGATGGCGCACGCCGCCTGACGGTCGGTCCTTCGGGGCGAACCACGGTTACGGGAAAGGGCCGGCAGCATGGCTGCCGGCCCTTTTTCCGTGTGAGGCGTGCTTCAGCTTCAGCCCGGAACCGGCGAGGCGGCGGCGGTTGCCGCCACCGTGGCTGCCGGGCCGACCGGCGCCGGATGCGGGATGTCGGGGATGGTGACCTCCGCCACCGCCTTGCCCGGATTGCCGGCGACGACGGTGCGCCGCGGCATCGGCTTGGTGACGACGGAGGACGCCGCGACGATGCATTCGTCGCCGATCGACACGCCGATCACCACCGCATGCGGGCCGACCCAGACGCCGTCGCCCAGTGCCGGATAATGGGTTACCCGCCCGGTGGGGAGCAGATCGTCCTTCTGGCCGAGCGTGACGCCATGGAACAGGGTGACGTTGGCGCCGATGCGGGCGTTGGCGTTCACCACCAGCCCCCAGCCGTGCAGGATGCGCAGGCCGGGCCCGACCTCGGTCTCCCATGGCAGGTCCATGGCGGCGGAATGCTGGGTCCAGCGGTGCAGCAGCCGGCAGGCGGCCAGCAACGGCTTGCGTAGCGGCCCGGCTATCCGGTTCGCCGCCTGGCAGCTGCGCAGGGTGAAGGTCACCCGGAACATGCGGTTGCCGGCCAGCAGTTTCAGCACCGCCCCGAGGCCGGAGCCGCCGCCGTAGCGGACGGCGTCAGCCGCGACGGTCTGCCGATAGGTGTAACGGGGAGCGTCCTGCATCGCGGTGTGATCCTCCCGGGGGTCAGGTGTCGTCACGCCGTCTGCGGACGGCGAAGAAATCGGCCGGCCATACGGAACAGCATCGCACGGTCGGTCTTGCCGAAGCTCGGCCCGAACAGGGCGACGATGGCGAACAGCATGGTCAGGCCGACCTTGGCGGCGGTATAGGTCGGGTTCACCTCGAACTCGAACAGGGCCAGTCCGGCCAGATAGGCGACGGCGCCGGGCGCCAGGATGCCCAGGATGCGGAGCACGCTCAGCGGCGGCTCCTTCGGGCTGAGGCGGCGGCACAGCGCCTCGGTGGCGCCCAGCATCACCAGCTCGCGACCCAGCACGCCGATGGCCCCGCCCATCAGGCCGAGCGGCCCCAGGGTGACGGCCATGATCAGCACGCCGACCGCCAGCCCGCCCAGCGAGATCGCCGGCAACACGCCGACCTTCTTGGTCTTCACCAGCCCGACCTCGGCATGCATGCGCACGCCGTGCACCACATAGGCCAGCACCAGCAGCGGCATGCAGGGCAGCACCGTGTCGTACTCGCTGGACGCGATCAGCCACAGCACCTCCGGCGCGGTCAGCGCCATGCCCAGCGCCGCGGCCGACAGCAGCACGACGAACAGGTAGAAGACGAATTCCGACTGTTCCCGGCCGGCGGTGTTGTCCTGCGCCTCGATCCGGCTGACCGACCAGATCTGCAGGAAGGACGCGGTCAGGAACATGTAGAGCATGGTGGAGAGCCGCAGCCCGAAGGACAGCACGCCGACCGCCGCCACGCCCATCAGCAGGTTGACCAGATAACGCATGGCGAACTGGTTGCCCATGTCCAGCATGGTCTGCGGCATGAAGGGCAGGCCCAGCACCGTCACCCGCTTCAGAAGCCCGAAGGAGAAGCCGAGGCCGTTCGCCGCCAGGATCGCCACGGTCAGCCCGACGCCCAGCCCGACGAAGGTGATGGCGTTGGCCAGGAAGATGCCGGTAACGCCCAGGTCCATCCACAACAGGAAGCTGAGGTTGAGGCCGATCAGCCCGACCGCCTTGCCGACGGAGATCAGCAGGCAGGTGCCCGACCGCTTGTGGACCCGGTAATAGGCGAGCGCCAGTTCGAACACCGCGCTGAAGGCGATGCCGGCAAAGGCGAAGGCGATGATCGGTCCCTGGTCCCGGCTGCCGAACAGCAGCTCGCTGGCGCCCCAGCCGGCCGGCAGCGCCACCGCCAGCAGGGCCAGCGAGGCGGCCCACAGGCCGATCATGGTCGTGCTGACCACGCGGGACCGGCCGCGATCGTCCGAATGTTCGAAATAGACGACGGTGAACGCGTTGATCATTCCGATCATCAGCATGACGGCGACGATGTCGCCCACGACGCTGATCAGGGCGTAGACGCCGAACTCCGCCGGTGACAGGACCTTGGCATAGAGCGGCAGCAGAAGCAGTCCCGCGGCGCGGTTGACCACATTCGCCACCATGAACATCCAGCCATGCTTGATGATGGTGCCAGCTTCGAGAGCCATCCGGTTTCCTTCGCCCCCTGTTACCCACCGTCCCTCCCCGGCCCCGCTCGCCCCGGTCCCGCTCGGGATGGGTAGGCGGCGTCCGGTGCATCACACAGGCGCACAACGGGAATGGAGCGCGGGAAAGGACCGCGCCAAATCTCGGCGGCGGTCCGGAAAGCGTCAATTCGGCCTTGAAGCGACGGCGGCACTCTTCGGTGCTAGTCACCACGGCTTCGGTCAGCGGACCCGCCAGAGAAACCGGACCTCCGGATTAGGCTTTCCGGCGGACTGGCACGCTGCCTCCTACGCCCTGCAACAGGCAAGGGTGCGTTCGCGCCACGCCTTCGCTCGGAATCGTTGACCATCCTCCATCGGGAAAACCGGGGGGACACCCCTCCCCGCAAGTTTGGAGATCGCCCCCTTCCGCGCCCCGGCAATCCGACCGGTCGAGGGAGGCCACAGCCCGCTCCTACCCACAATTCGCGGTGCATTCAGGTGTCGACAGGGGTGCGGCACCACCTTGCCCTTACCCCGAAACGCTATCCCTGCCGGGTAAAGCATCCAAAAGTATCCCCATTAATATTCGGGTGTGCGCACCCTTTGAAACTCCGGTGGTATCGCGGACGCGAAATCAACGTCCGTATGCACTGTTGCTGCCTGCGCCTCCTCATCCTAATTCGTCCTCAACGAACCGCGGATCGGCTGACAAAAATCATGAAAGAGCGATCTTTACACAAATGCGCCTCTGCAGACTTCGCGGCGCAGCAAAGTAAAGACGGGCCGTTTCCTAAGAGACGCTGATGACGAGCGACCACCCGCACGAATGGCCGTGCGGTGGCTGGCATTCCCTTCAACCACGGGACCTGCGATGAGCAAACTGGACCCAGAAGCGGTCATTGATCTGACCTCGGCAAAGAAGGCGACGTTCCCGACGATCGCCCCCGGGCTGTTGCTGGCACTCTCCGATGGCCTCGTTCTCGCCCTGGTGGGTTGGACGCTCAACCATTTCCTCGGCACCGACCCGCTGATCGATCCGGTGGAGGCCGCCGCCTGGCAGCGGTCGCTGGTCACCGGCCTCATGCTGGTGCCGCTGGTGAAGTCGGTGTTCGGCATCTACACCCTCGGTCGTTTCGACTACATGGAACGGACGAGGCGGACCTTCCAGGCGGCCTTCCTGTGCTGCGCCGTCCTGGCCGTCCCCTTCATCGTGATGGAAGGCTTCCGCTCCTTCTTCGTGGAAGCGCTGTCGATCGCGCTGCTCGGCTTCGCCGTCACCTATGTGGCGGACCTGCTGCTGATCCAGGGGCTGCTGTCCAGCGCGCTGGACTGGCGCACGCCGGTGATGATCGTCGGCGCCGGCCCGCAGGGTGCCGCCATCGCCGAGAAGCTGCAGCGCCTGCCCTGGCTCGGCATGCGTCCGGTCGGCTTCGTCGACGACGACGACAGCCTGTGGCAGACCCGCGTCGCCGGCCTGCCGGTGATGGGTCCGGTCGAACTGCTGGCCAAATCGCCCGCAGTCGCCCGCCAGGCCACCGCCGCCATCGTCGCCGACATGGGACGCCACGGCAGCGACCTGACCGGTCTGGTCCGCACCCTGCCCTTTCGTCAGGTCTACTGCGTGCTGGGCGAGGGCAATGTCAGCGCCGTCGACGCGACCTATCACAACCTCCACGGCTCGCTGGCCCTGCGCGTCAGCGTCCGTCCGCCGACCGGTTACCTGCGCATCCGCCGCGCCATGGACATCGTGCTGTCGGCGATCCTGCTGGTCGTGGTGGCGCCGCTGATGCTGGGCCTCGCCGTCGCCATCAAGCTGGACAGCCCCGGCCCGGTGATGTTCCGCCAGAAGCGCTGGGCCGGCGGCAAGCAGACCTTCGACCTGCTGAAGTTCCGCTCCATGCATGTCGATGCCGAGGAGCAACTGCAGCAGCTGCTGGAGAACGACCCGGTCGCCCGCGAAGAGTACATGACCTACCACAAGCTGACGGTCGATCCGCGCATCACCCCGCTCGGCCGCTTCCTGCGCAAGACCTCGCTCGACGAGCTGCCGCAGCTGTGGAACATCCTGATGGGCGACATGAGCCTGATCGGCCCGCGTGCCTACATGCCGAAGGAACTGCCGGAGGTGGGTGACTCCGCCGCGGTGATCGGCACCGTCCGTCCCGGCCTGACCGGCTACTGGCAGGTGTCCGGCCGCCACCGCACCACCTTCCAGGAACGCGTGTCGATGGATGTCTTCTATGTCCGCAACTGCGGCCTGCTGTTCGACTTCTTCATCCTCTGCAAGACCGCGGTAATGGTGCTGAAGGGCGACGGTTCGTAAAGCCGCCGCCATCCCGGACCGAATGCCAGCCGGACCCCCGCGCCACCCGCGCGGGGGTCTTTTTTTCGTCCATGCCGCGCCGTTCCTGAAAATGCTTAGGGTCCATTCCCTTTTTCGGGCGGTAACGGGAGCGGGAAACGCGATTCCGGCTACCCCTTTCGGGCACGGCCTCCTTCGGTCTAATGCCACCGCCCGGCTACGAGATGGGGGGTGGCAATCGCATCTTCAGTGCTGCAAAGCCGAACCCGGTACGGCAGCCTAAGGGAAAGCCGATGAAAATCCTCGATTTTCTGGAAAAAAGCATCGCCGTCATCGGCATCATGGCCTTCGGGGGCTCGGTGCTTCCGCTGATGCTGACCGGCGGCGACCCGCTGGCCGGCGACCTGGAAGCGGCCGGGGTCACGGTTTTTTACGGCGGCATCTATGTCCTGCTGCTTGCGGCGATCGCGCTTAGGCCGGCGATCGCCTTCCAGATTCCCTTCGCCAGCCCGGCACTGACGGCGATGATCGCCTTCGCCTTCCTGACCGCATTGTGGTCCCTGTTCCCGGACGTGACGCTGCGCCGGTCGATCGCCTTCCTGTTCACCACGGTGTTCGGCATCTGGCTCGGCCTGCGGTTCCGCTTCCCGGAGATCATGCGGCTGATCGTGGTCGGGCTGTCGGCGCTGATGTTCGTCTCCTACTTCATGATCTTCGCGATGCCCGAGATCGGGCTGGACAGCGCACAGCATGTCGGCGCCTGGAAGGGCGTGTTCTTCCAGAAGAACGTGACCGGACGCATGATGGTCTGGCTGATCCTGGCCCTGGTCTGGCTGGACTGGCAGAAGGAGCAGAGCCGCTGGGTCACCCGGCCGCTGATGATCCTGGCGATGCTGCTGATCGTCATGAGCCGGTCGGGCACCGGCCTGATCACCTCCATCCTGGTGTCGGTTGCGCTGCTGTCCACCACCATGCTGCGCGGCAGCATCCGCAACTTCGCCCCCACCATGGCGCTGCTGCTGGCGCTGCTCGTCATCATGGTCACGGCGGGCGCCACCTTCTGGTACGACGTGCTCTACGCTCTGGGCCGCGACCCCACCCTGACCGGACGCACCGTCCTGTGGGAGCACATCGTCCATTCGGTCGGCGAGCGTCCGCTGCAGGGCTACGGCTATGCCGCCTACTGGTTCGGCTTCAACGGTCCTGGGTCCAGCTTCACCCGCGACTGGGGCATCACGTCGGCCCACAGCGGCTGGCTGGAGCTGACGCTCGACCTCGGGCTGGTGGGCGTGGCGCTGGTGTTGGCGCTGCTCTGCCGCCTGCTGTTCCAGGGCTTCTTCGCCGCCCGCTACGGCAACAGCCGGCCCGAGGCCGCCTGGACCTTCGCCGTCGGCTGCGCCCTGCTGGCGGTGTCGGTGTCCGAGAGCGTGTTCGCCGAGCGCCATTCCATGAACTGGGTGATCGCCACCGTCGCCGTGGTCCGTCTGGTTCAGCAGAGCCGTTGGCAGCGGCTGCTGAACGACCGCGCCGCGGAACGGGCCCGACTGCACGGGCATGCCCCGGCCGGGATGAACCCCTCGGGCATGGGTCCGGCCTACGCCACCCAGAGCCGGGGGCTCTAGCCGCCGCATCCGGCCTTCGAACATCCGGCCTGCACAAGGCCACGTCACCAGCGACCTTTCCCATTTTCCTTCGACCGAAGGCAGACCCATGAGCCAGAAGAACGAGCCGGCAAGCTTCAACCGTCCGGCAATCGGCAAGCAAGGGGCCGGCAAGCAAGGGCCCGGCGAACAGGCGGCCAACGACGAGGCGGCGCCCAACGAGCAGGTCACCGTCGTCATCCCCACGCGGAACCGTCCGGACATGGTGATGCGGGCGGTGCGCAGCGCCCTGGACCAGACCTACGGCGACCTCGACGTGATCGTGGTGATCGACGGCCCGGATCCCGCCACCGCCTCCCATCTGGCAACGCTGGCCGATCCGCGGCTGACCGTGATGGAACTCGAGACGAACCACGGCGCGGCGGAGGCCCGCAACATCGGCGTGCGCAGCGCGCGGGGCGACTGGATCGCCTTCCTCGACGACGACGACCATTGGATGCCCGAGAAGGTGGAGCTGCAGATGGCGGCCCGCCCGGCCGACGTCCGCTTCCCCATCATCAGCTGCCGCTGTCAGGTGGTGACCGCCCGCGGCACCTTCGCCTGGCCGCGCCGGCTGTCGACGCCCGCAGACGCCATCGGCGACTACCTGTTCGTCCGCCGCGGGCTGTTCAAGGGCGAGACCTTCGCTCCCACCACGACCCTGCTGACGCCCAAGGCGCTGCTGCTGCGCAATCCCGTTCCCAAGTCCCGCTTCGACGATTGGGAATGGCTGATCACCTGCGGCCGGATCGACGGCGTGGCGCTGATCCATATCCCCGACGTGATGGCCGTCCATTACACCGAGGAGAACAACCGGGTCACGCTGTCGACCTGCCACAACATCAACCACGCGCTGGAATGGGCGGAGGAGATGCGCAACCACCTCTCCCCACGCGCCTACGCCAGCCTTCTCCTCCAGGCGACCGGCGGCGAGCAGGCGGCACGCACCGCGGGCACCCGCTGGAGAATCCTGAATTCCGCCTTACGCGACGGGCAGCCGACGCCGATGGCGCTCGCCACCTTCACCATGCACTCGCTGATGCCCGTCGGACTGCGACGCCGGCTGCGCCAAGCCCTGTTCTCCGCGTCCGACGCTGCCTGAGCCGGAAAAAGGACCCTGACGCCTATGGACAGCATCAACGACAGCCGTGCCCCCAGCCGCCAGCCGGAAACGGCCAAGCGCACCGTGGTCGTCTTCGCGACGCCGGGTGCGCTCGACGGCGGCGGCGGCATCGGCCGCATGACGGGCTATGTGGTCGACCAGTTCGACAAGACGGGGACGACCCAATCGATCATCCTCGACACCCGCGGCACCGGGAGCGTTCTGCTGTCACCCTTCTACCTCGGCTTAACCCTGGCGCGGATGGCCTGGATCCTGGTCCGCCGCCGGGCGTCGGTCGTGCACATCAACGTGTCGGAGCGCGCCAGCTTCCTGCGCAAGGCGGCGGTGCAGACGGTGGCCGGGCTGCTGTCCTGCCCCACCGTCGTCCATCTGCACGGCGCGTCCTTCGTAGAATATTTCGAAGGCGGCGTCTTCGCCCGCGCGATCAGCCGCTGGCTGTTCAACCGCTGCGGCCGGGTCGTCGTTCTGGGCGACAACTGGCGGGACTATCTGGTCCAGTCGGTCCGCACCGACCCCCGCAAGATCCGGGTGCTCTACAACGCCGTGCCCGACGTCGGTGCCGATCTGGGTCCGCGCAGGCCGCCGGAACCGGGGGCCGTCCTGTCCCTGCTGGTGCTCGCCAACCTGTCCGAACGCAAGGGCATCGGCACCCTGCTGCGCGCCTGCGCCCTGCTGAAGGAGCGTGGCCAGCCTTTCCGGGTCACCATCGGCGGCGGCGGCGACGTGGACGGCTACCGCGCCATGGCCGCGGAACTGGGGGTGGCTGAGGAGTGCAGCTTCCTCGGCTGGATCGGCCGGGAGGAGGCGCACGCCCACATCCGCTCCCACGACATGCTTCTGCTGCCCTCGACCCATGAAGGTCTGCCGATGGTGATCCTGGAGGCGCTGTCGGCACAGCTGCCGGTGATCACCACCCCGGTCGGCTCGATCCCGGAGGTGCTGGCCGATGGCGAGACCGCGCGGATCATCCCGGTCAACGACGCCGCCGCCCTGGCCGGCGCGATCGTGGAGGTCGGCAGCGACTCGGCGCTCTACAGCCGCCTGGCGGAGCAGGGGCGCCGGCTTTTCCTGAAGCAGTTCGTGATCGATGCCTACGCCAAGTCCCTTTTGGCCATCTACCAGGAGCTCGACCGCAGCGGAACCGAGCTGTCGGGGGAACTGGACAAGCTGGCCGGATCGGCCGCCACGGCCTCCAAACGGAGGTGACGGCGACCCGCCTCCGGTTCGGTGATCGGGGTAGGAAACAATCAGGAAGCATATAACCGGAATGGAGATTGTACATGCACAGGTTGGGTAACCATACCGGCAGGCCAACCCGTTCGGTCGCTCCACAGCGTGCGGGTGCGGCATCGCGTAAACTTGCACCTGCATGTCGCCCGGCCTCCGGCCGCGGGACATTCCAACCGGCGGCAGCCGATCGGCCGCACCACAGCTTGCAGTTCTCCGGCGCCTGACCGACAGGCAAAAGGGATAGAGGCCGAAAACAAAACAAGCCCGCCGCAGCCGTCGAAGGACGGACGTCACACGGCAAAATGCCGGGACGCGAAAGAGGAAAGGCGGGCAGGGAAAGGATCAGGAGTGGACATGATTTACATCGTCTCCCCCGGCGGTACCCAGGAGAAAGGCGGAATGGGCCGTGTGGTCGACAACTTCACGACCGATCTCCGGCAGAACTGCCCGGATGTGAAGTTCGAGGTGGTCGACAGCTACGGTCCGGGCAAATTCCACCTGATGCCCCTCTACTTCGCACGGGCCACCGCCCGCCTCGCCGGCTGCTTCGTCGCCGGAAAAGCCGATCTCGTCCACATCCACATGGCGGAATATGGCAGCGTCCTGCGCAAGGGCATCCTGATCGCCATGGCCCGCGCCTTCGGCGTGCCGGTCGTCCTGCACCTGCATGGCGGGCGTTTCCCGAAGCACTTCAAGGACTCCAGCCCGATCATGCGCTGGGCGATCCGCCGCATGATGGCGATGACCAGCGAGATCGTCGTGCTGGGCGAATTCTGGCGCGACTGGGTGGCCGAGGCCTTCGGGCCGGAGGCGCGCCAGCGCACCACCCTGCTGCACAACGCAGTTCCCGGCCCGGTGAAGCCCCCCGTCCGCGACGACGCGGAGGACGGCTTCTCCGGTCCTGTGCGCCTGCTGTTCCTCGGCCGGCTGATCAAGCTGAAGGGCATCGACGTCCTGCTGAACGCATTGGCGTCCCCCGCCTGCCGCGACCGCAACTGGCAGGTCACCATCGCCGGCGACGGCGACCTGGAGACCTACCGCAGCCTCGCGACCGAACTGGGCGTCGCCGACCGCGTGACCTTCACCGGCTGGCTTGATCAGACCGGCTGCCGGCGCGAACTGGCCAACGCCCATGTGCTGGTCCAGCCCTCGATGTTCGAAGGCCTGCCGATGTCGGTGCTGGAGGCGATGGCGGAAGGTCTGACCATCGTCGCCACCCCGGTCGGCAGCGTTCCCGACGCCATCGCCGACGGCGAGACCGGGCTGCTGGTGCCGCCGGGCGACGTCGCCGCGCTGGCCGACACGCTGTCGCGGGTGATCGACGACCGCACCCTGCGCCGCAACCTCGGCGCCGGCGCCCGCGCGCGGTGGGAACGCCAGTTCGACGTCGTGGTGTTCCGCGAACGGCTGCTGGAAATCTACCGCCGCAACGCCCGCGGCAGCCTGAGCACGACACCCGCCGTCCCGGCGGGGCCGGTGCCGGCCTCCGGGCCGACCGGCCACTCCAAGAGCACGACCGGCTGAAGCGACGTGTCCAGCCTTGCCCCCGGCCCGGAGATCGGGTCTCCCGGCACGGACCGGGGGCATCGACAAGAAGGAGGGTATGCACCATGAAGAACGCCATCGCCAATCTGGTGCGCTGGTCGGGGTTCGGTGCGATGCAGCGGTTCCTGAAGGCGCGCCACGGGGTCACGATCGTCGTCTACCACGACCCGACCCCGGAGGTGCTGCGCGAGCATATGCGGTGGTATTCGAAGCACTATGGCTTCACCACGCTGGACGCGGTGGCGACCGCGATGGAAACCGGCCGGTGGGACAAGCTGCCCGCTTATCCGCTGGTGATCACCTTCGACGACGGTCATCGGAACAACACGGAACTGGCGCCGGTGTTCCGCGAATTCGACCTGCGTCCGACAATCTATCTCTGCAGCCAGATCGTCGGCACCGCCCGCCCCTATTGGTGGAAGACCCCCGCCGCCGACGGCATCGGGGTGGAACGGCTGAAGCGGGTGCCCGATCCCGAACGCCGCCGCCTGCTGGCGGAGGCCGGCAACGACCCCGACCGCGACGGCTCCGACCGCCAGGCGATGACCTGGGACGAGATCGCGCGGATGACGGACGTCGCCGATTACGGCGCCCACACCCGCACCCACCCTATCCTCCTGCAATGCGACGACGGCCGCTGCGCCGACGAGATCGCGCTGTGCCGCACCGAGCTGGAGGAGGCTCTGGGCCGGCCCTGCCGCCACTTCGCCTTCCCCAACGGCGATTTCAGCGACCGCGAGGTCGAGGAGATCCGCCGCGCCGGCTACCGGACCGCGCGCACCATCGATCCCGGCTGGAACGACGCCTCCACCGATCCCCTGCGGCTGAAGGCGTTCCCGGTGTCCGATGACGCGACGGTGGAATGGCTCAGCGTGCAGCTGACCGGCATTCCCGCCTGGCTGCGCAAGCGCAAGGGCGGCACCGGCGGCGCCGAGGCCGGAGAGGTCATGTCCGGATGGTCGGGGCCGATGGCGAAGCCCAAGTCTGCAGGCGTATGACCGCCAATTACTTTCGCACGCCAAAGGTCAGGACACCGTCATCTAGCCCTATAACCAGACAACAGAGTGGCTAACCACAGACTTCAAGGCACTCCTATCCTTTGATCCCTCGCAAAGCAGCGCGATCGTCACAATAAAATTGCATATCACGCTGATGCGAAATCGAAGGCCGGAACGACGAAAGGACAGCACGCAGGGGGTCAGCCGGAACCCGCCCCCGGACAGTCCCTACGAAGCCCCAGGACCCGGTTTCGACCGAACCCTCTTTGCCACAGAACCCCTTTTGCGACGCAACCCAAGTCGACCGAACCCAGCAGGAGTTTTCAGAGACATGCGGACCGCCACCCTGACCGACACGACCCTGACCGCTCCCGCCCTGCCGGAAATCCGCGCGTTCATCGTGGAGAACTTCCTGCTCGGCAAGGACTCCGGCTTCGACAACAGCGAATCCCTGCTGGAGTCGGGGATCATCGACAGCACGGGCATCATGCACGTCGTCGCCTTCCTGGAAGAGCGCTTCGGCATCGCCGTCGATGACGACGACATGATCGCCGACAACCTGGAATCCGTGGACCGCATCGCCGCCTTCGTCGGCCGCAAGCAGGAACTCCGCAACGCCGCCTGACCCCGCGGGAACGACGGCGGAAGCGGCCAAAGCGGACATGGCCGAGACGGACATGGCCAAGACGGGCGCGGCCAAGAAGACGGGCAAAGGCAAAAAGGACATCCTCACCATGGCCCATCTGGTTCACCAGTTCCTCACCGACACGGCCCGGCGCGATCCCGACCGCACCGCGCTGATCGCCGGGGATGCCCGCCGCAGCTTCGCCGAGCTGGATCGTGAAAGCGACGCCGTCGCCTGCGCGCTCCAGTCGGCGGGGATCGCCCGCGGCGACCGCGTCGCGGTGATGCTGGAGAACTCCATCGAGTATGTCGCCGGCCTGTTCGCCACCCTCAAGGCCGGCGGCGTCTTCGTCCCCGTCAATCCGTCCACCAAGGCCGACAAGCTGACCTACCTGCTGGCCGATGCCGGCGTCCGGGTCCTGATCGCACCGGCGGCGCTGGCCCGGCAGGTCCTGCCGGCGTTGGAGGCGGTGGAAACGCCGCCGGCCGTCCTGTGGGTCGGCGCCGGCCTTCCGGCCGGTGCGGCGGGGCTCCTCTATGCCGACGCGGTGGCGGGCCAGCACCGCCAGCCGGTCGATCCCGGTCTGATCGACCAGGATCTGGCGGCGATCATGTACACCTCCGGCACCACCGGGCGGCCGAAGGGCGTGATGCTGACACACGCCAACTACGTCAACACCAGCTGGGCCATCTCGACCTATCTGGAGAACACGCCCGACGACGTGGTCATGTGCGTCCTGCCGCTGACCTTCGGCTATGGCCTGTCCCAGGTTATGACCGGGATCCGCGTCGGCTTTACCCTGGTGCTGGAGCGTTCCTTCGCCTTCCCGATGGAAACGCTGAAGCGCATGGTCCAGCACCGGGTCACCGGCCTGCCCGGCGTGCCGACGGTCTTCTCCACCCTGCTGGGGCTGGATGCGGCGAAGACCGCCGATCTCGACTGCCTGCGCTATCTGACCAACGCCGCCGCGCCGCTGCCGGCCGCCCATCTCCGCCGTCTGCGCGAGCGGTTCCCGCAAGCCGTCTTCCATTCCATGTACGGCATGACGGAGTGCTGCACCCGCATCAGCACGCTAAGCCCCGCCGAACTCGACGCGAAGCCGGCCTCCGTCGGCCGCGCCATCCCCAACTGCGAGGCCTTCGTCGCCGACGAGGAGGGCAACCGCCTTCCCCCCGGCCAGATGGGCGAGCTGGTGGTGCGCGGCGCCAACGTGATGCGCGGCTACTGGAACCGGCCGGAGGAGACCGCCCGCCGCCTGCGCCGCGGTCCCCGGGGCGAGACGCTGCTGTTCACCGGCGACCTCTTCACCCAGGACGCCGAAGGCCACCTCTACTTCGTCAGCCGCAAGGACGACGTGTTCAAGTGCCGCGGCGAAAAGGTCAGCCCGCGGGAAGTCGAGAACGCACTGTACGAGTTGGACGGCGTTCTGGAGGCCTGCGTGATCGGAGTCCCCGACGATGCCGACGGCTTGGCGGTCAAGGCCTTCCTCGTCCCGCGCGACGGTGCGTCCCTGTCGGAGGCGGCGATCCGCCAGCACTGCCGCGGCCGGCTGGAAAGCCACCTCGTGCCGAAATTCATCGAGTTCCGCGACAGCCTGCCGAAGACCGACTCCGGCAAGATCCGGCGGGCGGAACTGGTGGAGGAGATGCGGGCAGAGACCCCCACCCTAACCCTCCCCCGCTCTCAGCGGACCTATGGTCCGCCTGCCGCGTCAGCACAAAGCGGAGCTTTGTGCGAGAGCTGGGCGGGGGAGGGGGGCAGCCCCTGATCTGGAAAACAGCGGCAGTCCCTCCCCCGCCCAGCGGGGGAGGCTAGGTGGGGGTCTAACCTCCCCTACACAGAACACCACCACCAACACCCACCCCAGGACAGAGAGCACGCTCATGTGTGGTGTCGCCGGAGTTCTCGCAGGATCGCGTGCCGAACCGCCCGGTCTGGACGAGCTGAAGCGCATGATCGCCATGCTGGGCCACCGCGGTCCGGACGGCTACGGCTTCTATCGTGACGACCGGATCGGGCTTGCCCATGCGCGGCTCAGCATCGTCGGCCTCGCCGGCGGTTTCCAGCCGATCCACAACGAGGACCGCACCCTCTGGATCAGCTTCAACGGCGAGATCTTCAACCACATCGAACTGCGGCGGGATCTGGAGGCGCGCGGCCACCGCTTCTACACCCGGACCGACACCGAGGTGATCGTCCACGCCTTCGAGGAATACGGCCCCGCCACCTGGGCCAAGCTGAACGGCCAGTTCGCCATCTGCCTGTGGGACACCAAGCGGCGCGAGCTGTGGCTGGTCCGCGACCGGCTGGGCATCCTGCCGCTGTTCTATGCCCGCCGCGGCGACCATCTGGTCTTCGCGTCGGAGGCCAAGGCCCTGTTCGGCGGTGGCCGGGTGACGCCCGCATTCGACCCCGCCCGCCTCGCCCAGGTCTTCACCCATTGGAGCACCGCGCCGCACGGCAGCGTGTTCGCAGGCGTTGAGAGCGTGCCGGCGGCCACCGCCATCCGCATCGACTCCACGCTCGCCCTGCATGTCGACCGCTACTGGCAGCCCGACTTCGCCACCGATCCATCCCTCGCCAACCTGTCGCTGGACGAGGCGGCCGACCGGCTGGAGGAGAAGCTGCTCGACGCCATCCGCCTGCGTCTGCGCGCCGACGTGCCGGTCGGCGTCTACATCAGCGGTGGGCTCGACAGCTCGGTGATCGCCGCGCTGGCCCGCAAGCTCGACACCACCCACATGCACAGCTTCGGCGTCCGCTTCACCGATGCCGGCTTCGACGAGACGCCGCAGCAGCGGCTGGTCGCCGGCCATGTCGGGACCGAGCATCACGACATCCTCTGCAGCCCGCAGGACATCCAGGCCGCTCTGCCCGACGTCATCCGCCACGGCGAGACGCCGCTGGTCCGCACCGCCCCCGCCCCGCTCTTCCTGCTGTCGCGTCTGGTGCGCGAGAGCGGCATCCGCGTGGTGCTGTCCGGCGAGGGCGCCGACGAGTGGCTGGCCGGCTACGACATCTTCAAGGAAGACAAGGTCCGCCGCTTCTGGGCGCGCCAGCCCGGCAGCAAGGCGCGGCCCAAGCTGCTGGGCCGCATCCATCCCTTCGCCGCCGTCAACGGCCAGAAGGACAGCCCGCTGTGGCAGGCCTTCTTCAAGCGCGGGATGATGGATACGGAGGAGACCTTCTACGCCCACCGCACCCGCTGGCGGAACACCGCCTGGTCGCAACGCCTGCTGTCCGCCGACGTCCAGGCTGCGGCCGACGATGCCGCCTTCGAGGCGCATGTGGCGGCCCATCTGCCGGACGGCTGGTCGCGCTGGTCGCCGCTCGCCCGCAGCCAGTGGGCGGAGATATCCTCCTTCATGACCCCCTACCTGCTGTCGGCCCAGGGCGACCGCGTCGCCATGGCCAACAGCATCGAGGTCCGCTATCCCTTCCTCGACCCGGCGGTGGACGACCTCTGCGCCGCCCTGCCGGACCGGGTGAAGATGCTGGGGCTGCGTGACAAGCTGGCCCTGCGCCGGCTGGCCGCCCGTCACCTGCCGGCCGAGATCTTCCAGCGGCCGAAGCGCCCCTACCGCGCGCCGATGACCACCGCCCTGTTCGGCGACGGCGCCCCGGACTATGTGCGCGACCTGCTGTCGCCGGAGGCGCTCGCCCGCTACGGCCTGACCGATGCCGACGCCGTCTCCGCTTTGGCCGACAAGGCTCACCGCCAGAACGGCCGCATGGCCGGCGAGCGGGAGGAGATGGCGCTGGTCGGCACCCTGACCCTGCAATTGCTGGCCCATTACGTCCACGACGAGCTTCCCCAGCGCATCCGCGACCAGCGGGCCGCCCTGGACCGTGCCGAAATTCATGTGCTGGAGGATCAGACGTTGGATGACTTGGCCGGCAACGCCCGGACCGCCACGCCCCAGCCCACCGCGGCCTGACCGCCGCGATACACTTTTGACCGACGATGCATCAACCCCCATCGGGAACCGTGACCATGCTGAACGCCCTTTCCTCGTTCGACTCCAAGGCCCTCGATCTGGATTGCGCGGCCGCGGCGCGCGAGATCGAAGACGCCATCCAACGCATCGTCGCCCAGGATCTGCGCCGCCAGGGCATCGTGCTCGGCGTGTCCGGCGGGATCGACAGCTCGGTCTGCGCCACGCTCGCCGTCCGCGCCCTCGGGCCGGAGCGCGTGCTGTGCATCCTGATGCCGGAGAAGGAGAATTCGCCGAAGAGCACCCGCCTCGGCACCCTGCTCTGCGAGCATCTCGGCGTCACCCCGGTGATGGAGAACATCACAGGTCCGCTGGAGGCTCTCGGCTGCTACGAGCGGCGCGACAACGCCATCCGCCGGCTGTTCCCGGAATTCGGGCCGGGCTGGAAGCAGAAGATCGGTCTGGCCGGCAACCTGCTGGACGCCGACCGTGTCAACTACTTCACCCTGACCGTCGAATCGCCGGAGGGGGAGCGCCAGACCAGCCGCATGCCGGTGGACGTCTATCTCGATGTCGTCGCCGCCACCAACCTGAAGCAGCGCATCCGCAAGACGGTCGAATACACCCACGCCGACCGCCTGAACTACGCCGTGCTCGGCACGCCGAACCGGCTGGAGTATGAACTGGGCTTCTTCGTGCGCGGCGGCGACGGTCTGGCCGACCTGAAGCCGATCGCCCACCTCTACAAGTCCCAGGTCTACCAGATGGCGGCCTATCTCGGCCTGCCGGCGGAAATCCAGGCCCAGTCGCCCAGCACCGACACCTACACCCTGCCGCAGTCGCAGGAGGAGTTCTACTACGCCCTGCCCTACGACAAGCTCGACCTGGCGCTCTGCGCCTATGGCCGCGGCGCCACGGAAGAGGAAGCGGCGGCGGCC
>NZ_CDRMUA020000002.1:685000-942500 GCF_977007025.2 Azospirillum largimobile
CAAGAGCCTGTTGCTGTTTCTGCTCTGCCGTCTGTCGGGGTTGGGGCTGGCGACGTCGCTGCGGATCGGATTGCTCCTGTCGCAGGGCGGCGAGTTCGCCTTCGTGTTGATCGGCAAGGCGGTCGGGCTGTCGGTGCTGGACGGTCACACCGGCCTGCTGCTGTCCTCTTCGGTCGCGCTGAGCATGGCGGTGACCCCGGCCATCGGCGCCCTGGCCCAGCGGCTTGCCCAGTTCATCGAGGCCCGGATGGGGGCAGAGGCCTTCGGCATCGAGACCAGCGACCTGAAAAGCCATGTGCTGATCTGTGGCTACGGCCGCGTCGGCAAGGCGGTCGCCAAGCTGCTGACCGAGCACAACATCGCCTATGTGGCGCTGGACCTGGAGCCGCAGCGCATCGCCGCGGCGCGGCATGACGGGCTGCCCGTCTATTACGGCGACGCCAGCCAGGGGAGCGTGCTGCGGGCCGCCGGAATCGAACGGGCGCGCGCAGCCGTCATCACGCTGAACCGGCCGGATGCCGCCCACCGCGCGGTGGAGGCGATCCACGCCACGGCCCCGACGCTGCCGATCATCGCCCGCGCCCATGACCTGGGGCAAAGCGCCGCCCTGGCCGGGGCGGGAGCGACCGCCATCGTGCCTGAAACCATGGAGGCCAGCCTGCAGCTCGCCGGCCTCGTGCTGCGCAGCGCCGGGGTTGAGACCGCCGCGGTCGACCTCAGCCTGAAGGCCTATCGCGAGGGCAACTACCGGGCGCTGGCCGAGCAGAAGAACGCCGACTAAAGCGCGATCGCTTCAGACGGAATCATCTGAAGCGTAAATCGCACGGAAAATCAAAAGCTTTACCGGGCGAAGACCCGCGCCCGGTCGATGTGCACGGCGCAGCGGTCGCCGGCGACGATGCCGAGGGTGGCTAGCCGCTCGCGGTCCATCTCGGCCTCCAGCGCCAGACCGGCGAGATCGATCTCGATCCGCGCATCGGGGCCGACGACATGGATGCCGGAGATGCGCGCCGGACCGGCCGAGGCCGGGGTAACGCCGAGGTCGTGCGGGCGGACATAGGCCACCGCCGGTCCCTGCACGCTGCCTTCGGTCGGGATCGTCAGGGCGCCGCCGCCGACATGGGCGATCCCCCCCTCCACCGTGCAGTCGAAGCGGTTCACCTGCCCGAGGAATTCGTAGACGAAGGCGGAGGCCGGGTGGTCGTAGACCTCCGCCGGGGTGCCGATCTGCTCGATCCGGCCCTGGTTCATCACCACCACGCGGTCGGCCAGCTCCAGCGCCTCCTCCTGGTCGTGGGTGACGAAGACGGAGGTGATGTGAATGTCGTCGTGCAGCTTGCGCAGCCAGCGCCGCAACTCCTTGCGGACCTTGGCGTCGAGCGCGCCGAACGGCTCGTCCAGCAGCAGCACCTTCGGTTCGATGGCCAGTGCGCGGGCAAGCGCCACGCGCTGGCGCTGACCGCCCGACAGCTGCGCCGGGTAACGGCCGGCGAAGGGCGACAACTGCACCAGTTCCAGCAGTTCGGTCACGCGCTGGCGGATCTGGGCGCTGCCCAGGCGCTGGCCGCGCGGCCGCACCTTCAACCCGAAGGCGATGTTTTCGAACACGGTCATGTGCCGGAACAGGGCGTAATGCTGGAAGACGAAGCCGACCTGCCGGTCGCGCGGCTTCAGCCCCAACGCCTCCTCCCCGTTCAGCAGAAGGCCGCCCGCATCGGGGCTTTCCAGCCCGGCCATGATCCGCAGAAGCGTGGTCTTGCCCGAGCCGGAGGGGCCGAGCAGGGCCAGAAGCTCGCCCGACTTCACCTCCAGCTCGACGGAATCGAGGGCGATGAAATCGTTGAAGCGCTTGGTGATGCCTGAAACCTGGATCGCCATGGGTCGCGTATTCCTCTCCAGAGTCCGGCGATCAGTGCCGGGCCGCCGCCAGCTCGTCCCCGAATCGCCACTCCAGCGCGGTCTTCACGACCAGCGTGACCAGGGCCAGCATGGCCAGGAGCGAAGCGACCGCGAAGGCGGCGACGAAATTGTATTCGTTGTAGAGAATCTCGACATGCAGCGGCATCGTGTTGGTCTCTCCCCGGATATGGCCGGAGACGACCGACACGGCGCCGAACTCCCCCATCGCGCGGGCATTGCACAGCAGCACGCCATAGAGCAGCGCCCATTTGATGTTGGGCAGCGTGACGCGCCAGAAGGTCTGCCAGCCGGACGCACCCAGCACCAGCGCCGCTTCCTCCTCGTCGGAGCCCTGTTCCTGCATCAGCGGGATCAGTTCGCGCGCCACGAAGGGGAAGGTGACGAAGACGGTGGCGAGCACCAGCCCCGGCACCGCGAAGATGATCTGGATGCCCATGTCGCGCAGATAGGTGCCGAACAGGCCGTTCATGCCGAAAAGCAGCACATAGATCAGGCCCGAAATCACCGGCGAGACGGAGAAAGGCAGGTCGATCAGCGTGATCAGCAGGTTCTTGCCGCGGAAGTCGAACTTGGCGACGCACCAGGACGCGGCGACGCCGAACACCAGGTTGGCCGGCACCGAGATGGCCGCGACGATCAGCGTCAGCTTGATCGCGGCGACGGCGTCCGGTTCGATCAGCGCCGTCCAGTAGGCGTCGAAGCCGCGGCGCAGCGCCTCCACGAACACCGCCACCAGGGGCAGCAGCAGGAACAGCGCCAGGAACAGCAGGGCTCCCCCGATCAGCGCGGCGCGGACCCAGGCGGGTTCGGTCAGGGCCGATTGGGCGGGCGGCACCGGGATGGAGGCCGGCGCGGAAATGCTGGTACCGGCGGGCATATCAGCGGGCATGGCGCGACCTCATCCACTGCTGAAGAAGGTTGAGGATCAGGAGCATGAGGAAGGAGACGCCCAGCATGGCCGTGCCGACCGCGGCGGCGCCGGCATAGTCGTACTGCTCCAGCTTGATGACGATCAGCAGGGGGACGATCTCGGTCAGGCCGGGCATGTTGCCGGCGATGAAGATGACCGAGCCGTATTCACCGACGCCGCGGGCGAAGGACAGCGCGAAGCCGGTCACCAGCGCCGGCAGGACCGCCGGCAGGATCACGCTGCGGAAGGTCTGGAAGCGCGAGGCGCCGAGGGAGGCCGCGGCCTCCTCCTCCTCCGCCGGCAGGTCCTGAAGGATCGGCTGGACGGTGCGGACGACGAAGGGAAGGCCGATGAAGGTCAGCGCGATGGCGATGCCCAGCGGCGTGAAGGCGACCTTCAGGCCGAACAGCTCGTTCAGCGGCTTGCCCAGCCAGCCGTTCGGCGCATAGAGCGCGCTGAGCGCGATGCCCGCCACGGCGGTCGGCAGGGCGAAGGGCAGATCGACCAGCGCGTCGACCAGCCGCTTGCCGGGGAAGTCGTAGCGCACCAGCACCCAGGCCACCAGGAAGCCGAACACCGCGTTGGTCAGCGCCGCGGCTAAGGAGAGGCCGAAACTGACCTCGAACGCGGCGATCACGCGGGGCGTGGTCACCGCCGACCAGAAGCCGCCCCAGCCAAGGCTGCTGGAGCGCAGGATCAGGGCGGCCAGGGGGATCAGAACGATGAAGCCGAGATAGGTGAGCGTGAAGCCCAGCGTCAGCCCGAAGCCCGGAATGACGCTGGGTTTCCGGAAGAGGGGAACGGGGGCGCGGACCGTCACCGCCCCCCCCTTTCCTGCCAGAGCGCCGTCGCTGTCGGCAGCGGCGACCATGGGTCAGCGCCCCTTCTGGAAGATCTGGTCGAAGACACCACCGTCGGAGAAATGCTTCTCTTGCGCGGCACGCCAGCCCCCGAATTGGTCGATCGTGACCAGCTTAACATCCGCAAAGCGTCCCGCATACTGGGTCGCCAGTTCCGGAAGGCGCGGACGGTAATAGTTCTTGGCCGCGATCTCCTGTCCCTCACGGGTGTAGAGGAACTGCAGGTAGGCCTCGGCCACCTTGCGGGTTCCCTTGCGGTCGACGACCTTGTCGACGACGGCGACCGGCGGCTCGGCCAGGATCGACAGGCTGGGCACCACGATCTCGAACTTGTCGGCGCCGAATTCCTGCAGCGACAGGTAGGCCTCGTTTTCCCAGGCCAGCAGCACGTCGCCGATCTCGCGCTGTGTGAAGGTCACGGTGGAACCGCGGGCGCCGCTGTCCAGAACCGGGACGTTCTTCAGCAGCTGCGACACGAATTCCTTGGCCTTGGTCTCGTCGCCGCCGTTGGCCTGCAGGGCATAGGCCCAGGCCGCCAGATAGTTCCAGCGGGCGCCGCCGGAGGTCTTCGGGTTCGGGGTGATGACCTGGACGCCGGGCTTCACCAGGTCGTTCCAGTCCTTGATCCCCTTCGGGTTGCCCTTCTTCACCAGGAACACGATGGTCGAGGTGTAGGGGGCGCTGTTGTTCGGCAGGCGGGTCTGCCAATCCTTCGGCAGCAGTCCGGCATCGGCGATGGCGTCGATGTCATAGCCCAGCGCCAGGGTCACGATGTCGGCGTCCAGGCCGTCGATGACGGACCGCGCCTGCTTGCCGGACCCGCCATGCGACTGGCGAACGGTCAGGGCGCGGCCGGTTTCCGCTTCCCACTTCTTGGCAAATGCCTTGTTGAACTCAACATAGAATTCCCGCGTGGGATCGTAGGAGACGTTCAGCAGCGCGTCCTTGGAATCTGCGGCGGCAACGCCCAGCCAGGCCAGCGTCAGGCCGGCGGCAAGGAGGGTCAGGCGGCGAAGCGACATGGCGGGGGTCTCCTTGGGTAGCTCCTGAATTGCACGAACTTCTTTCGTGGTATCCGTGCTTTCTTTTCTATTTCTTGTGTAGAGTTTGCCCACTGGCGGTGCGCTTGGGAAGTGGTTTTTTCGCATCCACCCGCGGGAAAAACGCAAATTCCAATCAACCCATTGGCGTTAAAGCGGAAAGCGCCTCCGGTGACCTCGTTCGGCAGACCCTGGCGGAACCTGCGCCGGATGGGGAACCGCATCCGGAACCGGCAACTTTGCCGGCCCCGCCCTGTTGATTACCGACAGATCGACACATTCAGGAGCGCACACGATGGCTGGCAATTTCCGGAAAGTAGGCACTGAACTTCCGAAGGCCGGCACCTCGCGGGGCCTGGGCCGTCCCGCCATGTGGACGATTCTGGGCATCCTCGCGGTCATGGCCCTGCTGCTGCTGTTCTTCCCGACCTGGTGACCGCGGCCGGAGGGGAGTGAGCGATGCTGGTCTACGGCGACCAGGACACCTGCGAGGATCCACGCCGCACCATCGCACGGCTGAAACAGGGGCTTGCCGATGCCGACCGCCTCGCCCCCGGAGCGGAACGGCACGGTGCCCTGACAACGCTGTTCATCGAAGCGGGGGAACTGGCGCAGGGGCTCGCCGACTCGGAATTCCACAGCACCGGCGAGGATGATTGCACGCCGTTGCAGCAGGCGGCCATGGCGCTCGTCATGGCTCTCGCACAACGGGTCGCCGGGTCCTGGCGGCCGGTGGAGCGGCGGGAAGCCACGGTTCCGCTCGACCCGCGCCCTCTGGAAAGCTTGGCCGCTTTTCCCCTGCCGGACCTGATCCGCATGCGGCGCGCCGAGGGCTATGCCTTCTACAGCCTTTATCCGGAAGCCTATCTGGAAGCCGCAGCGAGATTGCCGCCGCGGTTCGCCGACGCCTCCATGGTGATCGGGCTGCGCAGCATCGGCACCGGACTGGCGGCCATGGCGGCAGTGGCGCTGAAGTCTTGTCCACCGATAACGCTGCGCCCGGTGGGGCATCCGTTCCGGCGGGAACTGCGGATCTCCAACCGCCTCCGTGCCAGGATGCTTGCCGACCCCAAGGCCACCTACGTCATCGTGGACGAAGGGCCGGGCCTGTCCGGCAGTTCCTTCGGCGCGGTGGCCGACTGGCTGGACTCACAGGGGGTCGGCGCAGACAGGATCGCCTTCCTGCCCGGCCATTGCGGCGACCTGGGCCCCCAGGCGTCAGAGCCGCACCGCCGGCGCTGGGCCGCCGCAGCGCGCCCGGTCGTCGATTTCGATTCACTGTTCCGCTCGGGCGAAGGGCCGTTCCCACCGCTGGAATGCTGGTTCGAGGATCTGCTTGGCCCGGCCTTGGCGCCCCTGGAAGACCTGTCGGGCGGGGCATGGCGGCGGCTGCACGATTCCACAGGCGCCTTGCCGGCCAATCCACAGCAGGAACGCCGGAAATTCCTCCTGCGCACCGGCAGCGGCCCCTGGCTGCTGAAGTTCGCCGGCCTGGGCCGTGCCGGGGAGAATGCGCTTGAACGCGCCCGCCTGCTCCACGCTGCGGGCTTCACCGCCGAACCGGCGGGTTTGCGCCATGGCTTCCTCGCCGAACGCTGGCTGGAGGGCACCCGTCCGCTGACTCGCCCGCTTGCCGACGTCATGCCGGACATGGTGGACCGCCTCGCCGACTATCTCGCCTTCCGCGCCCGGCACCTGCCGGCCCCTGCGGATTCCGGCGCCCCCCTGCCCGGCCTGCTGGCCATGGCACGCACCAACGTCGCGGAGGCGCTGGGCCTGGATGCCGCAGCAGTGCTGGATCGCTGGACGCCGGACGGGCTTACCGAGTTGGAGGCCGCCGTACGGCGCGTGGTCACCGACAACCGGCTGCATCGCTGGGAATGGCTGCGGCTGCCGGATGGGCGCCTGATGAAGGCCGATGCACTGGACCATGCCGCCGCCCACGACCTGATCGGCTGCCAGGACATCGCCTGGGACGTGGCCGGCGGCATCGTGGAATTCGACCTGTCCGATGCGCAGGCCCGCGGCCTGTGCGGTGCTGTGGACGCGGCAGCGGGGCTGGACCGGCGGCTGCTGGAATTCCTCCTGCCCTGCTACATCGCCTTCCAGATCGGCTATTGGACCTTCGCCATGGGCAGCGACCCATCCGCCGCGGCGGAACGCCGGCGCTACGAAGACCAGTGGCACCGCAGGGTCGGGAATGGTGCCGGAGGCGCCTAGGCCATTTCAGCCGACGGAGTCGCTCCGGCCAGCGCCTCGTTCAAGACTTGCAGCAGGTTGTCGATGCGGTAGGGCTTCGGCAGCATCCGGATGCCTTCGGCCCGCGCCACGTCCTCGCTGTAGCCGGTCGTCAGCACCACCGGCAGGCCGGGACGCAGCGCGATCGCCTCGCGGCAGAGGTCGATGCCGCTCAACCGGCCGGGCATCACGACATCGGAGAACAGCAGGTCGATGCGCTCCCCGCCGGCCAGCATCGGCAGCGCCTCGTCCGCGGTGGTGGCGCGCAGGACGATCCAGCCGGCATCCTCCAGCGCCGCCGAAACGGAGGAGGCGACGACCGGATCATCCTCCACCATCAGCACGCGGGCGGCATCCCGGCGCTGGATCGCGATGCGGGCCGGCGGGGCGGTCACCCGCGGCACCTGGGCGGAGGCGCGCAAAAGAAGCGTGACGGTGGCGCCCTGCCCCGGCCGGCTGTCGATCCAGACGGTGCCGCCCGCCTGCCGGGCCAGCCCATAGACCTGCGCCAGCCCGAGGCCGGAACCCTTGCCGACCTCCTTGGTGGTGAAGAATGGGTCGAAGGCCTTGGCGATCACCTCCGGCGGCATGCCGGTCCCGGTGTCGCTGACCGACAGGCGCACGAACTCGCCCTCCAGGCCAGTGGGGTTGCCGGGTTCGAGCGTGGCGTTTTCCGCCGCGATGGTCAGGCTGCCGCCCTGGGGCATTGCGTCGCGCGCGTTCACCGCCATGTTGATCAGCGCCAGCTCGAACTGGGTCGGATCGACCTCGATCGGACGAAGCTCGGGGGCGAAGCGGGTTTCGACCCGGATGTCGGCGCGCAGCGCGCGCTCCAGCAGGCCGGCCATGCCCAGAACCCGGTCGCGCAGGTCGATGGGTTCCGGGCGCAGGCTGTCGCGGCGGGCGAAGCCCATCAATTGCTGGACCAGCTTGCTGCCGCGGTCCACCGCCTGCATTCCCGCCTCCAGCAGCGGCGCCACCCGCGGCTCCGCGGTGCGGCGGCCGATCATGGTCAGGCAACTGCTGAGCGCCTGGAGCAGGTTGTTGAAATCGTGGGCGACCCCGCCGGTCAGTTGGCCGACCGCCTCCATCTTCTGCGCCTGCCGCAGCTGCTCCTCGGCCCGGCGCAGGGCGGCTTCGGACTCCTTGCGCGCGGTCACGTCACGGCCGACCGCGTGGATGAAGCGGTCGTCGGGAACCGCGGTCCAGGAAATCCAGCGGTAGGATCCGTCCTTGTGGCGATAGCGGTTCTCGAACCGCATGGTGGTCAGGCCCGATTCCAGCCGGCCCGCCTCGGCTCCCGTCGCCTCCCGGTCCTCGGGGTGGACGTAATCGAGGAAGACCGTTCCCAGCAACTCCCGCTCCTGCCAGCCCAGCAGGGCGGTCCAGGCCGGGTTGACCGCGGTGATGGTCCCGTCGAAGCGCGCGACCAGCATGATGTCGGTCGACAGCCGCCACATGCGGTCGCGGTCGGCGGTCCGGTCGGCCACGCGCTGTTCCAGCGTCGCGTTCAGTTCGCGCAGGGCCTCCTCGGCACGCTTGCGGTCGGTGATGTCGTAGCAGGCGCCGAGCACCCGCGTCACGCCCCCTTCCCCCTGCAGCCCGGCATGAGTGATCGCCTGCGCGCGCCGGGCGATCCAGCGCGCCTCACCACTGCCGGGACCGCTGCCGGGCCTGAGGATGCGGTATTCGACATAGCCCAACCCTTCCGCCGGCACGCGGCCGGGCTGAAGCGTCGGCAGGGATGGCCGGTCGGCCGGATGGATCAGGGTGACCAGTTCCTCGAGGGGAACCAGAGGCCGCGGCTCGACACCCCAAAGCCGGCAGAATTCCGGCGACACCGCCAGCATCCCGTCCTCGCGCAGTTCGAAGGTGCCGACCCCGCCGGCATCCTGCGCGATGCGCAGCCGCTGCTCGCTTTCGCGCAGCGCGTCCTCGGTGCGCTTCATCCCGGTCACGTCGTTGCCCTGGACGAACATGCCCGTGACCTGGCCCCGGTCATCCCGGATGGGCTGGAACACGAACGTGACGAATCTGTCCTCCAGCGGTTCCCCTGGCCGCCGCGCCAGCCTCGCGCGCATCCCCTCGCCGACGAACGGTTCGCCGGTGGCATAGACATGGTCGGCCAGTTCGAAGAATCCCTGCCCGACCACTTCCGGCAGAGCCTGCCGCGCCGGCTTCCCGATGATGTCGCGGCAGCCGATCAGGTCGAAATAGGCGTCGTTCGCCATCTCGAAGACATGGTCGGGACCCCGCCAGACATACATGAACCCCGGCGCCTGCCGGAAAAGGGCACGGAACCGCTCCCCCTCCGCCCGAAGCTGGCGGTTGGCGCGGCGCAGCTCGGCTTCGGCCTGCACGCGCTCCACCGCCGACCAGGTGCGTTCCGCCACCTCCCTGACCAGGTCAATCTCGTCGTCGCGCCACCGCCGCGGGGTCCGGTTGTGCACATAGAGCGCGGCGACCATCCGCCCCTGCTTCACGAGGCTGGCGGTGATGACCGCGGCGAATTCCAGGGCGTCGAAGGCCGCCCGCAGGTCCGGCGCCGCCGTGCGTGGATCGCGGGTGGCGTCGTGGATGACCAGCGTCTCCCCCTTGCGCAATGCCGTCAGGACGGGCTCTCCGAAGCCCATCAGGTCATGCGTGCCGATGTGGGACTGCACCGTTCCGTCGGTCCAGTTGCGTTCGGTGGTGAAGAAGCGCTCGCCATCGTCCATCCGGCCATAGCCGACGCGGCTGGCGCCGAGATGCCGCCCGATCGCCGCCGCCGCCGCGACCACCACATCGAGCGGATCCGACAGCTCCCGCAGACGGTGCTCCAGTTCCACATGGAAGGCCATTCGCCGCTGGGCCAGCACCGCCGCCGTCGTCTCGGTCACGATGCAGAGGAAGCCTCCGACCGCGCCGTCCATGGTCATGATCGGCGTATAGGAGAATGTGAAGTAGGCGTCCTCCTGATGACCGTTCCGTTCCAGCGGCACCGTCCAGTTCTCGTGCCTTAGGGCTTCGCCGCCCAGGACCTGGCGGACGAAGCCCTGCACCTGCGGCCAGGCGTCCGGCCATACCTGCGCCATCGGCCGTGCAAGCGCATCGGGATGCCGGGTGCCGAGAATCTCGACATAGGCGTCGTTGTAGAGAAAGGTGACCTCCGCCCCCCAGCCGATGAACATCGCCTGCCGGGAATGCAGCATCAGCCCAGCCGCCGCACGCAGTTCCGGCGGCCAGCCGGCAGGCCGGCCGAGAGGCGTCGCATCCCAGTCATGGCTGCGCATGAGCCCGCTCACCTCGCCCACGCCGGTCGGGAAGGCGGGCGGCACGGCGATGTCGGATGACGGTCTCACCGGCGAGGCCCGGCGTTGGCGGAGTTCGGGCAGCCTTGGGCGTCCATCACAAGCAAGCGAATGGTCAGAGTCGAAGCAACCCCTTATCACACGCCGGTAGGGTGACGAGGTAGCTGTCCAATCGTCAGCCCCGTTCGAGGTAGCGCCTGTGCCGAAGGGGAGACGACCGACAAGCTGGCTTTCCAAGGCTTGAGCATACTAATATATTGCAATCGGTGCCGCAGCCTGCCTCATCTCTTACCGGGCGGTCGCTTTCAGTGACCGTTCCATGGGGCGGTTTCCGGATGCTCCTCTCGGACTTGAGGCCCGCCGTGCTATTTTGGCCGGCGGCTTCCTTTTCCGTCCTGCGGACGCTCCCCCCTTATCAAGACCTGAAAACGGGACCTGGACATGACCTTGCCTTGCCAAGCGGTCCTGTTCGATTTCGACGGTGTGATCGTCGAATCGAACGCGATCAAGCTTGAAGCATTCCTCAGCCTTTACCGCGGGCATGGCCCGGAGGTGGACCGGGCGATCGCCGATTTCTACCATCGCAACGGCGGGCTGCCGCGGGGGCAGATGCTCCACCATTTCGATCAGGTGCTGCTGGGCCTGCCGCGGAACGACGAGCGGATCGAGGAGATGGTCCGGCGCGTCGGCGGGATGGTGGAAGACGCCGTCACCGCCTGCGAGGAGATCCCCGGCGCGCTCGACTTCATCCGCCGCCATGGCGAGCGGCACCCGCTGTTCATCGCCTCCGGAACGCCGGAAACGGAGTTGCGGCGGATCGTGGAGCGCCGCGGCTGGACGCCGCTGTTCGCCGAGGTCGCTGGCAGCCCGCGCCACAAGACCATCGTTGTCGCCGACCTGATCGACCGCCACGGCATCGACACCACCCGCAGCGTCTTCGTCGGCGACGCCCTGACCGACCTGGAGGCGGCGCAGACCAACGGCCTGCCCTTCATCGGCGTCGTCCGACCCGGTGCGGAGAACGTCTTCCCCGCCAGCACGCACATCGAACCCGACCTGACCGCGCTGGAACGCGCCATCGCGACGGTGCTGGGCCGCGCGTGAGCGCGCCGCCGGAACTCGCTTGAGGCGGAACTACTGGCCGTCGACCACGGTGCCGGCGGCCAGACCGTTCTCCGATCATCACTTGCCAAATGGGCTGCGGCGCCTTCCTTCCGCCCCACGCCCCGAAATTTCGCAAAACTTCCCAGCCTCACCGCCACCGCCTGCGGCAAACTGTCCGCCCAGGCTCAAAAACACGGAAGCGGTTTGCCTTCGGTTCTAATATATTAGTATAATAATGCCACGATGCTTCCGGTGAGGCCCAAACCATGACCGCGGACCCATTGGAAACGGCACTGCTCCTGCGTGTGGTGATGATCCTGGGGCTGATGCTTCTCGGTTTTTTGTAACCTCTTCCACAGGGATGCCTGGACCATGGCGACCTACACCGACCTAAAGCGCGACGATTACCGCGCCACCATCGACGGCAAGCCGGTGGACCTGTTCACCCTGCGCAACAGCCGGGGCATGGTGGTGCGGATCACCAATTACGGCGCCAAGATCGAACAGATCCTGGTTCCGGACCGCGACGGCGCTCTGGGCGACGTCGTCCAGGGCTATGACACCATCGATGGCGCGATGGGCGGCCAGCCCTCCATGGGGTCCTTCATCGGGCGCTATTGCGGGCGCATCGACGGCGGCCGCTTCACCCTGGACGGCGTGGAGCATCAGGCTTCGGTGAACAGCCCGCCCAACACCCTGCATGGCGGCCAGCGCGGTTCCCGTTTCCGCGTTTTCGATGCCCGCCAGTTGGACGAAGCCAGCCTGGAACTGACCTACGTCTTCCAGGACGGCGAAGAGGGCTTCCCCGGCACCCTGCCGGTGCGGCTGGTCTATTCGCTCGGCGACGACAACGCCCTGACCATCGCCTGGACCGCTGTGGCGGCCGACAAGACCACCATCGCCAACTTCACCGACCACACCTTCTTCAACCTGTCGGGCGATCTCGGATCGTCCATCCTCGACCATGTCGTCACCGTCCACGCCGGCCGCTATCTGGCGCTCAGCGACAACGCGGTGCCGACGGGCGAGATGGTGGATGTCACCGGCACGCCGCACGACTTCCGCAGCCCGGCTGCCTTCGGCGACCGCATCGACGCCGACGACCGCATGCTGGCGCTCGGCAAGGGCTACGACCTGCATTACGTGATCGACCAGCCGGCATCCGGCCCCGCGCCGGCGCTGCAGGCCCGCATCCTCCATCCCGGCAGCGGCCGGACGCTGGAGGTGCTGTCGACCGAACCCGGCATTCAGCTCTACACCGGCAATTTCCTGGAGGGCAAAGCCCCGCGCGACATCGGCAAGGGCGGCACGCTCTACACCAAGCACAGCGCCTTCTGTGCCGAACCGTCGAAGTTCCCGAACGCCGTCAACATCCCCTCCTTCCCCTCGACCGTGCTGCGCCCCGGCCAATGGTATGCCGGGTCCATCGTCTACCGGTTCGGGGCGGTCTGAGGCGGCGCCGCCGCCCGCCCCCTCCTGTCCCGCACGGCCACCCTCTTCTCTTCGGAGCCTGTTACCCCCATGAGCACTGCCAAGCCGATCCGCCGTTACCGGCAGACGAAAATCGTCGCCACGCTGGGTCCGTCCTCCTCCTCGCCCGCGATGATCCGCCGCCTGTTCGAAACCGGCGTCGACGTCTTCCGCCTGAACTTCAGCCACGGCAGCCACGAGGACCATGGCGAGCGCGTCCGCGCCATCCGCGCGCTGGAGGAAGAGACCGGCCGCCCCGTCGCCATCATGGCCGACCTGCAGGGTCCGAAGCTGCGCCTCGGCCGCTTCGCCGATGGTCCGGTGACGCTCACCGCCGGCCAGTCCTTCTGCCTCGACCTGTTGTCGGAGCCGGGTGACGCCCGCCGGGTCGGCATGCCGCATCCGGAGATCTTCGCCGCCCTGGTGCCGGACGCCGAGCTGCTGCTGGACGACGGCAAGGTGCGGCTGCGGGTGACCGCCTGCGGCGCTGACTTCGCCGAGACCGTGGTGGTTTCCGGCACGAAGCTGTCCGACCGCAAGGGCGTCAACGTCCCCGGCGTGGTGCTGCCGCTGTCGCCGCTGACCGCCAAGGACCGCGCCGACCTCGACTTCGCCCTCGACCAGGGGGTCGACTGGGTGGCGCTCAGCTTCGTCCAGCGGCCGGAGGACGTGGCCGAGGCGCGCAAGCTGATCGGCGGCCGCGCCGCCCTGCTGTCCAAGCTGGAGAAGCCGCAGGCGATCCAGCACCTCGACCGCATCGTCGAGATGTCGGACGGCGTCATGGTGGCCCGCGGCGACCTGGGCGTGGAGATGCCGCCGGAGGACGTGCCCTCGATCCAGAAGCGCATCGTCCACGCCGCCCGTCTGGCCGGCAAGCCGGTGATCGTCGCCACCCAGATGCTGGAATCGATGATCTCCGCCCCCGCCCCGACCCGTGCGGAGGCCTCCGACGTCGCCACCGCGGTGTTCGACGGCGCCGATGCGGTCATGCTGTCGGCGGAAACCGCGTCGGGTGAATATCCGATCGAAGCGGTGGCGATCATGGACCGCATCGCCCGGCGGGTTGAAGGCGACACGCTCTACCGCACCATGATGGACGCGCAGCACGCCGATCCGGAACAGACCGCGTCCGATGCCATCACCGCCGCAGCCCGTCAGGTCGCCCACACGATCAAGGCGGCGGCCATCGCCACCTACACCACCAGCGGCTCCACCACGCTGCGGGCGGCGCGCGAACGGCCGGAGGTGCCGATCCTCTGCATGACCGAAAAGGCCGCCATCGCCCGCCGCCTCGTGCTGGCCTACGGCGTCCACGCCGTGCTGACCGAGGACGTGCAGAACTTCTCCGACATGGTGCACAAGGCCGCCCGTCTGGCCTTCGTCCATGGGCTGGCCGAGGAAGGGCAGCGGCTGGTCATCACCGCCGGCGTTCCGTTCGGCATGCCGGGATCGACCAACATCCTGCGCATCGCCTGGGTCGAGGCGCCGAGCCGTCAGGACCGCGAGCGCGACACCCAGGCCCGTCAGCCGATGGAGCTTACCGAGGCCTGATCGGCAGCCCGGCATAACCGCAGCGTCTGCCAGCATTCAGGCTTCCGTTTCGAGGAACCGGAAGCCTGACTGCTGGCAGCAAGCGAATAGCCGACCGACCTTCAGGTCCCGCCTCCTAGACGAGGCGGAGGATCGATCCACTCCCATGCAATCCGCGACCGTCCGATAAATATCAGGGTTTCCCCCAATAGCATCGCGCCGGAATTTGCGGTGCCGCCGCAGAACATTCTTGAGACAACACCTTCGCTTCATCGGCGGCTACTGTCAGCCTGGATAGACAATTAACCTTTTCTTCGGTGCTTCACGAATAAGGATGAGCTCTGGCACCTTGGTGCCGGTGATCGTCATCCTTTTCGATCCGGGACAATGCACCAAGCCCTGACCGCCGAGCCGACCGCCGGATTCGACTGGCTTCCGGACCGCAAGCCGGCTCCGGTGGATGCCGTGTACGACGCGCTTCCGGTGGGGATCGCGTTCCTCGACCGGCGGCTCCGTTGCCTGCGGATGAACCGGCGCATGGGCGCCATGGCCGGGCTGCCATCCTCTTCGGCGGCGGGGGTCTCGCTGGCCGACCTCTGGCCGGAGGCGGAAGAGGCATTGCACGCGGCCCTTCCGGCCGTCCTGGCCGGCGCGGTGGTCGAGGGCATCCTGCTGACCGGCACCGACACGGTCCTGGTCGCCGCGCTGCATCCCCACCGCGACGAGGACGGAGCCGCTCTACTCTGCGTCGTCGAGGATCGTACCGAACTATGGCGCCGGGAGGCCGACCTCCGGCAGTTCGAGGAGCTGCATCGCCACACGCTGGAGCAGAGCGACCTCTATCCCTGGTGCAGCGACCCCGACGGCACGCCGCGGACGACGCCACGCTGGCGCGACCGCATCGGCCTGACCGCCGGGCAGACCGCCACCGCCGAAGGGTGGAGCGCCGCACTCCACCCCGACGACTGCGCGCCCTTCGCCGCCGCCTGGGCCGTGGCGCTGAATTGCGGCACGCCGCTTGAAATCGACCTGCGCCTGCGCATTGCCGGAGGAGAGGCGCAAGGCGGCGACGGCTATCGCTGGTTCCGTCGCCGCGCCTCCGCCCACCGCGGCGGGGATGGCCGCATCCTCCACTGGTATGGCACCGACGAGGATATCCACGAGCGCCGCCTGGCCGAGGACGCGCTCCGCGAGAGCGAGGACCATTACCGCCATTCGGTCGAACTGAACCCGCAATTCCCCTTCACGCTCGATGCCGACGGTCGGCTTCTGGAAGTTTCGTCGCGCTGGCGCGCCCTGGTCGGCCTGACCCACGAGGAGACGCTGGGGCATGGTTGGATGGGCGCCGTCCACCCCGACGACATTGGAAGCACCCTGAACAATTGGGCCGACGCCATGGCGACCGGCGTCCGGATCGACCATGAAAAGCGCATCCGCATGGCCGACGGCAGCTATCGCTGGTTCCGCGGGCGTGCCGCGGCCCGGCGCGACGCGACCGGCCGGGTCGTGCGTTGGTACGGCTCGACCGAGGACATCCACGAACGGAAGATGACGGAAGCCGCCCTGCGCGAGAGCGAGGCCTTCGCCCGCCAGATCCTCGACAACACGCCGGAATGCGTCAAGGTCCTGGACATGGAGGGGCGGCTGACCTTCATGAGCATCCCCGGCCTCGCCCTGATGGAACTCGACAGCTTCGACTGCGTGAACGGCCAACCCTGGGAAACATTCTGGCCCGAGGAACGGCGGGCGCAATTGCGGACTTCGGTGGAAACCGCGCGGCAAGGCGGCACCGCCCGCTTCATCGGCTTCTGTCCGACGGCCAAGGGCACGCCCAAATGGTGGGACAATCTGGTCTGCCCCCTGCCCGGCCCCGATGGGCGACCGCAGCGGCTGCTGGCGATCTCCCGCGACATCACCGACATCCAACTGGCCCGGCAAAAGGCGGACGAGTCCACGGCCCTGCTGTCCAGGGTGCTGGAGAGCACGACCGACAGCGTGGTGTTCGTCGACCGCGACTGGCGCATCACCTACCGCAACCCGGCCGCCGCCGCCATCCATGAAGGCTGCGGCATCCGGCTGGGTGACGACTTCTTCGGCGCCTTTCCGCAGCAGACCGGCACCCGCGAGCTGTTCCGCAAGGCGATGGTGGAGCAGCGGCCGGTGGTCTTCGAGGAGTTCGTCACGGCGCTTGGCGAATGGACGGAGGTTCATGCCTTCCCCACCGCGCAGGGGCTGTCGGTGTTCTTCCGCAACGTCACCGAACGCCGCCGCATGGAAGAGGAGCGGCGCGCTGCACAGGAGAAGATCGCGCGCCTCGCCCGTCTGGATTCGCTGACCGGCCTGTCGAACCGCCTCTATTTCCAGGAAAGGCTGGAGCAGTCCCTGCGCGAGGCGACACCCGACTGCGTGATGGCGGTCCACTACATCGACCTGGACCAGTTCAAGGCGGTCAACGACACGCTGGGCCACCCGGCCGGCGACGCGCTGCTGCGGCAGGTGGCCGACCGGCTGCGCGGCTGCATCGGCCCGGCCGACCTCGTGTCGCGCTTCGGCGGCGACGAATTCGCCATCCTCCAGCCCGGCCTTTGGGGACCGGGAGAGGCGGAGGAGCTTGCCCGCTGCATCGTCTCCGCCCTGGCGCAGCCCTTCGACATCGACGGCGCCCAGATCCAGACCGGCACCAGCATCGGCATCGCCCTGTCCCACCGCGACGGGACCGACGCCGATTCGCTGATGAAGGCGGCGGACATCGCGCTCTACCGCGCCAAGGCCGACGGCCGCAACACCCACCGCTTCTTCGCGCCGGAGATGGCGGAACGGCTGAAGGCCTTCCACGACCTGAAGCTCGGCCTGCACGACGCCCTGCGCCATGACGAGTTCGAACTGCACTACCAGCCGCTGATCGCCACCGACGACGGCCGCATCCGCGGGTTCGAGGCGCTGATCCGCTGGCGCCATCCCGGACGCGGCCTGATCAGCCCGGCCGACTTCATCCCGGTGGCGGAGGAAACCGGCCTGATCGCCCCCATCGGCGAATGGGCCCTGCGCACGGCCTGCCGCGAGGCCATGCGCTGGCCGGACGGGATCGGGGTCAGCGTCAACGTCTCCTCCGTCCAATTCCGCAACAAGGGACTGGTCGATGCGGTGCGCAACGCACTGGCCGAGACCGGCCTCGCCCCCGCCCGTCTGGAGTTGGAAATCACCGAATCCGTCCTGCTGCAGGACGACGACACCAACCTGGATACCCTGCGGGAGCTGCGGGCGCTCGGCACCCGCATCGTCATGGACGATTTCGGCACCGGCTATTCGGCGCTGGGCTATCTCTGCCGCTTCCCCTTCGACAAGGTGAAGATCGACCGCAGTTTCGTCGCCGATCTGCCGCGCTGCACCGGGTCTACCGCCGTGGTGCAGGCGGTGGCCGGCATGGGCCGCAACCTCGGCATCGTCATCACCGCAGAGGGGGTGGAGGACCGGGCGCAGCTCGACGCCGTCCGCCGGCTGGGCTGCCACGAGGCGCAGGGCTACCACGTCTCGCGCCCGATTCCCGCGGCGGAGGTGCCGGCGCTGATCAATCGTCTGCAGGGCGGCCGACTGCAGAGGGACCGTCTTCAGGGTGGCGGCTGACCCGGCGAGCCGCTGGACCGCAACGCCTTCCGGCGCCGGCTGTTCTGGTACGGGAACGCTTCCTGCCAGGACACCGACCCGGAGGATACCCATGGCAAAGACCACCACCGACCACGACGAGATCCGCCGCTGGGCCGAAAGCCACGGCGGCAAGCCCGCCGTCGTCCGCAGCACCCATGACGAAGACGGCGGCAAGAACCGCAAGACCGGCGTCGGCCTGCTGCGCCTGATGTTCCCCAAGGCCCGCCAATCCGACCATGGCGAGTTGGAGGAGATCGACTGGAACGAGTTCTTCCAGCAGTTCGAGGACTCCAAGCTGGCGCTGCTCTATGAGGAGGGCTCCAACTTCAACAAGCTGATCGGCCGCGATACCGCCGAGAAGCGGGAGCACGGCGACCACAAGGCGGCACGGCACTGATGGATCGCCGGGCGGCGGCCGACCGCCCGGCATTTCCCCACCCCGCACGGCACCGCCATCAGTCCAGGTCCAGCAGCGGGCCGAAGGCCTCCTCCAGGCTGGTGCGGTGCAGGCCGAGCTTTGCCGGGTTGCCCGGCGTCAGGTTCACGGCGCGGATCAGGCGGCGCAGCACGCGGCCATCGGCCACATCGACGTCGACGATGTTGATGCAGCCGTAATCCTGTTCGAAGGCCGACAAGGCGGACAGGCCGGCCCCACAGGCCCAGGACAGCAGCATGCGGTTCACCCCGTCATGGGCGGCCAGCGCAAGATGGGTCCAGCCCGGTTCGCGCACCAGCGCCTCGATGGCCGACACCACCCGGTCGCGGACCGCCGCGAAACCGTCGCCGCCGGCAAAGCTGCCTTCTTCGGTGGCGGCGTCGAAGCCGTAGACATACGCGGCCTCGCGGTTTTCCTTCGGAATGCCGGCCAGCCGCCCGGCGCGGATTTCCAGGAAGGCCGGGTGGTCCTCCACGGCCAGCCCATGCGGTTCGGCGACCAGTTCCGCCGTCTGCCGCGTGCGGGCGAGACCGGAACACAACACGCGGTCGAGCGGTACGGCGGAGAGCAACCCGCCGGCCGCCCGCGCCTCTTCCCGCCCGCGCTCGGTCAGGGCGGCCAGCTTCGGGTTCAGCGGCTTGCCGTCGGCATCGTAATAGGCGACATGCCCATGGCGAAGCAGGTACAGGCGCCGCCGAGCGACGGTGCCGTCCAGCGGCGCGAACAGGCTCATCGACCGGATCCCGGCGTTTCGGACCCCGGCGTTTCGGACTTCGGTGCTTCGGGCTTCGGTGTTTCGGTTGCCAGCCGCTTCGGATTGCTCACCGCCAGCCTTGCCCGCGTGATGTCCATCAGCACCGCCCGCAGGGCGGCCTGCCGCTCGGCGGAATCGAACCGGCCGGCGTCGATGTCAGTGCAGAGCCGGGGAAGCAGCGCCCGCAGATCGCCCTTGGCATTGATTAGTCCGCCGATGGCCGCGGCAAGCTCCGCTTCGGCCTTGCCGCCGGCCGCCAGTTCCCGTTCGGCCATGCCGAGCGCGTTGGCGATCATCAGCGCGGTGAAGCGCTGATCGGCCGGGATCACCGGCAGGATCGACTCGCGGAAGCTGCGCAGCGCGATGGCGACGAGGTCGCCGGCCTTGGGATCGTCGTTGATCATACGAAACCTCCGCGCGCCGCGACGGCGTCCAGGTGCAGCAACAGGTCCATTTCGATCTCCGGCAGCATCCGCCCGGTCAGCGCCAGTTCCAGCGACGGCTCGGTGCCGGAGATGTGGCGGTTGGCCTGCTGGATCGCGATAACCGCCCAGCGCATGCAGGCGGCGGCCTCCCAATAGGCGACGGCATGCGGATCCACGGGACGGCCGGCGGTCTCCTCATAGCCGGCATAGAAGTCGGCCCGGTCGGCGATGCCGCCGGCCTCGCGGTCGTTGCGGCCGAAGCGCCAGCAGGCGGCGCAGAACCAGCCCAGATCCTCCATCGGATCGGACCAGCCCGCGAACTCCCAATCGATGATTGCGGACAGCCGGCCGTCCTCGACCATGTAGTTGCCGGTGCGGTAATCGCGGTGGCACAGCACGAGATCGCCGGGGGGCAGCGCGTTGCGTTCCAGCCAGCGCAGGCCATAGGTCAGCACCGGATCGGTCACCGCATAGCGCCCAGCCCAGCGGCGGAAATCGGCCGTGGCCTGCAGCGCCGCCGTCGGTTCGGGCAGGTCCAGGAACTCCAGCCCCGGCGTCCCCGGCCGCACGCGGTGGATCAGGCCGAGTTGCCGGCCGAGCTCGCGGGCCAGATCACGCTGCGGCGCGTCGCTCTTGACGATTCGGAAGCCGGCGGCGACGCCCGCCGCCCGCCGCATGATGTAGAAGGGCGCGCCCAGCATCGCCGGATCCGATCCGACGAACAGCGGCTCCGGAACCGTGGCGCCGACCGCGAAAACGGCACCCAGCACCGCCGCCTCCTGAACCTTGCCGAGGCTGGCCGACACGCCCGAGGCCGATCCGGTGCGCAGCACGCAGGCATGGCGGCCATCCAGCCGCCCCCCGTCAATCTCCAGCGTCACCGCCAGGTTGAGCGAGATGGCGCCGCCGCTGAGCCGTCCCTCCTCCGTCACCGTCACGGCCCTGGCCCCGGTTTGCCCGGCCAGCCAGGATTCCAGCGCGGCCTTCCGCTCCGCGGTCAGGCCGGTATCGCCGCCGCTCATCGCCAACCCCAGAAATCGTCGCCCTCGGCGAGATAGCTGCGGCTCAGCACCATCTTGTGGACCTCCGACGCGCCGTCGACCAGCTTCGCCTGCCGGGCGTAGCGGTAGATCCATTCCAGCACGGTGTCCTTGGAATAGCCGCGCGCGCCGCAGAGCTGGATCGCCGTGTCCGCCGCCTTGAACAGCGTGTCGGCGACCTGGACCTTGGCCATCGACACCTCCTTGCGGGCAAAGCTTCCGCTGTCCAGCGCATGGGCGGCCTTCATGGTCAGCAGCCGGCCGATCTCGATCTGCATCGCCGTCTCGCCCAGCATCCACTGCACGCCCTCATGCTCGGCCAGCGGCATGCCGAAGCTCTCGCGCTCCTTCACGTAAGCCGCGGCGATCTCCAGGCAGCGCTTGGCAAGGCCGGTCCAGCGCATGCAGTGGGTCAGCCGCGCCGGCCCCAGGCGAATCTGCGTTGCCTTCAGCCCGTCGCCGACCTTCATCAGCACATTCTCGTCCGCGATCTCCAGACCGTCGAAGATCAATTCGCAATGGCCGCCATGCTCTTCCGGCCCCATGATCGGGATGCGGCGCTCGATGCGCCAGCCGGGCTGGTCCTTGTCGAACAGGAAGGCGGTCAGCCCCTTGCGCGGATCGGCGGACGTGCGCGCCATCAGGATGAAGTGCTGCGCCGCGTCCGCCCCGGTGATGAACCATTTGCGCCCCGTCACGACCCAGCGGTCGCCCTTGCGCTCCGCCCTCGTCTTCATCATCGACGGGTCGGAGCCGCCGCCGGGATGAGGTTCGGTCATGGCGAAGGCGCTGCGCACCCGTCCCTCGACGATGGGGGCGAGCCAGCGCTCCTTCTGGGCCGGCGTGCCGACCATGCTCAAGAGCCGCATGTTGCCGTCGTCGGGGGCGGCGGCGTTGAAGCAGACCGGGCCGAAGATCGACCGGTTCATCTCCTCGTAGCAGGCGGCGACGCCGACCATCGGCAGCCCCTGCCCGCCCACCTCCTTCGGCAGCTGCAGCGTCCACAGGCCGGCGGCCTTGGCCTTGGCGCGCAAGGTCGCCAGGGGGGCGTCGGCGATGTTCTCGTGCTCGTCCCAGTTGGCGCGGTCGGCCTCGACCGGGAGGATCTCCTCCTCGACGAAGGCGCGCACGCGGCGGCGGTAGTCGTCCAACTCCGGGGGAAGGGTGAAGTCCATGGAACGGCTCCGTTCTTTACAGGGAGGACACCAGATGGCCGCCGTCGACGGCGAGAACCGATCCGGTCATGTAGGCGCCGGCGTCCGACGCCAGCAGCAGCAGCGGGCCGTCCAGATCGGCCAGCCGGCCGAGGCGGCGCTGCGGGATGCGCTTGACCAGCGCCTTACCGGCATCGCTGGCGAAGAATTCGGCGTTCAGTTCGGTTTCGACGTAGCCGGGGCACAGCGCATTGACGCGGATGTCGTAGCGGGCCAGTTCCAGCGCCATCGCCTTGGTCAGATGCACCAGACCGCCCTTGGCGGCGATGTAGGACGATACTTGGCCGGCAACCCGCATGCCGAGGATCGACGCGATGTTGACGATCGCCCCGCCCCGCCCGCCGCCCTGCGCGTCGTCGCGCATGCGCCGCGCCACTTCGCGGGCGACGCGGGCGCAGCCGGTCAGGTTGGTGTCGATCACCCGGTCCCACTCCTCCTCGCTCATGTCGAGGAAGGGGCGCGTGGCGGTCACGCCGGCATTGTTGACCAGGATGTCGATGCGGCCGAGCCCGTCCCAGGCCTGCCCGACCGCCGCCGAGACGGAGCCGGCATCGGTGACGTCCATCGCGACGACCAGGGCGGTGCCGCCGGCCGCCTCGATTGCGGCCTTCGTCTCGGCCAGCGCGTCGGTGCGCCGGGCGGCCAGCGCCACACGGGCGCCCGCCTTCGCCAGGACCCCGGCGAAATGGCGGCCCAGGCCGCTCGACGCGCCGGTGACCAGCGCCGTCCTGCCGGTCAGGTCGATGGTGAAGCTCATGCTTCCTCCCGTGGTTGGGCCGTGGTTGGGATTTCTTCGTGGGCGCCGCGGCAGGCGCACCGAACAGCGCTCTTGAAAAAACGAGCGAGCGCTCGCTTTATATCTCCGACGCCCATCCTGTGCAAGAACGTTTGGCGTCACGAACAATAGGACCCGACCGCATGAGCAGCTTTCAGGAGTTCCAGGCCCGGCACGATCTGTCGATGGAAGCGCTGTGCGCCCGCATCCTGGAACGCCATGCCGCGACCATCCGGGTGAAGAAGCCGGCGGTCGCCATCGCCAACCTCGCGCGGATCGTGGAGACGACGCTGACGCTGGCGAACCGCAAGGGCTTCCATTCCACGAGCCTGCGCGACCTGACCGAACAGTCGGGGCTCAGCATGGGTGCGCTCTACGCCTATTTCGACAGCAAGGACACGCTGCTGATGATGATCCTGGGCCAGGTCGTCGGCGTGGTGGAGGAGGTGCTGGGCCGGCCGCCGGAGGCACTCGCGATGGATCCCGCAGGCCGGCTGCGCTGGCTGTTGGAAACGCACCTTTATCTGACCGAGGCGATGCACCCCTGGTTCGTCTTCGCCTACATGGAGGCGAAGGCTTTCCCGAAGGAAGGTCGCGAACTGGCCGTCAGCAGCGAGATGATGACGGAATCGATGATCGCCGACGCGCTGGCCGACGGCGTCGCCCGCGGGCTGTTCGCGGTGCCGGACGTGACGATGGCCGCGGTGCTGATCAAGCCGATGCTGCAGGACTGGTACGTGAAGCGCGCCAAACACCGCCGCCGCGGCGTCACCCCCGACCTCTACGCCGAGCAGTTGATCGCCTTCGTCGAGGCGGCGGTGGGGCTGAGGACGATGCAGGCGGCGGGGCGCTGATCCTAAGATGTCGCCCAGCCAAAGCCCCTCTCCCCTCGCGGGAGAGGGGTTGGGGTGAGGGGTGCAAACTTATGAAACCGACTGCCTTCGGCAGTTACCCCTCATCCCAACCCTTCTCCCGCAAGGGGAGAAGGGCATTCGTAACGGGATGTGGCTGCTCGGACCTGAAACGCGACAGTACCGGCATCGGACTACTTCACCAGCGGACAGCCGCCCTTGTCCATGGGCCGGTAGGCCTCGTCGCCGGGAATGGTGGTCAGCACCTTGTAATAGTCCCACGGCCCCTTGGATTCGGCCGGGGTCTTCACCTGCATCAGGTACATGTCGTGGACCATGCGGCCGTCGGCGCGCAGCTTGCCGCCCTTGGCGAAGGCGTCGTTCACCGGCGTCTCGCGCATCTTCACCATCACCGCCTTGGCCTCGTCGGTGCCGGCGGCCTCGATGGCCTTCAGGTAATGGCGCACGGCGGAATAGCTGCCGGTCTGGATCATGCTGGGCATCTTGCCGGTCTTGGCCATATAGGCCTTGGCGAAGGCGCGGGCATCGTCGTCGCGGTCGGCATTCCAGCCATCCATCAGCACCAGCCCCTGCGCCGCCTTGAGACCCAGGGAATGCACGTCGGTGGGGAACATCAGCAGGCTCGCCAAGGTCTGCCCGCCCTGCGGCAGGCCGAACTCCTGCGCCTGCTTGATCGAGTTGGCGGTGTCGCCGCCGGCATTGGCGAGCGCGATGACCTTCGCCCCCGACCCCTGCGCCTGCAGCAGGTAGGAGGAGAAGTCGGCCGTGTTCAGCGGATGCCGGACGGAGCCGGTGACCTTGGCGCCGTTGGCCTTCAGCACCTCCGTCAGCGACTGCTCCAGCGCATGGCCGAAGGCGTAATCGACGGTCAGGAAGTGCCAGCTGTCGCCCAGGATCTTGGCACCCGCCTTGCCCATGCCCTGGGCCAGCGCATAGGTGTCGTAGGTCCAGTGCGCGGTGGTCGGCGAACAGGCCTCACCGGTCAGCTGTGCCGCACCGCCGCCGGAGATCAGGAAGATGCGGTTCTTGCGCTTGGTGATGTCCTGCACCGCCAGCGCGACGGAGGAGGTGGGGACGTCGACGATCACGTCCACCTGCTCGGTGTCGATCCACTTGTTGACCAGCGACGCGCCGATGTCCGGCTTGTTCTGGTGGTCGGCGAAGATCACCTCCACCGGCTTGCCGGCGACCTTGCCGCCCATCTCCTCCACCGCCATGCGCACCGCCTCGACCGAGCCCATGCCGGTCGGGTCGGCATAGACGCCGGTCATGTCGTTCAGAACGGCGATCTTGACCTTGCCGTCGGAGATCTGAGCTTGGGCCGAGGCTTGAGTGGCCCCGGCGATCAGCGCGGCGGAACAGACACCGGCGGCCAAAATCCAGCGTTTCATGGATGTTTCCTCCCTGTTGGTTTGTTTTTTGGACGGTCAGAAGGCGACGTTGTCGCCGCCCTTGGTCTGCAGCATCGCCCGCGCCTCCTCCGGCGTGGCGATCTCCAGGCTCAACTCTTCGAGGATGCGGCGGATTTTGGCGACCTGTTCGGCGTTGGAGGTCGCCAGCTTGCCGCGGCCGGCATAGAGGCTGTCCTCCAGCCCGACGCGGACGTTGCCGCCGAGAATGGCGCTCAGCGTGACGAAGGACATCTGGTGGCGCCCGGCGGCCAGCACCGACAGGTAATAGTCGTTGCCGAACAGCCGGTCGGCCGTTGCCTTCATGTGCATCAGGTTTTCCGGATCCGGGCCGATGCCGCCGAGAATGCCGAAGATGCATTGCGTGAAGAAGGGCGGCTTGACGATGCCGCGGTCGGCGAAATGCGCGAGAGTGTAGAGATGGCCGACGTCGTAGCACTCGAACTCGAACCGGGTGCCGACGTCGCCCAGTTCGCGCATGCCGCGCTCGATCTGGGCGAAGGTGTTGGACAGGATGAAGTCGGTGGTCGACTCCAGATAGGGCTTCTCCCAGTCGTGCTTGAAACTGTCGAACTTCGCCGCGGCGCCGGAGATGTTGAAGTTCATCGACCCCATGTTCATCGACGCCACTTCCGGCTGCGCCCGCTTGGCCGCGGCAAGCCGCTCGTCCAGCGTCATGCCCAGCCCGCCGCCGGTGGTGATGTTCAGGATGGCGGCGGTCTGCTGCTTGATGCGCGGCAGGAACTCCATGAACAGGTCCGGCGAGGGCGAGGGCTTGCCGGTGTCCGGATCGCGGGCGTGCAGGTGGAGCATCGCCGCACCGGCCTCCGCCGCCGCCACGGCGTCGCGGGCGATCTCGTCCGGCGTGACCGGCAGATGGGGCGACATGGTCGGCGTGTGGATCGAACCGGTCACCGCGCAGGTGATGATGACCTTGTCGGCGCGCTTCATCAGGTGTCTCCTCCCTCTTTTTTCGTGATGTCGAGGCCGGTCGGGGTCAGGTCGGGCCGCGTCAGGCCGGCGGGCGCACGGCCCCGGATGCTCCGCTCTTACCCAGGCCGTTCATCAGCAGGTCGATGCACTGGGCGGCGATGTCGTGGGCGCTGAGGCCGCCGTTCGGCTGGTACCAGCGACCGATCCAGCTCAGGGCACCCGCCACGGTGAAGGCGGCGATCTTGGGATCGCAGGGGGCGATGCAGCCTTCGGCGATGCCGCGTTCGATCAGGCGGCGGAACTTGCGGTCGATGCTGCGCTTCAGGGACCGCAGCGTGCGGCGGCTTTCCTCCGTCAGCGGTTCCTCGCCGACGCGGATCACGCACATGCCGAAGTCCATGGTGACGATCTCGGCGTATTTGCGCATCACCGCGATCAGCTCCTCATAGGCGCTGCCGTCATGGCCGATCACGTCGTTCGAGGCCTCGTCGAGCATCTCCAGCCCGATTCGCACGCACTCGAACAGGATCTCCTCCTTGTTCCGGACGTAATAGTAGATGGTCGGCTTGGTGACGTTCAGACGCCGCGCGATGTCGTCCAGCGAGGTGTTGTGATAGCCCATCTCGTTGAAGGCCCGCGCCGCCGTCCGCAGCACGGCGACGCGCTTCGCCTCCCGCTCCGTCTGGCGGTCGGATGACGCCTTCCATGGCGATTCGCTGTCCAAAGAATCCTGCATCGCGTCATCACTCCGTTCCGGCACGCGCTCATCCCCCAGACTTTGCATTCCCCTCCGCTTCCGTCCATCGCCCCGACGGCAGCGACAGCGATAGCCGCAGCAGCCGATTGATCACTACACATACTGTTGACCAGCGCATCAATCTGCCTCATCCTACTCGCAAGTAACATGCCTTCCAACAAGTATGTTGAGGGCGCAAACATCGAGGGAGGAGGAACGCATGGACAGCATTGCCCTGGCCCGGACCGACAGCATCGGCGCGGCACTCGCCCGCAGCGCCCGGCGCAACGCCACGCGGACCGCCCTGACCTACGAGGAGCGGGACTGGAGCTTTTCCGGCCTGCATCTTGCGGCGCTGCGGGTGGCCCGGCGGCTGGGGGATTTGGGCATGCGCCCCGGCGACCGGGTGGCGGCCTATGGCCGCAACTCCGACGCCTATGTGATTGCTTGGCTCGGCTGCGCCATCGGCGGCTTCATCCATGTGCCGATCAACTACGCCCTGTTGGGAGAGGAGCTGTCCTACATCGTCGAGCAGTCGGGCGCCCGCATGGTGCTGCACGACCCCGACCTCGCCGCCAACCTTGAGGGCGTACGTGCCGCCGGCCGGGTGGAGCGGTTCGGCACGCTGACGGACGGCGGCGATGGCCTGGACATCCTGGCGGTGGCGCTCGACGAAACGGCCCCGGCAGAGGTCGATACGGCGGTTCGCGCCGACGACGTGGCGCAGCTTCTCTACACCTCCGGCACCACGGCGGCGCCGAAGGGCGCGATGATGACGCACGGCGCGCTGCTGGCGGAGTATCAGAGCTGCATCTACAGCTGCCGCCTCGACCAGGACGACCGCTCGCTGGCCGCCCTGCCGCTCTACCATTCGGCGCAGATGCATGTGTTCGTCATGCCGCAGCTTCTGATCGGGGCGACGACGCGGCTGATCCAGGCCCCGGCGCTGAAGCGCTGCCTGGAGCTGATCGAGCGCCACGGCATCACCTCCTTCTTCGCGCCGCCGACGGTCTGGGTCGGGCTGCTGCGTCATGCCGATTTCGACGCGCACGACCTGTCATCGCTGCGCAAGCTCTATTACGGCGCGTCGATCATGCCGGTGCCGGTTCTGCAGGAGCTGCGCCAGCGGCTGCCTAACGCCCAGGCCTTCAACTGCTATGGCCAGAGCGAGATCGGGCCGCTCGCCACCGTCCTGCGGCCGGAGGAGCATGAGGCGCGCCCCGCCTCCGCCGGGCGTCCGGTGCTGAATGTCGAGACGCGGGTCGTCGATCCCGACATGAACGACTTGGCCCCGGGCACCCATGGCGAGATCGTCCACCGTTCCCCCCAGCTGATGGTCGGCTATTGGGGCAAGGAGCAGGAAACGGCGGAGGCCTTCACCGGCGGCTGGTTCCATTCCGGTGACGTCGGCTATTTCGACGAGGAGGGCTATCTCTATATCGTTGACCGCATCAAGGACGTCATCAACACAGGCGGCGTCCTGGTCGCCAGCCGCGAGGTTGAGGAGGCGATCTACACCCACCCGGCAGTGGCGGAGGTGGCGGTGGTCGCCCTGCCCGATCCGAAATGGATCGAGGCGATCAGCGCCTTCGTCGTGCTGCGCGACGGCCAGACCGCGACGGAGGAGGAGCTGGTCGCCCATGTCCGCCAGCATCTGGCCCACTTCAAGGTGCCCAAGCGGATCGAGTTCCTCGACACCCTGCCCCGCAACACCGCCGGCAAGCTGCTGAAGCGCGAACTGCGCAAGTCCTACAGCGCCTGAGCCTCATTTCCGACGGATACAGCCCCTCTCCCCTTGCGGGAGAGGGGTTGGGGTGAGGGGGCGCAAGCCTGATTCCCTCCAGCCTTTGGCCGGCAGCACCCCTCATCCCAACCCGCGGGTCGGCAAAACGCCGTTGGCGTTTGGCCGATCCCGCCCCACAAGGGGAGAAGGGCATCCGATCCAGATGCGTTGCTGTTCAAGTTTCAAACGCGATAGCCCGAACCGACCACCCGTACTCAAGGAACGAATGCGATGAACCACGCCTTCGTCGCGGGCCGCACCCGCTTGCCCGCCATTCTCCCGGAGGGCGCGTGATGGAAAGGGCAATCCGCAAGGTCGCGGTGATCGGCGCCGGGTCCATGGGATCGGGCATCGCCGCGCAGTTCGCCAATGGCGGCGTGCCGGTGCTGCTGCTCGATATCGCCGGGCCTGACGGCGACCATTCCGCCCCGGCCCGCGCCGGGGTGGAGCGGCAGGTGAAGGCGCAGGGCTTCATGGGCCCGTCCGCCGCGGCGCTGGTCGGCGTCGGCTGCATCGAGGACGATCTGGCTGCCGTCGCCGACGCCGATTGGATCGTCGAGGCGGTGGTGGAGGATCTGTCGGTCAAGCGCCGGCTGTTCGCCCGGCTCGACGCCCTGCGCAAGCCGGGGGCGGTGGTGTCGTCCAACACCTCCACCATCCCGCTGGCGCAGCTGACGGAAGGGGCGTCGGAGGCCTTCCGCCGCGACTTCGTCATCACCCATTTCTTCAACCCGCCGCGCCACATGCGGCTGATGGAGCTGGTCGCCGGCCCCTGCACCGCGGCGGAGACCGTCGCCCTGGTCCGCGAGGCTGCGGAGACGGTGCTGGGCAAGACCGTGGTGGACTGCCGCGACACGCCGGCCTTCATCGCCAACCGGCTGGGCTGTTACTGGATGTCGGTCGCTGCCATCGAGGCGCTGCGCCACGGCCTGACGGTGGAGCAGGCGGACACGGTGGCCGGTGCGCCCTTCGGCGTGCCGCGCACGGGGATCTTCGGGCTGCTGGATCTCGTCGGCATCGATCTGGTGCCGCTGGTGTGGGGCAGCCTGCTGGGCGCCCTGCCGCCCGAGGATGCCCACCACCGCCACGACCTGGCCGCCGAGCCGCTGATCCGCCGCCTGATCGCGGAAGGGCGGATCGGCCGCAAGGCCAAGGGCGGCTTCTACCGCCTCGCCCCCGGCGGCAAGGCACGCGAGGCGCTGGACCTCGCCACCGGGGAGTACCGTCCGCAGGCCGACGTTGCGGCCAACCGCGATCCGGCGGCGCTGATCCGGCAGGAGGATGCGGCCGGACGCTATGCCTGGGCGGTTTTGTCCAACAGCATCGCCTACACCGCCGCCGTGGCCGGGGAGATCGCCGACGACGTGGCGGCCATCGACACCGCCATGCGGCTCGGCTATGGCTGGGCCGAGGGGCCGTTCGCGCTGGCCGACCGGGTCGGCTGCGCCACCATTGCCGACCGGCTGGCGGCGGAGGGACGCGAGGTGCCGCCGCTGCTCGCCGCCGCCGCGGCTGAGGGCGGCTTCTACCGCCGCACCGCCACGGGGCGGGAGACCCGCAGCACCGTTGGCGCCTGGACGCCCGTCCGCCGGCCACCGGGCGTGCTCGACCTTGCCGAGGTGAAGGAGCGCGGACCGCGCTTCACCGGCAACGGGTCGGCCTCGGTCTGGGACCTGGGCGACGGCGTCGCCTGCCTGGAATTCCACACCAAGATGAACGCCATCGACCAGGGCATCCTCGCCATGGTCGCGGAGGCGGCGGAGCGGGTGCCGGCGGAGTTCCGCGCCCTCGTCCTCTACAACGACAATCCGCGCGCCTTTTCCGCCGGAGCCAATCTCGGCTATTTCGTCGAGCGGCTGGAAGCGGAGGACTTCGCCGCCCTGGAACGCTTCGTGGAGCAGGGGCAGGCGGCCTTCCGCGCGCTGAAGCATGCCGCCATCCCGGTGATCGGCGCGCCGGCCGGGCTGGCGGTCGGCGGCGGCTGCGAGGTGCTGCTGCATTGCGACGCCATCCAGGCCCATGCCGAGACCTACATCGGGCTGGTCGAGTTGAAGGTCGGCATCATTCCGGGCTGGCGCGGCACGGCGGAACTGCTGCTGCGCTGGGGCCGAAGGACCGACCGGCCCGCCGGTCCGGAGGGAACGTCTCAGGCGGCTTTCGGGACCATCGCCGGGGCGCGCATCACCGGCTCGGCGCTGGAGGCGCGGGCGCTCGGCTATCTGCGGCCGGAAGACGGCATCACCATGGGCCGCGACCGGCTGCTCGGCGATGCCAAGTCGAAGGCTCTGGCGCTGGCCGAGGGCTACCGCCCGCCCGGTGTGGGCTCCGTCGCCCTGCCGGGTCCGGCGGGGCGGCAGGCGTTGCAGGCCATCGTCCGGGGCTGGCGGCAGGACGGGCGGGCCAGCGCCCATGACGAGCTGGTCGCGGACTGGCTGGCCGGCGTGTGCTGCGGCGGACCTGGGGCCGGGCCGCGGACTTCCGTCGACGAGGACACGCTCGCCGCGCTGGAACAGGAGGCCCTGTCCGCCCTGATCCGGGAACCGGCGACCCGCGCCCGCATCCGGCACATGCTGGACACCGGCAAGCCACTGCGGAATTGAGGAGCACAATCATGGCCGTGTATCAGCCGCCGCTTCAATCCATGCGCTTCCTGGTCCATGAGGTGCTCCATGCCCCCGCCGTGCTGGCGGAATCGGGGTGGGAGGAGATGTCGGGCGAGCTGTTCGACGACGTTCTCGCCCAGGCCGGGCGCATCGCCGCGGAGGTCCTGTTCCCCCTCAACCGCTCCGGCGACGAGGAGGGGGTGCGCGTCGAGGCGAACGGCGTCCGCATGCCGGCCGGGTTCGCCGACGCCTACCGTGCTTGGCGCGAGGGCGGCTGGAATGGGCTGGCCGGCGATCCCGCCTATGGCGGACAGGGCATGCCGGCGCTGCTCGACACGCTGGTGACGGAGATGGTGTGCGGCGCCAACCTCGCTTTCAGCATCGTGCCCGGCCTGACCCAGGGCGCCATCCGCGCCATCGCGGCGCATGCCGGCGACGCGCTGAAGGACACCTATCTGCCGCGGATGATCTCCGGCGACTGGACCGGCGCCATGGCCCTGACCGAGCCGCATGCCGGCACCGACCTCGGCCTGCTGCGCACGCGGGCGGAGCCGGCCGATGACGGCAGCCATCGCGTGACCGGCCAGAAGATGTTCATCTCGTCGGCCGACCACGACCTGACCGACAACCTCGTCCATCTGGTGCTGGCGCGCCTGCCCGATGCGCCCGCGGGCACGCGCGGCATCAGCCTGTTCCTGGTGCCGAAGCTGCTGCCGGACGGCTCCCGCAACGGCTGGACCGTGCTGTCGTCGGAACAGAAGATGGGGCTCCACGCCTCGCCCACCTGCGTGGTGTCCTACGAGGGGGCGGTGGGCTGGATGGTGGGGCAGCCGCACCGGGGCCTGCCGGCCATGTTCACCATGATGAACCACGAGCGGCTGTTCGTCGGCATCCAGGGCATCGGCGTCGGCGAATGCGCCGCACAGTCCGCCCTGGCCTACGCGCGCGAGCGCGAACAGGGCCGGGCGCCCGACGGGCCGCGCAGCCCCGACCGGCCGGCGGATGCGATCATCCACCTTCCCGACGTGCGGCGGATGGTGCTGACCGCCCGCGCGCTGACCGACGCCGGGCGGGCGCTGGCCGCCTGGACCGCGCTGTGGATGGACCGCGCCCATCATGCTACCGATCCCGCCGTGAGGGAGGAGGCGGAGGATTGGGCGGCCCTGCTGACCCCGGTCATCAAGGCGGCCGGCACCGACTTCGGCTTCGAGGCGGCGGTGTTGGCCCAGCAGGTCATGGGCGGCCACGGCTATATCCGCGACAACGGGGTCGAGCAGTTGGTCCGCGACGTGCGCGCGACGCAGATCTATGAGGGGACCAACGGCGTCCAGGCGCTCGACCTCGTGCAGCGCAAGCTGACGCTGAACGGCGGCCGGCCGGTCGCCCGCCTGTTCGCGGCAATCGACGCGGCGGCAAGGGATCTGGCCGCCGAACCGCTCACCCGCGACTTCGCCGGCCCGCTGCGCGACGCGGCGGAGCGGCTGCGCGGGGTGGTCGCGTGGCTGGCGGAGGCGGGAGCGCAAAGCCCCCTCGCCCCGGCGGCGGCGGCGACCGACACGCTGAGGCTGATGGCGCTGGTGACCTATGGCTGGATGTGGGGGCTGATGGCGACGGCGGCGGCACGGCGGCCGGAGGGGTATGACGAGGCTTATCTGGATGGACGGATCGGCCTCGCCCGCGTCTTCGCTAACCACTTGCTGCCCGAGACCGTAGCGCTGGACCTGCGCATCCGCAGCGGCCACGACAGCCTGTTCGATCCCGGCCTGCCGGCCGACCTGACCGGCTTGGAAGGTTAGGCCCGCAAAGCCTTCAGGACCAGTTCCACCATATGGGCGAGCCGCTCCTCCCGCGCCGGCTCGGCCAGCAGGTCGCGGCCGAAGATGACGGACAGGGTGTGGACGTTGGACAGGTAGAAATAGGACAGTCCCGCGATGGAGATGTAGAGCTGCACCGCATCCACCCCGGCCCTGAACACCCCCTGCTCCACCCCGCGCGCCAGCACGTCGGCAATCATCTGGACGAAGGGCGAATGCATCGACTGGACATGGGCCGAGCCCTTCAGAAGCTCCGCCTTGTGCAGGTTCTCGATGTTCAGCAGGGCCATGAATTCGGGATGGTCGATGAAATACTGCCAGGTGAACCCGATCAGCCGCGCGATGGCGTCAGGCGGGTCCAGCATCTCCAGGTTCAGCGTGCGTTCGGTGGCGCGGATATGGGCGTAGGCGCCTTCGAGGACCGCCAGATACAGCTCCTCCTTGTTGCCGACATGGTAGTAGAGCATGCGCTTGTTGGTGCCCGCCTGCTCGGCGATGCGGTCGATGCGGGCGCCGCCCAGACCGTAGCGCGCGAACTCCTCCGTCGCGGCGGCCATGATGCGGGCCCGCGTCCCTTCCGGGTCACGTGTCGCCTTGGCCGGCGCGGCAGCTTTGCTCGGCGTCGGTGCGGGCGGCACCGGTTCGGGTGCGTCGGTCAGGGCGTCCATGCGGGAAGCCGGCTCCTGCGGTACGGGTAGGGGGCGGTCTTCCCCGATGGTAGAGCGTCGGCCGGCGAATTCAAACCACGCTGCGGTGCCGGTCGATGCAGGTGTCCAGCACCTCGCCCATCGGCCGTTCCCACCAGTTGGCTTGCGAGAAGATCTCCACCTCCGACCAGCCGGCGAAGCCGCACTCCTCCACCCAGCCGCGGATGCGCGGGATGTCGATGACGCCGTCGCCCATCATGCCGCGGTCGAGCAGCAGGTCGGTCGTCGGCACCAGCCAGTCGCAGACATGGAAGGCCAGCAGCCTCTCCTTGCCGGCGCGGCGGATCTGCGCCTCCAGCTGCGGATCCCACCAGACGTGATAGACGTCGACCGCCACCCCAAGCGCCCCGGTCCGCGCCGGGTCCAGCCGGTCGCAGAGGTCGAGCGCCTGGGCCATCGTGTTCACGCAGGCGCGGTCGGCGGCATACATCGGGTGCAGCGGCTCGATCGCCAGCGGCATGCCGGCCTTGCGGGCGTAGTCCAGCAGTTCGGCGATGCCGTCCTCCACCTGCGAGCGGGCCAGCGCGATGTCCTTGCTGGGCGGCGATCCGGGGCGGGAATATTGCGGCAGTCCGCCGACCACCAGCACGAGGCACACCGCTCCCAGCGCCGCCGCCTCGTCCACCGCGCGACGGTTGTCGTCGCGGACCTCCGCCGCCTTGGACGGGTCGGCCGGGAACATGCCGCCGCGGCAATAGCCTGACAGCGCCAGTTCTCCGTTGCGCACCGCCCGCACCGCGGCGTCCAGCCCGACCGCCGCGACCTGATCGCGCCACGGCGAGACGGCGCGAATGCCGCGGCGGGTGCAGGCATCGAGGATCTCCACCAAGTTGCCTTGCTTGCGGACGGTGGCGGTGTTGATCGACAGCCAGCGGTGATCTCCGGAAAAGTCGCGCATCATGAAATCCTGCATCAGGCGATCCCCCGCACCGCCAGCACCGCCGCCATCCGCCGCGCCGCCCGGTCGGGATCGGACAGCAGTCCGGCCCGGTCGGCCAGCCGGAACAGCTCGGCCAGATGCAGGGTGGAGCGCGTGCTCTCCTGCCCGCCGACCATGGTGAAATGGTCCTGATGACCGTTCAGGTAGGCCATGAAGACGACGCCGGTCTTGTAGAAGCGGGTCGGCGCCTTGAAGATGTGGCGCGACAGCGGCACGGTGGGCGCCAGGATGTCGTGGAACGCCGCCTCGTCGCCGTCGGCCAGATGGGCCAGAGCTGCCGCGGCGGCCGGCGCGATGGCGTCGAAGATGCCGAGCAGCGCGTCGGAATGATGCTGCCCGTCGCCGGCGATCAGCTCCGCATAATTGAAGTCGTCACCGGTATACATGCGCACGCCCTCAGGGAGGCGCCGCCGCATGACGATCTCCTTGTCCTTGTCGAGCAGCGAGATCTTGATGCCGTCCACCTTGGGCGCGAAGTCGCCGATGATCGACAGCGCCGTGTCCATCGCCCCGTCGATGTCGGTGGTGCCCCAATAGCCGGCCAGCGCCGGGTCGAACATGTCGCCCAGCCAGTGCAGGATCACCGGCCGCTTCACCTGCGACAGGATGCGGCCATAGACGCGGGCATAATCCTCCGGCCCCCTGGCGACGCGGGCCAGCGCGCGCGACGCCATCAGGATGATGCGGCCGTCCAATGCCTCGATGGCATCGATCTGCTCCTCATAGGCGCGGATCACGTCGTCGATGCCGCGGGCGTTCTCCGGCGGCAGATGGTCGGTGCCGGCGCCGCAGGCAATCACCCCGCCGCGCGCCTTGGCCGCCGACAGCGAGCGGCGGATCAGCTCCAGCGAGGTCGGCCAGTCCAGCCCCATGCCCCGCTGCGCCGTGTCCATCGCCTCTGCGACGCCGAGACCGAGGTCCCACAGATGCTCACGGAAGGCGATGGTGCGGTCCCAGTCGATGGCCGGGGCCAGCCACGGGTCGCAGTCGGCGAAGGGGTCGGCGACCATATGGGCGGCAGCGAAGGCGATGCGGGTCAGCGGCCGTTCGGTGCGGGCGGGAAAGCCGCGCGGCGGGGCGAGCGTGTAGCTTTCGATGCTGCGGTCGGGGCGGGGGAGGCGGATGGTCGGCATGGGATGGATTCCTGACTGAAGGTACCGCCACTTGCCCCCACCCCAACCCTCCCCCGCTGGGCGAGGGAGGGAGCAGGCGCTTGTTCGGGAGAGCAGCGGCAGTCCCCTCCCCCGCCCAGCGGGGGAGGGTTAGGGTGGGGGTCTAACTCGGCCGACGCCTCACCCCCCGATCGCCGGCACATCCACCCAGCGGCGCTCGCGCCAGCTCTGCAGCGCGCATTCCACCAACTGGACGCCCTTGGCGCCTTCGATCAGACCGTGCTTGTAGGGCGCATCCTCCACCACATGGCGGATGAAGGACTCCCACTGCACCTTGAAGCCGTTGTCGAACACGGCGTTGTCCGGCACCGGCTGCCAAGTGTCGTAGAAATCGATGGTCTGCTTCTGGTCGGGGTTCCACACCGGGCGCGGCGTGCCCTGGCGCGGCTGGATCACGCAGTCGGTCAGGCCGGCTACCGCCGAGCCGTTGGTGCCGTCGACCTGGAAGGTCACCAGATCGTCGCGATAGACCCGCGTGCACCAGGAGGAGTTGATGGTGGCGATCACCCCGCCTTCCAGTTCGAACATCGCATAGGCGGCGTCGTCGGCGGTGGCCTTGTAGGGCTTGCCGGTCTCGTCCCAGCGTTCGGGAATGTGGGTGGCGCCCAGGCAGGAGATGCTCTTGACCTGCCCGAACAGGTTGTCCAGCACATAGCGCCAGTGGCAGATCATGTCGAGGATGATGCCGCCGCCATCCTCCTCGCGGTAATTCCAGGACGGACGCTGCGCCGGCTGCCAATCGCCCTCGAACACCCAGTAGCCGAACTCCCCGCGCACCGACAGCATGCGGCCGAAGAAGCCGCTGTCGCGCAGCATGCGCAGCTTTTCCAGCCCCGGCAGAAACAGCTTGTCCTGCACCGTGCCGTTCTTCACCCCGGCCTCGTTCGCCAGCCGGACGACGCGCAACGCCTCGTCCAGGTTGGTGGCGATGGGCTTTTCGCAATAGACATGCTTGCCGGCGCGGATCGCCTTTTCCAGCAGGGTCGGCCGCATTTGGGTGGTGCCGGCGTCGAAGAAGATCACGTCGTCGCGGTTTTCCAGTGCGGCGTCGAGATTGTCGCTCCACCGCTCGATGCCGTGGCGGCGGGCCAGCTCCTGCATCTTCTCGGCATTGCGGCCGACGAGGATCGGGTCGGGCATGACGCGCGTGCCATCGGACAGGGCCACACCGCCCTGGGCGCGGATCGCCAGGATCGAGCGGATCAGGTGCTGGTTCATGCCCATCCGCCCGGTCACGCCGTGCATGATGAGGCCAAGGCGCTTGGTGCTCATGGGGGAACTCCTTCGGAAAGCGCTGATGTCGGGTCTGAAAGGGGGGACAGGCCGGCCCAGTCGGGGTCGGCGATATGAGCGAAGCCAGGGCCGAACAACGGCGCCGTCGGCAGCCGTCCGCTGCCGGTGGCGAGCCTGACCGTCCCCTCGGCGCGACGTTCGTAGAAACCGGGATGGGCTGTGAGGAAGGCGTCGGCCTCATTCGGACTGCCGAAGCCCTCGCCATACTGATGCCCGTTGCGTTCGGCATGCGGGATGCCGAGGAAGGCGACGAGCGCAGTGTCCTGCTGCACCGACAACCCGGCCTGACAGGTCAGATCCTCGGCGGAAATGAAGTGCGGCGGCCCCCACGCCGTGCAGCGGGCGCGGTTGAGCATCGCCTTGTAGAGGCCCTTGCAGGATTTGGACGACACGCCGCGATAGCCCATGGCGCGGGCTTGCGGGAAGGCGTCATAGCCGTCGTCGGATTCGTCGATGATGACCGCGATGCGGTCCGCCACCGCGCCCAGCGGCCGCGCGAGCGCCGCCTCCCGCGCGATGGGCTGCTCCAGATAGGCCAGCGCCTTGCGGAAGCCCGCCAGCGCCGGGGTAGCGTCGATCCGGTCGAGAAGTTCCGCGACGTGGGCCGCGTCGCGATACTGCTCGTTGCCGTCCAGCGTGGCGCGGTAGCCGGGGACCGCCCCCCCAAGCACGCCGGCCAGTTCGGTGAGCCGCTCGACATCGGCGGACACGTCGCCGCCCAGCTTGATCTTGAACCAGTGCAGATGCGTGTGCCCTGCCAAGTCTTCCGGTTGGTCGAGCAGGCCGACAGTGTGACGCAGTTCCACCTCGGCAAGCGGGGAGAGGTTCCGCAGGAAGTCGTCGAGATCGAAACCGCCGAGGTCGGCCGTCAGCCGCGCATCCAGCCCGGCGACGTTGGCGCCCAGCCCCTGGAACGCATTGAGATTCAGCACCCGCAGGAGCCCGTCGAGCACCGCCTTATCGATCTGCGCCGGGCCGAAGGCGGCGGCGAGTTTCGGTTCCAGCGTCGGGGTGAAAGCGGCGTGATGGCCAAAGGCGGTGTCGAGCCGGCTATCCGCCAGATACCCTTCCCGCGCCTCCACCAGCGAGCGGCGCAAGCCGTCCACGGTGTCGGCCGGGCTGCGGTCCGGGCGCTTGTCGAACCATTTCGGCATCATCATCTCGGCCGTCGCGCCCCAGGCCTCGCCCTGCCCTTCGACGGCGACCAGAGCGCGGACGAATGCCTGCGGGGCGGCCTCCACCGTCACCGCGCCGAAGCGGAACGGCTTCACGAAACGGACGGGCCGCTCGTACAGCTCGATGGCGCGGATGCGGAGACGGGGGGCGGGCATGGGATGGTCTTTCGTGGTGATGGTGACTGGCCCCCACCCTTCCCATGCTAGCGCATGGGCCCCTTCCCTCCCCCGCTGGGCAGGGGAGGGAGTTGGTCGCAAGGCGGCGGCAGTTCCCTCCCCCGCGGTCGGACCGGCCTTCGGCCGGCCGAGAGCGGGGGAGGGTTAGGGAGGGGGCAATCGCAGTCCGGTGCCTAATCCAGATGCCCCTGCGCAGCGAAATGCTTGCGGATGGTCTGGGTCAGCTGGATGAAGACCGGGTCGCCCATGACGTCCAGCGTCCGCGGGCGCGGCAGCGGGACCTCGTAGGTGGCGGCGATGGTGCCGGGACGTTCCGACATCACCATCACCCGGTCGGCCAGGAACACCGCCTCGGGGATGGAGTGGGTGATCAGGATCACCGTCTTGCCGGTCTCGAACTGGATGCGCTGCAACTCGACGTTCATCCGCTCCCTGGTCATGGCGTCGAGCGCACCGAACGGCTCGTCCATCAGCAGGATCTTCGGGTCATGCACCAGCGCCCGGCACAGCGCGGCGCGCTGCTGCATGCCGCCCGACAGCTGCCAGGGGTATTTGTTCTCGAACCCCGTCAGCCCGGTCATCCCGATCAGCTTATGCGCGCGCTCCAGGTAGCGTTCGCGCGGCAGGCGGCGGATTTCCACCGGCAGCATGATGTTGCGCAGCACGGACCGCCAAGCCAGAAGGGTCGGGCTCTGGAAGACGATGCCGGTGTCGTCGTGCGGCTCCGTCACCACGTCGCCTTCGATGCTGATGGTGCCGCTGGTGACCGGCAGCAGCCCGGCCAGCATCTTCAGCAGGGTGGACTTGCCGCAGCCGGACGGGCCGACCACCACCAGGAACTCGCCCGGCCGCACGTCGAAGGTGATGGGGCGGAGCGACGGCACCTCGCCGTCGCGGGTGCGGTAGGTCTTGGTCACGCCGTCGATGCGGATCAGCGGCGCGCCGGACAGGCGCTGCGTCTCCGCCTCGCCGACCAGTTTCAACTGAGGCTGTGCCATGCTCTCCTCGTCGGGCCTTGCGGGGGCCAATGCCGGTCACTCAACGGAAGGTCATTTGGCGGCGGCGTTCATCGCCTTCGCCGCGGGGTCGGCCGGCAGGAACTCGCGGGTGTAGAAGCGCTTGGGGTTCTCCTTGGCCGAGGCGTCCAGCCCGCCATACTCGACCAGCATGTCCACCGTCTCCTTCATGTTGGCGTCGGTGACCTGGAAGGGCCGCATCCCCTGCGTCTCCTTGGTGCGGTAGAGCGGGATGGTCAGCTCGAAGCCTTCCTGCAGCGTGTCCGGCTTGCCGCCCTTGGGGTTGGCCTTCAGGATGGCGGCCGCGGCCTCCTTCGGCGCCTTCTCCGCCTCCTCCACCGCCTTGGTGGAGGCGGCCATGAAGCGGCGGACGAGGTCGGGATTGTCCTTCAGCGTGTCGGTGTTGGCGATGATGCCGGACGAGACCATGTTGACGCCGTAATCGGCGAAGCGGATCGGCGTCACCGACTTGCCGGTGGCGTCCTTGATCTTCATGCTCTGGTCCATGACATAGCCCAGCAGCAGATCGGCCTGTCCGTTGATGACGGCGTTCAGCTTGGTCTGGGCATCGCCGGACACCACCTCGAAATCACGCTCCTTCAGGCCTGTCTTCTTCAGGAACAGCGGCCAGATTTGGGACATGCTGTCGCCCGGCGTCATGGCGACGATGCGGTTCTTGATGTCCTCGGGCTTGCGGATGTTCTTCTCGGTGAAGCCCATCGCCGACATCGGGCTGGTCTGCAACAGCACGCCCGGCGAGGTCACCGGCGCGCCCTTCATCGCCGCCTTGATCATGGTCGGCACGTCGACATAGCCGAAGGTGACGCCTTTGCTGGCGACCAGCTGCGTCGTCACCGCCGACCCGCGGCCCTCCTGGATTTCGAGGTCGATGCCCTCGGCCTCGTACAGGCCCTTGTCCTTACCGTAATAGAAGGGGGCGTGTTCGCCATAGACGTACCAGTTCAGCATCAGCGTCACCTTGTCGGCGGCCTGCGCCGGCAAAGTGGAGGCGGCAAAGGCGCAGAGCGCCGCGACGATGGTTTTCTTCATCACGACCGGTGTCCTCCCATGGGTGGTGGATCGCCCCGTCGGCCGGCGCTGTGCGGCGTCGGGGTTCTTGTCGGTGATTTGAGTTTTCGGATGACGTCAGGCGGTGGGGCTGAACTTGTCGCGCTGGCTGGCGTGCCAGGGGATGGCGAAGCGTTCCAGCACGTCGATGACCCAGAACAGCACCACGCCCATCAATGCCAGCACGGTCAGCGCCGCGAACATCAAGGGCAGTTCGAAATTGCCGATGGAGCGTTGCAGGACGAAGCCGATGCCGGAGTTGGAGCCGACGAATTCGCCGACCACCGCCCCCACCACCGCCAGGGTGATGGAGACCTTCAGCCCCGCGAAGATCGCCGGCAGCGCATGCGGCAGGCTGACCATCCGGAAGGTCTGCAGCCGCGACGCCTTCATCGAGCGGGCGAGGTCCATCATCTCGCCATCCACCGACTTGAAGCCCTGTACCGCCGAGACGACGACGGGGAAGAAGCCCAGCAGGAAAGCGGCGATCACCTTCGGCATCAGGCCGAAGCCGAACCACACCACGAACAGCGGCGCGATGGCGACCTTAGGGATCGACTGCGAAAAGACCAGCAGCGGGTAGACATAGGCCTCCACGGTGCGCGATCCGGCGATCAGCATCGCGATGGGAATGCCGAACAGAACCGAAAGCGCGAAGCCGCCAAGCGTCGCCGTGAAGGTCGGGACGGATTCGGACAGCAGCCGCGGCCATTCGTCGATCATCGCCAGCACGACGTCGCCGGGCTTCGGCACCAGATAGGCGGGCACGCCGAACAGCCGGACCGACAGATCCCACAGAACCAGCAGGATGACCATCAGCAGGATGGGGCGGACCCAGTCGGAATTGAGCAGGCGCAGTGCTGCGCCCGAGCGTGAGCGACGTTCCATGCGTCTTCTCCGGCCGGCGGGCTCGGGCGGCCGAAGGAGCGGCCGCGGTGTTTTAACCGGCTGGTTAAAAGTACGCTCGCGCCGCCCTCCCGGTCAACGCTTACAATGGTGGTAGCGAACTGTTTTGTGCACGGACGGTTCGCCCGTGACGGCGCTTGCCAGCCATCAGCTGTCTGGAGTCCGGGATGCTCGGCCTTTCCCGTTTGCACAACTCGGACACTCAAAACCCATCCGTAAAATCCTAGGGCACGTTTAATAAATCTTTAGGGAAGATGACCCAGCGTGACTGAAGAGAGCTCGCGGTCTTCTTCCGTATCCATCAGACGATTCTCATCTTACCGAAGCGCCTCCAGTGCGGATCCTCGAAATGAATGTCGCTACATTCACCCAATTCCAAAGTCCTTTGGCTCGTGGGGAACAGAACATTCCCGAATCTTCCGCAATAAATCTGTGGTTGTATCTTTTGCGTAAGTCGATGTCGGGGCAAGGTGCGCAGTCATGACTCAGGAAGAAGCCCGGCTGGATGCGCTACGCGAGTTGAATCTGCTGGATACGGCGCCGAGCGAGAGCTTCGATCGCATCACCCGCATGGCAAGCCAGCTGTTCGGCCTGCCGATCGCCGCCGTCTCGCTGACCGACAGGGACCGGCAATGGTTCAAGTCACGTGTCGGCGTCGATCACTGGCAGATCCCGCGTGAAAAGGCCCCCTGCGGCCAGGTCGCGGAAAGCTGCGACTTCCTGGTCATTCACGACTTCGACAAGGACGAATGCTACCGCGACAGCCTTCTGGCCCGGTCCGGCATCCGGTTCTACGCGGGCGCTCCTCTGATCACCCGCGAAGGACACACGCTCGGGGCGATGTGCGTGCTCGGTACGGAGCCGCGCGCGATCACCAGCCAGGAAACGGCGGCACTCAAGGATCTTGCCGCCATGGTGATGGCCCAGATCGAACTGCAGCATGCCCTGGGACGGATCGATCCGGTCAGCGGCCTGCCGAACCGCACGCAGTTCATCGAAGACATCGAGGATCTCGCACGGGATCATCCGGGGGAGCAGCGCTATGCCATCCTGGTCGATCTGATCGATGTTGCGCAGCACACCGCCACGCTCCGCGCCATCGGCCCGGCCTTCACCGATGACCTCGTCCGGGCGGCCACCCGGCGTCTGCGGCGCGTGGTCGGTCCTGAAACCACGATCTATCAGATCGGCACGACCCACCTCGGCTATCTGCCGTCCGTCATGAGCGAACAGGAGATGATGGCGGCCGCGGCCAAAGTACCGACAGAATTGGGCAAAGTAACCGGCGCGCAGGAAACGCCTGTGGTGATCCGTGCGGCCATCGGCGTGGCTCCGTTCCAACTGGGCGCGGCCACCCCCCAACATGTCCTGCGCATGGCCTACAGCGCTCTGCAGGATGCCCGCGAGGCGGACAGAGGGGTCGGTATCTATTCCGCGTCGCTCGACGACGCTCACCGACGCCGCTTTCAACTGCTGGCCGATTTTCCCCAGGCGCTCGCCGCGGCCGACCAGTTGACGCTCGTCTTTCAGCCGCGCGTGGACATCCCGACCGGCAGATGCGTTGGTGCGGAGGCGCTGCTGCGCTGGTCCCATCCCGTTCTCGGCGCAATCCCGCCCGGGGAATTCGTCCCCATCATTGAGCAGACCGCTCTCGCCGACGGCATGACCGAGTGGGTTGCCCGCACCGCGCTGTCACAGCTGGCCGCATGGCGAGCCGCGGGCATCGATCTGGCGCTTTCCATCAACATCTCGGCATCGAACCTGGACCAACGGGATTTTCCTGCCCGTCTGGCTGGATTGGCCAAGCAGTGTGACGTTCAACCGGATCGCATCGAGCTGGAACTGACCGAAAGCGCCATTCTCCGCAATGGCGAAAACGCTTTGCAACGGATGGAAGAGCTGAGATCGACAGGCTTTGGAATAGCCATCGACGATTTCGGCACCGGGTACAGCAGCCTGTCCTACCTTGAAAAAATACCGACCGACGTGGTGAAGATCGATCGCTCCTTCATCCAGGGCCTTGGCGATCAGGACCGGAGCTTCACGCTGGTAAGCGCGATGATCTCCCTGATCCATCAGCTGGGCTATCGGGTCGTCGCCGAAGGCGTGGAGAACCACACCGCCCTGGACCTGCTGTCGGAACTGGGGTGCGACGAAGTCCAGGGGTATCATATCGCGCGCCCGATGACGGCGACGGTGTTCGAGCGCTGGCTGCGCGATCACTCTGGAGGTCGGGGATGACAGCCGTGGGGAGACGCCGTCCGACAAGGCGCGACGCCGTCCTTCCCACCATCATCCATCAGGCCGGGAGCCGCTGCCAGCCCAGCCGCTTGTAGCGCGCTTCCAGAATGGTCGGCGTCGCGCAGGCGTAGCCGAACCAGAGCCCCACCAGCATGAGCGCCCCGCTGGGCCAAAGCAGCAGGGCGACGACGGTCAGAACCGCGTGGATCGCGCTGTGCATCCACTCGCCCTTGGACGCGAAATAGAACGGGCCGCACAGGAACGCCCAGACACCGGACCTGTTGGACACCGCTTCCGTCTGGCCGGTCTCGGGGTTTTGGAAGATCGTGGCTGATGACGGCGATGCCATGTTCGTCTCCTTGGCTTGCCGGACCCAGTGTGGACGACGGTCGCCGCACCCGTCGCTTCCGGTAGCCGGCTTTCCCGCATGGTGGACAATCGGGCGCCACGATGGTCGCTCGTCAGGCCTCGGCCGTGCTTTCCTCGTTTCCGGTTCCGCGCAGGACTTCCAGGAACCGTTCCAGCACCAGATTCGGCTGGGCCCCCTTCTTCGTCACCACCTGAAACTCCAGGGCATGATGGTAGGTGTCGGGCTGCAGCGCCCGCATCATGCCGCGCTCGACCCATTGCCGGGCGTAATGGGTGGGCAGAAAGCCGACATAGCATCCGGTGAGGATCAGGAAGGCCACCCCCTCGCGGTCGGTCGCGGTCGCGGTGTTGTTCAGCTCATGGGGAAGCTGCGCCTGGGTCGGCGCCACGGCGTCGGCGGCCTCGACCGCCTCCCGCGTCACGGCAGCACCGGAACGGTCGAACAGCGGATGACCATCGCCGCAGTAGAGCAGGGACTCCTCCTGGTAAAGCGGAAGACCGGCCAGTCCCGGCAGGCCTCTGCGGACGGGAACGACGCCGACGTGCAACTGCCCGTCCAGCACGCCGCGCTCGATCTCGTTGGGCGGGATCATGCGGATGTTGACGCGGACCTCCGGCGCCAGCTGCTTCAGGCTGCGCAGGGCGTGGGTCACCCGCATCTGCGGCATGGTGACGAGGTTGTCGGTGATGCCGATGTTCAATTCGCCGCGCAGACGGCCATGAACGGTGTTGATCTCGCTGCGGAAACTCTCGGTGCTGGCCAGCAGGCGCAGGCTCGCCTCATAGGCCAGATGCCCCTCGTCGGTCAGCCGGAAGCCCGCCCGCCCGCGCCGGCAGAGCGTCAGGCCGAGCCGCCGTTCAAGATCCGCCATGTGCTGGCTGATCGCCGCACGGCTGATGTTCAGCTCCACCTCGGCAGCGGAAAAACCGCCGCACTCCACCACCGTCCGGAACACGCGCAGCAGGCGGATGTCGGCATCGCCGATCGGGGCCAGGGAGCGGGTGGGGGAGCGGGTGGGGGACCGGGTGGGCTTGCTCATGCTGGGACCATGGTGTCGGGGCAGGATAGTTAAGCGCTGGGTTATGTGAAGTTCTTATAGTTTGGATTTAATCGCAACGGGGAAGCGCGCACACTCACCGCCGACAGCACACCCAACAAGATGCGGGAGAACAGCGGATGGCCCCCCTGGACAACGATCATGCCCAGTCCCTCGGCAAGGCTGCCGGACTGACGCGCGAGGAGCTTGACGCCTATTGGATGCCGTTCAGCGGCAACCGTCAGTTCAAGAACAACCCGCGCATGATCGTGAAGGCAGAGGGGACCTGGTACTGGGACGCCGAAGGCCGGAAGATCTACGACAGCCTGTCCGGCCTGTGGTGCAGCGGCGCCGGCCACTGCCGCCGCGAGATTTCCGACGCAGTCGCCCGCCAGATCGCGGAGCTGGATTACAGCCCCGCCTTCCAGCATGGCCATCCGGCCGCCTTCAAGCTGGCGCACAAGCTGGCGTCGATGACCCCGGCCGGCCTCGACCATGTCTTCTTCGTCGGTTCGGGCTCCGAGGCCGCCGACACCTCGCTGAAGATGGCGCGGGCCTATTGGCGGATGAAGGGCCAGCCGACCAAGACCAAGCTGATCGGCCGGTCGAAGGGCTATCACGGCGTCAATTTCGGCGGCACCAGCCTGGGCGGCATCGGCGGCAACCGCAAGCTGTTCGGCACCGGCGTCGATGCCGACCACCTGCCCCATACCGTGCTGCCGCAGAACCTCTTCGTGAAGGGCATGCCGGAGGAGGGCGCCTTCCTGGCCGACGCGCTGGAGGAGCTGGTGGCGCTGCACGACGCCTCCAACATCGCCGCGGTGATCGTCGAACCGCTGGCCGGCTCGGCCGGCGTGCTGCCGCCGCCGAAGGGCTATCTGCAGCGGCTGCGGGAGATCTGCGACAAGCACTCCATCCTGCTGATCTTCGACGAGGTCATCACCGGCTTCGGCCGCATGGGCGCCCCCTTCGGCGCCGATGCCTTCGGCGTGGTGCCGGACATCATGAACGTCGCCAAGGGCCTGACGAACGGCGCCGTCCCGATGGGTGCCGTCGTGGCGAAGCACGACATCTACCAGGCCTTCATGGACAATGGCGGGCCGGAGTACATGGTGGAGTTCCCGCACGGCTACACCTATTCCGCCCATCCGGTCGCCTGCGCCGCCGGTCTGGCCGCGCTCGACATCTTCGAGCGGGAGAAGCTGTGGGAGAAGGCGGCTGCGCTGGCGCCGCATTTCGAAAACCTCATCCACGGGCTGAAGGGACTGAAGAACGTCGCCGACATCCGCAACTACGGCCTGACCGGCGCCGTCACCATCGCCCCGCTTCCGGGCGAGCCGGCACGCCGGCCCTACGAGATCGGCGAGAAGTGCTGGAAGGCCGGCTATTACGTGCGCTTCGGCGGCGACACGCTGCAGTTCGGCCCGCATTTTTACAGCGAGCCGGCCGACCTCGACCGCCTGTTCGACGTCGTCGCCGACGCCATCCAGGCCACGGCGTAAGGGCGCCGGCCCGCGCATTGCCCCCACCCTTCCCGCGGCTGACGCCGCGGGCCCCTTCCCTCCCCCGCTTCGCAAGGGAGGGACGTATGCGCAGCGGCGGAGTTCCCTCCCCCGCCCAGCGGGGGAGGATAGGTGGGGGTCTAACTTCGCAAAGACAAACACCCCCAGGAAAGCCCGACCATGACCATCGTTGCCCACCTGATCGGCGGCAAGACCGACGCGCCCGCCGGCACCCGCACCGCCGACATCGTCAATCCCGCCACCGGCGACGTGGCGGGTCAGGTGGCCCTGGCGTCGCGTTCCACGGTGGAAGAGGCCATCGCCGCCGCCGAGGCCGCGTTTCCGGCCTGGCGCGCCACGCCGCCGGCCAAGCGCGCCCGCGTCATGTTCCGCTTCAAGCAGCTGCTGGAGGAGAATGCCGAGCGCATCTGCGCGCTGATCACGGCGGAGCACGGCAAGGTCCTGGACGATGCCTTCGGCGAGCTGACCCGCGGCATCGAGAATGTCGAATATGCCTGCGGCGTGCCCGAGCTGCTGAAGGGCGAGTTTTCCAAGAATGTCGGGCCGGCCATCGACAGCTGGTCGGAGTTCCAGCCGCTCGGCGTCGTCGCCGGCATCACGCCGTTCAATTTCCCGGCGATGGTTCCGCTGTGGATGTACCCCATCGCCATCGCCTGCGGGAACACCTTCGTCCTCAAGCCGTCGGAGCGCGACCCAAGCTCTGCCCTGTTCATCGCCCAGCTGGCCGAGCAGGCCGGCCTGCCACCGGGCGTGCTGAACGTCGTCAACGGCGACAAGGAGGCGGTGGACACGCTGCTGACCGACCCGCGGGTGCAGGGCGTCAGCTTCGTGGGATCGACGCCGATCGCCGAGTATGTCTATTCGACCGCCGGCGCAAAGGGCAAGCGGGTGCAGGCGCTGGGTGGGGCCAAGAACCACGCCATCGTCATGCCCGACGCCGATCTGGACAACGCGGTCAGCGCGCTGATGGGTGCGGCCTATGGCTCCTGCGGCGAGCGCTGCATGGCGATCTCCGTCGTCGTTGCGGTGGGCGACGAGGTGGCCGACCGGCTGAAGGACAAGCTGTCGGTGGCGCTGCGCGACCTGAAGGTCGGCGCCGGCACCTCGACCGGTTGCGAGATGGGGCCGCTGGTCACCCGCGCGCATTGCGAGAAGGTGAAGGCCTATGTCGACCAGGGCGTCGCCGAAGGGGCGGAGCTGGTGGTGGACGGCCGCGGTCTGGTGGTGCCGGGGCATGAGAACGGCAACTTCCTGGGCGGCTGCCTGTTCGACCGCGTCACCCCGGACATGACCATCTACCGGGAGGAGATTTTCGGTCCGGTCCTCTGCCTCGTCCGGGTCAAGTCGATGCAGGAGGGCATGGACCTGATCGACGGCCACGAATACGGCAACGGCACCTGCCTGTTCACCCGCGACGGCGAGGCCGCCCGCTATTTCAGCGACATGATCAAGGTCGGCATGGTCGGCATCAACGTGCCGCTGCCGGTGCCGGTCGCCTACCACAGCTTCGGCGGCTGGAAGCGGTCGCTGTTCGGCGACCTGTCGGCCTATGGTCCGGACGGCGTGCGCTTCTACACCCGGCGCAAGACCATCACCCAGCGCTGGCCGACCGGCGGGGTCCGCGAGGGCGCCCAATTCGCCTTCCCGTCGATGAAGTAAAGCAGCTTTGGCTGTCGCGACGCCGGTGCCGATGGGAGCGCCGGCGTCGTCCGCCAAGGTTCGGCCCGATGGGCCATGTTCTCGATCAGATGCCGAGCGCGATTTCGCGGCTGACGGCGTGCAGGAGTCCCCAGACATGGTCGGCGAAGGAACGCCAGACCTCGATCCGGAAACGGTTCTCGTCCTCGCGGACCAGGACGATCTGCGCCTTGTCGAAGAGAGTGCGGCAGCCGCTGCCGACCGGCATCGCCTCGACGTCGAAGGCGATGGCCGAGCGCAGGGCCAGCGCCGCGGCCTCCCCCTGCACCAGGATGCCGACCTCGCGATGGCCGACATCGACCAGGCTGTGCGGCTCCTGTAGCGCGGCGAAGGCGTCGGCGATGCCGTCGCCCTCGGCGACCGGCGCCGTCAGCACCCACTCGTCGGGGCCGAGCTGGAGCGCGGTCCGGCCGCCGGCCTCCACCATCCCGCCGATGCGGGTGGGCAGCGGCGCGCCGAATGCGGCCCCGGCCGCCCCGGCGGATGCCGGGTCGATGCGCAGGCTGAAGCGGGCCACGTCGTCGGCGGCGCGGATGCTCAGCCGGCTTGCGGTGTCGCCGGGGATCGTCTTGCCCGGCAACGGGTGATTAGCCAGAAGCATGGGTGGGCCTCCTATGCGCTGAGACGCGTGTTCTCGGGATCGACGAACACCATGCCGGAGATCGTCGCGGAATGGACCTTGTCCGGCATCGGCACATGCACGGTCCGGCCCTGCAGCGATCGGCCGCCCTGGATCACCGCAAGGGCGATGGACCGTCCCAGTTCGGCGCTCCAGTAGGAGGAGGTCACATGGCCGACCATCTCCATCGGCACCGGCTGGTTGGGGTCGAGGACGATCTGCGCCCCCTCCTCCAGCACCGTCTTCGGATCGGCGGTCAGCAGGCCGACCAGCTGCTTGCGGTTCGGCGCCAGCATGTCCGGGCGGGACAGGGAGCGCTTGCCGACGAAGTCCGGCTTGGTCTTGCCGACGGCCCAGGACAGGCCGGCATCGTCCGGCGTCAGCGTGCCGTCCGTGTCCTGGCCGACGATGATGTAGCCCTTCTCGGCGCGCAGGACGTGCATCGTCTCGGTGCCGTAGGGGGTGATGCCGAAGCGCTGCCCGGCCTCGAACAGCGTCTCCCACACCGCGCGGCCGTAGCGGGCCGGCACGTTGATTTCAAAGCCCAGTTCACCGGTGAAGGAGACGCGGAACAGCCGGGTCGGCACGCCGCAGATCTTCCCCGTCGCCACCGCCATGTGCGGGAAGGCGCCCTCCGACAGGTCGATGCCCTCGATGAACGGCGCGATCAGCTTGCGGGCGTTCGGGCCGTTCAGCGCGATCACCGACCATTGTTCGGTGGTCGAGGTCAGCCAGACCTTCAGGTCCGGCCATTCGGTCTGAAGGTAATCCTCCATCATGGTCAGCACGCGCGCCGCACCGCCGGTGGTGGTGGTGACGTGGAAGCGGTCGTGGGCCAGACGCCCGATCACGCCGTCGTCGCGGATGAAACCGTCCTCGCCCAGCAGCAGGCCGTAGCGGCAGCGGCCGGGAGCCAGCTTGGTCCAGGCGTTGGTGTACATGCGGTTCATGAACTCGGCAGCGTCGGGACCGACGATCTCGATCTTGCCGAGGGTGGAGGCGTCGAAGATGCCGAGCGACGAGCGCACCGCCTTGCATTCGCGCGCCACCGCCGCATGCATGTCCTCGCCGACCTGCGGGAAGTACCGGGCACGGCGCCACAGCGACACCGGCTCGAACACCGCGCCGTTCTCCTCGGCCCAGCCGTCGATCGGCGTCTTGCGCGTCACCTCGAACAGCGCGCCCTTGTTGTAGCCGGCGAAGGTGCCGAAGCTGGTCGGGGTGTAGGGCGGGCGGAAGGTGGTCAGGCCCACCGCCGGGATCGGCCGCTTCAGCGCGTCCGACGCGACGGCCAGGCCGTTGATGTTCGACGTCTTGCCCTGGTCGGTCGCCATGCCGGTGGTGGTGTAGCGCTTGATGTGCTCGATCGACTTGAAGCCTTCGCGCACCGCCAGCCGGATGTCCTTGGCCATCACGTCGTTCTGGAAATCGACGAAGGCCTTGGCATGGCCCGGATCGCGGTCGGTCGGCAGCTCGCGGCCGGTCACGCCGGTGAAGGAAAGCTCGCCCTCCACATGGTAGGACACCGGCTCGACGCCGAACCCGGCATCGGCGGCAGCGGCGGCGCCGGCAGCGGCGCCATCCTCGAAGGCGGCCTTCAGCCCGAAGCGGCCCTTGCCGGCGCCGGCCAGACGGCACTCCTCCTTGCCACGGCCGGGCAGGAACATCTGGCCGTCCTCGTTCCACGCCAGCGAACCCTGGGTGTGCGAGAACAGATGGACGCTGGGGGTCCAGCCGCCCGACATCAGCAGGGCGTCGCAGGCGATGGTCTCCGCGCCGCCGACCTTGCCGCCGGCCACCGGGTTGACGCGCACCGACGAGACGCGCAGCCGGCCCTTGGTGCCGGTGACGGTCCAGCCGATCAGCGTCCTGATGCGGAGCGCGGCGGCGGCGGCGGCCAGCTGGGTCGGCACGGTGCCGCGGACATCGACGATAGCCGCGACCTCCACCCCCGCCTTCGCCAGGTCCAAGGCGGCATGCCAGGCGCTGTCATGGGTGGTGACCACTACCACCCGGTTGCCGACCTTGACGCCGTAGCGGTTCAGGTAGGTGCGCGCGGCCCCGGCCAGCATCACGCCCGGCCGGTCGTTGCCGGCGAACACCAGCGGCTTTTCGATGGCGCCCTGCGCCAGCACCACCTGCTTGGCCCGGACCTTCCACATCCGCTCGCGCGGCGCGCCTTCGGGCACGATGCGCAGATGGTCGGTCAGCCGCTGGCACAGGCCGACGAAATTCTGGTGGTAATAGCCGATGGCCGTCGTGCGCGGCAGCACCGTGACGTTCGGCATCGCCGCCAGCGCGGCATTGGTGTCCTCCAACCAGTCCCAGGCCAGCTGCCCGTTGATCTCGGCATCCGGTTCGGACAGCAGCGAACCGCCAAGCTCCGACTGCTCGTCGCACAGGATGACGGACGCGCCGCTGCGCCCGGCTTCCAGCGCCGCGGCGAGGCCGGCGGCACCGCCACCGACGACCAGCACGTCGCAATGGGCGAAGCGGCTGGCGTAGGTGTCGGGATCGGGGGCGGTCGGCGCCTTGCCCAGCCCGGCGGCGCTGCGGATGACCGGCTCGTAGACCTTGTCCCAGAAGCTCTTCGGCCACATGAAGGTCTTGTAGTAGAAGCCGGCCGAGAACAGCACGGAGAGCGCGTCGTTCACCGCGCCGATGTCGCGGGTCAGCGACGGCCAGCGGTTCTGGCTTTCGGTCTTCAGCCCTTCGAAGACCTCCAGCACCGTCGCCCGCGTGTTCGGCTCGAACCGCCCGTTGCCGCGGTCGGTCGCAACCAGCGCGTTCGGCTCCTCCGACCCGGCGGTCAGGAAGCCGCGCGGCCGGTGGTACTTGAAGGAGCGCCCGACGAGATGGACGCCGTTGGCCAGGAGTGCTGAGGCCAGGGTGTCGCCTTCGTAGCCGGCATAGTCCACGCCGTCGAAGGTGAAGCGGAGCTGACGGCTGAGGTTGACCCTGCCCTTGCCGGCAATGCGGAAACTGGTCATGGACGTGCTTCCTCGGCAGGGGTGGCGGCACTGGAGGCGAGCGCGATCTCCTCGTCGCTCGGACGCGGAGCCCCGGCCTTGTAGGTCATGGCGAACTTGTCGGTGACGGTGTCGCGCACCGCGTTGAAGAAGCGGCCGCAGCCGTGCATGTGCCGCCAGCGTTCGAAATGCCGGCCGCGCGGGTTGGTGCGGATGAACAGGAAGTCGCGCCATTCGTCGTCGGACAGGGCAGACGGGTCCGCCGGTCGCGCGATGTGCGCCTCGCCGGCATAGGTGAACTCCACCTCCGGGCGCTCGGCTTCGCAGTAGGGGCAGCGGATGAGCAGCATGATTGTCTCCTCAATGCGCGACGGCGGCGGCGGCGGCCTCGTCGATCAGCCGGCCGGTCTTGAAGCGCTCCAGCGTGAAGGGCGCGTTGATCGGATGCGGCTCGTCGCGGGCGATGGTGTGGGCGAAGACGTTGGCCGACCCCGGCGTCGCCTTGAAGCCGCCAGTGCCCCAGCCGCAATTGACGTACAGCCCCGGCACCGGTGTCTTGCCGATGATCGGCGAGCGGTCGGGCGTGACGTCGACGATGCCGCCCCATTTGCGCAGCATGCGCATGCGGTTGAAGATCGGGAACACCTCGCAGATGGCGGCGACGGTGTGCTCGATCAGCGGCAGCCCGCCGCGCTGGCTGTAGGAGGTGTACTGGTCGGTGCCCGACCCGATGACCAGCTCGCCCTTGTCGGACTGGCTGATGTAGGCGTGCACGGTATTGGACATCACCACGCAGGGGAAGACCGGCTTGACCGGTTCCGACACCAGCGCCTGCAGCGGGTAGCTTTCCAGCGGCAGCCGGACGCCGGCGGTGTCCATCACCACCGAGGTGTTGCCGGCGGCCGACACCGCGACCTTCCTGGCCTTGATGAAGCCGCGCGCGGTCTCCACGCCGGTGACGCGGCCGTCGGCGTCGCGGCGGATCGCGGTGACCGGGCAGTTCTGGACGATGTCGACCCCGCGCGCCGACGCGGCCCGCGCATAGCCCCAAGCCACCGCATCGTGGCGGGCGGTGCCGCCGCGCCGTTGCAACGCCGCACCAACCACCGGATAGCGGGCGTTGGCGGCGATGTTCAGCGGCGGGCAGTAGTCCTTGGCCTGCTCGGGCGTCAGCCACTCGTTGTCGATGCCGTTGAGGCGGTTGGAATGGATGTGGCGCTTGAAGCTCTGGATGTCGTGGACCGTGTGCGCCAGCATCATCACGCCGCGCTGGGAGAACATGACGTTGTAGTTCAGCTCCTGGCTCAGCCCTTCCCACAGCTTCATCGCATGCTCGTAGAGCCGGGCGCTTTCGTCGTAGAGATAGTTGGAGCGGATGATGGTGGTGTTGCGGCCGGTGTTGCCGCCGCCGAGCCAGCCCTTCTCCACCACCGCGACGTTGGTGATGCCGTGTTCCTTGGCGAGATAATAGGCCGCACCCAGGCCATGCCCGCCCGCGCCGACGATCACGACGTCATATTCGGATTTCGGTTCCGCATCGGGCCATTGCGGCTGCCAGTTCTTGTTGCCGGTCAGCGCGTTGGTCAACAGCGAGGAAAACGAGAAGCGGGTCATGGCAGCACCGCGAAGTTCAATGTGCTGACAGTATCGCGACGCGCCCCTTTGTTGGACAGAATGGATGCGTCAGTTTAATGTCACCCGTGCGACGGTACGACCGCCGGAGGTCACATGACGAATAGCGTTGGAGTTGGCACCATCGGGGCAGGCAGCGTCAGGACGACCGCCGCCAGGACCGGCCGGTTCCCGGACCGCTCCGCGGCACCGCGCCTGTCCGTCGGCTTCATCCTCGCCCACCGCTTCACGCTGTGCGCCTTCGCAAATTTCGTCGACGTGCTGCGGCTCGCCGCCGACGAGGGCGACCGCAGCCGGCCGATCCTGTGCGACTGGGCCGTGCTGTCGGACCAGATGGGGCCGGTGGCGTCGAGCTGCGGCATGCTGGTCCAGCCGACCGAGCGGTTGGGCGATCCGGCCAAGTTCGACTACATCGTCGTGATCGGCGGGCTGATCGACGAGATCTCCAACCTCAGCCCCGACTACATCCGCTATCTGCGTCAGGCGGCGGCATCGAAGATCCCGCTGGTGGGCGTCTGCACCGGCGCCTTCATCCTGCAGCGGGCCGGGCTGATGGACGGCTATCGCTGCTGCATCAGCTGGTTCCACCATGCCGATTTCCTGGAGCAGTTCGACGGCATCATGCCGGTGTCCGACCAGATCTTCATCGTCGACCGCGACCGGCTGACCTGCTCGGGCGGGACCAGTTCGGCCCATCTCGCGGCCTATCTCGTGGAAAAGCATGTCGGCCGCGCCCAGGCGCGCAAAAGCCTGCACATCATGATCATCGACGATGCGCTGCGCGGGGAGAAGCCGCAGCCCGGCATCCCGCTCGACTTCTCCACCAATGACGAGGTGGTGCGGAAGGCGCTGCTGCTGATGCAGCAGAACATCGACGTGCCCTTGTCGGTAGCGGAGATGGCTCGACGGCTGGGGACCGCCCGGCGCCAGATGGAGCGGCATTTCCAGAACTCGCTGGGCATGACGCCGACCGAGGCCTACCGGATCATGCGGCTGGAACATGCGGAATTCCTGCTGCGCAACACCGAGCAGTCGGTGACGGAGATCGCCGCCGCCGTAGGCTTCTGCGATTCCTCGCACTTCGTCCGCGCCTTCAAGGAGCGCCGCGGCATGACCCCGTCCGTCTTCCGCAAGGGCTGAGACTTCAAAAACGGTCGTTTCATGCAACGTCGGAGACGCGCCCCTATAGACCTGCCCGGTTGCCCGAGCATCGGGCCGGCACCGCGATCAGGTCACCGACCAGCGCCTCGACCAGCGCCTTGGCGTCCGCCATCAGCTCCGTCGGATGCAGCCCATTGCACAACACGCCGCCGGTGACATACTCGCAAACCGGAACCCGACGAAGGCCGTTCTTCATGGACATCGTTCCCGTCATCGACCTGCTGGGCGAACAGGTGGTTCATGCCAAGCGGGGGGAGCGCGACCGCTACCGCCCCATCGAAAGCGCGCTGACCACAGGATCGGCACCCCAGGATATCGTGGCCGCGCTGCTGGCACTGCAACCCTTCCGCGCCTGCTATGTCGCTGATCTCGACGCGATCCGGGGACATGGCGACCATCGATCGACCGTCGCGGCGCTGCAGGCCCGATGGCCGGAGGTCGCCTTCTGGGTCGATGCCGGTCTGGCGACGCCGGACGATTGCCGCCGCTGGCTCGAGGCCGGGATCCGCCATCTGGTGATCGGCAGCGAAAGTCAGACGGACGGCGCGACGCTGGAAGCGGCGCTGGCGATGGCCGGAGACGACCGGGTGGCGCTGTCGCTGGATGTCCGGCGGGGGGAACCGCTGGGACCGGTGGCGTTGCACGAGGAGTCCGCACGCTGGCCCAAGCGGGTGATCGCCATGACGCTGGACCGTGTCGGGTCGGGCGAGGGCCCGGACCTGGACCGCATCGCCACGCTGGCGGCCCAACGCCCGGGGGTTCGGGTGTGGGGGGCCGGCGGCGTGCGCGACGCGGCGGATCTGGACGCGCTGGCCGCGCACGGAACCGATGCCGTGCTGGTGGCCAGCGCGCTCCACGACCGGCGCCTCGACGCCGGGACGCTCGCCCGCTTCGCCTCCGGCCAGCGTCCCTCCGGTCACGAGACGGCGAACGGGTGAACCGCGGCGGCCTCGCCGTCCAGCATCGACGGGGCGGCCGGATTGCCGGCGCTGTAGAAGCGCCCGGCCATCGGGAACGCTTGAACCGGCCCTTCATGCTGATCGCGCCGAAGCACTCCAATCGCCGCTGAGAAAAAGCTTTCAGAGCAAAATAACCATTTGAGACTCTAAATGAAGAAGGGAGCGCCGACATCGATGGCTATCTATGTCTTTCCAAATGTGTTGCTATCGAAGAATGATCATTCAACCTCATCTCCTCATCGCCGAGGATGAAAATCTTGCGGCGATGGCATTGATAGAGATTCTAGAAGCCGAAGGCTTCCGGGTCACGCTCGCTCATAATGGGGTCGAGGCGCTGGAGGTCGACGAGAAGGACCCTGCAGCCCTTCTGTTGACTGACATGCGGATGCCCGTCATGGGCGGCGGGGCTCTGATTCGAACGATCCAGCGGCGGCGCGCCGGTCTGCCAATCATCGTCATGACCGGCTACTGTGAACATCTCCCACGGGAGGTGCCGGGACGGCTGGTCGTCTTGCGCAAGCCCTACAGTCTTTCCGCTTTGGCCGGCCATGTCAGAGCCCTCCTGCCCCGCCAGGAGACGGCTGAACACTGATCGAGGAAGTCCGCTCCCCGTTCCCTTTGAACCACCGGCCGGCACAACCACGCTTTTTCAAAGGAAAGTCTTCATGCGCATCCGACTGGGTTACCAGCTGACCTTCAACTTTCCCGCTCCCACGCCGATGATCGTGATGCTGAACGTGCATTACTCGCGCGTCGGTGACCTGGAGCAGCCCGACCACATCGTCACCAACGTACCGGCGCCGATCCAGGGCTACCGCGACAGTTTCGGCAACTGGTGCAGCCGGCTGGTCGCGCCCGCCGGGCCTGTCACCATCAGCGCCGACAGCATCATCCGGGACAGCGGGATCCCCGACCCGGCCGAGCCCGGCGCAGTGCAGCACCGTGTGGACGAACTGCCTGCCGACACCCTGCTGTTCCTGCTGGGAAGTCGCTATTGCGAGACGGACGTCCTGTCTGACGAGGCATGGCGGCTGTTCTCGGGCACCGCGCCGGGCTGGGCGCGGGTGCAGGCGATCTGCGATTTCGTCCACGGCCATGTGACCTTCGGCTACGAACATTCGCGCCCGACGCGGACCGCGGCCCAGACCTATGCCGAGAAGCGCGGAGTCTGCCGTGACTACGCTCATCTCGCCATCGCCTTTTGCCGCGCCATGAACATTCCCGCGCGTATGGCGCGACAATCAGGATGGAGAGCGCGACAATCAGGATGAGACGGTCTGGGGTCGCGGCAAGAGCATGATTGACGCTGCAGTAGGCAGGTTTCAAGGGTTCTGTCGCGGAGCGTCAATCAGGTTGGAGTTGATTGTCGCGCGCGAGGGTGGGCGTCCAGGGCCGCGTTTTCTCTCCAGTGCTGCTCGTCGCCGGTAGCTTTCGACGTTCATCTCGAAGATGGTGGCGTGATGAACCAGCCGGTCGATGGCAGCCAGCGTCATGGCTTGGCTGGGAAAGATCTTGCCCCAGTCGCCGAAGGGCTGGTTTGCCGTGATCAACAAGGAGCGCCGCTCGTACCGGGTGCCAATCAGCTCAAAGATGACGCTGGTCTCCGCTTGATCCTTGGCGACGTAGGCGAAGTCATCGAGGATCAGCAGGTGGTATTTGTCCAGCTTAGCGATGGCCGACTCCAAGCTTAGGTCACGTCGGGCGATCTGCAGCTTCTGCACCAGATCGGTGGTCCGGGCGAACAGCACACGCCAACCATTTTCCACCAGGGCGTAGCCGATGGCGGCGGCCAGATGCGACTTGCCCCCGCCGGGCGAGGCAGCGACATACTGCCCGATATCAGGGCCAGGACGTAACGATCCACTACCCTTTCCATCCCCGGTGCGGCGAACGCGTCGGCGTCGTCCGGCGCCACCGCTTGCGCGGCACCGTCATGCTGGTAGTCGAACAGCCGGACGGCACGCTGACCCACGTGCCGGAATGGATGACCGCGCCGGCGGCCGCGAGCACCAGCCTTTGTGACGCCCCCCGGTTCCCGTTGGGGGTTCTCCAGGAGCTGTGTTTGGCCACCGACGCTGCCTTGTCGTTGCTCCGCGAGCGAGACAACGGAGGGCGGCATGAGACACCCCAAAGCGACCGTGCAACCGGACTTGTTCGCGCCGACGCGGCCGGAGGCCGCCCTTCCGCGGGAGGTGGCGCAACGGCTCCTGCCGCTTCTGGAACAGCTCCTGCTGGAGGTGCTGGCGAGCGAAACCCTGGTGACGGAGGCGGGCGATGAGCAAGATCACCCCTGACCACCTCGCGCGTCATGCCTACGTCTACGTCCGCCAGTCCAGCCCGGACCAGCTCCTGCACAACCACGAGAGCCGGCGCCGGCAGTACGGACTGGCCGACCGCGCCCGCCAGCTCGGCTGGGCGGAGGTGGTCGTCATCGACGACGACCTCGGCCGCTCCGGCGGCGGGATCGCCCGCCCCGGGTTCGAGCGACTGCTGGGGGCAATCTGCGAAGGGCGGGTCGGCATCGTGCTGGCCATCGAGGCGTCGCGGCTCGCCCGCAACGGCCGGGACTGGCACACGCTGCTGGAATTCTGCGGCTTGGTGGGGTGCTTGCTGGCCGATGAGGACGGGGTTTACGACGCGAAACTGCCCAACGACCGGCTTCTCCTGGGCATGAAGGGCACGATGAGCGAGATGGAACTGTCCATCCTGCGTCAACGCTCCCTGGAAGCCCTGCGCCAGAAGGCGCGCCGCGGCGAACTGTTCCTCACCGTGGCGGTCGGCTACATCAAGACCCACCACGACCGCATCGCCATGGACCCGGATTTGCGGGTGCGCGAGGCGCTCGGCCTGGTGTTCCGCAAGTTCGCCGAGTTCCAGAGCATCCGCCAGGTTCACCTCTGGCTGCGTCAGGAGCGGATCCGGCTGCCGGCCGTCGAGCGGACCGCCGAGGGGCCGCGCATCGTGTGGAAGCTGCCGGTCTACAACACGCTTCACCACCTGCTGACCAACCCGATCTACGGCGGGACCTACGCGTTCGGCCGCACCGGCAGCCGCGTGAGCGTGCAGGACGGACGCAAACGGGTGGTTCGCGGCTTCCGCCGCACGCAGGCGGAGTGGGAGGTGTTGATCCCCGACCACCACGAGGGCTACATCTCGTGGTCGGAGTTCGGGAGGAACCAGGCCCTGATCGCCGACAACGCCAACAGCAAGGGCATGATGGCCCGCGGCTCGGTGCGCCGCGGCGACGCGCTGCTGGCCGGACTGCTGCGCTGCGGACACTGCGGCCGACGGCTGCACGTTGCCTACAGCGGCACGGATGGCTACTGCGTGCGCTACGACTGCCGTGGCGCGCATCTCAATCACGGAACCGAGCGCTGCATCTCGTTCGGCGGGTTGCGGGTCGATGCCGCCGTGGCGGAGGAAGCCCTGCGGTTCCTGGCGCCGCTGGGGATCGAAGCGGCGCTACGGGCGATCGACGCGCGCGAGGCCGACGGCTCCGAGACGCGGCGGCAGGCGGAACTCGCCCTCGCCCAGGCGCGCTACGAGGCCGAGCTGGCGCGCCGCCAGTACGATGCCGTTGATCCCGATTACCGCCTCGTGGCGGCTGAACTGGAGCGTCGTTGGAATGACCGGTTGGTGGAGGTCCATCGCCTGGAGGAGCGCGTGGCGGCCTTGCGGACCGGCCAGACCGCCGCGCCCACGGCCGAGGAGCGGGCTCGCCTGATGGCGCTAGGCGCCGATGTCGCGGCGCTCTGGCATCATCCCGGCGCGACGGCGGAGACGCGCAAACGCATTCTGCGCACCGTCATCGCCGAGATCGTGGCCAAGGTCGTCGATGACACGATCGAACTGGTGATTCACTGGCAGGGCGGCGACCACACCCGCTTGAGCGTGCCGAAGAACCGGAGCGGCAAGCACCGCTGGAGAACCGACGCCGACACCGGTGATCTCATCCGCGCCCTGGCCCGGCAGCAGACGGACGGCGGCATCGCCGCGATCCTGAACCGGGCTGGCAAGCGCACCGGCAAAGGCAACAGCTGGACCGAGGCACGGGTGCGCAGCCATCGCAATGCCCATGGCATAGCGGTGTACCGGGAGGGCGAAATCGCCGAGCGGGGCGAAATGACCTTGGAACAGGCGGCCGACCGGCTGAAGGTGAGCAAGATGACGGTGCTGCGGCTGATCGCCGGCGGGACCATTCAGGCCAGCCAAGCGTGCAAAGGGGCGCCATGGGCGATTCCCGAGGCCCAACTGGCTGGGCTCGAACCGCTCCGCCCGTCGCCACGCCGTCCGGTAACAGACGATCCGGATCAGCAGACCTTTGATTTTCAATGACGTAGCGAGGTGGGCATCATGACGCGGGAACGGGCGGCCCGAACAGGATCAAATTGGCGCCTTTCTCCAACCAGCTGTCGCCGGCAACCAGGGCCATCACCTGGGCCTTGCTAACCATGGGCACCGCGTCGAACTCGAAGCTCTCCAGGGTCTTGCCGGGCGGCAGGCGGGCTTCGTCGAGGTGACGCTCGACGCGCCGACGGGCGCGCTCAGCGATCTCATGTTCGGTTAGGGCGGCCAGGAAGCGGGCAGCAGGCCAGCCCTCCTTGTCGGCTCGTGCGGCGAAGTCGGGCCAGATCAGCTTGATGGCCGGCAGGCGCAGATCGCCGAGCGCCAGCGACAGGCGGGCGGCGTCGATAGGATCGGCCGCAGTCATGCTGGTTCTCCCGGGCGAACGGTGCCCAGCTCGTCATAGACGCTGAGCGGCACGAGATCGACGGTGACGGTGGTGAGGGCGGTGGTGGGCGCCTGGAAGCGCTCACGCAAATCCTGCAAGTCGGGCAACCGGCCGGCCGCCAATTCGATCTCCAGGAGTTGGGCCAAAGCGGCTTCGCAGCCCCGTTCGTGGGCGAGCGACAGCAGTTCCACAGTGGTGGCGCAGGCCCGCCGCTCATCGCCGGCAGCCAGCAAAGCCTCGAAGGCGCGGGCGTAGGCTTGGCGAGGGAACAGCTGGTCACGGTAGACGAGATTGAGCAGCGCCATCGGCTTGCGCCGCAGGGCATGGATGACGTGGCGGTAATCCACGACATGGCCATGCTTGCCATTCCCGCGCGAGCGTCCGCGGGGCAGGCTCAGCACGTGCGTTCCTCCCAAGAAGCAGTCCAGCCGATCATCGAACAGGTGAACCCGCAGGCGATGCCCGATCAGGCGCGAGGGCACGGTGTAGAACACCTTGCGCAGGGTGAAGCCGCCGCTGGAGGTGACACAGACGATGGTTCGTTCGAAGTCGCGGGTTCGATCGGGTGGTAAGGGTTTGAGGGCATCCCGCTCCACCGCGACCTCTTTCACCCGGCGGGCGTTCTGCTGGCCAACGACCTCGTCGATGAAGCGGCGGTAGGCCGCCAAATCGGCGAAGTCGCGGCTGCCGCGTAACAGTAGGGCATCCTCCACCGCGCGCTTGAGGTGGCCATGGGGACTTTCGATGCTGCCGTTCTCGTGGGCGACACCGCGGTTATTCCGGCTGGCGCTCATGCCGTAGTGGGCGCAGAGCTCTTCGTAGCGGCGAGTGGCATCCTCGGCGGCTTCGCGGTCCAGGTTGCGGAATGCGGCCGACAGGCTGTCGCTGCGATGATCGGCCGGTACACCGCCGAGCGACCAGAGAGCGTTCTGCAGCCCCTCTGCCAGGGCGACAAAGCTTTCCCCACCCAGTACGACGTGGGCGTGCTCCCAGCCGGAATAGGCGAGGCGGAAATGGTAGAGGCGGTGATCGAGCGGCTGCTGGACGACGGTGACTGCCAGGGTCGCCATGTCAGTGAAATCCGACAGGCCCATCCGGCCGGGTTCGTGATCCTGACGGAAGATGACGTCCTGATCTGGGCCATTCACCGCTCGCCAGGCGCGGATGCGGCGCTCCAACGTACGCCGGACGCTTTCACTCAGATCTGGATGCCGTCGCCGGATTTCAGCGAACACCGCGATCGCTCGTAGCCCCGGTGCTGCTTTGAGCATCGGCACCACCTCGCTGTCCCAGAAGTCAGCCAACGGATCAGGGCGGCGCCGACCTCTTGGTGTCTTCTTGGTCGATGGCGGGCTAGGATCCTGGTCTATGCGATAGGCAGTCGCTGGACTGAACCCCGCTTTTGCTGCCGCTATGGCGGGGGTGTTGGAGGACCGGTATTTCATGTAGAGCCTCATTTGCTGGTCGGTGATGTGTCGGCCCGGCAAGGTCGGGGTTCCTCATTGGCGTGAAGACCCTCGATCCTGGCTGCGTTCACTGCTTCCGCCAGCAGCGCCTTTCCCAAACAGAAAGACGCCGATGCCGCCGTCGTGCCTCCGGCCGGGCTACGCCCGTCCTCCGTCACGACGGCGGCATTCCATTCTCATCCTGATTGTCGCCATTCTCACCGTGATTGTCGGGCCATACGCGCGCTACTGCACCGGCTACATCAGCGACATCGGCCAGCCACCGCCCTATGCACCGATGGATTTCGCGGCCTGGATGGAGGTGTATCTCGGTGGCCGCTGGCATGTCTTCGACCCACGGAACAACGCCCCCCGGATCGGACGAATCCTGATCGCGCAGGGACGCGACGCGGCCGACGTGCCGCTTACCCACACCTTCGGCCCCAACACGCTGACGGGATTCCAAATCTGGACGGACGAGGTGGTCGCCTGATCCGTTCGCCCGGCCGTTGTCGGCGCGCCGGAGGCCCTTGTCGGGCATGATCGGTACAGGTTACGCCCGACCGGCCACCGCGGCGTCCGGAGTCATGACGTCCAGGCTCCTGAAGGGCGGCGGCGGGACTGGCGCGCGGGCGCGTTCGCGGCGCGGCAGCAGTGCGATCCGATGCAGATCCTCCACCCAGGGCGACGGGTAGCTGTCGGTGCCGAAGACCCAGACGGTGGCCATGATGCCTTCCGCGGTTCGCATCAGAACGCGGGCGTCATGGCCGTCCTTTCCGGCATGGTTGGCGGCCTGCACCGCGGCGATCAGGGCGCCGACCTGTCCGTTGGGGAAGGGGCCGTAACGCTCCCCCTCCAGCCCGATGAACCAACCGTCCGTCCGGCACGACACGATGTAATGGGCTGAGAGGCTCATGAGGTCACAGTTCCTTGCGGGCGGTTGCGCCGGCCACGGCGCAGGCCATGGTGAGACGGGTCAGCACGGCCCCTCGCATCAGGCTGGCTTGACCCGGCGGCGAAAAAGCGGGGGGAAGAAGGTCGGCTGGCGTGCCATGGAACGCCGGATGCCAGCGGCGCTCGGCTTTCGTCCAGCGCAGCTGTTCGCGCAGCACGTCGGCGCCATGGGGGCATCGCCCTTCGATGGAGTGGAACAGGGCGGTCATGGGCGTTCCTCCGGTGTGGATGTGGGCGGTGGGGATGCGGCCGACGCGGATGTGGACTTCAGGAGTTCCGCCATGGCCGGAACCGCCGGATGCGGTGAACCTGCATTCGCCTGCGACGCTCCGCCCGCCGCTCCGCCGATGGCCGCACAGCACCAGCGGACATGGCAGCGCTCCCCCGCCGCCGATTGCGCCAGCACGATGCTGGCGAAACCGAGCCGCTCCGCCGCCCGCGCTTCACGAATGGCTTTGGCGAGCGCATCGGCCTGACTGGCGCAGGGCGGATAGACGAACCCGTCCACACGGACGATCCAGCCGACGCGGGTTTTCAAAATGAAGAAGGCAAGCCTTGTACGGGCATCCATGGGGTGGTCTCCGATGTGGGCCGGTTGTGTCGGCATTGGCGGCGGCCAAGCCGTCCGGATCGAGTCACACCAGGAAGGGCCCCGGATTTACGGACCGTAGCAAAAATGAGCAAGCCTGGAGTGGCTTCAACAGATTCCAATTGGTGATCCACAAGACAGTTTGCAATGGACACTATGCAAAAGTGATGGCTCCCGATGGCTTTTTGCCAATCGATTGCGCGTATCTATTCGTCGTTTATTTTTCAAAAAAAGGCGCTGAAAACTCCGTGAAGTCTTCATCGCCTTCGCCATTCAGTCCGCCACAGCTCAAGCCGGCTGCGGCGGGAGGCGGCCGGATCGCCGCCCCATCATGGTATGCGCGCTTGCGCTCAGCGCTTGTTGCCGGACTTGCCGCCGACGGGCTCCACCTTTACGTCGGTGCGGCGGGCGGTTGCCTCCACGGCCTGTTCCCGTTCGGAAGCGGTCTTGGACAGCACGACCTCCTCGACGACGCGGGCCTCCTTGGTGATCTCCGGCGTTTCGGTGGTCGCCGTCAGTTCGACGGTCTTTTCGCCGAAGGCGGCCTTCTCCTCGTCGGGGCTCAGGGCGCGGTCAACCTTGCGGTGTTCCACATCCACCGTCTCGTCACGCAGCGTGACGGTGTCCCGGACCGGCGTCTCGGTGACCTCCGAGGTGAGCTTCATCCCACCCTTGGCGACCCGCCGCTTGCCGATCTCGACCTCCTCCTTTACCGACTGGAGGGTCTCCTGCTCGACGGTGCCGCCATTGCCCGCCTTCTTGTTGCCGGCCTTCTGCCCTGCGGAAGCCTCGGGCAGGTCGATGGCGCCGTTCTCGTCGAGGATCGCCTCCGCAGCGTCGGCGTCATCGTCGGCGATGTCGGCCGCGACCAGGGTGTGGCCCTGGCGGACGGCAGCGCCATACTGTTCGGCCAGTTCCTTCTCGAAGCCGTGCCCCAGCAGTCCCTGGGCGGCCTTGTCGGCGCTGTCGGCGCCGCCGAAGGTTTCGATGTCCGTTTCCTGGCAGCCCGCCGCGATCAGGGCCTGGAAGGCCTTCTTGGCGGAACCGGTTTCCTTGTAAAGTCCAACGACGATCGTGCTCATGATGGTCTCCAGTGGGATTTCGAGTGTTTGGATTTTTGAAGCGGTCTTTTGAAGCGGTCTGGACCGGTCAGGCCGCGGAATCGTCCGGCGCCGGATCCTGGTCGATCACGACTTCCTGACGGCGCAGCGTGACCTCGCCGGTCATCTTGCGGCTTTCGGTGCGGCGGGTGATCCGGACCTCTTCCACCAATTTCAGGCGGACCTCCACGATCGCCACCTCCTCGATCACCGAGATGACGGTGGTGTCGCCATCCTGGCGGTCGGGGATCAGACCATCGACGAAGCGTCCGATGGGCACCCGCTCGACCTCCAGCGTCTCCACCGACAGGTCGGCTTCGACCGGTTGTTCCCGCTCGTGGCTGAGGGTGCGGGCGCGGACGGTCCCGGTGACCTGCCGGCGCTTGGCGACGCTCACCTGCTCTTCGACGGCGAGAAGCGTCTGCGGTTCGTTTTCCGAACTGGTCAACGGAGATCCTCCTGCGGTTCCTGGGCTGCGGCTCCCGGGGCTGGGGTTCCCGGGGGCGGCGTCAGGCGTCAGGGCTGTGCTTGGCGTCCTGGGTCAGACGGGACGCGGCCTGGGCGACGCGGACATTGACCTCGAAGAAGGCCAGCCACCCGCCGAGCAGGTAGCGGTTCCCCGCCGTCACGATGTCCTGCGGGCCACGAGCCTGGAGCATGCTGCCCATCATCTCGTTCTGACGCTCGACGGCCTTGTTCATGAAGGAGACGGCTTCCGAAAAGGCCGTTCCATAACCCGCCATCAGGGCCCCGCCGAGTGCCATCGCCCGGCCGCCGCCGTCACCGAGGCCCTGGTTGAATGCGCGGTCGAACCTCTGGCCGGCGGCCTGGACGGTTTCCGGGAAGCCCTGGTTGCCCGAGGTGCCGGGCAGCTTCGGCGGCCAGGGCCTCGGCGGTTGCTGGCCGAAGCCACGGCCGGCTTTCGGCGCGTGTTCTTCGCTGGCGCTCCGAATGGTGGCGCCCTTCGGCCCGTCGTTGCGCGCCGCGGTTTCGTCGCTTGCGCTGCGAATGGTCGGGCGGGTGGTGGGGGCGGTGTGCGTGCCGTCGTCCATATCAATTCCATATCTGTTTGGGTTGGGTGTCCGGGAGCGCTGTGCTCGACCTGATTGACTAAGGCTTATATTATGCTGCAGCGCGGAAATTCAACGCCGCAGGAAATAAAATTTGAAAGTTCATGCGATAAATCGCAGAATAGAAAGAGAGTGTTCTTTTGATTATTTTCGGGATGAGATTGTGTGTATGCAGGAAGCCTAGGAAAGATCGTAGGGGCATCCAGTAATATATTTGTCTCTCTGGGGGATTGGGCCACGGTATGGGCTCCACACCTCTTCGCCTGGGAAGGCTGCGCTGTGCAGCTATATCCTTTCAGCAGAAACGATTGGACCAGGGAGCGTTGCATGCCCGGTAATTCCCGCGATCAGAAGGACGCAGAGAAGATGGTCAGGGAGGAGGAGGCGCGTGGCGGCCCCTTCGTGGTCGCTGCGGAATCGACCCTGATGCCGATGCTGATCGCCGATCCGACCCTGCCGGATGTGCCGATCGTCTTCGTCAACGCCGCGTTCATCAAACTCGGCGGCTACGCGCGGGAGGAGGTGCTGGGCAGGAGCTATCACCTCCTGTCCGGCTCCGACACCGACCCGGAGGTGGCGCGCGCCATCGATCTGGCCCTGCGCGCCGGGGAAGCCATCGTGCGCCAGGTGCAGCTCTACCGGAAGGACGGAAAGGAACTGTGGGTGCTCCAGCATGTCGCTCCCGTTTTCGAGGACGACCGGATCCGCTACCACTTCGCGTCCTTTGTCGACATCACCGCTCGCAAGGCGGCGGAAGATGAACTGCGGCAACTCAACGAGGAACTGGACCGCCGCGTCTCGTTACGCACCGGCCGGCTGGACGAGTTGAACCGCCAACTCGCCGCCGAGGTGGAGCGCCGCGTCGACATGGAGCGGGTGCTGCGCAACACGCTGCATGACAAGGACATGCTGCTGCGCGAGAAGGATGACCTGATGCGGGAGGTGAACCACCGGGTCAAGAACACCTTGCAGATGGCGTCGTCCTTCCTGCGCATCCAACTGGACGCAAACCGGAACCAGGAGCCGGCCGTGCAGGATGCGCTGCACAGCGCCGTGGAGCGGCTGGACCGCATGGCCGAGATCCACGAGAAGCTCTACCGGGCGCAGGGGCTGCAGGAGGTCGAATTCGGCGGGTATCTGGGGATGCTGTGCCGTGACCTGCTGGCGTCCTTCGGGGCCGCACAAGGCCGGCAGGTGGTCCTGGATATCGATGCCGACGAAGCGTTTCTGAAGCCGGACCAAGCCATCCCGCTCGCCCTGATCGCCAACGAGGCGATGATCAACGCGGTGAAATACGCGTTCCCGGGCGGGCGATCCGGCCGCATCTCCGTCTCGTTCCGCCACACCTCGCGCAGCCTTCTGCGCATGACCATCGCCGACGATGGCGTCGGCATGCCCGAGAACCGGCGCTCCGGTTCGCTCGGCCTGACCTTGATAGAGTTGCTGGCCGAGCAGATCGATGGCGGCGTGACCGTCAGGTCCGACAAAGGCACGACCGTCACGGTGTCGATCCCGGCATGACCGGCCCGGTGCCGTCTGCCGGGAAGGCGAGGAGCGATGCCGCCATGGACCCGGTCACAAACCCGCATATCCCGACATCCGAGGTGCTGCGTGGCTTGCTGGCCGAGGCTCCGGCCGACTGCGTGACGTTCGGCTGGCTGCTGGACAAACTCCACAAGCGCTCCTTCGGCATCGTTCTGCTGCTGCTGGCGCTGATCGGGCTGGCTCCGGGAACGTCGCCGGTCGTCGGCCTGCTGCTGACGATTCCCGCGATCCAGATGATCCTGGCGCGCGAGAGTCCGGCCTTTCCCCGGATCATCGCTTCCCGGCGCTTCCCGACACGGCGTCTGGTCCGTCTGGTCGATCGTGCCGTGCCGGTGTTGAGGCGCATGGAGACGGTCATACACCCGCGTTGGAAGACACCGTTCGAAGCGACGACGCGCGTGGTCGGGCTGGTCGTTCTCGCGCTGACAAGCGTCTTCTTCTTGCCGATTCCACTGAGCAACGTCGTTCCGGCCGTGACGATCATGCTGATCGCCCTGGCCTATCTCGAAGAGGATGGGGTGTTGCTGGCCTTGTCCTTGACGGCAGCAGCCGCCGTGATCCTGGCCGGGGCCTTCACCATCTGGCAGTCGGTCGAGGCGGTCCGTTCCCTGACTTCCTGAGCCGTGCATCGCACGCCGCGCGGCTGCGGCCAGACAGCGGTTCGCGGACAAATTCAGAAGCAATCATAAAATCATGCTGCAGCGAGGGAAATCGTGCATCAGCAAGCACCCAATTGACTCTGATATGATTATTTCAAGGCCTTCGTTGCAATAAAATATCTCGTCACCATATTCAATATTGAAATTTTGGAAGGAGATGGCCATGGCGATCAGACACATGACATTGCCGGAATGGGCGGAGTCGGAGCGTACAGCCTGGGCTTTGTCCGCACCGAAATGGAAGAACACGGCTTATCTGACACTTGGCATGTCGATCGGCTTTCTTGCGGGATTGCTGTTCGCCGGCTTCGGCGGATAGCCACCGCTTCAAGCCGCACGCCCTGCAGAGCACATAGCAATCCACCGGATACGCATGGGAGTGCCCAACGATGACCACAGCATTCACCCGCACGACCAGCAGGACCGTGACGTTCACGCATCCTTTTGCCTTGGGCGGCGTCGACGGAGTGCAGCCGGCGGGAAGCTACGTCGTGGAGACTGACGAGGAGTTGGTCGACTCGCTCTCCTTCCCCGTGTACCGGCGCACTGCGACCTGGATCCATCTGCCGCGGTCCGATGGCGGGGCCAACAGGGGAATGGCCATGTCGCAGACTGCGCTCATCGACCCGGATGAACTGGATCGGGTCCTTCAGTCGGCGGAAAAGGGAAGCCACTCAGCAGAATGAACCCGCGCCAAGCTATGCGCCGCTCAACGGCTTAGGGAGTTATAATAGACACGCTTCACACTCATGTATAGCGCAGAGGAGACATCGTCATGCAATCCGTCCACCCAAGCAACCGCTCATCGTCCATCCATTTCCTTCACGGGAAAATGTTCATCCAGACCGCGTCTTTGTTTCCATTGACCGTGACGGTTGCCGGTGAACGTCAACGCCAGCGGGAGCGTGGCTCCCAACTTCGCAATTGGGACGACGATGGTGGTGCGCAACCGCAAGAGAATGCTAAAGAGTGAGTTGACCGTCGGCCTCAAGATTTGGCATCGACGGTAGAGGAGAACGCCAACCGGGACGCCGGGCTGCCGGACCGCGGGTCGTCTCAGTTGAGCCATCGAGAAATGCACTCTCAGCGAATACGCCATCAGCGGCACCCTCAAACGATATCGGTTCGGTCCTTCGGGAGCCGCGGAAGGGCAGCACCATGAGCGATAAGGCATCCTTCCCGATCGTCGGCATCGGCGCATCCGCCGGCGGGGTGGAGGCCTTGGAGGGACTGTTCCGCGCCTTGCCTGCCGACAGCGGCATGGCCTTCGTGGTCGTCACCCATCTGGCGCCGCAGCACGAAAGCCTGCTGGCGGACATCATCGGCCGATGCACTCCCACACCGGCGCGCCAAGCCCGTGATGGGGATGAGGTCGAACCCGACCACATCTACACCCTGCAGCCCGGAACCCTGCTGACCATCGAGAGCGGCCGCTTGCGTGTCCGGCCGGAAAACTCCGCCCATCGCGAGCGCAATCCGATCGACATCTTCCTCGGCTCTCTTGCCGGCGACTGTGGGGAACGGGCTGTCGGCATCATCCTGTCGGGCAGCGGCAGCGACGGAACCCTGGGCGTCAAGGCGATCAAGGAGCGGGGCGGCTTCACCATCGCGCAGGGCCATGACGGCATCCCCCGCCATGATGGAATGCCGAACAGCGCCATCGCCACCGGCGTCGTCGACCTCGTCGCTCCGGTGGAGACGATGGCGGCGACGCTGGTGGACTACACGCGAACCGCGACGCCGCTGGGCGACCTGACGAACGAGAAGGACGTGCGTGAGGATGCGCGGCTGGAGGCGGCGCGCCGAAGCATCACCACCATCCTGCGCAACCAGATCGGGCACGACTTCCGGGGCTATAAGCACAACACCTTCCTGCGTCGCGTCCAACGCCGGATGCAGGCCCTGCGGCTGACGGACATCGACAGCTATGTCGACTATCTGCGCGAGGATCGCACCGAAGCCGCGGCGCTGTTTCGCGACCTGTTGATCGGCGTCACCACCTTTTTCCGCGACGGCGAGACCTTCCAGGCGCTGGAGGAGCTCGTCATCCCGCAGTTGTTCGCCGGGAAGAGCACCGGCGATGCGGTGCGCGTCTGGGTTCCCGGCTGCGCCACCGGCGAGGAGGTGTATTCCATCGCCATGCTGCTGTCGGAATATGCGGAAACCCTCCACTCCGTGCCGAAGATCCAGGTCTTCGCCACCGACATCGACGAGCATGCGCTGGAAGTGGCCCGCACCGGGCGTTATCCCGCCAGTCTGGTGCGGGATGTCCCGGCCGACCGGCTCAAACGCCATTTCATCGAGGACGGCACCAGCTATGTCGTCCGCAAGGAGGTGCGCGACCTGTGCATCTTCTCGGCGCACAGCATCGTCCGCGACCCGCCGTTTTCGCGCATCGACCTGATTTCCTGCCGCAACCTGCTGATCTACCTGGGGGTGGAGCTTCAGGATCAGGTCATCCCGATGTTCCACTATGCATTGCGACCCAGCGCCTATCTGTTCCTCGGCGTGGCCGAGACGATCGGGCAGCATCAGGCGCTGTTCCTGCCCATCGACAAGAAGCACCGTCTGTTCCGCCGGGAGGACACCGTCTCGGTGACCATTCCGTTCGCCTTGGCTGAGCATGGCGGCCGCTCGGTTCGCGGAGCGTCCGATACGCCCCGCTCCATCCAGTCCAATGCCGCCAACCTGCGCGGGCATGTGGAGGCGCGCGTTCTGGAGCGCTTCGCCCCGGCCCATGTCGTCGTCAACCAGAATGGCGAGGTCGTCTACTACTCCGCCAACACCGGCAAATACCTTCAGGCGCCTCCGGGCGCCCCGAACCGCCAGCTTCTGGCGATGGCCCGCAAGGGATTGCGGCTGGACCTGCGCGGCGCCCTGCATGAGGCGATGCAGACCCACAAGCCGGTGACCCGCAAGCATCTTGCGGTGGAGGTGGACGATCGCGTCCAGGTGCTGGATCTGACGATCGAGCCGTTCGACCGCGACGAGGAAGCCTTCTTCCTGGTCCTGTTTTCCGATGTCGGCCGCCCGAGTCCGCCGGAGGAAATCTACGGCAAGGAAAGCCAATGGGGTCAGGATCCCGTCGCGGTGGAGCAGTTGGAGCGTGAACTTCGCGACACCAAGGAGCGTCTTCAGAGCACGATCGAAGAGTACGAGACCTCGCTGGAGGAGCTGAAATCCGCCAACGAGGAACTCATCTCGGTCAATGAGGAGCTTCAATCGACCAACGAAGAGTTGGAAACGGCCAAGGAGGAAACGCAGTCCGTCAACGAAGAGCTCCACGCCGTCAACATCGAGCTCAACAGCAAGGTTGAGGAGCTGGATCAGTCCAACAACGACCTCCAGAACCTGTTCAACAGCACCCAGATCGGGATCGTCTTCCTGGACCGGTTCCTGCTGATCAGGAGTTTCACGCCGGCGGTCACCCGGATCTTCAATCTGATCGCGAGCGACCGCGGCCGGCCGCTGACCGATATCGCCACCCATCTCGATCAGGTCGATCTGGACCAGGATCTCGGCCATGCGCTCGCGGGGCCGGGGCCGGTGGAAAAGGCGGTCCGGTCCCGGGACGGCACCAGGCACTACATCATGCGCATTCTGCCGTACCGGAACGCCAGCAACGATTTGGAAGGCCTGTTGTTGACCTTCGTGGATGTCACGTCGCTCAAGGAGGCCGAGGAGCAGCAGCGCCAGCTGATCGGCGAGCTCGACCATCGGGTCAAGAACATGCTCGCCGTCGTGATCGCCCTGGCCCAGCAGACGCTGAAGACGATCGCCAAGGCACCGGAATGCACGGCGTTCCTCGGACGCCTGAAGGCGGTTGCCAGCACCTACGATCTGCTGACCCGTGACCGTTGGGGGAATATTCCCCTGAACGACATCGTGCTCAACGAGGCGAAACCCTATGCCGGCAGCGAAGGACGGTTCGTCGTTGAAGGACCCGCGGTTCAACTCCGGCCCAAGGCCGCGCTGGCGCTCGGCATGGTGATCCACGAGCTGGTGACCAACGCCGTGAAATACGGCGCATTGTCCGTGGCGGAGGGCCGCGTCGACGTGAGCTGGAAGTTCGGTCAGGAGGGGGATGCCGATCCGGCACTGCTTGTCCATTGGCGCGAGACGGGTGGGCCGGCGTTGTCGCCGCCCTCCCATCATGGCTTCGGCTCCAAACTGATCACCCAGCAGATCCGCTACGAACTGCGTGGCGACGCCATGGTTGATTACCGTCCGGCCGGTTTCGAGGCGACCTTCACCGTACCGATGGCCCAATTGAGGAGAGACGACGAAGCACCCGACCTCCTTGAAAAGTCCCGATGACCGAACGCCCGATGACCGAACGCCCACTTACAGGCAAGCGTCTCGAGGGCTGCCGGATCGTGATCGTCGAAGACGAATTGCTGATCGCCATGGCGTTGGAGCAAATTCTGCAGGATGCGGGAGCCACCATCGTCGGCATGGCCGGCTGCGTGGCGGACGCTCTGGCGCTGATAGCACGGGAGGATTTCGACGCCGCCGTGCTGGATGCCCGCCTGGATGACGAGCGGGTCACCGCCATCGCCGATGCGCTCGAAGCCGGCGCGAAGCCCTTCATTTTCCATTCCGGATACGGACCGGAGCATCTGCCGCCGGAGCACCGGCACCGGCCATTGCTCCGCAAACCGTCCGATCCCGCTGCCATTGTCCGCGTGCTGTGCAATGCCATCGCCTGCACGGAGAGCGGCGAACCGGGCCCGGCTAATCGGGCATGATGGAAAGTTCGAAAGGGACGGTGCCGGATGGCCGATTCCGCTGTTGATCCGACGATGATGGACAAAAGCGAACGATAAGAGTCCGGCATGGATAGGCAGACTCGGGACATTGTCGTGGTTGCGGCCTCCGCCGGCGGCGTTCAGGCGCTCCAGCGGCTGGTCAGCCAACTTCCCGGGGACTTGGCCGCTACCATTTTCGTCGTCGTCCACATCGGCGCCAACCGCCCAAGTCTTCTGCCCCATCTCCTCAGCCGAGCCGGCCCCATGCCGGCCTATCATCCCGTTCATGGCCAGCCCATCGAACGTGGCCGGATCTACGTTGCGCCCCCCGACCTCCACATGCGGCTGCAGACGGGGGTCATTCACCTCGACCGCGGCCCCAAGGTCCGCCACACCCGCCCGGCAGCGGACCCGCTTTTCGAATCGGCGGCAGCGGCATACGGGCCGAGAACGGTCGGGATCGTGCTGACCGGCGGGGATTTCGACGCAACGGCGGGAGCCAGAGCCATCAAGGCGCAGGGCGGCCTCATGATCGTTCAGCAACCGCACGAAGCCGAAGCGCCCTCGATGCCGCTCAGCGCACTCCGTGACGATCACCCCGACTACATCCTCCACATCGACGATATGCCCTCAGTTCTGGTGGATTTGACCAAAGGGATGTAGGTCGTCGCATCGGGCGACGGTGATTGTTCGAGAAACTCATCACCTTGATCGTCGCGCTGGAGACGATCATCCGCCTTCGGTCATTTCATCACCTCATGTAGCGCCTGCACGACACTGGATGACAGCGATGGCTTGCGCAGCAGCGGGCGATGACGGTGGGCGCTTGGGAGATGCTCGGGGCCATATCCCGAATGAAAAACAAAAGGAATGCCCCGCGCGTCCAGGGCGTCGGCAATGGCGGTGACCGGTTCATCGTCCAATCGGGCGTCCAGAAGTGCGACATCGAAGCTCTCCGCTTCGATCAGTGCAAGAGCGTCCGCGGTGGAAGCCGCGAGCCGGACAACGCTGGCGCCCGCCTCCTCGACCGCCGCCTCCAGAACGACGGTAACAAGAAATTCGTCCTCAACGATGAGGACCCGTCGCTCATCCAGCAGCTTTCCAGACATCCACCGCTCTCCTGGCTTAGAACTCCGGTAGAGCATATGCCTGCGGCCCTCGATGTACAGTTGGACAAAAGCCATGACCGTACACGCCAATGGGGTGGACAACGGAGCCGAGTCCGGCCTTTACACCGATAAATCACTCCTCCATCGGCTGCTTTCGCGCCTCACCGGACCTGCCCTGGTCTGTTCAACCACATGCTTATATACCCGCCGATGCACCTCTTGCGGCAAATCTCGTCGGGTGACTGGACTGCGGTGGGGCAGCGTGTCGCGGATGCTTTGCGCCCCGCAAGTGCGGCGGTTTGCATAAAGATGTGGCGCAACGGCGCCGCGGGCGCCAAAAAGCGGGCGTCGTTCCCACGGAAGGCGTCCTGCTTGCCCGAATTAATCAGATCGTCAATTTTTTGGCTTGGTATGGCCTGACCATTTCCCCGGCAAGTGCGCCTTTCCACACAGCTTCGGACAGAACCTCCATGGCAGATTTCTTCCCGCGTTGGCCGCTTGCGACCGGCCCCGTCGTCCAGCCGGACGAGCGCCTTCCCTGGGGCTCGACGATGACGCTCGGCATCCAGCATCTGGTCGCCATGTCCGGCTCGACCATCCTCGGGCCGTTGCTGATGGGGTTTGATCCAAACCTCGCGGTGCTGTTTTCAGGCATCGGCACGCTGATCTTCCTCGTGCTCACCGCCGGGCGCGTGCCGAGCTATCTCGGCTCCTCCTTCTCGTTCATCGCCGTGGTGATCGCGGTGACGGGGTACAGCGGCCAAGGCGCCAACCCGAACATCGGGCCGGCGCTCGGCGGCATCATCGCGGCCGGCGTGCTTTATGTCCTCATCGGCCTGCTCGTGACCTACACCAGCACCGGCTGGATCGAGCGGCTGATGCCGCCGGCGGTCACCGGCGCGGTGGGGGCGGCGATCGGCCTCAACCTGTCGCCGGTTGCCGTCAAGGGCATCGAGGGAACCGGCCCCCACACCCTTGTCGCCCTGTTCACGCTGGCCGCCACCGCCCTCATCGCGGTCTACGCCCCGCTTGCCATCCGGCGGCTCTCGATCCTCGCCGGCATCGCGGCGGGCTATGTCTTCTATCTCGTGCTGGCCAACGGGTTCGGCATGCTGCCGCCGGTCAGCTTCGCGGAACTGGCCGCCGCACCGTGGTTCGGCATGCCGGAGTTCCGCACGCCCAGCTTCGATGCCGGCGCCATGGCCCTCGTCGCACCCATCGCCTTCATCCTGGTCGCCGAGAATCTCGGCCACATCAAGGCCATCGGCGCCATGACCGGGCGCAACCTCGACCGTTACATCGGCCGCGGATTCATCGGCGACGGCATCGCCACCATCGTCTCGGGCAGCGGCGGCGGCACCGGTGTCACGACCTATGTCGAGAACATGGGCGTGATGGCGGTCACCCGCGTCTTCTCCACGCTCATCTTCGTCGTCGCCGCGGTCGCCGCGATCTTCCTGGGCTTCTCGCCGAAGTTCGGCGCCCTGCTGCGAACCATTCCGGCACCGGTGCTGGGCGGACTGGCGACGGTCGTCTTCGGCCTGATCGCCGCGGCGATGGTGCGCCTGTGGGTCGACAATCGCGTCGACTTCTCCGATCCGCGCAACCTCATCACCGTCGGCGTGACGCTGGTTCTCGGCGCCGGCAACTTCACCATTTCCGCCGGAGGCTTCTCCATCGGCGGCATCGGCACCGCGACCATCGCGGCGCTCGGCCTCTACCAGCTGCTCGGGATCGGGCGTTCCAGCGAGACCTCCCGCACCGCCCCCCAGCCGGCACCAACGACGCTCCACTGACGGAGCAGAGCAAAAGGGGAGCGCGTCCGCTCCCCCTTTCCCCTCATTTGACGAGCGGACAGCCGCTGTCCTTCGGGTCGATGTAGGCCTGCGCGGCGGGCACGGTCTTGACGATCTTGAAGTAATCCCAGGCGTATTTGGATTCGGCCGGCGTCTTGACCTGGGCCAGATACATGTCGTCGAAGATGCGGCCGTTGGCGGCGATCTTCGCCTCCTTCATCATCATGTCGGTGATGGGCATGCTGCGCATCTTGGCGGCCACGTTGTCAGCATCGTCGGTGCCGATCTCCTGCACGGCTTTCAGGTAATGGCGGACTGCCGAATAGACACCGGCCTGGTTCATCGACGGCTTGCGGCCGGTCCGTTCCTCGAACTTCTTCGACCAGGCGCGGGTTTCGTCGGTCATGTCCCAGTAGAAGGAGTTCGCCAGCATCAGCCCCTGGGAGGTCTCCAGGCCGAGCGCCTGGATGTCGTTGATGTTCAGCAACAGGCCGGCCAGGGTCTGCCCGCCCTGCGGAATGCCGAACTCGGCCGCCTGCTTGACGCCGTTAATGGTGTCGCCGCCGGCATTGGCGAAGGCCACCACATCCGCACCCGACGCCTGTGCCTGCAGCAGGTAGGAGGAGAAATCGGATGCACCCAGCGGATGGCGCACGCTGCCCTTGATCGTACCGCCGAGCTGCTTGACCGTGTTGGCCGCTTCGGCTTCCAGCGAATGGCCAAAGGCGTAATCGGCGGTGATGAAGTACCAGCTCTTCCGGCCCTGCTCGACCAGGGCACGGGCGGTGGCCGACGCCACGGCATGGTTGTCCCAGGTCCACTGGAAGCCGTAGGGGCTGCATTCCTTGCCCGTCAGGTCGGTGGAACCGGGACCGGACATCAGGAAGAGGCGCTTCTTGTCCCGCGTGATCGCCTGGACGGCCAAGGCGGCGGCGGAATTCGGCACGTCGGCGACGACATCGACCTTGTCGGTGTCGATCCATTGCCGCGCCAGATTGGCGGCGATGTCCGCCTTGTTCTGGTGGTCGCCGACGATGATCTCGATCTTCGTGCCGTTGACGGCGTTGCCGAACTCCTCGGCCGCCATCCTTGCGGCGATGGCCGATCCTTCACCGTTGATGTCGGCGTAGATGCCGGACCTGTCGGACAGCATGCCGATCTTGATGACGCTGTCGGACATCTGGGCCTGAGCTTGGGTTGAGGCGGCGCCTGAAGCCAGCGTGGCGACGGCGGCGCCGGCGAGAAGGAACTTGCGCATGTTTCACTCCCAATTCTGACAGTTCTTGGTGCTTGGGGCGGCCGTTCACGGTGGCGCCGCCCGGACGACGGTGGGACGATTGCTCAATGGGTGGTATAGCCGCCGTCCACCGGAATGACCGCCCCGGTGATCGATGCCGCGGCGTCGGAGCAGAGGAAGCCGATGGCGGCGGCGACCTCTTCCGGGGCGATCAGCCGGCCGGTCGGCATCTTTTCCAGGAACACCGCCTTCAGGACCTGATCCTCGGGCAGGCCGGTGACCTGCGCCTGCTGGGCGATCTGGCGTTCGATGATGGGGGTCAGCACCGTACCGGGACACACCGCATTGCAGGTGATGCCGTGGCCGGCGACCTCGATCGACACGGACTTGGTCAGGCCGATGATGCCGTGCTTGGCGGCGACATAGGCGGGCTTGTGCGGGGCGCCCACCATGCCGAGCACCGAGGCGGTGTTGACGATGCGTCCCCAGCGCCGCTCCCGCATCGCCGGCACGGCCGCCTTGATGGTGTGGAACGCCGCGCTCAGGTTGACGGCCAGCAGCAGGTCCCATTTGTCGTCGGGGAACTCGTGCAGTGCGGCGACATGCTGGATTCCGGCGTTGTTCACGAGGATGTCCACCGGTCCCAGCAGCTCCGCGGCCTCCGCCATCATGGCGCGGGCCTCCTCCGGGCGGCTGAGGTCGGCGCCCGAATAGACGATCCGGGTCCCGCTCTGCTCCGCGATCCCGGCACAGGTCCGGTCGATCTCCGCGCGGTCGCCGAAGCCGTTGACCATCACATGACAGCCCCGGCCGGCCAGTTCCCGCACGGTCGCCAACCCGATTCCGCTGGTGGAGCCGGTGACGACGGCGTTTCTGTTCTGCATTTATCGTTCCTCGGTCAGGAAATGGTACGGCTCAGAACGCCACCTGGTCGGCACCCTTGAGGTCGAGCATGGCGCGCGCCTCGGCGGGGGTGGCGACCTCCAGCGACAACTCCTCCAGGATGCGGCGGATCTTCGCCACCTGCTCGGCGCTGTTCTGCGCGAGCCGGCCCTTGGCGAGATAGAGGCTGTCCTCAAGCCCGACGCGGACATTGCCGCCCATCACCGCGGCCATGGTCGTGAAGGGGATCTGGTGGCGGCCGGCGGCCAGCACCGACCATTGGTAATCCTTGCCGAACAGGCGGTCGGCGGTCTCCCGCATGAAGACGAGGTTGCGCTCCTCCGCCCCGATGCCGCCGAGGATGCCGAAGATGGTCTGGATGAACAGCGGCGTCTTCACCAACCCGCGATCGAGGAAATGCGCGAGGTTGTACAGGTGGCCGACATCGTAGCACTCGAACTCGAAACGGGTGCCGCAGCCCTCCCCCAGATGTTCGAGGATATAGGCGATGTCGCGGAAGGTGTTGCGGAAGATGAAGTCGTCGGTGCTGCGCAGATAGGGCTCTTCCCAGTCGTGCTTCCAGTTCTGGTAGCGGTCGGCCAGGGGGAAGATGCCGAAATTCATCGACCCCATGTTGAGCGAGCACATCTCCGGCTTGGCCAGAAGCGGGGCGGCGAGCCGTTCCTGCACCGTCATGTTCAGCGAGCCGCCGGTGGTGATGTTCAGCACCGCATCGGTGGACTGCTTCAGCCGCGGCAGGAACTGCATGAACACCGCCGGATCCGGCGTCGGCTGGCCGGTGCGGGGATCGCGGGCGTGCAGATGCAGGATCGCCGCCCCGGCCTCGGCCGCGCCGACGCCCTGCTCGACGATCTCGTCGGGCGTGACCGGCAGGGCATCCGACATGGTGGGCGTGTGGATCGATCCCGTCAGCGCGCAGCTGATGATGACTTTGTTCCGTATTGCGGCCATGCATGGCCCTCCTGTGCTGGTCCGGCCGGGGAGGCTGCGGACGATTGAGAGTTGAGCGTCGGCAAGCGGTCGTGCTGCCGGTCGTGCCGGCGGTCAGCTGTGGTCGACGCCATCCAGGCGTCGCAGGTGGGCGGCGAGGCCGTCGGCGACCTCCTGCCGCTGCCCCTCGGTCCAGCTCCGGAATCCGGCACCCGTCTTCATGCCGAGCCGCCCGGAGGCGACCAGATCACGCAGGAGCTGCTGCGGGCCGGCGCTGCGGTCGAGGTCGGCCAGGACATGCTCGTGGACCGCCAGCGTCAGGTCGGTGCCGACGAGATCGGCGTTCTCCAGCGGCCCAAGGACGGCGAGCCGCCGGCCGAAGCTCGCCTTGACCACGGTATCCACCGTTTCGGCATCGCACACGCCGCTCTCGACCAGGGCGATCGCCTCGCGCCACATCGCGTGCTGCAGGCGGTTGCCGATGAAGCCGGGAACATCCTTGCGGACATGCACCGGCGTCTTCCCGATCGACGCCAGCAGGTCGATCATCGCGGCCACCGCCGCATCGCCGGTGTCCCGGGTCTGGACGACCTCGACCAGCGGGATCAGATGGGGCGGGTTCCACCAATGGGTGCCCATGGCACGGGTCTTGTCGCCGAGCGGTTCCATGATCAGGGTGATCGGGATGACCGACGTGTTGCTGGCCAGAAGCGCATGGGCGGGAGCGGCGGCCTCGACGGCGGCGAGGACGCGTTGCTTGAGTGCCAGATCCTCCGGCACCGCTTCGATCACGATGTCGGCACCGGCGACGGCGTCCGCCAGCATTTCCTGCGGGTGGATCAGGTCGGCGACCGCGGCGTCCTCTCCCAGAATCTGCAGATTGCGGCGGATAACGCCGAGGATCGCCGCCCGGCGGTCTGCATCGGGTTCCTGGATCGCGACGCGATGCCCGGCGGCGGCGAAGGCCTGCGCGATGCCGTGCCCCATCAGTCCGCCGCCGATGATCGCGATGCGCTGCTTTGTCATGGCGCGTGCATATCCCCCTTTTTCCTGACCCGAGCCCCTATCCCGCCTCCCGCCGGATATAAGGCGTGAAACGGATTGTTTAGGTAGGGCACGTTGTGGAAGGTTGGACAGCAACGCGCGTGCCAGTTGGACAACCAATTGAAAGGAAAGGGTTTTGGTGCCGCGATGTGCGATTTGGGGACGCAGGAGACATGGATTTCGGACAGTCCGCCCCCTCCTGCGACGGGACACCCTTGCAAATGGGCGCTTTCACCCTGTTCACTTTTCTGACAGACAATGTACATTATATTGACAATCGGTGAGGCGGAGGACTGTCGGATGCAGTCGGAACCAGCCGGTCACTTCGCCGCGGCGCGTGCGCTGATGGTGATGATCGACGAGATGATCGACGGCGCCATACTGGTCGACCGGGATGCGCGCGTCGTCTGGTCCAACGACAAGCATGTCTGGTTCAACGACAAGCTGATGGCGCAGCTCGGGCTGAGATCGACCGCGGACCTGATCGGCCAGCCGGTGGAGCGCGTCATCCCGCACAGCCGGATGCGCGAGGTTGTGGAAACCGGCCGGTCGCTGCCGCTCGACATCATGCGCTATGGCGAGCACACGCTGCTGGTCAGCCGCCTGCCCCTGCGCGACGAGCGGGGGGAGGTCATCGGCGCCCTCGCCTTCGCCCTGAAGAACAGCCTCACCTATCTCCGGCCCATCGCCGACCGCTTCAACAAGCTGCAATCGCGCCTGACCCGCGTGGAACAGGAACTGGCGGCAAGCCGGGCTTCCCAATACACGGTCGAGAACCTGATCGGCTTCAGCCCGGCGATGCTTCAGGTCAAGCGGCTGGTGCGGCGGGCGGGCCAGATCCGATCGGCGGTCCTGCTGCTGGGCGAGACGGGGACCGGCAAGGAACTGGTGGCCCAGTCGATCCATGCGTCGTCGGACCGGGTCCATCGCCCCTTCGTCGCGGTCAACACCGCCGCCATTCCCGAAAATCTTCTGGAAGCGGAGTTCTTCGGCGTCGCGCCGGGGGCCTATACGGGTGCGGGGCGCCAGCCGCGCCCCGGCAAGTTCCAGCTGGCCCATGGCGGGACGCTGTTCCTCGACGAGATCGGCGACATGCCGCTGCCGTTGCAGGCCAAGCTGCTGCGCGCCCTGCAGGAACGCGAGGTCGAACCGCTGGGGTCCAATCAGGTCGTCAAGGTCGATGTCCGCATCATCGCGGCGACCAGCCGGCCGCTGGCCGACATGGTGCGGAGCGGCGCCTTCCGGTCGGACCTCTATTATCGGCTCAACGTCTTCCCGATCCAGCTGCCGGCGCTACGTGACCGCAAGGACGACCTGGAAATCCTCGCCTCCCTTTTTTCGGAAAAGATCGCCATCAGCCTCGACCAGCCGATGCGCGAGCTGACGGCTGCGGCGCTCGATGCGCTGCGGCAGCATGATTGGCCCGGCAATGTCCGTGAATTGGCCAACGTGATCGAACAGGTCTATGTGCGCACCGAAGGGGAGCGCATCCTGGCCGAGGATTTCGCGGACATCCTTCCGGGCACGGCGATCCAGCCCCCCGAACCGCCGGACAGGAAACGCTCCCTGGCCGCGGCGATGGACGATCTGGAGCGGGCGCTCATCCTCGAAGCGCTGGAGGACAGCCGCGGGAACAAGCTGGAAGCCGCCCGCAGGCTCGGCCTGTCGCGCACGAACCTCTATGCCAAGCTGCGCAAGCACGGCATTCCGTCGCAGCCGGACGACTGACGCCGCGCAACCGTGAACGGCACCAAATCGACGTTCGCCTGTTATCCCGCTTCAGGCGGCGGCCGGTGACGACCGGCCGGCCCTTGTTGGCCGGGAGGAACAGATGGGTATCACCGTGAACGGGGCCGAGGTGGATCTGCCAGATGATCCACGCGTCTCCCTGCTCGACCTGCTTCGTGAAAAGCTCCACCTGTCCGGCACCAAGAAGGGCTGCGACCAGGGAGCCTGCGGCGCCTGCACGGTGCTGGTCGACGGCCAGCGCATCCTCTCCTGCCTTGCGCTTGCGGTGCAGTATGAGGGGCGCTCGGTCACCACGATAGAAGGCGTCGGCACAGACGGCGCGCTGCACCCGCTGCAGCAGGCCTTCATCGAGCATGACGGCTTCCAGTGCGGCTACTGCACGCCCGGCCAGATCTGTTCGGCCATCGGCATGATCGAGGAATTGCGGCGCGGGGTGCCCAGCCACGTCACCGGCGACCTCCACGCCACATCGATCCCCTACAGCCGCGACGAGCTGCGCGAGCGGATGAGCGGCAACCTGTGCCGCTGCGGCGCGCACAACGGCATCATCGACGCCATCGCCGAAACCTATCGGGCCAATGCACATCCGGAGGCCGCGGAATGACGCCCTTCACCTACACGCAGGCGGCCGATGCGGACGCCGCGGTCCGCCTTGCCGGCAACCGGCAAGCGGGCGCCCGGTATCTCGGCGGCGGCACCAACCTCGTCGACCTGATGCGCGAGACCATCGAACGTCCCACGGCGCTCGTGGACGTCACCGGGCTGTCGGACGGGATCACGGAGACCGACGGCGGCGGCCTGCTGATCGGTGCGGCGGTGCGCAACACCGCCCTTGCCGAGCATCGGCTGGTCCGCAGCCGCTATCCGATGCTGGCCCGCGCGATCCTGGCCGGTGCCTCCCCGCAGATCCGCAACATGGCGACCGTGGCGGGCAACATCCTCCAGCGCACGCGCTGCGCCTATTTCTACGATCAGGCCGGATCGCGCTGCAACAAGCGGGAGCCCGGCCAGGGCTGCGACGCCATCGACGGCTTCAACCGCATGCATGCGATCCTCGGCGCCTCGCAGTCCTGCGTCGCGACCCACCCGTCGGACATGTGCGTGGCGCTGGCGGCCCTCGACGCGACCGTTCATCTGACCGGTGCCCAGGGCGAACGCCGCCTGCCCTTCGCGGATCTGCACCGGCTGCCCGGCGACGAGCCCGACCGCGACACGGTGCTGCAGCCGGGCGACCTCATCACGGTGGTGGAACTGCCGGCCCTTCCGCCGGCGGCGCGATCCGCCTACCGCAAGGTCCGCGACCGGTCGAGCTACGCCTTCGCCCTGGTTTCGGTCGCCGCCGCTCTGGCGGTGGAGAACGGGACCGTGACGGATGTGCGGCTGGCGCTCGGCGGCGTCGCGCACAAGCCCTGGCGCGCATCGAAGGCGGAGTTGGCTCTGCGCGGCCAGCCCGCGACCGAGGCCGCCTTCCAGGCGGCTGCGGCCGCTGAACTGGCGGAGGCCACCCCGCTGCGGGACAACGCCTTCAAGATCGAACTGGCGCAACGGGTCATCGTCGCCGTGCTCGGCGAGTTGGCGGAAAGCAGGCTGACGGGAGACGGGGCATGAGCATCGTCGACAAGGGCAAGGAAGCGGCGCAGGGCATCGCGCAATCGGTGATGAAGAAGGCCGTCGAGCTGGCGCCCGGCGCCCTCCTGCCGGGCGGTCGTCCCGACCCGTTGATCCGGCGCCAGCACGGCCATATCGGCAAGCCGGTCAGCCGGGTCGACGGTCCGCTGAAGGTGCGGGGCGCCGCCCCCTTCGCGGCGGAAATCGCGCTGGACGGCATGGTCTATGCCGCACTCGCCTACAGCACCATCGCCAAGGGCCGCATCGTCACCCTCGACACCGCCTCGGCGGAGGCGGCACCGGGCGTGATCCTGGTGATGACCCACCGCAACGCCCCGCGCCTCAACCCGCCGCCGCGATTCCTCAGCGGGGACAAGGCGGCGGCGGGCGACGATTCGCCGGTCATGCAGGACGACCGCGTCCGGTGGAACGGCGAGCCTATCGCCCTGGTGCTGGCCGAGACCCAGGAGCAGGCAGACCACGCCCGCTCGCTGATCCGCGTGACCTACGCGGAGGAGCCGGCGGCAACCTCCCTGCCCACGGCCGACGGCTGCGAGGTCGGGACCTTCATGGGCGAGCCATTGCGCGCGGTGGTCGGCGATGCGGATGCGGCCCTGGCCGCCGCTCCGCACAAGGTTGAGGCGGTCTACACCACGCCGGGCCACAACCACAACGCCCTGGAACTGCATGGCGCGACGCTGGTCTGGCGGGGCGACGAGCTGTTCGTCCATGACGCCACGCAGGCGGTCGCGCACACCGCATGGTCGATGGCGCAGGTCTTCGGCCTTGAGGAGGCCCAGGTCCATGTCAGTTCGCCCTTCGTCGGCGGAGGGTTCGGCGCCAAGGGGCTGTGGCAGCACCAGATCCTCGCAGCGGCGGCGGCGCGGCTGGCCGGTCGCCCGGTCCGCATCCCCCTGTCGCGGGAGGGCGTGTACCGCATCGTCGGCGGCCGCAGCCCGACCGAGCAGCGGGTGGCGCTCGGCGCCGATGCCGATGGCCGGCTGACGGCGATCATCCATCGCGGCGTGACGCCGAAGACGCGCCACAGCCCGATGCCGGAGCCCTTCATCCTGCCGACACAGAGCGCCTACGCCGCCCAGACCTTCGCGCTGGAGGTGCAGACCTGTTACCTCGACATGGTCGCCAACACCTTCATGCGCGCACCCGGCGAAGCGGTCGGCACCGTCGCCCTGGAATGCGCGATGGACGAACTGGCCGAACAGCTCGGCATGGATCCGATCGAGCTGCGCATCCTCAACGAACCGGAGAAGGATCCGCTCTCCGGCCGGCCCTTCTCCGCCCGCAACATCGTGGCGGCGTACCGGGCCGGCGCCCAGCGCTTCGGCTGGGAGCGGCGAAACCCGGTGCCCCGGTCGCGGCGGGAGGGGGACTGGCTCGTCGGCATGGGCTGCGCCACCGCGACCTACCCCTATCACCGCATGCCCGGTGGTGCTGCGCGCATCACGCTCGACGCGGCCGGGCATGTCCGCATCGACGTGGCGGCGCACGAGATGGGCATGGGCACCGCGACCACCCACACGCAGGTCGCCGCCGACCGCCTCGGCCTGCCGCTGGAGGCGGTGACGGTCCGCTACGGCGACTCCTCGTTGCCTGGCGTCATCCTTGCCGGCGGTTCGCAGCAGACGGCTTCCGTCGGCCTCTCCGTGATGATGGCCCACCAGGAACTGGTCGGCGAACTGCTGAAGCTCGCCGGCAACGATTCACCGCTGGCCGGGCTCGGTGCCGACGAGGTGGAATGCACCGACGCCGGCCTGCGCAAACAGGACGAGCCCGGCCGGTTCGAGAGCTACGCCTCGATCCTGGCACGGTCGGGGCGCAGCGAACTGGTGGTGGAAGGCAAGGCGCCGATGCCGTTGGAGACGATGCATTGGTCGATGCATTCCCACGGCGCGATGTTCTGCGAGGTGCGGGTCAACGCCATCACCGGCGAAACCCGGGTCAGCCGCTTCCTGGGTTCCTTCGACTGCGGCCGCATCATCAATCCGAAGACGGCGGCGAGCCAGTTCCGCGGCGGCATCATCATGGGACTGGGGCTGGCCCTGATGGAGGAGACGCAGTTCGACGGGCGGAACGGCCGGATCATGAACCGCAACCTCTCCGACTATCACCTTCCCGTGCATCTGGACGTGCCGGAGATCGAGGTGATCTGGACCGACATTCCGGACCCGCATGCCCCGATGGGCGCCCGCGGCATCGGCGAGATCGGCATCACCGGCACCGGCGCCGCCGTCGCCAACGCCATCCACAACGCCACCGGACGGCGGGTGCGGGAGTTTCCGATCACGCTCGACAAGCTCCTGTGATCGGGTCCCGAACCAGGCATGTTCCGTTGTGGTCAAAGCTGGCTGCACAGGCGGTAGGCATCGAAGATCGAGGCATGCAGATCGCGGCTGGCCACCGCATCGCCGATGCGGTGCAGGGCGAAGCGGCCGGGCCGCAAATCCTGAGGCTGGCCGGCCAGCAGCCGGTCGATGTCGGTCACCCCGTCATTCAGCGACGCGGCACGCAGGTCGTGGAACACCCCGTCCATCGGCAGCGTGCCGTGTTCGACCACGACCTGGGCGGTGACGATCACGCGCTCCTCATCCGTCATGTCGTTGCGCAGGATGGCGGCGAGACGATTGCCCTGGCGGCGCACCCGGACCAGGCGGTGATCGACCAGGGGCGTGATGCCTTGCTGGTAAAGCCTTTTGCGGAAGCTGGAGGTGTCCTGATACGGCATCTCGACCGCCGCCGCGGCATCGGGCGTGACGAAGGTCACCGTCTTTCCCGCCGCCGCCAGCTTCAGCGCGCAGGAGGGTGCCGCCTGCCGGCCGGTGCCGTCATAGACCAGCACGTCGTCCTGCGCCGGGACGTGGCCGGACAGCATGTCCCAGACGCTGGCGCAATGCTCGCCGCCATCCAGCCAGTCCAGATCGGGGATGCCGCCAGTGGCGACGATGACGATGTCCGGGTTCTCCGCAAGGATATCGGCGGCTTCGGCGAAGACATTCAGGCGGATGTCCACGTCCAGCCGCTCCAACTCGCTCCGGCGCCATTCGGTGATGCCCAGGAGATCCTGCCGCCCTTCGGCGCCGGCGGCGATCAGGACCTGCCCGCCCAGCCTGCTTCCCGCTTCGAACAGGGTGACGCGATGGCCGCGTTCGGCCAGCACGCGCGCGGCCTCCATTCCCGCCGGGCCGCCGCCGACCACCACCGCGCGGCGCGGCGTGTCGGCGGGCGCGACCTCGTGGCTCAGCGTGGTTTCGCGGGTCGTGGCGGGGTTGTGGATGCAATGCGCCTTGCGATAGAGGCAGTAGGACGCCCCGACACAGGGCCGGATACGCTCCTCCTCGCCGCGCTGGATCTTGGCGACCAGATGCGGGTCCGCGATGTGCGCCCGCGTCATGCCGACCAGATCGGCGATGCCTTCGCGCAGGACATGCCGCGCCGTCGCCACGTCACGGATCCCCGCCGCATGCATGACGGGGAGGCCGACCTCGGCGCGGAAGCGCCGCACCTCGGCCAGGAACGGGGCGCTGCGCTGGAACATGCCGGGCATGTTGTGTTCGGTCAGCAGCAGGTCGCTGTCCATCCGGCCATAGATGCAGTTGAAGAAGTCGATATGGCCTTCGCGCTGGAGCATGTGGGCGATTTCGAGGCTTTCGTCCATATGCAGCCCGTCCTCGCCCCCTTCGTCGATGACGTAGCGGATGCCGATGACGCAATCCGGGCCGACGGCCTCGCGCATCGCCTCATGCGCCATCAGCACGAAGCGGGCGCGGTTTTCGGTAGAGCCGCCGAAGCCATCGGTGCGCAGATTGGTGCGGGGCGACAGGAACTGGCCCATCAGATGCCCGCCGGTCAGCGTTTCCACCCCGTCCAGCCCGGCTTGGCGGCAGCGCCTCGCGGCGGCGGCGTAATCGGCGATGACGCGGTCGATGTCGGCGCGGTCCATTTCCTTGGGAAAGCTGCGGGTCCGGGTTTCGCGAACGCGCGATGGGGCAATCGCCGGCAGCCAGCCGCTGCCCAGCGCGGTCGCCCGCCGCCCAAGATGCGACACCTGGCACATGATCGCGGCGCCATGGCCGTGGATGCGCTGCGCCATCGCCTCGAGATGCGGCAGGATCGCGTCGCTCGACAGATTGAGCTGCCCGCCGCCCCAGCTTGAATCGCGCGAGGTCATGGCGGAGCCGCCGACCATCGTCATGGCGATGCCGCCCTTGGCCTTTTCCTCGTGGTAGCGCTGGTACCGCTCGGTCGGCATGCCGCCCTCGTCCAGCATCGAGGCATGGCTGGTGCTGATGATGCGGTTGCGCAGCAGAAGCCCGCCCAGCCGGAACGGCGACAGCAGGGGATCGGACGACTGGAAGCTCGGCTGGGTCGCGATCTGCATGGCTGGGGGGTTCTCCTTGGCGTGCCCGGGCGGGGCGGACATGAGCCAAGGATGTGCCTGTGGAGCACGGGCCGGGAAGCTTGATAAAACCTGCAAGAGGTATACGCTGAGCGTATGGCCCTGCGCAGCATCGCTCCCCTTGCCAGAACCCTGTTCATCTTCGAGGCCGCCGCCCGGACGGGCAGCTTTTCGGCTGCGGCGCGGGAATTCAACGTGACCCAGCCGTCCGTCAGCCGCAGCATCGCGCAGCTCGAGGATCGGCTGGGATTGCGGCTGTTCCAGCGCATCCCCACCGGTATTACCCTGACCACCGAGGGTGACGAGATCTTCCGCACCATGCGCGACAGTCTCGAGGCGATCGACCGCACGGTCGATGCCGTGCGTCAGCGCGCGGCGAAGACGCGGATCACCCTGTCCTTCTCCAGTTCCTTCGCCACCCATTGGCTGGTGCCGCGGCTACGCGCCTTCAAGGCGGCGTTCCCGACCGTCGAACTGCGTCTGGATCTGGTGCAGGGAATGCTGGGCCAGCCCCCGTTCGACGTGGACATCGCCACCCGCGTGGTCGAGGCCGACGACCCGCGCTATCACATCTGGCCCTTCGCGCCGGAAATCATCATGCCGGTCTGCAGCCCCGCCTATCTGGCGGAGCGCGGTCCCCTGGATGCCGATCCGCAACGCCATGTCTTCCTGAACCTGAACGACGAGCACAAGGCGCATTGGAGCCGGCTTCTGAACCCAAGCGGGCGTCTGGATGGCATCGGGACCTGGGATGTGTTCTCGGACTATTCGGTCGCGCTGCAGGCCGCGCAGAATGGCGAGGGGATCGCGCTCGGCTGGGTGAGCGTCGCATCCCGCGCGCTTTGCGAAGGGCATCTGGTTCGCGCCGGCTCAGGCGAAATACGCACCGGGCGCTGGCATTCGCTCATCGCGCCGAAAGCCCGCCCGCTGCAGCCCGTGGTGCCTGCGATCTGCGACTGGCTGATCGCGGTGATGCGCGACGACCTGGAGCGCCTCGACCTTGCCCGGCCCGCATGAGAACGACGAGGCGATGCGCCCCGCCGCTCACTCCTCCTCAAGCAACGCGCGGATCGGCGCCGGCCGGACCGGGGCTTGCGCACGCAGGCGTCCCACGTCTCCGGCATGGGCGAGCCCGCCGGTGGCGGCGATCAGGTCGGCCGCAGCCAGTTGGCAATAGCGGCCCTGGCAGCGCCCCATGCCGGCGCGGCCCAGGGATTTCACCCGGTTGGCCTCCGCCCCGCCATAGGACGCCGTTTCGCGCACCGCACCGGCGGTGATCCCCTCGCAGCGGCACAGGACGGTGTCGTCGGGCAATGCGCGCACCTGATCGGCCGGCCAGGGGAAGGCCCGGGCGATGCCGCGCGCAAAGCGTTCCATCCGGCCGAGCCGCTTCAGGTCGGCCGCAACATCCGGCCCCGGCAGCCCCAGATCGGACAGGCAGGCGGCCGCGGCGAGGCGGCCGGCCACCTCCGCCCCATCGGCTCCCAGCAGGCGCAGGCCGTCGCCGGCCAGATAGACGCCTTCCCCGGCACGGCCCATGCGGTCGGCACGGGGCAACCACTGCGCCCAGGTTTCATCATAGTCGAACCGGCAGCCGGCGAGATCGGCAAGCTGGGTTTCCGCCTTCAGATGCCAGCCCAGCCCGACCGCATCGCAGGCCGTCCGCCGGGATTGCCCGCCGGCATCCGTCCAGCGCACCGCCGTCACCCCGGTTTCCGTCGCCTCGATCCCCTCCAGACCGATCCCGGCATGGTAGAGCCGCCCCAGCCGCGCCCGCATCGCCAGCCCTTGCAGGGCGAAGGACGGGCGGACGGCAAGGTCGGGGAAGGCGGCGATCTGGCCGCGCATGCCGGCGGTGTCGAGAACCGCGGCGATCTGCGCGCCCGCCTTCAGCAGTTGGGTCGCCAGCAGGGTCAGCAACGGCCCCGACCCGGCCAGCACGATCCGCCGCCCCATCGCCACGCCTTGGGCCTTGAGCGCGATCTGCATCGCGCCGAGGCTGTAGACGCCGGGCGCCTGCCAGCCCGGCAGCGGGGCAAGGCGGTCGGTCGCCCCGGTCGCCAGGATCAGGCGGTCATAGCCGATCCGGCGGCTTCCGCCGTCGCTCACCGCATGCAGCGTCCCATCGGCCAAGGCGACGACCGAATGGCGCGGCAGATGGAGGATCCGGCCGGCCGCCACCAGCCCGTCGAAGGCCGCGTGCAGCGCCACCGCCTTGCCGGCCTGCGACCCGTAGAGCGTCGCGGGCGGACGGGTGAAGCCGTCGGGCGGGCGGCGGTAGATCTGTCCGCCGGCCCGTGCGCCCTCGTCGATCACCGTCGGGCGCAGCCCGGCCGCCGCCAGCGTTTCCGCCGTACGGATCCCGGCAGGACCGGCGCCGACGATCACGACACGCGGTTCGGTGGGCGCGGTCATGGCCAATCCTCCCGCGTCCGGGTCAGCAGCCGCATGCCGTCGGCCAGGGGGGTGGAGCAGGCGCGCAGGCGCGGCCCCTGTTCCTGCCAGATCCAGCAATCCTGGCAGGCCCCCATCAGGCAGAATCCGGCGCGCCGCTCCGGGCCGAATTCCGCCTGACGCAGCGCCGGGGCGTTGGTGAGGATCGCCGTCAGCACCGTATCGCCCGCCAGAGCCACCCGCTCCACGCCGTCCAGCAGGAAGCGGACGGGCTCCCGTCCCGTCTCGGCCAGCCTGACCAGCCGGCCGCCGGGTTCTTGCGGAGAGGCGAACGCCGCCCCGCTCATTCCGCCGCCTCCCGGACCAAGGCCTTGGAGCGGGGCATTTCGGGGAAGCGGGCATAGACCTCTTCCAGCGCGGCCTCCACCCCATCGGCCCCGGCGCGGCTGGCCATGCGGCCGAAGATTTCGGTCTTGGCGAAGAAGCGCCAGTGGATCGGCAGGCCGTCCAGGGTCCGCGTCAGGAAATCATAGGCGTCCGGGGTCCATTGCCGCTCGTAGCCCTCGCGTTCGGGTCCGAAATGGAAGTGCGCGGTGGGTGCCGTCCGGCCGGCCCGTAGCCGTTCGGTAGCATCGGTGTCGAGCACGCCGTCGCGGATGACGACGCCATACTCCCGCTCCGCCGCCTCCACCGACACATAGCCGCGCGCCACGTCCTGGGCCACCCGCCATGCCTCGCGCGCGAAGGGGTCGCCCCGGCCGCCGCCGCCGGCCGAGCGGATGTCCAGCATGTCGCCCGGCTGCAGCACCGCGGTGTCGATGTTGCCCAGCCGCCGTTCGCCCGGCGTGCCGGGATTGACCACCATGTCGGACAGACCCGCGGCCCGGCCGCCCAGCACGCCCCAGGGACGGAAGAATCCGCGGTCGCGGTTGCGCGCGGTGATCCGGGTGTCGGGGGAGAAGACGCGGAAGGCCATGTGGGTGGCCAGTCCGCCGCGCCAGCGCCCGGCCCCGCCGCTGTCGGTCGCCAGCCCGTAGCGCACGAACTCCACCGGGGTTTCCATCTCGGTGATCTCGATCGGCGTGTTCTTCAGATAGGCGGCGTCGGCTCCCGACCCGTTGGTGCCGTCGCGGTGCGGCATGCCGCCGCCGCCGCCGACCACCGGGTTCACCGCGGCGATGATGCGGTTGCCCGTCCGCTCGTCAGTGGTCATCACGTTGACGATGCAGTTGTTGCCGGCCGGCGCCGCCGGAAGCCGCTCCGGCACCGCCTGGGAGAAGGCGCCGAAGATGACCGAGCGCAGCCGCGCGCAGGTCAGCGACCGCATGCCCACCGCCGCCGGGAAGGTCGGGTTCAGCACCGTCCCCTCCGGCGCGATGCAGGTGAAGGGCCGGGTCAGGCCGGTATTCAGCAGGATCTTCGGGTTGAGGGTGTAGAGGACGTAATAGACCCCGACCAGCAGGATGGTGTGGCGGGGATCGCCGCCCGACGGCACGTTGAGGGAGGATGCCAGCTGCGGATCCGAGCCGGTGAAGTCGAGGATCGCCTCGTCGCCCCTGATCCTCAGGGTCAGCTTCAGGCGGCAGGGGTTGGCCTCGACCGAATCCTCGTCGGCGTAGTCGGCGAACACCCATTCCCCGTCGGGCATCGCGCGCAGGATGTCGCGCGCCTGCGCCTCGGCATGGTCCAGCAGCGCGTCCACGCCGTCGAGGAAGGCGGTCTTGCCGAATTTCTCGACCATGGCGAGGATCTTGCGCTCGCCGGTGTTCAGCGCGCCGACCAGCGCCTTGATGTCGCCGATGTTCAGGTCGGGCTTGCGGACGTTGGTGGTCATGATCCGCAGGATCTGCTCGTCGAACACCCTTTCGCGGACCAGCTTCATCGGCGGGAAGCGGATGCCCTCCTGATGGATTTCGGTCAGCGCCCGCGACAGCGAGGCCGGGACCGCGCCGCCCATGTCGGTGTTGTGGATGTGCCCACCGGTCCAGGCGATGATCTCCCCATCGTAGAAGACCGGCTTCCACAGATGGGTGTCGGGGGCGTGGGTCGCGACGAAGCCGGAATAGGGATCGTTGGTGAAGGCGACGTCGCCGGGCCGGTAATCCTCGATCATGTCGATGGCGCGGCCATAGGTCAGGCCCGGATACCAAGTCGCCCCCAGCTCCATCGGCACGCCGAAGGTCTCGCCCCGGCGGTTCAGCAGCATGACGGTGAAATCCTCCGTCTCCTTGACGAAGGCGGAATGGGCGGTGCGCTGGAGCGTGTGGGCCATGTTCTCGGCCGCCGAGCGCGCGTGGTTCGCCAGAACCTGAAGCTTCATACGGTCAAACACAGCGATCACTCCGCAAAGGTCAGGTGGAGGTTGAGGTGCGCGTCGACACAGGCCGCGGTCCCGGCCGGAATGGCGAAGGTGGTGTCCTCTTGCGCTACGATGGCCGGCCCCTGGAAGCGCGCGCCGGCCTGCAAATCCGCGCGGCGGTACAGCCCGACCGGGGTCACGACGCCGCCGGTGAAGACCGGGACGCTCCGCTCCGCCGACGCGGCGCGCGGCTCTTCCGGGGCGGTGGGGAAGTGCAGCGCCGGGCCGTTGCCGATGGCCGACAGGCGCAGGTTGACGATCTCGATGCGACCGGCCGGGTCGTGGAAATCATAAAGCCGGGCGTGCGCCGCGTGGAATGCGGCGGCGATGGCGCCCGAGCTGGAGTTGGGGTCGTCGCCGGCCAGCCAGGACGGCTGCAACAGCGTCTCGATCTCATAGCTCTGGCCGGCATAGCGCATGTCGGCGACGATCATCAGCTCGGCCGCGCCGGAATGGCCCTGAGCGGCGAGCCAGTCGCGCCCTTCCGCCCCCATCGCGGCGAAGGCTTCGCGCAACGTCGGCATCAAACCGGGGGACAGCTCGGCGAACAGGGTGCGGACGAAATCGCCGCGCAGGTCGGCGACCAGACCGCCCAGGGCCGACACCACGCCCGGCCAACGCGGAGCGACGACGCGCGGCATCCCCAGTTCGCGCGCCAGGAACACCCCCAGCATCGGCCCGCCGCCGCCGAAGGGCATCAGCGCGAAGTCCCGCACGTCCACGCCGGCGCGTGCCGCCATCTTCTCGACCTCCGCGAACATCTCCGACACGGCGACGTCGAGGATGGCCTGGGCGGTGGCCTCCACCGAGCGACCCAGCTCGTCCGCCAGCCGCCGGACGGCGGCGCGGGCGAGGTCGGCATCCATCCGCAGCTGCCCATAGGCCATCTGGCTGTGGCCGAGCCAGCCGCACACCACCATCGCGTCGGTCACCGTCGCCCATTCGCCGCCGCGGCCGTAGCAGGCCGGACCCGGCGTCGATCCGGCGGATTCCGGCCCGACGCGCAGTACCCCCTGCCCATCGACGCTGGCGATCGATCCGCCACCGATGCCGATGGAGCTGACCGACACCGACGGGATGTGCAGCGGAAACTCGCCGATCATCTCGCCGGTGCCGAACTGCGCCTGACCGTCGATGATGAGGGCGAAATCGGCCGAGGTGCCGCCGATGTCGAGCGTCAGGATGCGCGGCTCCCCCGCCTGCCGGGCCAGCCACGCCGCGCCATTGACGCCCGAGGCGGCGCCGGACAGCAGCATGTGGACGCAGGCCCGCTTGCCCTCCGCCGCGTTCATCACGCCACCGTTGGACTTGGTCAGCAGCGGGCGGGCGGGCACCCCGCGTCCGGCCAGCCGCTCCTCCAGCGCCGACAGGTAGCCTGAGATGCGGGGATGGACATAGGCGTTCAGGATCGCGGTCGTCGTCCGCTCATACTCGCGGATCACCGGCCAGACCTCGGCGGAGGTGAAGACGAACAGGTCGGGGGCCAGCCGGGCGATCTCCTCCTTCACCGCGCTCTCATGGCCGCCGTCGCGCCAGGAATGGAGGAAGGAGACGACGACGCCCAACGCCCCCTTGGCCTTGAGGGCCGCCACGGCGTCGGCGACGGCCGTCCTGTCGGGAGCCTGCCGCTCCGTACCGTCCGACCGCATGCGGGCGGGAATGCCGAAGATCATGTCGCGCGCCACCAGCTGGTCGGGACGCGAGCAGAACAGGGAATAGGTGTCCGGCATGCGCAGCCGGGCGAGTTCGATCACGTCCTCGAACCCCGCGTTGGTCAGCAGCGCCAGCGGAGCGCCCTTGCGCTGGATGACCGTGTTCATCCCCACCGTCGTCCCGTGCACGAAACGGCTGACGGCGCGCGGATCCATCCCCTCGCGCTCGGCCAGCAGGGTCAGGCCGGTCATCAGCTCCGCGCCCGGATCGTCCGGCGTCGTCAGCACCTTCAGCGACGCAACCCGGCCCGACCGGGTATCCAGCGCGCAGAAATCGATGAAGGTTCCGCCGATATCGACACCGACCTTCCAATCGGCCTCACCCATGCCCCCGTCCATCTTTGCTCCCTTCCGCAAATCAGCCTGTGCTGGGCAAAAAGCTGACATGGCTGAGTGAGGGCGGTCTAAGACCCAATGAAAGCAGAGGCATAAGGCGGACTTATGAATGCGGGCTCCGGATGGCCCAGCCCATAGCCCTGCCTTATGGGACCATGCCCAACCCGTCTTTGACCCGGCCGCCGGTCCTGGGCAGCCTGATCGGTGGGGCGGAGCCGCGTCCGCCCGCATGTGGGAGAGGTCGATGAGGGTTATCGTGCTGGGTGGCGGGTTGATGGGATCGGCCGCCGCCTTCTTCCTTGCCCGGCGCGGCCTGCGCGTCACGCTGCTGGAACGCAACCGTGTCGGTTCGGGCGCCACGGTGGCGTCCTTCGGCAACATCCGCCGCAGCGGGCGCTATCTGCCGCAGCTGCCGCTCGCCCACCGGTCGCGGGCGCTGTGGGGCGAGGCGGAGCGGCTGCTGGGCCGCGACGTGGAGTTCCGCGCCACCGGCCATCTGCGGCTGGTGTTCGACGAGGACGGCTTGGCCGATATGCGCCGCTACGTCGCCGACGCGCGGCCCTGGGGATTGGAGCTTGAAGAACTGTCGCCACCGGAGATCCGCCGCCGCTTTCCAGGTCTGGGTCCAGGGGCCATCGCCGCATCCTTCTCTCCGCAGGACGGCAGCGGCAACCCGCGCCTGATCGCCCCCGCCTTCGCCGACGCCGCCCGCCGCCTGGGGGCCGAGATCGTGGAGGACTGCGGGCCGGTGGAGGTGTCGGCGACCGGCTCTGGCTTCGAGGCGGTGACGCAGCAGGGCCGCTTCACCGCCGATTGCCTGCTGAACGCCGCCGGGGCCTGGGGGGCCCGCGTCGCCGCCGGCTTCGGCGAGCCTGTGCCGATGGAGGCGTACGGACCGCAGATGGGTGTCACCGAACCCTTGCCGCACCGGATCCTGCCGGTGGTGGGCATGTGGTCGCGCGCGGGCGGGGACGGCTATCTGCGCCAGGTGGAGCGCGGCAACATCGTCTTCGGCGGCGCGGCGGAGCGTGTGCCGGTTGCGCTCGACCCCGGCCACGCCAGGGCCGACCCGTCGCGGCTGCCCGGACAGCTGCGGGGGCTGGTCCGGCTGCTGCCGGCCATAGCCGACGTGGCGGTGATCCGCACCTGGTCGGGATGCGAGGGCTATGTCGCCGACAAGCTGCCGGTGATGGGGCCGTCGGCGACCACGCCGGGCCTGTTCCACGCCTTCGGCTTCAGCGGCCACGGCTTCCAGCTCGGCCCCGGCGTCGGCGACGTGATGGCGGAGATCATCGCCACCGGGCGCACCGACACGCCGCTGCAGGATTTCCGCATCGACCGCTTCCAGACCTCCGGCCAGCCGGTCGGCCTGGAAGCGGGACTGTCCTGACCGCGCCGCCGCCTCGGCTTGCGGACCTCAGCGGACAGACTCCAGGGCTTCGGACCGGCTGGTGAACCGGCCGGCCAGAGGCACAACCAGCGCCGAGGCGGCGATGACGAAGGCTCCGGCAAGGCTGACCGGGGACGGCAGCAGGCAGAAGATCAGCGCGTCGAGCATCAGCGCCCACAGCATCGCCGTGTAGTCGAACGGCGCCTGGGTGGAGACCGGCGCGCGGGCCATCGCCTCGGTCATGGTGATGTGCGCCAGACCGCCGGAGATGCCCGCGCCGACGAGGTAAGCCATCGCATGGCCCGTGGGGGTGATCCAGCCGAACGGCCAGCTCGCCAGGCCGCCGAGCGCACAGAGGAGGGCGAAATAGAAGGCGATGGTCCCCGGCGCCTCGGTCGCGGTCAGCGTCTTGATCTGGACCCGCCCGGCGGCGGTCGCGACGGCCATGGCCAGCCCGGCCGCCACCCCGATGATGGTGTCATGGTCCAGCCTCGGCCCGTCGAAGGCGGGGGCGAGCATCAGGACCACCCCGGCGAAACCGGCCAGCGCCGCACCGATGGCGACGGGGCCCGGCCGTTCCCGCAGGAACAGCATGGCGGCCGGCACGGCGAGCAGCGGTGCCAGGAATCCCAGCGCGGTCGCCAGCGCCAGCGGCAGATAGGCCAGCGAAATGAAGGACAGCACCATCGCCACGCCGCCATACAGGTTGCGCTTCATATGTCCGACCGGCTGCCGCGTCTTCAAAGCCCGCGGGAATTGCCGGCGCCACATCAGATAGGCGATGATCGGCGGCAGGGCGAAGGCGCTGCGGTAGAAGACGATCTGTCCGATCGGCGCCTCGACCGTGGCCAGCCGGACGAACAGCGACATCACCACGAACAGCCCGGCCGACACCAGCCTGAGCAGCACCCCGTCGCGGATGCCGGCGGAGGATGGCGGCGGTATCGGTTCTGGTACGGGTTCGGGCACGGGTTCGGCGTGAGAGCCGGCGGAGGAATCCGGCGTCTGTCCCGGCATGATCGGCAAATCCTTATTCGTGAAGCCGACGTCGGCTCAACCCAGGGCCTGGGTGGCGAGCGCGAAGGTGATGGGGCGGTCCGGTCCGCGTGTCGCCGGATCGGTCAGCGGCGCGCCCAGCGACATGGTCAGCACCGTGTCCTTGATCCGCATGCCCGACCGGGCGACGAACAGCGGGAAGATGCCTTCGTCCAGATGGGTGTCCAGACGCAGGAAACGGCCGTCATGCTCGTCCACATGAGGCCGGACCACGGCGACGGCATCCTCGTCCAGCCCGGCGACCACCGGACCGACGACATGGCCGCGGCCGAAGGGACGGCAGAGGGCGAAAGCCACCAGCGCGCCGTCACGCTCCAGCCCATAGCCGACCGACTGCCCGAACAGCCGCGCGATCAGCCCGGCGCGCGAGGTTCCAAAGGCGCGCTCGTCCAGCGCCGTCACCGCCGCCAGATCCGCCGCCGCCAGCCGCCGCACCGGCTCCGCCGAGGGGGGCTGGTCGCTGCGCCGGGCCTCGCCCTGGCACTGGAACACGGTCCGGTGGCCGATGAAGCCGAGAGAGCGGTAGAGCGCCAGCGCCGCCCGGGTGGCGTTGAGCCGGTAGGTCCGTCCCGCCGACGCCGACAGCACCCGCTTCATCAGCCATTCGCCGACCCCCAGCGATTGCAGCCGGGGCGAGGTCATGACCATGCCGATGGTCGCGAAATCGTCGCCATGGGGAAACCACATCGCCGACGCCAGGACCCGGTCGATCTCGTCCAGCGCGACGAAGCCGTGGCCGACCTCGCGCGCGAACTGCCAATCCTCCGCACGGTGCGGCCAGCCGACCGAGATCGACAGCGCCTGCAGGCGCTCCAGGTCGATATCCGCGACGTCGGCCATCCGCACGTCGAAGGCGTCGATTGTCAGGGAGGGCGGTAACGCACCGTCCCCCGACCCGTCTTCAAGGCCGCGTTCGCTCAATGCTTCCTCCTCCCCGGAGTTTCGATAGCGTGAGTCGGTGCTCCTATGGGTCAACCGATATGCCTGAGCCACCAACCGCTCCCCGAGATTACCGGGGCAACCACCGCACAAATCACCGCAGAGCGCCGGGCCGGCACAACAATCATCCAAATCGCCCGTGCATTCAGCATGGAATGGAGCGGGCAGCGGCTAAGATCGTGAGGGCCGCAGCCGCCGGGACCGCCGCCCCTTTCCGCACGAATCGAAACCGCAACGACCGCCCGCGCCCTCAGAACGGGACGCAGCACGGGACAAGGTGAGGCCGTCATGACCGTGATCGACATCCTGAAGGATCTGATCGCCTTTCCCTCCGTCGTCGGCACCCCCAACGGCGCCATCGTCGACAGGATTCGCAGCGTTCTGGAAGCTGCGGGGGTGCGCGTCCGGGTGCTGCCGGGGCCGGAGGGCGACCGCTTCAACCTGTTCGCCACCATCGGTCCGGCGATGGTGCCGGGCTATGTCCTGTCAGGTCACATGGACGTGGTTCCGGCCACAGAACCCGAATGGACCAGCGATCCGTTCCAGCTGCGCGCCGACGGCAACCGGCTTTACGGACGCGGCACTTCGGACATGAAGGGCTTCATCGCCGCGGCGCTGGCGGCCCTGCCCGCCCTGACCGCCGCCCCGCTGGCCCGGCCGATCCACTTCGCCTTCACCTATGACGAGGAGGCCGGCTGCCAGGGCGCGCCGCATCTTCTGCCGCATCTGCCCACCCTGTGCGCGCCGCCGCTGGGCGTCATCGTCGGGGAGCCGAGCGGCCTGCGCGCCGTCCGCGCTCACAAGGGCAAGGCGGCGGCCCGGCTGACCGTGCGCGGACGCTCCGGCCATTCCTCCCGCCCCGACCAGGGGCTGAACGCCATCCACGCCATGGCCGACGCGCTGACCGCAGCCGTCGCCCAGGCCGACCGACTGACCCGGGGGCCGCTGGATTCGGTCTTCGAACCGCCCTACTCCTCGCTCCAGGTCGGCACCATCCAGGGCGGGCTTGCGGTGAACGTCATCCCCGACACCTGCACCGCCGAATTCGAAGCCCGCGCCATCGCCGGGATCGACCCCGCGGCCCTGCTGGAGCCGGTGCGCGAGGCGGCGGCGCGGCTGGAGGAGCGGGGCTTCGCCGTGGACTGGACGCAAACCGGCGCCTATCCCGCCCTGTTCCTGGCCGCCCGCACGCCGCTGGCCCGCCTGCTGGAGGAGCTGACCGGGCAGGAACCACTAGCCGCTGTCAGCTATGGCACGGAGGCCGGGCTGTACCAGACCGCCGGGATGGACGCGATCATCTGCGGCCCCGGCGACATCGCGCGGGCGCACCGCCCCAACGAACACATCCTCGTCGAGGAACTGAACGCCTGCCAGTCGATGATCGAGGCGCTGGGCCAGCGCTGCCGCCTCTGACCATCGCCGGCAACGGCCGCGCATCGCCAAGGGGACGCACATGACCTTCCTGTTCAATTCGGACGCCGTGCGCGGCGCCGTGTTCGCCAAGGCCTTCGCCAGCGAGCTGCCCGACCTGCCCTTTTCGATGGATCCGGCCACAGTCGATCCCGATGCGGTCCGCTACCTGATCACCTGGACCATCCCGCAAGACCTCGCCCGCTACCGCAATCTGGAGATGGTCTTTTCCATCGGGGCCGGGGTGGACCAGTTCACCATGACCGATCTTCCCGACTCCGTGAAGGTCGTGCGCATGGTGGAGGACGGCATCGTCCGCATGATGCAGGAATATGCCACCCTGGCCGTGCTGACCCTGCATCGCCAGATGCCGGCCTATCGCGCCCAGCAGGCGGACCGCCTCTGGCGCCCCCTGCATCAGCCGCAAGCGGCAGAGCGGCGGGTCGGCGTGCTGGGGCTGGGCGTGCTGGGCCAGGCGGTGCTGGACCGGCTTAATCCCTTCGGCTTCCCGCTGTCGGGCTGGAGCCGCTCGCCGCGCCGGCTTGACGGCGTGACGTGCCACCACGGCGCGGACGGGTTGGACGCGATGCTGGCCGACACCGACATCCTGATCGTCCTGCTCCCGCTCACCCCGGACACCCGCGGTTTCCTCGACGCACGGCTGCTCGCCAAGCTGCCCAAGGGGGCCGCGCTGGTCCACACCGGGCGGGGACCGCAGCTGGACCATGCCGCGCTGGTGAGCGCGCTCGACGACGGCCACCTGTCCGGGGCCGTCGTCGACGTCACCGACCCGGAACCGCTGCCGCCCGACCATCCCTTCTGGGCTCATCCGAAGATCGTGCTGACCCCGCATGTCGCCAGCATCACCCAGCCGGACAGCGCCGCACGGGCCGTCATCACCAACCTCCGCCGGCATTTCGCCGGACAGGACCCGGTCGGGCTCATCGACCGGCGGCGCGGCTACTGACGCCGCGCCCGACCTATTCCCCCGCGGCGCAGCCGCACATCGCAAGGATTTCCCCATGTCGCTGCTCAAGACCATCGATCCCGCGCCGACCTTCGCCCCGCGCGAGTCCACCCCGGTTCCGGAACGGCTGATCGCCGGGGCGCCCGCCTTCAAGACCTGGGCGCAGGACGCCGCCAAGGACGACACCGTCAAGACCGGGGTCTGGGAGGCCACCCCGGGCGAAACCCGCTCGATCAAGGGCGAGACCTTCGAGTTCTGCCACATCCTGGCCGGCGTCATCGAGATCACGCCGGACGGTGGCGAGCCGGTGGTCTACCGGGCGGGCGACAGCTTCGTCATGAAGCCGGGCTTCACCGGCGTGTGGAAGACCATCGAGACGGTCCGCAAGATCTACATCACCGTCAATTGAGGGTGCGTCATGAGCCTGTCCTTCGACCCGGACCGCCTGCCGCTGCCCATCGGGCACTTCATCGGTGACCGCCTGATTCCGGCGGAGGACGGGCTGCCCATGCATCGCCCATCGGATGGCCGGGCCTATGCCGACTGCCCGGTGGCCTCGCCAGACCTCGTCGACGAAGCGGTCGCCACCGCCCACGCCGCCCTGAAGTCCAGCAACTGGGGCGGCGTGCGCCCGCGAGAGCGCACCGCCGTGCTGCAGCGCTGGGCCGCGCTGATCGAGGAGGAGGCGGAGACCCTGGCGAAGGTGGAGGCGCTGTCCTCCACCCGCCCGGTCGGCCAGCTCGTCGCCGGCGATGTGGCGGTGACCGCCGAGCAGATCCGCTTCTTCGCCGAATTCGCCGACAAGGAAGGCGGCGACCTCGCCCCCACCGACGATGGCAGCCTCGGCATGGTGATGACGGAGCCCTACGGCGTCGTCGGTGGCATCACGCCGTGGAACTTCCCGCTGTCGATGGCGGGCTGGAAGCTCGGCCCGGCGCTGGCCGCCGGCAACGCGGTGGTGCTGAAGCCGTCGGAGATGACGCCCTTCTCCACCGTCCTGCTGGCGCAGCTGGCGGTGAAGGCCGGTCTGCCGGCCGGGCTCATCAACATCGTCCTGGGCGACGGCCCGACCACCGGCGCCGTCATCACCCGCCATCCCGGCATCGCCAAGGTCAGCTTCACCGGATCGACGGCGGCGGGATCGGCGATCATGGCCGACATCGCCCGCAGCGGCGTCAAGCCGATGACGCTGGAGCTGGGCGGCAAGAGCCCGCAGATCGTCTTCGCCGACGCCGATCTGGAAAAGGCCGCCGCCGCCATCGCCACCAGCGTGCTGTCGAATGCCGGTCAGGCCTGCGTCGCCGGATCGCGCCTGCTGGTCGAGGCGGGTGTGGCCGAACCGCTGATCGAGATGATCCTGGGACATATGCGGGCCGTCCGCCCCGGCCCGACTTGGGACGAGAAGACACGCTATTCCCCCATCATCTCCGAACGGCAGCGCGCCCGCATCCACTCCATCGTCACCGCTTCGCTCGGCGGGCCGGTGGAGTGCCTGACCGGCGGGGCGCCGATGGACGGCGACGGGTATTTCTACGCGCCGACGCTGATTGCCGGGGTCGATCAAAGCTCCCCCGCCGTGGTGGAGGAGATCTTCGGCCCGGTCCTGACCGTGCAGAGCTTCGATACCGAGGAAGAGGCGATGGCGATGGCCGACCATCCCACCTACGGGCTTGCCGCCGGCCTCTACACCCGCGACCTGTCGCGCGCAATCCGCTTGACCCGACGCCTGCAGGCCGGAACGGTGTGGGTCAACCGCTATGGCCGCTCGCGCGATCACATCCTGCCGACCGGCGGCTACAAGCGCTCCGGCATCGGCAAGGACCTGGGGCGCGAGGCCTATCTCGCCAACCGCCGCAGCAAAAGCGTGCTGATCGGCCTGTAATTCGATGAAAACCGGTACAAACCGATAGGGGACGTTCGATGAAAACCCACAACATTGCGATCATCAAGGGCGACGGCATCGGACATCCCGTGGTCGACGCCGCCTGGGAGGTTCTGCAGGCCACGGCAAAGCAGTCCGGCTTTGCGCTGGAAGGCACCGAAATGCCTTGGTCCTGCGCCCACTACAAGGAAACCGGCGTGATGATGCCCGCCGACGGCATCGACACGCTGCGCAAGTACGACGCCATCCTGCTGGGTGCGGTCGGCTGGCCGGCGGAGGTGCCGGACGCTGTGTCTCTGCACGGGCTGCTGCTGCCGATCCGCAAGGCGTTCGACCAGTATGCCAATGTCCGCCCGCACCGGCTGCTGCCGGGGGTGGAGGGGCCGCTGCGCCGCGGCGGCTTCGACATCCTGTGCATCCGCGAGAACACGGAAGGCGAATATGCCGGCGCCGGTGGGCGCATCCATCAGGGAACGCCGCAGGAAGTGGCGGTGGAGACCGGAATCTTCACCCGCATGGGGGTTGAGCGGATCCTGCGCTTCGCCTTCGCCCAGGCCCGCGCCCGGCGCGGCAAGCTGGCCTCGGTCACCAAGTCGAATGCGCAGAAATACTCGATGGTGTTCTGGGACGAGATCACCCGCCAATTGGCCGCCGAGCATCCAGACGTCGAGGTCACCAGCTATCACGTCGACGCCATGGCGGCGCGCATGGTGACGGCGCCGGAGAGCCTTGACGTCGTCGTCGCCTCCAACCTGTTCGGCGACATCCTCACCGATCTGGGCGCGGCGATCCAGGGCGGGCTGGGCTTCGCCGCCTCGGCCAACCTCAACCCGGACCGCAAGGCGCCGTCGATGTTCGAACCGGTGCATGGCTCGGCCCCCGACATCGCCCATCTCGGCATCGCCAACCCCATCGCCGCCATCTGGTCGGGCGCGATGATGCTGGACCATCTGGGGGAGAAGTCCGCCGCCGACCGCGTCATGGCGGCGCTGGGCGACACCACCGGCCGCGGCATCGGCACGGTTCCCGGCAAGGACAAGACGGACGCGATCACCGCCGCCGTGCTGTCGGCGCTGTCGTAATGCCGGTTGCCCTGATGCCGGTTGCCCTGATCCCCGTCGCCTCGAATTCACCCGCAGCGGAAAACACACGACCATGACCCATCACCTGACGGACCCCTCCTTGTTCCGCGAACAGGGGCTGATCGGCGGGCGCTGGTGCGCCGGGGCGGCCGGCCGGACCATCGACGTCCGGAACCCGGCGACCGGCGGCAGCCTCGGCAGCGTCCCCGACATGGACGGAACAGACGCCCGCGACGCCATCGCCGCCGCGGCCGAGGCCTACCCCGCCTGGCGGCGTCGCACCCATGCCGACCGTGCCGCGCTGCTGGAGCGCTGGCACGCGCTGATGATCGAGAATCTGGAGGATCTGGCCCGCATCCTGACGCTGGAGCAGGGCAAGCCGCTGGACGAGGCGCGGGGCGAGATCCGCTATGGTGCGTCCTTCGTCAAATGGTTCGCCGAGGAGGCGCGACGCATCGGCGGCACCACCATCCCCTCCCCCACCCCGGACCGTCGCATCGTCGTCCTGAAGGAGCCGGTCGGCGTCTGCGGCATCATCACGCCGTGGAACTTCCCCAACGCCATGATCACCCGCAAGGTGGCCCCGGCGCTGGCCGCCGGCTGCACCGTGGTGATCAAGCCGTCGGACTTCACGCCCTATTCGGCGCTGGCGCTGGGCGTGCTGGCCGAACGGGCGGGCATCCCCGCCGGCGTGATCAACATCCTGACCGGCCGGCCGGAAGCCATCGGCGAGGAGCTTCTGGCGAACGAGACCGTCCGCAAGATCTCCTTCACCGGCTCCACCCGCGTCGGTTCCCTGCTGATGCGCGGGGCCGCCGCCGGCATCAAGCGGCTGAGCCTGGAGCTGGGCGGCAACGCGCCCTTCATCGTGTTCGACGACGCCGATCTGGATCAGGCGGTGGAGGGTGTGATCCTCTCCAAGTTCCGCAACGGCGGGCAGACCTGCGTCTGCGCCAACCGCATCCTGGTGCAGGCCGGCGTCTACGACGCATTCCGCGACCGGCTGGTCGCCCGCGTCAACGCCATGCGGGTGGGGTCCGGGCTGGAGCCGGGCGTCGCCATCGGCCCGATGATCAACGCCGCCGCCGTCGAGAAGATCGAGCGCCACCTCGACGACGCGCTGTCCAAGGGGGCGAGCATCGCGTCCGCAGCCGCCGTCGCGGCGCAGGGTCCGCAGTTCGTGGCGCCGGTGGTTCTGACCGACGCCACCACCGACATGCTGCTCGCCCATGAGGAGACCTTCGGCCCGGTGGCGCCGCTGTTCCGCTTCGAGACGGAGGAGGAGGCCATCGCGCTCGCCAACGCCACGCCCTTCGGCTTGGCCGCCTATTTCTACACGCAGAACCTCGCGCGGTCCTGGCGGGTGGGCGAAGCGCTGGAGGCCGGCATGGTCGGGCTGAACACCGGCCTGATTTCCACCGAGGTCGCTCCCTTCGGCGGCGTCAAGCAGTCCGGCCTGGGGCGCGAAGGGGCGCAGGTGGGGATCGAGGAATATCTGGAGATGAAGACCTTCCACATCGGCGGGCTGGGGTGAGGAAGTCCCCTCTCCCCCCCGGGGAGAGGGTTAGGGTGAGGGGGGCGCGCGGCAGGATTTCTACAAAGGTCCTGCAACGCATCCCCCTCACCCCGACCCTCTCCCCGGGGGGGAGAGGGAGAGTGCCACTTAAACCCCACATCACTGAATCCGGTCGAGCGCCTTGTAGTACAGCCCGACCAGCGGCAGGAACCAGGGCTTGCCGAAATGGCCGGGGACGGCGGGCCAGGACAGCCCCTTCAGCGGGTTCCGGTCCTCACGGCCCAGGATCGCATCGGCCATGGTCATGCCGAGATGGGTGGACAACTGCGCCCCGTGGCCGGAATAGCCCATGGCGTACCACAGGCCGTCCTGGTAGCCGGCGCGCGGGTAGCGGTCGCTGGTCATGTCCACCAATCCACCCCAGCAATAATCGATGTCGACGCTGGCGATCTGCGGGAAGATCTTCGCCAGGCTCGCCCGCAGGATCGCCCCGCTCTTGGCGTCGGACCGCTGGTCCGAGGTGGCCGAGAAGCGCGCCCGGCCGCCGAAGATCAGCCGCCGGTCGGGCGACAGGCGGAAGTAGTTGCCGATGTTCATCGACGTGACGTAGGTGCGGTTGCCGGGTACCACCGACGCGATCTCACCGTCGCTCAGCGGGCGGGTGGCAATGATGAAGCTGCCGACCGAGATGATGCGGCGGCGGAAATGGCTGAAATTCGGCGTGGTATAGGCGCCGGTGGCGACCAGCACCTCCTTGGCGGTCACCGTGCCGCGCGGCGTGGACAGCGTGTGGCGGTCGCCGGAGCGGGTGATGGCGCCGACCGGCGCGTTCTCGACCAGCACCGCGCCATGCCGCACGGCCGCATCCGCGAGCCCGGTGACGAAGCGGCCCATATGCATCATCGCGCTCTTGCGCGACAGCATCGCGCCGTGGAATGGCGAGCCGACCTCCCCCTTCAGGTCCTCGGCGGTCAGCAGAGCGGTGTCGGGATCGACCTCGCGGTGCACCACCTCGAAGTTGCGGGCGATGGTGTCGAAATGGGCGGGCTTCGAGGCCAGCTTCAGCTTGCCGGCACGACGAAAATTGCAGTCGATCCCCTCTTCGGCGATCACCGCCTCCAGCGTGTCGATCGACTGGTCGAAGGCGCGGTAGAGCGCGATGGCGCGCTCCGTCCCCAAGGCGGTCTTGGCGGCGATGAAGCTGTGCGCCAGACCGTTGTTGAGGTGCCCGCCGTTGCGCCCCGACGCACCGCCGCCGATGCGGTCCGCCTCCAGCACGACCACCCGCGCCCCGGCCTTGGCAAGCTGGCGGGCGGCACCCAGGCCGGTGAACCCCCCTCCGACGATGGCGACGTCATACTGGCCCTCTGCGACGCCCTCTGCGACGCCCTCTGCCCCGCCCCTGAAGGCGGGAGCGGTGTCGTGCCAGTAGGAGACGAATTTCATGACCTGGGTCCTTCTCATTGCAGCCTGAACCGTGAAATGCGCCCCTTACAGCCCGACCACGCCGGGCAGGCCGGAGATGTCGCGAATCTCCGTATAGCCGTAATACGGGTTGGCCGGTTCGTGGCCGCGGTTGACCCACACCTTGTTGCGGATCCCCAGGTCGTGCGCCGACATCAGGTCGTAGCGGAAGGAGGAGGAGCAGTGCAGGATGTCCTCCGGCCCGCAGCCGAGCATGTCGAACATGTATTCGAACGCTTGGAAGCGCGGCTTGTAGGCCTGCGCCTGCTCGGCGGTGTAGACGGCATGGAAGGGCGCGCCCAGCTTCGCCACGTTCGACGGGATCTGGTCGTTCATGGCGTTGGACAGGATGACCAGCGGGATTTCCTTGGCGACCCTGGCAAGCCCGGCCGGCACGTCCGCATGCGGCCCCCAGGTGGGAACCCGCTCATAGACCATGCGCGCATCCTCGTCGCGGAAGACGACGTTGTTGCGCTTGCAAGTCCGCTCCAGCGAATTGTGCACGACCTCGGCGTAGGGCTTCCAGTCGCCCATGATCTCGTCAAGCCGGTAGGCGGCGAAGTTCTTGATGAACTCCGTCATCCGCGCCTCGTCGAGGATCGATCCGTACAGATCGCGCGCGGCTTCGGCCATCTGAAAATTGATCAGCGTGCCGTGGCAATCGAAAGTGACGTATTTCGGCCGAAACTGGCTCATGGCTGCTTCCTCGGGATGGGGGCGGTGGGAGAGGATTGGGGCGCGATCGGCCCTGCCCCACGATCCTAGCCCCGCCGTGATACCGGGCCTGACCGAATTGCCCGGCGCGAAAGCACAAAGTTCCGTTTCCGTCTCCGCACTCAGCATTTGGTTGGGAGGGGAAGGGCGCTGGCGCTCGTCGAACGGGGTACGGGCGCCCCATGCGCGGGACCGGCGGCCCCCGCCACGGCATAAGATGCGGCCAGCCGCCGAAGCAAAGGTGAAAGATATCGCGGCAGGCGTCGCCTTCGGACAAACGTCCGGGAGCAGTGCGCCCACTCTTGGGTCAGAGGGTGAAAGGACTGCCCATGAGCAAGAATACGGTTCCCAAGAGAACGGTTCACTATCCGGCTTTCGAGCCCAGATTTCTCAAGGACGCGCTCGCCCTGTCGCGGCAGGCGCAATGGCCGCACCGTCTGGAAGACTGGTCCCTGGCTCTCGCGCTCAGCCAGGGGCTGGTCGCCGTGGACGCCGAGACGTCGCAGGTGGTCGGCACGGTGCTGATGACGCCCTATGGCGAGGATGCGGCCACCATCAACATGGTCATCGTCGATGAAGGCTGGCGCGGGCAGGGCCTTGGCCGCCGCCTGATGGACGAAGCCATGGCGCTGGCCGGAGACCGCCCCCTGCGCCTCGTCGCCACGACGGACGGTTTGCCGCTCTATGAAAAGCTGGGGTTCCGCGAGGTCGGCACCGTCCTTCAGCACCAGGGGGAGGCCGGTCCGGTACCGATGGTTGCGGCGGATGACGTTGTCCCCGCCGGCGCCGACGACCGCACCGCCATCGCCGCCCTGGACCGGCAGGCCTTCGGCGCCGACCGCGGCCTGCTGCTGGAGCGCTTCGCCGAGGTCGGATCCTTCACGCTGCTGCGCAGGAACGGCGCACCCGTCGGCTTCGCGGCGCTGCGCGATTTCGGCCGCGGACAGGTCATCGGCCCGGTGGTCGCCCCCGATGCGGAGGGCGCCAAGGCCCTGATCGGCCCGATCATTGCCGCAAATCCGGGGAGATTCCTGCGGGTGGACACCACCGCCGACACCGGCCTGGGACCATGGCTGGCCGATTGCGGCCTGCGCCACGTCGGCGGCGGCATCGCCATGCGCCGCCCTGCCCCGGCTGAAGCCCCCCCATCGACCGCTCCCGTTTCGACTTTCGCGCTCGCCAGCCAGGCACTCGGCTGATCCGGAGAAGACCATGCTCAGCAATTCCCTGATCGAACTCGACCGTGCCCATCTGGTGCATCCCGTCGCCTCCTACCGCGGCCATGAGAAGGCGGGGGTCCGGGTGATCGCCTCCGGTTCAGGAGCAACCCTCACCGACACGTCCGGCCACCGGCTGGTGGATGGCTTCGCCGGCCTGTGGTGCGTCAATGCCGGCTATGGGCAGCAGCGCCTCGTCGATGCCGCCACCCGCCAGATGCAGGTGCTTCCCTACGCCACCGGCTATTTCGGGCTTGGCAGCGAGCCGGCCATCCGGCTGGCGGCCGAACTCGCCGAACGCGCGCCCGGCGACCTCAACCACGTCTTCTTCACGCTCGGCGGGTCGGACGCGGTGGACAGCACCATCCGCTTCATCCGCTACTACTGGCAGGCCAAGGGCCAGCCGCAACGCGACCAGTTCATCTCGATCGAGCAGGGCTATCACGGCTCCTCCACCGTCGGTGCCGGGCTGACCGCCCTGCCCGCCTTCCATGCCGGCTTCGGCGTGCCGTTCGACTGGCAGCACAAGATTCCGTCGCATTACGCCTACCGCAATCCGGTGGGCGACGATGCCGACGCGATCATCGCCGCCTCTCTGGCCGCCCTCGACGCCAAGATCGCCGAGATCGGCGGGCCGGAGCGGGTCGCCGCCTTCTATGCCGAACCGATCCAGGGTTCGGGGGGCGTGCTGGTGCCGCCCGACGGCTGGATGAAGGCGATGTGCGACCGCTGCCGCAGCCTCGGCATCCTGTTCGTCGCCGACGAGGTCATCACCGGCTTCGGCCGAACCGGCCCGCTGTTCGCCTGCACCGACGACGGCGTGGTCCCCGACCTGATGACCACGGCCAAGGGCCTGACCTCCGGTTACGTGCCGATGGGTGCGGTCTTCCTGTCCGATGCGGTTTATGCCACCATCGCAGATGCCGCCGGCAGCGCCGCGGTCGGCCATGGCTACACCTACTCCGCCCACCCCGTGAGTGCCGCGGTGGGGCTGGAGGCGCTGCGGCTGTACGAGGACGGCCTGCTCGCCAACGGCGTGAAGGCCGGCGCGCGGCTGATGGCCGGGCTGCATGCCCTGCGCGACCATCCGGTGGTCGGCGACGTGCGCGGACGCGGCATGCTGGCCGCCATCGAACTGGTGGTGGACAAGGACCGCAAGACTCCCCTGCCCGCCGCCGCCGAACCGTCCCGCCGGATTTTCGACCGGGCCTGGACCAACGGTCTGGTGATCCGCGCCTTTGCGAACGGCGTCCTGGGCTATGCCCCGCCGCTCTGCTGCACCGACGACGACATCGACGCGATCTTGGAGCGCACGGCCCGCACTCTCGACCAGACGCTGGAGGATCCCGACATCCGCCGGGCTATGCGATAGACGAGAAAGGGGCAGTCCGCGGAAGAATCTGCGAATACCCCCGTATCCAGCGTTTTCTGCTGTCCGGCATCGATATTCAGAGACCCGCGTCAAGCCCATGGACCACACTGGATGGGAAGAAGACCGGGTCTCCTGGCCATCTCCAGAGGGGCCAGCTCCAGAAGAACCCCGGCGGACGATGCTGCCGAACCTGAAACGCCCCGCCGAACCGAAACGGTTCCCCGCGGTCCTTGATGAGGAGTTGGTGCGTTGCCCAAAACCCTGCCCAAGAGCCTGCAGAGCTTCAAATATCTGACCTTCGACGTCGTCGGCACCCTGATCGACTTCGAATCCGGCATCAAGGACTGCCTGGCCGAGATCGCGGCGGAGGCCGGCACAACGGTGGACGGCGAGGCGGCGCTGACCCTCTACCGCGAAGCGCGCTATACCGACGCCACCGGCCTGTTCCCCGACGATCTGGTGCGCGTCTATTCGGTGATCGCGCCGAAGCTGGGCCTGCCCGCCGGCACGCAATACGGCGAACGCCTGCGGGATTCCGCGGCGTCCTGGACCGGCTTCCCCGACAGCAGGGACGCCATGGCGCGACTTGCCAAGCGGTACAAGCTGATTGCGATGACCAATGCGCGGCGCTGGGCCTTCACCCATTTCTCGCGCGAACTGGGCGAGCCGTTCTTTGCCGGCTTCACCGCCGACGACACCGGCGTCGAGAAGCCCGACCCCGCCTTTTTCCAGCAGGTGTTCGAGTTCGTCGAGCGCGACGGCGGCAGCAAGGACGACATTCTGCACGTCGCCCAGAGCCAGTATCACGACATCGGCGTTTCCCGGCGCGTTGGCCTGACCAACTGCTGGATTCAGCGGCGGCACGCACAAAAAGGCTATGGCGGGACCATCGAACCCGCCGAGTTCACCGAACCGGATTTCCACTTCCGCTCGATGGCGGAACTGGCAGACGCCGTCGACGCCGCGGCAGCAGAGCCGAAGACGGCCTCCACGTAACCGGGCCAAACCGGAACGCGCCAAAAAAGAAACGAACAAAACAAACCCGAACAGAGTGAGGCTGACATGAGCAAGACGCCTGAAACCTGGAGCCGGACCGACGACAGCATGGTCGAAAGCGCCATCCGGCGCGGGGCCAACCGCCGCGACCTGATGAAGATGCTGCTGGCGGGCGGGGTGTCCCTTGCCGCCGCCGACCTTGTTCTGGGCCGCGCCACCATGGCGCTGGCCGCTACGCCGGTGAAGGGCGGCGCGCTGAAGGCCGCCGGCTGGTCGGCCTCGACCGCCGACACGCTCGATCCCGCCAAGGCGTCGCTGTCGACGGACTATGTCCGGTGCTGCGCCTTCTACAACCGCCTTACCTTCCTCGACCAGGCCGGCATCCCGCAGATGGAACTGGCCGAGAGCGTGGAATCGGGCGACGCCAAGATCTGGACGGTCAAGCTCCGCAAGGGTGTCACCTTCCACGACGGCAAGTCGCTGACGGCCGAGGACGTGGTCTTTTCGCTGAAGCGCCACCTCGATCCGGCCGTCGGCTCCAAGGTCGCGAAGATCGCCGCGCAGATGGCGGAGATCAAGGCGGTGGACAAGACCACCGTCGAGATCACGCTGGCCAGCCCCAACGCCGACCTGCCGACCATCCTGGCCACCCATCACTTCATGATCGTGGCCGACGGCACCACCGACTTCTCCAAGGGCAACGGCACCGGCGCCTTCACCTGCAAGAGCTTCGAGCCGGGCGTGCGCTCCGTCGGCCTGCGCAACCCAAATTACTGGAAGGGCGGGCCGAACGTCGACTCCTTCGAATTCTTCGCGATCAGCGACGACAACGCCCGCGTCAACGCGCTGCTGTCCGGCGACATCCATCTCGCCGCCTCGATCAACCCGCGTTCCACACGGCTGGTCGACGGGCAGAAGGGCTTCGCCTTGTCGAAGACCACCTCGGGCAACTACACCAACCTCAACATCCGCCTGGACATGGAACCGGGCTCCCGCAAGGATTTCGTCGACGGGATGAAATATCTCGTCAACCGCGAGCAGATCGTCAAATCGGCCCTGCGCGGCTTCGGCGAGGTGGGCAACGACCAACCGGTCTCCCCGGTCAACCCGTACCACAACGCGGCGCTGAAGCCGAAGGCGTACGACCCGGAAAAGGCGAAGGCCCTGTTCAAGAAGGCTGGCTTGCTGGGACAATCCATCCCGGTGATCACGTCGGACGCCGCCTCCTCCGCCATCGACATGGCGATGGTGGTCCAGGCCTCGGGCGCCGAGATCGGCATGAAGCTCGACGTTCAGCGCGTGCCGTCCGACGGGTACTGGAGCAACTACTGGCTGAAGGCTCCGGTCCATTTCGGCAACATCAACCCGCGTCCGACGCCGGACATCCTGTTCTCCCTGCTCTACGCCTCCGAAGCGCCGTGGAACGAGAGCAAGTACAAGTCCGAAAAGTTCGACAAGATGATGATCGAAGCGCGCGGCATGCTCGACCAGGCCAAGCGCAAGGAACTGTACAACCAGATGCAGGTGATGATCGCCGAAGAGGCGGGCACCATCATCCCCGCCTACATCTCCAATGTGGACGCCATCACCGACAAGCTGAAGGGCCTCGCTCCCAGCCCGCTGGGCGGCATGATGGGCTACGCATTTGCCGAGTATGTCTGGCTGGCCGCCTGATACGTCGGACGGGCGGGACGGTTCGGCCGAGAGGCCGACCGTCCCTGCCCCCGCCCTTCTTATCATCGCCCGGCTCATTGTCGCCCGTCCCGGTCCCCCCTCCGGGGGCGCCTCACCACGCGGAGGACAGGCATGAAATCACGCGTTCCGTCCCTCATCCTCGGTCGGCTGCTCATCGCGCTGGTCACGCTGACGATCGTGTCCTTCGCCGTGTTCTTCGCGACCACGCTGCTGCCCGGCGACACGGCGACCATCCTGCTGGGTCAGGCGGCGACGCCGGAAGCGATCGCCGGCCTGCGCACGGCGATGCATCTCGACCAACCGGCCCTGCTGCGCTTCTTCTATTGGATCGGCGGGCTGTTCCAGGGCGATTTCGGCACCTCCTACGCCAACAATGTGCCGGTGGCCACGCTGATCTCCGGCCGGCTGGCCAACACGCTGAAGCTGGCCGGGCTGACCACCCTGGTGTCGGTCCCCCTGGCGCTGACGCTCGGCATCACCGCCGCCATGTGGCGGCGCACGCTGTACGACCGCATCGTCACCGTCGCCACCATCGGCATCATCTCGGTCCCCGAATTCGTGGTGGCGACGCTGGCCGTGCTGGTGTTCGCCGTCTACCTGAAATGGCTGCCCGCGCTGTCCTTCACCTATCAGGTCGACAGCTTCGCCGGCCTGTTCCGGGCCTACGCCATGCCGGTCGTCACCCTGACCTTCGTGGTGTCGGCGCAGATGATCCGCATGAGCCGGGCAGCCGTGATCGAGACGCTGAACACGCCCTATGTCGAAATGGCGCTGCTGAAAGGGGCATCGCGCCCCCGGCTGGTCCTGCGCCACGCCCTGCCCAACGCGCTGGCCCCGATCGCCAACGCGGTGGCGCTGTCGCTGTCCTACCTGCTGGGCGGCGTCATCATCGTCGAGACGATCTTCAACTATCCGGGAATCGCCAAGCTGATGGTGGATGCGGTGTCCACCCGCGACCTGCCGCTGATCCAGTCCTGCGCGATGATCTTCTGCTTCGGGTATCTGCTTCTGATCACCACCGCCGACATCGTCGCCATCCTGTCGAACCCGAGGCTCCGATGAAGACACATTCCTCCACCGGCTCGAGGGCATCCGCCGGCTTCCTCGCGGCGCGGTCCGGCTACCGGATCAATCCGGTCGGGCTCGTCAGCGCCGCCGTGGTCCTGTTCTGGGCGCTGGTCGCCCTGTTCGCCCCCTACATCGCCCCCCATTCGGCGGGGGAGATGATCGACCTGGATTATTTCGGCCCGATGCGGCCCGGACTGTGGCTGGGGTCGGATTATCTCGGCCGCGACATGCTGTCCCGTCTCATCTTCGGCGCCCGCTACACCGTCGGCATCTCGCTGGCGGCGGTAGCCATCGCCTGCTTCACCGGCGTCGTGCTGGGCATGACCTCGGCCGTGCTGCGCGGTCCGGTGGACATGGTGGTCAGCCGCCTGCTGGACGCCCTGAACTCCATTCCCAGCAAGCTGTTCGGCCTGATGGTGGTGGCGGCGGTCGGGTCGTCCATCCCCGTGCTGATCCTGACCCTGTCGGTCATCTACATCCCCGGCGCCTACCGCTTCAGCCGGGCGCTGGCGGTCAACATCGACACGATGGATTTCATCATGGTCGCCCGCATCCGCGGGGAAAAGCTGCCCTATCTGATCGCGTCGGAGATCCTGCCCAACATCATCGGCCCGGTGCTGGCCGACCTGGGCCTGCGTTTCGTCTTCATCGTCCTGCTGCTGTCGGGCCTGTCCTTCCTGGGGCTGGGCGTTCAGCCGCCCTACGCCGACTGGGGCGCGCTGGTGCGCGAGAACATCGGCGGCCTGCCCTTCGCCGCACCGGCGGTGATCGTGCCGTCGCTGGCCATCGCCACCTTGACCATCAGCGTCAATCTGCTGATCGACAATCTTCCGCAGAAGATCCGGGATCGGAGTGCCTCCTGATGACGAACCTCGTCGAAATCCGCGGCCTGATGGTCGAGGCCACCACCGATTCCGGCCGCTGGTTCCAGATCCTGAAGGGCATCGACCTGGACATCGCCGCCGGGGAAACCGTCGCCTTCATCGGTGAAAGCGGGTCGGGCAAGACCACCGCCGCCATGACGCTGCTGGGATACGCCCGTCCGGGCTGCCGGATTTCCGGCGGCACGGTGCGGGTGGACGGCCATGACATGGTAACGCTGTCGGAAAAGGAACGGGCGGCTCTGCGCGGCACGGTCGTGGCCTATGTGCCGCAGAGCGCCGCCGCCGCCTTCAACCCGGCGGCGACCATCATGGACCAGGTCATCGAGGTGACGCGGATCCACCGCCTGATGCCGCCGGACGAGGCGCGCCGCCGGGCGGTCGACCTGTTCCGCGCCCTGTCGCTGCCCGATCCGGACGGCATCGGCGACCGCTATCCGCACCAGGTGTCGGGCGGGCAGCTTCAGCGGCTGGCGGCGGCGATGGCCCTGATCGGCGATCCCAAGGTGGTGATCTTCGACGAGCCGACCACCGCGCTCGACGTCACCACCCAGGTCGAGGTGCTGCGCGCCTTCAAGGCGGTGACCGCGAAGCGCCGGATCGCCTGTGTCTATGTGTCCCACGATCTGGCCGTGGTCGCGCAGATCGCCGACCGCATCATGGTGCTGCGGCAGGGGGCGGTGCAGGAAATCGGAAGCGTCGACGACATCCTGACGCGTCCGACCCACCCCTACACGAAGGAGCTGCTGCACGCCTTCCACCCCGACACCGGCGGCCGGATCGCGGCGGCGGAGGCTTTTGCCGCCAATTCGGTGCCGCTGCTGGAAATCAACACGCTGAGCGCCGGCTACGGCCCGCCGCAATCGAACGGGCAGCCGCTGGTCCTCGCCGTCAAGGGGGTGAGCCTGCAGGTAAAGCGGGGCACCAACCTCGGCATCATCGGGGAGTCCGGATGCGGGAAATCGACCCTGGCGCGCGCCATCGCCGGCATCCTGCCGGCCAGCAAGGGCGACATCCAGTTCGACGGGCGGGAATTGTGGCACAGCGCCCGCCAGCGCAGCCGCGAGCAGTTGCGCGACCTGCAGATCGTCTTCCAGCACGCCGATACCGCGCTCAACCCGGCCAAGTCGATCGAGGACATCCTCGGCCGCCCCCTGACCTTCTATCACGGCCTGCGCGGCAAGGCCCGCGATGCACGGGTCGATGCGCTGCTGGACATGGTCCACCTGCCGCGCGCCCTGCGCCACCGCCGCCCAGCCGAACTGTCGGGCGGCCAGAAGCAGCGGGTGAATTTCGCCCGCGCGCTCGCCGCCGAACCGAAACTGATCCTGTGCGACGAGATCACCTCGGCCCTCGACACCGTCGTCGCGGCGGCGATCATCGACCTGCTGAAGGAGCTGCAGCGCGAACTTGGGCTGTCCTACATCTTCATCAGCCACGACCTGTCGGTGATCGAGGCGATCTGCGACGAGATCATCGTGATGTATCGCGGACAGACGGTGGAGACCATCATCCCCTCCGCCCGGCAGCAGCCGCAGCACCCCTATTCGAAGCTGCTGTTCTCGTCGGTTCCGAAGCTGGACCCGACCTGGCTCGACACGCTGAACCTCGACGCCGACCGGATGCGGGTGGCGTGACCGGCCGGCCCCCTGCACGGCCAACCGCCGCGCGGGGGCGACGGTCGCGCCGCAAGGCCATTCACATCTGGAACAGCGTGGTCAGCGGCATGTGGGCGCGGACGATCGGCGATTTCAGCACGACGTAGCTGAAATACTTGTCGATGCCGATGTCCATGTCGGTCAGCTTCTCCATGATCTCCTGATACTCGCCGATGCCGGACGTGACGAATTTCAGCATGTAGTCGTAGCCGCCCGACACCAGATGGCATTCCAGCAGCTGTTCGATCTTCTTGACGGCGGCCAGGAAGCGGGCGAAATCAACCTGCCGGTGGTTCTTCAGCGTCACCTCGGTGAAGACGGTCAAGGTCTGGCCGAGTTTGCTGACGTTGATCTGGGCCGTATAGCCTTCGATGTAGCCTTCCGCCTGCAGCTTCTTGACCCGCATCAGGCAGGGGCTGGGCGACAGGTTCACCAGTTCGGCCAACTCCACGTTGGTGATCCGGCCGTTCTTCTGGAGCTGATGCAGAATCTTGATGTCGATGCGGTCCAGCTTCATGGGGAACCCATCCGGTTCGAGGGCGGGGGAGCGGAAAACGACAGCAGAAAATTCTGCCGGTCCGGCCAAGGCAGCTTAGCACGCACCGCCCGCCTGTCGATCACCGAGTGACTTTCTTTCGGCAGAACAAAGCATCGGCCGCACAGGCATAGACAGAAGATAATGCCGTCGAATCGAACAAAGCAGCGCCCGCCGGTCCGCGCGGCATGGCTAGATGGAGCAACGCCGAATTCGGAGATCCGCCCAGATGCCAGCCCCTTTGCAAACCATCGCGTCCAGCCCGAACCTGCCCGATCAGGCGGATGTCGTCGTGATCGGCGGCGGCATCGTCGGCGTCTGGGCGGCCTATTATCTGGCCCGGCGCGGACTGGCGGTGGCCCTGGTGGAAAAGGGACAGGTCGGGGCCGAACAGTCCAGCCGCAACTGGGGCTGGTGCCGCCAGCAGAACCGCGATGCGCGGGAACTGCCGATGGCGACCAAGAGCCTGGATCTGTGGGAGCGCTTCGCCGCCGAAGCCGGCGAGGACACCGGCTTCACCCGCTGCGGCCTGCTCTATCTCAGCAACGACGACCAGGAGTTGGCAGGCTGGGCGCGCTGGCGCGATTTCGCCCGGACGGTCGGCGTCACCACCCACATGCTGACCGGCGCCGAAGCCGCCGAGCGTGGGCAGGCCACGGGACGCCCCTGGAAGGGCGGCGTCTTCTCGCCGTCGGACGGCATCGCCGATCCGGCCCGTGCCGCACCCGCCGTGGCGCGGGCGATCATGAAGCTGGGCGGCACGGTGCATCAGGGCTGCGCCGCGCGCGGGTTGGAAACCAGCGGCGGGCGGGTCAGCGGCGTCGTCACCGAAAAGGGCACGATCCGCACGAAAATGGTGGTCCTGGCCGGCGGAGCCTGGGCCTCCTCCTTCTGCCATCAGATCGGCGTGCGTTTCCCGCTCGCCTCGATCCGGTCCTCGATCCTGTCGGTCGGCCCCAGCCCGGCCGGGCTGCCCGACGCCCTGCACACCGCCGCCGTGTCGATCACCCGGCGCGGCGACGGCGGCCACACGCTGGCGATCAGCGGGCGCGGACGCGTCGATCCGACCCTTCAGCAGGCCCGCTTCGCCCCGCAATTCATGCCGATGTTCACCCGGCGCTGGCGCAGTCTGATGCCCGGCGGGCTGGAGGGGATACGCTCCGGCCACGAGACGCTGCGGCGCTGGCGGCTCGACCGTCCGACCCCGATGGAGCGGGTGCGGGTTCTCGACCCCACCCCGGACCGCAGCACCATCCGCCTCACCCACGAACGGGCCATGGCCCTGCTGCCCGGCCTGAAGGGCGCCCCGATCACCGCCGCCTGGGGCGGCTACATCGACAGCACGCCCGACGGCGTTCCCGCCATCGGCGAAGTCGGCAGCCTGCCCGGCCTGATCCTGGCCGCCGGATTCAGCGGTCACGGCTTCGGCATCGGCCCAGGCGCAGGGCACCTGATCGCCGACCTCATCACCGACCAGCCGCCGATCGTCGATCCCAAGCCCTATCACCCCGACCGCTTCGCCGGCTTTTCCGCCGGAAAGGTCGCCGATTTCTGACCGGAATGCGGGACCGTCCGGCCAAAAGCTTCAGTTGCCGCCCGGTTCCAGGGCGCGGGCGGCCCGGCGCAGGCACTCGCGCATCAGGTCGTGGCTGCCCGACAGCGGGCGCTCCTTGCTGGTCAGGATGGCGATGGGCACGCGGATGCCGGGACGGAAGGGCCGCTGGACGATGCCGGAGAACTGGTTCCACGGCAGAAGCCCATCGACGACCGCCACGCCGATCCCCTCCCGCACGAAGGGCAGCGCGGTGATCGACAGGTCGATCTCCACCGCCGGGGCGTAGACGCCGCCTTCGGCCTCCAGCGCTCCGGCCAGGAGCCGGCCGGGCAACGTGTCCACGCGGTATGAGATCAGCGTCTCCTCCGCCAGTTCGGCAAAACCGACCTGGGCGTGTCCGGCGAGCCGATGCCCCTCGGGCATGAGACAGACCAGTTCGGCATGCCCGACGGTTTCGACATCGAGATCGGGGTGGGGCATGTCGTTCATCGCCACCCCCAGCAGAACGTCGCCGCTGCGCAACATGTCCCGGATGTTGGCGATCGGGGCGACCAGCGACCGCACGACGATGTCCGGATGCGCCGCACGGAAGGCGCTCAGCGCCTTGGGAACGATGGACATGGATGGCGGGGCCGAGGCGGCGAGCCGGACGAGGCCGGTGCGGCCATGGCGCATGTCGACCGTGCGCCGGCGCAAGGCGCCGAGTTCGGAGAAGATGCGCTCGGCCTCCGGATACAGCTCGTTGGCTTCCTGCGTCGGCACCAGACGCCCGCGCACCCGATCGAACAGCTTGAACCCCAACTGATCTTCGGCATGCAGCAGAATCTGGCTCAAGGCCGGCTGTGAAATGTTCAGCATCGCCGCCGCCGCGGTCACCGTTCCACAGCGCATCAGCATGCAGAAGACTTCCAATTGACGGGCTTGCATTCACGATTCCAGGCGCTGGCGGAGAAGAGGCGGACCCGGCATGGCCGGGCCACGACTATAGCGACCCACCAGCCCGAGGGTCGAGCAGCAACAGCTGAGGCAGCGGAGCCGACGAGCGCCAAGACCGTTCAGTTGCCACGCCCCGGCTGTAAAACAAATTCCAGTGCCCTTAGAGAAATGCATCCCTAACACAGGTTGCTACCGTGTTTCCGCCACCTCTATGACAAAGGGACGATGAGGATTGCGCAGGCTGCGCTCTGTCGCGCGATGCGTTACATTTGAGCGACCGTGTTTTCCGGTCAGGATCGATGTCTGCAGAACTGTCTCCGTCCACCGATCCTCCACCTCATCCCGGTGCCGTTCTGCGCAACCACGTGTTGCCCGAGCTTCGGCTGACGGTGACCCAGGCCGCCCAGGAACTGGCGATTGCGCGCCAGACGCTCCACCGCGTGCTTGCAGGCACGGCCGCCGTCACGCCCGAGATGGCCGCCCGGCTGGCCCGGCTCTGCGGCATATCCGCCCATTTCTGGCTCGACCTTCAACTGGCGCATGACCTTTGGCATGCGCAGCGTGCCCTTGCCGATACCTTGGACCGCATTCCGGCGCATGCGCTGCCCGACACCCTCAAGACGGATATCCTGGCCCGCCATGCCCGCCCCCTCTGAACTGCCGCGCAAGGCGCGAACCGGCGTTACCGGCCTTGACGACATCCTCGCCGGCGGTCTCGCCCGCGACCGTGTCTTCCTGCTCGAGGGCAGCCCCGGCACCGGCAAGACCACCATTGCCCTGCAGTTCCTGCTGGACGGCGCGGCGGCCGGCGAAACCGGGCTCTACATCACCTTGTCGGAGACCGAGGGCGAACTTCGCGACGCCGCAGCCGAACATGGCTGGACGCTCGGCGAGGAGATCACGGTGTTCGAGCTGGTTCCGCCGGAAAGCCTGCTCGACGAGGCGCACCAGCAGAGCCTGCTCTACTCCTCCGACCTCGAACTCGGCGAGACGACTAAGCTGATGTTCGACGCGATCGGGCGGAGCAAGCCGATGCGGATCGTCCTCGACAGCCTGTCGGAGATCCGCCTGCTGGCCCAGAGCTCGCTGCGGTACCGGCGGCAGATCCTCGCCCTCAAGCATTACTTCGCCCGCCACGGCGCCACCGTGCTGCTGCTCGACGACCTGACCACCGACACCATGGACAAGACGGTCCACAGCATCGCTCACGGCGTGATCCGTCTGGAGATGCTGACGCCGGCCTACGGCGCGGAGCGGCGGCGCTTGCGGGTGCTGAAATACCGTGGGCAGGCCTATCGCGGCGGCTACCACGATTGCACGATCACCACCGGCGGCTTCAAGGTGTTCCCCAGGCTGATCGCCGCCGAGCATCGAACCGGTTTCGCCGGAGAGCGGGTGGCCAGCGGGATCGCGGAACTCGACACGCTGCTGGGCGGCGGCATGGAGCGCGGGTCGAGCACCCTGATCATCGGCCCGGCGGGAACCGGAAAGTCGCTGCTGGCGCTTCAGTTCACGGTGGCGGCCATCGCACGGGGAGAGCGGGCGGCGCTGTTCGTCTTCGACGAGGAGCTTGGCCTGCTGTTCGCCCGGACCAGGGCGATGGGCTTCGACCTCGAAGCCATGCGTGATAGCGGCAGCCTGATCATCGAGCAGGTGGATGCGGCGGAACTTGCGCCCGGCGAGTTCACCTACCGGGTCCGCGCCTGCGTCGACGACCACCAGATCCGCACCGTGGTGATCGACAGCCTCAACGGCTATCAGGCGGCGATGCCGGAAGAGCAGCTTCTGGTCCTGCATCTTCACGAACTGCTTCTGTACCTGAACCGCCAGGGCGTGACGACCTTCCTCACCATCGCGCAGCATGGCCTGATCGGCGACATGCAGGCCCCCGTCGACGTCACCTATCTGGCCGATACCGTCGTGCTGCTGCGCTATTTCGAGGCGCTGGGCCGGGTCCGGCGGGCGATTTCGGTGATCAAGAAGCGCGCCGGTCCGCACGAGGACACGATCCGCGAGTATCGCATCAACGACAAGGGCATCGCCGTGGGGCCGCCCTTGGACGAGTTCCAGGGGGTGCTGCGCGGTGTGCCGGTCTATGTCGGCCAAGGCGGCTTTCTGCTGAAGGACGATCCGATTTGAGCCTGCCCGCGGTCATGGAGCGCGCACTGATCCTGGCGCCGCATGGACGGGACGCCGCCGTCGCATCGGCCTTGCTGGGCGAGGTCGGAATCGCCGCGCACGCCTGTCCCGACCTGCCGGCACTGTGCAGGGCGCTGGAGGACGGGGCCGGACTGCTCATCCTTGCCGAAGAGGCGGTGCGCACCGCCGATCTCCAGGGGCTCGTCGCCTGGATCGGCGCACAGCCGCCCTGGTCGGACCTTCCCGTCATTCTGCTGACCTTGCGCGGCGACGGTGCCGAACGTACGCCCGAGGCGGCGCGGCTGACCGAGCTGCTCGGCAACGTCACCTTCGTGGAGCGCCCTTTCCACCCGACGACCCTGATCAGCGTCGTGCGGACCTGCCTGCGCGGCAGGCGCAGGCAGTACGAGGCGCGGGCGAGGCTCGCGGAGCGCGAGCGTCTCCTGGCGGAGCTCGCCGACGAACGGGCGCGCTTCGAAACGCTGGTGGAACACCTGCCGGTGGCGGTGAACCTGATGGACCTGAACGGCCGGACCATTCTGTCCAATCCGGCATTCCGGCGCTTCTTCCCGGATTCCGTCATTCCGTCGCAGCGGGCGGATGGCGAGGAGAGCTGGATCGGGTACGATGAGCAGGGCCGCCGCCTGGGCCGGGATCAGTATGTCGCGATGCGGGCCCTGCGCGGCGAGACCGTCAGCGGCATCGAGTTCATCTATCATCCTGCCGGCGGTCAGCCGGTCTGGACCCGTGTCAGCGGCGTGCCTGTGCAGGACTCCACCGGCAAGACAGCCGGAGCGCTCGCCGTCATCGTCGACATCAGCGACCAGAAGGCGGCGCAGGAGGCGCTGCAGCGCCTTACCGCGACGCTCGAGACCAAGGTGCAGGAACGCACCCGGGAACTGGCGGCGACGCTCGACCAGCTGCGCGACGAGATCCGCGACCGCGAACGCGCCGAAGAGCAGCTGCGCCAGACGCAGAAGCTGGAGACCCTCGGCCAGCTCACCGGCGGCGTCGCCCACGACTTCAACAACCTGCTGATGGCGGTGCTCGGCAATCTGGAATTGCTGCGCAAACGCCTTCCCGCCGATCCGACGACGGAGCGCCTGTTCGACGGCGCCATGCAGGGAGCCCAGCGCGGAGCGACGCTGACCCAAAGGCTTCTGGCTTTCGCCCGTCGCCAGGATCTGCAGCCGCAGGCGGTGGACCTTGCCGGGCTGCTGGACGGCATGAAGACGCTGTTGGAACGGTCTGTCGGCCCGCGCGTCGTCATCCGCATCGACGCTCCGCCGGCATCGGCGCCGGCCCTGATCGATCCCAACCAGCTCGAACTGGCGATCCTGAATCTCGCCGTCAATGCCCGCGATGCCATGCCCGACGGCGGCACGCTCACCGTGACCGTGGACGAGGCGCCGGTTTCCGTGGCTTCGGGACTGCCGCCCGGCTTCTACCCGCACGTCAGCGTGCGGGACACCGGCGCAGGGATGGATGGGGAAACGCTTGCGCGGGCGGTCGAGCCCTTCTTCTCGACCAAGGGCATCGGCAAGGGCACCGGGCTGGGATTGTCGATGGTCCACGGTCTGGCGGTGCAGTCCGGCGGTGCATTCCGGCTGTCCAGCGTTCCGGGCCAGGGGACGGTCGTGGAGCTGTGGCTGCCCAAGGCCACCACACCGGTCCAGGCGACCGAATTGCCGCCGGCCCCGGCGGTCGACGTGTCTCCCGCCGTGGTCCTCGTGGTCGACGATGACGCGCTGATCGCCATGAGCACCGTCGATATGCTGGCCGACCTTGGGCACACGGTCCTCGAAGCGAGCTCGGGCACCGAGGCGCTGGAGCTTCTGCGCAGCGGCCAAGCCGTCGACCTGATGCTGACGGACTATGCGATGCCGGGCATGACCGGCGTCGAGCTTGCCCGGGCGGCCCGCGCCATGGCCCCGGACCTGCCGGTTCTGCTGGCCACGGGATACGCCGATCTGCCGGAGGGCGTCGTCGCCGACCTGCCGCGGCTCGCCAAGCCATACACGCAGAACCAACTCGCCGTTGCGACGGCCAAGCTGTTGGCCGAAATGGCGAGGACTTCGGCACATGCCAAGCGGAGTGGCGGTTTCCACCCCGATTAGCGCGCTGAATTCCGGAGCTTGTTTGCCGCAGGCTCGCCCCGGCTGGCCCGTCGAGCGGTCCGTCAGCGTTGCGAGACCGATCCCGCCGCCGCCACCACCAGCGGAGCGAAGCGTTCCTCCATCTCCTCCGGGGTGAAGCGCGCGCGGGAGACGGCGATGTTCAGCGCCCCCACCGGCACTCCCCCCGGCCCGGTGATGGCGGCCGCGACCGACAGGTCGCCGTGATAGAATTCCTCGAACGCGGTGGCATAACCGCGGACTGCCGATTTCGCGATCTTCGCGAGCAGATCCTCCCTCTGCCAGGTGGTGTGCGGGGTGTAGGGCTTCAGATCCATCCGGTCGATCAGGGCCGCCGCATCCGCCGTCGGCAGGCGGGACAGGATGGCGATGCCCGGGGCGGTGCAGTAGGCCGGCATCCGCGTGCCGACGATGACGTCGGTGTTCAGGACATGCCGGCTCATGAAGCGCGACACGAAGACGATCTCCGGCCCGTCCATGACAGTCAGGTTGATCGTCTCCTCGGTCGTCTTGCTGAGATGCATCAGGTACGGCATCGCACGTTCCAGCATCGCATTGCTGCGAAGATAGTGATGCGCGAGATCCAGCGTGCGGACGGTCAGTTCGAACCTCTTGGTGACCGGGTCCTTCCGCAGATAGCCCAGCTTCTCCAGCGTGTAGGTGAAGCGCTGCGCGGCGCTCTTGTCCATGCCGACGGTGGCGGCGACCTGGGTCAGGCTCATGGATGGGCGGCTGTAATCGAAGGCGTGCAGCACGCGAAACGCCTTGTCCACCGACATCACCATCAAGGGATCGGCGGCCCGGCCCTCCTGCCCGTCGCTTTCAACCTGCGCATTTCCGGCCGGGGAGCCGGTTGCGGACGCGCTCCCGGCAGTCCCGTCTGTCGCATTGACGGCGGCCTTGGGTGAAGAGGTGGTGGATCGGCGCGGTGCCATGTCGGTCGGTCCTGAAAGTGCGCGGTGAGAGATACCGTTGACAGCGTACCGAAAGCAAGCCAAGCTAATCAATACAAAGTATTGCTATTCAATACGAGGCGCGGCGACCCCGCCTTCGATCCCCTTTCCCGCGGGGCATTCCGGCCGTGGGCGCAGAGTTGCGCCGGCCCCGGACTGCCCTGCCGTTCCACAGGAGCGCATCCGTGACCGACTTCATCCTCACCGAGACCCGCGGCCCGGTCGGCGTCATCACGCTGAACCGTCCTGAGGTGCTGAATGCCTGGAACAAGGCGATGCGCGACGCACTGGTCGTCGCCTTCGACCGGCTGGAGGCCGACGGCGCCATCCGCGCCATCATCCTGACCGGGGCCGGCGACCGCGCCTTCGGTGCGGGGCAGGATCTCAACGAAACCAAGAGCTTCGATGCCGAGCGCGCCGAGGAATGGGTGGCGGAGTGGGAGCGGCTCTATCACCGCATGCGGACCCTGTCGAAGCCGCTGGTGGTGGCGCTGAACGGCGTGGCGGCCGGTTCCGCCTTCCAGGTCGCGCTTCTGGGCGACCTGCGCGTCGGCCATCCCGGCGTCCGCATGGGCCAGCCGGAGATCAATTCCGGCATCGCCAGCACCACCGGGCCCTGGATCATGAAGGAGATGATCGGGCTGGCCCGCACCATCGACCTGACCCTGACCGGCCGGCTGATGGACGCGCAGGAATGCCACGCCATCGGCCTGATCAACCGCATCGTCCCGCAGGAGCGCGTGATGGCCGAAGCGCTGGAGTTGGCCGGCGAACTGGCTGCGAAGCCCCCGGTCGCCATGCGCCTCGACAAGCAGCGCTTCCGCGAGATGACCGAGGCCGGCTTCCGCGACTGCCTGGCCGCCGGCGTGCGCATCCAGCGCGAAGCCTACGCCTCGGGCGAACCGGCGCGGATGATGGAGGAGTTCCTGGCAAAGCGCGCCGCGCGCAAGACGGCGGCCTGACGGGGCATCCGCCCGAAACCGGACCGGGGCGGAGCGGGGCGGCCTGCGGCCGTCCCCGCCCCCCTTCGAAGCTTCCTCCATCAACCGGGCGACCACAAGACCCGGCCAGCGAACAGGGATTAGGACCATGGGCAAGACCGACGATTTCACCATCAACCGCCGCAGCCTGCTTGCCACCGCAGTGACGGGGGCGGCGGGCACCGCGCTGGGCGCCGCCCTGCCGGTCGCCCTTTCGGCCGGCATGAGCCGGCCGGCGATGGCGCAGACCACCCAGATCACCGTGGCCGATCCGGGCGGCCCCTACAGCCCGGCCTTCCGCAAGGCGTTCTACGATCCGTTCGAGAAGGCGACCGGCATCAAGGTCGTCAATGTCGCCCGCGAGGCCGAACCGACCGCCCAGTTCAAGGCGATCGTCGAGACGAAGTCCTACAGTTGGGACGTCTGCACCCTGACCCTGTCGGCCCGCGACATCCTGGCCCGCCAGAACCTGCTGGAACCCTTGGATTTCCCGGCCTCCGAAGCGCCGGGGCTGATGCCGGAGGCGCTGACCGGCCAGTGGATGGGAACGGACGTCTATTCGACGATCCTCGCCTATCGGACCGACAAGTTCCCGTCCAACCCGCCGCAGAGCTGGGCGGATTTCTGGAATGTCGAGAAGTTCCCCGGCCGCCGATCACTGCGCAAGAACCCCATCGACACGCTGGAACAGGCCCTGCTGGCGGACGGCGTGCCGCTCGACCAGCTCTACCCGCTGGACGTCGAGCGCGCCTACAAGAGCCTGGAGCGCATCCGCCCGCACATCGCCGCATGGTGGACCGGCGGCGCCCAGTCCACCCAGCTGATCCAGAGCGGCGAGGTGGACATGATCGCCCTGTGGAACGCCCGCGCCCAGGCCGCCATCGACGGCGGCGCGCCGGTGAAGATCTCGTGGAACCAGGGTCTCTATTCCATCGAGGGCTGGGGCATCCCGCGCGGCAACCCGCGTGCCGACGCCGCCCGCAAATTCATCAAGTTCTGCGCCGATCCCCAGCGCCAGGCGATCTTCACCGAAGCGCTGTCCTACGGCCCGACCAACCTCAAGGCCTATGACAGCATTCCGAAGGAGCGCGCGCAGGCGCTGCCCACCTTCCCCGAGAATCTGAAGCGGATGACCATCGCCCGCGAGGACTGGTGGGGTGCCAACCGGTCCAAGATGAGCGAGCGTTTCAACGCCTGGATCCTCGGCTGACGACCATCACAGGAGACCCGCCGCCATGTCCCCCTCCCCCGGAACGGCCCCTCCCGCCTGCAAGCTGCTGGTCGATGGCCTCACCAAGAGCTACGGCTCCGTCGTCGCCCTGCAACCCACCCGCCTGGAAGTCCCGGCGGGCGAGTTCCTGACGCTGCTGGGCCCCTCCGGCTCGGGCAAGACCACGCTTCTGCAGATGATCTGCGGGCTGGTGGAACCGAACGGCGGGCGCATTCTGATCGACGGCCGCGACGAAACCCGCACCCCCGTCCACAAGCGCGACATCGGGCTGGTGTTCCAGCATTACGCCCTGTTCCCGCATCTGACGGTGGCGGAGAACATCGGCTTCCCCCTGCGCATGCGGGGGGTCGCGGCCTCCGACCTCGACTGCCGGGTGCGCGACGCGCTCGACATGGTCCATCTCGGGCATCTCGCCGACCGCTTTCCCAAGGAATTGTCGGGCGGGCAGCAGCAGCGCGTCGCGCTGGCGCGCTGCTTCGTCTACCAGCCCTCCGTCATCCTGATGGACGAACCGTTGGGGGCGCTGGACAAGAAACTGCGCGAGCACATGCAGTACGAGATCAAGCGCCTGCACCGCGAGACCGGCGCCACCATCATCTACGTCACCCATGACCAGGAGGAGGCGCTGGCCATGTCGGACCGCATCTGCCTGATGAACCATGCGCGCATCGAGCAGATCGGCACCCCCCACGACATCTACGCCCATCCGAAGACCGCCTTCGCCGCCGATTTCATCGGCGTGTCGAACATCTTCCGCGGCCGCATCCAGCAGGACGAGGGCGGCGCACCCATCCTGGTGACCGGCGGGGGCCGCTTCCGCCTGTCGGCCGCCACCGCCGCCTCGGGCCAGGGCGAGGCGTCGCTGATCGTTCGCCCCGAACAGCTCGACCTCGACGGCGAGGGCGACAACGAGGTGTCGGGCGAAGTGGTCGATACCGTCTATGCCGGGTCGGAAACCCGCGTCCTGGTGGCGCTGGGCGACCAGTCCACCATCACCGTGCGGCTGCGGCGCGGCATGTCGCCGCCGCCACTGGGCGACCGGGTCGCCGTGCGCTGGCGCAGCGACGCTGGGGTGCTGGTGTCATGAGCGCCGCGATCCTGCACGGCTCCGCCGAGGGCGGCCTGAGGCAGCGGCTGCGCTTCGGTCCGCTCTGGCTGGCGGCGCCCGGCATCGCCTTTCTGGCGGTCTTCTTCATCTATCCGGTCCTGCGGCTGCTGGGACTCAGCGTCCAGGATGCCGACACCGGCGCCTGGACGGGGGACCATTACGCCCGGATCGTCGACACCGGCGTCTATTTCCGCGTCCTGATGGGCACCTTCCGCATCGCCGGGCTGACGGCGCTGTTCTCGCTTCTGCTGGGCTATCCGCTGGCCTACTGGCTGGCGCAATTGCCGGAACGCAGGCGCGGCGCGATGGTGCTGGCGGTGATGATCCCGTTCTGGACCAGCTATCTGGTGAAGACCTTCGCCTGGATGGTGATCCTGGGACGGAACGGCGTCATCAACGGCATCCTGTCGGCCGGCGGCCTGCCGGCGCCTGAGATGCTGCACAATGAATTCGGCGTGATGGTCGGCATGGTGCACGCGATGCTGCCGCTGGCGGTGCTGACCATGCTGCCGGTGATGACCGGCATCGACCGCAGGCTGGTGCAGGCGGCCGAAACGCTGGGGGCGGCGCCGGGCCATGCATTCTGGCTGGTCTATTTCCAGCTGTCGCTGCCGGGCGTCGCGGCGGCGGGGCTGCTGACCTTCATCTCGTCGCTGGGCTTCTTCATCGTCCCGGCCCTGCTGGGCGGACCGCAGCAGACCATGCTGGCGCAGCTGATCATCACCCAGATCCAGGAGATGCTGAACTGGGCCTTCGCCGGCGCGCTGGCGACCTTCATGCTGACGGCGGCGCTGGTCACCTGCTGGGTCTACGACCGCGTCTTCGGCCTGTCCACCCTGTCGGGCGAGGGAGCCCGGCGCAAGACGGGCGGCGGCGGCATGCGCAAGGCCGGCCAGCGCATCCTTTCGGCCCTGGCGGCGCTCACCGCCGCGGCGGCGCGGGTGACGGCGCCGGTGCTGGGCGAGCGGGGCCGCGACCGGCTGCCGGCGGTCTATTCGACGCTGGTGCTGGTCTTCCTGGTGGCGCCGGCCGTCGTGGTGGTGCCGATCGCCTTCACAAGTTCACCCTTCCTCGACTTCCCGCCGCCGGGCTACAGCCTGAAATGGTTCGAGGTCTATTTCGGATCGGACCTGTGGCTGGGCGCCACGCTGCGCTCCTTCGGCGTCGCCTTCGCCACCGCCATACTGGCGACCCTGGTGGCGGGACTGGCCGCCCTGGCGCTCGCCCGCTCCACCTCGCGCTGGCGCGGGGCCATCTTCGCCCTGTTCCTGGCGCCGATGATCGTCCCGCGCATCGTCATCGCCGTCGGGCTGTTCTACCTGTTCGCCCAGATCGGGCTGGTCGCCACCGACCTCGGCCTGATCATCGGCCACACGGTGCTGGCCCTGCCCTTCGCCTTCGTCGCCATCGCCGCCGTTGTGAAGGGCCACGACTGGCGCCTGGACCAGGCGGCGGCGACGCTCGGCGCCAACCGGGTGCAGACGCTGATGCGGGTCACGGTTCCGCTGATCCGCGGCGGTCTGGTGGCGGCCTTCCTGTTCGCCTTCATCACCTCCTTCGACGAGCTGACCGTGGCGATCTTCGTCAGCGGCGGGGTCAAGACCACCCTGCCCAAGCAGATGTGGGACGACATGATCCTGCAGTTGAACCCGACGCTGGCCTCGGTGTCGGTCGTCGTCTTCGTCATCGTCATGGCGCTCCTGCTGATCGCCGAACGGCTGCGCCGCTCCGGCCGCTGAAGCGCCGCCATCAAGACGCCACCCCTGCCATCCTTTCAGAGATCCATCGATCATGTCCGATTTCGACACCGGGTTCGCCGGCCTGCTGACCCAGGCCGCGCGGACCGACGGCGAGCGCCTGTTCGCCCGCTACAACGGCAATCCGCTGACCGTCCATGCGCTCGACCGCCAGTCGGACAGCGTCGCGGCGGAGCTTCGGCGGATCGGGCTGGTTCCCGGCGACCGGGTGGCGCTGATGCAGCGCAACAGCCCGGCGGTGCTGTCCACGCTGTTCGGCCTCGCCAAGGCCGGACTGGTTTGGGTCCCGATCAACGCCCAGCAGCGCGGCGATGGGCTGCGCTACATCCTGGACCATTCGGACCCCGCCGCCGTGCTGGCCGACGCCGACCTCGTCCCGGTGATCGCGGAGTGCGGCGCCGACCTGTCCGGCAAGCCGCTGATCGTGGCTGGTGCCGGGGCCGGAGCCGGGGCAGACACCCCCGCCGACGCCCTGCGGCTGGAGCCGATGCTGGACAGTGGCGCCCGGTTCGAGGGAGCGCTTCCCGGCCCCGACGAGCCCTTCGCCATCATGTATACCTCCGGCACCACCGGCCGGCCGAAGGGGGCGCTGGTCACCCACCGCATGATGCGGCTGGCGGGCGAGGCGGTGGCCCGCGTGTCCGCCGCCCGCGATGGCGACGTCCTGTTCGTCTGGGAACCGCTCTATCACATCGGCGGCGCCCAGATGATCGTGCTGCCGCTGATCCGCGCGGTGTCGCTGGCGATGGTCGACCGCTTCAGCGCCAGCCGTTTCTGGGATCAGGTCCGCGACTATGGCGCCACCCACATCCACTACCTGGGCGGCATCCTGCAAATCCTGTTGAAGCAGCCGCCGAGCCCGCGGGACCGCGATCATCCCGTGCGCATCGCCTGGGGCGGCGGCTGCCCCAAGGAAACCTGGACGCCTTTCGAAGAGCGGTTCGGCGTCCAGATCCGCGAATGCTACGGCATGACCGAGGCGTCGAGCATCACCACCTGCAACGACGAGGGCACCGTCGGCGCGGTCGGGCGGCCGATGCCCTGGTTCACCGTCCAGCTGCTGGACGAGACCGGCAACCCGGTTCCCCAGGGCGAACGCGGCGAGATCGTGGTCCGCACCGGCGTGCCTGGCGCCCTGTTCACCGGCTATTTCCGCAATCCGGAGGCAACGGCGCGGGCCTTGCGGAAAGGGGCGCTGCACACCGGCGACCTCGGCTCCCTGCTGCCCGACGGCACGCTGCTGTTCCACGGACGGATGACCGACAGCATGCGCTGCAAGGGGGAGAACGTCTCCGCCTGGGAGATCGAGCATATCGCCGCCACCCACCCCGCCGTCGAGGATTGCGCCGTCATCGGCGTGGCGGCGGAGATCGGCGAACAGGACATCAAGCTGTTCGTGAAGCCGAAGGCGGGCGCCAGGCTGGACATTCCGTCGCTGTCCGACTGGCTGGGCCGGCAGCTGGCTCCCTATCAGAACCCCCGCTACATCGCGGTGGTGGAGGAGTTCGAGCGCACTCCCAGCCAGCGCATTATGAAGCACCGCCTGCCGGCGGCCGTGCATGACAGCTGGGACCGTCAATCGGCACGCTGATGACGGTCGGGCGACGCGGTTCCCGTCACGGAGCCGCGTCAGCGTCTCAGCATCGCAAAGGCCGGAATGGCGACCCGGTGGACCAGCGGGATCAGCAGCGCGCCGAGAAGAAGCCCGACAATGCCTGCGAACCCGGCGGCGACCAGCCATTCCATCACCGCCGCCCCCGCCGGAAGCGCATGGCCGACCGCCACGGCGGCGTCATGGATCGCGTGCCCGAGTTCCTCCAAGCCATAGCCTTCCAGCCCATGGATGATGATGCCGCCGCCGACCCACAGCATCGCAGCGGTGCCGACGAGGCTGAGCAGCTTGAGAAACAGCGGCATTCCATAGACGAGACCGCGGCCCAGCCCCTGCGTCAGCGGGCGCAGCAGCCGGTCCGCCCCGCCCGGTGCGCCGGGGGCCAGCCGCCGCAGCCCGAAGAGGCTGGAAACGGGCCGGTCATTCTGCGCCATGGCAATGCCGGCGTCGTCTGCCTTCACGATCAGGGCCACCGTGCCGTATACCGCGATGGTGATGCCGGCTCCGACGATGGCCAGGATCAGTGCCTGCATCCAGAAGGAGGAAACCTCCGCAGCGACGGCGGACAGCGTGATCGCCATGATCTCGGCGGACAGGATCAGGTCGGTCTTGATCGCGCTGTTCACCTTGGAATCTTCGAATTGCCGGGCCGACTGCCCGCCGGCCGTGCCCTCTGCGCCGTGGCCGTCATGAGCCTCGTGCGGCCAGATCGCCTCAAAGACCTTCTCCGCCCCTTCGTAGCAAAGGAAGGCTCCGCCCAGCATCAGCAGCGGCGTGATGGCCCAGGGCGCCACCAGGCTCAAGACCAGGGCGGCCGGCAGCAGCAGGATCAGCTTGTTCTTCAAGGAGCCGAGAGCGATCCTGCCGATGATCGGCAGTTCACGATCCGCAGTGAACCCGACGACGTAGCGTGGCGTAACGGCAGCGTCGTCGACCACCACGCCGGCGGCCTTGGCCCCCGCCTTTGCAGCCTGCCCGGCGGCATCGTCCAGCGAAGCGGCGGCGATCTTCGTCAAGCCGACCACGTCGTCAAGCAGTGCGATCAGTCCTGTGCTCAAGGAAACGGCTCCTGATAATCCCGGCGCCATCCTAACAAACATCGACCCGCAGCATTCCATTTTTCATGCCCATGCCGAGGCAACTCGCAGGACGCGGGCTCCAAGGACCAGAGGCGATCGCGGGTGGGATGCGCCGCGGATCGGTACCTCAGGGCAAGATCACTTGAATCGGTGCTCGGTGACGGCGACGAGGGGATGGCCGCGATGGAGATGATCCGGGCCATGGTCGACCGCGTCGTGCTCTCCCCCTGCCCGTCCCTTCGGGATGCACACATCTCGCACTTGCGGAAAATTGTACAGCTTGGCATTGAGGAAAGCCCCTCTCCCCTCGCGGGAGAGGGGTTGGGGTGAGGGGCGCAGATCTGGTTTCCACCGGCTTCCAGCCGGTCGCACCCCTCATCCCAACCCGCGGGTCGGCAAAACGCCGTTGGCGTTTGGCCGATCCCGCCCCGCAAGGGGAGAAGGGCCACTCGCCACCGGATGCGGCCTTTTCTTCGCCGATGCGAGATATGTGCACGCCATAGCCTGCCCGTCCGGCGCCGGGCTGGAGGCGCAGCTTCATGGCGACTTGGTGGCGATTCTGGAGGCGTGCGCCGAAGCGGACCCGATGCGCCGACAGCCCGCCTCGTTGGAGGCGGGCTGCCAAGTGTCGATGGTTGCGGGGGCAGGATTTGGCTTTTACCGAACGATGAACCGCTCTTGAGCGTAGCAGGATTGACGCCCTGCTTCCCTGCCCCCTCCTCAATAGGGCCGGTCGCCGAGAACGGTGGCGCGGTGCATGATGCGCCGGTGCGGCGAATAGTCGTTCACCGCGTAATGCTGGGTCGACCTGTTGTCCCACAGCACAAGATCGTCGGCTTTCCAGCGCCAGCGCACCGTGTATTCCGGCCGGCTGATATGGTCGTACAGGAAATCGAGGATCGCCGCGCTCTCCCGGTCGCTGAGCCCGACGATGCGCGCGGTGAAGTTCTCGTTCACGAACAGGGCTTTGGCTCCGCTGACCGGATGGGTGCGGATGACGGGATGGACCACCGCCGGGTGCTTGTCCCGCGCCGCCTTCCAGCGGGCATGGGTCTCAGGGTCGCCATTGTGCCGCCATTCAGGAAAGGAACGGGTGAAGTCGTGCAGGGCCTTCAGCGGCTCCAGCAGGCGGCGGATCGGTTCGGACAAGCCGTCATAGGCGGCTATGTTGCTGGCCCACACCGTGTCGCCGCCGATCGGCGGGATCAGCTTGCCGGACAGGGCGACGATGGCAGGCGGCGTTTCGATGCAGGTGACGTCGGTGTGCCAGACGTCGTTGTCGCTGGGATTGTGCGGCCCGGTGTCCAGCACCATGATCTCCGGCTGCTCCGCCACCTTCGGGTAGATCGGGTGGATGTGCAGCTGACCGAAGCGGGCGGCGAAGTCGCGTTGCGCCTTGGGGGTCAGGGGCTGGTTTTCGAAGAACAGGACCTGATGGGCGACCAGGGCCCGTTCCAGTGCCGCCGCTTCACTGTCGGACAGCGGACGGGAAAGGTCGATCCCCTCCACCCGCGCGCCGATGGCGGGGCTGACGGGCGTGACGGTGAAGGTGGACAGGGCAATGTCTGGCATGGCGGTTCCCCGAATTTTGTCGTTCAACGAAGTCGTTTTTTGAATTGCGGATTCTCAGGACTTGCCTTTCCACGGCACCAGCCACGCTTCCAGCAGGCGCATTCCGTAGGAAAAGGCGAAGGCGAAGACGGCGATGATGCCGATGCCGACGAAGACCACGTCGGTGGCGAGGAAATGCGAAGCGGACATGATCATGAAGCCGATGCCACGGGTGGCGGCGATCAGCTCCGCCGCGACCAGCGTGCTCCAGCCGACGCCGATGCCGATGCGCAGGCCGGTCAGGATCTCCGGCAGGGCGCTGGGCAGCACGATGGTGCGGAACAGCTGCCAGCGGCCGGCGCCCAGCGACAGCGCGGCGTTCACCCGCTCGATCGGCAGTGCCCGCACGCCGGCCTGGGCCGACAGGCAGACCGGCGCGAACATCGCCAGCGTCAGCAGGACGATCTTCGACACCTCGCCGATGCCGAGCCAGATGATCATCAGCGGCAGATAGGCCAGCGGCGGCAGCGGCCAGTAAAACTCGATGGGCGTGTCGAAGACGCCCTTGGCCCAGCGGTTCAGCCCCATCGCCAGCCCGAGCGGAATGCCGAGCGAGGCGGCGATGACCGCGGCGGAGAAGATGCGGAACAGGCTGGCCGACACATGCTCCCACAGTGTCGCGCCGGCATAGCCGTCTTCGACGATCGCCAGGAACTGGGTCGCCACCTCCTGCGGGGTCGGCAGGAACAGCGGCGGCACCAGCCGGTACTGCGTCACCAGGAACCACGCCCCCAGCAGCAGGGCGGCGGTGACGAGACTGATCGGGCCGGTGCGCGCGCCGTCCAGGCCGAAGGGGTGGAGCCGGACGATCTTGGGACGGTCCGCCGGGCCGATGACACGGTCGCCGGGACGGGCAAGGTCGGTCATTGCAGCACCCTCCGGCGGGAGTCCGTCTCGGCGTGCGGGCGGTGCACCAGAGTGCGGATCTCGTCATAGAGTTCCGCGAATTCCGGCGCCGACAGGATGGCCCGCACGTCGCGCTCGGCGGCGAAACGGCGGACGAAGTCCAGGTCGAAACGGGCGACGATCCGGCCGGGGCGCGGCGACATCACCACCACCGTCGTGCCGAGGAACAGCGCCTCCTCGATGGAATGGGTGATGAAGAAGATGCGCTTGCCGGTGCGGGACCAGACATCGATCAGCAGTTCCTGCATCTGCTCGCGCGTTAGGCTGTCGAGCGCGCCGAAGGGCTCGTCCATCAGCAGGATCTTCGGATCCGTCGCCAGCGCACGGGCGATGCCGACGCGCTGGCGCATGCCGCCCGACAACTCATGGGGGGCGGCGTCGGCGAAGCCTTCCAGTCCGACCAGCCCCAGCAGCGCCTCCGCCCGCTCGCGCCGCTCCCTGGCGGGAACCCCGGCGAAGCGCAGGCCGAGCGCCACATTGTCGGCGACGCTGCTCCAGGGCAGCAGCGTGTCCTTCTGGAACACCACGCCGCGGTCGGCGCCGGGGCTGGCGACCGGCTGGCCGTCCAGCGTGATCGATCCTTCCGACAGTGGGAGGAAGCCGGCGATGGCGTTCAGCAGCGTCGACTTCCCGCAGCCCGAGGCTCCCAGCGCCACGACGATGCTGTTGGCGTCGATGTCGAGCGATGCGCGGTCCAGCGCATGGACCACCCGGCCGTCGCGGGCGGAAAAGAAGACGCTGGCGTTGCGGACCTGGAGCATGGGCGCTCTCCTGTCGGCCGAATGATCAGCGGATGTCCGTGACGTACTCCGCGGTGACGAAACCGCCGTAGCTGGGCAGCACGGTGGTGATCTTCTTCTGCTCCTTCAGGAACTCCGCCGTGTCCTTGAGGATTTTGGCGGCACCGGCGGAGTCGTTGCCGCCCAGCCAAGCGGTGGAGGCCTGCACCTCCGCCGGGACCAGCGACAGGTTGGTCAGCGCCGACGCCTGATCGGACGGCGTGCCGCCGAGCAGCTTCGCCAGCGTCTTCGCATTCTCCGAATCCGGCCCCCAGGCCGCCTTGTCGTTGCGGAAGGAGGCGCTGTAGCGCTCGATGGTGCCGGCGAAGCTCTTCAGGAAGGCCGGATTGTCCTTGGCGAAGGCGGCGGTCGCCACCCAGGCGCTGAAGGTCGGCGCACCGCGGTCCGCCACCTCGCGCGAGGTCAGCAGCACCTTTCCGGTCTTCTTCAACTCGGTCAGCGCGGGATCCCAGACGAAAGCGCCGTCCAGGTCGCCGCGGTTCCAGGCGGCGACGATGTCCGGCTGCGGGATGGCGAAGACCTGCGCGTCACGCTCCGTCAGCTTCTCCTGCTTCAGGACGGCGAGCAGCTGGTAATGGTCGGTGGAGACCGGGGCGGCGGCCAGCTTCTTGCCCTTCAGGTCCGACGGCTTTTCGATGCCGGAGCCGTTGCGCACCACCAGCGCCTCGTCGGTACCGGAGATGGTCGCGAGGTGGAAGGCCTTCACATCCAGCCCGCGGCTGACCGCGGCGGCGAACGGGCTGGAGCCGACATAGCCGACCTGCACGTCGCCCGACGCGATGGCGGCGAAGATCTCGGCTCCCGAATTGAACTTGCGGAAGTCGATCTCAGTGCCGGTCGCCTTGGCGAATTCGCCGTTGGCGATGGCGACCGAGGAAGGCAGCGCGTCGGTCTGATAGCCGACCACGACCTTGCCGGACGCCGCTTCGGCGATGGTGGAGGCGGCAAAGGGGGCGACCGCGGCCAGCGCGGCATAGAGGAGTGTGGGCAGAATGGGCTTCATCGTCGTTCCCCCCGTCACGGTTGTGAATGCCGGCATGCGAGCGCCGGAAATCCGAATGTCCGTGAACTCTAAAGCGACGCTCCGGCCGTTGTCACGCTAAAATCTACTTTCCTACAGGGAAATATGTTATAAATACTTATTCTTCTTGTTAAATCATGTTCCCAGTGCGATCCCGAGCGCTTTCGCCGGCTGGATTTCTGCACCCTCCGCAGGCCCCCAGCGGTAACGGCTCCGCCAAAAACATCACCTGATATGAAGCCGGCGCTTGACCTCGCCCAATTTTCCTATTTTCCTATAGGTAATTCTGATATTGAACGGTATCGCGCTGTGATATCTCCGCAGCCGTTCGGAAGCGCCACGGCCCCACCACCTGACAAGGAGATCCGCCATGCAGGATTTGGATGATTTCGACCGGATGGTGATGGCGTCGCTCTGTCCCTCCGGCGCGCTCGTGCTGCCGCTTTTGCCGCCGGATGGACCGGCGGCCGACCCGGCTGTCGGGGTGAGCGACGACGGCGTCGCGGAAAACGGCAATGAGGGCAGCGGCAATGAGGACAGCGGCCTGCTTCCCCTCGGCCTCGGCATCGTCTCGGCCATTCTGCTGGCATCGCTGGCGGCGCTGGCCTGACCGGGCTGCCGGCCACTTCCACACTCCCTGCTCGCCCCCGGCACTCTGCCCCGCGCCGTCCACAAGGCCAAACGAATCGACGACCGCCGCCAGCATGTGTGGTCGTGACCCAATTCCCTGACGGAGACCGCTCCCATGCCGGACACCCATCTTCCCGTCACCGAACCATTGCCCGACGACATCGCCCTTGCCGCCGACCGACTGTTTTTCAGCGCCCGCACGCCGCATTCCTGGTCCGGTCGGCCGGTCCCGGTGGAGACGCTGCATCGCCTCTACGATCTGGTCCGGCTGGCGCCGACCGCCTTCAACGGCAGCCCGGCGCGCTTCGTCTTCCTGACCACGCCGGAGGCGAAGGAACGGCTGCGCCCGGCGCTGAGCCGCGGCAACCAATCCAAACTGACGGCCGGCGCCATCGCCATCGTCGCCTATGACCGCCGTTTCTTCGAACATCTGCCGCTGCTGAGCCCGCATTACGACCCTTCGCCGATGTTCGTCGAGGAGCCGTCGCTGGCCGAGACCACGGCGTTCCGCAACGGCTCGCTCCAGGCCGGCTATCTGATCCTGGCCGCCCGGCTGCTGGGGCTGGATGCCGGACCGATGTCCGGCTTCGACGCCGAAGCGGTCGATGCGGAGTTCTTCGCCGACGGCCGGCTGCGCACGAACCTGCTGGTGGCGCTGGGCCATGCCGACGGACCGCCGTCGCGCCCGCGCGCGCCGCGGCTGGATGCGTCGAAAGCGGTGGTCGTCCTTTGATTCGATCGCCTGTGACCCAAACGCCGTAACGGCCAGCCCGTCCAACGACTGAACCGGCCGAACCGGAGACCCATCATGAGCGTGAACGACACGGCCGCCGCCCTGCCGGCGGCCAACGGCGGAGCCTTGCCGAGTGGCGCCTCCCTGCCATCCGGCCTCCCGCTGCGCTTTTCCGCCGCCGCCCTGCTGTGGTTCGCGGCATCCGGGGTGACCGCCCTGTGGCCCGATGCCGCCGATGCCGAGCCGTGGGAGCGGACCGGCGAGTTCGCCAGCCTGCTGGTGGTCGCCGCCGGGCTGCTGGCGCTGATCGCACCGCTTACCGCGGTCATCCGCCCGGCACCGCGCAGCCGGCTGGCATCATCCATTGCGGGATTGTCGGCATCCGTGCCCTGGTTGATCGCGCTCGCGCTGGGCGTCATCGGCTGGGAACTCCTGACCGCCAAGCTCGGTCTGCTGCCGCGCCCCTTCTTCGTGCCGCCGCAGGCGCTGCTGGAGGTTTATCTCGACGACTGGCCGCGGCTGCTCGACTGCTTCGCCGCATCGCTGACGCTGCTGGTCACCGGCTATGCCGTGGGCTCGGTGCTGGGGGTGGTGACGGGTGTCGCCATCGGCTGGTCGCGGGCGGTCGGTTATTGGGTCCATCCGGTGCTGCGGCTGATCGGCCCGCTGCCGGCCACCGCCTGGCTGCCCATCGCCTTCTTCGCCTTTCCCACCAGCTGGAGCGCCAGCGTCTTCCTGATCGCGCTGGCCAGCGGCGTGCCGGTGACCGTGCTGACCTGGTCCGGCGTGGCCGGCGTGAACAGCGCCTATTACGACATCGCCCGCACGCTGGGCGCGTCCCAGCGCTTCCTGGTGCTGAAGGTCGCCGTGCCGGCGGCGATGCCGCATGTCTTCGTCGGGCTGTTCATGGGACTCGGCGCCTCCTTCGCCGTCTTGGTGGTGGCGGAGATGCTGGGCGTGAAGTCCGGCGTCGGCTGGTACCTGCAATGGGCCCAGGGCTGGGCCGCCTACGGCAACATGTACGCCGCGCTGCTGGTGATGGCGCTGGTCTGCTCCGGTCTGGTGACGCTGCTGTTCCGCGTCCGCGACCGCCTGCTCGCCTGGCAGAAGGGAATGCTGAAATGGTAGCGCTCGAAAACACCGAAACCGCCGGAATGACGATCGACGTGCAGGCGGTCAGCCACAGCTTCGAATTGCACGGCGCGCCGTTGCCGGTGCTGGACGGGGTGGAGCTGCGGGTAGAGCCGGGCGAGTTGGTCGCTCTGCTGGGGCCGTCAGGCTGCGGCAAATCCACCCTGCTGCGCCTCGTCGCCGGGCTGGAGCCGCCCAGCCGGGGCTCCATCCTGGCCGACGGCCGCCCGATCGACGGCCCCGACCCGTCGCGCGTCGTCGTGTTCCAGGACCCGACGCTCTATCCCTGGCGCACCGTGCGCGACAACGTCGCCCTGGGGCTGGAGGCGCGCGGCCTGCTGCGCTCGCAAGGCCACCGGGTGGACCAGGCTCTGGCCCTGGTCGGGCTGGCCGGTTTCGAGAAGGCCTTTCCGCACCAGCTGTCGGGCGGCATGGCGCAGCGGGCGGCGCTGGCCCGCGCGCTGGTCAACGACCCGCGCCTGCTGATCCTCGACGAACCGCTGGGCAAGCTGGACAGCCTGACCCGCCTCGCCATGCAGAGCGAACTGGTCGATCTGTGGCGCAGCAAGGGCTTTACCGGCCTTCTGGTGACCCACGACATCGAAGAGGCGCTGTTCATGGCGACCCGCGTCATCGTGTTCAGCGGCCGCTCCGCCCGCATCAAGGCCGACTTGGCCGTGGACCGCCCCTATCCCCGCCACCGCGGCGATCCCGTTCTGACCGACCTCCGCCACCGCATTCTCGAACTGCTCGGCCTTGCCGAGACCTGGTGAGGACGCCCGACCATGCCCGACAGCCTCTCATCCGATACAGCCACCCCCAACTTGGCCCGCCTGCGCGGGTTCATCGCCGACTTCACCCGGCTGATCGAGCGGCATGGCGACGACGAAGCCGCCGTGCTGGACGCCGGCCGCGCCCTGCTAGTCGACCTGATCGCCGTCGACGACTGGCTGCCCGACGCCTATGCCCAGCCCGATCCGGTGCATTACCGCCAATATCTGCTGCATTGCGACCCGTATGAGCGCTTCTCCGTCGTCAGCTTCGTCTGGGGACCGGGGCAGCGGACGCCGATCCACGACCACACCGTCTGGGGCCTCGTCGGCATCCTGCGCGGGGCGGAACGCTCGCAACGGTACGACCTGCAGCCCCAGGGCGGCCCGCCCGTGGCCCATCCGCCCGAGATCCTGAAGGCGGGCTCGGTAGAGGGGGTATCGCCCCGCATCGGCGATGTCCACGCCATCGCCAACGCCCTGCCCGACCGGCCATCCATCAGCATCCACGTCTATGGCGGCAACATCGGCGCCGTCCGGCGGTCGGTGTTCGACCCGCTGACCGGCCAGCGCAAGCCCTTCATCTCCGGCTACGCCAACAGCGCCCTACCCAACCTGTGGGACCGCTCGCAGCCCGTCCCCCACGCCGCCTGAGGATCCCAAACACCATGACCGCAGCCGTATCGCTCGCCACCCGCAAGCCCGCCGACATCCGCCGCTCCTGGATCGAGCGCGACGAGGTCGCCCTGCTCGATGCGCGGGAGGAAGGCCCCTATTCGCTGGCCCATCCGTTGTTCGCCGTCTCCGTCCCGTTCAGCCGGGTGGAGCTGCTGGCCTACGACCTGCTGCCGCGGCGCGACGTGCCGATCACCGTCTATGACGATGGAGAGGGCTATGCGGAGCCCGCCGCCCGCCGGCTCCAGGCGCTGGGGTACAGCGATGTGACTCTGCTGGAGGGTGGGCTGGCCGGCTGGGTCGCCGCCGGCTTCGAGGTCTACCGGGACGTGAACGTGCCCAGCAAGGCCTTCGGCGAGTGGGTCGAGCACCATCGCCACACCCCTTCGCTGCCGGCGGCGGAGGTCAAGGCGCTGCTCGACGCCAAGGCCGATCTGGTCATCCTCGACGCCCGCCGTTTCGAGGAATACCGCACCATGTCGATCCCCGGCGGCATCAGCGTGCCGGGGGCGGAACTGGTCAAGCGGATCCGCGACATCGCCCCCGACCCCGACACGCTGGTGGTGGTCAATTGCGCCGGCCGCACGCGGTCGATCATCGGAACCCAATCCCTGGTGAATGCCGGCATCCCCAACCGGGTTGCCGCCCTGCGCAACGGCACCATCGGCTGGACCCTGGCCGGGCTGACGCTGGACAGCGGGCGCGAGGGACGCTTCCCCGAAGTCTCGGCCGAGGGCGACGCCGCCGGCCGCCAGGCGGCGCGCGCGGTGGCCAACCGGGCCGGTGTCGGCCGGATCGATGCGAAGACGCTGGACCGCTTCCGCGGCGACGAGCGCCGCACGCTCCACCTCTTCGACGTGCGCACGCCGGAGGAGTATGAGGCCGGCCATCTGCCGGGCTTCCGCCATGCAGCCGGCGGCCAGCTGGTCCAGGCGACCGACGAGCATGTGGCGGTGCGCGGCGCCCGCATCGTCCTGGCCGACGATCCGGCGGGCGGCGGCGGGCCGCGCGCCGACATGACCGCCTCCTGGCTCGCCCAGCTCGGCTGGGAGGCGCATGTGCTGGAAGGCGACGTGTCGGCCCTGGGCAGCGAGAGCGGATCCGACCGCCGCCGCCTGCCGCCGGAGCCGGATGTGGGGGCGGAGACGATCGCCCCGCGCGACCTGCTGGCCCTGCTGGAGAATGGCGAGGCGGCGGTGATCGACATCACCCGCAGCCCGCGCTACCGCGCCGGCCACATTCCGGGCGCGTATTTCTCCACCCGCGCCCGGCTGGCCGAGACCATCGCCAGCCTGCCCACAGGCGTGCGGCCGGTGCTGACCTGCGGCGACGGCACGCTGACCCGCTATGCGGTGGCGGACTTCCCTGCAGGCCAGCGCCCGCTGCTGCTGGAGGGCGGCACCAAGGGGTGGATCGCGGCCGGACTGCCGCTCAGCACCGACCTCGACCGTCTGGGGGGTGAGCCCGACGACGTCTACAAGCGCCCCTACGAGGGCACCGACAACAGCGCCGCCGCCATGCAGGGCTACATCGACTGGGAGCTTGAACTGGTCGATCAGCTGAAGCGCGACGGCGCCCACAACTTCCACGTCATCTGACGGAGCCTGCCATGACGATGTTCCCCAATCCCCTCCCGTCATTGTCGCGCCGCCATGCCCTCGGCCTCGGTGTTGGCACGCTCGCCGCCGGACTGACACTCTCCCCCCTGCGGCAGGCACGGGCGGCCATTCCCGCCGGCACCGTGCTGAAGGTCGGCGACCAGAAGGGCGGCGTGCAGTCGGTGATCGAGGCCGCCGGGCTTCTGGCCGACCTGCCCTATCGCATCGAATGGAGCCAGTTCCCGGCCGCCGCCCCGCTGCTGGAGGCGCTGAACGCCGGCGCCATCGAAGTCGGCTATGCCGGCGACGCGCCGACCACCTTCGCGCTGGCCGCCGGCACGTCGGCCAAGATCATCGGCGCCGTGCGCTCCAACCCGCAGAGCACGACCATCCTGGTGCCGGGCAACTCCTCCATCCGCAGCGTCGCCGACCTGAAGGGCAAGACCATCGGCACCGGGCGCGGCTCCATCGGCCACTATCTCGTGCTGGCGGCGTTGAAGGCGAACGGCCTGAAGCCCGGCGACGTGAAGATCGCCTTCCTGCTGCCGTCGGACGCCAAGTCGGCGCTGGCCGCCGGCTCCATCGACGCCTGGTCAACTTGGGGCATCTATGTCTCACAGGCGCTGCTGGTGGACGGCGCCCGCGCGGTCGTCACCGGCACCGGCCTGATGAGCGGCCTGTCCTACCAGTCCGCCACACTGGAGGCCATCGCCACCAAACGGGATGCTCTGGCCGACCTGATCCGCCGCTTCGCCGCCGCCCGGCTGTGGGCGCTGGAAAACAGCGACGCCTATGCCGGCATCTGGGCCAGGACGGTCGGGGTCGATCCCGCCATCGCCCGCCACACTTTCGGCGTCGAGCGGGCACGGCCGGTTGCTATCGACGCCTCGGTTATCGCTGACCAGCAGGCGACGTCCGATGTCTGGCGCGAGTTCGGCATCATCCCCAAGCGGCTGGACGCGGCGGCGATCTTCGACCCCGGCTTCAACAGCGCCCTTCCGGCCTGACGGTAGGGAGTCGGCGAGTTGGCGATGCTCCCCACCAACCTCGACATGGACGTGCTGCGGGCGCTGGTGATCGCCATGGAGAATGGCGGCTTCGCCCGCGCCGCCGAACGGCTTGGTCGGACCCAGTCGGCCATCAGCCTGCAAATGAAGAAGCTGGAAGAGCAGGTTGGACAGCCACTGTTCCGCAAGGCCGGGCGCACGGTGGCGCTGACCGATGCCGGCGACCTGCTGCTCGGCTATGCCCGCCGCATCGTCGCCCTGAACGACGAGGCTCTGTCGGCCGCCCGCGGCCGGGCGATGGATGCCGGCACGGCATCGAGCGGCACAACGGCGGCGGGCGCCCATGGCGCATCACCTTCACCGGCCCCAGCCTCTCCGGCCTGTGGGCGGCGGTCGACCGGCTGCAGGGGATCCTGACGGAATCGACGGCCGGAGTCACGCGTGATGCAGGCGCATACAAAAAACAAATTTTTCTTGTTACTTAAGTTTTTCTCAACAGTCTTTCCTGTGTTTTTGTTTTCCCTATTCACATAATAGGGATACGCTTTCTCCCGTAGCCATCGCAACAGACCGGCCTCGGGAGAGAGCATGACGCCAGCCACCGCGATCCAAAAAACGGGACGCCGATCCCGCGCCTGGGCGCTTCCGGCGGGTCTCCGCCGCTGTGCCGTACCGCTGGCGCTGCTGGTGCTGTGGCAGGCCAGCGTCGGGTTCGGCTGGATTTCCACCCGCTCCATCCCGTCGCCCAGCCAGATCCTCACCGCTTTCTGGGACTTGGCGATCAGCGGCGAGTTGGCGGTGCATTTGCTGGTCTCGCTGGGCCGGGTCAGTGCCGGACTCGCCATCGGCGTGTCGGCCGGCACCGTCTGCGCCCTGATTGCCGGCCTGTCGCGACGGGGGGAGGATGCGCTGGACGCCCTGCTGCAGATGCTGCGCACCCTGCCCCATCTGGCGCTGGTGCCGCTGTTCATCCTGTGGTTCGGCATCGGCGAGACGCCGAAGATCGCCCTGGTGGCGCTCGGCACCGCCTTCCCGATCTACCTCAACCTGTTCGCCGGCATCCGCACCGTCGACGCCAAGGTGGTGGAGGCCGTCTCCACCCTCGGCCTGACCCGGTGGGAACTGATCGCCCAGGTCATCCTGCCGGGCGCCCTGCCCGCCTTCCTGGCCGGGCTGCGCTATGCGCTCGGCGTCGCCTGGCTCAGCCTGGTGGTGGGGGAGCAGATCAACGCCTCCAGCGGCATCGGTTATCTGGCGATGACGGCGCGGGAGTTCCTGCGCACCGACGTGATCATCGTCGCCCTGATCGTCTACGCCATCCTCGGCCTGCTCGCCGACCTGATCGTCCGCTTCATCGAACGCAGGGCGCTGGTCTGGCGCCCGGCCTTCATCAAGGAGTGACCCTCCATGAGCCACGCCCTCTCCCGGATTTCCACTCCGTCCAAACCCGTCGTCAGCGTCCGCGGCCTCATCCGCAACTTCGGCAACGGCAATGTGCTGGACGGCCTGTCGCTCGACCTCCAACCGGGCTCCTTCACCGCTCTGCTTGGCCGATCCGGCTGCGGCAAGTCCACGCTGCTGCGCACGCTGGCGAAGCTGGACCCGGCGCCGGAGGGCACCGTGCAACTGCCGGAAGAACGCGCGGTGGTGTTCCAGGAACCGCGGCTGGTGCCCTGGATGCGGGTGCTGCGCAACGTCACGCTCGGCCTGCGCCACCCCGACGCCGAGGAGCGCGGCCTCGCCGCCCTGGCGGAGGTCGGGCTGTCCCACCGTGCCCGCGCCTGGCCGCTGACCCTGTCGGGCGGCGAGGCGCAGCGGGCGGCGCTGGCCCGCGCCCTGGTTCGCGAACCCCGCCTGCTGCTGCTCGACGAACCCTTCGCCGCCCTGGACGCGCTGACCCGCATGCGCATGCAGGGTCTGGTGGAGACGCTGTGGCGCGCCCATGCCCCCGCCGTCCTGCTGGTGACCCACGACGTGGACGAGGCTCTGCTGCTTGCCGACCGCGCCGTCGTGATGGCGAACGGCAAGATCGCCGCCGACATCCCGATCCCCCTCGCCCGCCCGCGCCGCCACGGCGATCCCGGCTTCATCGCGCTGCGCTCCCGCCTGCTGGCCGAACTTGGCGTCGAGGAGGAGCATCTGGCCGCACGGGAACCGCAGCGCACCGACGCCAGAACCTCCGGCGCACTGCCCGGCGGCTACGGCCTGCCCACCGGTGCCGCCGCCGCGCCCAGCCTCTGACCACCGACAGCCTCCCATACCCTCGTCACCGAAAACAGGGGACCAACGCCATGACGTCCACTCACGATTCCGCCGCCCACCCGCTTCGCTTCGTCGGCTTCGTCGGCAACCACAATGCGTCGGAGATCATCCCGCGCCAGGGTCCGGTGGTGGATCGCGATTACATCGAGACGGTCGCCAAGGCACATGAGCTGGGCGGCTTCGATTCGGTGCTCCAGGCCTTCCACGCCGACGCACCCGACAGCCTGCAGGTCAGCCAGCACATCACCAGCGTCACCGACCGGCTGGGCGTGCTGATCGCCCACCGACCCGGTTTCCAGGCACCGACCATCCTGGCCCGCCAGCTCGCCACGCTGGACCAGCTGAGCCGCGGCCGCGTCGCCATCAACGTCATCACCGGCGCCGAGCGCAGCGAGCTCGCCCGCGACGGCAACACGGTGGACGACAAGGACGACCGCTATGCCCGCACGTCGGAATTCCTCGACATCGTCCGCGCCGAATGGACCAGCGACAAGCCCTTCGACTACCAGGGCCGCTTCTATCAGGTCGAAAAGGCATTCTCGCAGGTGAAGCCCTACAACCCGTCGGGCATCCCGGTGTGGATCGCCGGCGCCTCCGCGGCCGCCGTCGAGGTGGCAGGGCGCCATGCCGACACCTATGCGGTGTGGGGCGAAACCCATGATCAGGTGCGCGAGCTGCTGGCCCGCGTGCGTGCCGCCGTCGCCAAGGCCGGCCGTCCGCAGCCTGCCTTCAGCCTGTCTCTGCGCCCGATCCTGGCCGAGACCGAGGACGCCGCCTGGGCAAAGGCCGAGGCCACCTACGAGAAGGCCAAGGCGCTGCTGGAGAAGACCGGCTTCAGCCGTGGCGAGCTGCCGAACAACGAGGGTGCCCGCCGCCTGCTGGCCATCGCCGACAAGGGGCATCGCCACGACAAGCGCCTGTGGACCGCCATCGCCGGCCTGACCGGGGCCAAGGGCAACTCCACCTCTCTGGTCGGCACGCCCGATCAGGTCGCCGACGCGCTGCTGGATTATTACGACCTCGGCGTCACCACCTTCCTGATCCGCGGCTTCGACCCGCTGCCCGACGCCATCGCCTATGGCCGGGACCTTCTGCCGCGCGTCCGCCAACTGGTGGCCGAGCGCCGGCGCGCCCAGGCAGTCGCGGCGGAGTGAGCGTGCTGCTCCAGAAGCTTCCCCCCTTTGCTTCCCATCCATCGCGAAGGCCCACGAACAATGACCGCGAATTCGGCCCTTTCCCTACTGCGCCCATTGGCCCGCCCCCTGTCCCGCCGCGGCCTGATCGCAGCCGGCGCCGTCACCCTCGCCGCTCCCTTCGTCCTGCGCCGGCGGGCTGTGGCGGCCGAACCGCTGCGCCTGTCCTGGAATGCCGGCGCCGTCTGCTTCTCCGCCGTGCCGCTGGCGTTCCAGCTCGACCTGTTCAAGAAGCATGGGCTGGAGGTGGAACTGATCAACTTCACCGGTTCCACCGACCAGCTGCTTGAGGCCATCGCCACCGGCAAGGCCGATGCCGGCGTCGGCATGGCCCTGCGCTGGCTGAAGCCGCTGGAGCAGGGCTTCGACGTGAAGATCTCCGCCGGCCTGCATGGCGGCTGCATGCGGCTGTTCGGGGCGAAGGAGGCGGGGGTGAAGACCGTGCTGGACCTGCCCGGCAAGACCATCGGCGTCAGCGACATGGCCAGCCCGTCGAAGAACTTCTTCTCCGTCGTGCTGACGAAATTCGGCATCGACCCGAACAAGGACGTCGAATGGCGCCAGTTCCCCGCCGACCTGCTGGGGCTGGCGGTGGAGAAGGGTGAGATCCACGCCATCGCCGACGGCGATCCGCTGGTCTGGCGCCACACCAAGGACCCACGGATGGTGGAGATCACCAACAACGTCTGCGGCGAGTTCGCCACCCGCACCTGCTGCCTCGTCGGCGTGCGCGGCAGCCTGCTGCGCGACAACCGCCCGGCGGCCAAGGCGCTGACAACGGCGCTGATCGAGGCGCAGCACGCCGCTTATGCCGACCTGCGCGCCGCCGCAGCGGCCTACGCCCCCTTCGCTCCGAAATTCCCGGTGGAGGAGCTGGAGGCGATGCTGCGCAGCCACGCCCACAACGTCACCCCCATCGGCGATGAGCTGCGCCAGCAGCTGGCGCTCTACACCGACGAGCTGAAGAGCGTGTCGGTCATCAAGCGCTCCACCGACAGCCAGCGCTTCGCCGGGCGCATCACGGTCGACCTCGCCTGATTTCCACTCCACCCCAGCGGAACAGCCTGCCATGCCCTTCGATGACCTGCCCTTCCCGGCCGCCAAGTTTGGCGAGCCCCGCACTGCTCCGGTGGTCGACCCGTCGCTGATCGCAGCCCTGTCGGCGGAGTTCGCGCAGCGCGCCGGCGAGCATGACGCCGCCGCCAGCTTCCCGTTCGAGAATTTCGACCGGCTGGCGGATGAGGGGATGTTGGCGCTGGTCACGCCGGAGGCGGCAGGCGGCAAGGGCGGCGGGCTGGGGGATGCGCTGGCAGTGGTGAACGGCATCGCCCGTGGCGAGCCGTCCACCGCGCTGGTGCTGGTGCTGCAATATGTCATCCATAACCAGCTCTGGCGCGGGTCCGCGTGGCCGGAGGCTCTGCGCGACCGCATCGCCCGCTCCGCCGCGACAGACGGTGCCCTGGTCAACATCCTGCGGGTGGAGCCGGAGCTGGGCACGCCTCACCGCGGCGGCCTGCCGGCGACGATGGCGCGCAAGGTGCCGGGCGGCTGGCGCATCTCGGGAACCAAGATCTACTCCACCGGGATTCCGGCTCTGTCCTGGCTCGGCGTCTGGGCGCGCACCGACGATGCGGAACCGCTTGTCGGCACCTGGGTGGTTCCGCGCGGCAGTGGTTTGGCGGAACAGGGGATCGAGGTGCGGGAAACCTGGAACCACATCGGAATGCGGGCCAGCGGCAGCCACGAGGTGGTGTTCCACGACGTCTTCGTGCCCGACGACCATGCCGGAGAGCTGCGCCCGCCCGCCGGCTGGGCCGCCCCCGATGCGGTCGCCACCGCCTGGATGTCCGCCCTGTTCAGTGGCGTCTATGACGGCATCGCCCGTGCGGCACGCGACTGGCTGATCGGCTTCCTGCAAGCCCGCAGGCCGACCGGGCTCGGCGGGGCTTCACTGGCCACAGTTCCCCGCCTGCAAGAGGCGCTGGGCGGGATCGAGGCGCTGCTGCTGACCAACCGCATCCTCCTAAGCTCCCTGTCGGCGGCGGTCGATGGCGGCACTCCGCCCTCGCAGAGCGACGCACTGCTGGTGAAATACACGGTGACCAACAACGCCATCGACGCGGTGGCACGGGCTCTGGAGGTCACCGGCAATCCCGGCCTGTCACGCGACAATCCATTGGAGCGCCATCATCGCGACGTGCTGTGCGCCCGCGTCCACGCCCCGCAGAACGACATGATTCTGACCAGCGCCGGGCGCACCGCCCTTTCACCGCAAAGCCCGTGAGGAAAAATTCATATCCTGTTGTGAAGGATGCACACGGTATCCGTCAGCATTTTACAATATTGACGACGATCATGGTTCAAATTTTGCTTACCTGCATTGGCTCTATGAAGATGTGGGACGATTGCCAACGTGGACCGCCTGTGGAACCATGCGGCGAGCGTTCATCATTGCCAGCCGCGCAAGCCGCCCCTTTGCCACGCCGCTTGAGCGACCAAGTCCCGGAAGGGAGCGATCGCGATGAAGAAGACCGCGGCCTGGTTGGCGGTGCATGCCCTGGAGCAGCTGGGCGTCCGGTATATTTTCGGCATCCCGGGTGTCCACACCACCGAACTCTATGACGAACTGAACAGCAGCGCCCTTATCACGCCGGTCCTGGTGACCCACGAGGGTGGGGGCGCCTTCATGGCCGACGCGGTCAGCCGGGTGTCCGACACCGGAATCGGTACGCTGGTGATCGTGCCGGCGGCCGGCTTCACCCATGCCGCCAGCGGCATCGGCGAGGCGTTCCTCGACGGCATCCCCATGCTGGTGCTGACCGGCGGCATCCGTAGCGACACCGGGCGGCGCTACCAGTTGCACGGCCTGGACCAGCTTGCCTTGGCGGCAGCGCTGACCAAGGCGGCGTTCAGGGTCGAACGGCACGAGGACGTGGTCCCCACCCTCTTCGACGCCTATCGCATCGCCACCGGCGGCCAGCCCGGCCCGGTGCTGGTCGAGATTCCGCTCGATCTGCAGCTGTTCCCCGGCGAGGCCGGCGCGGTGCCGCGCTGGACGCCGCCTCCTTCCCCGCCGCCGCCCGATCCGGTGCTGATCAGTCGCGCCGCAGACCGTCTGCTGGCAGCTGGACGCCCCGGCCTGTTCGTAGGCTGGGGCGCACGCGCCGCCACCGGCCAGATCGCAGCCCTGGCCGAATTGCTGCACGCGCCGGTAAGCACCACCCTGCAGGGGTTGGCCAGCTTTCCCGCCGATCATCCCCTCCATGCCGGCTTCGGTTTCAGCCCGTCGGCGGTCCCGGCAGCCCGCAACGCCTTCAAAGGCTGCGATGCCTTGCTGGCGGTGGGCACCCGCTTCGGCGAGATCCCGACCGGCAGCTTCGCGGCAGCGGTGCCTCCGGCACTCATTCACGTCGACATCTGCCCCGAGGTGATCGGCGCCAACTATCCTGCCGAGACCGGCATCGTCGGCGATGCCGCGACGGTGCTGACGGCGCTGGTCGAGGAGATCCGCCGCCGTGGCGGCCGGGCCGGCGATGCGGACGGGCTCGCCCGGCAGATCGCGCGCGACAAGGCTGCCTGGCGCGAGGAATGGTATGCCCACGACAGCCGGGGACGGGTCAACCCCGCACGCTTCTTCGACGAGCTCCGCCGGCAGATGCCCGACGACGCCATCGCGGTTCTGGACGACGGCAACCACACCTATCTCGCCGCCGAGCTGTTTCCCATCCATCGCGGTGGCCGCCTGCTGACACCCAGCGACTTCAACGCCATGGGCTACGCCGTGCCCGCCGCCATCGGCGCCAAGCTGGCCCGGCCGGAGAAGGACGTGTTCGCCGTGGTCGGCGACGGCTGCTTCATGATGACCTGCATGGAGATCGCCACCGCGGCGGCACACGGGCTGGGCGTCGTCTTCTTCGTCTTCCGCGACGGCGAGCTGTCCCAGATCGCCCAGGCCCAGCAGATCCCCTACAACCGCAAGCCCTGCACGACGGTCGGCGTGCTGAACGTGGCCGGCGTGGCCCAGGCGACCGGTGCGGCCTATGTCTTCATGCCCGACGACGCCGGCATCGCCGCGGCCGTCGGCGAGGCCCGCGCCCAGGCGAAGCACGGCCCGGTGGTGGTCGAGGTCGCCATCGACTACGGCAAGCGCACCGCCTTCACCAGCGGCACCGCCAAGTCCACCTTCCGCCGCTTCCCGCTGTCGCAGCGCCTGCGCTTCGCCGGCCGGGCCCTGCTGCGGCGTGCCACGGGTTAGAGCCCCCGCTTGGGGGGCGATCTCGTGCATCGGTGCTCCCGGAATGCCCTGCTCCTGCCGGCTGCCGGCACATCGGGTGCCCTGGCGCGTTATCGAGCCATGATCTCGCCGACGGCACGCTCGTCCATTGGGGCGATGTCGATGCGCCCGATATCGCGCTGTCGACGCTTTATCCGTCACGCTGCCTGCTGAGCGCCCGGGTCTCGGCCTTTCTTGATCATCGGAAGCGCGCGCTCCCGAACGGGACGGCCGAGGAGCTTGCCGCCTATATCGGCAGGTGAGCCTCGCCGATAGTGTTTCTCGTCGCGCCCCCGTGCCGCTTCACACCCAGATCGCCCAGTAGGTCTCGATGCGGTCGAGGAAGCAGTCCGTCCGTTCGGCGAAGATCTTTCCTCCCAGCGGAACGCTTTTCCGTTCGAGTGCAGCGTGACGCCGTTCGACCGCCGCCTTCAGAGCCGCGACCGTGTCGTCGTTCAGTTCCGCCTCGGTTGCCGCGTGCAGCAGGACGGCGAGGTCATGATGGTCGCCCAGCCGTTCGCTGAGGTCCTCCAGTTCCCCGCCGAGACAGCCGAGCGGCCCCGGCCAGACCGGCTCGATCAGGCGGACCGAGTACCAGAGATTCTTGACCTGCTTGCGCCATTCATGAGCGGTTTCGGAGGTCTGAAAGGCATTGTTCCGCATGGAGCGCCCGGTCCGGTAGATCCGGCGGAGGCCGGGACGGAAGACGTCGAACCCCCGTTCCGAAATCGACAGGTCTCCCGCTTCCGCTTGAGCGGAGCGCAGCATGGCAACGACCGGTTCGAAGCCTTCGGCACTGTTCAGCTGCTCGGCCTCGATCCTGCGGCAGCGCTCGACAAGATGTTCGCGGAACGCAGCGACACCCGCGGTTTCCAGCTCTTCTTGCGAATGCGAGCGCAGCTTGTCCAGGGATTGGATGATGACCGCGCTGTCGCGGGCCCCGGCAAGCCCACCCTGGGCGTCACGGATCGCGGTGTTGAGCCGCCGGAAGGCCTTGCCGCCCACGGCTCCCCGAGCGAGCCGCAGGGCGGCGCGGGCCTTCTTGCACGCCTTGCGGGCGTCGTGCACGGCCTTGTGCCGGGAAGAGCCGGCATCCTGAAGAGCCTCGGCGGCTGCGCCGAGCTGCTCGCTGATGATCCGGCGCACGGCTGCATCGGTGGTTTCGTCCCGAACCAGTTCATACCCCATGCCGGTGCTCGTCCTTTCATTGCAACGGGCCGCTCGGCCCATGGTCAGGAGGAGATGACCGGGCCGCTCCCCTCCCGTCGCCCGGACACAACAGAGGAGGGCGCGAACGGTTGCGGCGGTTGCCGGCTCCGGCGGAGATTTGCCGTTGGCCGGCATGTCGCTCCGGCACGCATTGGGAATTCGGATAGGTATTCCGCTCTTTGGCGATCCCGCATCGCGCTGTCATCTGTTCGTCACCGACGACAAATACGATCCCAGTCAAAATAAAACCCGGAAAACCGGCTCCTTTCTTCTAAGCGATGGGTGCGGAATGCCACGGTTCCTGCTGGCTGTACTCGCATGCTTAAGCGTGATGACAGTTGTCCCGGCACAGGCCGAACCCGTCGCCGGGGCCGGGTCGACCTTTGCCTTCCCCCTGTTGCATCAGTGGGGCGAGCGTTTCCGGACGGCCGAGGCCGACGGCGGCGATTTCCCGTCCCCGGACGGCGGACTTGATTATGAGCCGGTCGGGTCCCTGGCCGGCACGATGCGGGTGATCGCCGGCGCGGTGGATTTCGCCGCTTCCGATGTGCCGCTCAACGGCGAAGATCTTGATCGCCACCGGCTCATGCAGTTCCCCATCGCGATGGGCGGCATCGCGGTCGTCGCCAACCTACCCGCCGCCCCTCCGGGTTCCGGCGTCGCCAAGCTGCGCCTCTCGGGCGCGGTTCTGGCCGACATCTATATGGGAACCGTCACCTCCTGGTCGCATCCAGCACTCACGGCGCTCAATCCGGGGCTTCCCCTGCCCGACCAGCCGATCACCGTCGTCCACCGCGCCGAGGGATCGGGAACCACCTATAATTTCGCCGCCTACCTCGCGCAGGCAAGCGCACCCTGGCGCGAGCGCATCGGTGTCGACACCGAACTCCGCTGGCCGACCGGCACCGGGGTACGTGGCAGCCAGGGCATCGTCGAGACGGTCAAGGCGATCCCCGGCGCCATCGGCTATGTCGAGGCCGGACAGGCGGCGCGGGCGGGATTGCCGGTTGCGGAGATGGGCAACCGGGCCGGCCGGTTCGTCGCCCCCTCCCGCCAAACGGTCGAGGCCGCCGCGGCGAGCGCCGACTGGAGCCGGGCCCCCCATTTCACCCTTCTGCTGGCCGAGGCCACCGCCACCGACGCCTACCCGATCGCCGCCACCGTCTTCGCACTGATGCCGCGGGACCGGATCGACAGTGGGCAGGGACGGCGCACCCTGAGATTGTTCGACGCGGCATTGACGCTGTGGCAGCAGGACGCCGCCGACCTCGGCTACGTGCCGCTTCCGGCTCCCCTGGTGGCACTCGTCCAGGCGTCCTGGGTTTCCGCCGCTTCCAGCCGATGACACAGGATCCCGACCGGAACCACCCGCGACCGTCCGCTCCCGCAAACCGAGCACGGCAAGGAATCCATCATGCAGGTTGATGTCTTCACCCAAATCATCGTGCCGGTCCTCGGCGGGCTCGGCATCTTCATGCTGGGGCTGGAGTTCATGTCGAACGGCATCCAGGCGGTCGCCGTAAACAGGATGCGCGCCCTGCTCGCGACCTTTGCCGGAACCCCGGTCAAGGGCGTTCTGGCCGGCACCTTCATCACCGGCATCATCCAGTCCTCCACCGCGATGACGGTGATGACCGTCGGGCTGGTCAACGCCGGCGTGGTCGGGCTGCGCCCGGCGATCAGCGTCATCATGGGCGCCAACATCGGAACGACGCTCGGCAACGGATTGATCGCGCTGCCGCTCGGTCCGCTCGGCCTGCTGCTGGCCGGCGTCTTCGCGCTCGTCCATATCTTCGCGAAGTCGGAGAAGACGAAAAACATCGCGCTCGCCTGCATGGGCTTCGCCCTGATCTTCTACGGTCTCAACCTGATGACCGGGGGACTGCGCCCGCTGCGCGGGATGCCGGAGGTGATGTCGGCGATCTCGTCCCTGCAGGCGGAGGATTTCGGCGGGCTGCTGGTCTGCGTCGCCACTGCGGCCCTGGTCACGGCGATGATCCACTCCTCGTCGGCCACCATCGGCATCGTCATGGGGCTGGGCTCGGCCGGCATCCTCGATTGGCAGACCGCGGTCGCCTTCTCGCTCGGCGCCGATCTCGGGACGACCATCACCTCCTGGCTCGCCTCCCTGAACCTGTCGAAGAACGCCAAGCGCGCGGCCTACGCTCATATCGCCTTCAACATCATCGGCGTCTGCGTGACGATCCCCCTGTTCTTCATCTCGATGGAGGTGCTGCGCTTCGCCATGCAGTGGTTCGGCGGCGACCCGTCGGTTCCGGTGGTGGTGAACGGGAAGGAGACCTACCCGCTGGTGCCGATCGCCATCGGCCTCTATTCGACCGTCTTCAACATCTTCAACGTGCTGCTGCTGTTCCCCTTCATCGGGGTGTTCGAACGGGTGCTGCGCCACATCGGCCACGACTCCTCGGAGGATATCGAGGATTATTCGATGCCGCGCTATCTCACGGCGGACCGGCGCGGCGATCTCGCCGCCGGCATCCCCGCCCTGCAGAAGGAGATCGCCCGCCATCTGGAGGCGAGCACCCTGTTCCTCGCCATGGCGAGTGCAGCGCCCCATGCACCGAAGGACCCCGGCGCGCACCGCATGGCGATCGGCATCCTCAGCCGGAACATCGGCACCTTCGCCGCCACCCTGCTGAAGCCGGACCAGCCCTACCCGCAGGCGGACTTAGTCGCCAGCCTGATCGAGGAGGCGGATTTCGCCGAAAGCCTCGGGGAAACGCTTCATCAGGTGGCCCTGCGCGTGAAGGAGGAGGATTTCTCCCCGCAGGGCCGGGACCTGGTGTCCGGGCTGGTCGGCCGGCTGGACGAGGCGATGAGGGCGTTGCAGCCGGGCGCCTCCCAACTGGGCGCCTCTCAGCCGGTCGAGGCCGGCCGCCGTGTCGAGGCGCTCGCCGCGCTGCGCCGCACCTGCCTGAGCCATGAGGGGCTGAGCCCGCGCGAGCGCGGAACGCTGCTCGGCCTGCTCGGCAGCGCCGAACGTGCCTTTCTGCTGATCGAACGGTTGGATGGGGAGCGGCGGTCGGTCGACCGCAGCAGCGTGCTGTCGCAGATGTCGGTCGGCGACACCGCCCCCGACATGGACCCGCGCCCCGCTCTCGCGTGACGACCCCGAAATTGGAGGGATTGCGAAGGTCCTGCCCGCCGCCATATCCGGAAAAATGGCTTCACTGTCCAGGAATGCTCCATGAAAATGCTCCATGTTGCGGCCATCATCGGCGGCATCGCCCTCAGCATCCCTGCCTCGGCACAGACCCCGCCCGCGCCGGACCTCGCCCGGCAATTTCCTGACCTGCTTGCGGAGGCCCGCAAGAAAGTCCCCTCCCCCTCAGAGGCAGGCACCATAAACACCACCCTGTCCACCGCGGAGGGAGCCTGGAGCAAGGGCGACTGGAGAAGCGCTGTGTCCTACCTGAATTTCGCCCGCGGCCGCCTGGGATTGAGCCTGATCGCACCGGGCCAGCCCGGGTAGAGCCCGCGCGACCCGCCGACAGCTACCGTCGAACAGGACGCGGAAGAAGGCTGTTCCCGGCTGGCCGGTCAAGATCGGGCGACCGCCGATCCCGCCGGAGAAGTTGCGGCGGGCGCTGCATCAACCCTTTTTCCGCGTCCTGCCGGCGTCGCGAGCTGGTGAGTGAGAGCATGAATTTCCTTTAGCTGCATACAATTCAGGACTACGATGCCGCATTGTATGTAGATGAGGGTGATGCGTGTCGCGCTCCGCTGACGATCTGGTTTGGGTGCCGACAATCGATCGCTCGGCAGGCCCGGTGTACCGCTCCATCGCCGATGCCCTGGAAGAGGGCATTCGGGCAGGGCAGGTCACACAGGGGACTCGCCTACCGCCGCAGCGTCTCCTTGCCAGGAAGCTGGGCGTCGATTTCACGACCGTTACGCGCGCCTATGCCGAGGCGGCCCGACGCGGTCTGGTGGAAGGGCGCGTCGGCCGGGGCACTTTCGTGTGCGCAAACCGAGCCGCACCGCCGATGCCGCCCGACCCCCGGCAGGCGGCGCATCCCGCCGATCTCCAGATGAACGCGCCGCCTCTGCCCATGGGGCCGGGCTTGCAGGACGACCTGCGGCACGACATGGGCGCCTTCGCAGCTGAGTTGGACCTGGATCTGCTGCTTCGCTACCAGCAGGTCGGCGGCAGCCAGGCCGACCGTCAGGCCGGGGCGCGTTGGCTGGAAGGCCGCTTAGCCGTGCCCGCGGAGCGGGTGCTGGTCTGCGCGGGCGCACAGGGCGCCTTGCTGGCCTCGCTCAGCGTCCTGTGCGAGCCGGGCGACGTGGTGTGCTGCGAGGCACTGACCTATCCCGGCTTCCGCAGCTTGGCGGCGCATCTGCGGCTGCGGCTCGCGCCACTGGCCATGGACGGCGACGGCCTGCTGCCCGAGGCCTTCGAGGAGGCCTGCCGGACCCATCGCCCCAAGGCGCTGTATTGCACCCCGACCTTGCACAATCCCACCACGGCGACACAGCCGCTGGATCGACGCAAGGCGTTGGTGGCCATCGCGCGCCAGCATGACGTGCGCATCATCGAGGATGACGCTTACGGCGCCTTGGCACCCGATGCGCCACCTCCTCTGGCGGCGCTGGCGCCCGAGTCCGTCTTCCACGTCTCCGGCTTGGCCAAATCTGTCTCACCGGCACTCCGCATCGCCTACCTCGCCGCTGCCGAGCCCCGCCAGGTTTCCCGGCTGGCCGCGGCTGTGCGGGCTACGACGGGCATGGCGTCGCCGCTGACCACGGCGCTGGCGACACGCTGGATCGACAATGGCAAGGCGGCGAATATCGTCGCGGGCATCAGGCAGGAGACGGCGGCGCGGCATGCGATCGCGAGGGAAACGCTGCCGCCAGGGGCCATCGTGGCCAGCCCTTGTGCATTCCACCTATGGCTAAGGCTGCCTGACGAGTGGACCCGCGGTGAGTTCATCATGCGCCTGCGTGGAGCGGGGATTGGTATCGTCGGCAGCGATGCCTTTGCCGTGTCGACGCCGCCGGAGGCTGTCCGTGTCGCGCTCGGGGGCCCGAAGGACCGCCAGGGTGTGCGCGAGGCATTGCGGCAAGTGGCCGACCTTCTTGCCGAGGCACCTGCCATGTCTTCCATGGTTGTATGAATCCCGCCGGCATATTGCATGCATTTGGGTTGACATTGCAGGCCACCAGGGAGCATACGATTTCCCATTGTATGCAGACATTGTCTGCCATTGCCTCGCGAAGGAACACGCGATGTCATCCGAACAGGAGTGGCCGCCTCTTCCGCCTTTCAGCACCGGCCTGCGTGGTCGCTGCCCACGCTGCGGCCAGGGTCATCTGTTCAGCGGCTTCCTGACGCTGCGCCCCCATTGCGAGGTCTGTGGCCTGGACTACTCCTACGCCGATCCGGCCGACGGCCCCGCCTTCTTCGTCATCTGCTTCGCCTGCATTCCCACGGTCATCCTGGCGTTCTGGATCGAGGCGAAGTTCGAGGCCCCTTACTGGGTGCACCTTGTCACGACCCTGCCGTTCCTGTTGCTGACCTGTATTCCGCCCTTGCGGCCGTTGAAGGGTTGGCTGGTGGCCAGCCAGTACTTCTACAAGGCCGAGGAAGCCCGTTTCGGTACAGCCGCGCCAACCCGGCCTCCTGTGGCCCCGCCCGCAGGCAAAGACTCGCACTCGACCTGACTGCCGTCACGTTCTCCTGACGATAGATGGTGTCATAGCCTGGAGATATTCAAAATGTATGACTGGTTTCCTTTGGTCTTCTTTCCGTTCAAGATTATTGTTTTAGGCACGGGCATGTTCTTCGCCATCAAGTGGCATCACGATCAAGCGAAGAAGGAGCGGGCGAAGAAGAATAACGAAACCGGCAGGCCGTAAGCGCCGGCCGAACACACCCTCGAGCCACGGTCGAGACCTCGGATATCGAAGCCTGGTCGCCATGAATGGACTGGGCCTAGGCGAGGCTTTGAAGCGGCATGGAACAAGGGGCTCTTCCAAGTTTTGTGTGACCAAACAGAAGTTGAGCGGGTGGCGCTGAACAGCCGGCAGTAGCGCAATCTCCTTCACGGGCCAGGACCGCCATATGAAGGGAACTCTTCTTCATCATGGTCGCGCCCTTGAACATCTCTCTGTCATCGATCGGCTTTCTGCCCAATCTTCAGGTCCTGGATCACATCGATCAAAGCTTCCATCGGACCGCCGTGCGTGCACAGCCAGTTCCTGCCTCGGTATGGCGTTGTCAGGTCGGCGTTGGGCGCCGATGTGGCTGGCCAGTCCGGCATTGTATTTCTGATGAAACGGGAGAAACATAGGTAAAACGCACCGACATCGGCACAGGAGAGGATGCCAGCGTGAGCGGGACCGACATCGATCCGACGGATACGCCTGACGAGTTGCCCAATGCCCCCGATCGCGAGCGGCGATATTCGGCCCCGGCGCTGGAAAAGGGGCTGGACATCCTGGAGTTCCTGTCCGAATGCCGTGCCCCCCAGTCGTTGCAGCAGATCGGCGACGGGGTGGGGCGGACCAAGGGCGAAATCTTCCGCATGGTCTCCGTGCTGGCACAGCGCGGCTACATAGAGCGGCTGGAGGGCGATGATCGTTTCCAGGTCACCGACCGGCTGTTCCGGTTGGGCATGAACCGGCCGGTCAACCGGTCGCTGATCGAAATCGCCCTGCCCTTCATGAACGCCTTCGCCGAGACGACCGGCTATTCCTGCCATCTTGCGGTCAAATCCGGTACCCAGATTGCAGTGGTGGCGCGTGTGGAGAGCACGAGCCACATCGGCTTCACCGTCCGCATCGGCTACCGCCAGCCCCTGATCCTGACCGGTTCCGGCCATTGCCTGATGGCGTTCATGAGCGCCCGCCGCCGCCATATCCTCTATGAGGAACTGCGGCGCGAGGATCCCTGGATTGACCTGGATGCGCTGGGCCGGGCGCTGGACGCCATCCGCGCCGCCGGCCATGTCGCCCGCCCCAGCGGCATCACCGAGGCCGTGGTCGACCTGTCCTGTCCGGTGATCGACCGGCGCGAAGGCGGCGCCATCGCCGCCCTCACCTGCCCATACCTGCGCACCCGGCAGGTTCCGAAGGAGCCGGAAGAGATCGTCGCAGCCCTTGACGAGGCCAGTCGGCGTATATCGGAAAACTTCTCCTTCGACTGACGGGGCGATTTACAGGCGCAACGCCGCTGTGTATATAAAACATACGATCCGCAAAACAGATTGTATCGGCAACGATGCATGCGGCGGCGGCCCGGCCAGCCGGACATCGAATGGGGGAACACACGGCCATGACCGCCAGATTGCAGGGAAAGACCGCCGTCGTTACCGCCGCGGCGCAGGGCATGGGGCGCGCCGCCGCGCTGGCCTTCGCCGAGGAGGGCGCCAGCGTGGTGGCGACCGACATCAACGACGGCCTGCTGTCGGAACTGGCCGGGATGCCCGGCATCACCACCCGCCGCCTCGACGTCTGCGACCCGGCGGCGATCCGCGCCTTCGCGGCGGATGTGCCGGCGCCGTCGGTGCTGTTCAACTGCGCCGGCTATGTCCATGCCGGCACGGTGCTGGACTGCGACGAGGATGCCTTCGACTTCGCCGTCACGCTCAACGTCCGCTCGATGTACCGGATGATCCGCGCCTTCCTTCCGGGAATGCTGGAGGCGGGCGGCGGATCGATCGTCAACATGTCGTCGGTCGCCTCCTCCATCATCGGGGCGCCGAACCGCTTCATCTACGGCACCACCAAGGCGGCGGTGATCGGCCTGACCAAGTCGGTTGCCGCCGATTACGTCACCCGCGGCATCCGCGTGAACGCCATCTGCCCCGGCACGGTGGACAGCCCCTCGCTGCATGACCGCATGCGGGCGCTGGGCGATTACGACACCGCGCGCGCAGCGTTCATCGCCCGCCAGCCGATGGGCCGGCTGGGCACGGCGGAGGAGGTGGCGAAGCTCGCCGTCTATCTCGCGTCCGACGACTCCTCCTTCATGACCGGGCAGGCCATCGCCATCGACGGCGGCTGGTCCAATACCTGACCGGCACCCGATCGGCCCGGCCGGTCCGCAATCACGACAAGAAACTCGGGAAACGCTCGATGAAACTTCTGCGCCATGGCCCGCGGGCGGCCGAGAATCCTGGACTGCTGGACGCCCAGGGCCGCATCCGCGACCTGTCCGCCCATGTCGACGACATTGCCGGCCGCTGGCTGCTGCCCGAAGGATTGGCGGAGATCGCGGCATTGCCGGTGGACAGCCTGCCGGTGGTCGACGCCTCCACCCGCCTGGGTCCTTGCGTGGCAGGCACCGGCAAGTTCGTCTGCATCGGCCTCAACTATTCCGACCATGCCGCGGAAACCGGGGCGGCCGTCCCGTCGGAGCCGGTGATCTTCATGAAGGCGACCTCCGCCATCCAGGGTCCGGACGATCCGGTGGAGATCCCGCGCGGCTCGACCAAGACCGACTGGGAGGTGGAGTTGGGGGTCGTCATCGGCAAGACCGCCAAATACGTGTCGGAGGCCGAGGCGCTGAACCATGTCGCCGGCTATTGCGTCGTCAACGACCTGTCGGAGCGTGAGTTCCAGATCGAGCGCCAAGGCCAGTGGACCAAGGGCAAGAGCTGCGACACCTTCGGTCCCATCGGCCCCTGGCTGGTGACGAAGGACGAGGTTCCCGATCCGCAGGCGCTGGACATGTGGCTGGAGGTCAACGGCCACCGCTACCAGAACGGCTCGACCCGGACGATGGTCTATGGCGTCGCCCACATCGTCTCCTACCTGTCGCAGTTCATGAGCCTCCAGCCCGGCGACGTCATCTCCACCGGCACGCCGCCGGGCGTCGGGCTGGGGCTGAAGCCGCCGGCCTACCTGAAGCCTGGCGACCGGATCGAGCTGGAGATCCAGGGCCTCGGCCGTCAGCGCCAGCAGGTGTACGCGGCGGAATGACGCCGTACCGGCCGTGACCTGACGAACGGCACTGCCGGCCGGACCAAGCGGTTTGCTCGACAACGCAGCCAGACGGTGCGGCCCGGAAATGCCGGACGCACCGGATGGGGAGGTGCCATGCAGCAAGCGTCGCTCGACACGGCCCCCGGCCGGTTCCGCCATGGTTTGGCGGGAACCGAGCTGCTGCGGCTGGACAGCATCATCAAGCGGTTCCCCGGCGTGCTGGCGCTGGACGGCGTCGGCTTTGACCTGCGCCGGGGCGAGGTCCACGCGCTCTGCGGCGAGAACGGGGCCGGCAAATCGACGCTGATGAAGATCATCAGCGGCCAATACCAGCCCGACGAGGGCAGAATCACTTACAAGGGCGAGGTCCGGCGCTTCGCCTCCTCGCTCGACGCCGAGCGGGCGGGCATCGCCATCATCCACCAGGAACTCAACCTCGTCCCGCATCTGAGCGTGGCCGAGAACATCTTCCTGGCGCGGGAGCCGAAACGCGGCTGGCCCGGCAAATGCTTCGTGGATCGCGCCGCGCTGCGCCGGCAGGCCCAGGCCTGCCTCGACCGGCTGGGCGTCGACATCCGCCCCGAAGCGCCCGTCAAATCGCTGTCGGTCGCCCAGTGCCAGATGGTGGAGATCGCCAAGGCGCTGTCGCTGAACGCCGAGATCGTCATCATGGACGAGCCGACCTCGTCCCTGACCGAATCCGAAACCGCCCTGCTGTTCCAGGTGATCCGCGAACTGAAGGACCAGGGGGTGGGGATCGTCTACATCTCCCACCGGCTGGACGAGATGGCGCTGATCGTCGACCGGGTGACTGTGCTGCGCGACGGCCGCTACGTCGATACCCGCCTTTTCGCCGAGACCTGCATCGACGAGATCGTGGCACTGATGGTCGGCCGCTCGCTGGACGACAAGTTCCCGGAGCGCACCTCCGTTCCGACATCCGACGTGCTGATGGAGGTGCGCGGACTAACCCGCCGCGGCGTCTTCCACGATGTCGGGTTCGAGTTGCGGCGCGGCGAGATCCTGGGCTTCGCCGGGCTGATGGGCGCCGGCCGGACCGAGGTGGCGCGGGCGATCTTCGGCGCCGACCCGCCGGATGCCGGAACCATCCGGCTGGGCGGCCGCGAGATCACGGTGAAGACCCCGCGCGACGCCATCGCCCACGGCATCGCCTACCTGTCGGAGGACCGCAAGAGCCATGGGCTGGCGGTCAAGATGTCGGTCACCCAGAACCTGACGCTGGCCAACATGGGCGCGGTGTCCAACGCGCTCGGCTTCATCGACCGCAAGGCGGAGGAACAGGCGGCCTGGCGCTACATCCAGATGCTGTCGATCCGCACGCCGTCGCCGCATCAGGTGGCCCGGCTGCTGTCCGGCGGCAACCAGCAGAAGATCGTCATCGCCAAGTGGCTGTTCCGCCAGTCGCGCATCCTGTTCTTCGACGAGCCGACGCGCGGCATCGACGTCGGCGCCAAGTTCGCCATCTACCAGCTTCTCGACCGGCTGGCCGCCGAGGGGATCGGCGTGGTCCTCATCAGCTCCGAACTGCCGGAGATCCTCGGCCTGACCGACCGTGTCGCCGTCTTCCACGAAGGGCGGATCACCGCCGTGCTGAACACGCGCGAGACCAGCCAGGAAGACATCATGCATTTCGCCTCGGGCCATGGCCGCCCGGCGGCGCCGGGAGCCGAAACGCCATGAGCAATCCCACCACCAAGCTTCTTGAGACAGCCGCTTCCCCGCGCCGGCCCACAAGCGACGGCCCGCAGGCGATGAATGGCCGGGTGATGAACGACCGGCGCAAGGATCTCATCCAGAAATTCGCCGCGCTCGCCGGGCTTCTGGTTCTGGTCGCCGTCTTCTCCATGACCAGCGACGCCTTCCTCAGCGTCGGCAACGGCATGACCATTGCCTTGCAGGTGACGTCCATCGCCTATCTCGGCATCGCCGCGACCTGCGTCATCATCACCGGCGGCATCGACCTGTCGGTCGGGTCCGTCCTGGCGCTGGCGGGCGTGGTGGCGGCGCTGGCGGTGAAGGCGGGGGCGCCGGTGCCGCTGGGCATGGGGCTGGGCATTCTGGTCGGCGCCTTCTGCGGCCTGCTGAACGGGCTGTGCGTGACGCGGCTGAAGCTGCCGCCCTTCATCGCCACGCTGGGCATGATGATGGTGGCGCGCGGCGTCGCCTTGCAGATCACCGGCGCCCGCGCCGTGTCGGGCCTGGGCGAATCCTTCGGCGAGCTCGGCAACGGCGCCATGTTCCGCATCGTCCGCATCGGCGAGGACGGCTTTCCCGACGTGGTCTTCCCCGGCATCCCCTATCCGGTGGTGCTGATGGTGGTCATCGCCATCGCCGTCGCGGTGATGCTGAGCCGCACCACGCTGGGCCGCCACATCTACGCCGTTGGCTCGAACGCGGAGGCGGCGCGGCTGTCCGGCGTCAACGTCGCCGGCGTCACCCTGTTCACCTATGTGCTGTCCGGCACGCTGGCCGGCCTGACCGGCTGCGTGCTGATGTCCCGTCTCGTCACCGCCCAGCCCAACGAAGGCGTGATGTACGAGCTGGACGCCATCGCCAGCGCGGTCATCGGCGGCACCTCGCTGATCGGCGGGGTCGGCACGATCTCCGGCACCGCCATCGGCGCCTTCGTGATCGGCATCCTGCGCAACGGGCTGAACATGAACGGCGTGTCGTCCTTCACCCAGCAGATCATCATCGGCCTGGTCATCCTGCTGACCGTCTGGATCGACCAGATCCGCAACCGGCGCTGACCGGCTCGTCCAAAAGCAAACGATCCAACAGGGAGTGAAACCATGAAGCGCTTCGTTTCGGCCTGTCTGGCGTCCGCCATCGCTCTCGCCGCCGGCTCGGCGTTGGCTGCGGATAAAGAAATCGCGGTGGTGGTGAAGACCGTGAACTCCACCTTCTGGCAGAATGTGCAGAAGGGCGCCGCCACTGCCCAGAAGGAGGCGGACGGCTACACCATGACCTTCCAGGGTCCGGCGGCGGAATCGGCCATCGCCGATCAGGTCAACATGGTGGAGAACGCGGTGAACCGGAAGGTCGCCGGCATCGTGCTGGCCCCCTCCGATCCCGACGCGCTGGTCCCGGTCCTGAAGAAGGCGTGGGAGGCGAAGATCCCGGTGGTGCTGATCGACTCCCCCGTTTCCGACGCCGGCAAGCAGTATTACCAGGCCATGCTGTCCACCGACAACGTCAAGGCGGGCGAGCTGTGCGCCAAGGCGCTGATCGACAAGGTCGGCACCAGCGGCAGGATCGCCGTCATGTCCTATGTCGCCGGCGCCGGGTCGGAGATCGGCCGGGTCGGCGGCTTCACCAAATACATCAAGGACCATTCCAAGCTGGAGATCGTCGGTCCCTTCTATTCGCAGTCGCAGATGGCGACGGCGCTGAACCAGACCACCGACGTGCTGGCCGCCAACCCCGACCTGAAGGGCATCTTCGGCGCCAACGAGCCGACCGCCATCGGCATGGGCCGCGCGCTGGCCCAGAGCGGCAAGGCCGGCCACATCGTCGCCGTCGGCTTCGACGGCAACCAGGATCTCCAGGGCTTCGTCAAGGACGGCACGCTGGAAGCCATCGCCGTCCAGGGCTCCTACCAGATGGGCTATCTGGGGGTGCAGACGGCGGTCAAGCTGACCAAACGCGAGAAGGTCGAAAAGGCGCTCGACACCGGCGTGGTGCTGGTGACCAAGGCCAATCTGGCGACGCCGGAAGCCCAGAACGTCCTGTACTGAGCCCCGCATCCTCTTCTCCTGGCCTTGGGCGTGCGCGGCGCCCGGTCCCTCGCCGCGCACGCCACTTTCTCCCCTATCGCGTTCTTCGCAGTCGAGGCGATCCCGATGAATTTGACCGACCGCCGCACCCTGCCGCGCTCCGGCCTGTCACTCCCGGTGACGGGGCTCGGCTGTGCGCAGTTGGGCGGGCTCTACCGCCCCACCGATCCGGCCGAGGCCGATCGGCTCGTCGAGGCGGCCTGGGATGCCGGCATCCGCTATTTCGACAGCGCCCCCTATTACGGCTATGGCCGGTCGGAGCGGCGGCTGGGCGCCGCGCTGTGCGACCGGCCGCGCGACGACTTCGTGCTGTCCACCAAGGTCGGCCGGCTGATCCGCCCGAATGCCGACGGTGCGCGGGTCCATGGCGTCGATGCCGACGGCTGGGCCGATCCCCTGCCCTTCCACCCGGTCTATGATTACTCCCGCGACGGCATCCTGCGCTCGGTGGAGGATTCGCTCCAGCGCCTCGGCCTTGCCCGCATCGACGTCCTCTATGTCCACGACATCGGCCGTGTCACCCATGGCGATGCCCATGCCCATCACTGGGACGCGCTGACACGCGGCGGCGGATTCCGTGCGCTGGAGGAGTTGCGGAGCGACGGCGCGGTGGCGGCGATCGGCCTGGGCGTCAACGAATGGGAGGTGGCGCTGGATGCCATGAGCGAAGTCGATCTCGACTGCACCATGCTGGCCGGCCGCTACACCCTGCTGGAACAGTCCAGCCTGTCGCCCTTCCTGGAGCGCTGCCTCGCCACTGGCACGCGGATCGTCGCCGCCGGGGTGTTCAATTCCGGCATCCTCGCCGGCAATGGCAAGTTCAACTATGCCGACGCCCCGCCGGAGACGGTGGCGCGGGTGGAGGCGCTCGCCGCCGCCTGCCGCGAGTTCGACGTGGAGCTTCCCGCCGCAGCATTGCAATTCCCGCTGGCCCATCCGGCGGTGGCCTCCTGCGTCACCGGGGTGCGCAACGCCGGCCAGTTGGCGACCAACCTTGCCTGGGCACAGGCGCCGATCCCTGCCGCCTTCTGGCAGGCGTTGAAGTCACGCGGCCTGCTGGATGAGGCGGCGCCTGTTCCGGTGGAGGGGTAAGCGATGCGCATCGACGCCCACCAGCATTTCTGGCTGATGGCCGCCCGCCGGGGCGAATGGCCGCCGCCGGATCTCGGCCCCATCCACCGCGACTTCCTGCCGCCCGACCTGCTGCCGCTGCTGCTGGAGAGCGGTGTCGACGGCACGGTGCTGGTCCAGACCCTGTGCAGCGAAGCCGATACCGACTTCATGCTCGACCTCGCCGCCCGGCACAGCTTCATCCGCGGCGTGGTCGGCTGGACCGACCTGAAGGCGCCGGACGCGCCGCAGCGGGTGCGGGGACTCGCCGCCCACCCAAAGCTGAAGGGGCTGCGGCCGATGGTTCAGGCGGAGGCATCCGACTGGCTCGACGATGCCGCCATCGACCCGGCGGCATCGGCGATGGCCGAGATGGGGCTGAGCTTCGACGCACTGGTCCTGCCGCGCCACCTGCCGTCGCTGCTGCGCTTCGCCCGGCGCCACCCGGCATTGTCCATCGTCATCGACCATGCCGCCAAGCCGGAGATCGCCAGCGGCGGCACCCTCGGCTGGGCGGAGGACATGGGCGCCCTCGCCGCCCTGCCCAATGTCTGGTGCAAGCTGTCCGGTTTGCTGACCGAGGCGGGCGGGCGCACCGGCATCGACGACATCCACCCCTATGTCCGGCGGCTGATCGCGCTCTTCGGCACCGACCGGCTGATCTGGGGCAGCGACTGGCCGGTCCTGCGGCTCGCCGGCGACTATCCCGGCTGGCTGGACATGTGCCGCCGACTGATCCCCGCGGAGGCGCATCCCGCCGTGTTCGGCGGCAATGCCGCGACCTTCTACCGGCTGGACTGACGAAATCCGCCATCCTCGATTTCCTTATCCAAGGACCTGACCGATGCCGACTTCCGTTCCCGAACTTCTCCTGCTGAACCCGTCGGACAGCGTGGCGGTCGCCACCCGCGAGATCCCGGCGGGCAGCCCGGTCGGCGTCGGCAGCTTCGCCGGCACCGCCGCCGCCACCATCCCCAGCGGCCACAAGATCGCCATCCGCGCGGTGGCGCCCGGCGAACCGGTGGTCAAATACGGACAGGTGATCGGCGTCGCCACCCAACCGATCGAGCCCGGCCAGCATGTCCACGTCCACAATCTCGGCATGGGAGAGGCCCGGCTCGACCATGGCTCCACCCGCATCGTCGAGGCCGAGCGCGGTGGGGAGCCGGCGACCTTCCTCGGCATCCGCCGGCCGTCGGGGCAGGTCGCCACCCGCAACTACATCGGTGTCATCGCCAGCGTGAACTGCTCCGCCACCGTCTGCAAGCGCATCGCCGATGCCTTCAACGGGACTGCGCTGGCCGATTACCCGAATGTCGACGGGGTGGTCGCCATCGTCCATGGCACCGGCTGCGGCATGAACGGCACCGGCGAAGGCATGGCGATCCTGCGCCGCACGCTCCGCGGCTATGCCGACCACGCCAATTTCGCCGGGCTGCTGCTGATCGGGCTGGGCTGCGAGATGAACCAGATCGCGCCCCTGGCCCAGACGCTGGCGCCGCGCCCGGACGGGCTGATCGCCACCCTGACCATCCAGGAGGAAGGCGGCACCCGCGAGACGATCGAGCGCGGCGTCGCCCTGGTCCGTGCCATGCTGCCCATCGCCAACGACATCCGGCGCGAGCCGGTGCCGGCGAGTCACCTGACGGTCGGGCTGCAATGCGGCGGCTCCGACGGCTATTCCGGCATCACCGCCAACCCGGTTCTGGGCGCCGCGGTCGATCTGCTGGTCGCCCATGGCGGCACCGCCATCCTGTCCGAAACGCCGGAGATCTATGGCGCCGAGCATCTGCTGACCGCCCGCGCCGCTTCCCCCGCCGTCGCCGAAAAGCTGATGGACCGCATCCGCTGGTGGGAGGATTACACCCGCATGCACAAGGGCGACATGAACAACAACCCGTCGCCCGGCAACAAGGCCGGCGGCATCACCACCATCCTGGAGAAATCGCTGGGCGCGGTCGCCAAGGGCGGCGGCACCCGCCTGAACGCCGTGGTGGATTATGCCGAGCCGGTGACCGACCACGGCCTCGTCTTCATGGACACGCCCGGCTACGACCCGGTGTCGGCCACCGGTCAGGTGGCGGGCGGCGCCAATCTGATCGCCTTCACCACCGGCCGCGGCTCGACCTACGGCTGCAAGCCGACGCCGTCCCTGAAGATCGCCACCAACAGCGCGCTCTATGCCCGCATGGGCGAGGATATGGACTTCAACGGCGGCGCCGTGCTGGACGGCGGCACCAGCGTGGCGGAGGCCGGCGCCGCCCTGCTCCGCCTGATGCTGGAAACCGCGTCGGGCCACCGCACCCGCAGCGAGGAGAACGGCATCGGCGACAACGAATTCGTGCCCTGGCAGATCGGCGCCGTGATGTGATGGGTCACGATCCGTCAAATCCCCTCTCCCCCCCCGGGGAGAGGGAGAGGCCCCAATCACCCCCTCAGCGCCCCCCGCCGGACCAGCGAGCGCATCAGCTCGACGATGCCCGTGCTCCAGGGCTCGCAGGCGTCGCTCGGCCGCATGCGGTTGACCAGCGCGCCCAGCTTGGGCGCCGCGATGGTGACGATGTCGCCCTCCTTGTGGGTGAAGCCGCCGCCGGGATTGTCGCGGTCCTGGGTGGGCGCGAACATGGTGCCGAGGAACAGGGCGAAGCCGTCGGGATACTGATGGACCGGGCCGATGGTCTGGGCGACGAGGTCCTCCGGATCGCGGCTGATGCGGGAGATGGACGACAGGCCCGACAGTTGAAAGCCCTCCGGCCCCTCGACCGTCAGGGCGACATCGGTCGTCCGCACGTCGTCCAGCGTGAATGTCTTGTCGAAGAAGCGGATGAAGGGACCGATGGCGCAGGACGCGTTGTTGTCCTTCGCCTTCGACAGCAGCAGGGCCGAGCGCCCTTCGAAATCGCGCAGGTTGACGTCGTTGCCCAGCGTCGCCCCGGTGATGCGGCCATCGGGGGCGACGATCAGCACCACCTCCGGCTCCGGGTTGTTCCAGGTCGATTTCGGGTGCAGCCCGGCATCCATCAGCGTGCCGACCGCCGACAGGACGGGCGCCTTGGTGAAGACCTCCGCATCGGGGCCGATGCCGACCTCCAGATACTGGCTCCAGGCGCCCTGGGCGATCAGCACCTCCTTCAGGCTCATCGCCGCTTCGGAGCCGGGCTTCAGCGCCGCCAGATCGTCGCCGACCAGCCGCTGCACCTCGGCGCGGATCGCCTCGGCGGCGTCGGGATTGCCACGGGCGCGCTCCTCGATCACCCGCTCCAGCATCGACACGGCGAAGGTGACGCCGGCAGCCTTCAACACCTGAAGGTCGGTCGGCGCCAGCAGCCAGGGAGCGCCGGCATTACGACCGTCCGGCGGCGTGTTGGCGAGAATGTCGGCCAGCGCGCCGATGCGCTCTCCCGCCGCCACGGCGAGGTCCGCGGCCGGGTCGGGCCGGGCGGCCAATTCGCTCATGGTGGGGAAGGAGGCGGTCACGTCGTACACGCCGTCGGCGCGCACCGCCACCACCGACGGGCCGATGCCCGGCCGCCAGACCCGCCCGGCCAGGGCGCCGGCATAGCCGTCGTTGGGAAGGGTGCGGGTCACATCCACGGGGAACTGGATCATGTCGGGTTCCGGATTTTGAGTTTGGATCTGGTTACGGCATGTCGCCGGCGATGACGCCCTTGCGCAGCAGGAAGCAGCCATAGGGTCGCGGGTCACCGACCTGCACGACAGCGAAGGCACGGCGGGCGGCGTCATAGAAGGCGAAACGCTCGATCCCCTGCAAGGGCAGCGCGCGGCCCTCGGCGCGGTCGATCTCGGCCTGCACCTCGTCCTGCACGGCAGGCAGTGCGGCAGGATCGCCCACCACCTGCATCCGCCGCACCGGGTCGGGCACGAAGCCGTCGAGCGGAAACACGCTGAGGATGCCGCGGGCGGCCCGCGCCATCGTCACACCCGGCAGCGTGATCAGCCGGCCGGATGTGGTGGCGCGGGCGATGGTCTCCGCCGGATGGTTGGCATCGACCAGCGCCAGATCGTCGCCGTGCCCCATGGCGGCCAGCACCCACAGCAGGTCGGGAGACAGAAGCGGGTCCAGTCCTTTCAGCATGACATTTTATCCCTGTTCGTTCAGCCGGGCACCGGCACGTCCGCCCCCAGCAGCCCTTCCCCCTTCAGGTCGGACCACAGCGCGCCCGGCACGACTGCCGCCATGGCGGCGAGGTTGCGCTGCACCTCGTCGGCGGTCACTGCCCCCAGCACCACCGACGACACCGCAGGATGCCCCAGCGCGAAGCGCAGCGCCGCGGTGGCGAGCGGCACGCCATGGGCACGGCAGACCGCCTCGATCCGCCCGACCCGCTCCATGATGCCGTCCGGGGCCGGGCCGTAATTGTACTTGGCGCCGGGCACCGCCCCGCTGGCGAGGATGCCGGAATTGAACACGCCGCCCAGCATCACGCCGATGCCCTTGGCCTGGGCCAGCGGCAGGAATTCCTCAAGCGCCGGCTGTTCCAGCAGGGAATAGCGCCCGGCCAGCATCATGGCATCGAAATCGCCGGCCTTCGCGAAGCGGACGCATATTTCCGCCTCGTTGACCCCGACGCCGATCGCCTTGACCGTGCCGTCGGCGCGCAGCCGGTCGAGCGCCCGATAGGCGCCGTCCATCGCCTCGGCGAAGCGCGCCTCGATGCGGTTGGCGCCATGGGTCCAGACATCGACGTCATGGATCAGCAGCACGTCGATGCGGTCGGTGCCGAGCCGCAGCAGCGACTGTTCCACCGACCGCAGCGTGCCGTCATAGGAATAGTCGATCACCGCCCGGTGCGGAAAGCCGCCGGCATAGCCCGACCCGTCGCCCCTGCCCTGGGTTGGGTCCATCCAGCGCCCGACCTTCGTGCAGAGCACGACGCCGTTCCGCCCGGCCTGACGCAGGGCGGCACCGCAACGCGCCTCCGCCAAGCCGTGACCATAGAGCGGCGAAGTGTCGAGCAGCGTCACCCCTGCCGACAGGGCAGCAACGGCGGCCCCGACGGCGGTGGCCTCGTCGAGATGGCCGTACAGGTCGCCCAGCGGCGCGGCGCCGAAGCCGATCTCCGAGACAGCGATGCCGGTGCGGCCAAGGCTTCTGGTCGGCAGGGCTATCACAGCCGCATCCCGGTGTCGGGGTTGAACAGGTGGGCCAGCGCCGGGTCGGGGGCGATCCGTACCACCTCGCCCGGCCGGGCGCCGGTGCGCTCGCGCAGGACCCAGGTCAGTTCGCGCCGACGATCCTCGCGGCCTGTTCCCAGTTGGCCTGTCCCCACTTGGCCCGCCTTGGTTCCGAGAGGACGCAGGACCATCTGGGTTTCCGACCCCGTCGGCTCGACCACCACCACCTCGGCAGCCAGCCCCTCGTCGGCGAGGCGGAAATGCTCCGGCCGCACGCCATAGACGGCAGGGCGCCCCTCCGACGCCGCCGGCACGCGCCCGCTCAGCGGCAGGCGGTCGCCGGCCTCGGTGGTGAAGCCGTCGCCGCCGATGCTGCCAGGAATGAAGTTCATGGCGGGCGAGCCGATGAAGCCGGCGACGAACATGTTGGCCGGGTTGTCGTAGAGATCGAGCGGTGCGCCGATCTGCTCGATGATGCCGTCATGCATCACCACGATCTTGTCGGCCATCGTCATGGCTTCGATCTGGTCATGGGTGACATAGACGGTGGTTGTCTTCAGCCGCTGGTGCATCTCCTTGATCTCGGTGCGCATCTGCACCCGCAGCTTGGCGTCGAGATTGGACAGCGGCTCGTCGAACAGGAAGACCTTGGGGTCGCGGACGATGGCGCGGCCCATCGCGACGCGCTGGCGCTGGCCGCCGGAAAGCTGGCGCGGGAAGCGGCCCAGCAACGGCCCGAGGCCGAGGATTCCGGCCGCCCGCTCCACCTTGGCGGCGATCTCGCTCTTGGACGTGTTCTTCAGCCGCAGCGCGAAGCTCATGTTGTCGGCGATGGTCATGTGCGGGTAGAGCGCGTAGTTCTGGAACACCATCGCGATGTCCCGATCCTTCGGCGGCATGTCGTTGACCACGCGGTCGTCGATGGCGATGGTGCCGCCGCTGATTTCCTCCAGCCCGGCGATCATGCGCAGCAGGGTGGATTTGCCGCAGCCCGACGGGCCGACCAGGATGACGAACTCGCCGTCCTGGATGTCGATGGACACGCCCTTGATGATCTCGACCGTGCCGTAGGATTTGCGGACGTTCCGGATGCTGACGGAGGCCATGGGGTCGTCTCTTTCTTGGGATGGATCAGCCGCCCTTGACGGCGCCGGCGGTCAGGCCGGCCACGATCTGGCGCTGGGCGGCCACGGTCAGGATCAGCACCGGCAGCGTCACCACCAGTGCGGCGGCGGCCAGCGGCCCCCAGCTCACCTGCTCGAAGGACAGCATGTTGTAGACGGCGACCGGCAGGGTCCGCGTCTCGCGGCTGGCCAGCACGATGCCGAAGACGAAGTTGTTCCAGGAGAAGATCACCGACAGGATGAAGGCGACGACGATGCCGGGCTTGGCGATCGGCAGCGCCACCTTGGCGAAGATCTGCCAGCGCGTGGCGCCGTCGACCATCGCGGCCTCCTCCAGCTCCATCGGCGTCGTTTCGAAATAGCCGATCATGATCCAGATCACGATGGGCACGGTGACGACCAGATGGATGATGATCTGCGGCCACAGCGTGCCGAGCAGACCCAGCCATTGGAACAGCAGGAACAGCGGGATCAGGAAGGACAGGCCCGGCGTCATCCGCGCGATCATGATGACCACCGCCGACTTGTGCGCCCGCATCCGGGCGATGCCGTAGCCGGCCGGCACGCCGACCAGCAGCGCGAACAGCGTGGCCGCCCCGGTGACGATCAGGCTGTTCCAGAAATACAGGAGAAAGCTGTTGCCCTCGAAGATCGTCGTGTAGTTCTTCCAGGCGAAGCGCTCCGGGATCAGGATCGGCGGATAGGCGCCGTTGTCGATCTCGAACTTCAGCGACAGCGACAGCATCCAGATGAAGAACAGCAGCGCCGGCGACACCAGCAGCAGGACGCAGACAGCCATGCCGGCCTTGTCCAGTAGCTTTCTCAGCGGCCGGCTCATTGCCCGTCTCCCGTGTTCCAGGCGCTGCGCTGGCGCAGGTACAGCAGGATCAGCGACAGCATGATGATCAGCACGAAGAACACCACCGCGATGGCCGAGCCGTAGCCGATGTCGTAGTAGGTGAAGGCGACGCTGTAGAGATACAGGTTGATCGTCTCCGACGCCGTGCCCGGCCCGCCCTGGGTGATGGTGTAGAGGATGTCGAAGCTCTTCAGCGCGTCGATGGTGCGGATGATCACCGCCACCATCAGGAAGGGCTTGATCATCGGCAGGGTCAGGTAGCGGAAACGCTGCCAGGCGGTGGCGCCGTCGATCTGCGCGCTCTCGTACGGCTCGGTCGGCAACGCCGCCAGACCGCCCAGCACGATCAGCATCACCAGCGGCGTCCATTGCCAGGTCTCCACCAGCACCAGCGACAGGATCACCGTGTTGGGGTGATAGACCCATTGCAGCGGCCCGATACCGATCAGCGACAGCAGGTAGTTCAGCACCCCCAGCTGCGGGTGGAACATCATCGTCCACACCAGCGCGATGGCGACCGGGGTGGCCATCATCGGCATGACGAAGATGCCGCGCAGCAGGCCGCGGGCCGGCAGCTTGGTGTTGAAGGCCAGCGCCGCCGCGGTGCCGAGCACCAGCGGCGCCACCACCGACAGCGCGGTGTAGACCAGCGTGTGGCCCATCGCCTCCAGGAAGCGCAGGTCGGTGAACAGCCGGACATAGTTCTGCAGGCCGACGAAACGCTGCTCCTCGCCGATGCGCCACTCCATGGCGCTCATCCACAAGGTGAAGACCCAGGGAAAGATGATGACCCCGACGACGACGATCAGCGCCGGCACCACGAAGGGCCAGTAGGAGGGCCGAAGCCGCTTCGTCCTGTCGACGGAAGCGGCACCGACCACACGGTCGGAAGAGGCCAGGATGCTCACGTCTTCTCGCTACGCTCGAGGATCGGCTTGAAGTCGGCGGTGGCCCGCTTCAGCTCGGCCGCGGGATCGCTGCCGGAGATCATGTTGGTCAGCGCCCCGCCCAGCACGTCGCGGAACTCGGTGACCGGGATGATGACCGGCAGGGTGAGGCGGCTGATCTTCGCCGACTCAACCACGGCATCGACCCAGGCCGCCGGCATCTTCACGCCCTTGCGGACTTCCGCATCCGACAGGACCGAGTTGCGGAACGGCACGCCGGCCCCGGCCTGCAGCAGGCGGGCGCCCATCAGCTTGCCGGTCGCCCATTGGCAATAGAGGTAGGCGGCTTCCTTGTTCTTCGACGCCGCGGTGACGCCGATGCCGTCGCCGGTGGTCGCGGCGGCGTGCGCCTTCGGCCCCTTGGGCATCAGGCCGTAGCCGACCTTGCCGACGACGCGCGACTTTTCCGGATCCTCCAGCGGCGGGGCGAAGCCGACGCCGTCGAACCACATGCCGACGCGGCCCTGGAGGAAGGCCGACTGGCATTCCGCCCAGTTGAAGCCGGTAACGCCCGGCGGCGCCGACTTGGTCATCAGCGTCTGGTAGAGCTTGGCCGCCTCGACGGCCTCGGGCGTGTCGGTCAGCAGGTTGCGGTTGGCGTCGACGCTGTACTGGTCATAGCCCAGCAGCAGGCTGGTCCACACCGGCGTGTTGGCGTTCTTCATGCCGCGGGCGACGAAGCCGTAGGTCTGGCTCGCCGGATCGGTCAGCGCAGCGGCGGCGGCCACCATCTCGTCGAAGGTCTTGGGGAAGGACAGGTTCTTCTTCGCAAACAGATCCTTGTTCCAGTAGACGATCCAGTAATCGACCGAGAAGGGCAGCGCCCCGATCCCGCCCTCCGGGCTGCGGGCGAAGGTCACCCCGGCTTCGGAGAAATCATCGAGGAAGCCGGCGTCGGTCAGCGACGGATCCTTGATGAAGGGCGTCAGGTCGGCCAGCCATTTGCCCTTTTCGAACTGACGCTTCTGGACGTGATAGCTGATGTGAACGACGTCGAAGCTCGGCCGGCCCGAGGTCAGCTCAATCACCGCCTTCTGGCGCTGCTGCTGTTCCGGGGTCTGTTCCGACACCACGGTGATGCCGGTCAGTTCCTCGAACTCCTTCTGGTACTTGCTCAATGTTTCGCCGCGCGGGCTCTTGATCAGGTTCACCTCGATCTTGCTGCCGGCATATTTGCGCCAGTTGACCCCACCGGTCTGGGCGAAAGCCGGCAGGCCGAGACCACTCAGACCCAGTGCCCCGGCCGCTGCACCCGACGCCAGAAGCCGGCGGCGCGACAAACACATTCCGTTCGACGTCAACATGCACTCCTCCCCGTTATCGCCTGAGCCTCTTGTCGTCGGGCCCCGATCGGTGCGGACACCCGGATTGGACCGGCACATGGCGGATAGTTTGAGCGACACGAATCCGCACCGCCACCGATTTGATTGCTTGGTCAACGTATAATTCTTGCGCGCACCCCTTGCAAACGAAAAACATCCTAGTAACATGTTAGTGGTAGAGCGCCGGTCGTCCGGCCGAGCCTTCAGCCGCCTCTTGGAGAAATGCAAAGTGAATCAATCCACTGGCCGCTTCGGCCTGTCCTGCGCGCTGACCACGCCGTTCCTGGAGGACGGAAGCGTGGATCTGGCCCGCCTGACCCGCCATGCCACCTGGTGCCTCGCCAACGGCTGCGACTCGGTCACCCTGTTCGGCACCACGGGGGAGGGGCCGCTGCTCGGTCAAGTGGCGCGCGACCAGATGATCGGCGCGCTGAAGGGTGCCGGCATCGATTTCCGCAGCCATGTGGTCGGCGGGGTCATCGCCGCGTCGCTGCACGACGCGCTCACCCAGGCCAACCAGCTGCTCGACGCCGGGGTGCGGGCGCTGCTGGTCGCCCCGCCCTTCTACTTCAAGGGCGTATCGGATGACGGGCTGTTCGCATGGTTCTCCGACCTCATCACCGATCTGGGTGACCGGGCGCGCGACATCATCCTGTACCACATCCCCTCTGTCACCGCGGTTCCGCTGTCCATCGCGCTGATCGGCCGGCTGAAGGCCGCCTTCCCGCAGGCGATCACCGGGGTCAAGGATTCCGCCGGCGACTGGGGCTACAGCCAGGAGCTGCTCGCCGCCCATCGCCATGACCTCGCCGTGCTGATCGGCGACGAGCGGGTGCTGGCCCAGGCGGTGCGGGATGGCGGCCAGGGCGCCATCTCCGGCATGGCCAATCTGGTGCCGCACAGGCTGCGGGCCGTGGTCCACCAGGGCCGCGACGACACGGCGCTGGTCGAGCTGGTGGACGCGGTGCTGCGCTACCCGGTCACCCCGGCGGTGAAAGCGCTGGTGTCGCACACCACCGGCGAGAGTGCATGGTTGACGGTGAGAGCGCCTTTGCTGCCTATGTCGCTGGCGGACGCCGCGACCCTCGGCCACCTCTACGACCGGGTCTTCGCGGAAAAGGCCGCCTGAACGGAGCCGCCTGACAGGACAGCATACGGATGAAGACCTCCGCCAAACGCGACCGGGAAACGGTCAACCTGCGCAGCCGGGCTTACGAGAGCTTCACCCGCCGACTGCTGGCGGACGAGATCCGCCCCGGTCAGTTCATCTCGCAGCGTGAACTGGTCGAACTGACGGAACTGCCGCTGGGAGCGATCCGCGAGCTGATCCCCCGCCTGGAGGCCGAGGGGCTGGTGAAGACGGTCCCGCAGCGCGGCATGCAGGTCGCGCATGTCGACCTCAACCTCATCCGCGATGCCTTCCAGTTCCGCCTGTTCCTGGAGCGGGAAGCGGTGGCGGTCTTCGCCGAGGAGGCGCCGGAGGCGACGATCCGCGCGCTGCTCGATGACCACGAACGCATCATCGCCGCCTGCGCCGAAGCGGAGTCCTCCGGCGGGATCCAGCCCGCCTTGCTGAAGGAAGCCCAGGACATCGATTGGGCGCTTCATCTGACGATCATCGACGCGCTCGGCAACACCATCATTTCCGACGCCTACCGGGTCAACCAGATCAAGATCCGGCTGATCAAGCAGTCGAAGACCAAACTGAACACCACCGTTCTTCAGCCGACGATGCGCGAGCATCTGGCCATCATCCAGGCGACCCAGGCGCGGAACCCCGAGCAGGCCAAGGCCGCGATCAGCGTGCATATCCTCAGCGCCCGCGACCGGGCCATCGGGCTGCGGTGACGGGCTGCGGTGACGGGCTGCGGTGACGCGGCAGGCATTCCGGTTGTCCTTGGCAGTCCGCTCATATGACGGCACAGCGTCCGTCCCGATTCAGGCAAATTCATCTCCGCCCGAATAAAGTCGAGGTGATAGATTTGTCCGCAGTATTTCCTATGAATACTCTTCGCGCTTGCAGCATGCGTGGATGTTTGGCGCCGTACGACTGGATTAACCCGGTCCCGCAATGAAATAAGCTCCTAACCACAACAAAATGGCTTGCGTCACGAACAATCGGCTGTTGATATATTAGCCGAGGCGGTCGACCGCCGCGCGGCGCCCCCCTCCCAGGTTCCCCAGCCAGCCGGGGGACGTCTCACAATCGGAAGGAATGCCAATGGAAACTCGCACTCGTCGCGCGGCGTTGAGCTTCGCCGTGCTGATGGCCCTGCCCTTCACCGTCCTGTCCGCGGCCCAGGCCCAGACCAAGCTGAAATGGGCGCATGTCTACGAGACGTCGGAGCCCTTCCACACCCAGTCGGTCTGGGCGGCGCAGGAGATCGCGAAGCGTACCAACGGCCGTTACCAGATCGACGTGTTCCCCGCCTCGCAGCTTGGCAAGGAAGCCGACATCAACCAGGGCCTGTCGCTCGGCACCGTTGACATGATCATCTCGGGCTCCAGCTTCGCGGCGCGCAGCTATCCCCCGATCGGCGTCACCTACTACCCCTACATCTTCCGCGATCCACAGCATCTGCTGAGCTATGCGAAGAGCGACGTCTTCAAGACCCTCGCCAAGGGGTACGAGGAGAAGACCGGCCACCACATCGTCGCCCTGTCCTATTACGGCATGCGCCATACGACCTCCAACAAGCCGATCCAGAGCTGCGCGGACATGAAGGGATTGAAGATCCGCGTGCCCGATGCGCCGGCTTATCTGGCGATGCCCAAGGCCTGCGGCGCCAACCCGACGCCAATCGCCTTCGCCGAGGTCTATCTCGCCCTGCAGAACGGCACGGTGGATGCCCAGGAGAACCCGCTGACCACCATCGAGGCCAAGAAGTTCTTCGAGGTGCAAAAGCAGATCATCCTCACCGGTCACATCATCGACAGCCTGAACACCATCATTTCCAAGAGCCTGTGGGCCAAGCTGTCGCCGGAGGACCGCCAGGCCTTCACCGAGGTGACGCAGGAGGCGGCGGCCCGTTCCACCGCGGAAATCCAGGCGAAGGAGAAGGAGCTGGTGGAGGCCTTCCGCCAGAAGGGCCTGACCGTCACCGAGGTCAACAAGGCGGAGTTCAAGGATGTGGTGATGAAGGCGGTGACGCCTGAGAGCGCCGGCTACCGCAAGGCCGACTGGGAGGCGATCCAGGCGCTGCAGTGACGCGCCGCCTGCCGCCTGCCATCCCGCAAGCCAGAGGGGTCCGCATGACGAGCTACGTTAACCAGTCGGTTCCGCATGGGGCCGGCTTGCAACAGCCGCCCGGCGAGGAACATCACATCCAGATCACGCCGGAGGAACTTGCCCATTCCTTCGTGGACGAGGCTCCCCCGGCCGACCTGTCGCACTATGCGATCGAGGATTGGGCCACCGTTGCGCTGTTCTGGCTGATGGCGGGGGCGGTGTTCCTTCAGTTCTTCACCCGCTACGTCCTGAACGATTCGCTGAATTGGACCGAGGAGATCGCCTCCTATTGCCTGGTGGCGCTGGTGTTCGTCGGTTCGGCCATGTGCGTGCGGCTGTCGCGCCACATCCAGGTGGACATCCTCTACCGTTTCCTGCCGGACGGGCCGGGGCGACTCCTCTCCACCCTGGTGGACGTGATCCGCACCGCCTTCTTCGTCTATCTGACCCAACTGATGTGGCGGCTGATCGAGGTGGTCGGCGACGAGACGATGGTCACCGTCCAGCTGTCCAAGGGCTTCCTCTATTATGCCGTGCTCGCCGGCTGCGCGCTGATGGCCCTGCGGTCGCTGCAGGTGACGGTCGTGAACTGGCGCCGCGGCTATTCGGTGCTGGAGAAACCGGAAGCCTTCGACGGAACAGGAGTGTAAGCGGATGTGGATCCTCATCGGTTCCTTCCTCGGCCTGATGCTCCTGGGGTTGCCGGTTGCGGTCGCCATGGCGGCGGCCTCGCTGGTCTACATTCTGGTCAGCGGGTCGGTACCCGACCTCGTGCTCGCCCAACGGATGATCGCGGGTGCCGAGAGCTTCCCGCTGCTGGCCGTTCCCTTCTTCATCCTTGCCGGCAACCTGATGAACATCGCCGGGGTGACGGGCCGCATCTACAACTTCGCCATCGCCCTGGTCGGCTGGATGCGCGGCGGTCTGGGGCAGGTGAACATCGTCGGCTCGGTGATCTTCTCGGGCATGTCCGGCACCGCCATCGCCGATGCCGCCGGTCTCGGCACGATCGAGATCAAGGCCATGAAGGACCATGGCTATTCGACGGAGTTCGCGGTCGGGGTGACGGCCGCCTCGGCCACGCTGGGGCCGATCATTCCGCCGTCGCTGCCCTTCGTGATCTACGGGATGATGGCGAACGTCTCGATCGGCGCGCTGTTCCTGGCGGGTGTCATTCCGGGCGTGCTGATGACGATCTTCATGATGGCGACCGTGGCCATCCATGCGCGGCGGCACCAGTGGGGCGGCGACATGGTCTTCGACTGGCACCGGCTGGGCGCCGCGTCGGTCGAGATCGTCGTCGTGCTGAGCTTCCCGCTGGCGGTGTGGCTGATGACGCTGGCCGGCGTCTCGGTCAACTGGGCGATCTCCATCGCCCTGGCCGCACTGCTGGCGGCGGACTGGTACTTCGACTTCTCCGCCGTCATGGCGCTGATGACGCCGGTGATCCTGATCGGCGGCATGACGCTGGGCTGGTTCACCCCGACCGAGGCGGCGGTCGCGGCGGTGCTGTGGTCCCTGTTCCTCGGGCTCGTCCGCTACCGCACCATGCGGCTGCGCTCCCTCGCCAAGGCGACGCTGGACACGGTGGAGACGACGGCCTCGGTCCTGTTCATCGTAACTGCGGCTTCGATCTTCGCCTGGCTGCTGACGGCCAGCCAGGCGGCGCAGATCATGACGGACGCCATACTCGGCTTCACCGACAACAAGTGGGTGTTTCTGCTGCTGGCGAATCTGCTGATCCTGTTTGTCGGCTGCTTCATCGACACCATCGCGGCGATCACCATCCTGGTGCCGATCCTGCTGCCCATCGTGTTGAAGCTGGGGATCGACCCGCTGCATTTCGGTCTGGTGATGGTGCTGAACCTGATGATCGGGCTCTTGCATCCGCCACTGGGGATGGTGCTTTTCGTGCTGGCGCGCGTGGCGAAGCTATCGGTGGAGCGGACAACCATGGCGATCCTGCCCTGGCTGGTCCCCCTTTTCGCCGCCTTGATCGCCATCACCTATGTACCGGAAATAACGCTGTGGCTGCCGAGGGCGATGGGGCTCGGCAAGTAGGAGCCGGCAGGCGGGCCGATTCAATGAGCAAGGCTCGAGAGGCTGCGGAACAACGCGCGGCGACGGAACAACATGGTACGCCTCCGGTGAGAACCGCCTTGGCGAAGTGAGGGCCGGCATCTGAGTTTTGCGTGGCGCGTCATCGCGCGGACGCAAACGAGTTGCAAACATTATGGCTTATCAGCGGTTCGAGGTTCTGACAGGGACGGAGCGACGGCGGACATAGACGCCGGCGGAGAAGGTGCGGATGGTCGAGGAGGCGTTCCGCCGGCCGGGAGTGCACGAAAGCCTGCTGTACCGTTGGCGAGGGCTGATGCAGGCCAGCGGGAGCGCCGTGGCCGAACCGCCCAGCTTCGTCGCGGTGACCGTCACGCCGGAGCCGAGCGTCACTGAACCGCCGGTCACGGAGCCCCGTGGGCCATTGCCGCCTCCGGCGGGTCCGACCACGAGCCCGGCGATCCTCGAGATCATCCTGCCCAGCGGGGCACGCCTGCGTCTGAAAGGGCCGGTCGACCCGGCCCTGGCGGCGGCCGTCGTCGGTGTCCTCGCATGATCCCGGTGCCCCCGTCGCACGGTTCCGGCCGACCGGCGACGGCGACACGGTCCAGGTGCTCTGGTGGAATGGCGAACGGTGGGGAGCCTCAGACCCTTTCGGGATCGCGACCATGGCGCTCGACCACGCCCTCGACTACGTCGCCAACGAGCCGAGCTTCTGGATTCACGGCTGATCCGAACCCGGGAAATTGGCCAAAGTCCAGCTTAGATCCCGTGGCAGAAGTTAATGTGGTCCTCGACGATGTCGCCGCCGACCAGCATGTGTTCCGGGTCAAGGTAGCTTATCCGCAACTGCGGGCACCAGCGCACCACCCGCAGGATCAATTCTGGTCGTGAAATAACGACCATTGGTTATTTCTACTGCGCATCACAACTTCGCGCCAATGACCAAGGGATCTATGTTCTCCCGTACATCTACCCAGTGACAAACAATGCAGCAATTACTCCCGCTATGCGGTCGCGCTTGCCAGCACCGTTGGGTTAAGCTCAACGCTACACAACCGCCATATTAGCCAGATGCACAAATGTACAGTTGACAGGCCGCACCAAATGTCATTGCCTACCATGGCGCGCATTTCCTTATGTGTGGAGCGCCCATGAATAAGAAAGGCAATGAACGCTCGCAGGAAGAGGGGCGGCAAAAGCCGATATGTGGGCGGGTGTCGAGAGGGCTCGGCCGCGGTCCCATCGCTGCGACCGTCGGTACGTGCATTATGGTGGCCTGCGCGCCGCTTCAGCCTATGGTCCATGACAGTCGCTTGTTCGGCAGCACGTTCGAAGGACAAACGACTGACCAAAATGGGGGCGCGGCACAGGGATCACATCCGGAGATCAGGCTGACGGGCACGCTTCCGGCCGCGATCGAAGCCGCTGATGCGCAGCGACTCGCCTACCTCAACGCCGCGGCGCAGTACAGCGCGTTACGCAATACCACTCCGTTGCTGGCCGGCGCGTTGGGGGCCACGGCGCTTTTCCTTGGCGTGACCGATACGGGCTCGAAGACGCTGGCCCAAGGCTTGGGGCTGGGCAGCGTCGCGACGCTCTCCGGCGCCGCCTATTACGACAACCATCCGCGCCAGATGGTCTACATCAGCGCCGCGGAGGCCATCGGCTGCCTCATTCTGGCGCAACGTCCCCTGCTGATGACCCAGAGCGACAAGGCGGATTTGGACAACGGCATCGAGAACCTGCGCGCTGCCCTTGCCGAACTCGACTCCATCACGCCCCTCTACGGTCAGGACGACCCCTCATCCCAGCATATCGAGCGCATTCGCGGAGGGGCGGTGGCGAATCTCGAAAAGGCGGTCAAACTGCGAGTGGCACTCGACACCGCAGGCGTGGTGCTGCGCTCGCACGTGCTCGACGTGGTCGGGGCCGCCGACCGGGAGATCGCGAAGACCGATCCCAACCCGGCGGCGGTAACGACCGTCCTAACCGGCTTGGTTCCGGGGGCCGGAGCAACATTCCCGGGCACTGCTTTCGACGTCTTTCGCGGAGGATTCACAGGGCGGTCCTCTGCCAGCACGCCGGGATTGCCGGACAGTCTCCGGAGGGTTGCCCAGGCCGCGTCGAGACTAGGCGTTCATGTCGAGCGCGCGTCCGCGGCGGCGGCCATCGTGAAGGAGATGAAGGCCTGCCAACCGCCCAGGGCCGAGGGTGAGTTGCGGATCGTGCCGAACGAAGCAACCGTGGTGATGAAGCCCACCGACCGGCGCGTGTATACCGTGTCCGGCGGCACCGGCCTGCCGCAGGCGAGCATCATCGGCACCTACGACGCCGGGACCACCGCGGCTGACACGACTTTGCAAAACGGTGTCGTCACCGTGGTGCTAACCACCCGCAACGCCAACAGCGCGCACCAGCCGATCCTGTTCATCAGCGATGCCGCCGGCCGCACGACGCGGGAGATCAGAATCCAGGTGCAGGCGGGCACCGACGGACAGGCGGGCGCCGGCTCCAACCGCGCTTCGGGCGGTCCGGACGCGCGCTCCGGAGCTTCCGGTTCTACCGATTGGTCACGCCCGCCCATGAGCTTCTGGGAATTGCTGACCAACGAACAACGGAAGATGGTGCGCCAGACGATCAACGCGGGCGACAGCTCGACCCCACAGTGGACGACGGCCGACGATCAGGCGCTCAAGGCCTTCGCACCGCTGGACAATCCGACGGCACTCAACCGCGACCTCTATGTCCGGATACGCGAGGAGGCCATCCGCAAGCTGCCGGCCGGCGAACGGGTCGCGGATCAACTGGCGTCCGACGATGTCTGGCGTTTGAAGATCCGGATCCTGTGCCGGCTGAACAAGGAAGGCGACCCGCGCCCGGCAGAAATCTTCGACAGCAGGCTCCGTGAAGTGATCTTCAGGTTCCAGGAACGGGAAAGGGGGCTGCCGCTCGACGGCTATCTCGATCGCGCCACGAACGAACGGATACTGAAGACCGGGTGCCGCAACCAGGGGGGCTGACGTATGTTCCGATGCGCGACCGTACCGATCCGGAGACGCCCCCTCGACGGGGGAGGGGCCGGTACAGCTGGATGCCTTCTTCGCAAACCCGATCAGGATGACGGCCGGCGCTACCTGCTCACGGCGGGTCACGTCCTCAAACGGCCGGGACCACCGGCCCCGACGTCCCCCGGCCTCGGCGAATGCCTGATCGGATGGGACCACCAGCCGATGCTGGTCGAGATTGCCGGCGACGGAACGCTGTTGGGCGAGGTGCTGGCCGTCTCGACCGAGGATTCCGGGCTCGACGTCGCGGTGGCGCGCCTCGTTGGGGTGGTGCCGCCCGAAGCGGCGTCCCTGGGCGATTTCGGCCCGCCGACCGGCGTCAACCAACAGGATCCGCCCCCCTCGGCCGTCTGGATCCATCGAGCCGACGGCCGGTGGCAGAAGCTGAAAGTGCTGGGCAAGGCGAAGGATCCGAAGTTTGTCCGTTACAACGGCCGTCAGGGGGAGGTTTTCTGGCGGCTGGATGAGCCGGTCTTGTGCTCGCCGGACGTCGAGCCGGGGCTGAGCGGCTCGGTCGTTCTCGACCAGGAGGGGTATGTCGTTGGGCTCCTGGTCGCGGGCGATGGCGCGGTCTGCGCCTATCTCCCCATCGACAACGTTCTCGACAGCCTCGCGGCGCCCCTGGGCTTCCGCCCGCAGCCGGTCGTGGAAGCGCGCGCGGTGGATCTGGCCACGCTGGCCAGCCAGACGCCGCTGGTGCCGGCGCCGCCCAGCCCCGCGCCGATCGCGACGCCGCCCGCTCCGCCCGCACCAGTGCCCGGAGGGCTGAACTATCCCGTCGCCGCCCTGGTCACCGATCGCGCCCACTTCGCGTATGTGCAGGGACCCGTGGTAACGGCGCTGCAAGTCGCGCTGGGCCGTGCCGGACAGTCCGTCGAGCCGGACGGGGTCTTCGGCAAGATCACCGCCGGGGCGCTTCGCCGCTGGCAGGCGGCCAACAACCTGCCGGCCAGCGACGCCATCGACGCCGACCTGTGGCGCCGGCTGACCGGGCGGCAGGCGCCGTCCGTCTTCGATCTCTGTCTCAATCTGACGGCCGCCTTCGAAGGCACTTGGTTCGACCGCATCGTCGGCAATTTCGACAAGCAGGGCCTGACCTTCGGGCTCATCGGCTTCACCCTGAAGGGGGGCGAGCTGGGCAAGCTGCTCAAGGCGATCGAGCGCCGGCGGACCGGAGCGCTCCGGCAGGCGTTCGGGGCGCTGCTGGAAGAACTGGACGAGGTGCTGGCGATGTCGTCGCCGACGGACCGGGTTGAATGGGGAGACCGCCTGTCGAGGGGCGCCAAGAAATACGAGGTCGAGTTGCCCTGGCGGGATGCGTTCCGCCGCCTGGGCAGCTTTCCCGAAGCGCGGCAGGTGCAGATGGAAGCCGCCTTCGACCGGTATTGGACCGGAGGGGCGCTCCGGCACATCGACACCTTCATGGGAGGCCGCGAGCTCTCCGTATTGGATGCCGGCTTCTGGTTCGACGTCGCCGTCCAGAACAGCTTGGAGGCTGACGAACGGAAAGACCTCCAGGGCGTCGCCGCGTCCGGCAGGAGCGGCGCGGAACTCCGCGCGGCGTTCGCCGAGGTCATCGCATCGCACAGCAAGGAAAAGTGGCGCGCCGACGTGCTGAACCGGAAGCAGGCTTTCGAGCGTGGCGTCGCAACCGTGCATCGGAGCGGGTACGCGCTCGACAAGTGGGGTCTCATCGACCGGCCGGTGTCGAGGATCGAGCTTGAGGCGGGCTCGACCATCGCCGAGTTGGTCGCCTTGGGGGCATCGGATCCGCGTGACAGCACTCTGGAGCCGATCGCCGAGGCGACCGAGGCTAGTCTCGAGGAGTTGCCGGCGGTGGCGCTGGCAACGCCCGGCAGCAGCAGCCCCCATGCGGGTTGGTCCGACTATGTGGATTTCGTCGCGTGGTTCGGAACGTTAGGACTCGAGAACTTCAATGCCGACGAAGTCCTGTACCTGGGCAGCCAGAACGAGGCGGGTCCCTTCGCCAAACTCAACACCCACCCGCCACGACACCTGTGGAAGAACATCGGTCCGACGATGACCATCTTGCAGCGGCTGCGCAGCGAACTCGGGGCACGTGTCCGGATCCGCAGCGCCTACCGCTCGCCACAGTACAATCAAGCGATCAAAGGTGCACCGCAGAGCCAACACCTCAGCTTCAAGGCCATCGACTTCGTTTGCGAGATCGGCAAGCCGGGTGACTGGGCCAGGATGCTGAAGGACTATCGCGCGCGGGGCCTTTTCCAGGGCGGCATCGGCGTGTACAGCGGCTTCGTTCACCTCGACACCCAGAGCGATAATCGGGACTGGACCGGCTGACCTCGCGCCTTCAGGCGGAGTGCGGCTCCCGCATCCCCACCAAATCGCCTGAAGCCACGGGGACGCGCGCGACAGAAACACGAATGCGGGAGGGGGTTCCATGAAGATCCGTCTTAGTATGCTGATCACCATCCTCCTGGCCCTGTCATTGGGCGGAATCCGCCTGGTGATCGGCTCTCCGGCACTCGAGCCGGTCTCCCTGGAGCGCGCCGTCACCTGGGCAGAGTGCCTTGCCCCGGTCGAGATCCCGAGCACCACCTCGGTGACGTTGTACAGCCTGAAGGATTCGGCCCAGGAGTCTGCCGGGCACTTCGACATCATCAGACCGCCAGTGGGTGAAGCCCTCGGTTTCATCACGACGGAACCCGTGACGGCCAATCTGGAGGATGCAAAGTTGGCCGCGGACATCGAGGCGGCCGCCCTGGCGGCATCGCCGAAGGCCGTCACCGTCACGCTGCCCGCCGACACCATCGTGCGCGTCTCCAAGGGCGAGTTCGTCCTCGATGGCAGGACCCTGGAAATGCACCATTCCGGCAGCGCGTACCTGCTCGGCCCCTCCGGACGGCTGCGCTTCGGTCCGGCCCCCTCCGGAAGCTACGCCGTGAAGCTCGATGCCGAGGTGAAGGCGGAAGCGATCAAGACCGAGACGGCCCCGATGCGGCTGACGCTGTCCGTCGGAACCAAAGGCACGCTGCCCCTCGGCAACGGCCAAGCCGCGTCGGTGGTGGTCTTGCAGCCTATCATTGCGTCCCAATGGCTCCTGGGAACCAGCGCGACGCTGCAGCCGGAGCGGGCATCGGGCAAGAAGGGGCTGGCCGATCTCGCCATTGAGGCATACCGGCCAGGCCTGCGCTTCGACCGCGACGTCGGCGTAAGCGCCTGCGCACGGACCATCGGCCAGGCGGAACCACAGCGTGTCGGCGTTACCGAGATCAGGCCCACGGAAAACGGCGGGGCATCGGTGCTGCTGAGCGTTCCAGGCAGCGTTCTGAATGCGTCCGGCAACATGTTCAATTCCATCGAACTCGCCGTCGCGAGTTCGAGCGGCGGATACGCCGCCTATGGCGGCTTTACCGCCATCGCGCAATGGGCGGCCGCCATTGCCGCAGGTGTGATCACCATCTGTCTGTTCTGGTGGTTGTTCAACATTCGGCATGACGACCTCGGTGCGTCGAAGGACGACTGGGCACGGTGGCTCGCCGGGTTGTTCATTGGGAATGATGGCGAACCCAGTCTATCGCTGTTCCAGATCTTCGTCTGGACCGTCATCACCGTGTGGGGGTTCCTTTACGTCTTCGCCGTTACCGGCAGTCTGCTTAGCCTGACCACGGAGATGATGGGCCTGCTGGGCATCGCCGGCGCCGGCAGCGTTCTTGCGCGCTGGATTGCCGCGACGCGCGGCTCCACACAGACCACGGTGCCCGGAGTGGGGCCGGCGCCGACCGAAGATCTGCGCTTCTGGCAAATCCTGAGTTCCGGCAAACGGTTCGACATGCTCAAGCTTCAACTTTTCGTCTTCACGCTGCTGATCGGTGGCTATGTCGTTTGGAGGATCGCCGACACCGCGGCTTTCCCGCAACTCGACGCCAACACGTTGCTTTTGCTCGGCATTAGTCAGAGCGTCTACATTGGCAGCAAACTGACCGGTTCCAGCGCCCTGGCCCGTTCGCAGGCCTTGAAGGACGAGTTGGACAAAGCAAAGGGACGGCTGGACACTCTGCTGGAAGACAAGGGGAAGGCCGAGGCTGCGCTGAAGTCGCTGCAGGACAAGGAAAAGGCGCTCAGCGCTGAGAAGGCGGCGCTCCCGCCGGGAGCGACGTTCGACGCAAGTAAGGCCCAACAGCTCGCTGACCTGCCGGCACTTATCGCCAGTAAACAGGCGGAAATCAACCGCCTCAACGCCGAGCAGAAGGACCTTGAGGCCCGAATTCCCGGACTTACCGCATCCCTAGCGTCTGCGGTTAGGAAATGGGCCTTACCAGCTAACCATGCTTTCCCTAATGCCTGATTGGGATGGCGTGCGTGGCGGATCGTATGTTGTTGCTGCGTTGAATGGCGTGGCGCGGCGGTTTCTTCAAAAAGAGGGCTCCTGAGATGGCGCAACGTAGGATTTCCCTTCTGGATTCCTGTATTCCGGAGTTCGCTGAGCTGTTCTCCATTTCCGACCTGCATCTTGGAGGCAAGACCGGCTTCCAGATCTTCGCATCGGGCAAGGAACTGGAGAGGCTGGTCAAGGAGCTGACGGCAAGGAAAGCGAACGGCCTCATTGCGTTCGTGATCAACGGCGACTTCGTCGATTTCCTCGCGGAGGATGGCTCCAGCCACTTCGATCCGCAGGGCGCGATTGCGAAGCTCGACCGTATCATGGCGGAACCGGCGTTCGAGGGAGCCTGGAATGCCCTGCGGGGCTTCGTGGCGATGCCCGGACGGCGCCTGATCATCACGCTCGGCAATCACGATGTGGAATTGGCGCTTCCGTGGGTTCGTGCCCATCTGCTCGAACGGCTGGCGGGCGGAGACGGCACGACGCCCGGCGACGACGCCGCGCGCGGCCGAATCCATCTGGCGTTCGACGGAGCCGGGTTCCTCTGCCGGGTCGGCAATGCGCGGGTGCTGTGCATCCACGGGAACGATGGCGACGATTGGAACGTCATCGACCACGAGACGGTCCGCCGGCAGGGACGCGATATCCTGCACGGCCGACCCACGGAAGACTGGGTCCCGAACGCCGGCACCAAGCTCGTCATCGACGTGATGAACGACGTGAAGAAGAAATATCCGTTCGTCGACCTCCTCAAACCAGAAAAGCAGGCGGTTCTGCATACTCTGGCCGCGCTCGATCCGGCGCTGGTCGGCAAGCTGGACGGCGTCGCGGCGGCCTATGTCCGCATGAAGCGCGACCAGGTCCGACGCGCCATGGGCTTCCTGTCGACCGAGGAGCGGCCCGCCGCACAGGAGCCGCCGAGGCATCGGCCGGTGTCGCCGGTCGATAGCGCGGCGCTGGCGGAAAGCATGCTCGACGAGGCGGAAGCCCGCCTGCGGTCAGACATCGCCCCGATCGACTTGGTGGCGGACGACGAGTTGAACGGGCAGCTCGGCGTCTCCGGGGCGATCTACAACCTCATCCGGCGGCGACCGACCTCGGAGGTGTTGCGGGAGGTCCTGGAAAACCTGAAGAAGGATCTGTCTTTCGACCTGCGTGGACCGGACGAGACCTTCGACTACCTGGACAAGGAAGTCGGTGACACGGTCGACATCATCATCGCCGGACACACGCACCTGCAACGGTCAATCCCGCGGAAGTTCACCAGCGGCTGGTACTTCAACAGCGGCTCCTGGGCGCGGCTGATCCAGCTGACCAAGGATATCTTGGATGACGCCGGCCTGTTCGCAAAGGCGTTCGGCGCCTTTGAGGCCGGGAGCATGGACGAACTTGAAAAGATTAAGGGCTTCGTGCTCCGCCTGCCAACCGTGGTGTGGATCGGCGTGGAGAACGGGCGGGCCGTCGGCGAACTGCGGCTCGTCTCCGGCGACGGCACGAAGGATGTCTTCAGCAGGGTGAATGATAGCCGGTATCCCAAGGATTGAGGGCAGGAGAACGCGATGCGCACCATCACCCTGGAACTGCTCCGCCACGGGCCGTCCCATAACCAGCTCGTCTCGCCGCTTACCCCATATCTGGCGCTGTGCGAGAACCACAGCGCCGTCACCGTGCACCTTCCCTTCGAGCACAATCAGGTGCTGCGCCGGTTGAGCGCACTTGAATACCAGGAATCACCCGAATCACGGCATTTCCAACTACGCGACACAGCACGGGTGATGGGCGACATCCTCGACCAAGTTCCTGGCCTGAAGGCCGCGGTCAATCACCAATCCGGCGGGCTGACGCACCTGCGGCTGATCATCTCGGCGTCGGAACTCGCGCTGCTGCCGTTCGAACTCGCGCTGTCGCCAAACGGCTGCCCGGGTGCGGGACAGCATCTGCTGCTGCAAACGCAGTCGCCGGTATGCCTTACCCGCGAGGTTCGGCGCGCGACCAATGAAATGCTGCCGCCGCCCGACAAATTCAGGATCCTCTTCGCTGCCGCCAGCCCTGACGGCGTCGGCTCGGTGCCCCTGCAATCGCATCTGTTGGCGTTGCGCAAAGCCGTATCCCCGTGGATACAATACTACGATCCGAAAGACGACCGGGAGCGCCGCCAACGCGTCGCCGAACATCTGGTTGTGCTCCCCAACGCGTCGATCGAGGCCATCCGCGAAGCCTGCGCGGACGGTGGGTTCACACACGTCCACATCCTGGCGCACGGGGTTAAGCATCAGATCGGTGATGATTGGAGCTTCTGCCTTGCCCTGCACGACGCGAGGGACCTCTCGCAGGTCGACTATGTGGACGGCCCCAGGCTGGCCTCAGCGCTGACCGCCAGCCGCGACCCCGCGCCTCCGTTGCAGGGGTACGGCGCAAAAGACCGAACCTCCACCCAGCCCCACCTCGTGTCGCTCGCCAGCTGCAACAGCGGCAGCATCGGATCGGTGGCCGGCGCCGGCGCCAGCATTGCCCACGCACTCCACGAGTCTGGCATCCCCATGGTGGTGGCCGGTCAGTTTCCCCTGTCGTTCAAAGGGTCCGTCCAACTCGTGGAAACCCTATACCAGGGCCTGCTCTGGGCAGAGGATCCGCGCCAACTTCTGCAAAAGCTCCGCTGCGATATGCATTCGGATTTTTCAGACACACACGATTGGGCGAGCTTGACCGCCTACGCCTCACTCCCGCCCGAGTTCCATCGACATCTGTGCGATCTGCGTATCCGCCGCACGGTGATGAGCATCGACGCCGCCATGAACGTCGCCGACGAGTCGATCCGGCTGCACGCTGGTCTGGACCCGAAGGCGCGCGAGGCTTCGCTCGCCAGCGCATGCGTTCGAATTGAAGAGGCGACGAAGGCACTTTCGGCGCTGCTCTATCAGTTGCCGATCGACGGTGCCCGGATCTCCGGCCTCCTCGGCAGCACCAAGAAGCGCCAGGCCGAAATCCTCTATCTGATGGCGGACCACTGCGATAGCACCATGGTCGAGCGGCTGCAGCAGGCCCGTGATCATTACCGCGACGCTTTCCGGCGGAACCGGTCGAGCGGCTGGGCGCTGGTCCAGCACCTGTCGCTGACGCGCGTGCTCGCCTGCCTCAAGGGTAGTGACGCCGCCGCCCTAGTCGACGAGGCGGAGGCTGCTAAGCTCATGGCGGCGGCCCAGCTCTTGTCGAAAGAGGACATCTACGCCCCCGACAGCAGCGTCGAGCAGAGACTCTGGTCCTACGGCAACTTGGTCGAGCTTGAACTCCTGACCCTCTTTACCGAGGAGGGGCGCGGGCAGGCGCAGGAGGTGCGTGATCGCGCCATGATGTACGCAGGCGAGCTCCTTAACATCACCAACACCGGGGTCAGCGCGTTTGAAGCCTATACTACACTGCGGCAGCTGCGCCGGTACACCGGGTGGTACCATGCCATCGCCACGCTGCCCCCCGAGGTTCATGCACTCGCCCAAAAGATCCTGCAGCTTTTCCCTGCGAGCCTGGGTACGCGGTGGCCATAAGCCGCCGCGTACCCAAGCGGCTGGCGGCGCTCAAACGAACCGGCCGCTCAGCTGAGGCGATGGAGATGGTGCGCGTCATGATCGACCGCGTCGTCCTGACGCCCTCCCCTGCCGGAGCGGGGTTGGACGCCGACCTGCACGGCGAGTTGGCGGACGTGCTGGCGGTCTGCGAAGGCGCCGCTCAGATGCGCAAAGCCCAGACGCACGAACGCCCCGGCTCTTTCGAACCGGGGCGTCGACTGTCGGTGGTTGCGGGGGCAGGATTTGGCCTTTACCGAACACGCTCTCTGCGCTGAGGAGCCGAACGCAAACACATCACAACGCTTAGGAATGCGACTCACCCGGCGGAGAGTTCGGGCTTACCTGATACGCTGGACTGCTGCGACCGTTGCGCTTCGCACATTCTCGAGGCGCCGCAGACGGTGGCCAAAGCACAGGCCGTGACGTACCAGGACGGGGAGATCGGATTGCCGGTGACGCTGATCAGCCAAGTGACGATAAACTGGGCGAAACCACCGAAGATCGATACGCCGACACTGTAGACGATCGACAGGCCCGAGGCGCGGACACGGGACGGAAAGCTCTCCAACAGCAGAAGCAGGCAGGCCCCCGCCCCGACCGCATTGATGGCGATCAGCAGCCCGACCACCGCCAATGCCGCCGGAACGCTGGCGACATAGGACAGAACCCAGAAGGCGGGATAGGTCAGCAGCGCGCTTGCCAGTGCGGTCCAGATGACGAAGGGACGGCGTCGGCCCAGGCGGTCCGACAGAAGCCCGGCCAGAGGAGCCACCGCCAGCATGGTCCCCCCGGCAGCACAGCCCGTCAGAAATGCGGTCTGAGGCGGCAGCCCGACGATCCGGATCAGGTAGGTCGGCATGTAGAAGATGTTGACGTAGGTGGAGGCGGTCCCGCCCATGATCATCAGAACGCCGATCAGTAGCTTCGTCTGATGACGGGACAGCAACTCCGCCAGGACGGCCTTGCCGCCGGAATCGTGTCGCGCGGTTTCCGGAAGCAGGCGGCGCAGATGAAGGCCCACTGGAACGATCATCAGCCCTGCCAGGAAAGGAAGGCGCCAGCCCCACGATTCCAGCGCGTCGGCCGACAGGTGCGTCGACAGCAGATAACCGCTGAGTGCGCCCAACAGGGCGGCCGCCCCCTGGCTGGCCATCTGCCAGCTGACCCGCAGGCCACGGCCGGCGGGATGGCCCAACTCCATCAGCATGGTCGTCGCCACGCCGATCTCGCCGCCGGCCGAGAAGCCCTGCAGGATGCGGCCGATGACGATGATGACCGGTGCTGCCGCACCGATCTGCGCATAGGTTGGACAGAGTCCGATCAGCAGAGTGCCCAGCGCCATCAGGGCGATGGTCAGCACCAGCGCCGGCTTGCGCCCAACGCGGTCGGCATAGGCGCCGATGACGATTCCGCCCAGCGGCCGGACGACGAAGCCGATCCCGAAGGTCAGCAGCGCCAGCAGAAGCGGACCAAAAGCCGATTGGACCGGGAAGAACAGCTTGCCGATGGTCAGGGCGAAGAAGCTGTAGATGGTGAAGTCATAAAGCTCCACCGCGTTGCCGATCGACAGCGCCAGGATGGTGGCGGGAGGCGACGGCGCGGACGGACCGCCGCCGATTAAACTCGACGATGCCATGGTCCTTTCCCCTCTTCCACTGCCCGGAGCGCACGACGGCGTTCATAAGATTCATGTCAATTAGTCTTTGCAAAAACAGGGGCCCGGCGATTCCGGGATATCGAATGGACAGGGCTGCGTCTCTTTTCTCAGCAGAACCGCAAATCAAGACACAATCCGCTCAATACTACTCCCGAATCCATGCCGATTGTTTCCCTGGGAATATTGATAATACCTACGGATGGCTTTGAAAAGTGCCTCATTCCGGTAGGGGTTGAAAGCACCGGCGTTCCGCGGCGCCGATCAGCTGAACCGTTGACGCACTGACATAAGGACTTGAACGATGCGACCCGAAGACTCCACGTCGGCGCCGGATGCCACGCGCCGCAGTTTCATCGTCGGCACCGCAATGACCGGGGCCGCCGTCGCGACGACTGCCATTGCAACCACCGCCGCCGCGGCCGAACGCCAGTCCGCCGGCAACGGCTCTGTCCATCAGAGGGAAGGAAAACGAACGATGACCAACGGCAAAACCGAAGACGGATTCGTCACCGCCAAGGACGGCGTATCGATCTATTACAAGGATTGGGGGCCGCGCGACGCCCAGACCGTCATGTTCCACCACGGCTGGCCGCTGACCGCCGACGATTGGGACGCGCAGATGCTGTTCTTCCTGAACCATGGCTACCGCGTCGTCGCCCATGACCGGCGGGGGCATGGCCGCTCGACCCAGACGGCGACCGGGAATGAGATGAACACCTATGCCGACGACGTGCTGGCCGTCGTGGCCGGGCTGGGATTGAAGAACGTCTTCCATGTCGGCCATTCGACCGGTGGCGGCGAAGTTGCGCGCTATCTGGGCCGCCACGGCACCGCGCGGGCGGGCAAGGCGGCTCTGCTGGGCGCCGTTCCGCCGATCATGGTCAAGACCGAGGCCAATCCCGGGGGCCTGCCGCTGGAGGTGTTCGACGGGTTCCGCGCGGCGCTGGCCGCGAACCGTGCCCAATTCTTCCGCGACATCCCGTCGGGCCCCTTCTACGGCTTCAACCGCGACGGCGCCCAGGTTTCCCAAGGCGTCATCGACAACTGGTGGCGGCAGGGGATGATGGGCGGCACCAAGGCCCATTACGACTGCATCAAGGCCTTCTCCGAGACCGACTTCACCGAGGATCTGAAGAAGATCGACATCCCGGTCCTGGTAATGCACGGCGACGACGACCAGATCGTGCCGATCGCCGATTCCGCCCTTCTGTCTTCCAAGCTGCTGCCGAAAGGCACGTTGAAGGTCTACAAGGGCTTTCCGCATGGCATGGCGACCACGCATGCGGAAACCATCAATGCCGACCTGCTGGCCTTCTTCAAGGCCTGAAGGTGCTTCGCCCCCGCAGGGCCGCGCCCGGCGCTGCGGGGGTCAACCTATACGCAGGTATGAATGCCGCATCCTGCTCCACCTGTTGAAATGAGTCGGCCGCAACGGAGGTTGTTGACGGGCCGTGCCGCGGCTGGAGTGCGATGTTGTGCTGAGTGTTCCCACCATCTGTGTCGTCGACGATGATGAAAGCATCCGGGAGAGCTTGGACAACTTCTTGCGGTCGGTCGGAATGCAGGTTCGCACCTTTTCCTCGGCGGAGGAGTTCATCGCCTATGACGGCGAGGCGGACTGCCTGATCACCGATCTTAACCTGACCGGTATGGACGGGCTCAGCCTGCAGATGGTGTTGCTGCAGCAGGGCCGCACTCACCCCGTCATCGTGATGACCGCCTTTGCCACGCCTGCGGCCCGCAGCCGCTCGATTGCGCAGAAGGTCACCGCCTTTCTGACCAAGCCGCTCGATCCGGAAAAGCTGCTCGTCCTCGTCGAAGACGCCATCAAGACCAAACGGGATCGCACCCCATGACCGCCCAGCCACAAAGCAGCGACACCACCGTTGGGAGATACGACTTCGCCGGCTTTGCCGCGGGAGAGCGGCCCGGCTACGATGAACGGGCCGGTCGAAAGGAACGGCAGACGGTCTTGACGGAGAGAGCCATGGCGGACGGCGGCACCCCTGCCCTGGTCTGCATCATCGACGATGATGCCGACGTGCGATGTGCGGTGGAGAGCCTGCTCCGCTCAGTCGATTACAAGGTGATGGCCTTCCCCTCGGCGGAGGAGTTCCTGGCTTGTGACGAAGCCGCAAGCGCGGCCTGCCTGATGCTGGACGTCTATCTGGACGGCGCCGATGGGCTGGAGGTCCAACAGGCGCTGCACGACCGGTCCATTGCCGTGCCGGTGGTGCTGATGACCGGCCAGGGCGACATCCCGATGACCGTGCGCGGAATGAAGGCCGGCGCCGTGAACTTCCTGACCAAGCCCTTCACCGAACCGGATCTGCTGCAGGCCGTCGCGGAAGCGGTGGAACTGGACAGCCGCCGCCGGGCCGAACGCGGACAGGACGACACGGTGCGCGGGCTCTACGCCAAGCTCACCCCGCGCGAGCGCGACGTCATGGCCCTGGTCACCGCCGGGCTGATGAACAAGCAGGTTGCGGCAAAGCTGGAACTGAGCGAAGTCACGGTGAAGATCCATCGTGGCAACCTGATGCGCAAGATGCAGGCGCAGTCGCTGGCCGACCTCGTCCGCATGGCTGAAATCCTGGACGTGCGCGAACGGACGGTCACCCGCTACAGCACCGCCGGCTAATCCACCGCCTCCACGGTGGCCGACACCACCGGCAACGAGAAGGACAGGGCGGCCCCCTTCCGGCTGTCAGGGGCCGCCCACAGCCGGCCGCCATGTTCCTCCACGATCGTCTTGCAAATCGACAGGCCCAGCCCCATCCCCTCCTGCTTGGTGGAGAAGAAGGGTTCGAAGATCCGCGGCAGCACATCGTCCGGAATGCCGGGGCCACTATCGGCGATGGTGAAGGTTACGGCATCCGGCCCGTCCGCCGCCGCGGCGATGGCGATGCGGCGCTCCGGTGACTTCGCCACCTGCATGGCCTGGATCGCGTTGTAGGCGATGTTGACGATCACCTGCTGGATCTGCGTGCGGTCGCCGAGGATGGCCGGAAGATCCGGCCGGACATCGACGACGATCCTCGTTTTCTGGCGGTAGGCTTCATGCTCAACCAGCGTGACCGCGTCGGCGATGCAGTCTTGCGGCTTCAGCGCTTCGGTGACGAGTTCGCCGCGCCGCGCGAAGGAGCGCATCTTGCCGACAATCCGCACCGCGTGCTGGGTGCTGGCGGTTATGCGGTTCAGGCTGGTGGCCACCTCGGCCAGGTTCGGCGTCTCGCGGAACAGCCAGCGCGTCGCCGCCGCCGCGTGGCTGGCGATGGAAACCAGCGGCTGCGACACCTCATGGGTCAGCGACGCCGCAAGTTCCCCCACCAGCGACAAGCGCCCGGCATGGCTGAGGTCGGCCTGGGCCGCCATCAGCGCTTCCTGCACCCGCTTCAATTCCGTGACGTCGACGGCGAAGAAATAGAGCCGGCTGTAAGCCTGCGGATCGGCAGGGCCCGGCGGCAGGCTCGCCTGCCACAGGATCGGAACGACGCGTCCGTCCTTGGTGTGCAGCACGCGTTCGCCCTGGCAGACCGTCTCGCCGCGCACCATCGCCTTGAACACCTGGGCATTGCTGGCCGGATTGGCCGGCAATCTCACCCGCGATTCCCGCAGGAAGGTCTCCTTGTCCCGGAATCCCAGCAAAGCGAGCGCGGAAGGGTTGGCGTCGAGGATGCGGTGGAACCGCCGCACGTCGAAGAAGAACTGTGGGTTATCCTCCAGGAAGCGGTCGAAATCCGTCACCCCACCGGCAATCGCCTCGTCGACGGCACGCTTCACCCCCGACCAGTCCTCGCACAGGATCGAGATGGGCGAGATCTCGAACAGGTCGGCATGCCGAAGCTCCATCGCTCGATTTCCTTCCCCGTCGCCGTTCACCATCCCGCGACGCTGCGGTTGCCTGTTCTCAGTCATCTATAGGAAACTCTTGAAAAGACGGCAACTTTGTCTTGATTGGCGGTCTTACGCGTTTTCCGGTCATTCGACATCCATATGGTTCGGCATCCTTAATACCTAGGGATGGATACGAGACCGGCGGGCCGTGGGCAAGAATAAGCATCAGCTGAATTCCCCCACATGAACTCCCTGACGGAGACCGTCATGACCACCCTCCATGTCAACGGCCACGCCTATCAGGTAGCGGTCGAGGATGACACGCCGCTGCTCTGGGTCCTTCGCGACACGCTGGGGCTGACCGGGACGAAATACGGCTGCGGCATCGCGCAGTGCGGCGCCTGCACCGTGATGATCGACGGCACCGCCACCCGCTCCTGCCAGGTGCCGGTGGACAGCGTCGGGTCAGCCGACATCCGCACCATCGATGCCATCGAGGAGGACCCGGTCGGCCGCAAGGTGGTGGAGGCCTGGGTCGCCGGACAGGTGCCGCAATGCGGCTATTGCCAGTCCGGACAGGTGATGGCGGCGACCGCCCTGTTGAAGCAGACGCCCAATCCGACCGACGGCGACATCGCCGACGCGATGACCAATCTGTGCCGCTGCGGAACCTACAACCGCGTCGCCGCCGCCATCCGCCAGGCCGCCGGCTGAGAGGAGGACACGTCATGGATCGCCTGCTCACCGTCGCTTCCCCCACCCTCCCGCACCCACGCAAGGACCCGCTGGAACTGCAGATAGAGGCGCAATCGGCCGTCGCGCTGATGAAACCGGACGGCGTTTCCAACCTGTCGCGCCGTGCATTCCTCGGCTTCGGCGCCAGCGCGCTGGTGCTGGGCGCCCTGCTGCCGTCGATGCCGGTGCGGGCGCAAACCGCCACCGCCGCTGCCGTCAAGCCGGGCACCCGCATTCCCGCTTTCCTGGTGATCGGCAAGGACAATGCCGTCACCCTGCTCAGCCCCTTCGTCGAGGGTGGCCAGGGCATCAACACCGGCCTCGCCCAGATCGTCGGCGAGGAGCTGGACGTCAACCCCAGCCGCTTCACCGTCGAATGTGCCCCGCCGGGGCCGGATTATGCCGTCATCAACGGACTGAGGATGACCGGCGGCAGCTTTTCCACCCGGTCCAGCTATCCGCTGATGCGCCGGCTGGGCGCGACCGCCCGCGACATGATGATCCGTGCGGCATCCGCGAAACTGAAGGTCAAGCCGCAAAGCCTGACGACGGAGGACGGCTTCGTCATCCATGCTGCCAGTGGCAAGCGGCTGTCCTACGGCGAACTGGCTCCCGTCGCCCTCGCCCTGCCGCCGCGCGACGATGTGGCTCTGCGCGATCCGGCCAGCTTCCGCTATATCCGCCAGCCGGTGGCGCGGCTGGATGTACGAGCCAAATCGACCGGCAAGGCCGTCTACGCCATCGATCAGAAGCTGGAGGGTATGCTCTACGCCGCTGTCCAGCATGCGCCGAACCAGGGCACCACGGTCCAGGCCATCGCCAACAAGGACGCGGTGGCGGCGATGCCCGGCGCCCATTCCGTCCACACGCTGCCGGGTGCGGTGGCGGTCGCCGCCGACAGCTGGTGGCGGGCCCGCAAGGCGGTGGAAGCCCTGTCGGTGAGCTGGTCGGCCCCGGCCGCGTCGGGCCTGGACACAGTGGCCGCCGACTATGCGTCGGACGGCATGCTGGCGGCGCTGAAATCCTCCACCGAAGCCGGCCTCCCCGCGGAAGCGGCGGGCGACGTGGCCGCGGCCTTCGCCGCCGCCGCCAAGGTGATCGAGGCGGAGTATGACGCCCCCTATCTGGCCCATGGTCAGTTGGAGCCGCCGTCCTCCATGGCGCGCTTCAACCCGGACGGCACGCTGGAGCTGTGGGCGCCCAACCAGATGCCGGAGCTGTTCCAGTCGGTGGCGGCCCAGACCGCCGGGCTGGCGCCGGACAAGGTCATCCTGCATTCGCCGATGCTGGGCGGCTTCTTCGGCCGGCATTTCCTCTATGGCAGCGCCAACCCCTTCCTTCAGGCAATCCAGCTGGCGAAGGCCACCGGCCGCCCGGTCAAGGTGCTGTGGTCGCGCGAGGAGGAGTTCCGCATGGATGCGCTCCGCCCGCTCAGCTTCAGCCGCTTCCGCGCCGCCATCGGCAAGGACGGGCGCCCCACGGCGATCCAGGCGCGCACGGTGGGCGAAGGGCCGCTCGGCCGCTGGTTCGGCGCGGTGTTCAAGGATCCGGTTGACAGCTCGGCGGTGGAGGGCATCACGGAGAAGCCCTACGCCATCCCCAACCGGCGGATGGAGTACGTGAAGTTCCCCCATCCGGTGACCATCGCCTTTTGGCGCTCCGTCGGCCATTCGATGAACGACTTCTTCTATGAAGGCTTTCTGGACGAGATCGCCGACGCTGGCGGCCAGGACCCCTTCGCCCTGCGGATGGAACTGCTGAAGGACAAGCCACGCCATGCCAAGCTGCTGGAAACGGTGGCGGCGATGTCCGGCGGCTGGAAGCGAGGCCCCTACGAGGTGGACGGCACCCGCCGCGCCCGCGGCGTCTCCATGGCCTCCCCCTTCGGGTCGGAGACCGCGACGATCGCAGAGGTGTCGGTCCAGGGCGGCGAGACGCAGGTCCACAATGTCTGGGTCGCCTTCGATCCCGGCAGCATCGTCAACCCGGCCATCGTGAAGTCGCAGGTCGAATCCGCCGTGGCGCTCGGCCTGTCGGCCACCCTGTTCGAAGAGCTTGTCTACAAGGACGGCGTGCGCCAGTCGCATAATTTCGACGATTACCCGATCCTGTCCCGCCGCTCCATGCCCGCCGTGCATGTGGAGATCGTGGAAAGCGGTGCCCCGATGGGCGGCGTCGGCGAACCGGGCCTGCCCGGCGCTCCGCCGGCGGTGGTCAATGCGGTGGCGGCGCTGACCGGCCAGCGCATCCGCAGCCTGCCGCTGGCGAAGAGCAAGATCGGGGTCTGAGGCCAAGAGCCTCTCCGTGTGGCGTGAATGTCTGGAAACGAGGTTTCCGCGACATTCACGCCGCCGCCCCTGCCCTAAAACTCCATGCAACGGTCATTTTTTGCCGCCGGTCTGCCGACGGGGCGCAGAGGCCCCATGGCTGGCATCGCCCGGGCTGGCTCCGCACAGGAATTTCCCATGGCCACCACACCCCTTCATTCCAGGGCGCCGCTCTATTGGCTGGCGCTCGGGTCCTTCGCCGTTGGTACTGAGAGCTTCATGATCGCGGCGATCCTGCCGGACATCGCCGCGGACCTGTCGGTCAGCGAACAAGCGGCGGGACAGCTGGTGTCCGTCTTCGCGCTGACCTATGCCGCCAGTTCGCCGCTGCTGACTGTCCTGACCGCGGCCGTCAGCCGCCGGCTTCTGCTGATCGTCACCATGCTGGCCTTCGTCGTCGCCAATGTGGTGGCGGCGGTCGCCGGCAGCTATGGCGGGCTGATGGCGGCCCGCGTGCTGCTTGCCATGGCGGCGGGGCTGTTCGTGCCGAACGCCAACGCGCTGGCCGGCGTGCTGGTGCCGCAATCGGAGCGGGGTCGCGCCCTGTCCATCGTGACCAGCGGCCTCAGCCTCGCCATCGTCTTCGGCGTGCCGCTGGGCGCGGTCGTCGGCCACACGCTGGGCTGGCGCATGACCTTCGGCGGCGTCGCCGTGCTGTCGGTCGTGGCAGCGGCCGGGCTGCTGGTCGGATTGCCACGCGCCATCGGCTCCGCCGCCCCGGTCGCCGGACTGCGCGAGCGGCTGGGGGCACTCGCCAATCCGGCCGTGCGCCGGCCGCTGGCCGTCACCACCCTGTGGGCGATGGGCCCCTTCACCGTCTACCCCTACATCGCCTCCTACCTGCAACGGGTGACCGGGCTGGAAGGGGCAGCGGTCGGCTTCGCCCTGTTCGCCTGGGGCCTGTCGGCCTTCATCGGGCTGGCGGTGGGCGGGCGCCTGACCGACCGGCTGGGCGGTGCCCGCATCGTCGCCCTGACCCTGCCGCTGATCGTGCTGGCGCTGGCAAGCCTGTCACTGACCGCAGAGCTGCTGCCTCCGGCCTTGGCGCTGATCCCCGCCTTTGTCGGCATCATGCTCTGGGGTTTCTCGGCCTGGGCCTTCTATCCCGGCCAGCAGGCCAGGCTGATCGGCATCGTCGGACCGAAACACGCCCCGATCATCCTGTCGGTCAACGCCTCCTTCCATTATTTCGGCTTTTCGGTGGGGGCGGCGCTGGGCTCCCTGGTGCTGAGCCTTGGCAGCGTGCGGGAGCTGGGTTGGGTCGGCGCGCTCTGCGTCGCGCTGGCATGCCTGCTGGAATTCACCCCTGCCAAGGCGCCGCGGATGGCCCGCGCCCTGGCCGAATGAACTGACGGCGAAAAGGAAAGGCCGCCGGGCTTTCGTCCGGCGGCCTTTCCTTCTTGCGTCGGCTCCGATCAGACCGGGATCGGGTTCTCGGCGATGTAGCTGTTGAAGCCCATGACCAGGGCATGCTCGTTGGGGCCGGCATTGTCGCGCATCGGGCGGGCGCTTTCGACAATGGCCTCCTCCGCGTCGGTGCCCAGCGCCGCCATCGTCTGTTCGATGAAGGCGTCCAGCGGCATAGCACGCGGATCGTCGCCCTTCTTGATCAGGTCGGTGTTGACCCAGGGCGGCGCGATTTCCTGCACGGTGACGCTGGTGTTGCGCAGCATGAAGCGCTGGGACAGCGTGAAGCTGTGCAGCGCCGCCTTGCTGGCGGAATAGACCGCGGTGGTGGCGAGCGGCGTATAGGCGAGCACCGAGGTGTTGTTGACGATCACCGAGCGCGGCTGCGCCTTCAGATGCTCGATCAGGGCCGAGGTCATGCGGATCGGGCCGAGCAGATTGGTGGTGATGATCGACTGCGCCTGCGCGTCGTCGATCGGGCCGGAGGCATCGTCGAACGGCATGATGCCGGCGTTGTTGATCAGGACGTTCAGCGTCGGGTTCTCGGCGACCAGTCGTTCGGCGGCGGCCTGGATGCTGATCGGGTCGGTGATGTCCAGCTCGATGCCCTTCATGCCGGGATTGGCGGCGGTCACCTGATCCAGCAGGGCCTTGCGCCGGCCGGCGATGATGACTTGGTTGCCCAGCTTGTGGAACGCTTCGGCCAGACCGCGGCCGATGCCGGAGGTGGAGCCGGTGATGAAAATGGTGTTGCCGGTGAGTTGCATGGCGTGATGCCCGTCCTTGCTTGATATCGGGTAAGTGAAGGCATTCGGGGAATGGAAGTATTCCCCGGGAAAGCCCTGTCTTGGATGATGTGAAAACCTACCGCACCCGACGTGCCGGCGGAGCCATATCTAGGTGTTAATCGCCGCCCGAACCTCCGAACCCCGGACGCCGCCTACTCCGGTCCCGCCTATTCAAGCGCCGAAGCGCGGCCGCTTTCGACGGCGCGGCGCACCACCTGCGGCGGCTGGCCATAGGCGCGCAGGAAGGCGCGGCGCATGCGCTCGCGGTCGGCGAAGCCGGTTTCACGGGCGATGATGTCCATCGAATGGCGCCCCTCCTCCATCATCACGCGCGCCGCCTCCAGCCGCAGATGCTCGACCGCCTTGGCAGGGGTCTGGCCGGTTTCCTGGCGGAACAGGCGGCTGAACTGGCGCGGGCTCAGATTCGCCGCCTCCGCCAGTTCCTCCACCGACAGGTCGTTCGTCAGATTCTCCTTGGCGTGGACCAGCGCCCGCCTGACACGGTCGGAGCGCGGTTCCAGCTCCAGCAGGGCGGAAAACTGCGACTGCCCGCCGGGCCGGCGCAGATAGACCACCAGCTTGCGCGCCACCGCCTTGGCGACCTCGACGCCGAAATCATCTTCGACCAGTGCCATGGCGAGGTCGATGCCGGCGGTCATCCCGGCCGATGTCCAGACATTGCCGTCGACGCTGAAGATGCGGTCCTCCTCCACCTTCACGGCAGGATAGAGGCGCTGAAGGCTGCGGGCATGGTTCCAATGGGTGGTGGCGCGGCGCCCGTCGAGAAGCCCGGCCTCCGCCAGCACATAGGCGCCGGTGCAGATCCCGGCGATCCGGCGCGACGCGGCGGCGGCGTCGCGCAGATAGGCCAGAAGTCCGGGCGTGCTCGGCTTGACCCGCAAGGATCCGATCGTGATGGTCGTGTCGAAGAAATCCCTGCCGAACGGATTGGTTTCGATGGCGAAGCCCAGCGAATTGCGCACCGCCCCACCCTGTTCCGACAGGACATGAACCTGATAGGCCTGCCTGCCGAGCACGAGATTCGCCATCTCGAAGGCCGACAGCGCGGCCATCCCCATCACCTGGAAATCGTCGAACACCACGAAACCGATGGTGAGCATATCCCTCTCCGCCTCGCCCGCTGCCCCATCCCGCAGCCGCGCCCCGGAGGCAATGCGGCCGTGATCAGCCTATGCCGCGGCTTGGCTGTCTGGAATGTCGAAGATCCGACGATTCCAGCCATCAGGCCGGTGCGTGATGTCCGCTTCCACCTGGATCAAGGGCCGGAAATGCGCCCTGAACCTCGTCCAAAAGACGAGCACTTCCTTCTATATCGCCACCAGACCGGGAGATAGCGTGTGCTGACAAAGCCGGCCGCCGCGACCGCGGGGGTGGCAATCGCAGGAGACACGGACCATGATGCTCAACTGGAACGAATACCGTCAGCAGGTGCTCACCGGCGTCGGCGAAATCGCCAAGCTCAGCCCCGATACCGTGAGGGGCTATGCCGGTCTCAGCGCCGCCGGGCAGAAGAAGGACCTGCTGGGCGCCAAGACGCGGGAGCTGATCGCGCTGGCCGTCGCCGTCAGCCTTCGCTGCGACGGCTGTATCGCCGTGCACACCGAGGCGGCGATCAAGCAAGGCGCCACCCAGGATGAGATTGCCGAGGCGCTGGGCGTCGCCATCGCCTTGAACGCCGGCGCGGCGCTGGTCTATTCCACCCGTGTGATGGACGCCTACGCCGCGCATGGCTGAACCGAAGGCGGCGGACCCCGATCGTCGGGCCGCCGCCCTCCTCCCGGCAATAGACTTTGTTACCGGTCTTCTGCACCGCCCACGTTCGGCGGGTCGACCGGATCGGCGCCGTCAATCAGATGCTTGTGCCGCCACACCCGGGGAACCTCTCCGGTCACTCGGCGGAAGATGCGCGAAAAATGCGACTGGTCGGAGAAACCGCAGTCGAGCGCGATCTGGGACAATGGCATGGTCGTGGTTTCCAGCAGCTCCTTCGCCCGATCGACCCGCCGACGCACGATGTAGCTGTGTGGCGGGCAGCCGAAGCTGTCCTTAAAGCTCTGGCAGAAATAGCCGCAGCTGAGCTTCGCCGCCGCCGCCAGATCGCGGTTGCGGATGGAATTGGCCAGATGGGTGTCGATGTAGGCGGTCACCCGCCGCACCTGCCAAGCCGCCAGCCCGGTCTTCGCCAACGCGGCCTTCTCCGGCCCGTTCGCGTGACCGGCATCGTCCGGCATAAGGATGGCGCGGTCCCGTTCGCCATCGCCACCTTGCAGCCGCGCCAGGGCCAGTGACAGGCATTCCTCCACCGACTGCCGATCCGGCTCGAGCATGTCGCGCGCCGCCCGCAGAAGCCAGTCGGCCGCCGCGGCCAGCTTGTCGCCATTGTCGGCATGCCGCCCGCGAGGTCGCAGCCCAACGGAGTCTGGAACCGGCGGCACCGGAAGACGCTGTTGCGTCTCGAAAGCAGCCGAATGCATATCGCTCTCCTGCAGAGGGTCACCTTGAAGGCGACAGTGCCGGAGGCTCGGGTGTACCGGAACCCATACTCAGGTATCGATTTCAAACCAGATAGGGGCCGGGTTGGCGAACTCCTGCTCCGGAAGCCGGCGGGGCGAGGTGTTGCCCCGCCTGCGAGGGGTGCGGGTGCGGCTTCGCCATCAGCCGGCGGTGGCAGGCCGACGCCTTCAGGGTCGCAAACGCTGCCTACAGCCTGCCCAGAAGTGCTGCCGCCTCCCGGAGGTCGGGGGTGTCGTGCCCTTCGGAAAAGCTGTTGTGGACGGAAGAAAGGACGGATGGGGCATCGGGGTGACGCCCGGTCTCCAAATGCCACCTGACCATGCTCATCGCCGTTCGCAGGCTCCAGGACCGAGCCCCCTGTGCCTCTGCGATCTCCATGGATTGCCGAAGCAGCGCCTCCGCCGCCTCCACTTCACCAACGTTTTCGGATTTCAGGCGGAGCAGTTCGGCCGTCGCCCAATTGTTCGAGCCGTCATTCGCCTCATCCAGGATGGCCGGCGTGATCAAGCGCGGCGCGACGGTCGCGAGCATCCGGATCCGCTTGTTCCGGTATACGTCGGCAAACCGAGTAGACCGGCGGAGTGCGGCAATCCGATGATCCGGACACTGCCGCGCCTCCAGCGCCAGCTGGTAGCACAGCCCATAGGTGCGCCAGACGAACAGCGAGCCTTCGCTGGTCTTTTCGACCAGCAGGCTGGCGTAGCGCTCCGTCAGATCGTAGTCGCCGCACCAGAAGGCCACCGGGCAGGCGCCGAGCGACAGGGCGAAGCACAAGGAGAGCGCGTGTCCGGACGCCAGCGCCAGCTCCACCGCCTCGTGCATGGCCTCCCGCGCCTGGTCCGGCTGGCCCTGAATCCAGGAAATGCGCGCCAGATGGGTGTGGGAGACGATCCGCTGTTCGAACTGGTATCCCCTCAGGCTTGAACCGGTGGTCGGGGCCGGCGCGCTCAGGCAGCGTTCGACGAAGTCGCGGGCGCGGTCGAATTCGCCCACCGTGATCAGACCGAGCGCCATCATGCGCTGGTACATGGACTCCGCCCCGGGATCGAGCGGACTTCCCAGGAGATCCCCGAAGCGCTCCGCCGCCTCCAAGGCGTCTTGGTCCTTCTCCCGCGCCAGATAATAGAGCCACAGCCCCCACAGGGCGCGGCGCTGGCATCCGACGTCGCCGAGCTGCTGCGACAGTTCGAGGCTGCGCAGCAGCACGGCGCTGACCTCCGGCGCGGGGCCGAGCGAGTTCCACAGCGCCGGCCCCAGATGAGCCGTGATCGCCATCTCCGACTTCAAGTCGGGCTGCGGTTGCCGCCGAACGGCCTGGAGCACCGTCTCGGCGCGCCGGCGGAATTCGTCGGTCAGCGACAGCTGGAACCACATGGGCGCCGACGCGACGGTCAGGTCGACGGCGGTTGCCAGATCCCCGGCCGGCGACAGGCACCATTCCAGCGCGCTGCGGACATCGTCCACCCGGGTCCCATACACGACATTCCAGGCCACCGTGTTGGTCGACTGCGATCCATCCAACATCCGGCAGAGATGCCGCGCCAGATTGCGGCAGACCACGTCCTCCTCACCGTTTTCCTGAAGCCGTTCCGCCGCATATTGGCGGGTGGTTTCGAGCAGACGGAACTGGACGCTCTGCTGCCGGTGCTCCACCGACAGCAGCGACTTCTTGGCCAGTTCCGAGATTCCCTCGACGACATCCTCCTCCGAAAGCGCTCCGAAGGCCGCGACGCCGATGGCCAAGTCGCCGGTGAAGGACCCGCGGATCACGGAAAGCCGACGCAGGACGACGCGCTCGCGCTCGTCCAGCAGGCGGTGACTCCACTCCAGCGTGGCCCGAAGGGTCTGGTGACGGGGCAGCGCGGTGCGACGGCCGCCGCGCAGAACGTCGAAGGCCCGGTCGAGGCTCGCCGCCAAGCCGTGGATGCCCAGCAGCGGCACGCGGGCCGCCGCCAATTCCAGGGCGAGCGGAACGCCGTCCAAGTGGCGGCAGAGTTCGGCGGCAACCGGCGCGTCGGCATCCGACAGGCTGAACATCCCGTCGCCGGACGACACCCGCTCAGTGAACAGCTCCACCGCCGGATAGGTCAGCGCCTGTTCGGCGGTCAGCGTGTGTTCCTGCCCCGGTGGAACCGACAGGGGCGGCAGGCGGTAGACCCATTCGCCCTGCGCGCGCAGGATCTCACGGCTGGTCACCAGGATATCGATGTCGCGGGCGGTCGTCAGGATACCCTCGACGACGACGGCGACCTCCTCGATCAGATGCTCGCAATTATCGAGGATCAGCAGGGCGTCATGCCCCTTGACCGCCGTCAGGAACCCTTCCAGGGCGCCCTTGCCGCCGCCGGGCAGCTTCATCACCTGCGCGATGGTGGCGCACACCAGCGTCGGGTCCGACAGCGTGCTGAGATCGACGAAATGGACCCCGTTCCGGTGGCTGCCGGCGGACAGCTGCGCCACCTCGATGGCGACGCTCGTCTTCCCGATGCCGCCGACGCCGGTGATGGTGACGAAGCTCTTCTCCACCAGCTTCCGCACGATGTCGTCGATCGTCTCGTCACGCCCGATCAGGCGGTCGATGTTGCGCGGCAACAGGCTCGACAGGTCGACCTGAGAAGCGGACGGAGGCGCGGCGGCTTCCTCTCCGGTCTCAGCCATCTGTGTCAGGAGCGTCCCGACAAAGCGGTAGCCCTGAGCCGGGATGTTCTCGATGTAATCCGTGCCGACATCGTTCTTCCCCAGCAGCTTGCGCAAGGAGCCGATGTGGACGCGGATGTTCGCCTCTTCGACGAACAGACCGGGCCAGACACGGGCCATGATGTCACGATTGCTGACGACCGCACCGGCCTGTTCCAGCAGCAGGGCGAGAATGGCCAGGGGTCGGCTTCCCAACTTGACGGCCATGCCGTCCTTCAACAGCCCCCGCATCGGGGAAAAGCGGAAGGGTCCGAAGGTGACCTCTCCCTGCTCGATGGCAGGGACTGTCATGGACCGCGGTTGGGAAACCTCGGAACGGGGGGATACGGACGTGTCAACCAAAGGTCGCGTCCACCGTCCCGCCAACGGGAAAGCGGTGACACAACCTCCGGCACGGCTCCGTCTTTTTCAGGTCATCGAAGGCAAAAGAAAGCGTCATTTCCCAGCGCTAAGCATACGTAAGACTTCACCATGATACGTATGCTTTGCCGTAGGTCAACGCATCATAACGTGGCATGGTGCGGTGCCATAGGTATGGTTCCGCACTGGCCATCAACGACCATCGGCGCCATCCTCCAGCATGCCGGCTTCGACCCCGATGGTGTCGGCCCAGCGGTTTCTCACCAACTCTATCGCGCGCTGCCGGGTGAAGGCGCCGGACACGATGATCGCGGAGGGAAAGGCTGCGCGAAGGCGGTCGGCGGCGCTGCGGTCCTCATAGGGCAGATGGCCGAGCGGAGCCCCATCCCCAGCGGTGCGGACCAGATGAACGAAGGGAATCTCCTGCCCGGCCAATGTCCTAAGGAGCATGGTGAACAGCGCGAGGGGATCCGAATCCGACATGCCGCGGAATTGGCCGAATGGCGACAGGCGGACACCGACCCGCTCCGCCGTCCAGACGCCGGTTACCGCATCGACAAGTTCGCAGAGGAAGTTCAACCGGTTCTGGACGGAGCCGCCATACCGGTCCGTGCGCCGGTTCACCCCGTCCTGAAGGAACTGGTCGGGAAGCGAGCCGTCCGCCGCGTCGAGTTCCACGCCATCGAACCCAAGGCGCTTGGCCTGCTCGGCCGCGCGGCGGAAATCCGCGATGATCGCATCAATGCCGGTGTCGTCCAGGGTGGCGGCCCGGACAGGAGCGTATCCCGGGTGGCACAACCGCGCCACCACCTTGGCTTTCCTGGCATGTGCCAAGCTGATCGCCGCAGCCCAGGCCGCAGCCACCCCAGGCTCGTCGAACCCCTCCAGGACGGGGGCGGTCGCCGCCGTCGCGGATACCGGCACGGAGGGCGTTATGACCAATCCACCGGGCGAGACATGCCGAACGCAGGCCACGTAATCGGTCACCGAGCAGCGCTCGCCGATCCGCCTGTGGTCGGTCCCCGCCGACATGACGACGCGATGGGCGAGATCGAGCGCACCGATGTTGATTGGGAGGAACAGCTTTTCCATTCCGGCACCTTCCACCGGATCAAAACCGCATCGCGGCGCGACCGGACGCCGGAGCTTCAATCACGCCAGACACGGGCCAAACGAACGCGAGCCAAACGAACTCTGCCATGCCAAGCTCAGCCATGCCGGACCCGGACCTGCTTGTCACTTTGCACCGTCCTCAGCCCCGGGGCCGAGCGGAAGGCGGAGACCGGAGCCGCATTGGCGCGCTTGGGAAACGACGGCGGGGTGGACGCCGCGCGCACGGACGCCACCAGCTCAACGATGCGGTGTGCCATGTCGTCGGCACGGTCCATCTCGGCCTCGATCAGCCGGGACATCTTCTCCGCGTCGGGGCAGGCAGGACCATTGCGCTCCGTCCAGCGCCGCCGGGCGTCGGACGCCAACCGGATGGAGGTGACGGCATTGACGAGGGTCCTGACGTAGGAGACATAGGTGTTGATCTCCACCTCGCCGAATGCGTGCGGTTGCATCGCGAAGGCTTCGGCTTCGGGCCACCGTTGGTGCGGCGACATCGACGACGCACCAGCGTCATGGGCGGAAAGATGAGCCATGGCCCCTGCTCCTGTCTGGGTTGTTCTGAGGAGAGTGTGGCCGGGCGGTGGCCTGTAAGCGAGTAAAGCGTTGTAAAGGCCAGTGCCTCTTTACGCACATCAGCGCCCTGCTCCCCACGCTTGCGAAGGAGCTTGGCAATCAGGCGGAAGCTCCGCAATATTCTTTTGTGTGCAAGTGCCATTGGGCTCCCGACGGAGATGCGGCACGCCCGTTGCCTTTGATTTGATTGATGGAATTGGCCATGACGGTAAATCGGCGGACAGTGCTGGCGGCCTCTGCGGCGGGCATGTTCCTCGCCTCGGTAAGGCCACTGGGTGCACAATCGCAGGACGCCCTGTCCATCGTGCTGCCCACCCACTTCATCCTGGCCTTCATCGACGTGCTGTTCGCGCAGGCTGCCGGATATTTCGAACGGGAAGGGCTGCAGGTCGGCATCGAGGAAGGCCGAGGCTCGTCCATGGCGTTGCAGCAGGTCCTGGGTGGAAACGCAACGATCGCCCGCATCGGGGCGGTCGATCACATCCGGGCCGTCGGGCAGCCGGCGGGCCGCGATCTCGTCGCCTTTGGTACGGTACAGCAGACCTCCCCCTGGTTCGTGGTGAGCCTGCAGGACAAGCCGGTGACCGGGCCGCAGGATATGGCGAACCGAACCATCGGCATCCAATCGGTCGGCGGCACCACGGAAACGCTGCTCGACGTCATGCTGGCTGCCCGCGGCATCGATCGCGCCGGTGTCCAGCGGGTGGTCGTGGGTAACTCGCCGGCTGGGGTCGATCTGATGCGCCAAGGCCGGATCGACGCCTATCTCGTGACTGCCAGCATTGCGGTCGCATTGCGGAAGAGCGGCCAGCCCGTGCGTGTCTGGAACACGGACGAGGTCGCCCCGACGCCGGGCTTCTGTTACTCCGGCAAGCGCGACGTGATCGAGCGGCACGGGGCCCTGATCCAGCGTTACGTTCGCGCCGTCCGCACCGCGATGCTCGACCTGATCGACGGGAAAGTCGCCGTCGCCGACGCGCTGAAGGCCATGGAGCGCTACGACATGGCCGAAGCCCGCAACCACGAGCTTGCCGCCGCCATCTACAAGGAAAACGTCGCCTTCCTGGTGGCGGACGGCCGGGAGAATCTATTGCGCAATGTGCCGGGGCGCTGGCAGAGCGCCTACGACCTCATGGTCTCCTGCGGGTTGGCACCGCCGAACCTGAAGCAGGAGGATCTTTACACCAACCGATTCATCGACGCGCTGTGACCGGGATCGGCAGCAGCGAACGGTCGCCTCTGATCACCCTGACGGAGGTCGGCAAGACCTTCGATGTCGGCGCCGGGACGGCGCCGGCGCTCCTGCCCAGCAGCCTGTCGATCGCCGACGGCGAGTTCGTCGTGTTTCTCGGACCGTCGGGCTGCGGCAAGACCACATTGCTGCGCATGATGAGCGGGCTGCTGGAACCGACTGCGGGGACCATCGCCATTGCCGGAAGCCCTCTATGGGACAAGGGGCGCTGCCGGAAGGGGATCCGGTCCCGACTGGGGCTGGTTTTCCAGGAATCGTCCCTGCTCCCCTGGCTGACGGTGGAGGAGAATGTCAGGCTGCCGCTGGACCTGCGTGGGCGGCTGCCGCGCGCGGAGCGGCTGTCCGGCGCGCGGGCGATGCTGGCGCTGGTCGGCGCCGCCGACATCGGCGCCCGCATGCCTCACGAGATTTCCGGCGGCATGCGCCAGCGGGTGGCCATCGCCCGGGCGCTGTCCTACGATCCCGATGTGCTGCTGATGGACGAGCCCTTCGCGGCACTCGACGCGATCTCCCGCGAGGCCTTGAACATCGAGCTTCAGACGCTCTGGCTCGCGACCCGCAAGACCATCGTCCTGGTGACGCATTCAATGGCGGAGGCGGCCTTTCTGGCCGACCGGATCGTCCTGTTCTCGCCGGGGCCGGGTCGCATCGACAGCGTGATCGACGTGCCTTTTCCAAGGCCACGCACCCGCGATCTCACCTATTCGCCGGAATTCCAGCGGATGGTGCGCGACCTGCACGAACGATTGGCCAGGCTGATGGGGCAACCATGAAAAAGGTCCGGTTGCGCGATACGGTCTGGCTGCCGTGGCTGGTCACGCCCTGCCTGCTGGCGGCCGGACTGCTGGCCTGGCACGGTTTCGTCACTGCCTGGGGTGTCTCCCCCTTCATCCTGCCCGCGCCCCGGCCGGTGCTGGATGAGTGGGTGGCACTGCTATTCAGCAGGCGGGCCTGGAGCCACACGGCCATGACCTTCGCCGGTTCCGTGGCCGGCTTCCTCCTGGCAACCGTCCTGGGCGTGGCCGCGGGCATCCTGCTCTCGCTGTCGCCGACGCTGGAGCGCCTGTCGAAACCCTTCATCGTCGCCTTCCAGGTTCTTCCGAAGGTGGCGCTGATCCCGCTGTTCGTGGTTTGGATGGGATTTGGTCTCGGCCCGAAGATCCTCACCTCCGCCATTCTGCCCTTCTACCCGATCATGATGAACACGCTGCTCGGCATCCGGTCGGTGCCGGACGGGTTGCGTGACGTGATGGCCTCCTTCGACGCCAGCCGCTTCCAGCTGCTCCGTCGCCTGGAGCTTCCCTATGCCCTGCCCTTCATCGTCACCGGCTTGGAGGTGGGCATCGTCCTGGCTCTCGTCGGCACCGTCGTGGCGGAATTCATATCCGGAAGCCACGGGCTGGGGTACCTGCTGGTCAGCCGGATCAATTCCTACGAAACGGCACAGATGTTCGCCATCGTCCTGCAGCTCTGTTTGCTGGGGCTCGTGCTCTACGCCGGGGTGGCGGGGCTCCGCCGGCTGCTGGTGCCGCGCCTCACGCCGCCGCGCTCCGACTGAGACCCGCCCCACCGACGATAAGGCCGGCTAGCCCCGCCGCCCGTCATTGTCGGTGCCGGACATGCCCAGCCGCTCGACCGTCTCATCGGTGCTCCACAGGGCATTGGCCAGCCAGCGGAAGTTGATCAGCGCAGCCAGATAGCCATCGCCTTCCGGCAGCTTGCTGGCCGCGGTGGCGTCGCGCACCACGGCGACCTCGAAGCCATGCTCGACGAAATCGCGCAAATGCGATTCAACGCAGAAATTGGCGGCCATGCCGGCCAGGATGACCTGATCCACCCGCTTCTTGCGCAGTTGGAACAGCACGTCGTTGGTCTGCGGGCCAGCGATCTTGTGGGGCGAACAGACAATGGTCCGCCCATCCTGGATCAGGTCGTGGTATTCGGGCATCCAGTCCGCGCCCGATCCGGCGAAGCCCTCGAGCGACAGCGGGTCGCGGCGATCGAACATGCGCAGTTTGTGCATCAGCACCTCGCCAGGGGCGGCATGGTCCCAGTGGTGGTCGTGCGGGTAATAGTAGTGCGGTGAAATCACGACCGGGATACCGGCACTCTTGGCGGCGACGAGCAGCCGGCCGATGTTGCCGACGGTGCCGTGCTCGGTGATGCTCTCGCCGAAGGCTCCCCAGGCGGCGCCCTGCGGGCTGAGAAAGTCGATCTGCGGGTCGGTGATGACGAGCGCGGTTCGCGCAAGGTCCAGGACCATCTCGCCCTTCGGCAGCGCAGGGGATGCGGGGTCGGCATAGGCGGCCGGAATCCGGGTGGCCATGGTGAACTCCTTCTTTACAGGGGATGAAATCGTGAGGAGAAGATGACGGACGGGCGCGCTCAGGCGTCGCCTTTCAGGACCGCCGACGCCGCGCGCGACCGGTGCAGGCCATGGGCGATCGCCCAGGCGATGGCGAAAAGAACGACGATCAGCAAGCCCAGGCTGTCGGACTCGTCCTTCAGCAGGCCCAGGAGGCTCCAAACTCCGCCGTCCAGGCCGAAATGCGCGCCGATCAGGCCCAGCAGCTCGGTTCCGCCGATGAAGCCGGCGAGAAGGGCGGACAGCAACGTGATGCCCATGTTGTAACGCAGCCGGCGGGTGGGACGGGCGGTTGCCCAGCGATAAGCTCCCAGCATCAGCAGCCCGTCGGCGGTGTCGACCAGCAGCATGCCGGCGGCGAACAGCAGGGGAAAGACCAGGATCGTCGCGAAGGGCAGACCATTGACCGCCTGCGCGGCGGACAGCCCGAACATCGCGATCTCGGTCGCCGTGTCGAAGCCCAGCCCGAACAGCACGCCGAGCGGGGCCATGTGCCAGCTCCGGCTGATCAGACCGAACAGCGGCCGCAGAAGCTTTGCCAGCAGCCCCTGCCCGCCCATCATACGGTCCAGTTCCGCCTGATCCGGCGAACCGCCGGCCCGCAGCGCGCGATAAGCCCGATAGACCGACCGGAAAACCAGGATGTTGAGCAGCGCCATGGTCAGCAGGAACAGCGCCGATACGCCGGTGCCCAGATAGCCGCCGACCTCCTGCACGCTGCGGAACAGCTCCAGCGAGCCAGCCGTGGCGCCGACCGCCGCGGCCACCAGCACCACCAGGGCCGAATGGCCGAGCGCGAAGAAGAAGCCGACGGCGACCGGGCGTTCTCCTTCCTGCATCAGCTTGCGCGTGACATTGTCGATGGCGGCGATGTGGTCGGCGTCCAGCCCGTGGCGCATGCCGAGCCCATAGACCAGCAGCGCCATGCCGAACAGCGCCGGATCGCCGCCGAAGGACAGGACGGCACCGAGCCAGCCGCCGGCGTTCAGCAACAGGACGGCTGCGGACACCAGGACAAGCCGGGCTTTCAGGTCGGGGCGGCTGAGGACGGCCGAGGGTTTCGGAAGCGGACTCATGACGCTTCTCCTTCGACAGGGGTGGGAGCCGCCCCGCCAAGCGAAAGCGACCTTTTCGGATAGGCGATGGAAATCACCAGAAAGGCGGCAAGCGCCCCCGCCGATTGCGCCAGGACATAAAGCAGCGCCGATCCGCCCGACAGCGCCACCGGCCCGCCGGTGAACAGCGCCCCGAGCGTCACCGCCGGGTTGGCGTAGGAGCCGGACGGCGTCGCCAGGATGGCCGCCGTCAGCCACGCGCCGACGGCGAAGGGACCGGTCTGCGCCCGGCCGCTGCGGCTGCATCCGAACACGATGATCATCAGACCGGCGCTCGCCACCGCCTCGCTCAGCAGCGGGTTGCCGAACGGCAGGGCGGCGACGGCCTGGGTCCGAACGCCGAACAGCGCGTCGGCCAGCATCGCGCCCGCCACCGCACCGGCGCTCTGCGCCACGACATAGGCGATGGTGCAGTCGAGCCGCCTTCCACCGGCCAGCCATTGCAGTACGGTGATCAGCGGGTTGAAATGCCCGCCCGACACTGCACCGAAGGCCAGGATCAGGCCAACCAGGCTTCCGGAGGTCGCCAGTGCGCCGGGCAGCGGGCCGCTTCCGGCCAATCCTCCTGAACGCAACACGGCGTCCCCCGCTCCCGCCACCATCAGCATCAGCAGAAGCGTGCCGACGCCCTCGACCGCCGCCCGGCGGGCCAGCGCCACCCGCGGATCGCGCTCGACAAAGCAGGTTGCGGCGGCGGCCGGCCGGGCCACGCTCATGGCTGCGGAACCGGGTGGCGTGCCGCGACCTCGTCCATCTTGCGGGCCAGATCCTCCGGCGTCAGCAGCCCCTTCTGGAAGAGGATGTTGGAGAAGGCGACGATCCAACGCTCGTAATAGCCAAGCGCGCCGACCATCTCCGACCCCAGCGCCTCGACACCGCGGCGCTTCTCCTCGGTGTTGATGATCTTGCGGAAGTCGAGCACGTCGGCCAGCGCGTGGCAGCGCTTTTCCCACGGCAGCAACTCATGCTCGACCTGCTCGATCGGTCTGGCGGACAAGCCGCCGATGTCGTTGGGCAGACGCCTGACCAGTTGTTCGCCACCGCTCATTGCACCGTCCTCCCCATGGGAGCAGCGACCGGGACCACGCCGATCATGGCGTCCCTGGTCACCAGCGCCGCCAGACTTTCTTCATCCATACCGTCTGTCCCGGTCGGCCGGCGCGGCAGCACGAGGTAGCGGACCATGGCAGTGGAATCACTGACGCGGATTTCGACGTCTTCAGGAATGACGGTCCCGAACTCGGCCAGCACCGCCCGCGGCTCCACCACCGCACGGGCACGGTAGGCCTTCAGCTTGTACCAATCCGGCGGCAGTCCCAGCACCGGGCGCGGGTAGCAGGAACACAGGGTGCAGACGATCAGGTTGTGCACCGTCGCGGTGTTCTCCAGCACGATCAGCCGGGTGTCGTCATAGAAGCTGATGCCCAGTTCCTCGCACGCTGCCCGGCCGTCGGCGAGAAGGCGGTGGCGGAATTCCGCATCCACCCAGGCACGGGCGACGACCTTGGCCCCCAGCGCCGGCGTCCGGGAATCCAGAACCTCGATCTGCCGGCGGATCTCGTCGGGACCGATCATCCCGCGTTCGACCAGCAGTTCACGCACCGCGGTTTCCATGACCTCGTAGTAACCGGGCGGGCTTTCCTGCCCGATGGGGGCATGCGGATGGGCATGCTCATGCTGATGGCCGTGTTGGTGGCCGTGATCTGGGTCGGTCATCGGGTCAGGCCCTTTCCAGCCAGGTCTCGTAGATTTCGATGCGCAAGCCGTCCTGTTCCGGACCGGCATAGTCGGGCCAGACGTCGGTCAGCGGGATGGCGACCCGGTAATAGTGTCGCCTGGCGCCGGCATTGCGGCCGTAGGCCTCCTGCTCGTTGTCGATGGCGGCGGGTTCGATGACGGCTTCGACCGTGCCGGTCTTGCCGCGCAGGTAGGCCGGTACCCGGTAATGGCCGATGGGGCTTCGGGTGAGGATGCGGACGGCGTCGCCGGGCCGGAAAGCCGGCTCCTCGCCAAGCGCCGTCACGATGCCGGGCAGCGGCGCCGTTCCGGCCGGTTCAGCTTGTCGGTTCACGCAAACCTCCTTTTGCGACAGGGCCATGGGCTGGCCGACTTAGAAATTTGCAAGGGATTGCGGGGCGGACAGGGTTCCAGGGGAGGGAGCCCTGTCCGGCGCGATCAGCCGGCGGCGCGGGGAAACTCCACCGGTTCCGTTCCCGAAAGCGAACGGATCGTCATGATCCGTCTTCAGGAACCATGGCGGCGATGTTGCCCGTCCAGGTCAGGATCGTCTTGGACAGGGCACCGCTGATTTGAACGCTGCATGGTTTCGACACCAAGCGGTCCGCGACATCCGGCTTTCGTTCAAATCGACGGGGCTTTCCACAAGATCGGCAGGCGCTTGATGGGAATAGTCGGGCAAGCCAGCCGGGGAACATCCCGGCACACACCCATCCAAATGCGAACAAGGCCGACTGACATGTCCCACACGCTCCGTGTTGACCTCTTGTCAATCGGCTTCCAATTTCGGCTCTTCCTCAGATTTGATGACGGTGTTCAGGCTGCCATGAGCCTGTTGCGCAGAAGGTCGGGCTTGGCGCGACCGTACATGGAGCGCTTGACGAGTTTGAGCCGTGTGATCTGCCCTTCCGTTTGCCCGTTGCTCCAAGGAGTGGTAAGCGCGGCATGAACCGCAGCGAAATCCGAACGCAGACCATCGGCGAAGGACCGCAGGTCGCTGGTGTCCGCGTCGTCCAGCCAAACGGACAGGGCATCGGCTTGGCGCTGCCGGATCATCGCGCCGAAGCGCCGGGCGAGTTCCTGCACTGTCCCCAGATTCGGCGCGAGGGCAAACACCCGCTCCAGATAGCGAGACCGCTCCGCCGTCCAGGAGGATGGGTCGGCAGTCAGCAACATCGCCACCCGACGGGTGGACGGGGCGGCGATCGGGGAAGCCAAGCGTTCCGGCCGGGCCGTTAGGCGTTGGCGGGTCGCCCACTCGGTCACCACCCGCAGGCCGCCGTCAAATCCCCCTGCCCGGAGTTCCCGCCACAGTTGGGCGCCATTGTGGCACCCTTCTCCCCATCACCCGCCGAGCAGGAAACCCGAGGTGTCGACGGCGATGTGACGCTTGCGGCCCTTGATCTTCTTGGCCGCGTCAAAGCCTCGGGGCCCCATTTTCCGTCGTTTTGACGCTCTGGGTGTCGAGGATGCCGGCCGAAGGTATTGGATTGCGGCCTTCCTGCTCGCGCAGCATCACCACCGGATGGTGGCGCAGGGCCTCCCACACGCCGGCTTCCAGGAAGGCGCGGAAGTACCGGTAGACCGTGGGCCAGGGCGGGAAGGCCGGCGGGGGCGGCAGATGGCGCCATTGACAGCCGGCTTATGTCCGTACTGCGGGGCCGTCGACCGTGCTTGGCTGATGGAATCAGAGGCTCGATCAAGCGGTATCGGCCATCGCTCAGGGCTTGGCCGGCGCCGTAATCGCCAACCAGCCGGCGGTCCTCGGGCGTCCACATCGGCGGCCTCCGGCAGGGTGTGTGTTCCCTGCCAACAGCCTTTACGTCAGACCCTCACCCCGTCAGCGACAACTTTCGAAAGGGGCTGTAACGGCGTAGGCGTGCGCGGGTTTCGTTCAAAAAATTCTGCTTCCATTCTTCAATAGCACCGCCGCGCCGTACGGCACCCTCCCTGGACTTATCCGCCCGCCGACGTCGCTTGCGGCGGTTCAGAGGAGGTGCAGCATGAAACCAAACCGACGGGCTGGAGGGACGGTAGGCAGATGGGCAGCCGGCGGCGCCCTGGCCTGCCTCGTCGGCGCCGGCGTGTTCCTGGGCATCGCCCACCGGGGCGGCCTCCCCACCGTTCCCACGCCCAAGGCCGCCGACTTCCCGGCGGAGCTGGTGCTCCGCGGTGCTACGCTCGCCACGATAGGCGACTGCATCGTCTGCCACACCGCCGACGGGGGCGCCGCCTATGCCGGCGGCCGGGCCTTGGCGACGCCGTTCGGCACGCTCTATTCCACCAATATCACACCCGATGCGGAAACCGGCATCGGAGGCTGGTCGAAGCAGGCCTTCAGGCGCGCCATGCGCGACGGGGTGTCGCGCGACGGCCGCCATCTCTATCCGGCCCTGCCCTACGACCATTACCGCCGGGTGCATGACGGCGACCTGGACGCGATCTACGCCTTCCTGATGACCCGCCCGGCGGTCCCGGCGCCGGCCAAGGCGAACGACCTGATCTTCCCGCTGGGCTTCCGCCCGCTGCTGGCCGGCTGGAAACTGCTGTTCCTGCACCAGGAGGAGTTCACGCCGCGGCCGGACCGCGATGCGGAGTGGAACCGCGGCGCCTATCTGGCCGAGGGGCTGGGCCATTGCAGCAGCTGCCACAGCCCGCGCAACCTGGCCGGCGCCGAGAAGACGGGCGACGGCGTCTATTCCGGCGGCTTGGCAGAGGGATGGGTGGCGCCGGCGCTGAACGGCTCCAGCCCGGCCGCCGTGCCGTGGACGGCGGACAGCCTGTTCACCTATCTGCGCACCGGCGTGGACGGCCGCCATGCCGCCGCCGCCGGGCCGATGGGTCCGGTGGTGCACGGCCTGTCCCGCGCGCCGGAGGCCGATGTCCGCGCCATCGCCAGATACATCGCCTCGCTGTCGGCGGACCGCGCCGGTGCCGCGGCGAACACGGCCGCTCCCCTTCCTCCCGACCTTGCGGATGAAGCCGCCAGGGCCAATCCCGCCGGCGCTGCCCTGTTCGCCGGGGCCTGCGCCGGTTGCCATGAGGGCGGTGCGCCGATGATGACCCAGGGCCGTCCCGGCCTGTCGACGGTAACCGCCCTGCAGCTCGACCGGCCCGACAACGCCATCCGCGCCATCCTGCAGGGCATCCATCCGCCCACCGGGCCGGCCGGCCCAACAATGCCGCCCTTCGCCGCCAGCCTGACCGACGCGCAGGTCGCCGACCTCGCCGCCTATCTGCGAACCCGCTTCAGCGACCGCCCGGCCTGGATCTCGCTGGAGGCGGCATCCGCCACGGTCCGCAAGGAGGAGTCCCAGCCATGACTGTCACCATCACCGTCAACGGCGCCGACCATGCGCTGGACATCGACCCGGCCACACCGCTGCTCTATGTGCTGCGCGACGACTTGGAACTGAACGGGGCCAAGTACGGCTGCGGGCTCGGCCAATGCGGCGCCTGCACGGTCCATATCGACGGCAAGCCCGCCTTCTCCTGCCTGACGCCGGTCGGCGCCGTCGCCGGCCGCCGCATCCGCACGGTGGAGGGGCTTGGCAGCGCCGACGCTCCCGGCCTGCTGCAGCAGGCGTTCGAGAAGGAACAGGCGGCCCAGTGCGGCTACTGCATCGCCGGAATGCTGATGCGCGCCCAGGCCCTGCTGGACCGCGATTCCGATCCGGACGAGGCGCAGATCCGTGCCTACATGCAGACCAACCTCTGCCGCTGCGGCACCCACATGCGCATCCTGCGCGCCATCCGCCGCGCCGTCGCCATGCGCAAGAGCGTCCAGTCGGCGCAGGAGGTGCGGCCATGAGCCCTGTCCTGCCGCCCCTCTCCCGCCGCGGCTTCCTGACCGGCGGCGCCCTGGTGGTGTCCTTCGCCGTCGCGCCCAAGGCCTTCGCCCAACTCGCCGGCGGCGGCGAGGGCGGCGCCGGCCCGGCCATCGTGGCGCCCGACCTGAAGGGCAGCCTGAAATCCACCCCCTGGCTCGACGCCTGGATCCGCATCGACGCCGATGGCCGGATCACCGTCTTCACCGGCAAGGTGGAGTTGGGCCAGGGCATCCGCACCGCGCTGATCCAGGTCGCGGCGGAGGAGCTGGACGTCCCGCCCGCCGCCGTCACCCTGGTCACCGCCGACACCGAACGCACGCCGGACGAGGGGCTTACCGCCGGCAGCCATTCCATGCAGGACAGCGGCACCGCGATCCAGAACGCCGCCGCCACTGTGCGCATGCTGCTGGCGGCCGAGGCAGCGCGGGGCTGGGGACTGCCGGCCGATCGGGTGACCACCGGCGGCGACGGCAGGCTGAGCGCGCCGGACGGCCGGACCCTGCCCTATGGCGAAGTCGCGGCACGGCTGTCGCTGCATGTGCAGGCGGTGCCGGATGCACCGCTGCGCCAGCCGTCGGACTACCGCACGCTGGGCCGGGCGCTGCCGCGGGTGGACATCCCGGCGAAGCTGACCGGCGGTGCCGCCTATCTGCACGACATGCGCCTGCCCGGCATGTTGCATGCCCGCGTCGTCCGCGGTCCCAGCGTCGGCACCAGCCTGCTATCGCCCGACCTGGCCACCGTGGCCCGCATGCCGGGCGTGGTGAAGATCGTGCGGCAGGGCGGCTTCCTGGCGGTGGTGGCGGAGCGGCAATGGACGGCGATCCAGGCTTTGCGACACCTGCAACGGGCGGCCTATGCCCGAATACAGTCGCCGCTGCCGACCCTGTTGCCGACGGACGGCACCGGCGACGCAGTGGCGGCGACGCTGAAGGCGCTTCCGGCCCGCGACATCCCGATCATGGACACCGGCGAACCCGCGGGTCCGGCCGTTCGTACCGTCAAGGCGCGCTACACTCGCCCCTGGATCAGCCATGGCTCCATCGGTCCGTCCTGCGCCATCGCGCAGTATGTTGACGGCACGATGACGGTCTGGACCCACAGCCAGGGCACCTTCGACGTGCATCGCGTCGTCGCCGAACTGCTCGGCCTGCCGCCGGAGAAGGTCCATGCCATCCATGCGGAGGGTGCCGGCTGCTACGGCCAGAATGGCGCCGACGACGTGGCGGCGGACGCGGCGGTCATCGCCAAGACCCTGCCCGGCCGGCCGATCCGCCTGCAATGGATGCGCGAGCAGGAGTTCGGCTGGGAACCGCTCGGCCCCGGCATGATGACGGAGTTGGAGGCGTCGCTGGGCGCCGGCAATCGCATCGTCTCGTGGCGCCATGCGGTCTGGAGCAACCCGCACAACAATCGGCCTGTCGGGGCCGGCGGCGTGCTGGCCGGCGGGGAGGCCGATCCCCCCTTCCCCGCACCGGAAGGCAAGCCGATCCCGATGCCGGAAGGCGACGGCAGCCGCAACTCCAACCCGCTCTACAGCTTCGCCAACACCCATGTCGTCTATCATTTCCTGAAGGACATGCCGGCGCGCGTCTCCGCCCTGCGGTCGCTGGGCGCGCATCTGAACGTCTTTTCCATCGAAAGCATGCTGGACGAACTGGCAGCCGGGGCCGGGATCGACCCGCTGGCGATCCGCCTCGACCATATGAAGGACGAGCGGGCACGCGACGTGATGCAGGCGGCGGCCGACCGCTTCGGCTGGCGGGAAAGACCGAAGGGGGATGGCCGGCGCGGCTGCGGCATGGCCTTCGCCCGCTACAAGAATCTGGGCGCCTATTGCGCGGTGGCGATGGAGGTGGAGGTCGACCGCGAGACCGGCCGGACGCTGGTCCGCCGCGCCGTCGCCGCGGTCGATTGCGGCCAGCCCGCCAACCCCGACGGCGTGCGCAACCAGATCGAGGGCGGGCTGGTGCAGTCGCTGAGCTGGACCGGGCATGAAGTGGTGCGCTTCGCCGCCGACCGCCGCGCGAGCTTCGACTGGAGCAGCTACCCGATCCTGCGCTTCGACAGCGTGCCGGGCTCGGTCGAGGTGGTGGTGATGGACCGCCCCGGCGCTCCCTTCCTCGGCACCGCTGAAGCGGCGCAGGGGCCGTCCGCCGCCGCCCTGGCCAACGCCATCGCCGACGCCACCGGAGTGCGCCTGCGCGACATGCCGCTCAGCCCCGAACGGCTCAAGGCCGCGCTCGGTCCCGTTTGACCGGGCGCTATACTAAGGGAAAAAGCCATGAAGACCTTGCGTGTGAGGATCGTCGGCGGTTCCGTCGGCGGTCTGTTCGCCGCCGCCCTGCTGCGGCAGGAGGGGCACGACGTCCGCCTCTATGAACGCTCCAGCGGCGGGCTCGCTGGCCGCGGTGCCGGGCTGGTGGGGCAGCGCGAGCTGTTCGCCCTGCTGCGCGCCGTGGGGTGCGAGCATGTGGCCCATGTCGGCGTCGTCGCCCGCGAGCGCATCTACCTCGACCGCGCCGGCGAAATCCGCCACCGGCAGGCGATGCCGCAGATGCAGATCTCCTGGGACCATCTGTACGCCACGATGCGCAGCAAGGTGCCGGACGAGTCCTACGCGCTCGGCCGCACCGTCCTAGGGGTGGAGCAGGATGACACGTCCGCCGGCCTGCGCTTCGACGACGGCAGCCGGGAGGAGGCCGATCTGGTTATCGGCGCCGACGGGCTGGGTTCCATCGTCCGCTGCGCCGTGGCGGGCAAGCGGTCCGCCAACACTTATGCCGGCTATGTCGCTTGGCGCGGGCTGGTGCCGGAACGCACCCTGCCGGCGGAATCCGCCATCCTGCTGGACCGCTTCGCCTTCTACGACATGCCGCGGTCCCATACGCTGGGCTATCTGGTGACCGGCCCGGCTGCGGAAACGGAGGTCGGAGCCCGACGCTACAATTGGGTCTGGTACAGACGGGTGGAGGCGGCCGATCTGCCGGCGGTGCTGACTGATGCGGATGGACGCCGCCATCTCTTCTCGCTGGCGCCGGGCCAGGTGCCGCAGGCGGCGGCCGATCGGCTGCGGCGGGACGCGGCCGACCTGCTGCCGCCCCCCTTCGCGGCGGCGGTCGCGGCGGAGCCCCGGCCCTTCCTGCAGGCCATCTTCGATTACGAGGCGCCGGCCATGGCGAAGGGCCGGGTGGCCCTGCTGGGGGACGCCGCCTTCGTCGTGCGCCCGCACACCGCCATGGGCGTGGCCAAGGCGGCGGGCGACGCCATTGCGCTTGCCCGACAGCTGTCCGCCCACGGCGAGATGGAGGCCGCCCTGCAGGCCTATCACGAGGAACGCCACCCCGCCGGCACCGCCATCGCCGACTACGGGCGCCGCCTGGGCGCCATGCTGGAGTGAGCATCATACCAATGGATAGCGGCCGCAAGACCATGGCTGGGGTCGGGCGAACCGAGCGTCCGATTCAGCGGCGCTCTGCGGCGTGATGCGTTTGTCCGCGATGGCGGGCGGTGCGTCCTGTGTAACGCGACAGACCAGTTGGAAGGGCACCACCGCGTTTACCCGCCCGGCGGCGACTGGGCTAGGGATCGCCTGGAAGCCGTGACGACGCTGTGTGCGCCCTGCCACGAGACCGTGACCAGCATGCTGCGCGGTCGCCGCTACGCCGCGGCCACGGTCAACCTCCCCGACACCAAGCCAAGCCGCCCCCGTCCGCGGCTGGAGGCCCCCGATGTATCAGTCCCTGAGCTTCCAGATCACCGGCGTCTCTCCCCTTCTCATGCACAACGGCCGGCTTGCCGATCCGCTCGACCCGCTGGTCAAGGACATCAAGAAGCTGAGCTGCAAGCGGCCGAAGACGGAGGCCGACCTGGAGCGGATAACCAAAAGCTTGAGTTCCTCGGCTCGCTGTACCTGCATGGTGGCGCACCGGCGGGAATAGCAGGCGGAACGCCTCGTAACCGTTGAAAACTCTCGTTCTTTTGCCGCACTGCCGTGCAACAGGCGATGGCACATGAAAAAGCCCGCTGGATCGAAGCTAAGTGCTTGATCCAGCGGGCTTGATTTGGTTGCGGGGGCCGGATTTGGCCTTTACCGAACACGCGTTCCGCGTTGAGGAATGATTGCGGTTCTTTCGGATTCCATTCGTGCTGTATGATCAGGGGCGCCAGCCCGCCGGCATCAGATCTCGCCGCATAGGTGCAATAGCTGAGGTGATGTGGTGGACGACCCTTCCAGCTTCTGTGATCGGTGGCAAGCTGATGCCGTCGAAGAAACCACCTTACACCCTCCACCATCCGCAAGCTCAGCGGGAAACGGAAATGCTGAGCCGGGACACGACACCGCGCGGGGAGGAAGCTCTCCGCGTCCAGTTCATCCGGCGCGGCACAGCTCCGCCAGCGCCTGGAACCCGGCGGCGAATGTGTTCCGGCCCACCTGCTCGCGCAACGCGGGGAGGTCCTCGGGCTGGCATTCGAAGTCGGCCCACCACTCGCCGAAGGTCCGGTTCCCCTCCGTCACCTCGTGCAGGCGGAACGTCGCGACGTAGCCGGTGAGCGGCAGGGGAGATTCAAGGATCGTGTAGGTATAGGAGTGCTCGCGGTCGCTGAACGACACCAACTGTTCGCGAAGGCGGCCTCCGGGCTTGAGTCCGAAGTTGCGGACGCACCCGACCGTGTCGCTGCGCAGCCCGTCCTCGATGTGGCTGTCCGCGATGACGGGGTGCCAAGCGTGGTGCCCGTTGAAATCCCGCGCCTTGTCCCAGACCTGTCCGATGGGCGCGTCGATGACGCTGCTGACATAGATCCGTGCCATGCCTTCCTCCCCCTCAGCGTTGCTTGGTGATGGCCTTGAAGCGGCGCGTCTGCTCGGTCAGCGCGGTCTCGGTGGGCAGGCGCTCCATGCTGGAGGCGCCGTAGAAGCCGTGGCAGACCGCGCATTCTCCCAGGATGAAGGACGCGTCCTCCGGCGTCGCGATCGGGCCGCCGTGGCACAGCACGATCACGTCCTTGCGCACCCGCAACGCCGCCTCCGCCCAGGCGTCGATCTTCGGCACGCAATCCTTCAGCGACAGGGCCGTTTCCGCCCCGATGCTGCCGCCGGTGGTCAGGCCCAGGTGGCAGACGATGATGTCGGCCCCGGCCTCTGCCATCGACTCCGCCTCCCCTTCCGAGAAGACGTAGGGCGTGGTCAGCAGGTCCTGCTCACGCGCCGCGCGGATCATGTCCACCTCCAGCCCGTAGCTCATCCCCGTCTCCTCCAGGTTGGCCCGGAAGATGCCGTCGATCAGCCCGACGGTCGGAAAATTCTGCACGCCCGAGAAACCCAGATCGGCCAGCCGCCGCAGGAACTGGTCCCGGATCATGAAGGGATCGGTGCCGTTGACGCCGGCCAGCACGGGGGTGTGCCGGACCACCGGCAGCACCTCGCGCGCCATGTCGACAACGATCTCGTTGGCGTTGCCGTAGGCGAGCAGCCCGGCCAGGGACCCGCGCCCGGCCATGCGGTAGCGTCCGGAGTTGTAGATGACGATCAGGTCGATCCCGCCGGCCTCTTCGCATTTGGCGGACAGCCCGGTGCCGGCACCGCCGCCGACGATGGGTTCGTCGCGGGCGATCATGCCGCGGAACCGGTCGAGGATTTGCTGACGGGGAATGCGGGGCATCTTGCAAAGGCTCCTTATGCGGTCGCGCCGTGCCCGGCCGCAGCGATGTCCCGGATGGCCCGGACGAGCGCGGCGGCGAAGGCGGGGTCGTTGATGTGGAGGGGAAGACGGACCAGCCGGCGCGCGTCCGTCTGTTCGACGGTGCGCTCCAGCGCGTTGAACAGGGCGGCGTCGGCCTCGGGATCGTGGAACGGCTGGCCCGGCGCGTCGAGCGCCGATACGCCCCCTTCGGGGATGAGAAAGCGGACCGGCCCGGTGAAGGCGTTCAGCTTGCCGCCGATCCAGGCGCCCATGGCCCGGTTCTCGTCCGCCGTGGTGCGCATCAGCGTGACCTGCGGGTTGTGCACGTAGAACAGCCGGTCGCGGTAGCGGTCAGGCACGCTGTCGCGGGGGCCGAAATTCACCATGTCCAGCGCGCCGCAGGACCCGACATAGGGGATGCCGGCCCGCGCGACGGCATCCAGCCGCTCCTCCCCGGCGCTGAAGACGCCGCCCATCAGCAGGTCGCAAACCTCGGTGGTCGTCACGTCCAGGACACCCGCGAGTAGGCCCGAGGCGACGAGCTTCTCCATCGCCCGCCCGCCAGTGCCGGTGGCGTGGAAGACCAGGCAGTCGTAGTCGGGGTCGAGCGCCCGCGCCACCTGCGCGACGCAGGGCGTCGTCACGCCGAACATTGTCAGCCCCAGGGCCGGCTTGGCATCCGCCGCGGGGATCGCGCGCGTCACCATGCCGGCCATCGCATGGGCGGCGTTGCCAAGCACGCGGCGCGAAATGCGGTTGAGGCCCGCCACATCGGTAACCGACGGCATCATGCAGAGGTCCGTCTCCCCCACATAGGACGCCACGTTGCCCGACGCGACGGTGGACACCAGCAGTTTGGGCGTGCCCACCGGCAACTCCCGCATGCCCGGCGTGATGATGGCCGTGCCGCCGGAACCGCCCAGCCCGATCATTCCAGCGACATCGGGGCGCTGCCGGACGAAGCGCCGGAACGCCTCCGCCATGCGCGACACGGCAAGTCCCCGGTCGTCGGTGCCCAGCACCGCGTCGGGTCCGTCGGGGTGGAAGGCCGCGACAACCTGCGCCGGGACATCGGCAGCGACCTCCGGGGAGCGGGTTCCCACATCCACGGTCAGCACGCTCAATCCCTCAGCCGCGATCAGCCCCCGCACATAGTCCAGCTCCATACCCTTGGTGTCATGACAGCCGACGACGTAGACCGTCGCCGCGTGCCGCGTCTCACCCGCCATGGCCTAGCCTCCCTTTCCCCTCTTTTCCGGAAGCTTATGCCGGCTGCGGGGCGCAACAACCGGAGCGTTGCGGCGGAGCGAGTAATCTTGGGTATAATGGCTGGCATGACTCATGATCGGAACCGCGTGCTCGACGATCTGCGGCGCGCCTGCTCGGGCCGGCACACGCTGCTGGTGGGGGCCGCCATCGGCACCGGCCTCGCGGCCCGCGCGGCGGCGCGCGGCGGCGCCGACCTGTTGCTGGCGCTCACCGCGGGGTGGTTCCGCACCATGGGGGCGTCGTCCATCGCCACCATGCTGGCGCTTCGGGACAGCAACGCCTTCGTCGCCGACTTTGCCTGCTCGGAGATCGTCCACGCGACGCGCATCCCGGTCTTCTTCGGCGCCAGCGCCTGGGGCATCACGGAGGAGGAGCTGGCCCCCTTCATGGAGCGGCTGCAGGCGTGGGGCTTCGCCGGGGTGGTGAACTTCCCCACCGTGGCGCATGTGGACGGGCGCTTCCGTGAGGCGCTGGAGCGCACCGGCCTAGGCTTCGCGCGCGAGGTCGGCATGCTGGAGGCGGCGCGGGCCGCCGGGCTCGCCACTATCGGCTATTTCCGCCGCCGGGAGGAGGCGCTGGCGCTGACCCGAACGGGGGTCGACCTGTACTGCTTCAACATCGGGTGGAACGCCGGCGGCGCCGTGGGCGTGCCCAGCGGCGAATCGGTGCTTCAGGTCGGCAACCGCGCGCGGGGCCTCATCAAGGCCATACGCACGGTCCATCCCGGCGCGCTGTGCGTGATCGAGGGCGGGCCGATCACCACCCCGCAGGACATGCACGAGGCCTGCCGCGAGGCGCGGGCCGACGGCTACATCGGCGGTTCGACCATCGACCGCCTGCCGTTGGAAAGCTCGATGGAGGAGATGACCGCCGCCTTCAAGCTGGTCTCCACGTTGCAACGGCGAATCGACAGACTGGAACGCCGGCTCGACCAAACCGGGCGGGGGATGGGCCTGCTGGGCCGCACCGACGCCCTGGTGGAGGCGCGGGCGCGGCTGGAGCATCTGGGGGCGGACGGCGGGCCGGTGTGGATCGCCGGGCCGGACGGCAGCGGACGGTCGCTGGTGGCGCAACTGCTGCACGGGCGCGGTTCCCAGCGCCAGCGCCCACCGATGGTGGTCGACGCGCGGCATCTCGACGGCGGATGGCTGTTCGGGGCCGAGCCGGCGGACGGCGGACGACGACGCCTCGGCTGGATCGAAGCGGCGAACGGAACGACGCTGGTGATCGAGAACGCGGAGCGCCTGCCGGCCGATACGCAGGCGGAGCTTGCAGCTTTCCTGGAACGCGGCGGCTTCCGCCGCCAGGGCGGTCAGGAAAGCCTGCGCTCCAACGCCCGGATCATCCTGATCGGAACGGCAGGCCTGGAGGACGCTTCCCGCACCGGAACCCTCGTGCCCGAACTGGCGCGCCGCCTCGCCCGGCGAAACATCGATTTGCCGCCGCTGAGCGAACGATTGGACGACATTCCGCTGCTGGTCGAGCATTTCGCGGCGGCGCTTCGCCCAGCGGCGGGGCCGGTGCGGCTCTCGCCGCGGGCATTCCGGCTGCTCATCGCCCATGACTGGCCGGGCAACCTCCGCGAACTGCGCGCCGTGGTGGAGCAGGCGCTGCACGGCGACGGCGACGTGATCGAGGCGGAGGCTCTGCCATCCCTGGACAGCAGGAGAACGGGCCGGCCACGCCCGAACGCGCCCGGTGACCGCACCCCGGCGCAATCGGAGCGGGACTGGATTCTGGACGGCCTGCGGCGGCACCGCTTCCGCCGGGGGAAGGCGGCCAGCTACCTCGGCCTGTCGCGCAAGACGCTCTACAACAAGATGCGGCTCTACGGGTTGTTGGACTGAGTCGCGCCGGGCAGCAGCGCCAGCCCGTCGGCCTCGCGCGCCAGGATGGCGTGATGCTCCTCGAACCCCGCCGGACGGTAGACGAGAACCGGGCCGCCGCCCTCCCGCCGCAACGCGGCGGCGACCGCGGCGGCGTTCTCCGCCGCTTCGGCGTCGCGTGACGGATCGCCGGTCGCGGCGCCGGGATGCACCACGAGGCGGGACGCGCCCGCCGCCCGCATGCGCCGGCCCGTCACGATATCGGCGGCGAAGCTGGTGACGGCGAATCCCGCCTGCGCAGCCTGTTCGAGGAAGGATGCCTCCCGCTCCGCACCCAGCCCGACGCCGCGCAGCGTCTCGCCGGTCTCCCCATCGAACAGCGCGGTGGTGGGGAAGTTGGTGATCGCCTTCACACCGGCACGGCGCAAGGAGTCCAGGAACTGACCCGCCGGCCGGAAGGGATCCACCGCCAGCACGCCGACGCACACGCCCTCCGGCACGCCGTCCGGAAGCTCGGCGAGGGCGGCGAGCAGGCGCCCGTTGCTGTCCTGGACGGGAAGCAGGGCGAGATACTCCGCGCGGTCCGCCGGATGCCCGCCTAAGGCCGGGCAAAACAGCCGCTCCCCCGCCGTTCCCGGCACGTCGTCTGGACGGAGAAGTGTCGGAACAATTTGAACGGCAAACTGATCGTTTTTCCCCATTTTACCCATGCCCCGGATCGGACGACGTTGTGGAGTCGATCATGCGGCGGGACCGTGTGGCAACGGGTTTCGGCGCAGGCACGCCGGGACGGCGCAATCCAGGGAGGAAACGATGAAGCGTGCTATTCGCACCGCGTTGGCGGCCGGGACCGCATTGCTGCTGGCCAGCGCGGTGCCGGCGGCGGCCCAGCAGGGTGCACGGCCGGCCCCGAAGATTTCGAACGACACCGTCCGGATCGGAGTCATCACCGATCTGTCCGGCGTGTTTTCCGACCAGAGCGGCCGTGGCTCGATCGCCGCCGCGCAGATGGCGGTCGAGGATTTCGGCGGCAAGGTGCTGGGCAAACCCGTGGAGGTGCTGTCCGCCGACCACCAGAATAAGGTGGATGTCGGCTCGGCCATCGTGCGCGAGTGGATCGACGCGCAGAACGTCGACCTGATCCAGGACGTGGCGAATTCCGGCCTTGCGCTCGCCGTGTCGGACATCGTCCGCGACAAGAACCGCATCGCCATCTTCAATGGCCCGTCCGTCACCCGCCTGACCGGCGACAAATGCACCCCCAACACCATTCACTACGCCTACGACGCCTATGCGCTGGCCAAGGGCACGGGGGCGCAGACGATCAAGCAGGGCGGCGACAGCTGGTACTTCCTCACCGTCGATTTCGCCTTCGGCCACGGGCTGGAGGAGAACACGGCGAAGATCGTGCAGGAGAATGGCGGAAAGGTCCTGGGCGCGGTGCGCTTCCCGCTGAACAACCTGGATTTCGCGTCCTACGTGACGCAGGCGCAGGCGTCCGGGGCCAAGATCGTCGGCCTCGCCACCACCGGAATGGACGCGCGCAACGCCATCAAGGCCGCCTCCGAGTTCGGCCTGACCCAGAGCGGGCAGCAGCTTGCGGGGCTCCTGCTGTTCGACACGGACATCCACGCCCTCGGCCTGGAAGCGACGCAGGGCATGTACCTGACGACCGCCTTCTACTGGGACCGCGACGACGAGACCCGGGCCTTCTCCCGGCGCTTTCACGAGCGGGTGAACAGCATGCCGAACATGGGGCAGGCCGGCGTCTACTCCTCCACGCTCGCCTATCTGAAGGCCATAGAGGCCGCCGGCACCGACGAGGCTGGACCGGTCATGGAGAAGCTGAAGAGCATGCGGATCAACGACGCCTTCGTGAAGGACGGCTGGGTGCGCGAGGATGGCCGCTTCATGCGCGAGATGTACCTGATGCAGGTGAAGAAGCCTTCGGAGTCCAAATATCCCTGGGACTACTACAACCTGCTCGCCACGATCCCCGCCGAGGAGGCCTTCCGTCCGCTGTCGCAAAGCGACTGCCCGCTCGTGAAGAAGTGAACCGCGCCGAGATTCCCGCCATGCGGCCACCGTCGGCGATGGCCTGCGTACGCGGCCCAGTTGCGCACCCGGAAGCGCTGCTTCGGGATATGATGGCGCGCGTCGCGTTGGCTTTGAACCGCATCGGACAGGGCATCGTCACGTTAACTTGAGCGATGCAAGGAGGGTGGGTGCCGCCGCCCACCTCCACCCATCAGGTCACTTTGCGGGCACACGTCTCCTGCTGCCAGACGGCGAAGGCGCTGGTTCGATAGGCTCGATATTCGGCGGCCGTCATAAGGTAGCGGCTCGGGTGGGAATGCTGATGAATGGGGCCGTGGGCGGAGAGAAACTGCTGGGCGTGCCGGGGTGACTTGAAGCGCTTCATCCGTCGCTCACGCAGGTGGGTCGGCTGGTGCGAGTTCTCGGCGCGGTTGTTGAGATACCGGCTTTGCCGGTGCTCCACGCCGGGGATGATCTTCACTTTTGCGGCGGCATACGACTTCAGCTTGTCGCTAACGACGACGCGGGGCACGTAGCGCAAATCTATCAACAGCTTCCTGAAGAAGCGCATTGCCGCCTTGGTGTTGCGCCGGCTCTGCACCAGGATGTCGAGCATCACACCCTCCTGATCGACCGCGCGCCACAGGTAATGCTGCACGCCGTTGATTTTGATGAACACCTCATCCAAGTGCCAGCGATCGCCGGGACGGGGACGCCGACGGCGTAGCCGGTTGGCAAAGGTCTGGGCGAACTTGCGACACCAGCGCCGCACCGTTTCATAGGAAACCTCAACGCCGCGCTCGGCCAGGAGCAGTTCGACATCCCGAAAGCTGAGCGGGAATGTATGGTAGAGCCAAACCGCATGCGCGATCAGCTCGGCCGGGAAGCGGTGGCGGTAATGGGGATCGGGCTCACGTCTCATCCCGCTACCATGCCCAGCGCACCTCCAGCTCGCTAGCCCCGCAGTTTATGTGACGATGCCGTCGCACTGGCTGGCCGAACCCCCGTTTGGCGAACCGAAGCTGGAATAGGGCAGTTTCAACGAAACCCGACGCTGCGGCAATTGAGCTGGTCTGCGAAGGATCGGTCCCTATCCCCGCATCCCGGCCTCATCGTCGGCCGGGGGGGCCGCGCATGTAATGGCGTTCGGGCCGGTAGGCCGGGCGGAACCAGGATGGGAAGCGGGCCCGGACCCATGCGCGTAGCGCGGCCAGCATGGTTGTTCGTCTCCTTGTCGTTTGGTTGCGTTACTTCAGGCCCAACGCCGCGCGCACGGCCGTGGTGGCGTCCTTGCCGTCGCGGGTCGACACGCCGGCCAGCCAGGGGCTGAGAAGGTCGGGGTGCGCCTTCAGGTGGTCGGCCGCCGCGTCCTTGGGGGTTTTCTTGTCTTCCGTGATGGCGGCCATGATCTGGTTCTCCATCTCGACGGTGAAGGCGAGTTGGCTGAACAGGCGGTGGACGTTCGTGCATTCGGTGCCGTAGCCGCGCCGGGACAGGGTGTTGACCGTGGTGCTGCCATAGTTCGGGCCGAAATAGGCGTCGCCGCCGCTGAGATAGGTCATGTCGATCCGGGTGTTCATCGGGTGCGGTTGCCAGCCGAGAAAGACCACCCAATCCTTGCTGCGCGTCCGGCGCATCGCCTGCGTCAGCATGGCCTGCTCGCTCGATTCGACCAGGGTCCAGCCCTCCAGCCCGAAATCCTTCTTGTCGAGCATGCGCTGGATGTTCTGATTCGCCGGTGCCCCCGGCTCGATCCCGTAGATCTTCTTTTCAAACCGGTCGCCGAAGCGGGCGAGGTCGGCGAAGCTGTGCACGCCGGCATCGGCCACCGCCTTCGGCACCGCCAGAGTGAATTTGGCGTTCTCCAGGTTGGGTCGCACGATTTCAACGGATTTCTCGGCGATCAGCTTGTCGAGGAAGGTGGATTGGGCCGGCATCCAGTTGCCGAGGAAGACATCGATCTGCGCGGTCTTCAGCCCCTGGAAAATGATCGGCACGGCGACCGTCTCGACCTTCTGCTGATAGCCCAGCGCGCTTAGCAGCGTTCCCGCCAACGCATTGGTCGCGGTGATGTCGGTCCAGCCGGGATCGGCCATTCTGACTGTCTGACAACTGGCGGGCTCCGCCGCCGATGCTGCCGGCAAGCCGGCCGTAAGCCCGATCATGGCCGCCAAGCCGGCCGCCAGACCTGCCAGTGCCGCACGCCCTGCCGTCAAACCGCCCATTGCAACCCCGGATATCTGCATGCTGCGTTCCCTCCTGTCGGGTGATGGTCGACGTCCGGCGCGCCGTCGCGCCGTCCTATTGCACAGGGGTACCAGGACGCGGGAAGCGCGCCATGGCTTCCAGATCGTCGAGATCCAGATGGTTGCGCATATAGCTGGTGCCTGCGTCGGTGAAGGGCTGGAAATCCCAGGAGCGGTGCTGCCCCCGCCGCAGCGCGTCGGCAACCAGGAGGCGCCGCTGCTGGCTGGCGACGACCTCCTCATGCAGACGCGCCAAATCCCAACGCTGGTCCACCTCGGCGCGGTAGCGTCGCAGGGCATCGGACGCCGCCGAGCCGACGGCAGGCCGCTCCGCCCGGTTCACCAGTTCGTCCGGATCGTCGGACAGGTCATAGAGCTGGTCGGGATCGGCCGGCGAATGGATGAATTTGTCGCTGCCGCGCCGGATCATCACGATCGGGGCCACGGCGCCTTCGCCCAGATATTCGCCGATCACCTCGTCGTGGCCGCCGCTGCGCTGCAGGTGCGGCAACAGGCTGCGCCCGTCGATCGGCGTCCGCAAGCCGGGCGCCGCCCCGTCATGGGCGAGGTCGACCAGGGTCGGCAGCAGATCCATCGACGAGACCGAGGCGGCGACCCGCCCGGCCTGGAACCAGCCCGGCGTCCGGATGATCAGCGGGATGCGGCAGGCGGACTCGAAGAAGCTCATCTTGTACCACAGCCCGCGTTCGCCCAGCATGTCGCCATGGTCTGACAGCAGGACGATGATCGTGTCCTCGGCCAGTCCGGTTTCCTCCAGCGCGCCCATCAGCCGGCCGATCTGGTCGTCCACATAGGCGACCGAGCCGTAATAGGCGCGACGGGCGTTGCGGATCTGCCGTTCGCTGAGCGGCATCTCGTCCATCGCGCAGACGTGGCGCAGCCGCCGCGAATGCGGGTCCATCGCCTCCAGCGCCAGGGTGACGCGCGGCAGCGGCACCTCCTCGTCGGTGTGGCGGTTCCAGTAGCGCTCGGTGATGGCGTAGGGGTCGTGCGGATGGGTCAGCGACACCACGAAGCAGAAGGGCCGTTCCCGCCGGCCGCGGGCGATGTCGTACAGCTTGCGCTCCGCGGTGAAGACCACCTCCTCGTCGAAGTCGAGCTGGTTGGTGCGCAGGCAGGGACCGGCATCGCGCACCGAACTCATGTTGTGATACCAGCTCGGCCGCTCATCGGGTCGGGTCCAGTCCGGCGTCCAGCCGAAATCGGCGGGGTAGATGTCGGTGGTCAGCCGCTCCTCGAAGCCATGGAGCTGGTCGGCCCCGCAGAAATGCATCTTGCCGGACAGGATGGTCCGGTAGCCCGCCAGCCGGAGGTAATGGGCGAAGGTGGGGACTGCGGAGGGGAATTCGGCGGCGTTGTCATAACCGCCGATCGCCGAGGGCAACCGCCCCGATAGGAAGACATAGCGCGAGGGCGCACAGAGCGGGCTGTTGCAGTAGGCGCTGTCGAACACCACGCCGCCCTCCGCAAGGCGGTCGATGTGCGGCGTCCGCACCGTCGGGTTGCCATAGGCGCCGAGCGCCTGCGGGATCATCTGGTCGGCCATGAGGATAAGGATGTTTGGGCGCCGCGCCATATCCGCCTGCTTCATACCGTTTGTGGACAGATCCTTGGATGAAGATAGAATTGACGAACCCGGCAAGGAGCGTGAAGCCCCTGTCTGATCATGTTGGCATGAAGGGTGCTCATGGGAAAGGACCGCCTGCCGCCGCTGCGCACCCTGCTTTTCTTCGAGGCGGCCGGCCGGCTGCTCAGCTTCAGCGCCGCCGCCCGCGAGCTTGCCTGCACCCAGTCGGCCGTCAGCCACCAGATCGGCTGGCTGGAGGCCGATCTGGGAACGGCGCTGTTCCGCCGCCTTCACCGCGGGGTGGCGCTGACGCCGGACGGCGTGCGGCTCTACGAGGCGACGCGCGACGCGCTGGACGGCATCGGCGATGCGGTGACCCGCATCCGTGACAGGCACCGGCCGGGGGTGTTGAACGTCGCCACCGATTTCGGCTTCGCCGCCGGCTGGTTGCTGCCGCGCCTCGGCGCCCTGCGCCAGCTGTTGCCCGAGCTGGACGTGCGGATCGTGACGATGCAGAACGCGATCGACCTGCGCCGCGACGCGGCGGACATCGCCATCACCTTCGGCCATGGCCATTGGCCCGGCTGCGAGGCGGAACTCCTGTTCCCGGAACGGGTCCTGCCGGTCTGCAGTCCTGCCTTCCGGGCGAGCCGCGCTCCGTTTGCCGCAGGGGCCTCCACCGGGGCCTCCACCGGCACCTTCGCGTCCCCGGCCGATCTGGCGTCCCTGCCGCTCCTCCATCTGGAAAGCGTCGGGCCGGCCGCATGGCTGTCCTGGGGCGACTGGTTCACCCTGCACGGGCTGCCGATGCCGGCCGGTGGCCAGGACCTGACCTTCAACAATTACCCGCTGGTCCTGCAGGCTGCCCTGATGGGCCAGGGGGTGGCGCTGGGATGGAGCCCGCTGATCGACGAGCTGATGCGGGACGGGCATCTGGTCGCCCTGCTCGACCGGCCGATCCAGACGGAAAGGGGCTATTTCCTCGTCGTCCCCAGCCGGCGCAAGCCGAATGAGCGGCGCGACCGCTTCCGCCGCTGGGTGGTCGAGGAAAGCCGGCGGGACGGAGCCCGGCATCAATAGCCGAGCGCGCACCCGTCCTTCCGGTGGTCGGAACCGCCCAGGAGGGTTCCATGCTCCCAATCGATGGCGATGGCCTGGGCACCGCCGATCGCCCAATTGGGTGCCGTCACGGTGAAGCCCCGGCGGACCAACTCCGCCCCAGCCCTGGTGCGGATTGCCGTCTCCGCTTCCACGCTGCGGGTGCCGGGCAGGGGGAACAGGCGCGGCAGTTCGATGGCGTTCTGGATGTCCAGGCCGTGGTCGAACAGCTTTGACAGGAAATGGGCATGGCCCATCGCTTGGTAATGCCCGCCCATGACGCCGAAGGTCAGGCTGACGCGCCCGTTTTCGGTGACCATGCCCGGAATGATGGTGTGCATCGGCCGCTTGCGCGGCGCCACCATGTTCAGATGCCCGTCGACCAGGGAAAAGCTCTGGCCCCGGTTGTGGAACAGCACGCCGGAGCGGGGCGCCATCAACCCGCTGCCATAGGGATGGAAGATCGAACTGATGAAGCTGACCGCCGTGCGCTGCTTGTCGACCACGGCGATGTAGACCGTGTCCTTGTGCTCGACACTGTCGAACACTCCGCCGATCTCCAGCGCGTCGGACAGCAGATGCTCGACCATCGACGATCCGGTCTGCGCCGGATCGGCCAGGAAGGCGTCGCGCGCGGCATAGGCGAGCCGCGTCGCCTCGATCTCCACATGCAGGCTGTCGGGGTCGAGCGGATCGCCGGCGGGCCGGAAGCGTTTGAGAATGTTCAGGATCATCAGGGCGATGATGCCCTGTCCGTTCGGCGGGCATTCGTGGATGGTGCGGCCGCGATAGTCGGTGCTGATCGGCGTGACATACTCGCCTCTGGCCTCGGCGAAATCCTCCGGGCTGTGGAAGCCGCCGGCCGCCCGCAGGGTCTCCACCATGTCCCGGGCGACGGCGCCGCGGTAGAAGGCGTCCGGCCCCTCGCGCCCGATGGCCTCCAGCGAGTCGGCCAACAGCGGCTGGGTCTGGACGGTGCCGGCCGCGGGGGCTTCACCGTCCACCAGGAAGGTGGCGGCGGCGGCCGGGTCCCGGCGCAGCAGATCGGTCTGCTGGGCGAGGTCGTGCGACACCCGTGGCGTGATGACGTAACCTTCGCGCGCCATGGCGATGGCCGGGGCGAAGACCTCGCTCAGGGGCAGGCGGCCATGGTCGGCGACCAGCCGCGTCCAGGCATCCACCGCCCCCGGCACCGTGACCGCGTGGGGGGAGTGGCGGTCGATCGCGGTGATGCCCGCCGCCCGCAGGCGCTCCAGCGTCATCGCCGCCGGGGTGCGGCCGGAGCCGTTATAGGCGCGGATGTCGGTCCCGCACTGGGGAGCGACCATGGCGAAACAGTCGCCGCCAATCCCGGTCGAACCCGCTTCCACCACGCTCTGGACCGCACAGGCCGCCACGGCCGCATCGATCGCCGTGCCGCCGGCCTTGAGGATCTCGACCGCCGTCAGGGTTGCCGCCGGGTGCGAGGTGGCGGCCATGCCGTTGCGGCCCATGGCGAGCGAACGGCCGGGTTCTTCGAAGTTGCGCATGGTCTTCGTAGGCTCCCCGACGTTGGTCTTTCGCGGTGAAGGGCTGCATGCGAGGGTCAGCATCCACCGCGCCAACACGATGGTATACCAAATCCCAATTCGACAGGCGGATCTGAAGGGGGGCAGCGTACTGCCGTCAGCGGCCGGCGATCTCCTCCCGCGTCAGGGTCATGAACAGATCGACCACTGGCGTCGTCGCCCGGTCGCTGTGGACCGCGATCTGGAACGGCGCGTGATAGGACAGCACGCGCGGCAGCAGGACGTGCAGCCGTCCGGCCTGGACGCAGGGGGCGGCGTAGTGGTCGGGCAGATAGCCGAGATAGCGGGCGGACAGGATCAGCCGGGCGGCCCCCTCCATGTCGCTGACGGTCGCATGCGGTGCGCTGATCGCGAAGATCTTGATGTCGCGCGCCCCCCAATAGCTGCGGGCGACCAGCCGGTGACGGCGCACCTCGTCCAGATCGACCATATCGTCCGGACGGTCGAACAGCGGATGGCCGGCACCGCAGAAGAACAGGTTGGTTTCCGTGTAGAGGTCGATGTAGGAGAGGCCCGGCACGATCCGCGGAAAGCCGGCGATGGCGAGGTGCAGCCCGCCGCCGATCACGTCGCGCAGCAGCTCGTTGGGCGGCCGGGTGGAGATGGAGAGGTTGACCTCGGGGGCGGCATCGGCGAAGCGGGTGATCACGCGTTCCAGCGGGAAATTGGGATCGGTCAGCGTGTTGTCCACCAGCCCGATGCTGAGGGTGCCGGTCAGGCGGTCGCGCAGCCCCCGCACCCGAGCGCCGAACGGCATCGTCACATAAACTGCGGGGCTAGCGAGCTGGAGGTGCGCTAGGCATGGTAGCGGGATGAGACGTGAGCCCGATCCCCATTACCGCCACCGCTTCCCGGCCGAGCTGATCGCGCATGCGGTTTGGCTCTACCATACATTCCCGCTCAGCTTTCGGGATGTCGAACTGCTCCTGGCCGAGCGCGGCGTTGAGGTTTCCTATGAAACGGTGCGGCGCTGGTGTCGCAAGTTCGCCCAGACCTTTGCCAACCGGCTACGCCGTCGGCGTCCCCGTCCCGGCGATCGCTGGCACTTGGATGAGGTGTTCATCAAAATCAACGGCGTGCAGCATTACCTGTGGCGCGCGGTCGATCAGGAGGGTGTGGTGCTCGACATCCTGGTGCAGAGCCGGCGCAACACCAAGGCGGCAATGCGCTTCTTCAGGAAGCTGTTGATAGATTTGCGCTACGTGCCCCGCGTCGTCGTTAGCGACAAGCTGAAGTCGTATGCCGCCGCAAAAGTGAAGATCATCCCCGGCGTGGAGCACCGGCAAAGCCGGTATCTCAACAACCGCGCCGAGAACTCGCACCAGCCGACCCACCTGCGTGAGCGACGGATGAAGCGCTTCAAGTCACCCCGGCACGCCCAGCAGTTTCTCTCCGCCCACGGCCCCATTCATCAGCATTCCCACCCGAGCCGCTACCTTATGACGGCCGCCGAATATCGAGCCTATCGAACCAGCGCCTTCGCCGTCTGGCAGCAGGAGACGTGTGCCCGCAAAGTGACCTGATGGGTGGAGGTGGGCGGCGGCACCCACCCTCCTTGCATCGCTCAAGTTAACGTGACGATGCCCCCCGGCCTTGTCATGAAGATCGGCCGGATGCACCCGCACCTTCAGAAGATCACCTTCCGTATCGACTAAGGTCTGCCGCTTCCGCCCGCTGACCTTCTTGCCGCCATCATAGCCACGTGGCCCCCCGGCCTCGGTTGTCTTCACAGATTGACTGTCGATGACTGCCGCCGTTGGTTGGGCTTTGCGGCCACGCCGGGTTCGATACTGCTCGCGCAGCACCGCATTGACCTGTTCCCACTTCCCGCTTTTGCGCCAGCGACGGAAGTGGTCGTACACGTCCGCCCAGGGTGGTAGATCATGAGGCATCATGCGCCAGGAGATGCCTCCACGCAGGACATACAGGCATCCGTCAATGATGCGCCTCAGATCATGTTTCCGCTGCGCTCCACGATGCTCACTTTTCGTGAAGAGTTTTGAGACGGCAGCCCACTCTTCGTCGGTCAGATCTGATGGATATCGGTTCGTTGACATGCGATTGTCTCCTATGGCGGCGACATAGCATGCATTATCAACAGGGCACCTGGGCTCAGCATCCCAATCCAACTTCAACGCTGCATTTGCTCTATTTTCTTCTCAACAGCCTCTTAGTAGATTTTGAGTCACAATACATCAAAGAGGAGCAACAATATTCGAACGCCTAACAGAGCCGGTTTGACATTCAGAAAAACCAAAAATCCAGAACATCAAACCGGTATTTGACAGGTTCCTGCCGCGAACACGCTCCTCTTGACCGGGACATCATAGCTTCGTCCCCACTTCGATGGATGTATCCGGGCCGGCGTGGGCAATCAGGGCCCCTGCGAGATTTTTCGTCAGACTGCCGAGCGATGCGGATAAGACAGCATCGGAAAAGCCTCACCAAGTTGAACCGCTGCGATCATCGCAGTCTCATGCTCGGGCTGTGATGATGTGGTTCGCCGGCTATTTCACCAGCGGGCAACCGCCTTTGTCCATGGGGCGGAAGGCCTCGTCTCCTGGAATCGTGGCAAGCACCTTGTAGAAGTCCCAAGGCCCTTTCGATTCTTCCGGCGATTTAACCTGCATCAGATACATGTCATGGACCATACGTCCATCCGCGCGCAGCTTACCACCCTTTGCGAAGGCGTCGTTCACGGGCATCTCGCGCATCCGTGCGACCACCGTCTTGGCATCATCCGTGCCGGTGGCTTCGATCGCCTTGAGGTACTGACGCACCGCCGAATATACGCCGACCTGGATCATGCTCGGGAATTTTCCGGTCCTGTCCATGAAAGCCCTCGCGAAGGCGCGGCTGTCATCGTCCCGATCAGCGTTCCACCCGTCGATGAAGACAAGTCCCTTTGCGGATTTGAGACCCAGAGATTTGATATCGCTGGGGAACAGCATAAGGCTGGTCAGCACCTGTCCGCTTTCAGGCAGTCCAAATTCTTCGGCCTGCTTGATGCTGTTGACGGTATCCGCGCCGGCGTTTGCTAGAGCAACCACCTTGGCTCCGGACGCCTGCGCCTGCAACAGGTAAGAAGAAAAGTCCGCTGTGTTGAGCGGATGACGAACCGCTCCGACGACCTTCCCGCCGCTGGCCTTCAAGGCAGTGGAAAGTGACCCTTCCATGGCGTAACCGGCGTTATAATCCACCACCAGCATAAACCAGCTGTCACCCAGCAACTTTCTCCCGTACTTCCCCAAACCTTCAGACAGGCTATAAGTATCGTACGTCCAATGGGCCGAAGTCGGGGAACATGCCTCGCCGGTCATCTGCGCGGCGGCACCACCCGATATCAGAAAGGCCCGGTTCTTGCGCTTGGTTATTTCCTGCACGGCCAGGGAAACGGACGAATTTGGAACATCGGCGATCACATCCACTTGATCGACATCAATCCACTTATTCGCCAACGAGGCGCCGATATCTGCCTTGTTCTGGTGGTCGGCGAAAATCAACTCAATGGGTTTTCCGGCAACCTTGCCACCCATCTCCTCGATTGCCATTCGGGCCGCTTCGACCGAGCCCATGCCGGTCTGCTCCGAATAGCCACCCGACATGTCGTTCAAGACGCCGATCTTTACCTTGTCATCGGTAATTTGCGCCTGCGCCGCCGTTGCCAGGGCAAATACGCATGCGGCAGCACCAGAAACCCAGAACCTCATGGTGTTTCCTCCATCTTATGTTTCGTGCCTTGCAACCGGAGCGGCTTGCGCCGGATCAAGGCCCGTCGTTCTCGTGTGATTGGAAACTTCAATACTGAAGCAGCACGACGGCTCCGGGCTGAAGGCTTCTGGAGCCGGGTTTCCAGCAGCACCCATTGGTTGGCGGACCTGCGCTGCCCATTGCGTCGACCGGCAAGAAGCCGGTCGGCTTTCTCTATGGCCGCGCCGGCGTTACCACCTGTTGAGACAGGCCGCCGTCCACCAACAGTTCCATGCCGGTCACGTACCGGGAGTCATCGCAGGCCAGATACAACGCAGCATGGGCGACGTCCCAGGCATCACCCATCTTGCCGGTGGGACACATGGCGTCGCGCTGCGCCACCATGGCATCCACGTCGCCATAGAACTTGGCCAAAGGTTCGACGATCATCGGCGTATTCATCAACCCCGGCAAGATCGTGTTCACTCTGATATTCTTGGCGGCATATTGCATGGCCACGTATCGGGAGAAGCCATTTACGGCAGATTTGCTTGCACCGTAGGAAACATACGGCACGCCAGCCCAACGCACACTGGCCAGGGAACTGATGTTGATGATGGAGCCACTGCCCTGCCGCTCCATTTGCGGCAGCACATGCTTGCAAGCCAGGAACATGCTTTTGACGTTGACGTCGAAGACCAGATCCCACTTTTCTTCCGACAACTCGACAGGCCCGCCCAGTTCCGCGATGCCGACGTTGTTCACTAATACGTCGATGCGTCCGAAGCGGTGGATGCATGCATCCACCACCCGCAGCACGTCGGCGGACACGGTCACATCGGCTCGCTCGGCCTCGCAGACGCCGCCTTCAGCGGCGATGCGATTTCGAGTTTCCTGTGCGGAAGCGAGATCCCGATCCACGGCGATGACGCTGGCGCCCTCTCGGGCAAACAACATCGCCATCGCCCGGCCATTGCCGACGCCGGACCCGATGGAGCCGGCACCGAAAACGAGCGCCACTTTTCCCTGAAGTCGCATGGTGCTTGCTCCTTTGATCACTGCGTACGGCCGTAGAGCGTCACCACGGTCGCGCCGCCGAGCCCGGCATTGTGCTGCAGCGCCATGCGTGCGCCGTCCACCTGTCTGGCCTCGGCGCTGCCCCGCAACTGGTGGGTAAGCTCGAAGCATTGCGCGAGGCCTGTCGCACCCAGGGGATGCCCCTTCGACAGCAGGCCGCCCGAGGGATTCACTACGACCTTTCCGCCATAGGTGTTGGCATCGTCCTGCACGAAAGCCTCGCCTTCGCCCAGACCGCAGAAACCCAATGCCTCGTAGGTCATCAACTCGTTCTGGGTGAAGCAGTCATGCAACTCGCAGACATCGATGTCCTCGGGACCAACCCCAGCGGCTTCGAACACCAGACGCGCAGCCTCGCGGGAGGTGTCGTAGCCGACGGCCGAAATGGCGCTCCGGTCGTCAAAGGTGCCGGGCCTGTCGGTTACCAGCGACTGGGCCAGGATACGCACCGCCGGATCGAGGCCGTGCTTTCGGGCAAAGCCGCGGCTGACCAGCAGTGTAGCGGCGGCGCCACAGGTCGGCGGACACGCCATCAGACGTGTCATCACGCCGGGAACGATGGCCGGCGTTGCGAGGACTTCCTCGGCGGTCACCTCCTTGCGGAACAAGGCCAGCGGGTTGCGCGCAGCATGGCGGCTCGCCTTGGCCCGAATTTTTGCGAAGGTCTCCAGCGACGTCTGGTAGCGATCCATGTGCTCCTTGCCTGCTGCGGCGAAGTAACGGATCGCCATCGGCAGTTCGGCATGACCGAAGGTCTGTTCCACAACGTCGCTGAAACGGTCCAGCGGATCGGGACGATCGCTCCAATGGGTTTGCAAAGCCCCCCGCGGCATCTGCTCGAACCCCACGGCCAACACACAGTCCGCTGCACCGCTGGCAATCGCCTTGCGTGCCAGATAGAGCGCGGTCGACCCTGAAGAGCAGTTGTTGTTGACGTTGATGATGGGAACACCGGTCATGCCGACTTCGTAGACGGCACGCTGGCCGCTGGTGGAGTCGCCGTAGACATAACCGGCATAGACTTCCTGGACGTCACCGTAGGCAAGCCCCGCATCCTGTAGCGCCTGCCGGATTGACTGAGCCGCCATGTCGGGATAGGGAAGGTTATCGCCAGGCTTCTTGAACGGGGTCATGCCGATACCGGCAACCAGAACTTCGTTTTGCATGGATGTCACTCCCAGGGCTTCGCATGGGGCGCCGCCCGTGATGGCATTGATGTTGACGGGATGTCGGCTGCCTAGACCATCCGCTCCTGGTCCTGCCAGTAGCGCTTGCGGACCTCTTTCTTGAGGACCTTGCCCACGCTGCTGCGCGGAAGCTGACTGACGATCTCGATATCCTTGGGAGCCTTGACGCTGCCCAATCGGGCCTTGACGAACTGGATCAGGTCGGCTGGTTCGACCGATTGTTCCGGCCGTACCTCGATGACGGCTTTGACGGCCTCACCCCACTTCTCGTCCGGCACCCCGATCACCGCACAGTCCTTCACGGCCGGATGGGCCATGACTGCCGCCTCGACTTCAGACGAAAAGACGTTGAACCCCCCCGTGACGATCATGTCCTTCTTGCGGTCGACGATGAAAAGGAAACCGTCCTCATCGAAGTAGCCGATGTCGCCCGTGCAGTGCCAGCCGTGGCGCCGCACTTCCGCGGTCGCATCCGGGGCCTTGTAATAGCCGGGCGTGACGATATCGCCTTGAGCGACGATCTCGCCGACCGCTCCGGGTTCATCGAGCAGGTTGCCGTCCTCGTCCATGATCGCCACCCGTGTGAATGGGCAGCGGCGCCCAGCACTCAGGAGCCGCTGGCGAGGAGCGATCTGGTCGTCGACGAAATGGTCCTCGACCCGCAGAACGGTGATGGCCGCCGGCACCTCCGCTTGGCCATAGATCTGCATCATGACCGGGCCGAAGATTTCGATGGCCTCAGCCAGCTTGTCGGGAGACATGGGAGCCGCACCGTAAACGAGATAGCGCAGCGCGGAGAAATCGAAATCGCGGATGTTGGGCTGCGCCAGCAAAGTGTATATGACAGTCGGAGGCAGGAACAACTTGTTGACCCGCTCCCGCTCCATCACCCTCAGCAGCTTCTGCGGCTCGATCCCGTCCATCAGGACGACGCGCGCCCCCCGGGCCAGAAATGGCATCGTGATGAGGCCCGCCGTGTGTGTGATGGGTGCTGCAGCCAGGACGGTCATTCCGTCCGTCACCTGCATCGCCGACATGTGGCTGGCGAAGGTCATTGCCACATTGCGGTTGGTGAGCATGACGCCCTTGGAGCGGCCTGTCGTCCCGCCTGTCCCGATGATCAGGGCCAATGCCTCGGGCTGTGACGGAACGGCGTTCATTCGAAGCGGATGGCCATGCATCAGTCGGTCGAGAGACAGATCGGTTCCGTCCGTCTCCTCAAGGGAAACGTAAAGACGAATGCCGGGCAATGTTTTGCGGATGGCCTCAACTTGGTCGGCGTAGCGCGCCTGATAGAAGAGAACATCGCAGTCCATGTCCTTGAGGAACTCGATGTTCGTATCCACACTGTTGCGCGCATTGACCGGCAGCCAGACGCCCTGCGCTCTCAGAACTCCCAGCAGCGCCGTGAATGCGCCGGCGGTGTTGCCGCTGAGAACCGCACCATGAAAGCCCGGTTCGAAACCGAGCGCATGCAGAGCATGTGCGATCTGACAGGTCTTGGCCTTGGTTTCAGCGTAGCTGGCACTTGGCGCACCGTTGCCGCTGTCCACGAAGCACGGGGAGGCGGGATGGCTGTCAGCACCAGCATCAAAATAATCAATCAGATTCATCGTTGTCTTCCTCCCAGCCCCGACTACTGTTTCACTGGGTATCCGTGCGAGGTCGTCAGCAGATCCTGCTCGGGGGAGGGGCAGTTCGTCCGCGGCGCACTGCATCACACCCTTAACCCAATCAGGTATCTTCGGTACCAGAAAGCATTGTTTGGTACCATTAAACTGTTTTTGGTACCTTAGCAAGCGTTTTGGTACCGACATAATCAGGGGAGCGTACTTATGGCGAAAGTGGTTTCGGATGAGGAATTTCTGGACGGGCTTACCCGCCTGTTTCTTGCGGAAGGCATCAACAACCTGACAGTCGGTGAGATCGCCAAACGGATGCGCTGCTCACGCCGCCGGCTCTACGACATTGCGCAAACAAAGGAAGACCTTTTTCACATTGTGGTTGAGCGCCTTTTCAGGGGATTGCTGGATAAGGGAAATGCCCTGATCGGCAGCCAGCAGGACCCCACGATCACACTGGCTGAATACCTCGATATCGGCTTGCAGGCGGTGGGGCGAATGTCTGCTGCATTCTTTAAAGACATTGAGGCCTCAATACAGAACCGAGATAGCTTCGATGCATATCAACAGGGTCGCGCAGCCGGCCTTGCGCAGTTGATTGATAAAGGTGTAACTCAAGGAGTTTTCGTTCCTTGCCATGGGCAAGTAGTGGCGGAAACTATCCTTGGAGCTGCCCTAAGACTGCGGCGTCCGACTTTCCTTACGAGATCTGGCCTCACCATGGAAGAGGCATTTCAAGAACTTTACCGTGTCTTGCTTGGGGGGTTATTGGTTGATGCTAAAATCCTGAGAACCAGTTCGGGAAATATTGTGCCGATGAATAGTAATGCAAAAAATTACCCTCGAGAGGACTCGTCACAACTTCCATCGACTGACGGGAGAAATGATGACGCAGATAGAATGCTTCTGGCAGCGTGGAATCGACCCTGATAATTTGAAAATAGGCACTGTCTTGATCCGGTCGAACACCTCCTCGATGCGCTTTCGGCAACGTTGGCTCGGCGATCATCCGACAAAAGGAGCCTGTTCCAAAAGCCGCTCCCCTTCCGCCAAAACCAGCGTGGTGCGTGGATGGGGGATTGGCGGCGGCTTGCGGCTTGGCGTAGAAGCTGTATCCCGTTGATGCCTGCCACCCCGTCGACCGATGCCGTTCAAACACCACGCTGCCCACCGCCAGCAGTTCCCTCGCGCCAAGTACCGTGTGACGAACTGGTCGACGTATGAATCTGGGCTGCGTCAGCGCGGCAGTTTGACCATCTGGTTCAGCGAGGAGGCCATTCAGGCCAGGCGAGCCGCCCCGCGGGACGTTGGTGCAGAAATCAGCGTTTGGGCGGACTTCGCCCTATCCCAGGGTGTTCAGGTGGCGCGGCGGGACGCCGGCATGCCGAGGCCGGTCATGATGTTGATCACCTTGCAGGCGATCTTGGCCTCGGTCTTCTGTCGAGGCAGAGTCCGGGCGTGGAGGCTGCGACCGATCAGCGTCTTGTAGCGCAGCATCGCGACTTCCCCGAGGGAGCGGCGGCCGTAATCGACGGCGCGTTGCCAACCAGCCCGGCCACGTTCCTTGATCATCCGGATGTGCCGGTCGCGTTGAGTTGGAGCGGTTTCGGTCGTGTCGCTTGGCACGGCGGTCGAGCGGGGTGGGATGACCACTGCGGCGTCGGGCGTGTGGCCCGTGACGGCTTGGTAGATTGGCTCGCCATCGTACGCCCCGTCGGCCAGCACCGTGCCGATCGGGCGGGCGATCTGGTCGAGCAGCGGACCGAGCAGGGAGGCATCCCCCTCCTCGTTCGACGTCAACGCCGATGCCAGGATCTCACCGGTGTCCGGATTGACCGCCAAGTGCAGTTTGCGCCAACTCCGGCGCGCGTGGCCGCCATGCTTTTCCAGATGCCACTCGCCCCGGCCGAACACCTTCAGCCCCGTGGAGTCGATGACCACGGTGACCGGCCCGTCCGTCCTGACCAGCGCCGACGCGATCTCAAGATCGGCGCTACGGCGGGAGAAGGTCGTGTGATCCGGGACCGGCAGGTCCAGGCCGAGCAGGCGCATGAGCGAGCCCAGCAAACCCTCGGTCTGCCGCCATGGCCGGCCGAACGCAAGACGCAGCATCAGCCCGGCTTCGATCGCCACGTCCGAGTAGCGCGCTGGCCGGCCGCGTCGGCTCGAAGCCGGCGGCGTCCAGGTGGCGATCGCCTCCGGCGTCACCCAGATCGTCAGGTCGCTGCGCCGACGCAGCGCCGCATCGTAGGCCGACCAGTTCTCCACACGGTAGCGCGCCTTCGGGATCTTGTGACGGTGGGCCTCGTTGGCCTTGTACGGCATCGGACTCTTGGCTTCAGCATGGGCTGATCCTTTACCCGCTCGCCCTCCCGGCCGCCACCACTCCGGTCCTTTTTGCACCAACGTCGCGACCAAAGGCTGTGCTTCTCTCCACCGGTCGAGCCGAATGACTCTTGACTTGCAAACGACAATCGTTATCATTTTCAAAACGTCTGCACCTCGATGCGAACACAAACCTCCATGATCGATGTAGAAAACAGCACCCGTCCGGAGCGCCGAGAGGGTAATTTTATGCTTTGAGCCAATATACTTTGCTATGCAAAACTCGTTCTCTTGACTCTTTTTATTGCTCGCAATTGAGATTTTGATTGCGGGCCTATTGCCTAGGACGCTGCTCGCCCGCGGCGATCGGCATGAGCAGCCTCACCGGGACATGCGCCACATCATTGCCACCCCGCCCCGAGCGAAGCCCGCGATCCGCAATGGCATGACCGTGCCGACGCCGGAAAAGCGCCCGCTCGCCCATCCTCGCACGGCAGGCGCCACCGCTCCCCATCGCAGCCGACGGACCACCAACGGCGCACCGTAACGACAAACCGGCCTGGAACATTCCCATGACCTTTGTAAAATCACTCCTGACCGCTGCCACCCTGTTCGCGGCGGCCAGCCTTGCCGCGGCGCCCTCCTTCGCCGGAAAAACGAGCTATCCGCTGATCATCGAGAATTGCGGTGCCCAGGTCACGATCCAGAAGGCTCCGCAACGGGCGATCGGCCTCGGCCAGAACAGCGCCGAAATCCTTCTGCTCCTCGGCCTGCAGGACAGGATGGTCGGCACCGCCTTCTGGCCCAGCAAGGTCATGCCGCAGTTGGCCGAGGCGAACGCCAAGGTCAAGCTGCTGACCGTCGAGTTCCCGACCTTTGAATCGATCCTGGTCGAAAACCCGGATTTCGTCTCGGCGGCGCTGCCCGTCCTGCTCGGCCCGAACAGCAAGGTCGCCAAGCGCGGCGATTTCGAGAAGGTCGGCGTCCCGGCCTATCTGTCGCCCAGCACCTGCCTCGACACCAAGAACTCCAAGGATGCGTATGGCACCCGTGCGCAGCTCTGGAGCATGGATCAGCTCTATCAGGAGATCGACGAGCTGTCCCAGATCTTCGACGTCGCGGATCGCGGTCAGGCAGTGATCGCCGATTTCAAGGCGCGCGAGGCGGCCATCCGCGCCAGCGTCCCCAAGGACGGCCGGAAGCTCTCCTACGTCTTCTGGTTCTCCAGCCCCTCGCCGTCCGCCGACGCCTATCTCGGCGGCAAGAACGGCGCGTCGGGATTCATTGCCGACTTGCTCGGCGGCACGAACGCCATCGCCTCGGAATCGGAATGGCCGACGTTGGGTTGGGAGGGCATCATCGCCGCCAATCCAGATGTCATCGTCGTGGCCAGTCTCGACCGCAACCGGTGGGAACTCGACAGGACCGATGCCAAGATCAAGTTCCTGACCACCGATCCAGCGGTCAGCCAGATGCCCGCGGTCAAGAACAAGGCCATTGTCGTCATGGACGGCCAAGCGATGAATCCGACCATCCGCACTCTCTACGGTGCCGAACAGGTGGCCGGGCAACTGAAAGACCTCGGGTTGCTGAAGTGACGGGCATGGGGCAGTCGCTCGGGCGGTTGACCATGCTGGGGGGCATGCTTGCGGCCTCCCTAGCAGCCATCGCTCTCGTCATCGCGGTCAGCGTGGGGATCGGCGATCTGCCGATTCCGCTTTCCACGACCTTCCACGCCATGACCAACCGGCTGGGATGGACCTCGGTCGAGCTGAGCCGCATCCATGAGACCGTGATCTGGGACTACCGGCTCAGCCGGGCGCTGGTCGCGGCCTTCTGCGGTGCCGGCCTTGCGCTGTCGGGGGCGCTCATGCAATCGCTCCTGCGCAACCCGCTCGCCGAGCCCTATGTGCTGGGCATTTCTGCCGGTGCGTCGACCGGCGCCGTCGCAATTGTCATCCTCGGCGTCGGGGCCGGCGCGGTCTCGCTGTCGATGGGGGCCTTCGCCGGCGCCTTCGCCGCCTTCCTGTTCGTGGCCCTGCTGTCGAACGGCACGCGCGGCGGCGCCGACCGCACGATCCTGGCCGGCGTCGCCGCCTCCCAGCTGTTCAACGCCGCCACGTCCTACATCGTGACGACGTCCGGCAATGCGCAGCAGGCGCGTGACGTGATGTTCTGGCTGCTCGGCAGCTTCAGCGGCGCGCGTTGGCCGGAATTTATGCTGGTCTCCATCGTGGTGAGCGGCGGCCTCGTGGCCTGCCTGCTCGCCGCGCGCGTCCTCGACGCCTTCGCCTTCGGCGACGAATCCGCTGCGGCCCTCGGCGTCGATGTCGGCCGGGCGCGGCTCCTGCTCTTCGCGCTGACCGCGCTGATGACGGCGACCATCGTCAGCATGGTCGGCTCGATCGGCTTCGTCGGCCTCGTGGTGCCGCATGCCGCCCGCTTCCTCGTCGGCCCGATGCACATCCGGCTGCTGCCGGCCTGCGCCATCGCGGGCGCGATCTTCATGGTGGCGGCCGACATCGCGTCGCGCGTCCTGATCCCGCAGCAGGTCCTGCCGGTCGGCGTCGTCACGGCGCTGGTGGGCGTGCCCTTCTTCTCGGTCATCCTCTACCGGTTCCAGCGTGCGTCATGAGCTTTAAGACCGAACGTCTCACATGGGGAATTGGCGGCAAGACCGTGCTCGACGCGGTTTCGCTGGAAGCCCGGCCGGGCGAGATGCTCGGGCTGCTGGGACCGAACGGGTCCGGCAAGACCTCGCTTCTGCGCCTGCTCGCCGGGCTGAAGCAGCCGCAATCCGGCAAAGTCCTTCTCGACCAGACGGACCTGCGGACCATTCCGCGCCGGTCCGTCGCGCAGCGCGTCGCCTTCGTCGAGCAGCATGCGACGACGAACGCCAACCTGAAGGTCATCGACGTCGTGAAGCTCGGGCGCTTTCCCCACCGCTCCCTGTTCTCGGGCTGGTCGCGGGCGGACGAGGAGGCGGTGGACGGCGCGCTGGAAAAGGCCGGGATGACGGCGAAGCGCAACGACTTCTGGCACAGCCTATCCGGCGGCGAGAAGCAGCGCGCCCACATCGCCAGGGCGCTGGCGCAGACGCCGAAGGAACTGATCCTGGATGAGCCGACCAACCACCTCGACATCCAGCACCAGATCGCGCTGCTGAAGCTCGTCTCCGAGCTTGCGGTCACCAGCATCACCGCCCTTCACGATCTCAACCACGCGGCAATGTTCTGCGACCGGCTGGTGGTCCTGAAACAGGGGCGGATCGTTGCGACCGGGTCGCCGGACGAGGTGCTGACCGAGGATTTGCTGAGGACCGTCTTCTCGGTCGAAGCCCGCGTGGAAGTGTCCTCCCATCACGGTCGGCCCCACATCCATTATCTCCGCTGATCCTCATCGCGAAACGAACGTGCCTGCGGACAGGCCACCCGGCGCGGAAACGGCGCGTCCAGGATGGGTTCCCGCCGATTTTTTCAGAAACCGTCGTCATGGAGTCAAAAGCTGTGAATCGTTTTCTGCTGGCGGGCTGCGCCGCGGTCACTCTCGCAACGGGTGCCGGCGCCGCCAATGCCCAGGCCAAGTTCGACGTGAAGGTCAGCGGCGACGCCTATTTCGAAGCCGGCTACGTGAGCCAGGACCTGGACGCCAACACCCGGTCGAGCGAATTCCGCAACCGCCTGCGCGTCAACATCATCCCGACCGCCAAGGCCGACAACGGCCTGGAATATGGTGCGCGCATCCGCATGCGTGCCAACAGCGGCGCCGATAATGTCCGCAGCATGGACGCTGACCGCGCCTTCATCTTCGTGCAGGGATCCTTCGGCACGCTCCGCGTCGGCGTCAGCAACTCCTTCAGCGACGAGACCTACATCTCGGCGCCGTCCGACTACGTGTCGGCCTTCGTCGAGCAGCCCGCCTTCTGGGTCGGCCCGAACAACAACATCAACGGCACGACGGCCGGCTCCCTGGCCTTCGGAGCGGTTCAGACCTCCCGCAACACCATCCTCTATCCGGCCCTGGCCGTTGAATCCAACTCGACGAAGATCGTCTATTTCTCGCCTCGCCTTGCAGGCCTGCAGTTGGGCGCCAGCTATACCCCGCGCAACGACAGCAGCAACACCGACGTAAGCCGGTCGCAGTACACGGCGAGCAGTGCCGCCAACATCATGGGAACCGGCATCTTCGAGGACATCTGGGAGGTCGGCGCCAACTACAACAACAGCTTCGGCGGTGTCTCGGTCAAGGCCAGCACCGGCTACATGGGTGGCAGCGCGGTCGCCGGCGCTCCGGGGATCGCCTACAACGACCTGACCGGCTGGCAGGCCGGCGTCATCATCGGCTATGCCGGCTTCTCCGTCGGCGGCAGCTACACCGACTTCAACCGGTCGGGCGAACGCCAGTCCTTCGCCGCCGCCGGGGCGCCTGTCACCGAAGCGCAGCGCAACTGGACGGCCGGCATCCAGTATGCCTCCGGGCTCCTGACCGTCGGCGCCAACTACAAGTTCGGCGCGGATGCCGGGCGCACCGACACGCCGGGCAGCCGCCATGTCAACGTTTATGAGGTCGGCGTCAGCTACACCGTCGCACCGGGTCTGACACTGCAGGCCCAGTACGACTATGTCGACACCAAGGGCGAGGTCAGTACCCTGAACGACAAGGCGAACGTCGTCCTGGCGCGCTCCGTCCTGGCATTCTGAAGCGCGGCCCGTCCAAGCGGACGGAACACCGAAAGCGCACGGTCCGCCGGAGCATCGATATGCACCAGCGGACCGTGCTCGCCATGGCCGAGCGGCTCCGTCGACGGCCCATTACGGAAGCACTACTTTGGCATTTCCAACGTGATGGCGAGAGGAGCGCGCTGTTTTGCAGTCTAAGGGATGACCTGCACTGGAGGCGGTTCTGTTGCAAAGTTTGCCGGCATGCGGAGATCGGATAAAACCCAGCCCTGTCGGTGGCTGGGGTGACACGGTAGTGCGCAGCAGGAAGAGCCCGTTCAAGGGGCGGCAGTTCACGGCCGAGGTGATCCTATGGGCAGTGCGCTGGTATCTGCAGTTCCCGATCAGCTACCGCGATCTGGAACGGATGCTGGCCGCCCGCGGCGTCGCCGTCGATCACACAACCATCTTCCGCTGGATCCAGGCCTACGCGCCGGAATTGGACAAACGCCTGCGTCCGCACCTGAGCATGACCACCGTCTCCTGCGGGTGGACGAGACCCACGTCAAGGTGAAGGGCCGCTGGATGTATCTGTACCGCGCCGTAGACGCGCGTGGGCAGACGATCGACTTTCTGCTCACGCCAAGCGCGATGCCGCCGCCGCGCGGCGTTTCTTCCGCAAGGCGTTGAAGCAGGCGCATACGGTGAACCCGCGCACCCTCACCGTGGACAAGAACGCCGCCTATCCGAGCGCGACCAAGGCGATGAAGAAGGAGGGCGAGCTGTGGCTCGTCGCCAAGCTCCGTCAGCTCAAATATCTCAATAACATTGTTGAACAGGATCACCGTCGCATCGAGCGGTTGGTCCGGCCGGGGCTTGGCTTCAAGAGCTTCCACACCGCGCGCCGGACGATCGCGGGCTAGGGGATCCTGGCGATGGTCCGCAAAGGGCAGATCGTCGCCATGCCCGCCGACGACATGCCCGTCCAGGTGACCTTCATCGCCCACCTGTTCGGTGTTGCCGCCTGACGATGTGGGCGCCGCGACTCTCCGCGCCTACCGTCAAACTTTGCAACGGAACCGCTTAAAGCAGCATCCTGCCCAGCACGGGCTAGGACGCCTCTGCTACGAACATGCTCTCAGTTCCTGTAACAGTGGCCGACAAGTTGATGGTGTGGACGAACGCTGCTCCCGGCATCGAGGTGCCATAGATTAGTGGTTGCAGACTCCCACCTGACGAGAGGGCCGTCCACATGAGCATTGTCACCGTCGGTCTCGATCTTGCCAAGCACGTCTTCCAGGTTCATGGCGTTGATGAAGCCGGAAAGGTGGTCGTGCGCCGGCAGCTTCGCCGGGAGCAGGTGGAGGCGTTCTTTCGTGGCTTGACGCCTTGCCTGGTCGGTATGGAGGCGTGCGCGACGGCTCATCACTGGGCGCGTCTCATCAGGGCTCTCGGCCATGAGGTCCGGTTGATCCCGCCGCCCCGGGTCAAGGCCTACGTCCAGCGCGGCAAGAAGAACGACGCCGCCGATGCCGCGGCCATCGCCGAGGCCGTGACCCGGCCGCAGATGGCCTTTGTTCCGATCAAGAGCGAAGACCAGCAAGCGGTTCTGGTCCTTCACCGCTCCCGTGACCTGCTGGTCCGCCAGCGTACCATGCTGCTCAATGCCCTGCGCGCTCATTTGGCGGAATTTGGCATCTAGGGGCGCAGGGCCCCCGGAGGCTGGTCGAGTTGATCGATCGGCTGAGCGATCTGCCGATCCCCGAGTTGGTTCGCTTGGCCCTGGGGGAATTGGTCCAGCAGGTCGAGAGCTGCAGCGCGCGGATTGCGGCCCTGGAGAAGGCCATCCTGGCGTGGCATCGCACCACCGAGGCCAGTCGCAATCTGGCCACCATTCCTGGCATCGGGCCGATCACCGCCTCGGTGCTCGCCGCCACCGTCACCGATCCGAGCGCGTTCAAGAACGGCCGCCATCTGGCCGCGTGGCTGGGGCTGGTGCCGCGGCAGAATTCCAGCGGCGGCAAGGATCGGCTCGGCGGCATCACCAAGGCTGGCGACCGCTCACTCCGCCGTCTTCTGGTCATGGGCGCCACCACGGTGATCCGCTATGCCCGCAGCAAAGCGCCCGGCGAGGGCGAGTGGCTGAAGGGCCTGCTGGCCCGCAAACCGGCTCGGCTGGCCAGCATCGCGCTGGCCAACAAGATGGCCCGCATCGCCTGGGCGGTGCTCAGCCGCCGCGACGTCTACCGCAAGACTGTCCCGGTTCTGGCGGTTACCTGAGCCGTCAGCGCCAGGAGCATCCGGAGCGGATTGTCCGCCCGTCCGCGGAACCTGATAGCGTCCACGCACGTGGTGGAAATTCGCTGGTCGCCCTGGAGTGGGGCATGCCCCACCCCAGGGCGGCGGCCCGTGCGCAAGAGGTGGTCATTGGATTGGTCGGCTAGAGTGGAGTTGCAACGCTTCAACTCGAACCGAAAGACGAACCCAATGACCGATGACAGTATGGTATGGACCTGCTTTCTCCCGTCGCGTCCCATGCTGGTGCCGGCCCATTGCAGAACGGCGGCATGCACATGCCAGTGTCCACTCGATCCGGTGCATCGTCACGTGCCTCATCGCTGCATGCCGGTCCGCTTCTCTCTGCCGATCAGGACCAATGCAGAAGGCTCGGCTTTGTCGGAGATAATGGAATGGGGTGGGCACCGGTCACGGTGCCCACCCCATTCTTTGCTGACCGGAGCCGTGGCTTCGTGGCGCGCCGGCTCAGCCCTGCAGACTCTTGTCCGCATCCACGAAGCCAAACTGCTTCTGCTCCTTGTTGTCCGTCGGCTTCCGCGTGCGCATGGTGGCGGTGCCGGTCTTCTCCGCCGCCGTTCCGGCGGGCGACGCGATCTTGGTACCTGGCACCTTCTTGATCGGCCTTGCCGCCATAGCGGCCCTGGTGCTCTTCGTCTTCTCCCTTTTGCCGGTCTTCGTTCCGTGGCCATCCTGCACGTAGGTGCTCAGGCCCGAGGCATCGATGACCAGGCCCTGCTCCGTCAGCCAGTCGGCCATCGCCTTCCAGGTCCAGCCTGTGAGATGGTCCCCGTTTCCCGGACAGTGGGATAAGCTTGGTTCGCCGAGGAAGAAGGACGGACCCGATGACGGGGAAACGGAAGCGGTATTCGGCAGAGTTCAAGGCGAAGGTGGCGCTGGAGGCGATCCGTGGCGAGCTTACGGTGTCGCAGTTGGTGGCCAAGCACGGCGTACACCAGACGCTGATCAACGCCTGGAAGAAACAGGCGATGGAGGGGATGGCCGGTGTGTTCTCCGGCAAGGCTGAAGCTGCTGAATCCAGCCATCAGGGCGAGGTGGAGAAGCTGCACGCGATGATCGGCCAGTTGGTCGTGGAGCGGGATTTTTTGCGCAAGGCCTCCGGTCGATGAGCATCGGTCGGAGGCGGGAACTGGTCGAGGCGGATCATCCGCGTCTGTCGATCACCCGACAGTGCGAGCTGGTTTCGATCAGCCGGTCCAGCTACTACGGACCGGCCAAAGGCGAGCCGGCCGAGAACCTGGAGCTGATGCGGCTGATCGACGGTCAGTTCCTGGAAACGCCCTGGTACGGCAGTCGGCAGATGACCCGGCATCTGCGCCGGCACGGCCACCAAGTCAACCGCAAGCGGGTTCGCCGCCTGATGGTGCGGATGAGCTTGCAGGCGGTTTACCAGCGCCCGAAGACGACAGTGCCACACCCTGAACACAAGATCTGGCCGTACCTGCTGCGCGACCTGACCATCGACCGCCCCGATCAGGTGTGGTGCAGCGACATCACCTACATTCCCATGCGCCGCGGCTTTCTGTACTTGGTGGCGGTGATGGACTGGGCAACGCGCAAGGTCCTGAGCTGGCGTCTGTCGAACACCATGGACGTCGAGTTCTGTATCGAAGCCGTGGAGGAGGCGATGACACGCTACGGCCGGCCGGACATCTTCAACACCGATCAGGGCAGCCAGTTCACCAGCCCACGTTTCACCAGCCTCTTGACCTCGGCCGGCATCCGGGTATCGATGGACGGGCGCGGCCGGTGGATGGACAACGTCTTCATCGAACGGCTGTGGCGATCGATGAAGTACGAGTGCGTCTATCTCCACGCCTTCGAGACCGGCAGCGAGGCCAGAGCCGGGATCGGCCGCTGGATCAATTACTACAACGCCGACCGCCCACACTCCGCGCTCGCCGGCAGAACCCCGGCAGAGGCCTACGACGGCACACCGAACCAGATCAGAGTGGCGGCATAACAGGAACCAGAGCCAAGCTTATTTCAGCCGCAAATCTGTCCCGGAAACGGGGACCAGCTCAGATGGCCGCGATGGAGATGATCCGGTCCATGGTCGACCGTGTCGTGCTGTCCCCCTGCCCCTCGGGCGCCGGGCTGGAGGCGCAGCTTCATGGCGACCTGCTGGCGATCCTTGAGGCGTGCGCCGAAGAGGACCCGAAACGCCGACAGCCCGCCTCGTGGGAGGCGGGCTGTCAAGTGTCGGTGGTTGCGGGGGCAGGATTTGAACCTGCGGCCTTCAGGTTATGAGCCTGACGAGCTACCGGGCTGCTCCACCCCGCGGATGTCTCGGTATGGGATGTGGACGGTGAGGATGCGAGCGTATTTGCTTCGGTTTGACGTCTCTTGAGCCTGAGTGACCTGGCGGCGACCTACTCTCCCACGTCTTAAGACGCAGTACCATTGGCGCGGAGGCTTTTCACGGCCGAGTTCGGGATGGGATCGGGTGTTTGACACCTCGCCATGACCACCAGGTCACCAAGGCTCAAGACCGACGCTTCCGAAGCGTATCGCTGTTCAGTGCAAGTGAGGTGAGGATGTATCGAACGGCTGTGCGCTGGTCAAGCACTGCTTGGAACAGGCTTGCTGCTGCGCATGGCGCGGTAATGTGGGGTCGAGATCAAGCCGATCGAGCGATTAGTAAGGCTTAGCTTCAGACATTGCTGTCCGTCCACATGCCTCCTATCGACGTGATGGTCTGTCACGGCTCTCAAGGGAGCTCTGGTTTAGAGGTGGGTTTCCCGCTTAGATGCTTTCAGCGGTTATCCCGTCCATACTTAGCTACCCGGCCATGCCACTGGCGTGACAACCGGTGCACCAGAGGTATGTCCATCCCGGTCCTCTCGTACTAGGGACAGATCCTCGCAAAACTCCGACACCCACGGCAGATAGGGACCGAACTGTCTCACGACGTTCTAAACCCAGCTCACGTACCACTTTAATCGGCGAACAGCCGAACCCTTGGGACCTGCTCCAGCCCCAGGATGTGATGAGCCGACATCGAGGTGCCAAACGACTCCGTCGATATGGACTCTTGGGAGTCATCAGCCTGTTATCCCCGGCGTACCTTTTATCCGTTGAGCGATGGCCCGTCCACGTGGAGCCACCGGATCACTATGGCCGACTTTCGTCTCTGCTCGACTTGTCAGTCTTGCAGTCAGGCGGGCTTATGCCATTGCACTCGACGAGCGATTTCCGACCGCTCTGAGCCCACCATCGCGCGCCTCCGTTACACTTTGGGAGGCGACCGCCCCAGTCAAACTACCCGCCATGCAGGGTCCCGGACCCGGATCACGGGCCACGGTTAGATGCCAGAGACTTCAAGGGTGGTATTTCAAGGTTGGCTCCACCCGGGCTGGCGCCCGGGCTTCCAAGCCTCCCACCTATCCTACACATGAAGTCCCTAGCACCACTGCAAAGCTGTAGTAAAGGTGCACGGGGTCTTTCCGTCTGACCGCGGGAACTCCGCATCTTCACGGAGAGTTCAATTTCGCTGAGTTGGTGTTGGAGACAGCGGGGAAGTCGTTACGCCATTCGTGCAGGTCGGAACTTACCCGACAAGGAATTTCGCTACCTTAGGACCGTTATAGTTACGGCCGCCGTTTACCGGGGCTTCAATTCAAGGCTTGCACCTCTCCTCTTAACCTTCCGGCACCGGGCAGGCGTCAGACCCTATACGTCGCCTTGTGTGGCTTCGCAGAGCCCTGTGTTTTTAGTAAACAGTCGCTACCCCCTGGTCTGTGCCCCCCGCCATGGCTTGCGCCACAACGGGGCCCTCTTCTTCCGAAGTTACGAGGGCAATTTGCCGAGTTCCTTCAACACCATTCTCTCAAGCGCCTGGGTATACTCTACCAGTCCACCTGTGTCGGTTTGGGGTACGGTCTATACGGCGGGGCTATTTCCTGGAACGGGTCCACAGCATGTCCAATCCGATAAGGACATACACGCTTTCCCATCCGTCACCTCCGCCAGGCCCACGATTATTAACGTGGTTCCCATCGACTACGCCTTTCGGCCTCGCCTTAGGGGCCGGCTCACCCTGCGTGGATTAACCTTGCGCAGGAACCCTTGGACTTTCGGCGACAGTGTTTCTCACACTGTTTGTCGCTACTCATGTCAGCATTCTCACTTCCGATACCTCCAGGCGGCCTCACGGACACCCTTCGCAGGCTTACGGAACGCTCCGCTACCACGTGATCAAAGATCACATCCGCAGCTTCGGTACACGGCTTGAGCCCCGATACATTTTCGGCGCAGGCCGGCTTAACTAGACCAGTGAGCTATTACGCTTTCTTTAAAGGATGGCTGCTTCTAAGCCAACCTCCTGGTTGTCATGGCCTTCCCACATCCTTTCCCACTTAGCCGTGATTTGGGGACCTTAGCTGGCGGTCTGGGCTGTTTCCCTCTCGAC
>NZ_CDRMUA020000002.1:947500-976033 GCF_977007025.2 Azospirillum largimobile
AGCCATCCTGCGCCATGCCGACCAGCGGGGTGGCGATGGACTGGTGCGCCCCGCCCTCCGGCGCCAGCGTGATGCCCGACGGCGTCGCCACCAGCATGAAGCGGGCATCCTGGTAGCAGGCGTAGTTCAGCTGGTCGGCGCCGCGCATGATGAAGGGATCGTAGACGGTGCCGATCGGCAGCAGCCGCTCCCCGAACAGGCTGTGTGACAGGCCGAGCGCCGACAGCAGGATGAACAGGTTGGACTCCGCGATCCCCAGTTCCAGATGCTGGCCCTTCGGCGAGAAGTCCCAGTTGTAGGTGGAGGGGATGCGTTCCTTCTTGAACAGGTCGGCCATCTCGCTCTTGGCGAACAGGCCGCGCCGGTTCACCCAGGCGCCGAGGTTGGTGGAGACGGTGACGTCCGGCGCAGTGGTGACGATGCGTTCGGCCAGCGCCAAGCGCTCGCGCCCGATCTCGTTAAGGATCAGGCCGAAGGCGGCCTGGGTCGACAGGCTCTTCTGCGTCGGCGCCTGCAGGGCGGCGGGCACGGCGACGGCCGGCGCCTCGTAGCGGCGGCGCCCCTTCTGCGCGAAGGGGACGCGGCGGAGGAAGTCCTCCAGCGCGGTTTCCGGCAGGGAGAGCCCCTCGAAACGATCCCATTCATGGCCCGGACGGACCTTGTTGGCGATGCGGAAGCCGTCCATCTGCTCGCGCGTCAGCAATCCTGAATGGTTGTCCTTGTGGCCGGCCAGCGGCAGGCCGAATCCCTTGACGGTGTAGGCGATGAAGCAGACCGGCCGGTCATGGGTGCGGGCATTGGCGAAGGCCTCCAGCAGCGACGGCAGGTCGTGACCGCCGAGATTGCCCATCAGCCGGGCCAGTTCCTCGTCGCTGCGGCGCTCGATCAGGCGGGTGACGTCGCCCTGGTCGCCCAGATCGTCCATCAGGCGGCGGCGCCACGCTGCACCGCCCTGATAGGTCAGGGCCGAATAGAGCTGGTTCGGGCAGCTGTCGATCCAGTGGCGGAGGCGCTCGCCACCCGGCTCCTTGAACGCCTCCTGCATCAGGGTGCCGTATTTCAGGATCACCACGTCCCAGCCGAAGGCGCGGAAGATGTTCTCCAGCCGCTCCCACAGCCCTTCGCGAATCACCGCATCCAGGCTCTGGCGGTTGTAGTCGACGATCCACCAGGTGTTGCGCAGGCCGTGCTTCCAGCCCTCCTGCAGGGCTTCGAAGATGTTGCCCTCGTCCATCTCGGCATCGCCGACCAGCGAGACCATGCGGCCCTCCGGCAGCCCGGCGGCCCAGCCCTTGGCCTTCAGGTAATCCTGGACCAGCGAGGCGAAGAGGGTCTGCGCCACGCCCAGCCCGACCGAGCCGGTGGAGAAATCGACGTCGTCCACGTCCTTGGTGCGGGACGGGTAGGACTGGGCGCCCTTGTAGCCGCGGAAATTCTCCAGCTTCTCCCGCGTCTGGTTGCCCAGCAGATACTGGATGGCGTGGAAGATCGGGCTGGCATGGGGCTTCACCGCCACCCGGTCCTCCGGCCGCAGGGCGGAGAAATAGAGCGCCGTCAGGATGGTCGACATCGAGGCGCTGGAAGCCTGATGGCCGCCGATCTTCAGCCCGTCCAGGTTGGGGCGGACATGGTTGGCGTTGTGGATGGTCCAGGAGGCGAGCCAGAGAACCTTGCGCTCCAGCTCGGCCAGGCAGGCGAGATCGGCGGAGGACGGCTGGATCGCGGTCATGGGGATGCTCCCGGCTGGAGGTTATGGTTGGGCAAGCCTATCATTTGTGATCGGGCAGATGCTTGCAAAGTGGCGGTCGCCACGGTTCCGCTTTAGCATTGAATGCCAATTCAGCGCGGGGAACGGCATTTGATGCCAAAACAATCTCTCGACCGCATAGACCGGAAGATCCTGGCCGCCCTTCAGGAGGATGGCCGCCTGCCGAACACCGAACTTGCGGAGCGGGTCGGCCTGTCGCCCTCCCCCTGCTTGCGCCGGGTCAAGGTGCTGGAGGAGGCGGGGGTGATCGCCCGCTATGTGGCGCTGGTCGACCCGGCGTCGGTCGATTTGCCGGTCAACATCTTCGTCAGCGTCAGCCTGGAACGGCAGGTGGAGGCGCGGCTCGACGGGTTCGAGGCGGCGGTGATGGCGCGGCCGGAGGTGCTGGAATGCTATCTGATGACGGGCGACGCCGATTACCTGCTGCGGGTCGTGGTGCCGGACCTTGCCAGTTACGAGCGTTTCCTGAAGGAGCACCTGACCCGCATCCCCGGCGTCGCCAACATCCGCTCCAGCTTCGCGCTGAAACAGGTGCGCTACCGCACCGCCTTGCCGCTGGAGCATTTGGGGGGATAGAGCGCCATCCCACGGCTTGCTTTGTCCGGCCTACCGGGCTGTGACGCCGCCGTCGATGTTGATCGACTGGCCGGTGACGAAGCCGGCGGCGTCGGAACAGAGCCAGAGCACGGCCGCGGCGACCTCTTCCGGACGGCCGACGCGGCCGACGGGATGGAGCGGGCCCAGGGCCGCCTCGACCCGCTCGGCCCCGCCGAAGGAGGCCTGGGTCATCGGCGTCTGGATGATCGCCGGGCAGATGGCGTTGACGCGGATTCCCAGTGCCGCGACTTCGATGGCGGCGGTGCGGGTCAACCCCTCGACGGCCGCCTTGCTCGCCGAATAGGCGGCGTTGCCGGCCATGCCGATCTGGCCCAGCACCGACCCGGTATTGACGATTGCGCCGTGGCCCTGGCGGCGCATGATCGTCAGCTCATGCTTAAGGCAAAGCCAGACACCCTTCACGTTGACGGTCAGGACGCGGTCGAACACGGCCTCCTCCATCTCCGTCACCGGGCCGACCTGATGGATACCGGCGTTGTTGAAGGCGGCGTCGAGACGGCCATGGTCGCGCTCGATCCTCTCGAACAGGAATGCCACCTGCGCCGCATCGGCGACATCGGCCGCCACGAATTGTCCGATCCCGCCGGCACGGTCGATCAGTTCCACCGTTTCCAGCCCCTCCGCCTCGCGCCGGCCGGTGACGACGACGGTCGCACCCGCTCCACCGAAAGCAAGCGCCGCCGCCCGTCCGATGCCGGACGTGCCGCCGGTGACCAGCGCGACCCGCCCACTCATGTCCGTCGAAATGCTCATGACCCTCTCCTGACGTTCGGATGGCCGGCGCGGCCATTGCGGCACCGGCCCAGTTATGATGACGATCATCATGAATCTGATTTTTAATGACGTCCATCATGAAAGAGGATGGCTGAGGCGGAGCGCGGGGAGCAGCAGCCATGCAGAAGCCGAATGATGCGGATCCCGCCGGTCGACCTACATCAGCGCAGGATCGGGCATGACTTTCCGGAAGGCGCACGACGGCAGCCCGGCCATCGGCGGGCATGTGGTGGCGCCGACACATGCCCTGGCGCATCGGCAGGCATACATAAGGACACCCTTGACCACCGCCGTGGAACGGATCATGAAAGCGCCGTCCGCTTGTTCATGTATACCCATGTATCCGGCGCCGGCAGGTCTTATTCTTTCTTTTGGTTGGGGCGAATGTTGCTTGCGCAGCGCTTGGAAAGCCCAAGACTTGCCATCTCCCATCGGTACGCGTGCCGTCATGCCGGACGGCAAGCATTCATTAACCATAAAGCGCCACAACATGCGAGCGGCCCATCGCCGCGTTCAGCCGACCGCCGGGACCAGCCGATGAACGGGTCCCTCCGGCGCCACCGCGCTGATTCCTTTTGGAAGGCTGACACAGCGTGACTCTGCTGACTGCGCGGGCCAACGGCCCGACCGACGTTACCCCGGCCGGTCAATCGACGACGTCCGCTCCCTGGACCACTTCCCCGGCGGTGCCGACGCTGAGCGGCCCGATCGACCCATCCCTGCTGCGGGAAGAGCTGCTGTCCGACATCCCGCAGGCGACCGCCGCGGCTTATCCGGACCGCACGGCCATCGTCTATGAAGGCCGGCGCGTCAGCTATGCCGAGTTGGAGGCGCGCGCCAACCGGGTTGCCCGCGGCCTGCGGGCGCGCGGGATCGGCCCCGGCTGCTTCGTCGGGCTGTGGATGGCGCGGTCGCTCGACCTGCATGTGGCGCTGCTGGGCATCCTGAAGGCGGGCGCCGCCTATCTGCCCTTCGATGCCGACGCCCCGGCCGAGCGCGTGGCCGTCAGCCTGACCGACTGCGCCGCCCCGGCGATCCTGATCGATCTGGTGACCGGGACCAAGGCGGCGATGCTGGCCGACGCCGGCGCCGACGTCCAGATCCTGCGCATCGGCGATGTGCTGGGCGACGACGACCGTCCGCTCGACCTGCGCACCGACGGGGTGACGCCGGACAGCCCGGCCTACGCCATCTACACCTCGGGCTCGACCGGCAAGCCCAAGGGCATCGTCATCAGCCACCGCAACATTTGCCATTACCTGCGCGCCGCCAACAGCGTCTACGGCATCACCGCCGACGACGTGGCGTTCCAGGGCGCCTCGGTGGCCTTCGACCTGTCGCTGGAGGAGATCTTCGTCCCTTATCTGGCCGGCGCCACCCTATGGGTCGCCAGCCGCCAGGTGCTGGACGAGGTCGACCGGCTGGCCGACGTGCTGAACGAGGCCGGCGTCACCGTACTGGACACGGTGCCGACCCTGCTGGCGATGCTGCCGAAGGACGTGCCGTCCCTGCGCGTCGTCATCCTGGGCGGCGAGGCCTGCCCACCGGCCATCGCCGCGCGCTGGTGCCGTCCCGGCCGGCGCCTGTTCAACAGCTACGGCCCGACCGAGGCGACCGTCGTCGCCACGGTGGCAGAGGTGCTGCCCGAGACCCCCGTCACCATCGGCCGCCCGATTCCCAACTACACCTGCTATGTGGTGGACGAGGCGCTGCAGCCGGTGGCCGCCGGCACCCAGGGCGAGCTGCTGATCGGCGGCCCCGGCGTGGCCCAGGGCTATCTCGGCCGGCCGGAGCTGACGGCGGAGAAGTTCATCGCCAACCCGTACCGTTCCGGCGGGCCCGGTGCATTTCAGGACCCGCTGCTCTACCGCTCCGGTGACGCGGTCAGCGTCGATGCCGACGGCAACCTGCGCTTCCATGGCCGCATCGACGATCAGGTGAAGATCCGCGGCTTCCGTCTGGAGCTGGGCGAGATCGAGGCGAAGCTGACCGACCTGCCCGGCGTCGCCCAGGCCACCGTGGTCCTGCGCACCGACAACGGGCTGGACCGTTTGGTCGCCTTCCTGGTGACGCAGCCCGGCGCCTCCCTCGACAAGATCGCGCTGCGCGACGCTCTGCGCGCCCAGCTGCCGGCCTACATGGTGCCGGCGCATTACGAACAGGTGGCCGAGCTGCCGCGCCTGATCTCCGGCAAGGCCGACCGCAAGACGCTGCAGGCGATGGCCCTGACCGAGGATGCCGGCTCGGGCGAGCAGGAGGAGCCGCGCACCCCGACCGAGGCCGCCCTGCTGGAGGCCGCCCGCCGCGTTTTCCCAGGACAGTCGATCCCGCTGGAGGCAGACTTCTTCCTCGACCTCGGCGGCCATTCGCTGCTGGCGGCGCGCTTCGTGTCGGCCGTGCGCGAGACCGCCGGGCTGGCCAGCCTGACCCTGCAGGACGTCTATGGCGCCCGCACGCTGCGGGCGATGGCCGAGCGGCAGGACGCCAAGGCGCCGGCCGGGCGCGGGACCAAGCCGGCCGACCTGTCCTTCGAACCGCCGCCGCTGCGCCGCCGCCTGCTGTGCGGTCTGGCCCAGGCCGCGGCGCTGCCGGTCATCCTGGCGCTGATGACGGTGCAGTGGCTGGGCGTGTTCGTCAGCTACATGCTGCTGTCGGGCGAGGATGCCGGTCTGCTGGGCGAGGTCACGACGCTGTTCGGCGTCTATGTCGTCATCAACATCGCCACCGTCGCCATCGCCATCGCGGCGAAATGGCTGATCATCGGCCGGACCAAGCCGGGCCGCTACCCGCTGTGGGGCGTCTATTATTACCGCTGGTGGCTGGCGCAACGCTTCATCGCGCTGGTCCACCTGAAGTGGTTCCAGGGATCGCCGGTGATGCGGCTGCTCCTGCGCGCGCTCGGCGCCAGGATAGGCGCCGACGCGATGATCGGCGAGTTCGAATCCGGAGCCATCGATCTGGTCGGCATCGGCCGCGGCGCCTGCACCGGCGGCAAGGTCAAGCTGGCGAATGCCGAGGTGATCGGCAACGAGCTGGTGATCGGCACCATCGAGATCGGCGACGACGCCTATATCGGCACCTCCTGCGTGATCGGTCATGACGCCGTCGTCGCCCCCGGCACCGAACTGGCCGACCTGACCGCGCTCGCCGCCGGCACCCGCACCGGCGCCTACGAATCCTGGGACGGCTCGCCCGCCCGCAAGGTGGGCGTGGTCGACCGCGCCGCCCTGCCGCAGGAGCCGCGCGCCGGCGCCGTCAAGCGGACCATCCAGGGACTGGTCTATCTGGTGGCGCTGGTCGGCTTGCCGCCGGTGGCGCTGATCCCGATCTTCCCGGCCTTCTACCTGTTCGACCGGCTCGACGCCTGGATGGGCGGGCTGTTCAAGGTGAACTATCTGATCTATGTCCCCGCCATCGCCTGGCCGACCGCCATGTTCCTGGTGGCGATCACCGTCCTGCTGATCGCCGCCGCACGCTGGATCGTGCTGCCGAAGGTGGAGGCGGGATCCTATTCGGTCCACAGCTGGTTCTACGTCCGCAAATGGATCGTGGCGCTGGCGACCGAGGTGATGCTGGAGACCCTCAGCTCGCTCTACGCCACCGTCTACATGCGGGCCTGGTACCGCCTGATGGGGGCGAAGATCGGCCGCGACGCCGAGATCTCGACCAACCTCGCCGGGCGCTACGATCTGGTGGAGATCGGCGAAAAGTGCTTCATCGCCGACGAGGTGGTGCTGGGCGACGAGGACATCCGCCGCGGCTGGATGCATCTGCAGCCGGTGAAGACCGAGGCCCGCGTGTTCGTCGGCAACGACGCCGTGGTTCCGCCGGGCGCCTCCATCCCCACCGGCACGCTGATCGGCATCAAGTCCAAGCCGCCGGCCAATGCCGAGATGCAGGCCGGCGACACCTGGTTCGGCAGCCCGCCGATCAAGCTTCCGGTGCGCCAGAAGTTCGACAACGTGTCGGCCAACTGGACCTTCGAGCCGTCCCGCGCCCGCCGTCTCGGCCGCGCCGTGTTCGAGGCCTTCAGCCTGTCGATGCCGACGATGCTGTTCATCACCTTCGGCACCTTCGCGGTGGAGTTCTTCGCCCCCGCCATCCTCGACGGGCGCTGGGGCACCTTCCTTTGGCAGTTCCTGGCGGTCAGCGTCGCCATCCCCTCGGCGATGGTGCTGGTGGTGGCGCTGGTGAAATGGCTGCTGATGGGCCGCTACGCCCCCACCATGAAGCCGATGTGGTCCTGGTGGGCCATGCGGACGGAGGCGGTGGCCGTGCTGTACTGGGGTCTGGCCGGCAAGGTGCTGCTCGACCATCTGCGCGGCACGCCGATGCTGCCCTGGGTGCTGCGCCTGTTCGGCACGAAGTTCGGCAAGGGCGTCTACATGGACACCACCGACATCACGGAGTTCGACTGCGTGTCGGTCGGCGACCACTGCGCCATCAACGCCCTGTCGGCCCTGCAGACCCATCTGTACGAGGACCGCGTGATGAAGGTGGGCCGGGTCAGCGTCGGGAACGGGGTCACCATCGGAGCCGGCGCCACCGTGCTGTACGACACCCATGTCGGCGACTTCGCCCGCCTGGGTCCGCTGACCCTGGTGATGAAGGGCGAGGAAATCCCCGCCCACGGCGAGTGGGTCGGCGCCCCGGCCGAACCGGCCGTCCACGGGCATGAGGCGGTCGAGGGGCATGTGAAGGCGGCGGCGTAGGGGGCGTTCGGTGCCCCCTCCCTAACCCTCCCCCGCTATCGCGGGAGAGGGAACTCCGCTGCACTCCCGCAAAGTTCCTACCCCCTCTCCCGCGAAGCGGGGGAGGGATGGGGAGGGGGCACCGAACGCCACCGGTACGACCACTTCCCCACCATTTCCCCCACGACAAACCGCCGCGCCGCCTTCCGTCCCGCCGATGGTTGTCTCCGCCTCGCAGCGGTGTATAAGGGGGGCCGAGCGCGGCCTGCCCCCTTCGCGCGCCCGGCCGGGCGCGGTTTCGCGGAGGCGAGCGGACGCCATTGGATCGCCACGAAGGAACGCCCCAATGCCCGACGACATCGCCTCAGCCCGCGGCCTGTTTCCGCTCGCCAAGGACGACACGACCTACCGCAAGCTGACCTCGGATCACGTCTCGGTCGTCGAGTTCGACGGCGAGCAGATCCTGAAGGTCGAGCCGGAAGGTCTGCGCCTGCTGGCCGAGGCTGCCTTCTCCGACATCAACCATCTGCTGCGTCCGGGCCATCTGGCCCAGCTCGCCAAGATCCTGGACGATGGGGAAGCGTCGGCCAACGACCGCTTCGTGGCGCTCGACCTGCTGAAGAACGCCAACATCGCCGCCGCCGGCACCCTGCCGATGTGCCAGGACACCGGCACCGCCATCATCATGGGCAAGAAGGGCCGCCGCGTCTGGACCAAGGGCGGCGACGAGACCGCTTTGTCGGAAGGTGCCCGCGACGCCTACCTGAAGCGCAACCTGCGCTACAGCCAGCTGGCGCCGATCTCCATGTATGAGGAGAAGAACACCCGGAACAACCTGCCGGCGCAGATCGACATCTATTCCGAGGGCGAGGACTATTACAAGTTCCTGTTCATGGCCAAGGGCGGCGGGTCGGCCAACAAGACCTTCCTGCACCAGGCCACGCCGTCGGTGCTGGCGCCTGACCGGCTGCTGAAGTTCCTGGAAGACAAGATCCGCTATCTCGGCACCTCGGCCTGCCCGCCCTACCACCTCGCCATCGTCATCGGCGGCCTGTCGGCGGAGCAGAACCTGAAGACGGTCAAGCTGGCCTCGGCCCGCTACCTCGACAACCTGCCGACCGAGGGCGGCGAGGACGCGCACGCCTTCCGCGATCTGGCGATGGAGGCCGAGGTCCACAAGCTGACCCAGAACATGGGCATCGGCGCCCAGTTCGGCGGCAAGTATTTCTGCCACGACGTCCGCGTCATCCGCCTGCCGCGCCACGGCGCCTCGATGCCGATCGGCATCGGCGTGTCCTGCTCGGCCGACCGTCAGGCGGTGGGCAAGATCACCAAGGACGGCATCTTCCTTGAACAACTGGAGACCGATCCGGCCCAGTATCTGCCGGAGATCGGCGACGAGCATCTGTCGGGCGAGGTCGTGAAGATCGACCTGAACCAGCCGATGGAGCAGATCCGCGCCACGCTGAGCCAGTATCCGATCCGCACCCGCCTGTCGCTGACCGGCCCGCTGATCGTCGCCCGCGATCTGGCCCACGCCAAGCTGCGCGCCCGCCTGGACGCCGGCGAGCCGCTGCCGGATTACTTCAAGAACCACCCGATCTATTACGCCGGCCCGGCCAAGACGCCGGAAGGCTACGCCTCGGGCTCCTTCGGGCCGACCACGGCGGGCCGCATGGACAGCTTCGTCGACCAGTTCCAGGCGGCGGGCGGCTCCATGGTCATGCTGGCCAAGGGCAACCGCAGCCCGGAGGTGACGGCGGCCTGCAAGCAGCATGGCGGCTTCTATCTCGGCTCCATCGGCGGCGCCGCCGCCCGTCTGGCCCAGGACTGCATCAAGAAGGTGGAGTGCGTCGAGTATCCCGAACTCGGCATGGAAGCCATCTGGCGCATCGAGGTCGAGGATTTCCCGGCCTTCATCATCGTCGACGACAAGGGCAACGACTTCTTCAAGGAGTTGAAGCTCGCCTGATTTGGGCGGACCGGATGTGAGAGGGGGCGCGGCGCCTTGCGAGAGGCCCCGCGCCCTTTTTTCCTGCCCGCCCGTTTCTGCTGCCAGCTTGCCGGACGGCACCGGGGGCGCCTATCTTCAGTACATCGGGACCAGGGGAGGGCTTTCCAATGGACGGTGTCTATGACCGCCGCGCACCGAAGCGGGACATCACCCTCTCGCTGGACGAGGACATCCTGCAACGCGCGCAGTCCCTGCCCGGCGACCTGTCCGAGCGGGTGGAGAAGCTGCTGGCCGACGAGGTGACCAAAGCGGATCGCGAACGTCGCCTGGATGCCACGATTGCGGCGCTGAACGATTTCGACGCCAAATATGGCTCTTTTGCCGACGAACATCTCGATCACCTGTGATGGCTCAATTCGATGTGCATCGGAACCGAACGGCGGCGCGCTCGGGCATTCCGTATCTGGTGATCGTGGAATCACAACGGTTTGACGCATCTGCCCGAAGGGTGATCGCACCGCTGTTGTTGGCCGGCAAAGTTCAGAGTACAGAGCCTTCCTTGACGCCGCTGTTCGTGATCGAAGGCCATGATGTGATTTTGAATCCTCTGCAACTTGCTTCGGTTCCAGCCGACCAGCTCGGCGAGAATGTCTGCTCCCTTGCCGAGGACAGCGACCGCATCATCGCCGCCATCGACCTCCTGATTTCCCGCGCCTGGGGATGAGTTGCCCGTGACACCCGCCCAAATCCAAGACCGCATCCTGTACCGCGACGGGCTGATGCTGATCCTCGACAAGCCCGCCGGGCTGCCGGTCCATGCCGGCCCCGCCGGCGGGCCGAACCTGGAGCGGCATTTCGACGCGCTGCGCTTCGGCTTCCCCAAGCCGCCGTCCCTTGCCCACCGGCTGGACCGCGACACCTCCGGCTGCCTGATCCTGGGCCGCCATGCCAAGGCGCTGCGCAAGATCGGCATCCTGTTCCAGAACGGCAAGGTCGACAAAACCTATTGGGCGGTGGTCGCCGGCACCCCGCCGCAGGAGTCCGGGCGGATCGAGCTGCCGCTCGCCAAGGTCTCCAACAAGACCGGCGGCTGGCGCATCGTCGGCTCGCCCGACGGACAGGCGGCGATGACCGACTATGTCGTGCGCGGGCAGGCCGACGGGCTGACCTGGCTGGAGCTGACGCCGCACACCGGCCGCACCCACCAGATCCGCGTCCATTGCGCCTCCATCGGCTGCCCGCTGGTCGGCGATCCCCAATATGGCGGGCCGGAGGGCAAGCCGCTGCACCTGCACTCCCGCGCCATCTCGCTGCCGCTCTACCCGAAGCGCGATCCGGTGGGCGCCGTGGCGCCGGTTCCGCCGCACATGCGGGCGGCGCTGGAGGCTTGCGGCTTTACCGAGGCTTCATAGCACCAGCGTCACCGTCGGCCATTGCCGCGACGCGGCAGATGCCCCAATGATGCTGTCCTATGACCGCAATCGGCGTCACCGCCGAGGGGACACATGGGCGAGATATGGGCATGATACCGACCGGCACCACCACGGCACGCTGGATGACCGTGCGTTATGCGCTGGCGCTGACGCTGATCGCCCTGGGCACGCTCGCCGGCTTCGTCATGACCGAAGGGGTGATCGGCCAGCACGAACGCATGCTGGAGGTCGTCAACGTCTCCGGCCGCCAGCGCATGCTGTCGCAGCGGACGGCCCTTCTGGTCGAGCAGTTGAAGACCGCCACCGATCCGGCGGTGCGCACCGACCTCGCCCGCCAATTGGCCGTGACCACCGACATGTTCGAAGCGGCCCACCGCCGGCTGAGCGGCCGGGCCGGGCCGGAGGAAGGCCCGCCGACGGGGCCGCCCCCCAATGATCTGTTCTATGGCGGTGCCGATCCGCTGGACCCGGTGGTGACCGGGCACATCGCCGCCCTGCGCCGGGTGATCGCCGCCGCATCCGCCGGCCAGCCCCCCGACCGGGCCGAAGCGGACCGCATCACCTCACAGGCCCTCGGCCCGCTGCTGGATCGGCTGGAGGAGATGGTCGCCCTCTACCAGGAGGAAGGCGAGGAGGGATTCCAGACCCTGCACCGGCTGGGGCTGACCGCCCTGCTGATCACCCTGCTGATCCTGGCGGTGGAGGCGCTGGCGATCTTCCGGCCGATGACCCGGCAGGTGCGCCGCCAGTTCACCGAGATCCTGCGCATGGCCGAGACGATCGAACGGGCCAACGCCACGCTGGAACAGCAGGTGCGCGAGCGCACGGCCGAACTGCACGCCGCCAAATCCGCGGCCGAGCAGGCCCACCGCGCCAAGTCCCGCTTCCTCGCCCATGCCAGCCACGACCTGCAGCAGCCGCTCCAGGCCATCGGCATGTTCACCGGCATGCTGGAACGCCAGCCGCAGAGCGCCAAGGCGGCGGCGCTGCTGACCGACCTGAAGGCGGCGCAGCGGTCGATGCGCGACCTGCTGAACGCGATCCTCGACATCTCCAAGCTGGAATCCGGCGCGGTGACGCCGAGGCTGGCCGACCTGCCGCTCTCCCCGCTGCTCGACCAGCTGGAGGCGGAGTTCGCCGGGCTGGCGGAAGCCAAGGGACTGCGGCTGCGCGCCGTCCCGACCAACGCCGTGGTGCGCAGCGACCCGGCGCTGCTGGAGCGCATCGTCCGCAACCTGATCGGCAACGCCATCCGCTACACCGAGGCCGGCGGCGTGCTGGTCGGCTGCCGCACCCGCGGCGACCGGCTGTGGATCGAGGTCTACGACACCGGACGCGGCATCGCGGAACCCGACCGCCGGCGCATCTTCGAGGAGTTCGTCCAGCTCGACCGCCCCGACCGCGATCGCAGCGAAGGCATCGGCCTGGGGCTCGCCATCGTCGAACGGCTGGCGCGGCTGCTGGAGCATCCGGTGACGGTGCGCTCGGTGGAAGGGCGCGGCACGGTCTTCGCGGTGGGGGTGCCGCTGGCCGGCTGATATTGTAGCTCCATCAGCAACGATCTGATGCGAACTCCCCAGATTGTTCCGCGCGCCGTCTGGTGCCAAATTCCCCCCCAGACAAGGGCACACACCCCAACGAGCACGGAGGGTTCCATCATGATCACCATTCGCCATCGCGACGAGCGTGGGGTCGCCAACATGGGTTGGCTGAACAGCAACCACAGCTTCTCGTTCGGCCATTACTTCGATCCCGGCCACATGGGCTTCCGCGCCCTGCGGGTCATCAACGAGGATCGCGTGATCCCCGGCGCCGGCTTCCCCACCCATGGGCATGCCAACATGGAGATCGTCTCCTACGTGCTGAACGGCGCGCTGGAGCACAAGGACTCCATCGGCACCGGGTCGGTGATCCGTCCGGGCGAGGTCCAGGTGATGAGCGCCGGCCGCGGCATCCGCCACAGCGAGTACAACGCGTCCGACACCGAGCCGGTGCATTTCCTGCAGATCTGGATCCTGCCGGAAGCCAACAACCTGGCCCCCGGCTACCAGCAGGCGGATTTCCCGGCTGCGGAGAAGCAGGGCAAGCTGAAGCTGGTCGGGTCGCGTGACGGGCGTGACGGCAGCGTCACCATCCACCAGGATGTCGACCTGTACGCCGCGTTGCTGGATGGCGAGGAAAGCGCCACCCTGCCCCTGCGCCCCGGCCGCCATGCCTGGGTCCAGGTCGCCCGCGGCCGGGTCCATCTGAACGGCACCCTGCTGAAGGCCGGCGACGGCGCCGCGCTGACGGAGGAGGAGGCGGTGACGCTCGACCGCGCCGACGATGCCGAGGTGCTGGTCTTCGACCTCGCCTGACGCGTCACAGCACCTGCTTGGGCACCGACAGCAGTTCCTTCCTGATGCGGTTCAGGCTGGGGCGGTTGTCGGTGCCGAAGGCGATGGGGCGGCACAGATGCATGGCGGTCAGCCCGACCCGCGCGGTCAGCAGGCCGTTGATCACCCCCTGCCCCATCCGGGTGGAGATCGCGGCGGCAAGCGAGCCGCCCAGCGCCTCCACCGCCACATGATGGGCGCTCTCGGTCACCCCGGCGACGGCGATGTTGGCGAGCATCCGGCGCAACAGCCGCAGCGAGCCGACATAGCCAGGCCGGGCGCCGTAGAGCGAGGCGATCTCCCGCACCAGTTTCAGGTTACGCCACAGGACCACCGCGAAGTCCAGCAGCGCGGCCGGGCTCAGCGCGGTGGCGACGGCGGTGTCGCGCGAGGCGAGCAGGACCCGCTGATAGGCGGCACGGTCGAGCGGGGCCAGAACCTCGCGGTCCAGCAGCCGCACCACCTCATGCTCGTCATGGGCGTCGGTCACATGATCGCGCACGCGGGCCAGCGCCGGGGCCAGTTCCCGCCGGTCGGCATAGAGCGCCACCAGCGACCCGGCGAAACGGTCGGCCCGCCCGCCCGGCGCCTCGACTTCCAAACGCCCAGCTTCGGCCCGCAATTCCTCGATCCGCCGCAGGCGACGCAGCGATAGCAACTCGTTCACCAGCATCGCCACCGCGGCGATGCCCGCGGTCGCCGCCAGCAGAGCCACCAGCACGCCCAGCGCAACGCTCGTGGCAAAGGCGCGGTTCAGCAGGTCGGCGGTGTCGAACCCCAGCGCCACCACCACCAGCGCCGCCAACGCCCCGAACAGCCAGCGCCCCAGCCGGCGCGTCGTCCGCACCGGTGCGGCCGGGGCCGGCAGCAGCTCCGCCGGGTCGCCCGATCCGGTCAGCAGCGCCGTCTCCTCCTCAACCGACACCGGAGCGGCGCGGTCGATCTCCAATTCCATCGGCGGGACCCAGCCCTTCGCGGCCTTGCGGGTGTCGCTGTCGCGCTCCGTCACAGCAGGTAATCCCCCAGCAGGAATTGCAGGGCCTGATCGACGCGGATGTGCGGCAGGCCGCGGGGATCGCGGCCGAGGTCGTCGGGCGGACGGAAGGCCAGGAAATTGTAGGGGCGGTCACGGCCGGGCGGAAAGGCTTCCGCATCCTCCGGGATCTCGCCGGGGAACAGCACGGTCGGACGGTCGCGCCCGACCGGCACGCCGCGCACGCAGCGCAGCTGCCGCCCCTCATGCTCCGTCACCACGCTGTCGGTGCATTTCAGCGCGGCGATCGCCATCGTCTCGACCTGGGCGCCTTCGAAGCGGATGGCGTTGCGGGCATCGCCGACCAGCCGGTCGAGCAGCGCGCGCAGCTGGGCATGCTGGTGGGCGGCGATGTGGTCGGCCTTGGTCGCGGCGAACAGCACCCGGTCGATCTTGGTGCCCAGCAGCCAGTCGAGCCAGCCCGACGAGCCGTGGCGGAAAGGCTCCAGGCTCAGCTCCAGCGCCCGCTTCATGTCGGCCATCCCGGCCGGGCCGGCGTTCAGCGCGCCCAGCACGTCGATCAGCACGATCTGCCGGTCGAGCTTGGCGAAATGCTCGGAGAAGAAGCGGCGGACGACGTTGGTCTTGTAGGCCTCGTACCGTTCCTCCATCAGCGCCCACAGGCTGCCGCGCCCCCGCGACCCGGCGAACTGCGGCGGGGGCAGCGGGCAGAAGGTCAGCAGCGGCGCGTCCTTCATGTCGCCCGGCTCGACGAAGCGGCCGGGCTGGATGAGGCTGAGCAGCGTGTCGGCGCGACGGCAGGCGTGGAGATAGTCGGTGTAGAGCGCCGCCCCGCGCCGCGCCGTCTCCTCCTCCGCCGCTGCCAAGGGATCGATGGTGGCGAGCCAGCCGCGCCAGGAGGCGGACAGCTCGTCGCGCGGCGGCCGGGCGGCAAGCTCCAGGGTGAGCGCGCTCCAGTCCGCGAAGCTCTGGCGCAGAAGCGGCAGGTCGAGCAGCCATTCGCCGGGATAATCGACGAGATCAAGGTTCAGCGTCGCCACCGGCTGCACCGCGCGCTTCAGCGCCGAATCCGGACGGTAGCGCAGCGAGACGCGCATCTGGCCGATGCCGCGCGTCGGCTCCGGCCAATGGGGATCGGGACCGGTCAGCGCCGCCAGATGGCCTTCGAAGTCGAAGCGCGGCACGTCCGGATCGGGCTGCGGCCGCAGCCGCGCCGCCTGGAAACGCCCGGACGACATGACGTCGAGGAAGGGAAGCCGCCCGGCCTTCAGCAGATTGTCGACGAGCGCGGTGACGAAGACGGTCTTGCCCGCCCGCCGCAGCCCGGTGACGCCGACGCGCACCGTCGATTCCAGAAGAAGCCGGCTGCCGGCATCGTACAGGCTGTTCAGGTCGGGAATACGCACGGGCGGTCGTTCACGTCTGGCCGAGGACCGGACCTATATGGGGTGGGACGCCCAAGATGCGAAGGGGATGCGAAGGGGCCATCCCCCCGGATACGAAAGGGCCGCACCCCCTGCCGGAAGCGCGGCCCTTCGTTGCCGAAGAGTCCCTCACGCACAACCACGAGCGCGGGCCACCTTCGATGCGGTGGGGCGGCCGATGGCGTCGCTGATGAACGCCCCGGCCGCGATCAGCTTGTCCAGATCCACCCCGGTCTCGATGCCGAGGCCGTTCAGCATGTACAGCACATCCTCGCTCGCCACGTTGCCGCTCGCCCCCTTGGCATAGGGACAGCCGCCCAAGCCGGCGACGGAGCTGTCGACCACCGCCACCCCCATCTGCAACGCCGCCAGGATGTTGGCCAGCGCCTGCCCATAGGTGTCGTGGAAATGGACAGCGATCTTGTCGACCGGCACCCGCTCCGCCACCGCGGCGATCATCAGTTGCGCCTTGGTCGGCGTGCCGGTGCCGATGGTGTCGCCCAGCGAGATCTCGTAGCAGCCCATGGCGAACAGCCGCTCCGCCACGTCCGCCACCGCCTTCGGCGCGATCTCCCCCTCATAGGGGCAGCCGAGCACGCAACTGACGTATCCCCGCACCGGCACGCCCGCCGCCTTGGCCTGCTCCATGACGGGCGCGAAGCGGTCCAGGCTCTCGGCGATGGAGCAGTTGATGTTCTTCTGGCTGAAGCTTTCCGAGGCGGCGCCGAACACCGCCACCTCGTCGGCCTTGGCCGCCAGCGCGCCCTCCAGCCCCTTCAGATTCGGGGTGAGGGCGGCATAGCGCACGCCGGGCTTACGGGCGATGCCGGCCAGCACGTCGGCGCTGTCGCCCATCTGCGGCACCCATTTGGGCGAGACGAAGCTGGCCGCCTCGACCACGCTCAACCCGGCGTCGGACAGGCGGTTCACCAGCTCCACCTTCACCGCCGTCGGCACCATCGACTTTTCGTTCTGGAGGCCGTCGCGCGGGCCGACCTCCACCATGCGGACGAATTTCGGCAACTGCATCGTCAGGCCTCCGCGATGTCGAGAACCAGCAGGTCGACGCCTTCCGACACCTGATCGCCCGCCGCGAAATTCACGGCGCTGACGGTGCCGGCCGCCGGGGCCTTGATGGTGTGCTCCATCTTCATGGCTTCCAGCAGCATCAGCGGTGCGCCGGCCTCCACGCTCTGGCCCGGCTCGACCAGCACGCGGACCACAGTGCCGGGCATCGGCGCGGTCAGACGGCCGGAGCCGCCCTCCTGCTCCGCCGCGCGGGCGCTGGGATCGTCCAGCGTCAGGCGGGACACCGCGCCGTCGATCAGCACGGTGATGTCCAGCCCCTGCTGCACCACAGTGGCGCGGGTGCGCATGCCGTCCAGCGTCGCGGTCAGCAGGCCGTCCGACAGGCTGACGCCGGTGACCGGCATCCGCTTGCCGCCATCCACCGCGACCTCATAGCCATCCGCGCGGAAATGCAGCGTCACCTCGCGCGCCGCGTCGCCGTCCATCAGGCGCAGGTCGTAATGGTTTTCCTCGTTCAGCCGCCAGCCATTGGCGAGCAGCCAGGGCGAGTAGCGGTCGGAACGGGCACGCAGAGCGGCCTGGGCCTCCTCCCGGCGCTTCAGCAGCACCGACAGGGACGCGGCGGCCAGCGCCCGGTCGGCCACCGGAGCCGGCGGCGGCAGCAGGTCGGCGCGGTGGCGCTCGATGAAGCCGGTGTCGATCTCCACCGCCTTGAAGGCCGGATGGCCGGCGATGGCGCCGAGGAAGCCGACATTGGTGGTGACGCCGACCACCTCATACTCGGCCAGCGCCACGCGCAGGCGGCGCAGCGCGCTGTCGCGGTCCTCGTCCCAGACGATCAGCTTGGCGATCATCGGGTCGTAATACATCGTCACCGAATCGCCTTCGCGGACGCCGGTATCGACGCGGACATGGTCGTTCTCGGCCGGCGGGCGCAGGCGGACCAGCTTGCCGATGGCCGGCAGGAAGTCGCGCTGCGGGTCCTCGGCATAGAGCCGCGCCTCGAAGGCATGACCCCGGCGGGTCAGCTGGTCCTGGCGCAGCGGCAGTTCGGCGCCGGCGGCGACGCGCAGCTGCCACTCGACCAGATCGAGCCCGGTGATCTTCTCCGTCACCGGATGCTCCACCTGCAGGCGGGTGTTCATCTCGATGAAGTAGAAGCCGCCATCCTCATAGAGGAACTCGACGGTGCCGGCGCCGACATAGTTCACCGCCTTGGCGGCGGCCACCGCGGCCTCGCCCATGCGGCGGCGGAGGTCGTCGGGCAGGTTCGGGGCCGGCGCCTCCTCGATCACCTTCTGGTGGCGGCGCTGCACCGAGCAATCGCGCTCGAAGAGATAGACGCCGTTGCCGTGGGTGTCGCAGAAGACCTGGATTTCGACATGGCGCGGCCGGCCGAGATACTTCTCCAGCAGCAGGCTATCGTCGCCGAACGCCGCCTTGGCCTCGCGCTGGGCGCCCGCCACCGCGTCGGCCAGTTCGTTGGCGGCGCGCACCACGCGCATGCCCTTGCCGCCGCCACCGGCCGACGCCTTGACCAGCACCGGATAGCCGATGCGCTCGGCCTCCGCCGACAGGGTGGCGAAGTCCTGGTCGGTGCCGTGATAGCCCGGAACCAGCGGCACCTCGGCATTCGCCATCAGCCGCTTGGACTCGGCCTTGGAGCCCATGACGCGGATCGCCTCGATCGGCGGGCCGATGAAGACGACGCCGGCCTCCGCACAGGCGGCGGCGAAGCCGGCATTCTCCGACAGGAAGCCGTAGCCGGGATGGATGGCCTGCGCCCCCGTGCGCTTCGCCACGTCGAGGATGACGTCGCCGCGCAGATAGCTTTCGCCGACCGGAGCCGGGCCGATGCAGACGGCCTCGTCGGCCATCTGGACATGCATGGCCTTGGCGTCGGCTTCCGAATGGACGGCGACGGTCTTGATGCCCATGCGGCGGGCGGTGCGGATGACCCGGCAGGCGATTTCGCCGCGGTTGGCGATCAGGATCTTGTCGAACATTGCCATTTGGGACATTGGATCAGCTCCGCCAGGACGGGGTGCGTTTGTCGAGGAAGGCGCCGACGCCCTCCTTGCCTTCGGCGCTGGCGCGCTGGCGGGCGATGCGCTCCGCCGTGTCGCGCATGACCTCTTCGGTCAGCGGCCGGCGGGCGACGGCGCGGATCAGCTCCTTGGCGGCGGTGACCGCCGTGGGGGCGCTGTCCATCAGGTTCTTGACCGTCTTCGCCACCGTCTCCTCCAGCCCGTCGGCGCTGGTCAGCTCATGCAGCAGGCCGATGCGGTGGGCCTCCGCCGCGCTGAAGCGCTCGCCGGTCAGGAAGTAGCGGCGGCAGGCGCGCTCGCCGATGGCGGCGATGACATAGGGGCTGATGGCGGCGGGGATGATGCCCAGCCGCACCTCCGACAGGGCGAAGGTGGCCGTCTCCACGCCGATGGCGATGTCGCAGGCCGAAACCAGCCCGACGCCGCCGCCGAAGGCCGGCCCCTGCACCACGGCGACCGTGGGCTTCGGGCATTCGTCCAGCGTGCGCAGCATGGTGGCGAGGCCCATGGCATCGGCCAGATTCTCCGCGTGGGAGTAGCCGGCCATCTTCTTCATCCAGGACAAATCAGCCCCGGCCGAGAAGCTCTTGCCCACGCCGCGCAGCAGGACGACACGCACCGCCGGATCCTCGCCCACCCGGCGGAAGGCCGCGGTCAGGTCGGCGATGACCTGCTCGTTGAAGGCGTTGTGGACGTCGCCGCGGTTCATGGTGACGGTGGCGACGCCGGTGTCGGCAACCTCGATCAGGATATCGCTCATGGTCGCCCCCATCACATCCGGAAGACGCCGAAGGGCGTCTTCGGCACCGGCGCGTTCAGCGAGGCCGACAAGCCGAGGCCCAGCACCATGCGGGTGTCGGCCGGGTCGATGATGCCGTCGTCCCACAGCCGGGCGCTGGCGTAATAGGCGTGGCTCTCGCGTTCGAACTGGGCGCGGATCGGCGCCTTCAGTGCCTCCTCGTCCTCGGCCGACCACGGCCTGCCCTGGGCTTCCATGGCGTCGCGCTTGACCTGGGCCAGCACGCCGGCCGCCTGCTCGCCGCCCATGACCGAGATGCGGGCGTTCGGCCACATCCACATGAAGCGCGGGCTGTAGGCACGGCCGCACATGCCATAATTGCCGGCGCCATAGCTGCCGCCGATGATGACGGTGAATTTCGGCACCTTGGCGCAGGCGACCGCGGTGACCAGCTTGGCGCCGTCCTTGGCGATGCCGCCGGCCTCGTATTTGCGGCCGACCATGAAGCCGGTGATGTTCTGCAGGAACACCAGCGGGATGCGGCGCTGGCAGCACAGCTCGACGAAATGGGCGCCCTTCAGGGCGGATTCGCTGAACAGGATGCCGTTGTTGGCGATGATGCCGACCGGATAGCCGAAGATGTGGGCGAAGCCCGTCACCAGCGTCGTGCCGTAGAGCGGCTTGAACTCGTCGAAGCGGGAGCCGTCAACCACCCGCGCGATCACCTCGCGCACGTCGAAGGGCTTGCGGGCGTCGCTGGGGATGACGCCGTACAGTTCGCGCGGGTCGAAGGCGGGTTCCTCCGGCTCGCGCAGATCCAGGTCGATGTGCTTGGCCCGGTTCAGGTTCGACACCACGCGGCGCGCCATCGCCAGCGCATGGGCGTCGTTCATCGCGTAATGGTCGGTGACGCCCGACGTGCGGGAATGGACGTCGGCGCCGCCGAGATCCTCGGCCGAAACCACCTCGCCGGTCGCGGCCTTCACCAGCGGCGGGCCGCCCAGGAAGATGGTGCCCTGGTTGCGGACGATGATCGCCTCGTCCGACATCGCCGGGACATAGGCGCCGCCGGCGGTGCAGCTTCCCATCACCACGGCGATCTGCGGGATGCCCTCGGCCGACATGTTGGCCTGGTTGTAGAAGATGCGGCCAAAATGGTCGCGGTCGGGGAAGACCTCGTCCTGGTTCGGCAGGTTGGCGCCGCCCGAATCCACCAGATAGATGCAGGGGAGGTTGTTCTGCTGCGCGATTTCCTGCGCCCGCAAATGCTTCTTGACCGTCAGCGGGTAGTAGGTGCCGCCCTTCACCGTCGCGTCATTGGCGACGATCATGCATTCCTGCCCGGCGACGCTGCCGATGCCGGCGATGATGCCGGCGGACGGAATGTCCTCGGCATAGACGCCGTCGGCGGCCAACTGCGACAGCTCCAGAAACGGCGAGCCGACGTCGAGCAGTTGGCGGATGCGCTCGCGCGGCAGCAGCTTGCCGCGAGCGAGGTGCTTGTCGCGCGCCTTGGCGCCGCCGCCCTGCTGGATGGCGGCGACCTTCCGGCGCAGATCGTCGACCAGGGCCTGCATGGCGTCGGCGTTGGCCTGGAACTCGGCGGAGCGCGCGTTCAGGGCGCTCTTCAGGACGGTCATGCCGTCTTCCTCCCGGTTTGGCGGTCTTGATTGCAGACTGTGTTACTGAACAAGCGCGCGGCTGATGACGAGCCGCTGGATGTCGCTGGTGCCCTCGTAGATCTGGCAGACCCGGACGTCGCGATAGATGCGCTCCACCGGGAAATCATTGAGGTAGCCATAGCCGCCATGGATCTGGATGGCGTCGGAGCAGACCTTCTCCGCGATCTCCGAGGCGAACAGCTTGGCCATCGCCGCCTCCTTCATGCAGGGCACCCCGGCATCGCGCAAGGATGCCGCATGCAGCACCATCTGGCGTGCCGCCTCCACACGGGTCGCCATGTCGGCGAGGCGGAAGGCGATGGCCTGATGCTGGATGATCGGCACGCCCATGCTCTGGCGCTCCTGGGCATAGCGGATGGCGTGGTCCAGCGCGGCGCGCGCCATGCCGACCGACTGCGAGGCGATGCCGATGCGCCCGCCCTCCAGGTTCGCCAGCGCCACCTTGTAGCCGGCGCCTTCGGCCCCGAGCATCAGCTCGGCGGGAACCCGGCACTCCTCGAAAACGATCTGGCAGGTGTCGGAGCAGTGCTGGCCCAGCTTCTCCTCCGTCCGCGCCACCTGATAGCCGGGCGTGTCCGTCGGCACGATGAAGGCGCTGAGGCCCTTCTTGCCGGCGGCGGGATCGGTCACCGCGAAGACGATGGCGACGTCCGCCTGCGAGCCCGACGTGATGAACTGCTTGGTGCCGTTCAGCACCCAGCAATCGCCGTCGCGCCGGGCGCGGGTCTTGATCGCCGAGGCGTCGGACCCGGCCTGCGGCTCGGTCAGGCAGAAGGCGCCCAGCATCTCGCCGCGCGCCATCGGCTTGAGGAAACGGTCCTTCTGGGCGTCCGTCCCGAACTTCAGGATCGGCATACAGCCGACCGAGTTGTGGACGCTCATGATGGTGGAGACGGCGCCGTCACCGGCGGCGATCTCCTCGATGGCGAGCGCATAGGCGACATGGTCGGTGGCGGCGCCGCCATACTCCTCCGGCACCAGCATGCCCATCAGGCCGAGTTCGCCCATCTCGGCCAGCTCGGCCTTCGGGAAGGCGCCGCTGCGGTCGCGCTCGGCGGCGGTCGGGGCGAGCCGGTCCTGCGCGAAGGCGCGGGCCATGTCGCGGACCATGGTCTGTTCTTCGGTCAGGTGCATGCTGGTCCTCCCATAGGCGTTATTTCTTGGTGGAGTTATACCCCCACCTATCCTCCCCCGCTGGGCCGGGGAGGGACTGCCGCCACTCTCCCGCATCAGTACCAATCCCCTCCCCCGCCCAGCGGGGGAGGGTTAGGGTGGGGGTCTAACTGCCCCTACACCCGCTCCACCGCGATCGCCGTAGCCTCGCCGCCACCGATGCACAAGCTGGCCACACCCCGCTTAAGATCATACTTCTCCAACGCCGCCAGCAGCGTCACCAGGATCCGCGCCCCCGAAGCCCCGATCGGATGCCCAAGCGCGCAGGCGCCGCCATGCACGTTCACCTTGTCGTGCGGCAGGTCGAGGTCGCGCATCGCCGCCATGGTCACCACGGCGAATGCTTCGTTGATCTCGAACAGATCGACGTCGCGCGCCGACCAGCCCACCTTCTCGAACAGCTTCTGCATCGCACCCACCGGCGCGGTGGTGAACAGCGCCGGCTGCTGGGCGTGGTTGGAATGGCCCTTGATCTCGGCGATCACGCGCAGGCCGCGCTTGTCCGCCTCGCTGCGGGTGGTGACGATCAGTGCCGCGCCGCCGTCGGAGATCGACGAGGCATTCGCCGCCGTCACCGTGCCGTCCTTGGCGAAGGCGGGCTTCAGCGTCGGGATCTTCTTCGGATCGCCCTTGCCCGGCTGCTCGTCGGTGTCGACCAGCGTGTCGCCCTTGCGACCCTTCACCAGAACCGGCGCGATCTCCGCCTTGAAGGAGCCGTCCTCCACCGCCTTGCGGGCGCGGGTCAGGCTTTCGATGGCGTAGTTGTCCTGCGCCTCGCGGGTGAAGTTGTAGCTGCTGGCGCATTCCTCAGCGAAGGTGCCCATCAGGCGGCCCTTCTCGTAGGCGTCCTCCAGCCCGTCGAAGAACATGTGGTCCAGCACCTTGCCGTGACCCATGCGATAGCCGCCGCGGGCGCGGTCCAGCAGGTAGGGGGCGTTCGACATGCTCTCCATGCCGCCGGCCACCACGACCTTGGCCGAGCCGGCCTTGATGACGTCATGGGCGAACATCACCGCCCGCATGCCCGAACCGCAGACCTTGGAGATGGTGGTGCAGCCCACCCCCTTCGGCAGTCCGGCGCCCAGCGCGGCCTGACGCGCCGGCGCCTGGCCCAGACCGGCCGACAGCACGTTGCCCATGAACACCTCGTCCACCGCATCCGCGGCGAGGCCCGAGCGTTCCAGCGCCGCCTGGATGGCGACGGCGCCCAGCTGCGGGCCGGCCAGGCCCATGAGGTCGCCCTGGAAGCCGCCCATCGGCGTGCGGACGGCGGCGGCGATGACGATGCTGTCGGTCATGGTGGTCGGTCCCTTTCCCTCGATGCTCTTTGTGTCCGGCCTCAGGCCGTTTCCTTGAACAGTTCGCGCCCGATCAGCATGCGGCGGATCTCGCTGGTGCCGGCGCCGATCTCGTAGAGCTTGGCGTCGCGCAGCAGGCGGCCGGTCGGGTACTCATTGATGTAGCCGTTGCCCCCCAGCGTTTGAATGGCCTCCAGCGCCATCCAGGTCGCCTTTTCGGCGGAGAACAGGATGGCGGCGGCGGCGTCCTTGCGGGTGGTCTCGCCGCGGTCGCAGGCCTTGCAGACAGCGTACACATAGGCCTTGGCGGCGTTCATGATGGTGTACATGTCGGCGATCTTGCCCTGCATCAGCTGGAACTCGCCGATGGGCTGGCCGAACTGCTTGCGGTCGTGGACATAGGGGATCACCACGTCCATGCAGGCCTGCATGATGCCAAGCGGACCGCCGGACAGCACCGCGCGCTCGTAATCCAGGCCGGACATCAGCACGTTCACGCCGCGGCCGACGCCGCCCAGGATGTTCTCCTCCGGCACCTCGCAATCCTCGAACACCAACTCGCCGGTGTTGGAGCCGCGCATGCCCAGCTTGTCCAGCTTCTGCGCCACCGAGAAGCCCTTGAAGCCCTTCTCCACCAGGAAGGCGGTGATGCCGCGCGGGCCGGCGTTGATGTCGGTCTTGGCGTAGATCACCAGCGTGTCGGCGTCGGGGCCGTTGGTGATCCACATCTTGGTGCCGTTCAGGACGTAACGGTCGCCCTTCTTCTCGGCCCGCAGCTTCATCGACACCACGTCCGACCCGGCATTCGGCTCCGACATCGCCAGCGCGCCGATATGCTCGCCGGAGATCAGCTTCGGCAGGTAGCGGCGCTTCTGATCCTCGTTGCCGTTCTTGCGGATCTGGTTGACGCAGAGGTTCGAATGGGCGCCGTAGCTGAGCCCCACCGAGGCCGAGGCGCGCGACACCTCCTCCATCGCCACGACATGCTCCAGATAGCCCATGCCGGCGCCGCCGTATTCCTCCTCGACCGTCACGCCGAGGATGCCAAGGTCGCCCATCTTGCGCCACAGCTCGTTCGGGAACTCGTTGGTGTGGTCGATCTCGGCGGCGCGGGGGGCGATCTCGTTGGCGGCGAAGCTGCGCACCGAATCGCGCAGCATGTCGGCCGATTCACCGAGGTCGAAATTCAGGCTCGGGTACTGGTTGGACAGCATGGCGTATCGCTCCCCTGGGAAATCATCCGTTCTTTGACCATACGTTACCGTATGGCGAGGCGGGTGGCAAGGGGCAAGCTGACGCCTGCGAAACCTGTAGTCCTTCAAGGGATTAAGGGCGCTTCACCACCGCCTTCGCCCTTGCGGATACGCTGCCGTATCGTGGAAAGAGTCTAAAAAAGGCAGTGATTTCAACGCTGCCATGCGTGCTGTCCGGCTGGGTGCGGCATGGTCGCGCTTTCATATTGCTGCGGTGCGGGGCTAGTTTCTGGATACCGTATACCTGAGGACGCTGCGAAGGAGCCTTGTGACGATGATCCGCGTACCGCGCCCGAACATGGACGGCTTCACCATCGCCCTGGTGGCGACCGTCGGGCTGGCGACCGTGCTGCCGGTGCAGGGCCAGATCGCCCACTGGGTGCATTATCTGGCGGAGGCGGCCATCGCGCTGCTGTTCTTCCTGCACGGCGCCCGCCTGCCGCGGGAAGAGGTGGTGGCGGGCATGTCGCACTGGCGCCTGCACCTGCTGATCTTCAGCCTGACCTTTGCCGCCTTCCCGCTGATCGGCTGGGCGGTGGCGGCGGCTCTGCCGCACAGCCTGCTGCCGCCGGCCCTGGCGGTCGGGGTTCAGTTCCTCTGCCTGCTGCCGTCCACCGTCCAGTCCTCCATCGCCTTCACCTCGATGGCGCGGGGCAATGTGGCGGCGGCGGTGTGCAGTTCCACCCTGTCCAACATCTCCGGCATCCTGATGACGCCGCTGCTGGTGGCGCTGTTCCTGAAGGTGCAGGGGGGCGCGCTGTCGCTGGACACGCTGCAGACCATCGCGGCGCAGCTTCTGCTGCCCTTCGTCGCCGGACAGCTGCTGCGGCGCTGGGTCGGCGCCTGGGCGGCGCGGCACAAGGCGATGCTGAAGTTCACCGACCGCGGATCGATCCTGCTGGTCGTCTACATCGCCTTCAGCGAGGCGGTGGTGAACGGCCTGTGGCATCAGGTTCCGCCTGCGGCGCTGGGCATGGTGGTGCTGATCGACTGCGCGATCCTGGCGTTTTTCCTGGTCGGGACGACGCTGCTCAGCCGCCGCCTGGGCTTCTCCCGCGCGGACGAGGCGGTGATCGTCTTCTGCGGATCGAAGAAGTCGCTGGTCAGCGGCGTGCCGATGGCCGGCGTGCTGTTCGCCCCGGCCACCGCCGGCCTGGTGCTGCTGCCGGTGATGGTGTTCCACCAGATCCAGCTGATGGTCGGCGCCGTCCTGGCCCGCCGCTACGCCGACGAGGAGGAGGCGCGCGACGCCCTGCCGGCGACCTCGTGAGAAAGCGCCCTACACCGAACGATATCTTCGACTTTGCGCATTTCAGGACTGCCGTCTCGGTTAGGAGGCGGTTCACAAGTTCAGCAATGGTGAGGGGTGACGGGGATTACGGCGCGTAGCAGGCGACGTCGACGAGCCGTCGAAGGAACGATGGCGGCGATCTGAGCATGTCGCCTTCAGCGGGCGACATGGCGGCCTGTTCGAACCACAGGTGCTGGCGCAGACGGGCCAAGGCATCGGCGAAAGTCGGCGCTGGTTTCGGATACCAGATGGCGCGCCGGGGCGACAGAGCGAGGCGGCCGGCATTCTGATGGACGGACAGCGTGATCAACGAGTAAAGCCCGAACAGCAGTGGGGCGGTGCGGAATACCGCCGGGTCTGCCCACTGTCGCTGGGTCTCGATGCCGAGATGAGCACGGCTCTCCTCACACGTCGTCTCCATTGCCCAGCGGCGGTTGAACCATTCCAGGACGGTGCGTGGCGACACCGACAGGTCGGTGCACAGAAAAGCTTCCGGATCGCGCCGGCCATCGGGATAGCGCACCATCACCCAGAGGATGGGCACGATCGGCTTGCCCTGGTGGTGCCACAGCGCCGTTCCGGAGGCATAGTCGATCCAGCCGCCGGGGCGCCACCGGGTTCGGCTTGGTTGAGCCGCCCGGTGCCAGACGGTAGCCTTGTCGGTCAGACGGGCCCGCAAGCTGGGTTGGCGGGCGCCTTTCATTACCTGCCGCAAGGTCAAGGGCGGGTCTGGTGGCGGATCGAACAGGCGGGCATCCAGGCGCAGCCGAGTGATCGCGACCATGTGCGGGCTGACGGCGTCGAGCAGGGTCAGTGCGGCGAATTCGCCATCCATGACGGCGACCAGCAGGCGATCCGGCAGCCAGCGGTGGAGACGCAGCAGGATGCCCCGTGCCCAGACGGTGGTCGGCCGATAGTGCCGGCCCTGTGCTTCGCACCAGGCGCGGCTCGGCACCAGCGCGCTCAGCACCGGCAGCCCCCAGATACGGCCGGCGAACGGAACCTCGACCAGCAGCATGGCGGTCATCCAGCGCAATCCGCGGCTGGTGACCGTCTGCTCCGTCGAGGACCGGACGGAGTCGAAGCAATGGCTTGCTGGGCGAACACGGGCTCCCCTGCGCCGTTCAAGAGTATGGTCGACACCGATGACGATCGGGCCGTCCGGGACGAAGGCGTTGACCAGGGCGTTCAGCAGGGTGCGTGCGAGCTTCAGCCCCGACCAGCGATTCCGGTTGAGTACGCGGTGAAAAGCGGCGAAGCCGGGATCGTCCGCCAAGCCGAGGGCGCGGAGCAGGTTGGCCACGGTGCGGGGACCAACCGCCAGCACCGCACCGACCGCGAGCGCCGCCACCGTAGAGCGGGTGCGCCCCGAAAATGCATCCAGATAGGGCCACAGCCAAGCTACGAAGGTTTGGGGAAGAGAGACGGCTGGGCGTGGCATGGGGCACCTGCGGTGTCGTCGGACGTTGACCAGCCAACAACCTTTCGCCGACGGTATTGCGACGCCCGCGCAGGACAGGACAAGTGTCCCCAAATGCGCAAAGTCGAAAACACCTATCGCGCTCTCCTCTAGCTCACCGTGATGCCGCGCGCCGCCAGCATCTCCTCGACCATCCGAAAGCTCAGAGGGTAGCGATGGTACAGCCGCACTGCGGTCATGATGACCTCGGCGGGGTAGCGGTAGCCGGAAAAACGGGGATAGGAACGCGTCGTCATGCCCCTACCGTACCCAGCCCGACCGCCCCCGGCAATCCCGCCGCCGCCAACTTGACGGTGCCCACGGAATAATGTCCGCCTCGAGGATCGGTTCAAGCTCCTGGTCCGGGACCACCTGTCGGAAACGATGGCGCAATTTCCCTATCTCTACCAGCCGCAACTGCCGCCCCACCATGCCGGAGGCTTGGACCCGATCTTCTGGTCCTTCGGCTTCCTCATGGCAACCTGGCTGGCACCGCGCGCCTGGAAGAGCATGACCAACCCGGACAAGCC
>NZ_CDRMUA020000003.1:0-57500 GCF_977007025.2 Azospirillum largimobile
ATGAGCAAGGCGAACGCGGTCCAGCTGACTCTGTTCGAGATGGAGGACCGCAGTCAGTCCCATATGATCGCGCTTTACGACACGGCGCCGCGATTCGTCTTCGTGTCCAAGGGCCGGGGGACGGAGCCGGAGCTGCCGGCCGCCAACGCGTTCGTCCAGTCGGTCCACAAGGAGTTTCCCTTCAAGGACGCCCTGTTCACGCTGACCCTGCAGCCCGCCCGCATCTACCGCCCGGCCAAGCCCGGCCCCGGCGAGGATCCGGCCGACAAGCGGATGGTCGAGTATGAGGTGTTTCCGTCCGAGCGCGAGCAGATCGTCGAACAGGTGGTGCGCCGCCTCGCCATGGACCGTTCGCGGCTGTCGCTGATGGGCGACAAGCAGGACCGGGTGCGCGTCCATTTCTCGCTTTATGAGATCCGGCGGGAGCTGCGCGCGGTCAACCGCACCATGGACACGGCGGAGATCCGCGAGGCGCTGGAGATCCTGGCGCGCACGCGCATGATCATCAGCAAGGTGCCGGAGAACGGCCGCAAGTCGGCGCGGCCGGTGCTGGAATCCTCGGTCTTCCCCACGCTCTACATCCGCCCGCGCACCGGCGAGGGCGGCGAGGAGGACGAGAACGACACCTATCTGGAATTCAACGCGCTGGTCGCCTCGGCCATCCGCAACCTGGAATTCAAGCCGATCTCCTATCAGTGGATCATGCGGCTGAAGAGCCCGGTGGCGCGTTGGCTCTACAACCGGCTGTCGATCGAATATGGCGATCTCGATCTGGCCCGCCTGCCCGACGGGGTGCATAGCGTCCCGCCGATGATCCTGTCCGCCGACGACATCATCAACAACAGCGGCATGAACGAGTGGAGCCGGCGGCGCGACACGCTGCGCACCGTGACCTCCGCCGTCGATTCCCTGGTCGAGGAGGGCATTCTCGACCGGGTGGAGAAGACGGTGTCGAAGGACGGGCGGCGCATCAACGACATCGAATACATCATGATGCCGAGCCAGAAATTCCTGGATCAGGTCCGCCGCGGCAACGACGTGCAGGAGGCGAACGCCGCCACCTATCGTGCCATCGCCGGCAGCGACGAGCGCCCGAAGGAGTTCCTGCCCATCACCCCCGGCCAGAGCGTCGAGGTCCGGCGCCGCCGCGGCAACCTGCTGGGCACCCGTTCCGGCCAGGGCGAAGGCTGACCCATCCTCAAGCGTCCGCGCATCGCTTTTCGACATCTGCTCTAATCGGGCGTCCATGGCGGACAGCAACCGGAAATTGCCGCCGGACGAGCGAATGATGCGGAGGTTGAGCGATGCAGACGTCCGATGGACGCAGCGAAAAGGAAAAGATGCTGGCCGGCGATCTCTATGACGCCTCGGCCCCGGAGATCCAGGCCGACCAGGCCGCCGCCAAGGAGTGGATGGTCCGCTACAACGCCGCACTCGCCCTGCCGCCCGGCGAAAGGCGCAAACTGCTTCTGGAGCGCTTCGCCGCGGTGGGCGAAGGGGCCGTCATCCGCCCGCCCTTCCATTGCGACTATGGCTACAACATCAGCCTCGGCGCCGGGGTCTTTCTCAACTTCAACTGCGTCATCCTGGACGTCGTGGCGGTGAGCATCGGCGACAGGACGCAGATCGGGCCGGGGGTCCAAATCCTGACCGCCGACCATCCGCGCGACTTCGCCGCCAGGGAAGCCGGGCTGGAGTTCGGGCGGCCCATCCATATCGGCCGCAATGTCTGGATCGGCGGCGGCGCGTTGATCCTGCCCGGCGTCACCATCGGCGACGATGCCATCGTCGGCGCCGGCAGCGTGGTGACGCGCGACGTTCCGGCCGGGGCCACGGTGATGGGAAACCCGGCGCGGGTCCGGTGATCGATGACTCTTGAGGGGCCAGGATAATCGCATTTCAGGACCGGGCAGCTACTTTTCATTCTATATGCCCTTCTCCCCTTGTGGGGCGGGATCGGCCAAACGCCAACGGCGTTTTGCCGACCCGCGGGTTGGGATGAGGGGTGCTGCCGGCTGGAAGCCGGAGGAAATTCAGATTTGCTACCCCTCACCCCAACCCCTCTCCCGCAAGGGGAGAGGGGCTCTTTCTGCGAACTAAACACCACTGCGAGCATTCTGACGGACGGGGTGTCGCCGCGACCGGTGGCGGCACCCCGTTCCGGCGAAAAGTCCAGCCGCCGGTGCCGGTGCTTCTCCATCCGATCCCTATCCGAATATTACGAAGTAATCCACCCTTTGCCGCAAAGCGGAAAATGACCTCTACGGGATGGTTGTTTTTCTTCTGTTACATCATAGAATAAAACGATCGTGGCCGGTCGTTCAGATAATAAATAATTCGAAACAACTCGCGGCGGAAATCAACGCCGCATGTCTTTCAAAAGTCCCGGAATGCACCCTGTCGTCAAGGCGGGTCCAAGGGGATTTTGTCAGGGAGGATGCCGCCATGCGAGAAACGCAGTCCGGTTCACTGCGCCGTTTTCTGCATCGTGCCTATGTTCTCCGACGTGGAGACAGATGGGAAAGCGCACGCTCTTTACTTCCCGTCACAGGCGGCGTCCGGCCTTGTTTTGCCGTACTGGGTGTCCTTGCGCTTCCCCTTCAACCGGCCGATGTGTCCGCCCGGCTCAACCCTGATGCCTTCGAAACCGGCTGCTGCCTCGTGCGGACCGGTGCGGTGGAGGGACCGGCGGACAACACGCTGGAATCCTGGCTCGGCGCGCGGGAGAAGGCGCCCGCCCCCATGCCGCAGGCGGAGGCGGCGCCCACCCGGACGACGGTGATCCAGAAGGGAAACGAGGCGGAGACGGATTGGCGGCTGATCCCCTTCATCGCGGCACAGGCATCCGGCGGCATTCCGGGACAGCCCACCCTGCTGTCCATCGCCGTCACCTCACCCTATGGGCAGCCGAACCCGCAGCATGAGGCGATCACCTATGTGCTGATCGACGATCTGCCACCGGGGACCACCCTGTCGAGCGGCGACAAGATCGCCGACGACACGTGGCGGGTGCGGCTGGAGGAATTGCCCGGTCTCACCATGACCTTGCCGCCCGAGACGGCGGGCAGTGTGACGCTGCACCTCACCGCGGTGACCGATCACGGCGGCGGCGTGATCGCCAAGCAGGCCCGGGATTTGACGATACCGATTCTGTCGGCGGCCACCGAGACCGCCGCAGCCGAGACCGCCGCAGCCCACAGCGCCGCCACGCCGGAACCGGGCGGCACCCCGCCGCCCGCCCAGGGCGGTTCGTCGCAGAGCATCGAGACCGCAGCGCTTGGCGACAGGACCGAACCGGACCCGGCGGCATCCGGACAGTCGGCCCCGCAGGCAGCGCCGGAGCCGTCCGGAAGCGACGCCATTGCACCCGCGCCTGCCCCCGTCGCGGAGGCGGCGCCCGAACCTGCGCCGGAACGGGCGCCGGAACAGCCGGTCGCGGCGGCAGTCGTGCCGGTATCGGCTCCCGCCCCGGCGGCGGCACCGGAAATCGTCCCGGAAATGCCGATCATCGCCGCCACCCTGCCTTCCGTCGATGCGCCGGCGGCCGTTCAGCCGGCTGCGGCCTCCCCGTCCCCGTCCCCTCCTCCTGCCCCGCCGGAGCCGGCGGTCATCGCACCTGTCGCCACGGTCGCCGTGGCAGCCCTTCCGCCGGTTGCCGCCCCGCCGCCGGTCCCGGAGCGGGCGCAGCCTCGGGAGGCGGCGGTGCAGCGTCCGGCGCGGCTCCCCTCCGCCATTGCGGAGACGACATTGATGAAGCGGGGCGACGACCTGTTCGCGCAGGGCGATCTGGCGGGCGCGCGGCTCTATTACGAGATGGTCGCCGAGAACGGCAATGCGGCGGCGGCCCTGGCGCTCGGCCGGACCCACGATCCGCTGGTGCACGAGCGGCTGCGCGTCCGCGGGCTTCCATCCGATCCCGAACAGGCCGCGGTCTGGTACCGCCGGGCGGTCGCCGCCGGCAGCGGCGACGCGGAACAGCAACTGCAAAAGCTGACAGTCTGGCTCGCCGGCAAATCCAGGTAGCAAGATGTCGGGAACCAGGGAGGGATCCATCATGAAGGCATCGATCGTCCGCATTCTTCTTCTGGGAGCGTGCCTGTTCGCGGGCGCCGTTTCTCCGGCATATGCTGCCGATCCGCGCGGCGTCGGCGCCAACAGCGGGACCGTCGGCATCGTGTCGGGCGGGGTCGAGGGGACCTATGTGCGCATCGCCGCCGATCTGGCCGCGGTGCTCGACGACGGCGACGCATTGCGCGTCCTGCCGATGCTGGGCAAGGGGTCGGTCCAGAACCTCAAGGACATCGTTCTGCTGAAGGGGATCGACGTCGGCATCGTCCAGTCCGACGTGCTGGCCTATGCCAAGCGGGAACGGCTTCTGCCCAACCTGGACCGGCGCGTCAAATACATCACCAAGCTCTACAACGAGGAAATGCACATCCTGGCGGCCCCCGACGTGACGCGCATCGAGGATCTCGCCGGGCGCAAGGTGAACTTCGACGTGCAGGGAAGCGGCACGCACATGACGGCGTCGCTGGTCTTCGACATGCTGGGCATCAAGGTGGAGCCGCAGGGCAACGACCAGTCCCTGGCGCTGGAGAAGCTGCGGCGGGGCGAGATCGCGGCCATGGCCTATGTCGCCGGCAAGCCGACCCGCCTGTTCCGCGACCTGAAGGCGGGAGACGGCCTGCATTTCCTGTCGATCCCCATGAGCGCGGCCCTGCTCGATACCTATCTGCCGTCACGCCTGACCAGCGCCGATTATGAGGGGCTGATCAAGCCCGGCGAACAGGTCGACACCGTCGCCGTCGGTGCCGTCATGGCCGTCTATGGCTGGGAACGCGACCTGGAGCGGCACCGCAAGGTCGCCCGCTTCGTCGATGCCTTCTTCGGCAAGTTCGACGAGTTCCTGAAGCCGCCGCGCCATCCGAAATGGAAGGAGGTCAATCTGGCCGCCGACGTGCCCGGCTGGACCCGCTTCGAGCCCGCCGAGCAGTGGCTGCGCCAGGGAGCAGCCCAGGGAGCAGCCCAGGGAGCAATCGGCAGGACGGCCGACGGAAAGACGGCCATGAAGGAACTCCAGCCCGCCACGCTGGTGTCGTCGCCGGTGCCGCGCGGCGAGCCCGCGCGCTGACCGGTCAGCCGGCGGCGCCCGGTCCGGGAACGGCACCCGGCGGGCATTTGCCGAGGATGATCATCCCCAGCACCTCGTCCTTCGTCACGTCGGATACGCGGGCGGTGCCGACCAGCTTGCCGTTCTTCATCACATGGATGCGGTCGGCCAGATCGAACACGTCATGGATGTCGTGGGAGATCAGGAAGATGCCGATCCCCTCCTGCTTCAGCTGCTTCACCAGCTCGCCCACCTGCTGGGTTTCGGCGGGACCCAGCGCGGCGGTCGGTTCGTCCATGATCAGGACGCGGGCGTCGAAATGGATGGCGCGGGCGATGGCGACCGATTGGCGCTGACCGCCCGACAGCGCCTTCACCGGCTCCTTGAAGCGGCGGAAATGCGGGTTCAGGCGGCCCATCACCTTGCGTGCCTCCGCCTCCATCGCGTGGTCGTCCAGCGTGCCCCAGGGGGTCAGCTTCTCCCGGCCGAGGAAGATGTTGGCGGCGGCGTCCACATTGTCGGCCAGCGCCAGGGTCTGGTAGATCGTCTCGATCCCGCAGCGCTTGGCGTCGCGCGGGCTGGCGAGGTGGACCGGCTCGCCGTTCACCCGGATCTCGCCATGGTCGGCGGCATAGGCGCCGGACAGGATCTTGATCAGCGTCGATTTGCCGGCGCCGTTGTGGCCGAGAAGCCCGACCACCTCGCCGGGGTAGAGGTCGATGCTGACGCCGTCCACCGCCTTGATGCCGCCGAAGGCGATGGAAACGTCGCGCATCTCCACCAGCGGCGCTGTCGCCGCTGCCAGTTCTGCCGTTGCGAGAGCGGTCATTTGAGCCCCCTGCGATAGAGCGTGTCGATGTAGACCGCGGCGACCAGGACGAGGCCGACGACGATGTTCTGCATCGGCGCGTCCACCCCCAGCAGCACCATGCCGGACTGCAGCGACTGCATCACCATGGCGCCTAGCATCGCCCCCAGGATGGTGCCGACGCCGCCGGCCATGGAGGTGCCGCCGATAATCGCCGCGGCGATGACGTACAGCTCGTCCAGCGTGCCGTTGGCGTTGGTGGCGGCGTTCAGCCGGGCGGTGGCGATGCAGGCGGACAGGCCGCACAGCGCCCCCATCAGCCCGAACACCATCACCAGGACCCGCTTGGTGTTGATGCCCGAAAGCTCCGCCGCCTCTGGATTGCCGCCGATGGCGAAGACATAGCGGCCGAAACGGGTGCGCCGCGACAGGAAGGTCACTCCCACCCCCACCGCCAGCGCGATCAGCACCGGGATGGCGAAGCCGTGGGCCACGAAGGGCAGCCCGCCGTCGGTGGTCAACCCTTGCGCCTCCATCATCCGGCGCACGACCGGGATGGGAAGCGGATAGGAATTGACCACCATCACCGCGCCGGTGATGGCGGCGGCGACCAGCAGGATCACCACCCCTTCCGCCCACAAGGGCCGGACGGGAAAGCCGAAGCCGGCCCGCCGTCGCCGCGTCATCAGGATGGCCGCGACCGACAGCAGGATGGCGGCGGTGCCGACCGCCCAGCTGGGGCCGGCGCCGATGGCGCCCTCGAACCCGCCGCCCAGCCGCTTGAACAGCCCGTCCATCGGCGCCACCGTCTGGCCGGTCGTCACCCACCAGGCGGCGCCGCGCCAGACCAGCAGTCCGCCCAAAGTGACGATGAAGGACGACACGCCGAGATAGGCGATGACGGCGCCCTGCATCGCCCCCACCGCTCCGCCGACGGCGATCGCCGCCATCACTGCCACCACCCAGGTCATCGGATGGTCGAAACCCCAGATCTCCGGCAGGATGCGGGCCTGGAGCACGCCCACCACCATGCCGGTGAAGCCCAGGATGGAGCCCACCGACAGGTCGATGTTGCGGGTGACGATGACCAGCACCATGCCCGTCGCCATCACCGCGATGGACGCGGTCTGCACCGACAGGTTCCACAGGTTGCGCGGGGTCAGGAAGGCGCCGCCGGTCAGGATGTCGAAGCCGATCCAGACGATGGCCAGCGCCCCGATCATCCCGACCATGCGGGTGTCCAGCTCCAGCGCGCGCAGGGCGTCGCCGATGCCGGCCCGCCGTCCGGTCGGCGCCTCCGGAGAGGATGCCGGGGACAGGGTGGTGGACGGCTCCGCCATCAGTTGCAGACCTTGACGCTGCCGGGCTTCACGCCCTGGCAGACGACATCCTTGGTGACCCAGCCTGCATCGACCACGAGGTCGAGGTTGTCCTTGGTGATGGCGACCGGGGTCAGGAACAGGGAGGTCATCTTCTGTTTCTTCGGCCCGCCGTCGAAGCTGGTGGCGCCGGTGATCTCGGTCATCTTCTTGCCGCCGGCGAGATCCATGGCGATCTCGGCGGCGCGGCGGCCGAGTTCGCGGGCGTCCTTCCACACCGACACCGTCTGGGTGCCGAGCGCGATGCGGTTCAGCGCCGCCTTGTCGCCGTCCTGGCCCGACACCGGCACGGTCCCGGCCAAGCCCTGCGCCGCCAGCGCCGCGACGGCGCCGCCCGCCGTTCCGTCGTTGGAGGCGACCACGGCATCGATCTTGTTGCCGGTCTTGGTCAGGATCTGCTCCATGTTCTGCTGGGCGATGGCGGGCAGCCATTTGTCGGTGTAGGCCTCGCCGACATTCTTCACGTCGCCGCGGTCGATGGCGGCCTTCAGCACCTCCATCTGGCCGGCGAACAGGAAGTCGGCGTTGGGATCGGTGGAGCTGCCCTTGATGAAGGCGTAGTTGCCCTTGGGCTTCAATGCGAAGACGCTGCGCGCCTGCAGCCGGCCGACCTCCTTGTTGTCGAAGGTGATGTAGAAGGCCGACGGGATTTCGATCAGGCGGTCATAGCCGACGACCGGGATGCCCTCCGCCGCCGCCTTCTCCACCGCCGGGCGGATGGCGTCGCCGTCCTGTGCCAGGATGATCAGCGCCTGGGCGCCGCGCGAGATCAGCGATTCGATGTCCGACAGCTGCTTTGCCGGCGAGGACTGGGCGTCGGCCGACAGGTATTTGCCGCCGGCCTTCTCGATCACCGCCTTGATCGCCGCCTCGTCGGTCTTCCAGCGCTCCTCCTGGAAGTTGGACCAGGAGACGCCGACGGTGGTGCCGGCGGCGAGAGCGGTGGTGGTGGCCAGAGTCATGAACAGACCGGCGGCTGCTGCGGTGAGGCGGTGCTTCATCGTGTTTCCTCCCTGTGTGGCCGTCCTGGGGCGGCCTTGTTGATCGACGTGAAGTCTCCGATTTCCCCCTCTCCCCCCCGGGGAGAGGGTCGGGGTGAGGGGGATGCATTGAGTGGATCCGGTGGAGAGCGGGAAGTGCGGGATTCTTGAAGATCCTTGCCGCGTGACCCCCTCACCCTAACCCTCTCCCCGGGGGGGAGAGGGGATACTGTCGCGGGGTTAGACGTACCGGTTGACGACGTTCTCCAGATACTCCTGCCGGCCGGAGCGCGGCTGGGGGTTGACGTTGCTGGTCAGCGCCCGGTCGGCGAGCGTGGCGAGGTCGCGGCCGCCGGACAGGATCGCCTGCCCCTCCGCGCCGTCCCAGCCGGCGTAGCGTTCGGCCAGCGGCTTGGTCAGGGCGCCGTCCTCCAGCATCTGCGCCGCCTGCAGCAGGGCGCGGGCGCAACTGTCGATGCCGCCGATGTGGCCGTGCAGCAGGTCTGCCGGATCGAGCGATTGGCGGCGGATCTTGGCATCGAAATTCAGGCCGCCGGTGGTGAAGCCGCCGCCCCTGAGGATGTCGTGCATCACCACGGTCAGCTCGCCGATGTCGTTGGCGAACTGGTCGGTGTCCCAGCCCAGCAGCGCGTCGCCGCGGTTCATGTCGAGCGAGCCGAAGATGCCCAGCGCCAGCGCCAAAGCCACCTCGTGCTGGAAGCTGTGGCCGGCGAGGATGGCGTGGTTCTGCTCGATGTTCACCCGCACGTCGGCCAGCAGGTCGTAGCGCTCCAGGAAGCCGTAGACGGTGGCGACGTCGAAGTCGTACTGGTGCTTGGTCGGCTCGCGCGGTTTCGGTTCGATCAGGATCGGGCCGTCGAAGCCGATCCTGTGCTTGTGCTCCACCACCATCGCCAGGAAGCGGCCCATCTGGTCCAGTTCGCGCTTCAGGTCGGTGTTCAGCAGCGTCTCGTAGCCCTCGCGGCCACCCCACATGACATAGTTGGCGCCGCCCAGCGCGTGGGTGGCCTCCAGCGCCGCGCGCACCTGCCCGCAGGCGTAGAGGAAGACGTCCGGATCCGGGTTGGTCGCGGCGCCGGCCATGTAGCGGCGGTGGGAGAACAGGTTGGCGGTGCCCCACAGAAGCCGGACCTTGGCGGTCTCCATCTTCGCCGCGAACAGTTCGGTGATGACTTTCAGGTTGTCGGTGCTCTCGGCCAGCGTGACGCCTTCCGGCGCGGCGTCGAGGTCGTGGAAGCAGAAGAAGGGGATGTCGAGCAGGCGGAACATCTCGAAGGCGACGTCGGCCTTGGCGCGCGCGGCCTGCATCGGGTCCTGGCCGGGGCGCATCCACGGGCGTTGGAAGGTCTCGCCGCCGAAGGGATCGCCGCCCGGCCAGCAGAAGCTGTGCCAGTAGCAGGCGGCCAGCCGCAGATGGTCCTCCATCCGCTTGCCCAGCACCACGCGGTCCTTGTCGTACCAGCGGTAGGACAGCGGGTCGCGGCTGTCCGGCCCGCGATAGGTGACCGGGGACAGGTCGCCGAAGAATGAGGCGGTGCTCACGACGCGAACTCCTTGGCAAGGGGGTAGAGCCGGCGCCAGCGCAGCCAGGACTGGCTGTACGCTTCGGCGCGGGCCGGATCAGGGGTGAAGGTTTCGAGGCGACGGGGCTTGCGGCAGACGGTGGCGGGCGATTCTCCGGTCGCCGCCATGCGGCCGAGATGGGCGGCGCCCAACGCCGCGCCGACCTCGCCATCCTCGATGCGGTTGATGGTGACGCCCAGCACGTCGGCGCAGATGCGCGCCCACAGCCGCGAGCGGGAGCCGCCGCCGGCAAGGTCGAGGGACGTCGGGGCGCCGGCGCCCTCGCCCAAAGCGACAAGGTTGTCGCGGGCGGCGAAGGCGACGCCCTCCAGAACCGCCTGCACCAGCGCGCCTCGGCCGGTCTCCGCCGACAGGCCGGCGAACAGGCCGCGCACGGTGGCGTCGTTGTGGGGGGTGCGCTCGCCCGACAAGTAAGGCAGGAAGGCGACGGGCGACGGGCCGTCCACCGCATCGCCGAGCGGGGCCAGCAGTTCCGCCTCCGGTGTGCCGAGGGTGGAGGCCGCCCAGGCCAGCGACGCGGCCGACGACAGCATGACGCCCATCTGGTGCCAGACGCCGGGCAGCGCATGGCAGAAGGCATGGACCGCCATCGCCGGGTTGGGCAGGAACCGGTCGGTCGTCCGCCACAGAACGCCGGAGGTGCCAAGGCTGAGAAAGCCATCGCCGGGCGTGATGGCGCCGAGCCCGACGGCGCTGGCGGCGCAATCCCCTGCCCCGCCCGCCACCACTGGCGGCTCCCGCATCCCCCAGCGGCGGGCGAGACCGGGCGACAGCCGGGCGACGGCGTCGGAGCCTTCGGCCAGTTCCGGCATGTGGGCGCGGGTCATGCGGGTGGCCGCGAGCAGCTCGTCCGACCAGTTGCGCCGGGCCACGTCGAGCCACAGCGTGCCGGAGGCGTCCGACATCTCCTCCACCATCGCGCCGGTGAAGCGCCAGCGCACATAGGCCTTGGGCAGCAGCACCTTGGCCAGCGCGGCGAAGACCTCCGGTTCCTCCTCCGCCACCCACAGCAGTTTGGGCGCGGTGAAGCCGGGCATGGCGATGTTGCCGCTGAGGGCGCGCAGCGTCGGGAGCGTTTCCTCCAGCGTCGCGCATTGGCGGTGGGAACGGCCGTCGTTCCACAGGATGGCGGGGCGCAGCACGCGGTTGTCGGCGGCCAGCAGCACCGCGCCATGCATCTGGCCGGAGAAACCGATGCCGATGACGGCGGCGACTGCGGCCGGCTGGCGTTCCGTCAGTTCGTCGACGGCGGCGATGGCGGCGGACACCCAATCCTCCGGCTCCTGCTCCGACCACAGCGGGTGGGGACGGGAAACGGTGCAGGGGCGCGACGCGCTGCCGGTGACGGCACCGTCTGCGTCGGTCAGAACCGCCTTGACGCTCGAGGTGCCGATGTCGATCCCGAGAAACATGACGCTCGACCTTTTCTGATGCCCTTCCGGGCTGGTTCCGATGCCCGTCAGGGCAGGTTGTCGCGCAGGATGACCTGGACCCGGATGTGTTCCTGCGCCGCGACGATCTCTTGGCCCGCAACCAGGGCGTGGAGCACCCGCGCCATCGAGCGCGCCTCGTGCCCCGGATCCTGGGCGACCAGGGCGGCGAAGGTGCCGTCCAGCAGCATGCGGCGGGTGGCCGGCGTCAGTTCATGGCCGACGCAGAGGATCTTGCGGGTGAGCCCGGCCTCGGCCAGCGCCTCGCCGATGCCGACGGAGCCTTCGCCGGTGTTGTAGATCGCCACCAGATTGGGCGTATCGGCCAGCATGCGGCGGACCAGATCGCGGTTGCGCTCGGGATCGTCGCGGCCCTCCACCGGGATCAGGCGGGTGAGGTGGGGATATTCCTCCGCCAGCACTTGCCCGAAGCCGAAGCGGCGTTCGGCATGGTCGCGCAGGCTGCCCGATCCGGTGACGATGCCGACCGAGCCGCCTGCCTCACCCTTGCCCGGCTCGCCATTCCGTGGCGGGCCGAGGAAGCGGCCGACCAGAGACCCGGCGGTGCGGCCGGCGGCGATGTTGTCGATGCCGACATAATGCTGGCGCCGCGACGACGGGGCGTCCGACACCAGCGTCACCACCGCCATGCCGCCGTCGACCAGATCGTCGATGGCTGCCCGGATCCGTGGGTGGTCGAGCGCCACCAGTGCTACTGCATCGAAGCGTCCCGGCAGCCCGGCCAGTTCCGCCGCCAGGGTGTCGGCATCGAACACGTCGGTCTCGATGATCTCGACTGCGATGCGCCGTGCGCGAAACCAGTCGGCCTGGGCGCGGACATTGTCGGCGATGTCCATCATGAAGCGGTTGCCGCCGCCGGGCAGGACGACGGCAAAGCGCCAACTGCGCGACCGCGCCAGCTCTGCCGCAGCCGCCAGCGGGCGGAAGCCCAGCCGCTGCACCGCCTCATGCACCTTGAGCGCGGTCTTGGCGCTGACGCCGGGACGTCCGTTGATGACCCGGTCCGCCGTGGCAAGGCTGACGCCGGCCGCCGCCGCCACGTCGCGCAGGGTCAGGGGTGCATCGTTGATTTGATTGTTCATGCCGCAAACCATATTCCGGCATCCTGAGGTGCGCAACTCAGATTTTGAGGATCTGGCCACTACTGGCCTTTCGGCTGAAGCATGGCAGAGCTTGGTTCATGCTCTTTCAGGTACGCACATCAGACTGCGGCGGTCCGCCATCATCATAGGGCTTATGCGGCGCGAATCGCTGCCCCCGACCGGAGACTGCGCTACTCCCGATGGGGTCCCTCACCTCCGATTGAACCCATGACCGGGGGACTCGCGGGAATTTAGGCTTGCTCCTCCCTCGTGCCACAACGAGAGCAGGGTTGAATGCCGCAGCTGAGAACCCATCAGCAACTGGTCAGCGCCATTGCCAACGCCATCGGCCAGCAGCAGACGGAGGTTCGCGACGTTCTGGCGGCGGTGACGCCCGGCGGGGGGAAATCGCTGCTGCCGGTCATCATGGCGGCGGCGCTGCACAAGGCGGGGCGGATCGACCGGGTGTGCTGGATCGTGCCGCGCGACAGCCTGCGCCAGCAGGCGGAGGAGGCCTTCGTCGATCCGCGCTGGCGCGAGGTGTTGGGACACAACCTCGCCCTGCGCGCGGCGGAGAACGGGCGGGATCTCTGCCGCGGCCTGCAGGGCTACGTCACGACCTATCAGGCGGTGGCCGCCGCGCCGGACCTGCACCTGCAGGAGTTCCGCCGTCACCGTTACCTGCTGGCGGTGGACGAACTGCATCATCTGCCGGCGGTGTTCGACACCGACCGCATGGCGGCGGTGGAGGAGGAAACCGCCTGGAGCCGGTCCATCCTGCCGCTTCTTGAGAATGCGTCGGCCCGGCTGCTGATGAGCGGGACGCTGGAGCGCGCCGACGGCCGTCCGATCCTGTGGCTGCCCTACCGCGCGCCGCAGGGAACCCGCAAGGTGCGGGAGATCGACTTCAAGGCGCCGGGCTGGGCGGTCGTCGGCTATTCCCGCCGGCAGGCGCTGGCCGAGAAGGCGATCCTGCCCGTCACCTTCGGCGCGATGGACGGGTCCGCCTCCTGGCTGGATGCGGAGCGGACGAACCGCTGGGTCGATGCCTTGTCCAAGGCGGGGGAGAACACGCGGGATGCCCTGTTCACGGCGCTGCGCACCGGCTTCGCCCAGGCGATGCTGCGCGAGGCCTACCGCTCCTGCCGGGAGCATCGGGCGAAACGGCGGGCGGAACTGAAGCTGCCGCGCGGGCGCGACGATCCGGGGTTGGGCAAGCTGCTGGTGATCGCGCCGGACCAGGGAACGGCGCGCTTCTATCTGGAGACCCTGCAGGGCTGGATGCCGAAGGCGCAGGCCGGACGCATGGCGCGCCTCGCCATTTCCGAATGCCGCGACGCGCAGGAGGTGGTGGCCGCCTTCCGCCTGCGGCCCGAACCGGCGGTGCTGGTCTCCGTCGCCATGGCCTATGAGGGGCTGGACGCGCCGTCGATCACCCATGTCGCCTGCCTGACGCATATCCGCTCGCGCCCTTGGCTGGAGCAGGCGATCGCGCGGGCGACGCGGGTGGACCCGCATGGCGGCCCCTATGACCGGCAGCGCGCGCTGATCTACCACCCGTCCGACGCGCTGTTCGAGCAGTTCCGCACCATGGTGGAAACCCAGCAGGGCACCCGCGCCATGGTGAAGACCCGCCGTCCCCAGCAGGAGCTTCCCTTCGAACGAAACACGGACCGCGAGCCGGAGATCATCCCGCTGGAATCCAATGCCACCGCGCTCAGCTTCGCGGTGGTGGCGCCCGGCCCGGATTTCGGTGCACAGGGGCGCGATCCGGGAGAATTGCCGCTGACGCCGAGCGCCGCCGAGCATCACCTGCGCCAGCGCATCGGCCAGCTGGTCGCGGCGCAGGTGATCGAGGACGAGGACAACAACCTCGTCACCGAGGGGCCGACCGGCTACCACATCTACAACGCCGTGCTGAAGCGGCTGATGAAGAAGGCGCGCTCCGAGATGACGCTGTCGGAGCTGGAAGCGACCGTAGGCTGGCTGGAGCGCAACCGGCTGTCCGACCATCGCCACCTGATCGCCGACGACCCGCAGTTCCAGTGGTCCACCCGGCGGCGGGGGGCGCATCGGGCGGGCTTTGGGATGCATGCGGCTCGCGGTGCCGGCGGTGTCCCCTCTCCTCCCCGGGGAGAGGGTTAGGGTGAGGGGGATGCGCGAGAAGGATCTTCAAGCATCGCGCGCTTCCCGTTTCATAGAGAATCCACCCTATGCATCCCCCTCACCCCGACCCTCTCCCCGGGGGGGAGAGGGGGATATCGGGAGGGAGAGGGAGGATGGACACCGCCCCTCCAGCAGGTCGCGTTCGCGGGTGAGCGCGTCGGCCATGAAGTCGAGGAAGGCGCGGACACGTCCCATATGGCGGAGATCCTCGTGCGTCAGCAGCCAGAGCTTGGCATCGGCCTCCGGCACGGGATCGCCGATGCGGCGGAAGCCGGGGTCGCGGTCCACCACCCCGCAGGGCAGCAGGCCGAGGCCGATCCCGGCCCGCACCGCCTCCACCGCCCCGGCGACCGAATTGACCCGGTAGCCGATGGAGGCCGCCGGCACCGTCCGTTTCATCCAATGGGCAAGGGAGGTGTGCTCGAAGGACTCGTCCAGCCCGACCCACGGATGCCTGTCCAGGTCGTCGGCACCGCCGACCCGGTCCAGATAGGAGGATGCCCCATAGACGGCGAAGGCCAGCCCGGAGACCGCACGCCCGACAAGGTTTTCCGGAGGCCGGCTGGTGGCTCGGATCGCCACGTCGGCTTCGCGCCGGGTCAGGCTGAGCGACGCCTCCGCCGCCACCAGATCGACACGCAGTTCGGGGTGGAGCCGGCGGAAGGCGGCGATGTGGCGCGGCAGGATGTAGAGCGTCAGGATGTCGACGGTGGTCACGCGCAGGCTGCCGCTGATCCGGGTGTCGCGGCCGGACAGCAGGCGGTTGGCGGCGGCCAGATCCTCCTCCATCTTCTGTGCCACCCGGTGCATCTCGTCGCCCGCCGCGGTCAGCACATAGCCGCCGGGCAACTTGTCGAACAGCTGGGCGCCCATGGCCTGTTCCAGCGCCGTAACCCGGCGCAGCACCGTGCTGTGGTTCACCCCCAGGACGCGTGCGGCGGCGGACAGGGAGCCGTGCCGCGCCACGGCCAGCAGGTAACGAAGGTCATCCCAATTGTTACCGTTTCCCATTTATTCCCGCTCATTCCTGCAGATGCTTTTTGCAAAACTCGCCAATTTGCGCTCACCAGAGCACAGGTTAGGGTCTGCACCAAGCGCATCCTGCGCCACCCCATCCAAAGCCGGCCCTCCGCATGTCCGAGTTGCTTCAAGACCCCTTCGTCCAGTCCAGCGCCCTGCCCCTGGCGGTCAGCCTGATCCTCGTCGGTGCGCTGCACCTGCTGCGCCGTCCGCTGGCGGCGGCCGGGATCGCAGCGGGATTCCTGCTGGTCTTCGCGATGGTGGTCGGCCTGCCGGCCCTGCCCCCGCCGTCGAGCATGGGCAAGCTGTTCTGGTCGTCCGCCATCGGGCTTCTGCTGGGTGTCGCCGCCGATGCGGCGGGGCTGCGTGGCCGGGCGGTTTCGGCGGCGCTGGCGGTGTGGCTGGCCGGTTCGCTTCTGTGGATCGCCCTGCCCGCCCTGGATTCAATGGCGGCGGTCGTCAGCGCCGTGATCCTGCTCGCCGTCGCCGCGTGGGTCGCTTTTGCCCGCGCTTCGCAGACGCATGGTTTGGCGGGCGGCGAGAGCCCGACCGCGCCGGCCGCCTCGCTGCTGGCGATTGCGCTGGCCGTCGGCGGCACGGCGCTGATCGGCTCATCGGCGTCCATCGCCCAGATGGCTTTGGCCCTGGCGGCGTCGGCCGGCGGCTTCCTGCTGTGGAACTGGCCGGTCGAGCGCCATGGCTGGGGCGTGTCGGGCCGGGTCGCGACCGGCATCGCGGTTCTGCTGGCCGCCGTGCTGACCCTCTTCACCCAGGCGCAGACCGCCGTCCTGCTGCTGGCGCTGCCGGCACTGCTGGCCGGCCATGTCAGCCGCTTCGTTCCCCAGGGCCGCGGCCCGGTCGGCCGGGCCGCCTCGTCGGCCGCCGTCACGGTGGTCGCGGTCCTTCCGGCGCTGGTCGCCATCGGTGCGGCCTATGCGCTGACCGGCGGCGAAGCATCGCCCTACTGATCCTCCATCCCCATCATCCGAACCCAATCTCCGGAGCTCCGTTCATGAAGAAGACCCTGTTCGCCGCCGCCCTGTTCGTCGCGACCGCCGCCGGCACCCTGACGCCCGCCTTCGCCGCCCCGGTCAGCTACAAGATCGACCCGGCGCACACGGCCGTCGCCTTCATCGTCAACCACATCGGCTTCTCCAACGTGATCGGTCGCTTCAACACGGTCGGCGGCGACATCAGCTTCGACAAGGACGCGGTGGAGAAGAGCACGGTCAACGTCACCATCGACTCCACCAGCATCGACACCAACCACGCCAAGCGTGACGAGCATCTGCGCTCCCCGGACTTCTTCAACGCGAAGGAGTTCCCGAAGCTGACCTTCAAGAGCACCAAGATCGAGAAGACCGGCGACAAGACCGGCAAGCTGCACGGCGACCTGACCATGCTGGGCGTGACCAAGCCGGTGGTTCTGGACATCACCTTCAACAAGGACGGCGTCAGCCCGGCCAGCAAGCTGGAGACCGCCGGCTTCTCCGCCCGCGGCACGGTGAAGCGCACCGATTTCGGCATGAAGTACGGCGCCCCGGCGGTCGGCGACGACATCCAGCTGCTGATCGAGATCGAGGCGGTCAAGTCCTGACCGAAGGACCGTTCCGGTCTGTTGCAGTGTGGAGGGGACCGGTTAGCCGGTCCCTTTCCGTTTCCACCCCCCTGTTTCCACCCCCTTATGATTGGAGGCCGCGATGCCGCAGCTTGTGAATGGTGTATGGGTGAAGGGCGACATCGCGGCCAGCGAGATCAAGAACGGCGCCTTCCACCGCGAGCCGACGCGCTTCCGCGACTGGATCACGCCGGACGGCGCAGCTGATGCCGCCGGGGACGCCGCCGGGCGCCACACCCTGCCGGCGGTGGCCGGACGCTATCACCTCTACGTCTCCTATCTCTGCCCCTGGGCCTCGCGCACGCTGATCTTCCGTGTGCTGAAGGGGCTGGAAGGGGTGATCGGCCTGTCCGCCGCCGAGCCGGTGCTGGGCGAGGACGGCTGGGTCTATGCCGAGGATCAGGACGCCGGCGAGGGCGTCGGCCGCTTCCGCCACCATTACCGCCTCTATACCGCCAGCGATCCCACCTATACCGGCAAGGTGTCGGTTCCCGTTCTGTGGGACCGGCAGGAGCGCCGCATCGTCAACAATGAATCGGCCGACATCATCCGCATCCTGAACAGCGCCTTCGACGGCCTGACCGGCAACCGGCTTGACCTCTATCCCGAGCCGCTGCGGCCGGAGATCGACCGCTGGAACGAGCTGGTCTATGCCAGCGTCAACAACGGCGTGTACCGCTGCGGCTTCGCCAAGTCGCAGGCCAGCTACGACGAGGCGTTCGACGGGTTGTTCGCCACGCTCGACCGGCTGGAGGATCATCTGTCGGCCAGCCGCTATCTGGCGGGGGAGCATCTGACCGAGGCCGACTGGCGCCTGTTCGTCACGCTGGTGCGCTTTGACGCCGCCTATCACGGCGCCTTCAAATGCAATCTGCGCCGGATCGAGGACTACCCGAACCTGTCCGCCTATCTGCGCGAGCTGTACCAGTGGCCGGGCATCCGCGACACGGTGAAGCTCGACCACATCAAGGCAGGCTACTACACCAATCCCGCCATCAACCCGACCCTGATCGTGCCGAAGGGGCCGGTCCTGGACTTCGACCGCAGCCATGACCGCGACCGGCTGCCGGGCAAGGGGATCTGGCAGCGGGGGTGAGGGATCATCGTTTTCCACGCCTCCGCCGGGTGAGCAGGACGGCGGCGGTCAGAAGCTGGGAGAGCGTCCAGAAGGCACCCGCCGCCGCCAGCAGCGCCATCGACGGCCACCGGACTGCCGCCAAGCGCAGAACCGCGGCCGTGGCCATCAGCGCGACGGCGGCGGTCGCGGTGGGCGGGAAGCGCTCCGGCTCCGCCTCCCGCTGCAGGGTGGTGCGGATCATCATGGCGCTGGCGAGGATGCCGAGCGCCCCCACCCCCAGCATGTGCCAGCCGGCGGCCGGCGGCAGACCAGAGAGCCCCGCGAAACCCGTCAGCAGCCAGCCGGTGCCGAGGCAGAGATAGCCCAGATGCAGGCTGGCGATCTCCGGCTGTCCCAGCAGGAGCAGCGGTTTCCAGCGGGCCAGCCGCAGCAGCGCGCTCGCCCCCGCCATCGCCGCACCGGCGGCCCCCAGCGGCGGCAGCAGGCCGGTCGCCGCCGACAGCAGGCAGAGCGCGGCACCGGCGACACCCATCGTCTCCAGCCGCGGCTGCACCCGCTGCGCCAGGGTGATGCCGCGGCGGCGCAGGGCGCCGGCCGTCGCCGCCGGGATGACGCGCCCGCCCATGGTCAGCAGCAAGGTCGCGACCAGCAGCAGCCCGACAGGCATCCCGCCGGCCGGGACGAGCCCGAGCTCCGACGCCCAGAACAGCGCCTCCGCCACCAGGAAGGCGCCGATCAGCGGACCGAACACCGCGTTGTGTCCGCTGCGGCTGGTGCGCAGGAACGGCAGTCCGGCGACCACGAACAGCAGCAGCGGATAGGCGATGCCCAGCGGCAGGGCCACCACCGCCGGCACTCCGCCCAGCAGCGCCAGCCGCCCGGCCAGCCAGGACAGGAAGGCCACCGCCACCATCCGCCGCGACAGCCTCGTCATCAGGAAACCGCCGACCACCGCCAGCGCATAGCCCAGCGTCATCTCGTGGGCATGCAGAGCCGGCGACCAGTCCACCGGCAGCAGGCCGGACACCGCCGCCAGCCACAGCGGCACGGCAAGCGCGGCATAGAAGGCGGCTGCCGGATACATCAGGCGATGGGCACTGGTGATCGGGGCGCTGGTGATGGGAGCGGGGGCATGCATGGGAGGCGGGCTCTTCGGTGGTCCGGTCCGGTCATTCTGGCGGCGGGCGGGCGGGCGCGCTTTGACCCGCAACAAATTCGCTTACGAATGGGTATGCTTTGGCCGCTACACTGCAGGGCCAGACCCGGACCGAGCCAGGACGACCGCCATGCCCCCGCCCCCCGACCCCGCCGTTCTGCGCGGCATGCCGCTGTTCGCCGGGCTGGATGCCGACGCGCTGGCCGAGGCGGTCACGCTCGCCCGCCCGCGCCGGCATGCCCGCGGCGCCGCCCTGTTCACCCAGGGGGAGCCGGCGGCGGCCGGCCATGCGCTGATCGACGGGCGGGTGAAGATCGTGCAGACCGGTCCCGACGGCCAGCAGGTGGTGATGCGCTTCATCGGCCCGGGCGAGATGTTCGGGACGCTGGCGATCTTCACCGACGGCCTCTATCCGGCCGATGCCGTCGCCGTGGCGGATTGCGTCGAGCTGTCCTGGCCGGCCGCCGTGATGACGGAGCTGATGGACCGCCATTCCGTCATCGCCCGCAACGCGCTGTCCATCGTCGGCGGCCGTCTGCGCGAAGTGCAGAACCGCCTGCGCGAGGTCGCGACCGAACGGGTGGAGCGCCGCATCGCGCACGCCCTGCTGCGTCTGGTGCGCCAAGCCGGCCGGCGGGTGGAGGCGGGGGTGGAGATCGATTTCCCCCTGTCGCGCCAGGACGTGGCGGAGATGACCGGCACCACTCTGCACACCGTCAGCCGCACCCTGTCGGCCTGGGAAAGCCAGGGCATCGTCGAAAGCGGCCGGCAGCAGGTGGTGATCCGCAAGCCCCACGCGCTGGTCGCCATCGCCGAGGATCTGCCGCCGGTTCCGCCGCGCGGCTGAATGCAGGACGGCTGAATAGGGGGGCCGAATGCGGGGCGCTTGCGGTGGCGCAAAGACCGCTCGCTGCCCGGCGGCTATGGTGGCTGCCTGTCCCCAGCGCAGGAGCATGCCGCCATGGTCGCCTCATCATCCGTGTCCAAGATGACGATCGCCGACATGACCATGGCCGATCTGATGCGCGAGCGCCCCGCGGTGGTGCCGGTCCTGCTTCGCCGCGGCCTCGCCTGTCCCGGCTGCGCCATGGCGCCTTTCATGACCGTGCGGGAGGCGGCTGAGGCCTATGGGCTGGAGCTTGACGCCCTGCTGGACGATCTCGCCGCCACCGATTCCCGGCCGGCCCTTTCTCTGGAAGGAACCACAAAATGCGATTGCGTTTGATTTCATTGGGAAATCGGTGAAATCTGGAACGTGAATCCTGTGCGTGTCTTTGTACGCGCTCTATGGCGGCATTCCGCTTGACCTTCGGTGCAGGAGACCACGGAGTTCCCCCCGGTGCCGCCTCACGGCCGGTTGATCTGCGCGGTCAGCGCCGCCGCCGCCTTGTCGGACAGCGGAACGTCGGCCGGTACCACCACCGCCTCCGGTGCCGGGCCGCCTCCGGTCCGGCCCAACTGCTTATGGCCGAGCCGTCCAGTCACCCGAAACGCCACCCAGACCGCTGCGATACCGAACAGCACCGATCCCGCCGCCTGTCCGATCAGCACCCCCGGCGCCCCGCCCAGCCAACCGCCCGCCGCCACGAACGGCATGGTTCCCAGTGTCGCCCTGCCCCAGTTGAACCCGGTCGCCAGCAGGGGAAAGCCCAGATTGTTGAACGCGGCGTTGCCGACGAAGAGGAAGCCGACGAACAGGAACCCGCCGGCCACGGCGGTGCAGAACAGGCGGACCAGATCGGCCGACACGCCCTCGGCGGAAAAGGCGATCACCACCCAGTCGCGGGCAAGGAACAGGCCCAGCCAGACCGCCAGCACCCAGACGACGATCAGCGCCAGGCTGGCCAGCAGGGTCGCCCGCACCCGGTCGAGCCGGCCAGCGCCCAGATTCTGCGCCAGGATCGGACCGACCGCGCCGGTCAGGGCGAAGATCGTGCCGAAGGCGACCGGAACCATGCGGTCGACAATGGCCGCCCCGGCGACTGCCGCATCGCCGAAGCGGGCCATGCTGGTGGTGACGTAGACGCCGGCGACCGGGGTGGCGAGATTGGTCAGGACCGCCGGACCGGCGATGCCGGCCAGGGTCCCGGCATCCTTCACCAGCCCGGTCCAGCCCGGGGCGGCGAGCAGCCGGTGCACCCGCGCCACACCGTGCCAGCCGACGGCGGCGAGCAGGCAGCGCGACAGCACGACCGTCACCGCTGCACCGGTCAGGTCCAGCCGCAGGCCGAAGATCAGGACCGGGTTCAGCGCCGCGGTGAGCAGTGCGGCATAGAGCGTGACGGTCATGGCGCGGCGCGCATCGCCCTGCGCCCGCAGCATCGCCGAACAGCCCATACCGAGGCCGAGCAACGGCAGGGTCGGTGACAGGATGGTCAGATAGCCGACAGCCAGGTCCTTGGTGGCTCCCCTGGCGCCCAGCAAATCCATCGCCGGCCCCAGCAGCGGCAAGCTCAGCAGGCCGACCACCGCGGCGACCAGCGCGGTGAGGATCAGGCTGGAGCCCGCCAGCCTCTCCGCCTCCGCGCGCCGGCCGCCGCCTATCGCGCGCGCTACCAGTGCTCCGGCGCCAATGGACAGTCCGATGCACAGCGACGATTGCAGGAACAGGACGGTGCCGGCGAAGCCCACCGCCGCCGCCAGTTCGCGTTCGCCCAGCAGTGAGATGTAGAACAGGTTCAGCAGATCAACTGCGAACACCGCGATCAGCCCGACCGAGCCGGTGGCGGTCATCACCATCACATGGCGCATCGGCGAACCGGTGGTGAAGCGGCCTACGGCGGTTTCGGCCATCGGATCGGTCTCCTGCTTGGCGGCTCCGGGGTGCTTGACGGCTTTGGGGTGGCGGACGGTCCGTCGTCTCTCCCGTCGGTCGTCGCCGGCTACCGACTTCCTTGGATAGAGTGGAGGGGCATCCTGCGACCCGGCAGAATCTACGCTGTGCATCGCCACGATGCGCGAAAATTCTCCGGTGCCGCGGTGGCGCCAACGTCTGCCGGTGCGCTGATCCACATCGATGGCGTCCGTCGCCTCCCCCCTTCCCGCGCCGTGCCGGCAGCCGGCACGGCGCCATCAGCCCGCCATCCTCAGCCCTTGATCAGGGGGCACTTGCTTTCGGACAGCGGCAGGAAGGCGTCGTCGCCGGGGATGGTGCTGAGGATTTTGTAATAGTCCCAGCGGCCCTTGGATTCGGCGGGGCTCTTGACCTCGACAAGATGCATGTCGTGGACCATGCGACCGTCGGCGCGGACCTTCCCGTTGCGAGCGAACATGTCCTCGATCGGCATGCTCTTCAGCTGGTTGACCACCGTCAGGCCCTTGTCGGTGCCGGCGGCATCGATGGCCTTCAGGTAGTTCAGCACCGCCGAGTAGACGCCGGCCTGGGCCATGGTCGGCATCTTGCCCTCGTGCCGCTGGCCGAAACGCCGGGCGAACTCGCGTGTCCGCTCGTCGCTGTCCCAATACCAGCCGGTGGTGATGACCATCCCCTTGGTCACCTCGAGGCCGAGGCTGTCGATGTCGGTCAGGAAGACGAGCATGCCGACCATCTTCTGGCCGCCCTGGGTCAGTCCGAACTCGTTGGCCTGCTTGACCGCGTTCACGAAGTCACCCCCGGCGTTGGCGAGCGCCACCACCTGCGCGCCCGACGCCTGCGCCTGAAGCAGGAAAGACGAGAAGTCCGGCGTCGCGACCGGCGCCCGCACCGCGCCCAGAACCGCGCCGCCGGCCTTCTTGACCGCGTTCGACGTGTTGGTCTCCAGGCTGCGGCCGAAGGTGTAGTCGGCGGTGATGAAGAACCACGATTTGTTGCCCTGCTGGGTCAGGGCACGGCCGGCGCCGTTGGCGAGCGCGTAGGTATCGTAGGTCCAGTGTACGCCGGTCGGCGAGCATTTCTCATTGGTCAGCTCTGTGGTGCCGGCGGTCGAGTTCAGGTGAACCCGCCCTGTCTCGCGCGTCACCTCCTGCACCGCCAGCGCCGCGGCGGAGTTCCCGACATCGACGATCACGTCGACCTGCTCCCGGTCGATCCACTGGCGGGAGATGCTGGCGGCGATGTCGGCCTTGTTCTGATGGTCGGCGAAGACGACCTGGACCGGGGCGCCCTTGACCTTGCCGCCGAAATCCTCGACGGCCATCTGCGCCGCGACCACCGAACCGCGCCCGGCGAGGTCCGCGTAGATGCCGGTCATGTCGTCGAGCACGGCGATCTTCACGACATCGTCGGAAACCTGCGCCTGGGCCGTGCCGATCAGAACGCCCGCCAGAGTGAAGGTGGCCATGCCCGCGAGCAGGGCCGTCTTGAGCGACTTCATGCGTTTATCCTCCCGGTTCTTGTGCTGTTTTGAGGGAAAGGCTCAGGCCCCGGCGGCATCGCGCAGCAGGCGGCCGAGCAGGAACTGGTCGCTGTCGCCATGGGCCAGACGCGTCTGGTCGGTCTGGGCGTCGATGGCGCGCTTGGTCATGCGCAAGATCAGCGGCGGGACCGTTGCCGCGTCACGGGCCAGCTGCAGGCTGTCCGCGACCACGGCGCCGTCCTCGGCGACGAGGTCGGCGAGGCCCCAGTCGAGCGCCAGCCCCGCGTCGACGCGCAAATCGGTGAACAGCATTCGCTTCGCCCGCGCCGGGCCGACCAGCGACACCAGACGCGGGAGGCCGCCCCAGGCGAGGGTGAAGCCGAGCCGGGCCTCCGGCAGGCGAAGATGTGCGCCGCGCCCGAAAACCCGCCAGTCCAACGCCATCGCCAGCACCCCGCCGCCGCCGATCGCCGGCCCTTCGACGGCGGCGATGGTGAGTTGGGGCAGCGCCGCCCACGCATCGCACAGGATCCGGCCGCGCTCGATGGCGGCATGCTGCTCCAGCACATCCCCGCCGGTCGGCCAGAGCTGTGGGTCGGACAGGTCGATGCCGCCGGAAAACACCGCCGCGGTGCCGGTCAGCACCACCGCCCGCACGGTGGTGTCGGTGCGCAGGTGGCGGGCCGCGTCCGTCAGCTCCGTCATCGCCGCCGCGCTCAACGCATTGGCCCGTCCGCCACGGTCGTAGCGGACCAGCGCCACCCCGTCCGACTGCTCAATCGAAACGAAGCTCATCTCGTTTGCCCCCCTCTCCTCCCGAGCCGACGGCGATCCGGGCCGGCATTCATCACCTAACATTCTACCGAGTATGTTGCAATCGTTTGATTGGTGGTGCAAACATATGGATGGCCGCCGCTGCCGGGCGGTGGGCGGCCCAACGGCCGGATGTCGTGGTTGGACGAACAGGGAGGATTTTCGGCGATGCACGGAGATGATCGGGGGCGGATCCCCACGGCGGACGAGTGCGTCTTGCGCAATCTTCTGGAAAGACAGGCCGAGCGGCAGCCCGACGCGGTGTTCGTCGCTTTCTGGCGGGGTGAGACCTGGACCTACAGGAAGACGCTGGAGCGTGTCCGCCGCCGCGCCGCGGCCCTGCGCGCACAAGGCGTGCGCCAGGGCGACCATGTGCTGTGCTGGATGGGGAACGGGCCTGATTTGCTGACCTCGTGGTTCGCCATCAATTACCTCGGGGCGGTCTATGTGCCGCTCAACACGGCGAGCCGGGGACGCCCGCTGGAGCACATGCTGGACAACGCCGGCGCCGCAGTCCTCATCGCCCACACCGCGTTGGTCGGCCGCCTGGCGGAGATCGATCGTGGGTCACTGTCTACGGTCCTGACCGTCGGCGCGGCGGACTTGGACCCGCCCGAGTTGCCTGGCGTCACCATCGCGCCGCTGGTCGATGCGCCCGCCGACGCCGATTTCGACCTGGAGCTCGAGCGGCCGATCCAGCCCTGGGATCCGCACGCGATCATGTATTCATCGGGTACGACCGGGGCGGCCAAGGGGGTCGTGACGTCCTACGTGCAGATTTACACCATGGGGCCGGACGCCTTCGACAGCATCACGGCGGACGACCGCTGCATGATCTGCGGGCCGATCTTCCATTGCGGCAGCACGCTCTACGTCTATTGCATGCTGGGCAAGGGCGGTTCCATGGCGATGGTTCCGGAGTTCCGCACGTCGGAGTTCTGGGATTCGATCCGCGACACCGGCAGCACGGTCGTCCTGCTTCTCGGCGTCATGGCGAGCTTCCTGCTGAAGGCGCCGCCAGGGGCGGACGACCGCGACCATACTCTCAGGAAGGTTTTCATCGTCCCCTTCGGCGACGACGCACCGCGCTTCGGCGCGCGCTTCGGCGTCGAACTCCACACCGTCTACAACATGACCGAGATCGCCAGCCCCCTGACGGCAGGGCCGGATGGGATGGTGCCGGGCCTGTGCGGCCGCGCGCGGCCCTGCTTCGAGTTGCGCGTGGTCGACGGCAACGACGCGGAGCTGCCACCGGGCACGGTCGGCGAGCTGATCATCCGCTCCCATCGTCCATGGGCACTCGGCTCTGGCTATTACCGGAACCCGCAGGCGACGCTGGCGGCCATGCGCAACGGCTGGTTCCACACCGGCGACGCCTTCCGCATGGAGGCGGACGGCCGCTTCTTCTTCGTCGACCGCCTGAAGGACGTGATCCGCCGCCGCGGCGAAAACATCTCCTCCTTCGAACTGGAGGCGGAAATCTGCGCCCACCCGGCGGTGCGCGAGGCGGTGACGGTCGCGGTGCCCAGTTCGGTCGGCGAGGACGAGGTGCTGGCGGTCGTCGCCCCGGTTCCGGGCGCGTCAGTCGATCCGGCGGAACTGGTCGGCTTCCTGGCGGCGCGGGTTGCGCACTACATGGTGCCGCGCTACGTCCGGGTGGTGGAGGAGTTGCCGAAGACCGCCAGCGGCAAGCTCCAGAAGCACACGCTGCGCGCCGAGGGGCTGACGGAGGAGTGCTGGGATCGCGAGGCGGCGGGCATCCGCTTCAAGCGGGAAACCCTCGCCTGACGGGCCTTGCGGCCTCAGCCCGCGGCATCAAGGACACCGAAGCCCTCGTTCCGATGCGGGATCGGGGGCTTCTCCATTTTCATTCCGGCGCGTTCAGCCCCTGCATGATCGAATCGACGATCTTGTCGGCCAGGATCTCGCGGTCGTCGCGGGTCTCCGCCGGGCGGGGACGGTACCAGATTGACAGCCAGTTGATGGCGCCCAGCGCCACCTTGACCGCCACCGACACGTCGCTGGTGCGGATCGAACCGTCCTCGACGCCTTCGTAGGCGACCCGCTTGAACAGGCTTTCGAAGTCGTTGCGCACGGTCATCAGCTCGGCCAGCGTGCGGCGCTGCTCGGGCGTCGTGGCGCCGAAGCGGTGCATCTCCACGCCCTGAACCACCACCGCCTCCAGGGCGAGATTCTCCATCATCGAAAGGGCGTGCTGGCGGAACATGGCGCTGAGGCGCCGCGCCGCCGGGTCCGGCCCCTTCATCACCGGGGTGACGGCTTCGAAGTTGCGCCGCATCCCCTCGCGGTGGACGTCGAAGAACAACTCCGTCTTCGAACGATAATAATGATAGATGCGGCCTTTCGTGGCGCCCAGACGCCGGGCCACATCGTCGATGCTCGTCGCATGGTATCCCTGCTCCATGAAGCATTCGGCGGCGGCGATCAGGATGTCGATGTTCCCGGTCTTGTCTATGCGGGGCGACAGCGGGTTCTTTTCACTGCTCATAATCCAGTTCCAGCTCAATATGTTCGTCGACGACCAACCCGTTTCGCCCGCACCGACCCGCCGCGACGGCGCGGCGTCGGTCGGTTCGGCGAAGCTAGGACCAATCCATGCCCCAGGCAACATTTCTGCCTGGACAGGACCGGAACGCTCACATACTACTTGGTATGTTTTTTGTGCGTGGCGCAAGCAAACTTTGCGGCGACCGCATCCGATAAACGGCCAAACGGACACGGGAAGACCCCCAATGATCGAACCTGTTTCCCCTGGGGACCTGGAAGGGCGTATCGGCGGCGAGATCGGCGCGTCGCGTTGGTTCACGATCCCCCAGGAGCGCATCGACGCCTTTGCCGACGTCATCGACGACCACCAGTTCATCCATGTCGATCCAGAGCGGGCAAGCCGCGACACCCCCTTCGGCGGCACCATCGCGCACGGCTTCCTGTCGCTGTCGCTGCTGACCGCGATGGGGGCGGGCGTGCTGCCGGTGATTGCCGGGGAAGCGATGGTCATCAATTACGGCTTCGACCGGGTCCGCTTCCTGGCGCCGGTCAGGGCCGGCGCGCGGGTCCGCGCGTGCTTCGTGCTGAGCGAGGCGACCCGCCGGTCTGATCGGGAACTGGTCGCACGTTATGCGGTGACGGTGGAGATCGAAGGCGGCGGCAAGCCGGCGCTGGCGGCCGACTGGATCATCCTGACGCTCTTGAAAGAACAGGTGGACGTGGCATGAGCATTCAATCGAACGACTTGGGGCCTGACGGCATCCGCTTCGACGGGCGCGTCGCGATCGTCACCGGCGCGGGGAACGGCCTGGGACGCGGCTATGCGCTGGAACTGGCGGCACGCGGCGCCAGGGTGGTGGTCAACGACCTGGGCGGCGGGCGTGACGGCCGCGGCGCTTCGGGTGCCGCCGAAACCGTGGTTGCGGAGATCCGCGACCGCGGCGGCGTGGCCATCGCCGACGGCGCAAACGTCACCGACCCGGCGCAGGTCGCCGCCATGGTCGAGCGCACCCTCGGCCTCTGGGGCCGCATCGATGTGCTGATCAACAACGCCGGCATCCTGCGCGACAAGAGCTTCGCCAAGATGGATCTGGAGGATTTCCGCTCGGTCGTCGACGTGCATCTGATGGGGGCGGCCAACGTCACCCACGCGGTCTGGCCGACCATGCGGGCACAAGGTTACGGCCGCATCCTGATGACGACCTCGACCTCGGGCGTCTACGGCAATTTTGGCCAATCGAACTACGGCGCCGCGAAGGCCGGTCTGGTCGGGCTGATGAACGTCCTGCATCTGGAAGGCGTGCGCAACGGCATCCACGTCAACGCGGTCGCCCCGACGGCGGCGACCCGCATGACGTCCGACATCCTCGACGAGACGGCCTTGGCCCGGCTGAACCCCGATTTCGTCACCCCGGCAGCGCTGTTCCTGGTGTCGGAGCAGGCGCCGAGCCGCACGGTGATCCTGGCCGGCGCCGGCACCTATGCCCGGCTCGCCATCGTCGAATCGGACGGTGTCTTCCTGCCCGAGGGCGAGCGCACGCCGGAAGCCGTGGCCGCCCGCTTCGCCGAGATCGCGTCGCTCGACCGCCAGCACGAGATCGACGCCGGCCTGAGCCACGTCGACCGCATCCTGAAGCGCGCGGCGGAGGCCGCCGGTCCGAACGCCGACCGCAGCCAAGGAGGAGACCGGTGAGAGAAGCCGTCATCGTATCGACCGCCCGCACCCCGATCGGCAAGGCCTACCGGGGCGCCTTCAACGATACCCAGGCGCAGGCCCTGGGCGGGCACGCCATCGCCCATGCCGTCGCCCGCGCCGGGATCGACCCCGCCGAGATCGACGACGTGGTGATGGGGGCGGCGCTGCAGCAGGGCGCCACCCACATGAACATGGCCCGGCAATGCGCGCTGCGCGCCGGCTTGCCGACCTCGGTGGCGGCGCAGTCGGTGGACCGGCAATGCGCCTCGGGCCTGATGGCAATCGCCATCGCCGCCAAGCAGATCGTCGCCGACGGCATGACCGTGGCGGTCGGCGGCGGACTGGAATCGCTGTCGCTGGTGCAGACCGAGCACTTGAACGTCGACCGCTGGCGCGATCCCTGGCTGGTCGAGCACCGCCCCGACGTCTACATGGCGATGATCGAGACGGCGGAGATCGTGTCGGCGCGCTACGGCGTGCCGCGCGAGGCGCAGGACGCCTACGCCGCCTGCTCCCAGGCCCGCACCGCCGAGGCGCAGGACGCCGGGCGCTTCGACGCGGAGATCGTGCCGGTCACCACCACCATGACCCGCCTCGACAAGGCGACCGGCGAGACCACCCGCCACCCGGTGACGCTGGACCGCGACGAGAGCAACCGGCCGGAAACCACGCTGGCCGGGCTGTCGGCGCTGAAGCCGGTGTTCCGCGACGGCCAGCAAATCCGGGAAGGGCGTTTCGTCACCGCCGGCAACGCCTCGCAACTGTCGGACGGCGCGTCGGCCAGCGTGCTGATGGAGGCGGCGGAGGCCGAACGGCGGGGCCTGCATCCGCTCGGCATCTACCGGGGCATTGCCGTTGCCGGCTGCGACCCGAACGAGATGGGGATCGGGCCGGTCTTTGCCGTGCCGAAGCTGCTGAAGCAGCACGGACTGACCGTCGACGATATCGGGCTGTGGGAGTTGAACGAGGCCTTCGCGGCACAGGTGATCCACTGCCGCGACCGGATCGGCATCCCCGACGAGCGGCTGAACGTCAACGGCGGGGCCATCGCCGTCGGCCATCCCTACGGCATGTCGGGCGCCCGTCTGGTCGCCCACGCCCTGATCGAAGGCAAGCGCCGGGGTGTGCGCCATGTCGTCGTCACCATGTGTGTCGGTGGCGGCATGGGCGCCGCCGGCCTGTTCGAAGTCGCCTGAGTCTCCAATATCGAATCCGCTCCAGGGAGGAACACCGATGGACCGCAAGCACGACACCCGCGCCGCCTACCCCCATTTCCAGACCATCCCGACGCGGTGGATGGACAACGACGCCTACGGCCATGTCAACAATGTGGTCTATTACAGCTACTTCGATACGGTGGTGAACCAGTACCTGATCGAGAACGGTGCGCTCGACATCGAAACCAGCCCGGTGATCGGGCTGGTGGTGGATACCGGCTCCAGCTATTACGCGCCGGTCAGCTTCCCCGACCGGGTCGAGGCCGGGCTGCGCGTGGCGCGGCTGGGCACCAGCAGCGTCCGCTACGAGGTCGGGCTGTTCCGCAACGATGATCCGACTCCGGCGGCCTGCGGCCATTTCGTGCATGTCTACGTCGATCGCGAGACGCGCCGCCCGGCGGCGCTGCCGGAGAAGCTTCGCGCCGTGCTCGAACGGCTGGTCGCGCCTGCCGAAACCGCCTGACGCCCCTTTCCGGTGAGGACCGAGACATGATGGACTCCGTGTTCGAAACCACCCCGAAGCTGGTGTGCGAGGCGGGGGCGGCGACCCGGCTGGGCGAGATGGCAAAGGGGCTGGGGATCCGCCGCGCGCTGATCGTCACCGACGCCGGTCTGGTCGCAGCCGGGCTGCTGGAGCCGGTCCAGGCCGGTTTCAGGGCCGCCGGGACGGTCTGCACCCTGTTCTCCGACGTCGTGGCCGACCCGCCCGAGCAGTCGGTCGCGCTGGCGGTGCAGGCGGCGCGGGACTCTGGGGCCGACGGCGTGATCGGGGTCGGCGGCGGCAGTTCGCTGGACACGGCGAAACTGGTCGCCTTGCTGACCGGTACGCCGCAGGAACTGCCGGACATCTACGGCATCGGTCTCGCCAAGGGGCCGCGCCTGCCGCTGATCCAGGTGCCGACCACCGCCGGCACCGGGTCGGAGGTGACGCCGATCGCCATCGTGACCACGCCCACCAGCGAGAAGAAGGGGGTGGTCTCCAGCCTGCTTTATCCCGATCTGGCGGTGTTGGACGCTCATCTGACGCTGGGGCTTCCGCCGCGCGTCACGGCGATGACCGGCATCGATGCGATGGTCCACGCCATCGAAGCCTACACCACCCGCCACAAGAAAAACCCGCTGTCCGACAGCCTCGCCCTGCGGGCGCTGAGCCTATTGGGCGGCAACATCCGCACCGTCATCGCCGACGGACGCGACGTCGCCGCGCGCGCGGCCATGCTCCAGGGCTCGCTGCTCGCCGGCATCGCCTTCGCCAACGCACCGGTCGGGGCCGTCCACGCCCTGGCCTACCCGTTGGGCGGCCATTTCCATGTGCCGCACGGGCTGAGCAACGCACTCATGCTCGGACCGGTGTTGGAGTTCAACCGGCCGGCCGCCGAGACGCTCTATGCCGAACTCGCCCCGGCGATCCTGCCCGGCAGATCCTTCGCCACGCCGGCCAAGGCGACGGACGCCTTCCTCGGCGCCATGCGCGATCTGGTCGCCGCCATGCCGATGGAGCAGCGGTTGGAGCAGGTCGGCGTGCGGCGCGATGATCTGCCGATGCTGGCTGCCGATGCCATGAAGGTGCAGAGGCTTTTGATCAACAATCCGCGCGAGGTTTCCTATGAAGATGCCTTGGCCCTATACCGCCAAGCGTACTGACGGCAGGGTTCTGTTGCAAAATTTGCCGGCAGGCGGCTTCAGGTGCCTTCGCTCGGACTTTGCGGCACCGCAACTTGTCGACGACCGTGCCTTCGCAAAGGCGATGGGCGGCTGACGCCCCTACCCTCTCCGGCGCCAACCCTCTCCGGCGTTTGTGCTGGAGCAAAGAAGGCATCGGCGATCCGGGTTACAGCGGTGCATGGCGATCCTGCCGCTCCCCCACAGCCAGACGGACGACGATGCCGACCACAACCCTCCATGGTACCCAGGCCACGCGGGCCGAACCGGTCCTCGACCTCCGCGCCATCCCGCCCTACCAGCGCCACCAGCTGATCTTCCAGTCGGTGCAGGATCTGACCCCCGGCGATGGCTTCTCGCTGGTCAACGACCATGACCCGCGCCCGCTGCACCACCAGCTCCTCAGCCTGTTCGGCGCCGGCTTCTCCTGGGAATACCTGCAGCAGGGGCCTGAGGTCTGGCAGGTCCGCATCGCCCGTCCCGAAGGGGCGGCGGCGACCAGCCTGCGCGTGCGCATCGACCGCAACGGCGACGTGGCGGTCGCGGCGGACGACGCGCGACTGGGTCCGGACGGCAGCGGCGCGTCTGTCTGTGAAGTGACGGACTGCCCGCCCGGCACGCTGACGGCCGACGTGCTGTCGCTGCTGCAGGGCGTGATCCCGCCGGCCGGCGTGGTCAGCATCGCCTACGAGCGGCTGTTGGCGCGGCGCAACGGTTCCTGCTGCGGCGGGATGTGCGGCTGAGGACAGGGGGGCGGGGCGGCCATCCCCGGTTTCGGAATGGCTGCCGCCCGCCCCGGCCGGCAACCAATCCGCCCCTGCCCGGTTCTGTGTGTGACGCCCGACCAAGGAGACGCACATGGACCGGAGTGACGACACCGCATCGCCGCAGGACCCGCGGTACAAGTATCCCCAGCCGCCGTTCAAGGGCCAGTCGCAGCCCTGGCCGGGCCTGGCCCGCGACATGGACCCGCCGCCCGACCATGGCGAGACCAGCTACAAGGGCTCCGGCCGGCTGGCCGGGCGAAAGGCGCTGATCACCGGCGGCGATTCCGGAATGGGACGCGCCGCCGCCATCGCCTATGCCCGCGAAGGCGCCGACGTCGCCATCAACTATTTCCCGACCGAGGAGCCGGACGCCCGCGAGGTCGTGTCGCTGATCGAGGCGGCGGGCCGCAAGGCCGTCGCCATCCCCGGCGATCTGCGCGACGAGGCGTTCTGCCGGCAGATGGTGGCGGATGCGGTCGCCGGGCTCGGCGGCCTCGACATCCTGGTGTGCAACGCCGCGCGGCAGCAGGCCTGCCCATCCATCCTCGACCTGACCAGCGAGGAGTTCGACGCGACGATGAAGACCAACATCTACGCGCCGTTCTGGACCATCAAGGCGGCGCTGCCGCATCTGAAGCCCGGCTCGGTCATCATCGGCACCACCTCGGAGCAATCCTACGACCCGACACCGGAGCTGTACCACTATGCCCAGACCAAGGCGGCGACGATGAACTACGTCAAGTCGCTGGCCAAGCAGTTCGCGTCCAAGGGCATCCGCGTCAACGGCGTGGCCCCCGGCCCGATCTGGACCCCGCTGCAGGTCAGCGGCGGCGCCACCCAGGAGAAGCTGAAGCAGTTCGGCGGCCAGACCCCGCTGGGCCGTCCCGGCCAGCCGGCCGAGCTTGCCGGCATCTATGTCCAGCTCGCGGCGGAGGACGGCAGCTACACCACCGGCCACATCTATGGTGCCGCCGGCGGCAGCGGCCAGCCGTAGGCGCATGGCGACCGCTTCGGCCACTGTCCTGCCGCTAACCCATGACGTCCTCACCGAGCTTTCCGTCGTTGCATCGGCTGGTCCTTGTCCCCGCCAAATCCGAAGGCAGGTCGATGCAGAGATCGAAGCCGAACAGCAGCCCGATGCTGAGGATCGATAGGGCGATGGCGATGAACAGGACACTCATGGGATCGCTCCGTCCGGAGGCTGTTTGCGGCGTCGGAGCGATCCTGGGCGCATTCCCGCTCCAGCGCTGTGAGCGGCCCCACAATTGGCTTCAATCCGAATCCTGACGGCGTGCGACGGGCAGGACGGCGAGTGCCGCCCCTGCCCCCGCCGCCGCCAGCAGGACCCAGCTCTCCGCCGCTCCCATGCCGTACAGGGTCAGCCAGCCGGCAAGGCACCAGAGCAATGGGATGACGAGCAGCAGCCACGACCAGCGCCCGGCCGCCATCAGGACAAGCCCGACGGTCGCGATGGCGGTCGGGTCCGGCATGATGCCGAAGACCTCCGCTCCCCGTATCGACCGCCCCATCAGCGACGCCGTCAGCGGGTGGAGGACAAGAGCATAGAGGAACAGCCCCAACCCCACAGATCCGGGCCCCACCATTCCACGCACCGACCGGTCGAACGACCAGCGCAACCGCCCCCCGACCGACGCAAGCAGCACGGCCTGAAGCGCGAACAGCGGCGCCATGTAGACTGCCGCCCAATTGATGGTGGCGTAACGCTCCCACAGGAAACTCCAGGCGACCCAGCCCCACAGGACCGCCAGACTCCCCGCGATCAGCCGGTGCGACCAGGGCCGGGGCCGGAGCAGGAACCACAGAATCGCGATGCCGAGCAGCAGCGCCAACACCTGCGCCGGCCACAGCGCCTCGTTGTGGCGTTCGATCAGCCGCCAGTAGGCGCGGGGGCTGAACAGCAGGAAATCCTCGGCGGAGTAGGTCCACCACTCCGGCATCAGAGCGCCCTCACATGCTCGGCCATGCGCCTCCTCATCGCGGCGTCGGGCATCGGTCCGCTCATCGCGGCCATGTTCTCGCGCACATGCGCGACCTGGCTGGTCGCCGGTATGGCAACCGTGACGGCGGGGTGGGAGATGATGAATTTCAGGACGACCTGCGCCCAGCTGGACGCGCCGATGTCGCCGGCCCAGGCGGGCAGCGGCTGGCCGGACAGCCGGCGGAGCAGGACGCCCTGCTGGAACGGGCGGTTGACGATGACGCCGATGCCGCGGTCCGCCGCCAGCGGCAGGATGCGGTCCTCCACCTCGCGGTCGACGATGTTGTAGGTCAGCTGCACGAAGTCGAGCGGCTGGCTGGCCATGATCGTCTCCAGCAGGTCGTGGCGCCGGCCCTCCGACGTCGTGATGCCGACATAACGGAGCCGGCCCGCCGCCTTCATCGCGAACAGCGTCTTCAGATGCTCTTCCCAGGACAGCAGGTTGTGCACCTGCAGCAGGTCGAAGCGCGGCACGCCCCACAGGCTGCGCGATTCTTCGATCTGCGACGGCCCGCGGCTGCCGGAGGAGATCCAGACCTTGTCGGCGGAGAACAGGCCCTTCGGCTGCCCCAGCTTCCGCAGGCCGTAACCGACCACCTGCTGGGCGGAGCCGTACATGGGGGAGGAATCGATCATCCCGCCCCCGGCCCGGAAGAAGGCATCCATGACGGCCGCGCATTCGTCGCGCAACTCGTCGTCGTCGCCGACATTGAAGGTGATCCAGGTGCCGAGCCCCACGGGGGGAATCGCCTCGCCCGTGGAGGGAATGCGCCGTGCCGCCGGTGCGCCGGCCTGCGGATAGGCCTGGGCCCCGGCGAATGCCGGCTGCATCGCCATGGCTATCGCGGCCAGAGCACCCTGCAGGATCGCTCGTCGTGTCGCTGTCATGCTCACTCCCTCCTGCGCCCGTATCGTAAGCCTGTCGGCGGCCTGGACAGTTAGGTAGTGCGGGAGGGCCGCCACCGCGTTACCCCGATCTTTCGGGGAACTGCTTGCTGTGGCGCAACGATGCCGGCCGGGTGGGCCGGCATACTGCCTTCAACGCTGCCCATGAAGGGCGGCACCGGTTGGAGACAGCATCATGACCAGCGTCACCGTCAGCACCGCGCTCTACCGCGACCACCATGCCGGCGTCGGCCAGCTGGTCGGCCGCATCGAATCGCTGCTCGCCTCGAAGTCCGTGGAGTCGGACACGGCGGCGCTCATCGCCACGGTGCGGGAGCTGTTCGGCATCTTCGCCGTCCACCTGTCGCTGGAGGACAGCGCGCTCTACCCCCGCCTGCTCGCCCACCCGGATGCGAAACTGCGCAGCACGGCGGCGCGCTTCCAGGCGGAAATGGGCGGCCTGCGGGCGCGGTTCGACCTCTACCGCACGCGTTGGCCCGGCCCGGTGGCGGTCGCCAAGGACCCCGCCGCCTTCGTCCGCGAGACGCGCGAGGTGGTGGTTGCGCTGAAACATCGCATCGGCCGCGAGGACCGCGAACTGTACGACCTGATCGACCGCGCGGGGCTGGCCGGCGCCGCCTGAGCCCGGCTTTTCAAGCTTAAACTTGACCGAGGTCAATGACGGCGGGCGATTAGCGGATTTGATGGGCGGCGGAATGACCGATAAGGAGGGACTCCGCCCATGCGAGAGCCCATTCGAGAGCCCATGCGCGATCCTGCCGTCGCACCGACCGCGATTGACGACGACCGGGCCCGACGTTTCGAAGCCAGCCTGAGCCGTGCGGGGCTCGGGCTCGTCCCGCGGCTGGGGGAGAGGGTCAGCGATGCGCTGCTGGCCCGCCTTCTGCGCGTGCTCGCGGAGCGCCACCCGCGCGCCTTCGACGCACTGCGCGAGATGCAGGACGCCCGCGTGCTGATCGAGCCGGTGGATGCCCCGGTTGCACTGATGATGCGCGTCGGGCCGGAGCTGTCCCTGCATGCACTGCCCCGTGGGGCGATTGGGGCCGGTGGGGCTGCGGCCGACGCGGTCATCCGCGGCCCCTATGCCCGGCTGCTCGACCTGCTGGAAGGGCGCATCGACGGCGACGCCCTGTTCTTCCGCCGCGAACTGACCATTTCCGGCGACACCGCCCTGATCCTGGCCCTGCGCAACACGCTGGACGGCGAGGACGAGATGGATTTGATCGCCGATGCAGCGTCCATCGCCGGACCGCTGGCCCGCGCCCTGCCGGTGCTGCGCCGGAATGCCGGGCCGGTGCTGGACCGCGTCGAAGCGGCGCGCCGGTTGCTGCCCCCGCCGCTGCGGCGCGGGATCGAGCGGATCGGCGCGAGGATCGAGGCACGCCTGACGGGGACGGTTCCGGGCACAAATCCGGGGACGGGGGCGTGAGGATCATGGACAATTTCGAACTGATCTGCCCGGCCGGCACCCCGGCCGCCCTGCGCGCCGCCGTCGATGCCGGGGCCGACGCGGTCTATCTCGGCTTCCGGGACGAGACCAACGCCCGCAACTTTCCGGGACTGAACTTCACCCGGCAGGATGTGGCCGACGCGGTGGACTATGCCCACGCCCGCAAGGTGGAGGTCTATGTCGCCATCAACACCTACCCGCAGGCCGGCAATCTCGGTCCCTGGCAGAAGGCGGTGGACGACGCGGCGCGGCTGAAGGTGGATGCGGTCATCCTGGCCGATCCGGGCCTGCTGGCCTATGCCGCCAAGCGCCATCCCGATCTGCGCCTGCACCTGTCGGTCCAGGCGTCGGCCGCCAATGTGGAGGCGATCCGGCTCTACCGCGATGCCTTCGGCGTGCGCCGGGTGGTGCTGCCGCGCGTGCTGACGGTGCCGGAGATCGCCAAGCTGAACGCCGAGGTCGACGTCGAGACCGAGGTGTTCGTCTTCGGCGGCCTCTGCCCGATGGCGGAGGGGCGCTGTTCGCTGTCCTCCTACGCCACCGGCCTGTCGCCCAACAAGCAGGGCGTCTGCTCCCCGGCCAGCCATGTCCGGTACGAGCAACGCGGCGGCGCGCTGGCCTCCACGCTGGGCGGCTTCACCATCAACGTGTTCGGCGAGGGCGAGCAGGCGGGCTATCCGACGCTGTGCAAGGGCCGCTTCGTCGCCGGCGGCGCGCCGGCCTACCTGTTCGAGGAGCCGACCAGCCTGAACGCCATGGATCTGCTGCCCGAGTTGAAGGCGGCCGGCGTCCATGCGCTGAAGATCGAGGGGCGGCAGCGCGGCAAGGCCTATATCGGCGCCGTCGTCCGCGCCTATCGCGAGGCTCTGGACAGCTTCGCCGCCGGCCGGCCGGTGCCGCACATCGACCTGCAGGCGATGGTCGAGGGCGGAACCCAGACCACCGGCGCCTACACCCGCGCCTGGCGCTGAGCACCGGGCGGTAAGGAGCTTTATCGAATGACTGCGTCACTCACTCTGGGGCCGGTGCTGTTCAACTGGCCGGTCGACCGCTGGCGCGACTTCTACGCCCGCATCGCCGACGAGGCGCCGGTGGACACGGTGATCGTCGGCGAGATCGTCTGCTTCAAGCGGGCGCCTTTCTTCGCCGAGGCGATGGGCGAGGTGATCGAACGCCTGAGCTCAGCCGGAAAGACGGCCTGGCTCGCCAGCCCGATCCTGGTCGGCAGCGAGCGTGAACGGTCGGCGATGCGCGAGTTGGTGGCAGCGGATGCCGGGCTCGCGGACGGTGGGCTGGTCGAGGCCAATGACATGGGCGCGCTGGCCCTGCTGGCCGGGCGTCCGCACGCAATCGGGCCGACGATCAACGTCTACAACGAGGCGACGCTGGCCTGGATGGCGGAGCGTGGAGCCGTGTCGGTGTCGCTGCCGGCCGAACTGCCGGCGGCGACCGTTGCGGCGCTGGCGAAGGCCGGGCGGGAACTGGGCGTCGCGGTGGAGGTGCAGGCCTGGGGCCGGGCGCCGCTCGCCATCTCGGCCCGCTGCTATCACGCGCGCGCCCATGGACTGCACAAGGACGGCTGCCAGTTCGTCTGCGGCAACGACCCGGACGGCATGCCGGTGACGACGATGGACGGCCAGCCCTTCCTGACCGTCAACGGGACGCAGACGATGTCGCACGGGTGTTTGTGCCTGGCGGCGGAGCTGCCGGCACTGGTGGAGATGGGTGTTTCGCGCTTCCGCCTGTCGCCGCAGGCGATGGACATGGTGCGCGTCGCCGAGGCGTTCCGCGCGGTGCTGGACGGGCGGCGCGATGGAGCCGAAGTGGCGGCGGAACTGGGCGGGCTGATCGACGCGCCGCTGGTGAACGGCTTCTACCACGACACCGCGGGGGCGTTGCGGGTGGCTTGAGGGGGTGGGGAGGTTAGACCCCCACCTAGCCTCCCCCGCTGGGCGGGGGAGGGACTGCCGCCGCTCCGCCGGCTAAGCACCTGCCCCCTCCCCCGCCCAGCGGGGGAGGGTTGGGGTGGGGGCATCGTCAGCCGACGCCTCCCCCATCACGCGATCGGCTTGCGCTCCTCTTCCTCGTCCTTCAGGCCGGACTTGAAGCTCTTGATGCCTTTGGCGAAGTCGCCCATCACGCTCGGCAGCTTGCCGGCGCCGAACAGCAGCAGGACGACCAGCAGAACGACGGCCCAGTGGAACAGGCTGAAACTACCCATGACGATGATCCGATCTCTCAAGCAGGCAGCCGCAGGATGCGGCCGTCGGGGTGGGTGAAGCGGGCGGCGACGCCGGGATGGGCTGCCAGGATGGCCGGCACCCGATCCTCCGGCACCACCGAAAGCGCGGTCGACAGGGCATCGGCCGTCGTGGCGTCCGGTGCCTGTACCGTAACCGCCTGCCAGTGGGCGGCGCAAGCGCCGCTCGCGGGGTCGAACAGGTGGGTGAAGCGGCCGGCCGCGTCGAAGCGGGTGCCGTAGCCGCCGGTGGTTGCCAGTGCGCCGTCCGCAAGCTCAAGCGTTTCGACCGTGCGGTCGGGGTCTGCCGGATCGGCCAGCCCGACGGTCCAGGGGCGGCCGGTGGGATGGTGGCCGAGCGCCCGCAGTTCCCCCATGTCGACCAGCACGCGGTCCATCCCCTCGGCCTTCAGCCGTTCCGTCACCCGATCGGTGATGTAGCCCTGGGCGATGCCGTTCAGCGTCACCGCCATGCCCTTGGCACCGAAGGCGATGCGGTCGGGCTCCACTCGCAGCGCCCGGACATCGACCAGCGACCGCGCGGCGCGGACGGCCCCTGCCGGCGGGCCGGCTGGATCGGCGCCGGGCCGGGCGAAATGACCGGCGTAGAGCTGCCACAGCGGCTGCACCGTAGGGTCGAAGGCGCCGCCTGTGCTGCGGCCGAAAGCGGCGGCCAGGGCCAGAAGGCGGACGAGGTCGGTCGGCGGCGCTTCCAGCAGGCCGTCGCGGTTGAGGCGGCGCAGGGCGGAGTCGGCGCGGTAGAGGCTGAAAACGCGTTCCAGCCGGGAAACCTCCTCCAGGCTCAGCGCGATCAGGCGATCGGCCTCGGCGGGATCGGGATGGGCGATGGTCAGGCTGGCGTCCGCCCCCAGCGCCACACCGCGCCAGACCCGGACGGGCACGCCCTCGGCATGCAGAAGCCGGTGCGGCAGCAGCGACAGGCCGGCCGCGGTTGCGCCAACGGTAAGAAAGCGGCGTCTGGTGAGCGCGGCGGCCATCAGTGGCCTCCCTCGGCGACGGGGCCGGCCGGCGGGGTGAGGATCTGGTCCTCATGCACCTCGGCGAAGCGCTGCACCGTGCCGCCATTGGCGGCGGCGAAGGCGCGGGCCGCGGATTCCTCGGCGAAGGGATAGGGTTCCGTATCGCCCATGCCGCCGCGAAGCTTGCTGCCCAGCACATACCAGGCCTTGCGCGCCTCGACCCAGACGGTCAGGTCGGGGGCGGTGGGGTCCTTGGCCTTGCCGACGTCGGTGACGTAGATGGCGCTGATTTCCTTCGGTTCCTCCGGCAGCATGGTGAAGGCGAAGGTGTCGCGCACGGAGGACAGCCAGATCGGCCGCTGCTGCCCCTTCACCAGGATCTGGCCCTTGGGACCGGGGTGGTCGGCGAGGTTCATGCCGCAGTAATGGCCGATGGCGTCGGCGGTCAGCGTCACGGGCAGCGGCGGGGCGACTTCCGCCTTATCCTGCTTGCAGGCGGTGAGCGGCAGCAGCAGGACGGCGGCGAAAAGGGCGGTCCGCAGGAGTGGGGAGGTGCGCATCAGATCTGCTTCCTCGAAAAGAGGGCAGCGGCCAGCGCCAGCGGGGCGGCGATCCAGCCGGCCATCACGGCCAGCAGCAGCGGGACCGACAGCTGGACATGGGCGGCGAGGCCGGCGGTGCCGGCGAAGGTGCTGACGCCCTTGAAGCCGGTCAGGTTGAACAGGCGGTAGGCGTCGGCCGGGTTGGCGAGCAGCAGCCAGTTCAGCGCCTCCACCCCGATGCCGCTGCCGCCGACCAGCAGGCCGAGCAGGGCCATGTCGTAGAGCAGGACGAAGCCGAGCCAGACCGCCACGGCGATGCCGGCCGCCGTGCCGCGGTCGCGCACGATGGTGGAGGCGAGATAGCCGAGCGCGGTGAAGGCGGCGCCCAGCATCACGCTGGATCCGATCATCGCGGCGAAGGCACGCCAGCTCTCCGTGCCGATGGGGGCGTCCCCCATCGCTATCGCCACCCCGGCGGCGCCGTAGCCGACCACGGTGGCCAGCGCGATCACCGCGGCATGACCCAGGAACTTGCCGAGCAGCAATTGCCAGCGCGCCACCGGATAGGACAGCAGCAGGGTCATGGTGCCGCGGTCGATCTCGCCCACCACCGCGTCGAAGGACAGCAGCAATGCGATCAGCGGCAGCAGGAAGATGGTCAGGCTGGACAGGCTGACGATGGTGATCTCCACCGGGCCGACGCCGACCGTGCCGGTGGGGGCGGAGCCCAGGAAGCTCAGCGTCAGGGCCAGCGCCGCCATCAACAGGGTGGTGGCGACGACCCAGCGGTTGCGGGTCGCCTCGCGCAGTTCCTTGCCGGCGATGATGAGTAGCGTGTTCATTCCGCAGCCTCCCGGCGCAGGAAGTGGGCGTACATCTCGTCCAGGCTCGGCTGGACGATCTCGATATCCTCGATGGCGACATTGGCGGCCGAACCGTCGCAGGCGATGCGGCGCACCAGATCGATCTTGTCGTCGTTGGCGCAGGCCAGTTCGACCACGCCGCCGGCCAGACGGGTCAGGGCGGCACCCTGCCCCACCCGGCTCGCCAGGGCGTCGATGTCGTCGCCGGGCAGGGTCAGGCGGATGCGGACCGGCAGTTGGGCGAGGCTGCGCAGGGTGGCGAGCGAACCGTCGGCGACCTTGCGGCCCCGGCTCATCACCACCACGCGGTCGGCCTGCCCCTCCAGCTCGGTCAGGGCGTGGCTGCACAGCAGGACGGTGGTGCCGCTGTCGCGCAGTTCCGCCACGATGGCGTAGAAGCTCTGGCGCAACGCCGGGTCGAGGCCGGTGGTGGGCTCGTCCAGGAACAGCAGCTTCGGCCCGCCGAGCAGGGCCTGGGCGAGCGCCAGGCGCTGGCGCATTCCCTTGGAATAGGTGGAGACGCGGCGCTTGATGGCGGCGGGCTCCAGTCCGACCTTTTCGAACAGCGCGTCGTTGTCGCGGCGCGAAGCGCCCTTCAGCCGGGCGTAGAAATCCAACGTCTCGCGCCCGGTCATGTTGGGATGGAAGGCGACGTTTTCCGGCAGGAAGCCGATCTGGCGGCGGATGGGGGAACAGGCGGCGCTGGCCGGATCGCCGCCCAGCACGCGGATGCTGCCCTCCGTCGGGGTGGTCAGGCCGAGCATCAGCTTGATGAGAGAGCTTTTGCCGGCGCCGTTGTGGCCGACCATCGCCACGCATTCGCCGGGCGCCAGCGTCAGGTCCACGCCGCGCACCGCCTCGGTCTCGCCATAGCGCTTGGTGACGCCCCGCACCTCTGCGGTGAAGTCGGTCATGGCTGGTTCCTTTCGGCAGATTGGACGGGAGCGGACATGGCGGGAGGCGCCATCAGGGGCGCGCTGTCGATCACGCCGCCGGGATGCAGGGCCGGGAACTGCTTCTGAGCCCAGCGGATCACCTGGACGCCGGGGCTGTTCATCAGCAGCTTGGCCGCCGGATAGGCCCACATGACGCGGTCGACCACGTCGTTGGGGCGGTAGGGCTCGTCGGAGATGCCGTCGCCGTTCAGGTCGAAGGCGGCATTGTCGGACCAGTAGTTGCCCCGCCCCTTCTCCGACCAGTCGAGGTAGCGGGTGCCGACATACTTCACCTGGGTGCGGTTGCCGATGAAGGCGTTGCCGGTCATGCTGTTGCGCTCGGATCCCGCGGTGAAATGGACGCCGATCTCGCAGCCCTCGAACCGGTTGCCGGCGAAGCGGTTCTTGTTGGCGTTGTAGATGAAGACGCATTTCCAGGTGCCGCTGCGCAGCCGGCCGTCCATCGCCTCGCTGTCATGGGGAATGTCGTTGTCGGCCAGCGCCTCGCCGCTGTCGGACACCGCACCGGCGAAGCGGCCGGCGACGCTGTTGTTCGTGAACTGCGCGCTGTTGGCGGCGTTCAGCAGGAAGCCGTGCTCCCGGTCGGCGACCGATCGGTTGTCCTTCACCACCAGATTGTTGGAATACATGATGGCGTAGCCGACGCTGCTGCCGATCGAGACGTTGCCCGACACCTCGGAGTCGTTGGTGTACATGTAGTGGACGGCGAAGCGGACCCGTTCGAAGCGGTTGCCGGCGAACAGGTTCTTGCGCGAGGTGGTGGTGAAGACGCCGTCCCGGGCATCGCGCACGCTGTTGTCGAGCACGCGGGTGCCGGGCGCGTTCCAGATCTGGATGCCGTTGCCGCGTTCCGACACGCGCAGGTCGGTGCGGCCGGTGACGTCGTTGCGGCGGACGAGGCTGTCGTCGGCGCCCCAGACATAGATGCCGATCAGCGTGTCGCGCAGCCGGTTGTCCTCGACCACCGCCCGCTTGGCGGTCTTGCTCAGGAAGATGCCGGAATGCTGGTCGAACAGGCTGGTGCCGGTGTTGCGCACCTCCAGCCCGCGCAGCGTGACGTCGGGGGCGGTGACGGTGACGACGCTGCCCTGCCCTTCCCCGTCCAGCACGGCGCCGGGCTCGCCCTCCAGGGTCAGCGGCTTGTCGACCTTCACCGGGCCGATGTGCCGGCCGGCGGCGAGGCGCAGCGTGTCGCCGGGGCTTGCAGCGGCGATGGCGGCGGTCAGCCCGCCCGGAGCCACCGGGATGGTGGCCGCCAGCGCGGGGGAGCCGAGCAGAACCGTGCCGAGGATGGTCGCCGTGCGGAGGAGCATGGAGGGATCCGTTTCGGATGCCCTTCTCCCCTTGCGGGAGAAGGGTTGGGATGAGGGGTGCGGCTGGCCGAGGCCAGTGGAAATCGGGATTGCGCCCCCTCACCCCAACCCCTCTCCCGCAAGGGGAGAGGGGCTTTGGCAGTGGGCGGTACGCGAGCGCGATTTCCCGCCGCTCCGATCAGGTCGAGCGCGGTTCGACCAGCATGCGGCCGCCCATTTCCATGTGCAGGGCGTGGCAGAACCACTGGCAATAGTACCAGTGCACGCCCGGACGGTCGGCGGTGAAGGTGACCGACGCGGTCTGCTGCGGGCTGATCTCCATGCAAACGCCGTGGTTGGTCATGGTGAAGCCGTGGGTCAGGTCGTCCACATCGTCCATGTTGGAGATGTAGACCGTCACCTCGTCACCCTGTTTCACCGTGAACTCCTCCAGGCCGAAGGCCGGGGCGCGGCTCCACATGTAGACGCGGACCTTGTTGCCGTCGCGGATCACCTTGGTGTCGTTGTCCAGGTCCACCCCGTCCTTCTTCGCCTGGATGCGGGCGTCCTCCCACATCTTGTCGTCGCGGGTGTAGATGCTCTTCGGATTGACCTTGGAGCGGTGGACGATCAGCGTGTCGTGCGGCTCGGCGAAGGTGGGGCCGTCATGCACCAGCTTCATCTCGTCGCCGGAGATGTCGATCAGCTGGTCGTTCTCCGGCTTCATCGGACCGACGTTCAGGAAACGGTCCTTGGAGAACTTGTTCAGCACGATCAGCCACTTGCCGTCGGCCTCCTTGGTCTGGCCCATGGAGGAATGCAGGTGGCCCGGCTGGTAGTGCACATCCAGCTTCTGGATGATCGGATCGACCTTCTCGCCCTTGAAGGCGCGCTTGGCCTTGTCGATGTTCCACTTCACCACCTGGCTGTCGAGGAACAGGGTGGTGTAGGCGTTGCCGCGCCCGTCATAGGCGGTGTGGAGCGGGCCGAGGCCGACCTGCGGTTCGGCGACGATCACGTCGCGCGGCTTGATCTTGTCTTCGAACAGCTCGTCCAGCTTGCGCACGTCCATGACCGAGACGGTCGGCGACAGCTTGCCGTTCACGGTGACGTGGATGCCGTCGGGGGCGGTGTTGACGCCGTGCGGGCTGTTGGGGATCGGGATGTAGCGGGTGTAGGCGCTGCCATGGCGGCCGTCCACCACCGGCACGCCGTGGATCACCTCCACCTTGCCGGCCTTCACCGCCTCTTCGATGCGCTTGATGTTGAAGACGACCAGCCAATCCTGCTCGTTGGCCGTCATCTCGGCCGTCGTCACCCCTTCCTCGGAGTTGTAGCAGGTCGAGAAGACGTATTTGCCCTGGTAGTCGGCGTCGGTGTTGTCGAGGTTGCCGTCGACCCACACCTGCCAAGCGATCTTCATCGAATCGCCGTCGATGGCGGTGAAGTGCGACCGGTACTTCTTCGGCTCGTCCAGGATCTTGCCGTCGTTCGGCGTCGGCACGCGCTGCTCGCCGTTGCAGAAGACGTAGCCGGTGCGCGGGTACTTCTGCAGGCGCAGGCCGTGGATGGCCGAGGCGTTCGGGATCTCGAGGATGACGTCCGGCTTCATGATGTCGCAGCGGATGCGCGTCACCCGGCTGTTCGCCTTGTCGTTGGCGAAGATGTAGCGCCCGTCATAGGTCCCGTCGGTGAAGGACATGTGCGGGTGGTGCAGGTCGCCGTTCAGGTACTCGCCGCCGCGCTTGGACAGGAAGGCCTTGGTTTCCTCCGTCAGATTGGCGGTGAGAATCTTGCGGCTCTCGTTGGTCAGGCCCCAGCCGGTGGCGGAGCAGCGGTTGAACACCGGGATGCGCATCAGTTCGCGCATCGACGGCAGGCCCATGATGCGGACTTCGCCGGAATGGCCGCCGGAATGGAAGACGTAGTATTCGTCGAGATCGCCGGGCTTCACCTCGACGCTCTGACGGCCGGCCTGCGGGGTCGCCGCCAGCGCGGCAGAGGCGCCGAACAGCGCGTTCCCGGCAATGCCGCCGGCGGCGGCACCGCCCACGGCACCGGTCAGGCCGGCGAGTGCCGCCGCCTTCGCCGTTCCGCCCAGAAGGGCACGGCGGTTGACGCCTGCCGTGTTGTTCGTCTCGTTCGACATGGTCTGCTCCTTCGCTGACCCCGCTTCGGGGTTGTCATAAGACCCGTTGCGACCGGGTCCGGTTATGGGGATGAGGAGGGGATGGCGGTCAGGATCCGTGGGGCCGCAGCGTCAGCCGGCCGGTGGCCGGATCGGCGGTGGCCACGGCGGTGCGGGCGGCGGCGGGCTTGGCGGCTTCCTTCTCCGCCGCAGCCTTGGCCTCGGCGGCCTGCCACTTCTCGCGCTTCTGCCGCTTCTGGATCATGACCGGGCATTTGTGGTCGTGGTGGTAGAGCATCTGGCAGTGCAGGCACTGGATGCATTCGTTGGGGTTGATCGTGCCGTCGGGATGGATGGCCTGCACCGGGCATTCGTTGCCGCAGCGCTGGCACGGGCTGCCGCATTCCTTGTAGCGGCGCAGCCAGTCGAACATCCGCAGCCGGCCGGGGATCGCCAGCGCCGCGCCCAGCGGGCAAAGATAGCGGCAGAAGAAGCGTTCGATGACCAGACCGGCCGCCAGCAGGGCCACGGCGAAGGCCACGAACCACCAGTCGCGGATGAAATGCAGGATGATGGCGGTCTTGAACGGCTCGATCTCCGCCGCCTTCTCCGCCGTCGCCAGCGATTGCAGCGAAAAGCCGAACAGCAGCAGGAAGATGATGTACTTGATCGGCCACAGGCGCTGGTGCAGGGCGAAGGGCACGGTGACCTGGCGGATGCCGATCCTTTTTGCCGCCTTCGACGCCAGTTCCTGCAGCGCGCCGAACGGGCAGAGCCAGCCGCAGAAGGCGCCCCGGCCCCAGAACAGCAGCGACGCCGCCACCGAGAACCACAGGATGAACACCAGCGGGTCCATCATGAAATAGTCCCAGCGGAAGTCGGTGCGCAGGGCGTTGGCGAAGGTCAGGACATTGACCACCGACAGCTGCGCCGTGGCGTACCAGCCGAGCCAGACCAGCGTGAAGACCAGATAAGCCGTCCGCACCCGCTCGTACAGCGCCGGGCGTCTGGTCAGCTGGTCTTGGAAGAAGAAGATGCCGGTCAGCAGCAGGATGGCGGCGGACAGGATCGCGATGTCGAGCTGCCGGTTCTGCCAGATGCGCTGCCACAGCGGTGTTTCGGCGGCCTCCTCGGCTTCCGCCACGCCGGCGGCCTGGATGGCGGCGCTGTGGCTGGCGGATTGGGCGGCAGGCTGGGTGGCGGCCGGGGCGGCAATCGCAGCGGCCGGCTTTTCGATCTTCAGATATTTGTCGGGCGGCTGGTAGCCGAGGTCGAAGGTGACGAACACCTTGTCCAGCGCGGCGACGGCCCGCTGCACCAGCAGCTGCAGGCGCCACGGAGCGGCCGGGTCGAATTCGGTGCCCTCCGGCAGCAAGAACAGGCCGATTTCGGGGAAGTCGGGGGCGCCGGCCGCGGCGGTGCTGCCCATGCGCTTGTGCATCTTGTCGCGGAAGCGGATGGAGCCCTCATGCTGCACCATCTCCACCCGGTCGAAGATGCCGCCGCGGACATAGCCCGAGCCCTTGAAGGAATAGCGCCCCTGCCCCGCCACCCACACCGCCTGCTGGCCCGGCTTCAGCCGCTTGGTCAGCGCCTCGTACTCCGCATCGCCCAGCAGCGAGCGGCCGATGGTGGGGATGGTCACCAGGGCGGCGTAGAGGTCGATGAAGGTGTCGTCGGAATTGCCGGGCTCGGCGCGGGCGATGGCCTCGGCCTTGCCGGTGCGCTCGAAGGCGGCGTTCACCTCCCCCACCGTCAGGGTCAGGCGGCGGACCGAGCCGTCGCCGACCAGGGTCGCCCAGTCCTCCACCGCATCCTTCGACAGGTCGATGGTCTTCGTCACCGCCGGTGCCGCTTCCGCCACCGTCTTGCCGAGCGCGGTCATCACCTTCTTGCCGGAGCGAATGATCGAATCGCCGATGACCATCACCGTCACCGTGGCGCCCGACACAATATCCACCGGCGGGCTGGCGGCGCTCTGGGTGGCGAGCGCCAGCACGTTCTTGCCGACATAACCATCGATGAAGCCGTTGATGCGGGCGGGCGGGATGCCGATCAGCACGATGGGCTCGTGATGGTCCATCAGCCGCGCGCCCGTCACCGTGCCGTCCGGCGTCAGTCCGACCACCACATCGATGGGCCGGCCCGAATAGCCGGTCGTGTTGACGAAGTCGGAGGTGAGATAGGCGTGACCCACCACGGCATCGCCCTTGTAGACCGGGACGGTGGGGGAGTTGGCGGCCGGTGTGCCGAAGCGGTCCGCGCCGGGAACGAGGTCGGAGGGCTGCAGCTTCGCCAGATAGGGCAGCAGCCGGCCGCTGTCGGCGGCATGCGCCGCGGCGATGCCGGTCAGCAGCAGAAGGATGGCGACAAGAACCGATCCTACCCAGCGTTGTAAGCGCGTGAACCTCACGACGGCCATCCTCCGGCTTTCGCCCCTTGGCATTGGTGTCTCGGGCATTGGTGTCTCGGGAGGCATGAAAGCGCGCGGTGGCGGAGGAGTTCTTGACCGCGGTCAAGAGTTTGGCGGACCTCTGTGCGAATTGCGCCAGATCAACAACTCTTGAGGGAAGGTGTGAGTTGGCGGGGAAGTGCCTTTTCCGCGGGCGCGAGAGGAAGTTGCCGACTCTCTGACGACATACCCCCTAGGGGCAAGGTGCTGCTGCGTGACGTTTCCAGCAATTTCCGGTTGGAACCGTCAATCCGAGATAAAGCGGAAGGTCGCATTCCATGAGCGCAGCCCGGCAGCCCAGCCCAGCCCGCCGCACCGATGCTTCCACATCTGCCGATCCCCGACTGTCGCCGGAACCAGTTCCGCCGGTCGATCCGGGGGTCCGCAGGCGCGAGATCGCGATGTTCCTTGTGCTGGCCGTGTTCATCTGGCCGGTGCTGTCGATCGCTGTCGTCGGCGGCTATGGCTTCGCCGTCTGGATGTCGCAGTTGATCCTGGGGCCGCCCGGTCCGCCGCCGGTCTGACGGAGGCCGACTCCATGGCCGCCGATACCATCGACAGGGGACGGCGGAGCTTCCTGCGAGGCCGTCCGGCAAGCGGTCCCGCACCGATCCATCCGCCCTGGTCGCGTCCCGATTATTTCACCGCGCTCTGCACCCGCTGCGGCGCCTGTGCCGACGCCTGCCCGGAGGCGATCCTGCGTCCGGGCGACGGCGGCTATCCGGAGGTCGACTTCGCGCGCGGAGAATGCAGCTTCTGCGGCGCCTGCGCCGATGCCTGCGCCGAGCCGATCTTCGATCCCACGGGCGCACCCTGGTCGTTGCGCGCCACCGTCGCCGACGATTGTCTGGCGGTGCGGCGGGTGGTGTGCCGCAGTTGCCAGGATGCCTGTCCGGAAGGGGCCATCCGCTTCCTCCCCGCCGCGGGCGGGGCCGCCCATGCGCGCATCGACGATGCCGCCTGTACCGGCTGTGGCGCCTGCGTCGCCGCCTGCCCGGCCGGTGCCGTGACCCTCGACCACCAGACCGGGAGCCCAGCCCATGCCGCTCGCCACGCCGCTCGATGACACCGTTGGATTAAAGCCCGCCGGCGAACTGCACATCGCCTCGCTGCTGCTGCATGTGCGGCCCGATCGTCAGCCGACGGTCCGCACGGCAATCACGGCCATGCCCGGGACCGAGCTTCACATCGAACAGCCCGGCAAGATGGTGGTCACGGTCGAAGGTCCGCATGAGGGCTGGATCGCCGACCGCATGACCGCGCTGCATCTGCTGGACGGCGTGTTCTCCGCGGTCATGGTCTTCCATCACGTCGACCACGGGGAGGGAGTGCCGCCTTCCGAGCCCTGACCGGCAAGGTGCTGATCCGCCCTGCCCTGCCCGCCCGACCCGAACGCCAAAAGACAAGGGGGAACGCCCATGTTGGACCGTCGCGATTTCATCAAGGCCCAGGCGGTGGCCGCCGCTGCCGCCGCGGGGGGCATCAGCCTGCCGGCCGCCGCACAGAGTTCGATGGTTGCGGGCGAGGACACGGCGCTGAAATGGTCCAAGGCGCCCTGCCGTTTCTGCGGCACCGGCTGCGGCGTGATGGTCGCGACCAAGGACAACCGCGTCGTCGCCACCCACGGCGACATGCAGGCGGAGGTGAACCGCGGCCTGAACTGCGTGAAGGGCTATTTCCTGTCCAAGATCATGTATGGCCAGGACCGCCTGACCCAGCCGCTGCTGCGCATGCGCGACGGCAAGTACCATAAGGATGGCGAGTTCCTGCCGGTCTCCTGGGACCGCGCCTTCGACGAGATGGCCAGCCAGTGGAAGCGCGTGCTGAAGGCCAAGGGGCCGGATGCGGTCGGCATGTTCGGGTCCGGCCAATGGACGATCTGGGAGGGCTATGCGGCGTCCAAGCTGATGCGCGCCGGTTTCCGCACCAACAACCTGGACCCCAATGCCCGCCACTGCATGGCGTCGGCCGCCGTCGCCTTCATCCGCACCTTCGGCATGGACGAGCCGATGGGCTGCTACGACGATTTCGAGCATGCCGACGCCTTCGTCCTCTGGGGCTCCAACATGGCGGAGATGCATCCCATCCTGTGGACGCGCATCACCGATCGCCGCCTTGCCCACAGCCATGTGAAGGTGGCGGTGCTGTCGACCTTCGAGCATCGCAGCTTCGAGCTGGCCGACATCCCGATGATCTTCGAGCCGGGAACCGACCTGGCGATCCTGAACTATATCGCCAACCACATCATCCAGACCAACCGGGTGAACAAGGAGTTCATCGAGAAGCACTGCAACTTCCGCATGGGGCAGAAGGACATCGGCTATGGCCTGCGTCCGGAAAGCGTGCTGGAGGTGCGGGCGGCCAATGCCAAGGACCCGGCGGATTCCAAGCCCATCGACTTCGACGCCTTCGCCAAGTTCGTCAGCACCTACACGCTGGACTACACCGCCGAGCTGACCAAGGTGCCGAAGGAGCGGCTGCTGGCGCTCGCCGAGTTGTATGCCGACCCGAAGACCAAGGTCATGTCGCTTTGGACCATGGGGTTCAACCAGCATGTCCGCGGCGTGTGGGTGAACCACATGGTCTACAACATCCACCTGCTGACCGGGAAAATCTCCGAACCCGGCAATAGCCCCTTCTCGCTGACCGGCCAGCCTTCGGCCTGCGGCACCGCGCGCGAGGTCGGCACCTTCGCTCACCGCCTGCCCGCCGACATGCAGGTCGCCAACCCCACCCACCGCGCCCACACGGAGGAAGCCTGGAAGCTGCCCAAGGGGCTGTTGCCGGCCAAGGTCGGCTACCACGCCGTCCAGCAGGACCGCATGCTCAAGGACGGCAAGCTCAACGCCTACTGGATCATGGTGAACAACAACCTGCAGGCAGCCCCCAACAGCGCCAACGAGACCTATCCCGGCTACCGCAATCCTGAGAATTTCATCGTGGTGTCCGATGCCTATCCCACCGTCACCGCCTCGGCCGCCGACCTGATCCTGCCCGCCGCCATGTGGGTGGAGAAGGAAGGCGCCTACGGCAATGCCGAGCGCCGCACCCATTTCTGGCACCAGCTGGTCAACGCGCCGGGCGAGGCGCGCTCCGACCTCTGGCAACTGATGGAGTTCTCAAAGCGCTTCACCACGGACGAGGTTTGGCCGGCGGAGGTGCTGGACGCCAATCCTTCCTATCGCGGCAAGACGCTGTTCGACGTGCTGTTCCGCAACGGCAACGTCGACCGCTTCCCCCTGTCGGAGGTGGATGCCGAATACGCCAACGACGAGTCCAAGGATTTTGGTTTCTACGTCCAGAAGGGCCTGTTCGAGGAATATGCCGGCTTCGGCCGCGGCCACGGCCATGATCTGGCGCCCTTCGACACCTACCATCAGGTGCGCGGGCTGCGATGGCCGGTGGTGGACGGCAAGGAGACGCGCTGGCGCTACCGCGAGGGTCTGGACCCCTTCGTCAAGCCGGGCGAGGACGTCCGCTTCTACGGCAACCCGGACGGCAAGGCCAACATCTTCGCCTTCCCCTACGAGCCGCCAGCCGAGGAACCGGACAAGGATTTCGACCTGTGGCTGGTGACGGGCCGGGTGCTGGAGCATTGGCACAGCGGGTCCATGACCATGCGGGTGCCGGAGCTGTACAAGGCGATGCCGATGGCGCTGGTCTTCATGCATCCCGACGACGCCAAGGCGCGCGGCCTGCGCCGCGGGTCGGAGGTGAAGGTGATGTCCCGGCGTGGCGAAATGCAGACGCGGGTGGAGACGCGCGGGCGCAACAAGCCGCCGCGCGGCGTGGTCTTCGTACCCTGGTTCGACTCCGCCCGGCTGATCAACAAGTGCACGCTGGACGCCACCGACCCGATCAGCAAGCAGTCCGACTTCAAGAAATGCGCCGTCAAGATCGTCGCGGTCTGAGGAAGGAGTTGAGCCATGCGTCCCCATCACCTCGCCGCGCTGGCGGTGCTGCCCTTCCTCGTGCCGGCGGTGCTGTCGGCCCAGAATGCCGGCGGTAATTCCGAACCGCGCCGGCTGGACTCGCCCTTCCGGCCGCCGGTGAACTTCGTCGTGCAGAACAACACCCCGCCGATCCCGCCCGACGTCACCGACGACCGCCGGGTCGCCCGCAATTACCCGGAACAGCCGCCGGTGATCCCGCACAATGTCCGCGACTATCAGATCACGCTGAACAACAACCAATGCCTGACCTGCCACAGCCGCCGCTTCACCGAGGCGGTGCAGGCGCCGATGGTCAGCATCACCCATTACGTCGACCGTGACGGCCAGACACTGGGTGCCGTCGCGCCGCGGCGCTATTTCTGCATGCAGTGCCATGTGCCGCAGACGACGGCGCAGCCCATCGTTCCCAACACCTTCACCGACCTCGACACCCTGGTCAGCCGGCCATCCGACCGGGGAGACCGCCGATGAAGGCGCGCATTCCGGTCTCGGTGCGGCGGGCGTGGCAGACCATCTCCCGCCCCAGCCGCACCCTCAGCCTGGGGTTTCTGACGCTGGGCGGCTTCCTGGCCGGCGTGTTCTTCTGGGGCGGTTTCAACACGGCGCTGGAGGCCACCAACACCGAGGCCTTCTGCATCAGCTGCCACGAGATGCAGGCGAACGTTTATGAGGAGATGAAGCAGACCATCCACTTCACCAACCGCTCCGGCGTGCGGGCGACCTGTCCCGACTGCCATGTCCCGCACGAGTGGACCGACAAGATCGCCCGCAAGATGCAGGCGTCGAAGGAGGTCTGGGGCAAGATCTTCGGCACCATCGATACCCGCGACAAGTTCGTCGCGATGCGCCGCGAATTGGCGGAGCATGAATGGGCGCGGCTGAAGTCCAACAACTCGCTGGAATGCCGCAACTGCCACAGCGCCGATTCCATGGACATCACCAAGCAGGGGGCACGGGCCGCGCGCATCCACGAACAATATCTGTTCACCGGAGAGCGCACCTGCATCGATTGCCACAAGGGCATCGCCCACCGCTTGCCCGACATGCAGGGCGTCCCGCCCGGATGGAGCGAGGCGTCGGACAACCCGCAGAAACCCATCGGCCATTGGCTAGCCAGCACAGGCGCGCATGACGGAATGAACGGCGGAGTGGCCCTGCCCGGCCCTGCCCCGCGGTGACCCTGCTGGTCGGAATCCGACCACCTGCATAAGTCACGCAAGGTGGTCGGATTCCGACCAGTCTCAATTGGTGGCGGCTTCGAGTACGGCGTCGATGGCCGCCCGCATTTCCAGCAAGGCCTGACGGTCGGTCTCCGACAGTCGTTGCGGCTTTTCCTGCAGGTCTCTCAGCACGTCACGCGCCTGGAACACCGGCTTTGCCGCACGCTTGGGCAGCGCGCTTGACGCCACGCCGGCCGGTGCGCTGACCACTGCGCGCTTTGCCGCCGTCTCCGGCGATGCTGAAACGGGATCGATGGCGGGGGAGGGCGGAGCGCCCGCGTCCGACCGCTTCAGCTTCTCCCAGGCCCGGACCTGCTCGTCCTGGTCCTCGATCGCCGCCAGGGACTCCAGCTTCGACTTGGTCGGGCGGACAGCGGCGTAGTCGGCACGGATGGCCGGCGCCAGACGCTGGAAGGACAGCATCATGGTGACGTAGGTCTTCTTGCGCCCCAGCGCATCGGCAAGCTGCCGGTGCGAATATCCATGCCGCTCCGCCAGACGAAACAGGGCGTCGGATTCCTCCAGCGGGTTCAGGTCGCTCCGCTGCAGGTTCTCGACGATCGCGATTTCCTCGTCGTCGTCGCCGGTGAACAGGATGCCGAAGATGGTTTCCCGCCCGAGCAGCCTCATCGCCCGCAGCCGTCGCTCGCCATAGACCAGCTGCCAGCGGTCGTCGGCGATCTGGCGCACGCCGACCGGCTGCTGCAGTCCATGGCGTTCGATGGAGGCGGCGAGCCCCTGCAACTCCTCCTCGTCGAACTCGCGCCGCGGCTGGTTCGGGTTGGGGGCGATGCGGTCCACCGGCACTTCGACCAGATGGGGGGCATGGCGGCTGAGACCGAACAGCGCATCCTTCACGCGGGCGGCGGCCGTGCTGTTGGCGCTCTGGGCGGATTTCTGCGCCTTGCCCAGCAGACTACGCGACACGTTCGACCTCCTTGATGCGGATGATGCGTTCCTCGACCAGGGCGGCGGCGACGTCGCGGTAGACGGCGGCCCCGGCGACATCGGGCATCGCTTCGACCGCGGCGCGGCCGACCGAGGTGGCCTGGGCATAGACCGAGGCCTTAGGCACGGGGTCGAACACCCGCAGGTGCGGGCTGTACTGCTCCTGGATCTGCTCCAGAACCTCGCGGTCGTTCCGCTCGCGCTGTTTGTAGATGGTCGGGACGATGCCCAGAACCGACAGGGCGGTGTTCATCCGGCGCCGGATCTTGGCGACATTCTCCAGCAGGAAACCCATGCCAAGCAGGCTGAACTTTTCGGTCTGGCAGGGGATGATGGCGGTGTGGGCGGCCACCATGGCGTTCTTCGTCAGTTCGCCGATGTTGGGCGGCGTGTCGATGATGATGAAGTCGAAGGTCCGCTTTGCCGCGGCGATCTTCTCCTTCATGATGAAGTCGCCGCCGGCTTCCTTGCCTAGTTCGACCTCCGTCTCGGCCAGCCGGATGGAGGAGGGGGCGACCCGCAGCCCGCTTTCCTCGACGGTGACCAGGATGTCCCGCAGGTCCAGGTCACCATGCATGACGTAGTAGAGGGTCTTGGCATCGGCCTCCAGCGTGTAGGAGTCGATGCCGAGATGCTGCGTGGCGTTCGCCTGCGGGTCGCAATCGATCAGCATCGTCGCATAGCCCTGGAGGGCGAGGGCGGAGGCGATGTTGACGGCGGACACCGTCTTGGCGCAGCCGCCCTTCTGGTTCGCGACGACGACGACCAGCGCCGGGCCGCCCAGCTTCTCGACCCCGGCCGCTTCGCGCCTGATCAGCGCATCGAGCGCGGACGGGATGCGCTCGGCATCATTCTCCCAGCGGCTGACCTTCTGCTTGTCGTAGCGGCGCTGCAGCCGTTCGTTCAGCCAGACGGCGAATTCGGACTGCGACAGCCCCTTCGCCTCGCGGTAGGTCCGCAACTCCTCGCCCTTCACCGTCACCTCCCCGACATGAGCCGGGCCGGAGGGTAGGGGTAGACGCTACGCCGGTCAAGAATGCCGTGGTTGCAGACGTTTCGTCTACTGGGGAGCGTCTACTACCGCCGCCGCCTTCTTGCTGCGGCGCGGTGCGCGGGTGGGGGCAAGGGCGGCAAGCTTTTCCTTCCGTGCGGTGACCTCTGCCCGGATGGCGGGCAGGGCGGCATCGGCGGCCGTCCGCTGCTTTGGCGTCCCGCTGAGGGCAAGCCGCTCGGCGTTGGAGGCCAGCGTGGTCAGGTCGGTGTCGGCCATAGCCGGGAGTCTGTCGATCAGGTCGATCATGCTGCAATCCTGCTTTGGTTGCGGGGGAGGGGACGAGGACCGCAGCCTGTGCCGCGGGTCTTCCTGCCGGGGTGCCGGGGCGGGGCCTGTGCTGTCCCAGCCGGCGGTCCAGCACCGCGCCAAGCCGCTGTCGGGCGGGTGCGGGTTCGAGGAACAGGCTGTGCCGGCGGTGGCTGCCAGCCGCCCGACCATGTGGGCGACACGCATCCAGGGATCGGCGGAACCCGCGGGCGATTTCGGAACGGCTTTCTTCTGGGGCATGCCCACTCCGGTCCCGGACCCGGGAGAAAAGTGCAGGGGGCGAAAAGCAAAAGGGCGGCCCGAGGCCGCCCTTCTGGATCGCATCAGGATCGTGCCGTTCCGCTGCGCTCAGAGCGCACGCAGGTTCTCGGCCGAAACCTTGCCGCGGCGCGGATCGCGAACGGACTCGAACGACAGCTTCTGGCCTTCGTTCAGGTTGCCCATGCCCGCACGCTCGACGGCGGAGATATGAACGAAAACGTCATCGGAGCCGTCTTCCGGCTGGATGAAACCGAAACCCTTGGTCGAATTGAACCACTTAACAGTACCGTTGGCCATGGGGCAGTGTCCTTTCCCGGGTTGCCGAGCTCAACATGAGCCAAGCATCAAATTCACCTAAGGCAGGAAGTTCAGCCTTCTGAAAGCTGAAAAACACTTAACCCAGAGCAACTTCGACCGTTCAAAACTGGGCGCTCGCTGGACGGATTGCAAGGAAAAATCATGAACAGGCACTGCTTTTATTTTTTGAGGCAGGGGAAAAAGACATGCAATGGCCTGAGGCCCATTTCCCTTGCCGGCAGTTTATCTGTTCCGCCACAACGAGTTGGCGGGGTGGTTGGCGATATCGCCGATGGGGTACGTTGACTTTGGCTGCCGCTCTGGCGCAGCTTGCAGGCCTGACCTCAGCCAGGGTGGGAAGCCATGCCGATCATCACGTCAGCCAGCACGAAGGGCGGGCCGGGAAAGACGACCCTGTCGCTCTGTCTCGCTGACCACTGGCGCCGGGCCGGACGCACGGTCGAACTGCTGGACATCGATCCCAACCGCAACCTGACCCAGTGGATCAAAGCGGCCGGGGCGCCGATCGCCTGCACCACCGTCGACGAGGACGACATCATCGAGGCGGCGACCGAGGCCGAACAGCGGGCGGACTGGGTCGTCATCGATGTCGCCGGCGTGCTGGCGCGTGGGCTGGTGCATTCCATCGGCGTCGCCAATGCGGTGCTCATCCCGTCGCGTCCCGACCTCAAGGATGCGCTGGAAGCCGCCCGTACCTATCAACATGTGATCGCGGAGCAGAAGATGGCGCAGCGCCGCGACCCGCAGGCGCGCATCCCGGCTGCCGTGGTGCTGATGCAGGTGAACCGCCGCGCCCAGGCCGCAGGCTTCGCCCGCGAACAGCTCTCCGCCTTGAAAGTGCCGCTGCTGCCGGCGGAAATCCCGTTGCGCACTGCCTATCAGAACTACTCCTTCGCCGGCCTGCCGCTGGACGATGCCAATGTGCGCACCGACTTCGCGGAACTGGCCGCAAGCGTGGAAGACCTGATCCATGGCTAGGAAGCTGACCCCGCGCATCGTCACCGCCGACGAGGTATCGGACATCCTCACTCCGTCGGCGGCACCGGCTCCGCGCCTGTCGCGGCGGCCTGCCCCAGCCAGACTTCGCACCCGTGCGAACTTCGCCGACGTCATCCTCAGCCTGTGGACGGAGGCGGAGGAGAATTTCCTGGCGATCGGCCGCTATCTCAACCATGCCAAGACCGTGCTGGAGCATGGCGAGTTCATGGCGATGGTGGATCGCGACCTTCCCTTCCGGTACAGCACCGCCAACCGGCTGATG
>NZ_CDRMUA020000003.1:62500-883695 GCF_977007025.2 Azospirillum largimobile
CGTCGAGTGCAATGGCATAAGCCCGCCTGACTGCAAGACTGACAAGTCGAGCAGAGACGAAAGTCGGCCATAGTGATCCGGTGGCTCCACGTGGACGGGCCATCGCTCAACGGATAAAAGGTACGCCGGGGATAACAGGCTGATGACTCCCAAGAGTCCATATCGACGGAGTCGTTTGGCACCTCGATGTCGGCTCATCACATCCTGGGGCTGGAGCAGGTCCCAAGGGTTCGGCTGTTCGCCGATTAAAGTGGTACGTGAGCTGGGTTTAGAACGTCGTGAGACAGTTCGGTCCCTATCTGCCGTGGGTGTCGGAGTTTTGCGAGGATCTGTCCCTAGTACGAGAGGACCGGGATGGACATACCTCTGGTGCACCGGTTGTCACGCCAGTGGCATAGCCGGGTAGCTAAGTATGGACGGGATAACCGCTGAAAGCATCTAAGCGGGAAACCCACCTCTAAACCAGAGCTCCCTTGAGAGCCGTGACAGACCATCACGTCGATAGGAGGCATGTGGACGGGCGGCAACGCCTGAAGCTAAGCCTTACTAATCGCTCGATCGGCTTGATCTCGACACCACATTACCGCGCCATGCGCAGCAGCAAGCCTGCTCGAAACAGCAGCCTTGACCAGCGCACAGCCGTTCGATGCATCCTCACCCTCACTTGCACTGAACAGCGATACGCTTCGGAAGCGTCGGTCTTGAGCCTTGGTGACCTGGTGGTCATGGCGAGGTGTCAAACACCCGATCCCATCCCGAACTCGGCCGTGAAAAGCCTCCGCGCCAATGGTACTGCGTCTTAAGACGTGGGAGAGTAGGTCGCCGCCAGGTCACTCAGGCTCAAGAGACGCCAAACCAAAGCAAACACGCTGGCATCCTCACGAAATCCATCGCCCCATACCGAGACATCCGCGGGGTGGAGCAGCCCGGTAGCTCGTCAGGCTCATAACCTGAAGGCCGCAGGTTCAAATCCTGCCCCCGCAACCACCATTACCGAACGCACCTGTTCGCGAAGGCCGGCCGCTCCCGCAGCGCCGGCTTTCTGTGCGTTTGCGCCCAGCCCAAGGCTGAGCAGCGCCACCAGATCGCCCTCCAGGTCAATCTCGACACCTCGGGCATCGGCAGTGCCGAAGCGCACCGCCACACGCTCGATCAGCGGGCGCAGTCGGTCGCGCGCTTCGATCCGGTGGTCCGGGTTCTCCAGCGTTGCCGCCAGATCGGCGATCCGCTCCCGGTAGAGGGATGCCAGATCGTCGGGCAGGACCACCGGCGGCGGGGGAGGGGAGGCCAGCGCCTCTTCCATTGATTCGGCCTTCGCCTCCAGTTCGACCATCACCCGGTGCAGGCGGTCAGTCAGCCGACCCTGCCGCGCCGTGGCGTCGAGCCCATCGAGGTCCTGGCGCACCTTCCTCAATTCGGCTTCCATCCGCCGCTGTTCAGCGGTCTGTTCCTGCCCATCCGTGCGAACCGCCTCGCGAAAGGCGGCGATGAAGGCCGCCACCATGTCCTCCTGCATCAGCCGATCGCGCAGGGCGTTCAGCACCGTGTCCTCCAGCACACTCCGTCGGACGCTGCCCTGATTGGCGCAGGAGTTGGGCGAGAGCTTGGCGGTGGTGCAGGCGAGATAATCACGGCCGGCGTTGCTGAGCGACGTGCCGCAGCCGGCGCAGACCGCGAGGCCGGTGAGTAGATGCTGGCGGCGGTGCTCCCACGGGCGCACATCGCGGATCGCGCTGGATGCTGCGCCGTTTCGGATGTCCTGTAGTCGCTGCTGGACCTGGTCCCACAGAGCCTGCGGGAGGATGGCCAGTTCCGGCCAGGGCACGCGCACCCAATCGGACTCGTCATTGAGGCTGGCAACGCGCTTGGCGTCGTCGGCCGGGTTGCGGCTGAAGCTCGGGCGATTGAACACCAACACGCCAGCGTAGAGCGCGTTGCGCAGGATGCCGCTGGCGCGCTGGTGATGCCCGCGGATGGTGGTGTCTCGCCAGATGCCCCCCCCGGGGGCCAGGAACACTGCGGGTGTTGAGGTCGCGGACCACCGCCGCCTGTTCCTCGACGATCTCCCAATGCCGGTCGACCAACGTTCCGTCGTCCGCATAGACCTTGACCACCCGGTCACCGACGGTGCCATTGGACTGGCCGGAGTCCGGCTTGCGTCTCATGAGGGCGTGTCCTTTCAGGGGCGAGGGAGGTCAGGAGGGTGTCGCAGCGAGGACGCCGATCATGATCGTCAGGCTGATCAGGGCGATCAGCACCAATACGCGGAAATCGGTGACGCCGCGGGAGGAGTGCAGGAAGCGACGGGCTTCGGTTCGGGCGATAAGACGCACCAGGTCCAGCAGGGTTTCCTCCACGCGCTGAAGGCGGTGGTCCGTTTCCGACGGCTCGGCGGAGGCGGGAGCGGGTGGGGCGGTCCTGCGGAGAGACACGGGCATGGAACGCTCCTGCGATGGCGGATCGGAAACCAATTCGATCCGGCTGCAGGACAGCGTGCCGCACCCGCCCTCCTTATGGTCTCCGCGTTCGCCTCGGAGGAACGTCCAAAGGTAATAAAGATGTTGACGCCGCTGAAAGGCCGGTCGTTGGCGTGTTCGTTCCCCCTCACCAGCCAGGATCGTGCGGCAACAGCATCATGATGCTGGCCCAGCCGGACTGTCCGGTGCGGGACGGAGCCGTTCATGAGGTCCGGTCGAGCCAGTCCAACTGGCCGGCGACTGCTTCGTCGTTCAGTCCAGCGGCGGCAAGCAGTCCGGCCAATTGCATGCGTCCGTGACCACTATGGGTCAGGTCAAGGATCCGCCTGGCCTGCCGCTCAGCGGCCAGCTGCGACAGGCTGATGTCCACCTCCCCGAACCCGGCGGCCGCGAGTGCTGTGCGAATGTCCTGGAATACAGCAGCGACACGGGGCGGATAGGTCAGAGGATCGGGGGCGGTGGTGCTGTAAGTGACGACGACCTTACCCAAGCGGATGATCCTCCATGGCAGAATGCAGCGAAAGGGCGTGTCATCGATCCGAACCCACAAGCGGCCACCCTCGACATGCGGGCTGATCGCAACGACGAAACCCTGCGGGACCACGGTCTGGACGACGCGGAAAGCCGTTTCCCGATCCGCGGCGGTGTAACAGCGGACCATTCTGGCGCCTCCCTATTTGACTCTACGCCCCCGGCGCGGCCAGCGAGGTGGAAGCAGGGTCAAATTCGCGGCGGGGGCGAGAAATTGTCGCCGCCGTCGCAGGAAGGAGCTTGGCGTCGACATCAGCCAATGTGATGGCCGGTAGTTTAAGGCGATCGGCACGATCGGCGGTTTCCTGTTCACTCTTACCGGTGTCCGGCGGGCCGTTGTCGACCAGCCATCGGTGGGCGAGGCGTCCGACCGTCGTGTCCTGGCAGCCTGCAGGATCGGGATGTTGCATGGTTGGGTGGTCCATCGGTTTGCTCACCCTTTTTCATGCGCGCAGGCTGAGCGTGGCCGTCGATACCGTGACGGCTCGGCCCTCCTCGTTACGGCGGATCGACTGCTGAACATCAATCGTCATCGTCAGATCGACGCTGCGGGCCACGGTCATGGCCCATTCGAGCAGTTCCGCGGCATCCGCCAAGTGGCGGCTCATTCGCGTACACCGGTCGCATTGGGTCAGCAGCGGGTGCCATGGCCGCGGCGCGTCTGGCCGGGCGGTGCCGATCAGGAGATGCGCGGCATCGAGCGCCTCGGCGATCACTCCTAGCATTACAGTTGCCTTTTTTACGGTGGGCTTGGCAGGCGAGCGCTTGATGGCATCGCCTCCACGCCGACCATGCGATGACGGTTGCGGGCTCGATCGACCGTCGGGTCAGGCGATCGGCAACACGACGGATCTCCTGCATCGACCAGCGAACCATGAGCGAGGCTTTTCCCGAACGGTTTTTGGGGGAGTGGCGAGAGTGTCCGCCTTATAGCGAACCACGGCCAGCAAGGCGAAGGCAAGCATGACCAGCGAAACGTGCCGGTGCCAAGCGAAAGGCACCCCCGCGTCAATCGCCCGGCGCACCATCGCGGCGGCTATGGCCGGATCCGTGGCGAAGCGCACGTCCTCGGGCACGTGGGCCTTGGCGGGGCGGTCTGGGTTGCCCGTCCAGTCCTTGGGCAGGTAGAGCCGGCGGTCGATGAAGGCACGGCCCTTGGATGAAGCGTAGGCGGCGAAGACGCCGATCTGGCAGTTGGTGATCTTGCCGGCCGAGCCGGTGTACTGGCGCCCGACGCCGCAGGAGGCCTTGCCCTGTTTGAGAAAACCGGTCTCGTCGATCACCAGCGTGGCGTCGGGCTCGGCCAGAGCATCGAGCGCATAGTCGCGGATGACGTCGCGCAACGTGTCGGCATCCCAAGTGGTCCGGCCGAGCACCGCCTGCTGACGCCAGGGGCCCGTATCACCTGCGGCTTCGGCGCGCATCCACCCGGTCTTGCGTCGCTCCCGCCCAAGCAGCCCGTCCAGGAACGCGCCTGCTGATGCTGCCGTGCCAGACTGCAAGAACAGCGGCCGAAGCCGGGCCTTGGCTCCACGCAGTTCCTCTGACCACAGCCCCAGCAGGTCCTCGATCGCGACACCGGACATGGCGACCTCTCAAAACCTGTTCAACAGGCGGGAGGACGTCCCATCGCAACTGTAATGCTAAGGCATGACGGCCGCGCCATGACCGGCGCGACTACCGGTGAGCAAGGAGTATCGCTGTGAAAATTCCCAGCCCCGAGCATCCCATCACGATCATCCCCAACGCGAATCGGACCTGTGTCGTCTTCGCCGGCCGGGTCGTCGCCGACACGGCACGCGCCCTGACGCTGACGGAGGCGAAGTTGCCCGTGTTCCAATATATTCCCCGGGCGGATGCCGACATGACGGCCTTCGAGCGTACGGCGCACACGACGCATTGCCCTTACAAGGGCGATGCCACTTACCACAACCTGCGCGTGGGTGATCGCATCGCGATCAACGCTGTCTGGACCTACGAGACTCCCTATCCCGCCGTGGCCGCCATCCGCGAACATTTGGCGTTTTATCCGGAACGCGTCGATTGCATTGAAGAGCACGCAGCCACATAGCAGCAGCCAGCGGGAGGCTCCGCATGCGGTGTGGCTCTCATCGCAATGCCAGCTCCGTCTGTTCCTGACCCAAAGTTGAGCATCGCTCGCGACCGCAAAGCGCCAGGAGCGGACAGTCGGGCGGCTTTCATCAAGTATTCTCTTGCGTCAGTACAGGACGGGCTCCGATCTGGTTCATCCAGCCGAACCAGTCTTCGAGGTGCCAGGTATGGGTCAGCTTGCCGTTGGAGATCCGGTGGAATTCGTGGATCGCTATCCGAAAGGACTTGCCGGTCGGAGCGATGCCGAACCAGTCGCCGCTGTGCGTTCCGGCGATCACGGCGCGCACGGCGGCCCGGCCGGGTGCGCCGATGATCTCCCGGATCTCGATGGACGTATCCGGGAACGCGGCGCGGAATGAGCGGATCAGCGGCTTCATCCCATCGCGCCCCGGCTGCTGGCCAGGATTGAGTGGGATATCCTGCCAATCCACTGTCACGGCCTCGTCAAGAAGGTCCGGGTTGCCTTCGCTGAAGGCGCGGTAGAGCGTCTCGATTGCGCGCCGTTCCGTCGGAGTGAGGCCGGTTTCGGCCAGCATGTCGGTCGTCGGTGTCATTGCAACTTCTCCTCTCTGTGGTGCGATGAGGGGACGTTACCCGACGGCAAGTCATGTTTGAAATCGATCTTAGATATGTGACATCATCCATGTTATGGATTTGCATGGCATCGACCTGAATCTGCTCGTCGCGTTCGACGCCCTAATGGCCGAACGTAGCGTAACACGGGCCGGGACCCGCATCGGCCGCACCCAACCAGCGATGAGCGCCGCCCTGGCGCGCTTGCGCGGGTTGCTGAAAGATGAACTGTTCGTTCGCGGACCGAACGGGCTGCAGCCGACGCCCCTCGCGCTCGACTTGGCGGATCCGATCACCCATGCCCTTGCCGAAATCCAACGGGCGCTGGAGTTCACACAGACCTTCGAACCGTCGACCACGTCAGCCAGCTTTAGCCTTGGCCTTTCGGAACACCCAACCTTCGCCCTGCTGCCGACGTTGCTTGAGGTGTTGCGCGAACAGGCTCCCGGCATCACATTGCGCATCCGCAGTTTCGTCGCGCGGGACGACGCCATCGGCATGCTGGACGCAGGTGAGGTCGATCTGACGGTGGGCGTGCCATCGACGCCCGCCGTCAGGATTCTCAGCCGACCATTGTTCGAGGAGCATTTCGTCTGCGTGGTTCGCAAGGGGCACCCGACCCTGCGCCCGCCACTCCGGCTCAAAAATTTTCTCGAGCACTCGCACCTTCTGGTGTCGCCGGAGAATGACAACTATGGGGTGGTCGATGCGGCATTGGCCAAGCGGGGCTTGAAGCGCCGGCTGGCGTTGACGTTGCCGCACCTGTACGCCGCTCCGGTCCTTGTGGCCCAATCGGATATGGTCGCCACATTGATGGAAGGCGTGATTGCCGCGTCGGGCCATGCGGAGCGGCTGTGCATCATGCCAGCCCCGCTGGAACTGCCGTCAATTCCCTTCGTTATGTCCTGGCACCGCCGCAATGATGTCCATCCGGCACAGCGGTGGTTCCGCGATCTGCTGGCGGCGACCCCACCCCGCGCCGGTCTCCGTTGGGCGGCACAGCAGAAATAATGAGAACTCACTTGGTAATACAGATTCATTGGCACTCAGACGAATATTAATACTAGGATGTAAAATGTTGCAACATGCGACGGATCGCAGGCTGCTTAACTTCAAGTGATCTCGTTTTGAATGAGTTGCGAAGCGGGGAGTTCGGCGGAAGAAGGGGCGCGACGGTGTTGGTGCACGGAGGCAGGGATGAGCGGGTTTGCCGGTGGCGAGCCGTCCCGTAGAAGTCCGTCTCCGCTCCCTCTCCCCTGGATGATCAGTTGCCGGCATGCCGAACAAACACAATGACGCTTGGCGCCATCACATCCCGAAGATGAAGTTTCGGGTAGCCAACTGGGCGACGTACGAGGCCGGGCTACGGCGGCGCGGCAGCCTGACGCTGTGGGTCAGTGACGAGGCGCTCGCCGCCTGGCGAGCAGCACCGCGCCGGACGCCGGGTGGGCAGGCGCGCTACTCACAAACGGCGATTGAAACAGCCCTCATGGTCCGCTTGGTGTTCCACCAGCCGCTGCGCCAGACCGAGGGGCTGCTCAGCTCTCTGCTGATCCTCTTGGGTGTCGAGCTGCCGGTTCCCGATCACACCACGATCAGCCGGCGCGCGGCGCGTCTGACACCGATGTTGGCCACCGCCCTGCCGAGCGGCCCGGTTACCCTGGTGATCGACAGCACTGGGCTGAAGGTCTATGGGGCCGGCGAGTGGCACCACGACAAGCATGGCGTACGGGGGCCGCGCACCTGGCGGAAACTCCATCTGGTGGTGGACGCCGCCAGCAACACGATCGTCGCCGCCACACTGACGACCACCAGCGACGGCGATGCCTCCCAGGTCGGGCCGTTGCTCGACCAGACCAGCGGGGTGATCGCCACCGTAATGGCCGATGGCGCCTACGTTGGCGAACCGATTTGCCAGACCATCGCCGCCCGGGATGCCGGCGCCAGGGTGGTGATCCCACCACGGGCCACGGCGGTTGTGAGCGACGCCGCCGAGACCGCCCCTACCCAGCGGGACCGCCACATCCAGACCATCGCCGAGCAGGGTCGCCTGGGTTGGCAGAGGCACACCGACTACGGCAAGCGGGCAAAGGCGGAAGCCGCGATGGCGCGCTACAAGCGTATCCTCGGCGATCAGCTTCGGGCCCGCACGCTGCCCGGCCAGCAGGCCGAAGCCGCCATCGGTGTCACCATCCTGAACCGGATGAGCGATCAAGCACGCCCGAACTCCGTCCGCGTCGTCTGATCAAGGGACATCGCCAGCATCAGTGCGCCTACGCTGACCTCGATGCATCAACACCGCGTTCGGTGTCACTTGAGCGTCAGGTGGTGCGTGTCGACGCACGGTAGCGCAGACCGTCGATAAGGAGCGCCACCAGCCAACGCGCCATGGTGGGATCGCCCTTATTAGATGGCGCGCAGAGGCTGGCGGCAGCTCGAAGCAGATCGTGGGGCCGGGCATCGGCGCTCACCTCGCCCGAAGCGGCGGCCGCATTCAGAAGCGATTGCAACGCGGGTTCGAAGCGACTGTCGAAATAGGCCGGCAAGGATTCGAACGACGGTCCGCCGGAGTAGAGTGCTGAAGCCAGGCCGCGTTTGGCGATAAGGAAATCGACATAACGCTGCATCCAGCGGTCAAGCGCTTCTCCGGGTTGATGCTGATGGAGAAGGTCCGACGCTGCGTCAGCGCAGGCATCGACCTCGTGGCGGAATACCGCGGCAATCAGGTCGGAGCGTTGCGGAAAATGCCGGTAGATCGTCCCGACACCCACGCCCGCCTTCTCGGCGATCTCGCGCATTGGAGCATCCACTCCGGCGCTCGCGAACACGTCGCGCGCTGTCTCCACGACGAGCGCCAGATTGCGCCGTGCGTCCGCGCGCATAGGACGTTCAGCCGTCGCTGAGACCTCCAGTTCGCTTTTCTTGACGCTCATATCCGGAACACCATTGCTAAACGGAACAATCGTCCGTATAAAGTGGAAGCACGTTCCGCTTATCTTTAGCCGAACAACACGATGTTGAACAGGCCCCAACGCGATCGCGACGCGGCCTCCAGATCCAAAGGAACAATCATGGCTGATAAACTTATCAAGGATGCCGCCCTCATTCCGGTCGCCGCGCAAACCCCATTCATGACCGTGACGCCGATTACGATCCCGGCACCTCAGCGTTATGTCGATATCGAACTGCGGGTGTCCGCCCCAATCACGGGAGACAAGTTGCCTATTATTCTCCTGTCGCATGGCCACGGAGCATCCAACTATCTGTCATCCAATCGGGGCGTGCTTCCGCTTGCGGAATTCTGGGCCTCGCATGGATTTGTCGTTGTCCAGCCGACGCACCTCAACTCCACGACGTTGAGTCCGGAGACGCCCGAAGCACCTCTGTTCTACCGCTCGCGGGCGCAGGATATGGCTCTCATCCTCGATCGGCTCGACCTGATCCAGAAGGCAGTACCCGGCTTGGCCGGACGTCTCGATCGGGAGAAGGTCGCCGTCGCCGGCTACTCGTTGGGCGCTTTCACCGCAGGCATGCTGCTCGGCATGCAACTCCATGACATCGATGGGGAAGAAACGCTGGACTTGCGGGACGACCGCATCAAGGCGGGCGTCCTCATTGGTGCCCCCGGCCTCGGCTCCCGGATGGACGGGCCGATCGGGCAGCGCTACCCGGCACTGACGAAGAATACCTTTGACGCGATGAAGGCACCCGCTCTTGTCGTGGCGGGGGACAAGGACTTCAACCCCAACTTCTCAACCCACAAGGACTGGCGCAGCGATGCCTATCGCCTGAGTCCCGCTCCCAAAAGCCTCTTGGCGGTAACTGACGCCGAGCACGGCTATGGGGGCGTTGCCGGCTATGACGCGGCCGAAACGAGCGACGAGAACCCGGAGCGGGTTGCCTTCGTGCAGCGTATGACCTGGGCCTGGCTGTGGTCGGTACTTCATCCGGGCAGCGACGCCTGGGAAAAGGCGCAGGCCTCGCTCAATGGTGAGGCAGGAAGGCTCGGTCACGTCGAGACCCGATAACGACTTTTTCCAGAAATGCGGGGCGCGGCGCGCCGCCGTGTTGCATGGATGCGTTCGGTGTCGTAGGTCCATGCCCCCGTCCCCTCTGATCGCCCGCTATATGCCGCACAAGGTCAATACCGCTCGTCGCCATTGTATTCCCCGGCCGAAGCGCAAAGTGACGAATTGGGCGGTTGGCCGTCTCGCCGGCGCTGACAGTGCTGATCAGGCTACTGGCTACCCGCCCCACCGGTCGGCCGGGTCCCCGATGTCAGGCAGCACGCCGGCAGGCGCCGGCGACGCCGCAGCATCGGAGAATTCTCGGGCATCGTGGCGATGCACGGCGTAGACTTTCCGGGTCGAAGGATGACCCTCCACTCTTTCAAGGAAGTCGGTAGGCCCAATGCCACCCTCCAGGCCCCGCGTACCTGTGCCGCGACCGAATTTCAGCAAGGCCCGCCCAACCACTGCCGCTTCGACAGGGGTTCGACCATCACCCGCCCGTGTGAACGGATCAGCGCTTCAGAAGCAGTCTCAGTGGCTCGCCCGCGCGGCCGATGCCGAACGCACCGGAGATGGCGTGGAGGCTGAACTGTGTCGGCAATATGCTGAGCATTGGTTCCGCGTATCTCGGGGAGAGGACTGAGGGAGATGAGTTGGTGAGCGACACCACCTTGACGCCGCGGGAGCGGGCTCTGATCCGCAACGGATTCATGGTGCGCTTTGGGCAGGCGCCACGGCTGGAGAGCGGCATCCTGGTGAAGCGGTGGGCCACCGGGCCGAACAAGGGTCAGCCGAAGCCGGGTACGGTCATTCAGGGGATGCTGGACCGTGGGCTGCTGGAGTTGCGGGATGACGGTGGCCATTGGCTGCGGGCTCGGTTTACCGAGGCCGGTCTCGCTGCCTTACGGCACATGGCCGAGGATGCACGCGCGCTGCCACCGGGCGAATAACAGCATATTCTGGACGAACTCGGAAGCAGGCAACGGGCAGATCACAACGACGCATCGTCGGTCATCCCGGGTTCGAAATCGGTCGCGTAAAGGAGAGCCCCGGCGCCAATCAGGCTTGGCCCTGCTGGTCCGCTTGTTTCCGTGGATGGCCTTCCACCAAAGCGCGGGCGGCGAATCCGGCGTCCTCGAACCAGCTGGCATCGCGGTGCACCAGCGATGCTGAGAAGGCACCGTCGAGCAGAAGTAGGATCTGGCGTGCAAGGACGTGAGGATCTTCGAAGTCCCCAAGCTCCAGTTCCTCCGCAAGCCATGAGGCGAAGGCGCTTTTGTGGCGTGCGCCGATCTTCACCGCAGGATGACCCGGCATGGCGGCGAGTTCCGCTGTGGTCCGCAGGAACCCGCAGCCCTTCCACTTTGGATGGCGCGCGCTGCGTGCAAGGTTGACGAAGATAGCCGCGACCTTTTCCCCGGTCCCGCCCTCGGCGTCGGCGAACCAGCGCGCCATCTGCGTCAGGTTGGGCTGGTCGCGCGCGTCGAGATAGGCGGCGACGAGTTCATCCTTGCTCTCGAAATGGTAATAGAGCGTGCGCTTGGTGATCCCCGCTTTTTCGGCGACTGCATCGACGCTGACGCGGCCGATACCTTCCGCATAGAAGAGCTTTGAGGCGGCCTGGATAATCCGACCGCGCGTGTCCGCATAACGTGGCATGGCATCGAAAGTATACCGTACAGTGAGTATACTCAAGCAGCTTCGGCGGCGATCCTGTCCTTCTCACCAGCAAGGAGGAGTCGATCATGACCGAGTGTGTCATTAAGGAAATCAGCGGAGCGATTGCGACGTTGACGCTCAACCGTCCGGAAAAGCTAAACGCCCTTAATTACGAGACCATCGACGCCTTGCTCGCCGCTCTCGACGGGATAGAGGACGATTTCCATGTGCGTGGGGTGATCCTCACCGGAACCGGGCGCTCCTTTTCCGCCGGCGGCGACATCCCCGAATTCTCACGTTCCGTGGCACAGGGTCCCGAAGCGGCACTTCGGGACTTCGTAGCACGCGGCCAGCGGCTCACCGCCCGCATCGAAGCCTTTCGCAAACCCATCCTGGTGGCGGTCAACGGTCTCGCCTATGGCGGCGGCTGCGAAGTGACGGAAGCTGCACCGCTCGCCATCGCCAGCGAGCGCGCTGTCTTCGCCAAGCCCGAGATCCGTCTCGGCATGCCGCCCACCTTCGGCGGCACACAGCGCTTGCCGCGGCTGGCCGGGCGAAAGCGTGCCATGCAGCTGCTTCTCACCGGCGAGAGCTTCCCACCCGACCGGGCGCTGGAACTGGGACTCGTCAACGCGGTCGTTCCTCACGAGGAGCTGCTGCCGGCGGCACGGGCGCTGTTGGAGCGCATCCTCGTCCACTCGCCGCTCGCCGTCGCCACCATCCTCACCGCCGTCACGCGGGGCGTCAATCTGCCCATCGGCGAAGGATTGCTGGTGGAGGCCGAGCAGTTCGCCCGGATGGCGCCGACCGCCGACCTGCGCGAGGGGCTCGACGCCTGGATCGCCCGGCGGGTTCCGGCCTATGGCGGTACGTGGTCATCCAAGGTCAGGAACTGAAAGATGGAAGGCTATACCAGCTTCACGAAGCAAGTCTCCGAAGCGCTCCGGGCCGCTGATCGGCCTGGGCCGGTTCACATGCTCAATCTCATCCGCCTGCTCGGGCGGGCCGCCTACCAGGACGGCCCCGACGCCACGGACCTTCAGGCCTACGAGGCGTACAGCCGGCTGAGCGCGCCGGCTTTTTCCCGAGCTTGGCGGGCCCATCCTGTGGCGCGGGGGGCGAACTCTCCATGGTGGGTCCGCCGGATACCGCGTGGGACATCACCTTTATCGCCGAATATCCCAGCCCGGCGGCGTTCGTGGAGATGCTCCGCGACCCGCGCTATTGCGAGTCGATGGCGCACCGTCAGGCAGGCGTCGCCGACAGCCGGCTCATCCGTTTCTCCGCATTGCCGCTCGGAACCAGCTTCGAGGGGTAACCGGACCGAAGCGGCGAAGGAGGCAGGCATGACCCGCACCGGATCCAGACGCTAGTGGTCCGCGCCTGACGCTCGTTTAGCCTTGCTGATGCTGGCGATGATGCGGTCTGGATCGGCGGGCCAGACGAAACGCTTGGCCGTCTTGTTGTGCTCGGCAATGAAGCGGTGGATGGCGGCCTGCAGGTCCACGATGCCGCGGAAGCGTGCTGCGCATTGGCCGAGCACGGTGCCGTCCAGCACGTTGAGCGCCGCGAACAGCGTCGTCGTGCCATGCCGGGTGTAGTCGTGGGTCTGCGTCGCCGGCTGCCCCTTGGCGGCACACACCCAGGTCAGGGTCCCTTGCTGGCCGACCCGAGCTTCGTCCTGCCACCAGAGTTCCAGCGGCTTACCCTTGGCAGTGTCGGGGAGGATGCCGGCAACCAGGGCAGCGAAGTTCTTTGTGCTCCTCAAGCGCTTCGGCATCCTGCTGAGGATGCTGGGGACGCACCGACAGGCGACGGAACCCCGGGCGGCGCGGCAGCCCGCCACCGCAGCACGCCATCCTCGGCGAGAGTCGGGCCGGAGCGGACCCAGGACGCCACCTCCGCTTCCTGCTCCGCAGACAGCTTGGGCTTGGCACCCGGTGTCTTGCGATCCCGCAGCCCCGCCACGCCTTGAGCGTTGTAGCGGTGAACCCAATCCCGCAACGTCTGCCGATCCATCCCGCATGACCCCGCCGCTTCCTTCCGAGACCGCCCCTCCAAAACCGGGGCCAAGGCGAAAGGACGCCGTGCTACATCCACATCGCCACAGCGCCCCGCCCGGAGACGCAACTCCGTCGAACCCATACCGGCCCACGATTGGCCCAGCCGAAGCGTGCCATCGTGGCGAGCCGCATCAGCTCGCCGACCTCCATCTGGCGCGGGCGCCGCAATTGTCGCTCTATTGCCAACCGGTGGAGGAGGCGACGGAATCCCCGGTGCGCGGCTGCTTCATCCATATGCCGGTGGTCGGAACGCTGCTCGACCTGACGCGCGACACCGAAGGAGTTGGATGCTGCGCCCGCTGATCCGACAGGGATGGATAATCCGAGTGGCCCGTCGCGCCCCGGCGATCCATTTCGGCGCGTTGCGCGTTGTACCACCATGATCCATACAGCCGCCACGCCGGACGCCCGCCTGCGCCTCACCTTCCATCCGCATGACGCGGTCGATCCCGCGCTGGACAAGCCTGTCCGCAGCAACATCTCGGTCGCGGTGGCCATCGAGCGCTGCCTGTTCGTCGCCTCCGACGAGGGCGCGCGGATCGAACGGCTGATCGCCGGTCCCGATGGGCACTACGCCGACCACCGATCCTTCGCCCTGACCGACTTCTTCGATTTGCCCGCCGGTTCCGAAGGTGAAGCGGATATCGAAGGGCTGGCGGTCGATGACGGCTGGCTTTGGGTGGTCGGTTCGCACAGCCTCGCCCGCCGCAAGCCCAAACCGCAGGAGCACAGCGGCGACGAGTGCCTGAAGCGGCTGACCGAGGTGAAGCGCGAGGCGAATCGCTGCCTGCTTGGCCGCATCCCGCTCGCCGCCATCGGCGACGGCGTGTTCGATCCGGTGCGCCGGCATGAAGGCCGCCAGGCTGCCTGTGTGAAGATGGGCCGCAAGCGCAACGCCTTGGCGAAGGCGCTGAAGGGCGACGAACATATCGGGCGCTTCGTTCACATACCGGCCAAGGAGAACGGGCTGGACATCGAAGGCATCGCGGTGCGCGGAGACCGCGTGTTCCTCGGCCTGCGTGGACCGGTGCTGCGCGGCTGGGCCTGCATCCTGGACCTGCGCATTGCCGGCAGCGGCTCCGACCGGCTGAAACTCCGAATGCCGGACGGCAAGCCCCCGGAGTATCGCAAGCGCTTCATCGATCTGGACGGGCTGGGCATTCGCGAATTGACCTTCGACGGCGACGACCTCCTCATCCTCGCCGGGCCGACCATGGATCTGGACGGGCCGGTCCATGTCTGGCGCTGGTCCGGCTGCTTGGACGCGGATGCCCCCACGGTGATTCCGCGCGACCGCCTGACCCGCGTGCTGGACGTGCCCTTCGGTACCGGCTTCGACCATGCCGAAGGACTCGCATGGCTGACGGGTGGCGCCGGCAATTCGGAGCGGAGGCTGATCGTCGTCTATGACAATCCGGGACGTGACCGGTTGCATCCCGATGGCACTGGGGTTGACGCCGATATCTTCGCCGTGGCGGCTGATGCGTCTCCCCGCGGAGCATAGGCCCGAACTGATTCCTGCACCGGCTTGGCGGCGTTCCGGTCCCGGACGCCGTTCAGTCGGCCCCATGAACCTCCCGTTCCACCCGCGTCAGCAGGTCGGTGAAAAAGACCACGTCTTCCGGCGTCAGGCCGAGTTTGGCGTGACGGGGCAGGAAATCGGCGATGGGACGACCGCTTTCCCGCCCCCGCAGCACACCGTCTTGGCTCACCAGCGATTCCCGCGCCAGGTCGGCGGCGGACTCGTGGCAGCGACCGCACTGTTCCTTGAAGCGGGGCGATGTGCTGGCCTGGGCGAGCAGCATCTCGTACATCGGCTGAACGAGATTCGGCGGCAGATGGTGATTTCCCAGGAAGACGAGCAGGTCGTCCTTGTAATGGCCGCCCTGGAGCCTGCCGTTCTTCACCGTCAGAAACCGCTGGGCGAAAGGACCGGCGTGGGCATGGCAGTCCCCGCAGGTCTGTTCCCAGAATCGGTGCAGGTCCGTTGCTTCGCCCGCCGACGCCGGAAGGAGCAACGCAACCACCGAGACCAGAAGCTTCGCTCCCAGGGCGAAGCCGGTTATGTGCTGAGCCATTTCGCGACATCCTCCGCTTTCGGCAGGCCGCCCGCATGGACCACCTTCCCGTCGATGACGATGCCCGGTGTCGCGACGATGCCGTACCCGGCGATGGCCGCATAGTCGGTCACCTTCTCCACATGGACGGGCACGCCCAGCCGTTCGGCTTCCGCCCGCACCATGTCTTCGGTTGTCTGGCAGCGTTTGCAGCCGGGTCCGAGAACCTTCACGTCCTTCATGGTTTTGTTCCTTCTCTCAGGCGAACAGGGCATTGAACAGGAAGCCGACGGCGAGGATGCCGAGCCCGACGACGCCGACGAACACGGCGATCAGGCGCAGCGACAGGACCTTGCGCAGGATGATCATCTCCGGCAGGGACAGCGCGATCACCGACATCATGAAGGCGAGCACTGTGCCGAGCGCCGCGCCCTTGCCGATCAGCGCCTCGACGACCGGGATGATCCCGGCGGCGTTCGAGTACATGGGAATGCCCATTAGGACTGCGGCCGGAACCGACCACCACGCATCCCGCCCCATGATGCCGGACAGCAGATCGGCGGGCACATAGCCGTGGATGAAGGCCCCGGCCGCGATTCCCGCGACGATCCAGAGCCACACCTTGCCGACGATGTCCTTGACCGCGTCGATGCCCGCCTGGATGCGATCGACGATGGAGAGCTTGGCGACCGGCAGATCGACGGTGCCGGAGCGGATGTCCCGCACCCACTCCTCCAGCCAACCTTCCAGATGCAGGCGGCCGATGACCCAGCCGGCCAGGATGGCGACGGCGAGCCCGAAGCCGAGATAGGTGAGGGCCACCTTCCAGCCGAGCAGCGCGAACAGAAGGCCGAGCGCCACCTCGTTGACCATCGGCGCGGCGATCAGGAACGAGAAGGTGACCCCCAGCGGCACGCCGGCCGAAACGAATCCGATGAACAGTGGAACGGCGGAGCATGAACAGAAGGGGGTGACGATGCCGAGGCCCGCCGCGGCGACGTTGCCAACCCCCTCGCGCCGTCCGGCCAGCAAGGCCCGCGTGCGCTCCGGCGAGAAGAAGCTGCGCACCACGCCCATGGCGAACACCACCAGCGTCAGGAGCATCAGAACCTTGGGCGTGTCGTAGACGAAGAACCGGATGGCGTCTTCCAGGCGGCTGCCGCGCTCCAGCGGCATTTGCGACACGACCCAGTTCGAGACGGGCACGAGCTGGCTGTAGAGCACGAACCAGAGCGCAACGGCAGCCGCCGTGGCGGCGCTCCAAAGCCAGGGGTTCGGCGGTGGCGATCCCGCTTGCGGGAACAGGGAGGTTTCGGTGCTCATGCCGCTTCCTTTCGTCCTGCGGCCATCGCGGCGATCACGGCGTCGATGATGGCGACGATCCGCGGGCTGAGCGCCGGGTTGCGGCGGTACCGGACCCATTGGGCGTCGCGACGGTCGACGACGAGCCCGGCGCTCTTGAGGGCGGCCATGTGGCGGGACATCCGGGACTGCGTGGCGGCAAGGCGGTCCATCAGTTCGCACACGCAGTGTTCCTGCCCATCCCACAACAGGCGCAAGGCGCCGAGGCGGGTCGGGTCGGAGAGGACGGACATCAGGGAGGTCACCGCATCCACGCCCATGCTTTCACCCGCTTATGCTAATAAGCGCATTATCGCGCCTGCCGGACCCGGCGCGTCAATGTGACGACGGTAGGGCATCCTGTCGCAGGGCGCGGATCGGCGGCCGGCAGTGGTCCCGTCGGGTCACATCATGGCCGCATCCGACGCTGCCTCGGCGCGTTGGCGCGGGGTCGTGTCCGGGGAAATCGTATCGAGCCTCCGGGAATCGCCGCGCGTGGCCTTGAGCGCGTACCGCTCGCGGTTGATCTCCGCGGTGGTCGAGTGATGGGCCGAACCGGCACGGGGACGCGCCATATGTGATCCCGGGCCGGTTGAAAGCGACGGCGGAAGAGTGTATGCGGCGCCCAGCGGGGTGATCCATCGCGCGGCGTCGCGCCGGACACCGCGCGGCCGGACGTCCCGGTCTGTCGTCCCAATGCCGGCCCGAGGAAATGATGCGCACCATGCCCCGACCGAGCCGCTCGACGTTGGCCGGGGCGCTCGTCGCCCTGTGGGCCGGGTTGGCAATGGTTGATGCAGCCGCAGCCGAGCCGCCCGTCCGCGTCGGCGTGCTGGCCTATCGGGGCGGTGACCATGCGAACGCCGCCTGGGAACCGACCGTCCGCTATCTGGCCGAGCGGTTTCCCGACCGCGGTGCCGAAATGGTGCCGCTGGACCTGCCCGGCATGGACGCCGCCGTCCGCGCTCGATCCCTCGACTTCGTGCTGACCAACACCGGCAACTATGTGGAACTCGAGGCGCGCTATGGTGTCACCCGCGTCGCCACGCTTCATTCATCCCGTGCCGGGGCGTCCGGCGCGTCGATCGGCTCGACGATCGTCGTCCGGGCGGAGCGCACGGACATCCGCGATCTGGCGGACATCAAGGGACGGACCGTCCTGGCCGGCGACCCGGACGCCTTCGGCGGCTTTCAGATCGCCTGGGGCGAGATGCTCAAGGCCGGAGTCGACCCCTATCGCGATCTGAAGGAACTCCGCTTCTCCGGCTTTCCCGTCGACCGGGTCGCCTTCGCGGTCCGGGACGGCACGGCCGACGCCGGCGTGCTGCGGGCCTGCCTGCTGGAGGAACTGGCGGCGGAAGGCCGCCTGGACCCGGCACGCTTCCGCGTCCTGGCGCCGAAGACGGTGCCGGGCTTCGATTGCGCCGTATCGACCGATCTCTACCCGGATTGGCCGCTGGCCCGGCTGGCCTCGACGCCGGAGGATTTGGCGAAGGCGGTCGTCGTCGCGCTGTTCGAGATGCCGGCCGATCACCCGGCGGCCAAGGCCGCGGGATACGAGGGCTGGACGGTGCCGCTCGATTACCAATCCGTCCACGCGCTGTTCCGGTCCCTGCGCATCGGGCCCTATCGCCACCTGCGCGAGGTCTCGCTGGTGGAACTCGCCCGCGAACATTGGGAATGGCTGGCGGTGGGCATGCTGGCCCTGCTGTGGTGGGCGATCCATTCGCTGCGGGTCGAGCACCTGATCAAGGTCCGCACCGCCGAACTTCGCGCCGCCAACCGCGACCTCGTGCACGAGATGGCCGAGCGCCGCCGTGCGCAGGAGGATGCGCGCGAGCGGCAGAAGGAGATGGACCATGTCGCCCGCCTGTCCATCCTCGGCGAAATGGCCAGCAATCTGGCGCACGAACTCAACCAGCCGCTTGGGGCCATCGCCAACTACGCCCGCGGATGCACCCGCCGCCTCGAAGCGGGGACGGGGAACCCGGACCAGCTGCTGGAGGTCACGCGGGCCATCGCGGAGCAGGCGGACCGCGCCGGCCAAATCATCGCGCGCATCCGCAACTTCGTGCGCAAACGGCCCTCCCAACTGGAACCCATCGACGTGAACGATGCCATTCGCGCGGCGGTAGCGCTCTGCGAGGGTCAGGCGCGCAACGGCAACGTTCCGATCATCCTGTCCCTCGGCGACGATCTTCCACCCGTGCCGGCCGACCGTGTGCAGATCGAGCAGGTGGTGCTGAATTTGGTGAAGAACGCCCTCGACGCCACGACGGAAGCGGCGGAAACGACGGAACCGGCGACCGGCCCCTCCGACCGCACGGTGACCGTCCGCAGCGGGCGCGATGGGGAGGGGCGGGTGGAGGTTGCGGTGGCCGACCACGGCCATGGCATGTCGGAAGAGGCGCGCAGCCGGCTGTTCGACCCGTTCTTCACCACCAAGGCAGGGGGAATGGGCTTGGGATTGTCGATCTGCCGCAGCATTGTGGAAACCCATGGCGGCAATCTCCGGGCGACCGACAATCCCGGGGGCGGTGTCGTCATGCGCTTCGTTCTGCCGGTCGCGAACGGAGCCCCGCCGTCCGGAGAGGAGCACCAGCACCATGGCTGACGCGAACCGCACCGTCTACATCGTGGACGACGATCCTGCGATGCGGCACTCGCTGGCGTGGCTGGTCGGCGCGCTGGGTGTGCCTGTGGAGACCTTCGCCTCCGGCGAGGCGTTCCTTGGCGTCATCCGTCCGGACCGGCCGGGCTGTCTGGTGACCGACGTGCGCATGCCCGGCATGAGCGGGCTGGAACTGCAGGACACCCTCGCTCGCTGCGGCTCGCTGCTGTCGGTGATCGTCATTTCCGGCCATGCCGACGTGCCCATGGCGGCACGGGCCTTCCGCGCGGGCGCCGTCGACGTCATCGAGAAGCCCTTCAACGATCAGGTGCTGCTCGACCGGGTGCATGAGGCGCTGGAGAAGTCGACGCGCGCCGCGGCGCTGCAGGCCCGCAAGGCCCACGTCCAGGCGCGCCTGGCACGTCTCACACCGCGGGAACGGCAGGTCGCCGAACTGGTGGTGGCTGGCAAGCCGAACAAGGTGATCGCCGCCGAGATCAACCTCAGTCCGAAGACGGTCGAGGTCCACCGCCACAACGTGATGGAGAAGCTGGAGGTCGGATCCGTCGCCGATCTGACGCGCTTGCTGATCGAGACGGATTGAGGCCGCATCGGCGCCGCAAGCCGCGGCATGATGTCACTGGGGATATCCCTAAAAAGTCTGGGGAAGCTCCCAATGGGAGCTGCGCAGTGCCGCCGGTACCTTTGCACGAGAACGCCTGCTGAATGGCAGGCGCCGAGGATCAGGTGCGAAGGGGTCGATCATGGACCAGTCACGGCGCAACTTCTGTCGCGGCATCGGCGCCGCCACGGTGGGGGCGGCCACGCTCGCGGCCGCCCCCGGTAACGCTGTCTCGGATGTAGCTGTCTCGGGCGAGGTTGCCGGGCCGCGCAAGGGCGGCGATGCGGCGCACCGCTGGGCGATGGTGGTGGACGTGCGCAAGTGCGTCGGCTGCCAGGCCTGCACCGTCGCCTGCATCATGGAGAACGACGTCCCGGAGAACAGCGTCCGCACCATCGTCTCGACCTACGAGGTGACGGAGCAGGGCAAGACCGGCTCCTACATGCTGCCGCGCCTGTGCAACCACTGCGAGGACGCGCCCTGCATCCCCGTCTGCCCGACCGGCGCCACCTTCCAGCGCAAGGACGGCATCGTTGTGGTCGACAACACGGTGTGCGTGGGCTGCGCCTATTGCGTCCAGGCCTGCCCCTACGACGCGCGCTTCATCAACCACGAGACCCAGACCGCCGACAAATGCACCTTCTGCGTCCACCGCGTGGACGCCGGGCTGCTGCCGGCCTGCGTGGAGACCTGCGTCGGCGGCGCACGCATCTTCGGTGACCTGAACGATCCCGACAGCACCGTGTCGAGGCTGGTCCGCGAGCAGGACCCGAAGGTGCTGAAGCCGGAGCAGGGCACCCAGCCGCGGGTCTTCTACATCGGTCTCGATCCGAAGTTCCAAGGCAAGGTGGACGGCACGCCGACACTGTGGCGACCGAGCGCCCAGCCGCATGCCGAGGCCCACGTCGAGAAGGAGCATGCGTGATGGACACGAACATCGTCGAAATCATCAACGTGACCCGCGAGGTCGCGTGGCTTCCCTGGGCCGTGCAGTATTTCTTCCTGATCGGCCTGTCGGTCGGCGGCGTTCTGCTGAGCCTGCCCGGCTACGCTTTCGCGAATGACGAATGGCGCAAGCTCGGCCGTGTCGCCCTGCTGGTGGCGCTGACCTGCGGGCTGGCGGCACCGGTCGCGCTGCTGTCGGACCTGCACCAGCCCGGCCGCTTCTGGCATTTCTACGCCGTGCTCCGTCCGACCTCCTGGATGTGGTGGGGATCGCTGATCATCCCCTTCTACGTGACCGGGCTGCTGGTCTATGGCTGGACCTGCTTCCGCGAGGAATTGCAGGAGCATGGCCGGGTGGACAGCCGTCTCGCCGCGCTTTACCGGCTGGCCGCGCTGGGCGGCGGGCGCAATGACCGGCTGATCCGCTATACGGGTCTCGTCGTTCTCGCCGGAGCCGTCCTCGTGGCCCTCTACACGGGTGCCGAGGTCGCGGTGGTCAAGGCGCGCCCGCTGTGGCACACCCCCTTCCTGCCGGTGCAGTTCCTGACGACCGCGCTGGTCGGTGCCGCCGGTCTGGTGCTGATCCTGAATCGCTTCACCGCCGGCAACGACCGTGCGGTGGAGGCCCGGGCGAACCGGCTGCTCGCCGGGTTCCTCGGCGCCGTGATGGCGGTCGGCGGGCTGTGGCTGGCGCTCGGCCTGTTCGGGATCGACCGGACGCATGCGGAAGCTTTGGAAAGCGTGGCGAATTCCGAGGCATGGCGGGTGACCGCCGTCTGGGCGGTGCTGGCAACCGTGGTGCCCTTCGTCGTCGCCGTCGTCAAGCCGGTGGGGACGGGGCTGCTGACCGGCCTGATCGCCGTCCACAGCGCCTGGATGTTCCGCTGGACCGTCTTCATCGGTGGCCAGACCGTGCCGAAGACCGGTGCCGGCTTTTACGAGTACGCGCTTCCGGCCGGTCCGGACGGCCTGCTCGGGATCATCGGCACCGCCGGGCTGTGGCTCTTCCTGCTGCTCGTCATCACCGCCGTCCTGCCGACCCCGCCCCAATCGGCGCCCCGCCCGGTCCGTGCCGCTCACGCCGCCGACCGCACAATGGCCGCTGCCGAGTAATGGCGCAGGGGATCAACGGAGTCACCATCATGTCCATCACCCGTCGCCTCCTCCTGAAGACCACCGCCCCGGGCGGTGCGCTCGCCGCCTTCGTCGGCGGATTCTCCGAAACCGGCCGCAAGCTTGTGAAGGGCGCCTGGGCCGGGGAACGGCCCGACCACCCCATCTCCGGCAATGCGCCCAAGCCCGAGTTCCGCGTCGATCCGAAGAGCGGGGACATCGCCCTGACGCCCGGCCAGATCGTCGCCAACGTCGCCTGCCTCGGCTGCACCACGCTGTGCGGCGTGCGCGTCCGCGTGGACGTGGAGAAGAACAAGGTGCTGCGCGTCGCCGGCAACCCCTACAGCCCGCTGTCCACCGACCCCTTCCTGCCCTATGGCACGCCGATCAAGGAGAGCTTCAAGTCGCTGTCGCGGCTGGACGAGAAGGGGCTCCGGGGCCGCTCGACCGCCTGCGGGCGCGGCAACGCGGCGCTCGAGATGCTGACCTCGCCGTTCCGCGTCACCACGCCGATGAAGCGCGTCGGGCCGCGCGGCTCGGGCAAGTGGGAGCCGATCACCTTCGAAAGGCTGGTCGAGGAGATCGCGGAAGGCGGCGACCTCTTCGGCGAGGGGCATGTCGATGGCCTGCGGGCTCTGCGCGACCTGAAGACGCCCATCGACCCGGCGGCGCCGGAACTGGGACCGAAGGTCAACCAAGTGGCCCTGCTGTCGTCGGTGAACGACGGGCGCGAGCCGTTCGTGCGGCGCTTCTTCAACCAGGCGCTGGGCACCATCAACTTCGCCGGCCACGGCTCCTACTGCGGCGGCGCCTATCGTTCCGGCTCCGGTGCCGTCTTCGGCGACGCCAAGAAGATGCCGCACGCCAAGCCCGACCTGCAGAACGCCGAGTTCGTGCTGTTCATCGGCACCGCGCCGTCGAACGCGGGCAACCCGTTCAAGCGGCAGGCCATGCTGCTCGCCAAGGGGCGCACCGACGGCGTGCTGAACTACGTCGTCGTCGATCCGGTGCTGACCAACGCCGACAACCGCGCGGCGGCCGAACGCTCCAACTGGATCCCGATCCGGCCGGGCACCGACGGCGCGCTGGTCATGGGCCTGATGCGCTGGATGTTCGAGAACGGGCGCATCGACGCCAACTACCTGTCCCAGCCCAACGGCAAGGCTGCCGAGGCCGCGGGCGAGGCGGGCTGGTGCAACGCCACTCACCTCGTCATCGTGCAGAAGGGCCACCCGCGCGAGGGCCGCATGCTGCGCGCCTCCGACATGGGGTGGGTGACGCTGGACGAGAAGGAGCGGTACGGCGACAAGGACGCCTTCGTGGTGCTCGACCCGGCAGGCACGCCTGCGGCCCACGATGTCCTGGCGGGACCGGCGGTGCTGTTCCACGACGGCAGGGTGGCGGCGCCGGGCGGCGACCTCGCCGTGAAGACCAGCCTGACCCTGCTGCGCGACGAAGCCTTGAGGATGGACCTGCGCGGCTATGCCGAGATCTGCGGCATCCCAGCCGACGTCATCGCCGGTCTGGCGCACGAGTTCACCAGCCACGGCAAGAAGGCCGCCGCGAACGCCCATGGCGGCATGATGGCGGGCAACGGTTTCTACAACGCCTTCGGCGTGGTCACGCTGAACACGCTGATCGGCAACCTGAACTGGAAGGGCGGCACCATCTTCGGCGGTGGCCGGTTCCCGGACGAGCAGGACGGCCCGCGCTACAAGCTCGCCAGCTTCCCCGGCGCCGTGAAGCCGTCCGGCACCGCGATCAGCCGTCCGGTGCCCTATGAAAAGTCGAGCGAGTTCAAGGCGAAGAAGGAGGCGGGCAAGCCCTATCCGGCAAAGGCGCCCTGGTACCCCAACGCGCCGCAGTTGACGACCGAGTATCTGACCAGCGGCGTCGTGGACGGCTATCCATACCCGCTGAAGGCGCTGTTCCTGTGGAACAGCAACCCGGTCTACGGCATCCCCGGAATCCGCGCCGCGGTCGAAGCCAAGCTGAGGGATCCGAAGGCGCTGCCGCTAATCGTGGCCATCGACCCCTTCATCAACGAATCCTCGGCCTTCGCCGACTACATCGTGCCCGACACGGTGCTGTACGAGACCTGGGGCTGGGCTTCGCCCTGGGCGGGCGTGCCGACCAAGACGACGACCGCGCGCTGGCCGGTGGTGGGCTCCCGCACCGCCGCGCTGGCGGACGGGCAGCACGTCCAGATGGAAACCTTCCTGATCGCCACGGCCACGCGCCTGGGCCTGCCAGGCTTCGGTCCGGACGCCATCGAGGACATGGAGGGCAACAGGCACCCCCTGAACCGGCCGGAGGACTGGTACCTGCGGGGCGGCGCCAACATCGCCTGGCTCGGCAAGCAGCCGGTGCCCGACGCCTCCGACGAGGACATCGCCTGGTCCGGCGTGGAGCGCGTTCTGCCTGCGCTGAAGGCCACGCTGAAGGAGGAGGAGTGGCGCAAGGTCGCCTTCATCCTCGCCCGCGGCGGCCGCTGCCAGAACCAGGCCGAAGGCTTTGAGGGCGACAAGGCAGCCCACCGCTTCAAGGGCGGGCTGCTGGTCTACAACGAGGCGCTCGGTGCCTCGAAAAGCAGCGTCACCGGCAGGCGGTGGGCCGGAACGGCCACCTGGATGCCGCCGGTCTTCGCCGATGGCACGCCGGTGAGCCGTGTCCACCCGCCGGAGGACTGGCCCTTCCAACTGGTCAGTTCCAAGTCGGTGCTGGTCAGCGCCTACATGATCGGGGCGACGCGGTTGCGCCACCTGCACCCGGAAAACCCGGTCGGCGTGAACGTCGAGGACGCCCGGCGGCTGGGCATCGAGACCGGCGACCGCATCCGCATCGCCACGCCGGGCGGGACCGAACCGGCGACCGCCATCGTCCGCCACGGCGTCATGGCGGGTGTCCTCGCGGTGGAGCATGGCTTCGGGCACAAGGAATTCGGCGCCCGCGCCCATGTGATCGGCGACCGCCGGCAGCCGGATGTGCCGGAGATCGCCGCGGGCATCAACCTGAACGACCTCGGCCTCGTCGATCCGACGCGCCAAGGCGCCTCGGTGTGGGTCGATCCGATCGCCGGCACCGCGGTCCGCCAGGGCATCCCCGCCAAGCTCGAGCGCGTCTCCGTGGCGTAGTGGCCGCGATGCCCCTGCTTCGGGACTTGCGGCTCACCGCCGTACCGTTTCCGTCCACGACGTGCGGCGTTTCGTCCCGGCTGCGTCGGTGACTGTCTCACCGACATGGCCGGGGCCGGGGGGTACGATGCCGGCGGTGGGGGAATGGCCAAGGGGAATCCGATGATGCGTCGGTGGCGCTTGGGACTCGTGCTGATGCTGGTCGCCGGCGCCCTCGCCGCCGGAGGGTGGGCGGTCTGGCTCCGCCCGGTCGCCGTCACCGTCGCCGCGGTCGAGCATGACGTCGCTATCGAGGTCTACGGCATCGGTACGGTGGAGGCGCGCGTGCGCTCGGCGGTCGGGCTGGAGGTCGCCGGCACGGTGACCGGGCTGTTCGCCGACCACGAGGACCGCGTGCCGAAGGGCGCCGTCCTCGCCCGGCTCGACACCCGCCAGCAGGACGCCCGCGTCGCCGAAGCCGAGGCTGCGCTGCAACAGGCCCGCGCGGCGCGCGCCAAGGCGGACGCCGCCATCCTCAAGGCGAACTCGCTGCTCGACAAGCGCCGGCAGGCCGCCGGACGGCGGCAGGAACTGCTGTCCAAAGGCAGCGTGTCGGTCGAGGTGGCGCAGGACAGTGCCGCCGACCTGCGGGTCGCCGAAGCGGAGCTGGCGCTGGCGCGATCCGACCTCACGCTGGCCGATGCCGCGGTTGCCGACGCCGAAGCACGGCTGCGTTACGAATCCGCGCGGCTCGACAGCTACACCCTGACCGCGCCGTTCGAGGCGCTGGTGATCGCCCGCCACAAGGAGCTGGGCGCCGCCGTCAATCCCGGCGAACCGTTGTTCACCCTGATCGCTCCGGACAGCGTGTGGGCGCTGGTCCACATCGACGAGGCCTCGGCTGGCGGCCTGACGGAAGGGCAGGGGGCGGCGGTGCGGCTGCGCTCGCTGCCCGGCCGGACCTTCGCGGCGCGCGTGGTGCGCATCGACCTGGAGAGCGACCGCGTCACCGAGGAGCGGAAGGTCTACCTGAAATGCGAGGTCTGCCCGTCCCGCGTCCACCTCGCTGAACAGCTGGAGGCGACCATTGCCGTCGGTTCCCTGCCACGTGCCGTGCTGGTGCCGCAGGCGGCGGTCGACCGTTTCGACGGGCGCAGCGGCATGGTGTGGACCGTCGAGGACGGCCGGCTCGCCCACCGCGCGCTGAGCTTCGGCCGCCACACGCTGGACGGCCGGCTGGAAGTGACCGGCGGCCTGCCCGACGGCGCGCGAGCGGTCGTCGCCCCGGTGTCCGGCCTGCGCGAGGGCCGGCGCGCCGAGCCGCTGGAGACGGCGCCATGAACCTCGCGGTGCGCGATGTCCGCCACAATCTTGGCCGTTTCCTGCTGACCTGCCTGGGACTGAGCCTGCTGCTGGGTGTGGTGCTGTCGATGATCGGCATCTACCGCGGGCTGGTGGACGAGGCGCTGACGCTGGTACGCCAGCCTGGGGCCGACCTGTGGATCGTCGAATCCGGCACGCGCGGGCCCTTTGCGGAGGCCTCGCGCATCCCCGGCGATCACCGTGACGCGGTGGCGCGGCTGGCCGGGGTGGCCGCAGCCGGCTCTCTGACCTTCCAGTCGGTGGAAACGGCGCACCGCGGGCGGACGTTGCGCCTGTATGTCGTGGGCTACGAGCCGGGCCGACCCGGCGAGCCGGGGCGCCTCGCCGCCGGCCGGCCGATCACCCGCAGTCATTACGAGATGCTCGCCGACCGTCGCGCCGGACTGGAGATCGGGGAGCGCGTGCGGCTGGGGCGGGACGTCTACGAGGTGGTCGGGCTGACCGACGGCATCGTCGCGTCCGGTGGCGATCCGGTCGTCCACCTGACATTGCGGGACAGCCAGCGCCTGCAGTTCGAACTCGATCCGCCGGCCGCCCGCCGCGAACTGGCGCGCGGCGGCCTGCCGGCCGGGCTCGACACGGTGAACGCGGTGGCGGCGCGTATGCTGCCCGGCGTGTCCGAGGCCCGCGTGGCGGCGGAGGCGGCGCGTTGGAAGCACGTCGCGGCGCTCACGCAAGGCGAACAGGAGGGGCTGCTGCTGAAGTCGGTGGTCGAGAAAGCGCGCCGGCAGATCGGCCTGTTCACGGCGCTGCTGATGGCGGTGTCGGCGGTGGTGATCGCGCTGATCCTCTACACGCTGACCATGGACAAGGTGAAGGCCATCGCCACGCTGAAGCTGATCGGCGCACCCGACCGCACCATCGTCGCCCTGATCGTGCAGCAGGCGCTTGCCATGGGAGCGATCGGCTGGGGCGCCGGCACGCTGCTGATCCTGCTCGCCAAGGACCATTTCCCGCGCCGCCTGCTGCTGCTGCCGGACGATGCCTTGATGCTGGGCGCGGCGGTGCTGGTCATTTGCGTGGTGGCGAGCGGGCTTGGCGTCCGCCTAGCGCTCAAGGTCGATCCCGCGACCGCGCTCGGAGGCTGAGGCGATGGCGGCACCGCTCGTCGAGCTTCGGGGGATTGCCAAGACCTACGGCAGCGGCGAGGCCGCCGTGCACGCGCTGCAGGACACGGACCTGCGGGTCTATCCGGGGCAGGTGGTCGGGCTGCTCGGTCCGAGCGGTTCCGGCAAGACGACGCTCCTGAACCTGATCGGCTGCATCGTCGAGCCGACGCGCGGCCGCATGGATCTGGACGGTGAGACGGTCTATGACGGCCGCTGGCTGAAATCCGACCTGCGCCGGCTTCGCCTGGAGAAGATCGGCTTCATCTTCCAGTTCCACAATCTTCTGCCGTTCCTCACCGCCGAGGAGAATGTCGCCGTCGCCCTCGATCTGGCGGGTGTTTCCGGCCAGGAGGCGCGGCGGCGGGCACGGGCCCTGCTCGACTATCTGGAGGTCGGGCACCGCCGCGCGTCGCTGCCGTCCCGGCTGTCCGGCGGGGAGGCGCAGCGGGTGGCCATCGCCCGCGCGCTCGCCAACCGCCCGCGCATCATCCTGGCCGACGAACCGACGACGGCACTCGATTCCGGACGGGCCGGCATGGTGATGGACCTGCTCCGCCGGCTCGCCCTTGAACAGCAGGCCGCGGTCCTGGTGGTCACGCACGACGAGACGATCTTCAGCCGCTTCGACCATGCGGTGTCGCTGCGCGACGGGGAGGTAGACCTTCCGTAGCCGGTCGCCGCCTGCCAGCCCATTCGGTCCAACTCGGCGATCCGCTGAATACGGCGGTCGCGCTGTGCGGAATTCATGGCGTCCGCCCGCCGACCCTCGGCTTCGTCAGCTCAGACTTGGTGCGATACCTGGCGGAATCGCTTCAATCGGTGTTGGTGAGGCGCTGCGTGATGTCCCCGGCAAGGGCCCAGTCATACGCGTCGATAGCTCGTTCGCTTGCCTTCGACCCGAAATCGATCTTCGCGAGATCGACCCAGTAAAGATTGGGAGAGCTGGCGGAGTGAAAGAAATAAGTCTTGTTGGTCGAGTCGGCCAGCGTGAACCACAGTGTCGGCCACGCATCCTCGGCAACGCCGCCGGAGGTATCTTTGGCGCCCGGCGGGACTGCTACGGTGCGGGCAATGGATTGAGCGCCGGCGATGGCTTCCGGCACGCTCCTGGCCGGCGGCAAAGTTTTCAAGTACGAAGCAGCCCGGACGAACCGGCTTTCCGGATCGATATCGCCCGGCATCGGTTTCGTGCCGCCGAAAAGCTTGTAATTCCGGACGTTGTTGAGCTGAGTCTCCAACGGCGGCTCGTTGGTCATCACGGTAAACTCTTTGCCCTTATGAACGGCCATCCTGCCGTCGACGAACTCGACGATGGCTGAATCCCCTTCGGCATCCGATATTGCGAGATGAAGCGGCCACTGCTTGCCGTCGTGCGCAACAGGAACGATCTGAACGTCCTTCAATCCTTCGACCGCTTCCTTGACCGAAGCGAAGTTGTCGAGCACGTATTGGGCCCATAGCAGATTCGACAGTCCGGGCCGACCGTCACGCTGCTCGTATCTGGTGTCGCCAAGATAGAGCAGGTTGGCCACGAGCCCCTTTTCGTTCATTCCGTCGCTCGTCGCGCTTCCAAACGAAGTGACGGCCACGCTTCCCAGTTTCGACGCCCAGTTGAAGGACTTGCCGTCACCGGTCTTCGAAACCCTCTCCAATCCGCGCGGATAGACGACCATCTTCGCAGCATCCGAGCGGTAAAGATCCATGGTCCGAGCGACGACATTGGCCTGACCATTCGTATTCGACAGGATGCGGGAGCAGGCCGATGCGCCATCGGCTGCTGTTGTTGCAAAGAATGCAGTGACAAGCCCAACCGCCGTAACACGGGCCACTTTGTTTGCCATAACAAAGTCCTCATCCTGTGCATCCGGAACCGATATGGGGTTCCGTCAGCTTTCGCGCCAGCTTGATCGTTGCGGTGCTGCCGCAGCGGCGGTTCCCCTTCCTCTTGGAGGAGACGCATGCGCGGCCCGCACCGCCACCCGACGGCGACGACCGGACGTTCGGATCGTACGGCACAGGACTTTGGTGCACAAATCGGCGTGAGAGCGGAATTCACCAGCGGGTTGCGGTGATCAGGCGATCTTGCGGGAGACAGGCATGACACGGCCGGTCATGGAGACCCCATCCTCTCTGGAAACGGGGCCTCCAACAAACCCGGAGCGGTTCAACGCTTACCTGGGATTTGGGTATGACAAGACCACGATTCAGGCGTCGAAAAGCTCGAAGGTCTCGACGATCGGTGGCTTCGCCAGGAAATCCATGAGCAGCTTCAGGTCACCGGTCTGCTTGCGCCATGCAACGTAAGCCTGCTGCTGCGCCGCTGAGTCCCAGCCCTGGATCAGGATGAACTCGGTCGGATTTTGCGGATCCTGAAAGGAGTGGCTGTAGCGGCAGCCGGAGGCGACCCGCGTCACGGGAACCGTCTTCATGAGATGCGCCTTGAAGGCCGCGGGATCTTTGGCGCTCAGCCGCAGCACCACGGTCACGGGGTGCGATCCCGCGGGCGCGGCGGCGGCCGGTGGCTTTTCCGTCGCCTGGGCGTGTGCGGCAGACGACACGGCGACGAGGCCCAGAGTGGCAATGCCCGCGCCCATGAAGACGGCACGACGATTCATGGAGGTCACGATGGTTTCCTTTCTTCCTTGGTTTACGGTGATCGGCAATTGCGGCGGGGGAGGGGGCGGAAGGCCGGGCGCTTACCCCATCCCTTCGGTCAGAAGCGGATGAAGTGAAAGGACGAGCAGAACGGCCATCGCGACGTTGAAGACCCGGTTGGCCTGCGGGTCGCTCAGCCAGCGCCGCAGCACCACCCCGAACCCGGCCCACGATCCCACGCAGGGACCGTTGATCAGGCAGAACAGGACGGTGATCACCATAAGATCGCTCACGTCGCCGGTCGGCGGCATGTAGGTCGCTATGGCGCCCGTTGCCATCACCCAGCACTTCGGATTGACCCACTGGAACGCTGCGGCCTCAAGGAAGGTCAGCGGATTGGCGTTCGTGGCCTCGTCTTTCGTCGCACCCGAAACGGCGATCCTCCAGGCGAGCCAGAGCAGGTATGCCGCCCCGACCCAGCGCAGCACGGTGTGCAGCGCTGGAAAAGCCACGAACAGGCTGCCAAGGCCGGAGCCGACCGCGAACACCATGGCCCCGAAACCCAGGCTGACGCCGAGAATATGAGGAACCGTCCGCAGCAGCCCGTAATTGACGCCCGAGGCCAGGAGCATGGTGTTGTTCGGTCCCGGAGTTATCGAAGTGACGAAAGCGTATGCAGCAAAGGTGAGAATGAGTTCGAACGTCATCGAAGCGTCCTCAAGGAACGACTGCATTGCGGCGACCCTAAAACCATGACACTCTTGGGCATAACGTTATTGTGTCATATGACACTATTAGGGTGTTACGATGCGTCTTGCCTCGCCTTGGTCGGCGCGAATGGCCGATGTCCCCGGCCCGGTCCATGAACGGATGGCGGCGGCCTTGGCCGACGACATCGCCCAAGGCGTCGTGCCGGCCGGAGCGCGCCTGCCGTCGCATCGCGATCTTGCCTACCGCTTGCGAATCGGGCTGGTGACCGTGACCCGCGCCTATGCCTTGCTGGAGCGCCGCGGACTGGTGAAGAGCGAGCGCGGGCGGGGCATGTTTGTTGCCGGCGGCACCGGCGCGGCGGCGAACGTCGTCGACATGTCCGTCAACACGCCGCCGCAAATGCTCGCCGACCGGTTGCTCGCCGCCACCTTTCAGGCGCTCGCCCGCGAGATGGATGCGGCGACCTTCGGCAGCTATCACCCGCCCATGGGCAGCCTCGCGCATCGCCGCACCATGGCGCGCTGGCTTTCCGATCATCGGATGGAGGTTCCGCCCGACCGGCTGCTCATCACCAACGGTGCACAGCATGCCCTGGCCGTCGCCTTCGCCGTTGCACTCGGGACGGGTGGCCGGCTGTTCACCGAGGCGGTGACCTATCCAGGCGCGATCTCGCTCGCCCGGCATGCCGGGATCGCCATGACGCCGGTCGCTCTCGATGACGAGGGCCTGCGAGCCGATGCGCTCGACGCGGCCCTGGCTGCCACGGCCGGCGCCGCCGGCCGGCGCGCCGTCTACGTGACGCCGTCCTTGCACAACCCGACGGGCGCCAGCATGGCAGCCGCCCGGCGCGCCGACATCTTGCGGGTCTGCCGGGCGCACGACGTGCTCGTCGTCGAAGACGATATCTATTCGCTGTTCGCACCGCGCGACCTCCCGACACTCGCCGACCTCATGCCGGAGCGGACATTCTATGTGAACGGCCTTTCCAAGACGCTGAGCCCCGGACTGCGTCTCGGCCTGCTGGCCGTGCCGCCGGCATACCTCAACGCGGCCCGCGCCGGGCTCCAGGCCACCTGCTCCATGGCATCGCCGATTTCCTGCGCCATTCTGGAGCGCTGGGTCGTCGATGGCACCGCGGTCTCCATCGGCACGTCCATCCGCATGGAGGCGGCGTGGCGCATGGCGTTGGCCCGCGAGACTCTGCCCGAACTGCGCGTGCCGTGCGACCACGCCGGCTTCCACGCCTGGCTGCCCATGCCTCTCCTCGCCGCCGAGCGGACGGCCCGCCGCGCGGCGACGGCGGGCGTCATTCTGACGCCGCCCACCGCGGTGATGCCGGACCCGGACGTCGGCGACTCCGGCCTGCGCCTGTGCCTCGGCGGACCGTCGCGCGCCGACCTGTCCCGCGCGCTGACCACCCTTCGCAATCTGCTCGACAGCAGAGCGGACGAGGGGGAGGAGCGCTCCGTCGCCGTGTGAGGGCGGGTTGCCGGGCCGCATCGTCACAGCCGGCACTGCGTCACGCAATGGTCTTCCGACGTCTTCACCAGGACGCCGACCTCTCCGAACAAGCCGGCCTCCTCGGCCAGTTCCGGCCGCAGCCTGAAGCTCAGCGCCGTTGCGGATGCCTCGGTGCAGGTGACCTCGTTGAATTCGACGACGCGCCGCACGCGGCTGTGGATCGCCTTGTAGACGGCCTCCTTGGCGGAGAAGAGAACGGTGAACGCCATGCGGCGTTCGTGGAACGGCGCCAGCAGAGCGAATTCGCGCTCCGTCCCGATGTCCGGGGCCAACGCCGTTGCGTCGTCGCTGGAGACCACATGCTCGATGTCGATGCCCAAGCCCAGGTAACCGGGGCGCAGTCCGGCCATGCACACGACCATGCCCCGCGAATGAGAGATGCTGCCCACCACGTCCCCGGGCCAAAGCGGCGCTCCCCGCTTGCCGACCGGCAGCGGAGCGGGTGCGAGGCCGAGCAGCCCCAGAGCCCGTGCGGCGCAGGTCCGTCCGGCCAGGAACTCGATCTGGCGTTTCGGCACGGCCCTGCGCAGCGCCTCCGGCAATGCGATGTCGCCATGGGCGAAGACCGCCCCGTCCGGCACGCTGTAGGCTCCCGTCACGAAGGCCAGTGGTCCTCCGGGCGCGTCGATGTCGAGGCGCATCTCACAAAGCCGGATCATGCCGAGGATTCCGGCCTAGGCCTTTTCCGGCACGATCCGCCCGTCCTCGACCGCCGTCAGGAAGTCGATCAACGGCTGGTCGTTGTAGGCGTCCAGGACGTGGGCGTAGGAGCGCAGCTTCTGCAGCGTCATCAGCGAGCCGGGGCCGTCCGGTTGGGCCGTCGTCACATAGTTGCCGGCGATGATGTCATCCCATTTTTCAGCCAGAAGCTCGATGGCCGACAGAATCTTCTTGTAGTAGGTGGACCTTAGGGTCTCGCGCTTGATGTCGAAGCTCAGGCTCTTCTGACAGATGATCCGGCCGGTGTCGTAACTGCCGTCCATCTCGTGAATGGTCACCCCATGGGGCTCGCCGTTCAGCCAGCTGGAGAAGTTCGGATTCAAGCCGCGCCCGTAGGGGAGCAGGCTGGTGTGCAGATTGACGAAGCGAACCTTGCCGAAATGCGGGTCGGCGACCGGCAGGACGCGGAGATACCCGAAGCAAATGAGCAGATCGAACGGGTATTCGGCATAGAACTTATAAATGTCGAAGGTCCGAACGTCGCGATGGTAGACGATCTCCAGGTCGCGCTTCGGTACCTCGTTCTCGATGATATCGGAGAATTGGCTGAGCACTAGGATCTTCATTCGGACGCCGATCGTCTTGGGGTCTTGAAATCGCAGCATCATCGGGCTGTCGGGGAGCGCGGGGCCGGAGGGCATCCATTCCGATGGGCGATGCGTGCTCCGGCCCTTCAGCTTCGACAAGCCTCTTCCGGTTGGGGCCGCCGGATCAGCCTTCCGAGACCGTCCCGGCGCCCTCGTTCCGCGCGCGCTGCTCGGCCAGACGCTGCTTCAGTTCCTTGACGGTGACGCCCCCAACCGCGATGTCCTCGTCCGGCAGTTCGTGGATCGACACCAGGAAAAGCTCCTTCGGAATCCCGGTGATCTTCACGGAAATATCCGTCAGCTGCTGGATCAGCTCGGCCTTGACCTCCTTCGTCAGCGCTCCGGATTCAAAAACGATCACAGGCATGACTTGTCCTCCGACATGTGTGGTTGCGGCGACGGAATGAGAATCCCGGCCGATGCCGATAGTTAGCAAAGGTTGTAAAAATCATCCGCCGACACACCCGGACGCCATGTGACAGTTCGTCTCACGGCGGCCGGGATGCGGTCGGTCCGGCTATGCCACCGCCTTAGCGGACACCAGGTCCCGCAGCAAGCCGTGCAGGCCGGAAAGCTCATATACGGCGAGCGGGTTCTCCATGATCACGGCGTGCTCCCCTTCGATCTCCGCGAAGGTGAAGCGTCCGTCAGTCAGGTTGCTCCAGGCGATCATGTCCTGCCGCCCGCAGGAGACGTCGTAGCGCGGCCAGATCGAGGTCAGTTCGCACCGGCGCAGGGGCTTGGGGTCCGGCCGGTAGCTGGCCGCCAGCTTCGACATGCCGCGCAGCTTGACGAACACCTGGGCGAGCAGGTCGTCGTCGCTCAGGAACTGTTCCGGCATGCTCTTCATGCGGATCAACTCGTTCTTCAGCTCGCCGTCGGACAACAGGTGATAGTTGGGGGGCGGAGCGCCGATGGTCGGCGCGCCGGAGCCGATCACAACCAGCCCGACCGGCTGTACCGTCATCCGCCGAGCCACCTCGTAGGCCAGGATGGAGCCGAAGCAGCTGCCCACGAAGACCATCGGCGCCCCCGCCAGCGGCGCAAGGGACTTGACCATCGCGCCGACGAAGCGGTCGAAGGAGACGCCCGAAAAATCGGAGGCGTTGAAATCCGGATACCGGTACGCGTGGATGCTGACGCCATCCGGCACCCGATCGCACCACGGGTCCAGAACCGACGGGGCGACGCCGACCTGCGGGAAGCCGATCAGCCGCGCCTTCACGCCGCGGGGTTGCGGAGGCGTCAGTTCGACGAAGACCGCCTGGACGGCCTTGTCGAAGCCCCGGCAGAACGCGACCACGTCCCCGACGGTCTCCAGCTTGAGGAAGTCCGCCAGGGTGAAGGTCGTCGCGAACGCGTCCATGATCTGGCGCGCGACCCGCACCATCTGGAGCGAATGCAAACCGAGGTCCGCCAGAAGTTCGCCGTCCGTGGGCGCGTAGGGCAGGCCCTTGGCGATAATGCCGAGAACCGTTTCGCGGGTCCCATCGTCGGAGAACCGGCCCTGCTGCCCCGTCTCGGCCTGCATGAACCGCGCGACGGCCCGCTCGAAGCTGGCCTTGAGCTTCTGCGCGAGGCTCTCGTCCATGCGTTCCGCGTCATATTGGAAGCCGAGGTTGAGACGGTCGGCCGAGAGGTCCCAATCGACCGACAGGGGCATCATCGCATCGACGGCGAAGAAGCGACGTTCCGTCTCGTGCTTGTCACCCTTCTTCCGGTCCGGCTCGGCGAACTGGATGAAGTTGAAGACGGTGTTGATCTCGGCGCGGGCACCGAGCCACCCCGACAGGCGGTCGTGCGAAACGGCCTTGTGCGGGAACACGGCCCGGTCGAACTGGTCGAAGCTCCGCGCTTCCGTCAGCAGGTCGTTCCCCCGCGCCGTGGGAACCGGCAGCACGTTCAGGAAATTGCCGATCGCGTCCAGGGAGCCCTCGACCTCCGGGCGAAGCGAATACACCACGCCGATCTGGGACGGCTTGTCCCCGAACGCCTCGCGCAGGGCTTCGACGTGCAGGGCGAACAGGATGCCCTTGGTCGAAAGCCCGGCCCGCCGCGAGCAGGCGTGGAGGACTGGGAAGAACTCGTCGGAACCCAGGACATTGACCTGCTTCATCCGGGCCGGCTGCGAACGCCGACGCGGGCGCGCGAAGGGCTTCGGCGCGGCGACCTCGGCAAAGCGCGTCTCCCAGAAGGCACGCGTCTCGTGGCTGCCGTCGGCCTCGCTCTCGTTGTCGGTCACCGCCGCGAAGACCGTCAGATCGTCGGTGGTTTCGACGGCGATGCCGCAATAGCGCTCCACGAGTTCGCGGATGATCGCGTTCAGGCTGTACCCGTCGAGCGCGGCATGGTGCTCGGCCACCAGGATCTCGAAGACCTGCGGCGACCGCTCGATGACCCCGAAGCGCACGAGACCGCCCTTCAGGAGGTCGAACCGGCTCGCGCGCTCGCTGAACACGCGGTCGGTGATCAGCGCTTCCTGCTCGGCGTGCGAAAGTGCGGTCAGGTTCTCATAGCCATGGTCGCCGTTGACCGAGCGCGGCTCGAACACGAAGGAAACGCCGTCGTCCTCGAACTCCACCCGGGCGGTGAGCACGGGGTGAGCCGCGCGGATGGCGTGCAGGGCCCGCCGAAACTTATCCGCGTCGAAGGGAAGCAGAACCGGCGTGATGGTCGCGTTGTGGAAGACCTGGGCGTCGTCCCGCGTCATCGAGGCGAGCAGCTTCAGGCGTTGCATGCTGGTTGCGGGCCAGCGGCGGACGTCTTGCCGGCTCGCCGGGATCGGGGCGGTCCCGCCCGCATCGCCCGCAACCTTTGCCGGGGCATCGGTCCCGTGCGGCAACAGGCCGGCGACGGTGGGGTTGGCGTGCAGATCCTTCAGGCTGATCGAAATGCCCGCCGCGCGCGCCTTGGACTGCATCAGGATGGCGCGAATGGAATCGCCGCCGTTGTTGAAGAAGTCGTCATTGACGGTCAGGTCCGGCTTGCGCAGCACCTCCCGCCAGAGCGTCAGCAGCGTTTCCGCCTGCGCGGCGGTGTCCACCTTCGGCTCGGCGCGCGGAGCGGCGGGAGCCTGGTGCGGCAGCAAGCCGGCGACCGTCGGCTTGGCATGCAGATCCTTCAGGCTGATGGCGATGCCCGCCGCACGCGCCTTGGACTGCATCAGAATGGCGCGGATCGAGTCCCCGCCGTTGTTGAAGAAGTCGTCATTGACAGTCAGGTCCGGCTTGCGCAGCACCTCCCGCCAGATCGCCAGGAGCTGTTCCGCCTGCGCGGCGGTGTCCGCCTTCGGCTCGGCGCGCGGAACGGAGTACACCGGGGCGGGGGCAGCCGGAGCGGGAGCCTGGTGCGGCAGCAGGCCGGCGACCGTCGGCTTGGCATGCAGATCCTTCAGGCTGATCGAAATGCCCGCCGCGCGCGCCTTGGACTGCATCAGAATGGCGCGGATCGAGTCCCCGCCGTTGTTGAAGAAGTCGTCATTGACAGTCAGGTCCGGCTTGCGCAGCACCTCCCGCCAGATCGCCAGGAGCTGTTCCGCCTGCGCGGCGGTGTCCGCCTTCGGTTCGGCGCGCGGAGCGGGTACCACCGGAGCGGGAGCCTGGTGCGGCAGCAGGCCCGCGACGGTGGGGTTGGCGTGCAGATCCTTCAGGCTGATCGTAATGCCCGCCGCGCGCGCCTTGGACTGCATCAGGATGGCGCGAATGGAATCGCCGCCGTTGTTGAAGAAGTCGTCATTGACGGTCAGGTCCGGCTTGCGCAGCACCTCCCGCCAGAGCGTCAGCAGCGTTTCCGCCTGCGCGGCGGTGTCCACCTTCGGCTCGGCGCGCGGAGCGGTGGTCTCGGTTTCCGTTTCGACAAGTGTGGAAGTCATGGTGTCGCCCGTGTCTTGAGCATCGATCAGTTGAAGCAGGCGCCGCTTGTCCAGCTTTCCTTGCGGCGTTCTGGGAAGGTCCGGCAGGATCTTCATCGTCCGCGGAAGCATGTAAGCAGGCAGCGTGGTGCGCAGCGCCGAAAGGATGGTCGCCTCGGTGATATCACGGCGCGGAACGGTCGTTCCTTTCGGGAAGCGCACCGTGCGGACCTGGGTTCCGTCGCGCGCGTCCTCGCGGAACGCGATCAGGTTCCATCGGTCCGTTCCAACGAGGAACGGATCCTGCTGCGCCTTGACGACGAAGCCGGCCTGTTCCAGCAGCGCGGTGATTTCCGCCCGCCGCCCGCCGGTCATCCCGCCCGGGTCGTCGTGCAGTTCCATCGAGATGGCGTTGATCATCCCGAAATGGCGCGGCTCGATGCCGCGCAGGACGTCCAGTTCCGCGCGTTGCACGTCGATCTTCAGGACGTCGATGCGCACGATGCCCGCCTCGTCGATCACGTCCGAGAGACGGCGCAGGCGGCACGGGTGGTATTCCGCGTCGAATCGCCCCTCCAGAACCTCGTCGAGGTTGTCGACCAGAAGCGCCGCCGACTGGTCGCCGCTCTCGGCGGCTTTCGTCAGGTAGCTCTTGATGACGTTCCGCTCGCCCGATGCATCCGCATAGGCCTGCTGGCTCGACATCATCGAATAGCCGGGATAGTAGGTGAAGGTCTCTTCCCGCTCGGTGTCGGACAGTCCGTACGGAAAGATCGACACGTTGGCGGCATAGCGACCCATGTTCAGTTCCAGCCGCCGGCGGATGGGCGTCAGAGGCTCGAACGCATAGACCTTGGCTTTCGGGATGTATGTGGACACGAACAGGCTGAACAGGCCGATGTTCGCGCCGACGTCCACGACGACGGCGTCCTCCGGATAAACGATGTCCTCGTCGACGTAGATGCGATCCTCGAAGATCTCCTTGAACTGATAAGTGGTCTCGTTGACGTTGATGCTGGAAATCCGATGCCCTGTCGGGACCTCGACCACCAGCTCGTCCTTGGCCTCGGTGAAGGACGGAAGCCGGTCCGCCACCACGCCCGCCACGATCCGCGGGTCTCCCTCGACGCTCTTGTCGATCAGGACGGCGGCGTTCCGGACGCCGGGCAGGCGCTTGATGCAGGCCTCGATCTCCCCCAGCTCCAGCCTTTGCCCGGCGACCTTCACCTGATCGTCGCGGCGTCCGAGGAACTCGAAGCTGCCATCCGGCAGACGGCGGACGAAATCGCCGCTGTCGTAGCATCTGGCGCCGTTCGCGGCGGTCGAGAACTTCGCGTTTTCGTCCGCGGATGCCCCGATGTAGCCGATTGCCACGCCCGCGCCGCCGATCTGGAGTTCCCCGTCGGCGCCGGCCGGCAGCTCGAAGCCGTCGGGGTCGACGCACGCCACCGAAACGCCGGTCAGCGGATAGCCCAGCGTGGGGCGCGTGAAGTCCTTCACCCGCGCCACCAGCGTGTTCACGGTGGCTTCGGTCGGTCCATAGACGTTCCAGACGTCGCAGGACGTCCACTGCCGGACCTCGTCCCAAAGGGCCTGGTCCATGGCCTCGCCGCCGACCAGGATGGCCTTGGGCAACATCTCGGGCCGGCTGCCGAATCCCGCCGCGATCATGGCCTTCAGGATCGTCGGCGTGACGTCCAGCGCCCACAGCCGGCGATCCGCCACGAAGTCGATCAGGGCTTCCGGATCGGCGCGGACATCGGCCGGGACGGGAACCAGGGTGCGCCCGAGCGCGACCTGGAAGAACTGCTTCATCGACGCGTCGAACGCCAGCGGCGCGTTGACGGACAGCCGCAACCGCCCTTCGGCCGGCGTGAAGATGCGCTCCTTCAGCGCCCTGAGGAGATTGACGACCGAATGCTGGGCGACGACCACGCCCTTGGGCTCCCCGGTCGAGCCGGAGGTGAAGAGGATATAGGCCTCATCCTCGCCCGAACCCGGATGCGGCTTGTCCGACGACGGCGGATGGCCCAGCACCGGCAGGACCGGAACGTCCAGGACGGCCTCGGCGCGGGCCAGCTCGGACGGCTCGCAAACCGCCCCGGCCGCCTTGGCGACCGTCCGGATGTGCCGGATGCGGTCATCGGGAAAATCCTTCAGGATCGGCACGCAGGTCATGCCCGCGCGAAGAACGCCGAACATCGCCGCGGCCGCGTCGAACGACCGGTCCGCGAAGATCAGGATCCGGTCCTTCGGCTGGAAGCGCCGGCCCAGTTCCGCAGCGAGGCGGGCGGCGGCATCCGCCAGTTCGGCGAAGCTGTAGGAACGGTCCGCGGCGACGAAGGCCTCCGCCTCGGGCATTTCGGCCACCGTTTGCGCGAACAGGTCCATGATCGACGTCGCATCGGGACGGATCACCGGATGGACCGGCCGCTTGGGGCTCCCCGGCTCGTTCTTGATCGCGGCGGAGGCCGGCTCGGTCTGTTCAAGCGTATCCATCACACTCTCCTGGAGATCAGGTTGGTCATAGAGACCAGCGTCGTCCGGCGCCCCGTGAAGGGCGCGCGGCCATGCAGGCAGCGGACGTTGTTGAGGATCATCACGTCCCGGTGTCCCCAGGGGAACGTGCGCAGGCAGTCTTCGTAGATGCCGCGGATCTCCAGGATCATCTCGTCGGGGATGGGGGAGCCGTCGCCGAACTGGACGTTGCGCGGCAGGTCTTCGCCGTATGCGTCCACCAGTGCGGCGAGCAGCGCCGGGTTCAGCGCGGCCCTGTGGAAGATGTGGGCGTGGTTGCAGAACAGCTTCCTGTCCGTGCCCGGCTCCAGCGCGAAAGCCTTCTGCCGCTGCCGCGTCCTCAGGTGATCATCTCCGAGCCACTCGAAGGAAATGTCGTTGGCGCGGCAATACGCTTCGACGTCGGCGCGGTCGTCGGTCTGGAAGGCGGAGCGCCAGTCCATGTCGATCTCGCTGCGGAAGTTCCGCGTGTAGAGGACGTCGCGCTCCGAAAAGGCCTTCAGGATCGCCGGAGAGATGCGCGCGGTCGCCAGATATTCGTCGGCGACGGGCGTCTCCCCACCGGTCTCGGCAAGCGTATCGGCGTAGAAGAAGATTCTTTCGGGAATCCGCTGCGCGAACGACATCTCGTGGTGCAGCTCGATCCAGTTCGAGGACGAGAATTCGGTCGAGGTGAAGACGCCGCTCACCACCTCCGTCCGTGCCGCGGCACGCTCCAGGTAGGGCAGCGGCTCGCGACCGAAGCCGGTGAGGACATCGCGGAACTGCGCGGGGGTTTCCACCGCGAAGCCGCGGAACAGGACGCCGCCATGCGTGGCGATCATCTCGTCCAGTTCGGGCTTGTGCCTGCGGATGTAATCGGACAGCGGCCGCGACCGCGTGCCGTCCTCGACGACGGCGATGAACTTTTCGGTCTCGTCGACGAAAGCCGACGGAACGGGGCGATCGGCGGCAACTGTGCGTGGGTTCAATTCGGGCGCCGTGAACTTCGCGGACATGGGAATCGTCTCCGACATGGGAATCGTCTCCATTGAGCGGTAATCGGGCGGGATGCCGTCAGCGGCGGAGGGTCAGCGGCGACCGGATGGACTGATAGGGTCGTGCCATCAAAGTGTAGATGCGCCGCTGGCCCGAGAAGGGATCGCGCCCATGCTGGCAGATCATGTTGTCGAGGATCAGGACGTCGCCCTTCACCCAATCGAAGCTGCGCTTTTCGGCGGCGACCGCCTGCCGCATCGCGGCGAGGTCTTCCGGCGAAAACGGCTCGCCATTGCCGAAGAAGGTGTTGGTCGGGACGTTTTCATAGCCGACCGCCTCGATCAGGGCTTCGGTGATATGCGGTTCGAGGCTGGTGACGTGGAAGAACAGGGCGTGGTTGAACCAGAGCTTTTCTCCGGTGACCGGGTGGTGCTGGAAGGCCGAGCGGTACTGCCTCGTCTTCAGCCGGCCTTCCGCGTCCCAATGAAAGTCGATGTCGCGCTCCTTGCAGAAGGCCTCGACTTGGGCGGGTTCCTCGGTCTGGAAGGCGGTCTGCCAGCTCACGCCGAGGCCGGGCGTGTAGGTGCGCTGGTACAGGATGCCATGGGCCTCGAACCGTTCGACCAGCGACTTCGGAAGTCGGCTCAGGATGCGCCTGTTGTCGGCGATCGGCGTGTTGCCGCCGGTGCCAGGCTTCGTGTGGCAGAAGAAGCAGATGAAGCATGGCCAGTTCAGAGTGTAGGACTGTTCGGCATGCAGTTCGATGTTCTGGTCCGGCGGATGATCCGTCGACGTGTAGACCCGGTCGCTGACCGCGTGGCGGGGCGAGGAACGCTCCGAGTAGTTCAGGATCTCGGTGGAGATCTGGGAAATGATGTCGAAGAACTGCTCGGGTTCGCGAACATCGAAGCCGCGCAGCAGCACCGCGCCGTGTTCCGTGACCAGCTTTTCAATCCGGTCCTTGTGATTGCGCACATACGCGACCGCATCCGGGGCGCCGGGCGCCGGATTGATCACGACCGGAAAGGACGGCTCGATGGCCGGCCTGTCCGATTGAAGCGCAAGGCTGGTCGTCTGGCTCATGGAGGAATGCGCCTTATTCAGTTGAACAGGGTTTCTTCATGGGATGCGCGATGAGGCGTGGCTGCCGACGGCGCCGGCTTCAGGCCGCATCGAGTATCGGGGCGGGCAGGTGTCGGCTTTCGAGCTTTCCGCTGGTCGACAGCGGGAAGGCATCCAGAAAGACGAAATGCCGGGGACGCATGTAGATCGGCAGCCGGCGCGCGACGGCGTCCTGGATCGCATCGCGCACGCCGGCCTGATCGCAGCAGTCGGGCTGCGTGACGACATAGGCGACGATGGTTTCCCGCCCTTGATCGCTGCCCCGGACGAGATCGCGGAGCTGCGTGCTGGCCTGAGCCACCCCCGGCACCGACACGATGACCTGCGTGATCTCCTCAAGCTCGATTCGATGTCCGCGAAGCTTGATCTGCGAGTCCAGGCGTCCGATGAAGTGGAGCAACCCATCCCGCCCCAGGCGGACGCGGTCTCCGGTGCGATACATGATGGCACCCCGGCGCGGCTCGCCCGGGCAGGGCAGGAAGCGTTCGGCGGTGAGATCTGGGCGATTGATGTAGCCTTTGGCCAGCCCTGCCCCTGACAGGCACAGCTCGCCGGCTTCACCGGGGGGAACAGGCGAAAGGTTAGCGTCGACGATGAGGAATTCGTGTCCCGGAATCGGCGTGCCGATTGGGATCTCGTCGCCGACGTCATGGTCGATCAGATGTTCCGTCGAAAAGACGGTGTCCTCCGTCGGTCCATAGAGATTGTAGACCCGCGCAATTCCGGCGCGGTGAAGCTGCCGCACCAGGGGAGCGTGGACAGGTTCGCCGGCGAGCAGGCAGGCGCGCACCGCCCGCAGCGGCAGCGGAAAAGCCAGGAGCGCCGTGAGGGCCGATGGCACCGCATTGATCAGGGTGATTGCGGAGGATTGCGGCAGATCCGCCAGACTCAGGATCGAGTTGACAAGGAACAGGCTGCCTCCGCACGCCAGCGGCGCGAAGATCTCGAAGATGGACACGTCGAACGAAAAGGAGGTCGCGCCCAGCGCGCAGTGGAGATCTTCCTGCGAAAAACGGTCCAGGGCCCAATCGAGAAGCCGGGCCCCGCTGCCGTGGGTTGCCATCACGCCCTTGGGCCGGCCTGTCGTGCCGGACGTGAACATCACATAGGCGAGGTCATCGGCCGCCACGGCTGTCGGATCGCATGGCCTGCGCGGCCCTGCCAGATCGTTCAAGGGCAGGATGCGGCAGCTTGGCGCTTGGCCCGCATACCGATCGGGCTCATCGGTGACCAACCAGCGGCCACTGGAAATCCCGACCATGTAGGCCACGCGGTCCTGCGGGAATTGTTTGTCGATGGGGAGATAGACGGCACCGAGCGCCATCACCGCGTAGACGGCTGCGATCGCGTCGAATGTCCGACAGGCGGCAAGAGCAACGATATCGCCCTTCCGCACGCCGGCCTCGTCCAGGGCGCCGCTGATCTCCTCGATGCGCGCCAGCAGTTTTCCATAGCTCCACTGGCGATCCGTCGAGCGTAGGGCAATGCGGTTCTGCATGCCGCGCTCGTTGCAGCGTTCGAAGAAGCGGCCGTGCAGCGATTCTGCATAAGCCGTTCCATATGCGTCGGTGGTGCGAAGCATTCAGGCACTCCAACAACCCACATATATTTGTATTGTCCGGTGTATTCGGCTCAGCGTTTCTCTGATTACCGCCGCCGAATGCCCTTTTTCATCTCGCTTCGCTTCTCGGGCAGCGAGGATGCCGCTGCCTCCCACCGGCGAAGCACGTCATGCAGGCGGCGCGATCCAGACGGAGTTCGGTCCAGAGCAGAGGGTTTCACTGCGTTCTCCCTTTGCCGGATCGGAGCCTTGCGGTCTCGTCCGGGCGTTTTTGCTAATATATATCTACCTTGGGTTAGAACACACTTGCATGTATTCAATCTCAGGTATGTGCCGTACCTGTATCATGCAGTTTTGGTAATGCAAGGCTGATATGTTCTGTCAAAGCGGAGCGTTTTGACGCACCAAAGCCCATGCGTGGGCGCAAGAATGCCTCGGGGTGGCTTGATCGTGCCCCATGGGTGGTGTCTGAGAGGGCCTGTGTGCTCTTCGGCGAGCTGAATCTGCCGGTCTAATCGGCTGCAATGGGCAGCGGGTCAGTGACTGGAGGGTTGGCACAGCTCGGTCAGGCTTTCCATGGTCATGTAGCGCCGGCACACCGCCTACTCGTCGTGCTGTTCCAGCAGCGGGGCGCCAACCAGCCGTACAATCGCGCCTTCTCCAGGAAAGATACCAACGACGTTGGTGCGCCGCTTGATCTCGCCATTCAGGCGCTGCAGCGGGTTTGCGCTGTGTAGCTTGGTACGCAGGTCCTTGGGGTAGGCCATGTAGGCCACCCTCACCGACCGCGAGCGCGAGGTATTGGCTTGCGCCATCGGTGGTCTGATGAGCAAGCCGATCGCCGGGGAACTCGGTCTCTCGGAGATAACGGCAAAGGTGCACAAGCGCCACGTGATGGAGAAGATGGGCGCCCGGTCATTGCCCGATCTCGTCCTCATGGCCGCGCAACTCGGGATCCCCGCCCGGCGGCGACGGTGAATGGCCCGGGCCGGCGGCCTGGAAAGCAAGATAAGTGGGAAGCGGATTCTATGCGGCAAAACGCCGCAGCATTGACGGCTCGGGGCGCTTCCCCGTTGCTCGCGTCATTGCCTCCTGCCGGTTCCCCGAAACCTGCCCTTCGTCGAATTCCATGGCAGGGAAGGGATGATCGGCCCAAGGCTGGGGGCGGCATCCTTATCATGGACCCAATATATACGATCAAAGGATCGGAAGAGACATCGTTTGAATTCTAAGAATGATCTTGTCGATAAGAACAATGATGCCAAAAGCATTCAAAAGCATGTTTTCCAGAAAGAATGCATATGTTTGGATGTTTTCGGAGCTTAATCTTACATTAATATTTATGGCGCGTATCTGATGTAGATAAACATACCAAAGAACGTGCCAAGATGCTTGAAAACGCCATGCGGCCTCGCATGATGGTGGAGGATTTCGTCCGAAAATGGGGACGGTCCTCACTGGGCGAGAGCCAGGGTTCGCACGAGCATTTCATCGATCTCTGTCATGTCCTGGCAGAGATGCCTCCTGCCGAAGCCGACCCGTCGGCGACCGATTACTGCTTCGAGAAAGCGGTCGCGAAGACGGACCGGCGTCCGGGACGGGCCGACGTCTGGAAGCGTGGCTGCTTCGCGTGGGAGTACAAGGGACCCGGCCGCAATCTGGACGAGGCCTATGCCCAGCTGCAGCGCTATGCGCCGGCCCTGGCCAACCCGCCGCTGCTGATCGTCAGCGACATGGCGCGGATCCGGGTCTACACGAACTGGACCAACGCGGTCACGGTGACGCACGAGATCGGCTTGCGGGATTTGCTCGATCCCGACCGGCGGGACATCCTGAAATGGGCCTTCTCCGATCCGGAGCGGCTGCGCCCCGGCCAGACGCGGGCCATGCTGACGGAGGACGTGGCCGCCCGTTTCGCGACGCTGGCCGCCCGGATGGTGGCACGCGGGCACGACCGCTGGACCGTCGCCCATTTCCTGATGCGGCTGGTCTTCTGCATGTTCGCCGAGGATATCGGCCTGCTCGGGAAGGGCCTGTTCACCCGGTTGCTTGACGAGGCCGCGCACGACCCGGCCGACTTCGCAGCCCTGGCGGAGCAGCTGTTCCGGTCCATGAAGAACGGCGGGCGCCTGGGGTTCGAGAAGGTCGAATGGTTCAATGGCGGCCTGTTCGAAGACGCCGGTGCCCTGCCGCTGGACGGGGACGACCTCGCCATCGTGCGCGAGGCGGCGCGGCTGGACTGGTCGGAGATCGACCCGACGATCATGGGCACGCTGTTCGAGCGCGGCCTGAGCCCGGAGCGCCGCCGGGCGCTGGCGCGCGAGGTGGTGCGGCGCGACCGCGACGGCCGCTCCAAAGGGGCGGTGGGGGTCTACTACACGCCCGAACCGACCATCATGAAGCTGGTGGAGCCGATCATCACCCGGCCGTTGCGCCGCGAATGGGCGGCGGCACGGGAGCGGATCACGGCACTGCTCGCCGAGGCCAGGGGTGCGGCGCCCCGGCGGCGCGACCGGGCGTGCCGCGACGCGCGGGCACTCTATGATCGCTTCCTTAAGCGGCTGCGCCGGTTCCGCGTGCTGGATCCGGCCTGCGGCTCCGGCAATTTCCTGTATCTGGCCCTGCGCGAGTTGAAGGATCTGGAGCACGAGGTGGTGATCGACGGGGAGACCTTCGGCTTCCCCCGCCAGCTCGAACTCGATCTGAAGGGCAACAAGCGCCCGAAGACCATTGGGCCGGAAGCGGTGCTGGGCATCGACGTGAACCCGCTGGGCGTCGAGCTGGCCCGCATCTCCGTCTGGATCGGCGCGATCCAGTGGATGCGCCGCCATGGCTACGACGTGCCGCGCAACCCCATCCTGCAATCGCTGAAGACCATCGAGCAGAAGGACGCGCTGGTCGACCTGATCGGCGGCGAGACCCGCTGGCCCGATCCGCTGGCCTTCGCCGCGGCCGGGAACGACGGCGGCGATGAGGATGACGGGGAGCCGTACCGGATGGTCATCGTCGGCAACCCGCCCTTCCTCGGCGACAAGACGATGCTGGGCGAATTGGGGGAGGAGTATGTCACGCGCCTGCGCCGCCTGTTCGAAGGGCGTGTGCCGGGCGCGGCCGACCTCGTCTGCTACTGGTTCGAGAAGGCGCGCGCCCTGCTGGAAGAGGGTAAGGTCGAGCGCGTCGGGCTGGTCGCCACCAACTCCATCCGCGGCGGCGCCAACCGCAGCGTCCTCGACCGCATCCGCGCCGACGGCACCATCCTGGAAGCATGGTCCGACGAGCCCTGGACGGTGGACGGCGTCGCCGTCCGCGTGTCGCTGGTGTGCTTCGGCCCCAAGGGCCTGGACGAAACACCCCGGCTGGACGGCCGCGAGGTGCCGGAGATCTTCGCCGACCTGACCGCGGGCGGCGTGGATTTGACGACGGCGAAGCCGCTGGCGGAGAATGTCGGGGTGTGTTTCGAAGGCATCAAGAAATACGGATCGTTTGACGTTCCCGGTTCAACGGCCCGCGCGTGGTTGTCCAGCCCGACCAACCCGAATGGACGACCGAACGCCGATGTTCTGCGCCCCTGGCTGAACGCCCTGGATGTCGTCCGCCGATCTTCGGACACATGGGTGATCGACTTCACAGGAATGGATGAACAGGAAGCGGCCTTCTATGAGGCACCTTTCGAGCATGTGCTGCGCGAAGTCCGTCCAGAACGGAGCAAAGACCGCAACGAAAGAACCCGACGCGTATGGTGGCAGCACGAGCGCGCCCGTCCCGAACTACGGACCAACCTTTCCAGGCTTGCACGCTGCATGGTGACGCCGGTCGTCGCCAAGCATAGGGTTTTCGTATGGCAGCCCACCAGCATATTGCCGGCCAATCTGCTGGACGTGATCACCCGCGACGATGACACGACCTTTGGAATCCTGCACAGCCGCTTCCACGAACTCTGGGCATTGCGGTTGTGCACATGGCTCGGCGCTGGCAATGATCCCCGCTACACACCATCCACCACGTTTGAAACCTTTCCCTTCCCGGAGGGCCTGACGCCTGACCTCCCCGCCTCATCCTACGCCGGCGACCCCCGCGCGCAGGCCATCGCCGAGGCGGCACAGCGGTTGAACGAACTGCGGGAAAACTGGCTGAACCCAGCGGACCTTGTAGAACCAGAGCCGGAGGTGGTGGCGGGCTTTCCCGACCGCCTGCTGCCGCGCGACGAGGCCGCCGCTGCGATCCTGAAGACCCGCACCCTGACCAATCTCTACAACCAGCGCCCGGCCTTTCTGGCGAACGCCCATGCGGCTCTCGACGCCGCCGTGGCCGCCGCTTACGGCTGGCCGGCCGATATTTCCGACGAGGAGGTTCTGCGCCGCCTCCTGGCTCTGAACCATGCGAGACCGGCGGCCGATGCGGTGAAACGCCGGAAGAAGGCGGCGAAGCCGATCGACAGAGATCAAGGTCATCTTCTGCTTCCGCTTCCGGGCGGAAAGCCGGCGCAATCCGACTCTGCGGAAACGCCCGTGACGGAGCCGCAACGCGTTGCGGAGCCTTCGCGTATAACGCCGCACCGGAAAAAGGCCGGATGACTGGGGATCAGAACTTGCACAAACAAGAAGGGGCGAGCCGTAGCCCGCCCCGCATCTTGTGTCCGCCGAGGCGGACTTGTTAACGGCTGGACCACGGTTTCCCATCGGCTAAAACAGGCAACGTTTCCAACCAGCAGTAAGTTAGCGTATCCTAATCGTCTTGCAACAAGATTCTCAAACCTTCGCTAGCGCTTACCGCTGGCAAGGATGATCCAACCACAACTCTTTCAGGGAAAGGGCCGTGTACGCAATGATTTAGACGTTACTGGTAGCACAAACAAGAGGCAAGTTTCTGTCGGTTGCCTGCTATACCACCAGGGTCCTGTAAGAACGCACTTGTTCTGCCGGAGTAAAAAAGGTAGATTCCGATGCAGAGCTACTCCCGTCACGAGTAGCCTGCCCGACCTCGGGTGACGGCGAGGGTCGGTGGCGGACCCGAAGCTGGCTGACGCTAAGAGTGTGGATCAGAACCGGTCTGAGGTTGAGAGAAATCAACGGCTTCAGCCCATCAGAACCGGGTTTTGATAGACACTGTAAGTCGTCAGCCAGCATCCGCCGAAAAAACTGGAGGAAGTCAACCATGCAGCCTTACCGCCTTTCCCTTGATCTCGGCACCGCTTCCCTTGGCTGGTGCGTGCTGGACCTTGATCATGACGAAAAGCCGAAGAGCATCCGGCGCATGGGCGTGCGCATCTTCACCGATGGACGCAATCCCCAGGACAAGACTTCGCTGGCGGTGGCGCGGCGCATCGCGCGGCAGATGCGTCGGCGGCGCGACCGGACGCTGGTGCGCCGCGCGCGGCTGATGGCGGGGCTGATCCGCTTCGGCCTGATGCCGGGCGACCGGGCGGCGCGCAAGGCGCTGGAGCGGCTCGACCCTTACGAGCTTCGCACCCGTGGGCTGACCGAACGGCTGGAGCCGCAGGAGATCGGCCGCGCGCTGTTCCACATCAACCAGCGCCGCGGCTTCAAGGCGATGCGCGGCACCGGCGACGAGGAGGAGGCCGGCAAGATCCGCTCCGGCATCGACCGGCTGGACATGCAGATGGCGGAGGCCGGCACGCCGACGCTGGGCGCCTTCTTCGCGTGGCTGCGCGCGAACGGGCGCAGCGTGCGCGCCCGGCTGGTCGGCCGGGGCGCCAAGGCCGAATACCCCTTCTACCCGGCGCGGCCGATGCTGGAGGCGGAGTTCGATGCGCTGTGGGCGGCGCAGGCGCGCCATCACCCGGACCTGTTGACGGAGGAGGCGCGGACGACCCTGCGCCAGCGCATCTTCCACCAGCGCCCGCTGAAGCCGCCGCAGGTCGGCAAATGTTCCCTGATCCCCGAGGACGAGCGTGCCCCGCGCGCGCTGCCCTCGGCGCAGCGGTTCCGTCTCTACACCGAACTCGCCAACCTGCGGATCATCATGCCGGACCGCAGCGAGCGGCCCCTGACCATGGAGGAACGCGACCTGATCCTGCGGGCGGCGCGCGCGAAGCCGGCCCGCAAGGCCATCGGCTTCAAGGATATCCGCAAGGCGCTGAAACTCGGCTCCGACATCGGGTTCTCCCACGAATCCACCCGCCGGCCGGAACTGGCGACCGACGAGACCTCGGCGGTGCTCGCCGACAAGAAGCGCTTCGGCCCGCGCTGGGGGCGGCTGACCCTGGCCGAGCAGGACGAGGTGGTCGAGCGGCTGCTGTCGGAGACCGACGACGGGGCGCTGATCGACTGGCTGGTCGCGCGTTGGGATCTGGAGCCGGACGCCGCGGCCCGTGTCGCCGACGCGCGGTTGCCCGACTTTCACCTGCGCGTCGGCCGGAAGGCCCTGGCCGCGCTGCTGCCGGTGCTGGAGTCCGAATCGCGCGAGGGACGGCCCATCCGCTATGACGAGGCCGTGCCCGTCGCCTTCCCCGGCTCCCACCATTCGGACCGCCGGCCGGGCGAGCGGCTCGACCGGCTTCCCTATTACGCGAAGGCTCTGGAGCGCCACGTCGCCTTCGGCACCGGCAACCCCGGCGACCCGGAGGAGAAGCGGCTCGGCCGGCTCGCCAACCCGACGGTTCACATCGGGCTCAATCAGGTCCGGACGGTGGTCAACGCGCTGATCGACCGCTACGGCCCGCCGCACGAGATCGTGGTGGAACTGGCGCGCGAGGTGAAGCAGACCCAGGAAAAGCGTCGCCGGACGGAAAAGGAGCAGGCGGAAAACCAGCGCCGGAACGAGGAGCGCAAAGCCCTGCTGCGCAGCGTCAACGCGCCGGTCAATGGCCGCAACCTAATGAAGCTCCGCCTGTGGGAAGAGCAGGGGGCCGGGGTCAACCGCCGCTGTCCCTACACCGGCGAGACCATCGGGCTGGAGTTGCTGCTGTCGGAAAAGGTGGAGATCGACCACATCCTGCCCTTCTCCCGCACGCTGGACGACAGCGCCGCCAACAAGGTGGTCTGTCCGGCCGCCGCCAACCGCGACAAGCGCAACCTGACGCCTTACGAGCGCTGGCACGGCGACGAGGCGCGCTGGTCGCGGATTCTCGGCTGCGTGGAGGACCTGCCGGAAAACAAGCGCAAGCGCTTTTACCCGGATGCCATGAACCGCTGGGACGGGGAAGGCGGCTTCCTCGCCCGGCAGATCACCGACACGCAATATCTGGCCCGACTGGCGCGGGAATATCTGCGCCATGTTTGTCATCCCGACCGCGTGCGCGTCTCGCCGGGGCGGCTGACCGCCATGCTGCGCCGGCGCTGGGGCGTCGATTCAATCCTGCGTGACCACAACCGCGGGGGCGGCGAGGTGCCGGTCGACGCGACCTTCGCCAAGAACCGCGACAACCACCTGCACCACGCGCTGGACGCGGCGGTGATCGGCTGCATCGACCAGGGCATGGTGCAGAAGCTGGCCCAGGCGGCGTCGCGCGCGGAGGATCTGGGGCTCGACCGCCTGATGGACGACATCGACGATCCCTGGGACGGCTTCCGCGACGAACTGGCCGCCCGCGCGCGCGGCGTGACCGTCTCGCACAAGCCGGAGCACGGCACCGGCGGCCGCCTGCACGAGGACACGGCCTATGGCCCGACCACGGAGGCGGAGCGGGCGGACGGCTTCAACCTTGTCTACCGCAAGCCGCTCGACGGGCTGACGGAGAAGGAGGTCGCGCGCATCCGCGCCCCCGACCTGCGCAAAGCCATGCAGGAGCGCGTCGCCTTCCACCGGAACGGCCCTGACCGGCTGGACGCCAAGCAGGCGGTGGCGAAGGCCGCGGAGGATCTGGCGGCGACCGAACCCTGGGTCGGCATCCGGCGTGTCCGCCTGCTGGCCAAGGAGGCCGATCCGATCTGGCTCGCCGGGCCGGACGGTGAACCCTACAAGGGGCTGATAGCCGGCGACGTGCACCACATCGACATCGTGGCGCTTCCGGATGGCCGCTGGGCCGGGCGCGCCGCCACCCTGTTCGAGGCTCGCCGCACCGCCTTGCCGGATGGCCGTGCCGCACCCTATGTGCCGGCCGACGGCGAGCGCTTCGTCATGCGCCTGCACAAGGGCGACCTTGTCAGGCTGGACCATGACGGGCGCCTGCGCATCATGCGCGTGGCCCGGCTGGAGCCCGCCAACAACCGCCTGCGCATGGTCGAGCATGTGGATGCCGGGGAACTGGACAAGCGCCACGCCGATCCGGACGATCCGTTCCGCTGGCTGATCGTCGCCTTCGACAAGCTGCGCACGCGCAAGGCGCGGCGGGTGACCGTCGATCCGTTGGGCACGGTGCGCGATCCCGGTTTCCCGAAATGGGCGGCGTTGCCCGTTTCCGGCGAGGCGGAGCCCGCCTGATGACCGGCCGCATCGTCGAGATCGCCGAGGATGGCCGCCACCTGTCGCTGTCGCGCGGCTTCCTGGTGGTGGAAGGGCAAGGGCGGGAGATCGGGCGCGTCCCGCTCGACGACATCGGGGCGGTGGTGGCGAACGCCCATGGGCTGACCTACACCAACAACCTGCTGCTGGCCCTGGCGGAACGCGGCGTCATGGTGGTGCTGTGCGGGCCGAACCATGTGCCGGCGGCCTTCCTGTGGCCGGTGGACGGGCACCATGTGCAGGCCCAGCGCATGCGTGCCCAGCTGAACGTTTCGGTGCCGCAGACCAAGCGCCTGTGGCAACTGCTGGTGCGCGCGAAGGTCCGCCAGCAGGGTGCGGTGCTGGAGGCGCGCGGCGCGCCGGCCGGCGCGTTCGAGGCGCTGGCTCGCAAGGTGCGCTCCGGCGACCCCGACAACATCGAGGCGCAGGCGGCGCGCCGATACTGGCCGCTGCTGTTCGGAGACGATTTCCGGCGCGATTCGGAGGCCGGCGGTGTCAACGGGTTATTGAACTACGGCTACGCCATCCTGCGCTCCACCGTGGCGCGGGCGGTGATGGGGGCGGGGTTGCACCCCACGCTTGGCCTGTTCCACCGCAACAGGGCCAATCCGCTGTGCCTGGTGGACGATCTGATGGAGCCTTTCCGCCCCTTCGTCGACCTCGCCGTGGCCCGGCTGGCCGATGCGGGGCACGAAGCGGTGACGCCGGACACCAAACGATTCCTGGCGCTTGTCCCGTCACTCGACCTGCCGACGGCGGAGGGGACCACGCCGCTGTCCACGGTGGTGATGCGGGCCGCGACGTCGCTGGCGCAGGCCTATGAAAAGGGGGAAGCGGCGCTCGACCTTCCGGCCGGGGAAGGCAGCAAAGCCTGGGCGCCGATGCCTTTGGAGTGGCCTGCACCCCCACCCGCGCGGTTGAACGTGCCGCAACCGGCCTGACGGGCCGCGGCGATGTTGAGCGGATACCGGATCATGTGGATGATGGTGCTGTTCGACCTGCCGGTCCTGACCAAACGCGAACGCAAGGCCGCGACGACCTTCCGCAAGTTCCTGCTGGACCAGGGCTTCGAGATGTCGCAGTTCTCCGTTTATCTCCGCCACTGCGTCGGCAAGGAGCAATCGGAAGCGCTGACCCGCCGAATCGAGAAGGCGGTTCCACCCACGGGCAAGGTGCACATCGTCTTCATCACGGACAAGCAGTATGAAACCATCGTGTGCTTTGATGGCCGAGTCCGTCAGCCCTCTCGGAAAAATCCGGAGCAATACGTTCTTTTCTGACCGCCCAAGCGGCGGAATCGAGGCAGTGGAGTGGCGGGATAAGGCATTTTTTTCAAAGCCTTACCCCGCCATGTAGTGTAGCCGATGGGAAACCGTGGTCCAGCCGCAACGATGTCGAAGTCATCCCGCCGGAGGAAATCAGTGTAGCCGATGGGAAACCGTGGTCCAGCCGCAACTGGATCAGGTCGCTCATGCGGCAGCTCCGTAGTGTAGCCGATGGGAAACCGTGGTCCAGCCGCAACGGCTGGACGTTGCCGGCGCCGTCATCTGCGAGTGTAGCCGATGGGAAACCGTGGTCCAGCCGCAACCACCGGCTTGTCCTTGAAGCGCTTCAGGTCAGTGTAGCCGATGGGAAACCGTGGTCCAGCCGCAACCGACTGGTTGTCCAGCCGCCAGGGCGTCTCAGTGTAGCCGATGGGAAACCGTGGTCCAGCCGCAACTGGGGCGCAAGATGTGGGCATAGCGATCGAAGTGTAGCCGATGGGAAACCGTGGTCCAGCCGCAACACCGTCACGCTGGCCCACTTCGACGGGCTGAGTGTAGCCGATGGGAAACCGTGGTCCAGCCGCAACTGGGGCGCAAGATGTGGGCATAGCGATCGAAGTGTAGCCGATGGGAAACCGTGGTCCAGCCGCAACACCGGCACCGAGCGCGAGGCGCTGCTGGTCAGTGTAGCCGATGGGAAACCGTGGTCCAGCCGCAACCCAAGACGCCGAGGGCCGCTGGTACCGCGGAGTGTAGCCGATGGGAAACCGTGGTCCAGCCGCAACCCAAGACGCCGAGGGCCGCTGGTACCGCGGAGTGTAGCCGATGGGAAACCGTGGTCCAGCCGCAACTGGGCTGGTAGAGGCGTGATCGGCAGCACAAGAGTACGGTATGACCGTTCCGCTACCAATTCCATGGCTGCCGGCCACTTCGCGGCAACCGTCGCCTATTGGTTATGAGTCCGGGCCTCACGGCGCCATTGCGGCCCAGGTCAGTTCGGGCGCGGGAAATTGATGCACAACACGGCGCATTGACGGAGTTGGCGCCAACCGGTCGCCGATCGCTGTACACACCGCTTTGCCCCCGTGTCGCCTCCAGGCCCATACCGTTCATCAGCCGGGCCGCCCGGTGCAGGGTGCCACGTCGATGCCCTTTCGCTGCAACTGCCGCCACACTTTGCGTACCCCATAAACCCGGGAATTTGCGTCCCGGACCCATCAGCCGCGCAGCCTGGCGCCATTCATCAATGCGCTTAAAGACCACACGACCATCAATCCCATAAATGGATTTTCTCACGATATACACAGCTTTAAATGCATTTTTTGGCGCTATACAATCGCGCTTGACTAAATAAAATGGCATAGATACCCTTTTTACGCGTACAAATTTGGGGCCAAAACATGCAATCCGATCCGTTTGCCACTTTGATCAATCAAATACTGCAAGGCCTTACTCAGCAGCTGAATGGGGAGATAGGACCTGCCATCCGGTCGGCCGGGTATGATCCTTACAACAACGTGGCCTCCGGGTCTGCCAGCATCGGGATCGGCAGCGCCTCCTATTCTGTCAATGACCTTACGGGTGTATCGTCTTTGCAGATCACAGACTTGGTGGCGACCAACATCACCGCCTCCGGGACCAACATCAGCGGTCAGGTGAATTTCCAAGCCGTGCTGAACAGCCCTTTGAGTGCCAATTTGGGCGGCAGTGTTGAGGTATGGCCGATCGACATCGGCGTGTCGGGCAACATCCGGATCACCGGCTGCTCGATCTCCGGCTCCGCCCAGCTCAATGCCAGCATCAGCAACAATCAACTCTGCCTCAATTCGATCAGCAACCTGAGCGCGTCCTTCAATTACAACGACGCGTCGATCTGGATCAACGACCTGGGCGTGCTGAACTACCTGCTGTCGCCGTTGGAGAGCCTGATCCTCGACGCCGCCAAGGGTGCGATCCGCAACCTGATCTCCTCCCAGATCGACAGCATCGTCGCTCAGCAGATCGGCCAGCGCCTGCCGCAGTGCGCGTCGCTGGGATGAGGCTGCGGATCGAGCCCCTGGTCCGGACCGCGCAGCGGATCGGTCCCCTGCACCCGGTTGCGGGAACGGCACCCGCAGGGGATGGACGGCAGCTCGAAGTCGCGCTGGAGCGGCAAAGCCGTGGCAACTGGTGCTGGTCCGCCGTCACCTGCGCGGTCGCCGCCCATTACGGCGACCGCTCCTGGACACAGGAACGGCTGGCTTGGCGCATCCTGGCGATCGACGATGTGCGGCCGGACCGGGAGCCGCCGCGGGCACTGCTGGAAGACGAGAAGTACAACCAGCAGGCAGCCCTGGAGCGCACGCTCCGCTATGTCAACTGCCTGGCCGGCTGGAGCAGCGGCCGCCCGCCGTTCCGGCGCCTGATGCGCGAGCTGGACGAGAGCCGCCCCGTCGCCGTCGCCATCCGCTGGCGCTCCGGGCAGCAGCATTACGTGCTCGTGGACGGCTACCGCCGCGCCGAGCGCGCGATCACAGTCGCGGACCCCCAGCGCGGGCGAAGCGAAGTGTCCTTCGACGACTTCCCGCTCCGGTACCGGGACGGCGGCGACTGGACGGAAACCTATTGGACACACAGTCCTTACCAGATGCCGCACCAGGAAGGGGAGCTTCACGATGAGTAGCTACGACATCGCGCTGGTGTTGGACGCTGGCACCCTGAATACGGGAATGTCACAGCTGTATGCGAACAGCAGCGCCCAGAAAACCCTGTTCCAAGGGACCGATCCGGTCGGCCAGCAGGGCGTCACCAGCATCGACTGGCAAATCGGCTCCGCGCCGCAGTTCGTCCTGTCACCGCCGACGGCGAACCAATGGAACGACCAGTACACCTTCACCCCATCGGGGCAGAAGCCGGCCAATCCGACTGACCAGATGTTCCAGGTGACGCTGTCGTCGGTCTCCACCACCATCAACATGCAACAGGGCTCGCCCGTCCCGCTGACCTTCAACATGACGGTGTTCGCCCAGGTGGGCATCGCCAATGGCCAGGTGCAGCTCAGCAACGTAGCCGTGCTTCCCACCAACCCCACAGCCGTGCAGCAGCTTTTCCTCGAACTGGCCGCGGGCATCGTCTACAGCAAGGTGCAGACCCTGCTGCAGGGCTACCAGATCCCGTCGAGCATCCCGGTGGAGGGGCAGGACTTCACCCCGCCCGTGATGACGGTGACGAACGGATATCTGGTCCTGGCCAGCAACCTGGTCGCCAACGGCACGCCGGACATCGCGGGCGTCCAGTGGCCGCAGCAGCCGCTGGGCGTGCTGGTCGGCCGCAATCTGCTGACGGCGCTGCTCGCCCAATACAACAGCGCGATCCAGCAGGAGCTGAGCAAGGCCACGGTCAACGTCAGCAACAGCAACTGGACGGGCAGCTACTCGTTGTCCGGCGGCATCACCAACGCCAGCGTCGCCGTCGCCTCCACCCTGCCCAACGTGAACGTGACGGCGACCTTCTCCGCCACGGCCGACGTCGGCGTGTCCTGGTGGCTGGTGCCGGGCGCCTGCGCCCTGGAAGCCGCCTCCAACCTCCTCTGACGACGGGAATGCCTCCATGGTTGATTTCGCGCAAGCCACATTCTCGACCACCCCGACCCCGCTGACCATCACAGTGGCGCCCACCGTGTCGGGCTCGAACACGGTGCAGCTCCAGCTGCAGCCGTTGCCCAGCTTTCAGATCAACTACGCGCCGTCGGGCAGCGGCTGGCAGAAGTTCAATGCCTCGGTGCTGGAGAACGCGGCGACCACGATCATCGCCGTGCTCAACCCCTTCATTTCGTCCGCCGTCCAGACGGCGGCGCAGAAACAGCTGAACGAGAACGCTTCCTTCACCGTGCCGACCATCCCGATCAGCTTCGATGGGATCAACCTGCAGCTGGCGCCATCGAGCCTCAACATATCGACCGCGGACGCCGACCACGTCCTGGTCACGGCAACCGTCAACATCAGCTGACCGCGCGGCGCCAGACCGCATCAAGCAATCCGAATCGGAGAGACGTTCATGAACGCTGACATGCGTGCCCTCGACGCCGGCTGGAATCGGCCGGGCGGCGCCCCCCTGCGTGCCGCGCTGCCTGACGGGATCACCCTTGACGACATACCGGCGCTGCCGCTGGCGCGCGCGGCGGACATGCCGGCCCATGCCGGCTTCGCCCGCGGCTCGCTGGGGGTGGAACTGGCCGGATTGCGGCTGGAACTGGCGGACAGCGCCGTGTCGGCCCAGCGCAGCCAGGATGCCCTGGGGCGTGACGTGCTGGAGGTCCGCATCCAGGACATCCGCCTGCGCGGCCGGCAGACCCTGCAGGGCACCCGGATCTGGGAGTCCGGGCTGGATGGCGCCGGCACCGGCCTGCCGCTGAACACGCGGCGGCGCGGCGGTGCCGACCAGGACGCGCACCCCACCTGGATCACCACCGCCAACGAGCAGCGTGCGGCCCTGCAGAACGTGCCGGGCGGCAACGGCGCCGCCCTGCTGTCCACCTATTCCAACCACCGGGCCGCCTTCAACGACGTGTTCACGGATCCGAACGGCTATGCCTTCCAGATCGGCTGGGGCACGCCGGAGATCTCGGACATGGCCAACGACACCAACACCGCCCTGACCGCCACCGTCCCCGCCGGCGGCTCGACAGGCGGCTCGGCCAGCGGTCCCGTGGTGAACGACCCCAACAAGATCTATGGGACGACCACCTACAACGGCAACGCGCAGAACCAGCAGTTGGCCCTGATGACCACGCTGGCCGCCATGGCCAGCTTCGCCAACCCGAACAACCCTACGGACCCCACCAACCCCTACAATCAGGCGGCCGCGGCGACGCTGACGTTCTCCAGCAGCATCCTGGGCAACACCCAGACGCAGAAGATCGCCGACGTGCCGTCCATGGACAAGCAGGGCGTCTACAACCTGGTGCAGACCGGCACGCCGGCCCAGCCGCATTCGGTGGACGACGTGCACGCCCTGCTCAACGGCAATCCGATCGGCGGGCGCGACTCCGAGGGCAAAAGCTGGACCATGTGCCTGGGCGAGGACGAGCGGGCCTTCGTCCGCCGGATGCAGGCGGACATCGCCGAGCACATCGCCCGCCTTGCCGCCCAGAAGCCCGTCGACCTGGTTTCCGGGCAGCTGGAGGCCGAGCTGGCCTGCTATGTCTACCTGCAGTTCGGCACGCGGGAGGACGGCGAGCCCTGCCTGCTGGACGGGCGGGTGGAGCTGGACGGCTTTGACCTGGACATCGACGACGGCGGCTGGGACGCTGCGTTGGGCGCCGGCCTGGCGCAGGACGCCCGCGAGGCGCTTGGCGAGGCGCGCTTCGTCAAGAGCCTGCTGCACGACCGCATCGCCGACACCCTGGAGCGCGCCCTCGTGCAGCCGATCGCCAAGGCCGTGCTGGGCAGCGGGTCGTGAGGATCGCCTCGGGGGCCCGCGACCCGGTCGGCACCATCCTGCAGGACCTGATGGCCGCCGACATGGCGGGGTTCGAGCGCGAGTTGTCCGCCGCGCTCGAACCCCAGGAGGGCTACCTGTCCGATGCCGAGATGGCGCTGTACCAGGGCGGAAAGAAGCTGCGCCCGCTGATGCTGCTGCTCACGGCGCGGCTGTTCCAGGCGGAGGGGCCGTTGCCGGTGAAGGTGCTGCGCGCCTCCGCCTCGCTGGAGATGCTGCATGTCGCGACCCTGATCCACGACGACATCGTCGACCACGCCTCGTTGCGGCGGGGCCAGCACAGCGTCAATGCCGCCCGCGGCACCGAGATGGCCATCCTGATCGGTGACATGCAGTTCCTGCAGGCGGTGCGCTGCTTCGTCGACGCCATCGAGGACCAGGAGGACATGCAACTGGTCAAATGGGTGCTCGATTCCGCCTTCGACATCTGCCGCGGCGAGATCGACGAGATGACCACGCAGCCCTTCTGGCATCCGGACTCCCTGCTCAGCCGCTACCTGACGACCATCGACCGCAAGACGGCGGTGCTGTTCGGACTGGCCTGCGAGTCCGGCGCGGCCCTGATGCGGGCGCGCACGTCCGAGCTGCGCCGCCTCGGATCGTTCGGGCGGTACATGGGGCGGGCGTTCCAGATGATGGACGACATCTTCGACCTCGCCCATTCCGACGAGGAGGCCGGCAAGCGCAAGGGCATCGACCTGCACCAGCGTCGCATCACCCTGCCCATCATCCACGCCATGCGGCTGTTCGGCGACATGCATCCCATGGTGCGCTACCTGCGCAGCCAGGAAACGCCGCCCACCGAGCAGATCAACGCCTGGGTGGACGAGATCCGCCGCTCGGACGCTTTCACCCTTGCCTATGCCCAAGCGCGCGACACCGCCCTCCAGGCCGTGCAGTTCCTGGACGGCCTGCCGCCAGGGCCGCACCTGAAGGCGCTGCGCGACATCACCATGCACGCGGTCAACCGACCCTACTGACCTTCGTCCCGGGAGTACGTCATGGGCCTGTATTTGTTCAATTTCGTCTACAACACGCTGATGCAGAAGGCGAACGACGGCTCGCCGGGGAATGGCCTGTTCCTGCCCAAAGCCCTCGCAGGCATGACGGACAACAACCAGCAGCCTTACCTGCCCTTGCAGGAGAGCCTCTGGACGCTGAACAACATCGGCGGCTCGGCCGCCATTTCCAACGACCTCGCCACCAGCTGGTTCAACGCGTTCTTCCTGGCCTTGCGGGGCTTGAGCATGAAGACGCCCTCCGGCGCCATCACGCAGCAGATGATCGACGACGCGGGCGCGGCTGTCACATACATCATGGGAAAACAGCTGCGCGTCGTGGCGCTGCCCGGTGCGGGCGTGAATCTGGTCGCCACGAACATCGACATCCAAGGGCTGGCGAACATCAAGATCAGCGGCCAGCCGCCGCTGGTCACCTCGAACAACCAGGGCTACCAGGCACAGATCGCCCTCAACCTGAACGCCTACCCCGACAACGGCGCCAGTTGGTCGCAGCCCCTGGCCCTGTCCGGGTCAGAGCAGGGCACCGACACAAACAACGGGACGGCCTTCCAGGGGTTGGGCTTCGTCCTGACCCAGACGCTCTGCTTCGTCGACAAGTCCGGCACCGTGGTGGCGCCCCCGCCCAGCCTGGGACTGACCCCGTCCGCGGCGAACCCGAACGGCTTCGATTGCAGCGCCACCGGCACCGCGCTGCTGACGCTGACGAACGCCCAGGTGCTGGCCAACGGCACGGTCACCGTCGCGTCCCCGCCGGCGCTGCAATTCTCGCTCAACTCCCTCGACCTGGCGGCGGTGCAGGGGGCGGTCCCGACCTTCACCCTGCAGAACCTGGACTACCAGAGCCTGACGCCCGTCCCCTTCCCGCAGGCGATCTCCGCGGCGGCCTTCTATCCGCTCTGGACCGGGTTCTTCAAGCAATTGATCGCCACGAACGACGCGGCGCAGATGCTGACGAACCAGATCAACGGCGCGCTGATGTCCCCGGACAACATGGCGCAGGTCGCGAACCTGCTCACCAGCCAGATCTCCAGCGCCCTCGACACCATCTTCGGCAGTACCCAGGTCGCCGACAGCACGGTGGACACGGACGCCAACGACGTCGACAAGTACATCTTCGACCGGGCCCGGGGCGCGCTGAACGACCCCAGCGGCTATGTCTATGTCCCCACCGTGATCCTGGGCTCCAAGTCGCCGCAGCTGGATCCCTTCACGGCGACGAACCTGTCCATCGGCGGCCCGTTCAGCACGTCCGTCCTGGGCCAGTCGGTCCAACTCAGCAACATTTCCTTGGCCAATTTGGTGATCAACGGCCTGTCCAACGTGATCGCCCCGCCGAACAGCACCATCTTCGGCGTCAACCAGCAGGCCACGGCGACCCTGCTGCTGGGCGAGGTCCCGGCGGGGACCCAGGTGAACGTGAACGACCAGAAGGTTACCGTGCCGTCGCCGCCGGTCACGGCCTCGACGCCGTTCAGCCTCGACATCCAGGTGAACCAGAACCAGCCGATCCCGATCAGCGGCACGCTGAACATCAGTCTGGTCAACAACAGCGGCACCTTCGGCGTGACGACCTCGCTCTACTCCGACGGCGACACCCCCCAACAACTGGCGCTGACCTATACGCAGGTCACCCTGGTGGCCGGCTCCGGCGACGTGACCCTGGCCATAACGCTGCCTCCGGAAGACCAGCAGTTCCAAATCTTCATCAACGCCTTCCTGGGGCAGGACGCGCTGATCCAGGCCATCATCGGCGCCATCAACGACTACATCGGCCAGAACCTGGGCCAGATCAGTCAGGCCGCGACGCAGTTCGCGCAGAACGCGCTGAACAACCTGGGGAAGTGAGACCATGGCCTCGAACATCTATGCGACCCTGCAAGGCCTGCTTCAAACCAGCGCCGGCACCCAGGCCCTCCAACTTGCCCATGACCAGTTCCCCGGCCCGGTCCAGACCGCGATCAGCGACTACCTGAACGGCATCACGCTGCAACTGGGCAGCGAGGCAACCCTGAAGGTGGACCCGTCCACCCGGCAGCTCGAACTGCAGGCACTGGTCGGGACCGCCAGCATCGACCTGCAGGCCACGGCCAGCGGAGCCACCCTGACCCTGGCCAGCACGAAGTACAGCGGCGCCCAGGTGGTGCTGACCTTCAGCGACGTGGACGGGGGTGTGGCGCTGACCCTCGACGCCACCATGGGGAACAGCCTGCAATGGCCGTTGCAGGCGGCATGGCCGCAGCTTCTGGACTGGACGCCGGCGAACCAGGCGGCCCTGGCGAACGGCCAACTCCACCTGACCTACGGCAGCGGAAACCTGGACTTCGTCGGCCAGGGCTCGCTGGCCTATGGAAGCCAGACCTTCGCCGACGCCGAGCTGCGCGTGCAGTACGAGGGCGGCCAGACCGGCGTGCTGGTGGGCGTGGTCGTCCCGCAATGGTCCCCCGGCTCCCTCTGGCCGGCCCTCTCCGCTTTGACCTTCAGCAACAGCGGGTTGGTCGTGTCCACCGTGGCAGGCAAATCCACCAGCCTGTCGTCGCTGGGCCTGCTGGACGTGAAGTCCGTTCCGGCCTTGGGGGCGGATTTCGACATCGCCCCCGGATTCCTGTTCTTCACCTCGCTGAAGCTGACCGACAGCCTCGCGGCCATCGCCGGCTTCATGGGCAACGTGTCGCAGCTCGACCTGTTCGCCGCCTACGCCCAGGGGACCGGGGCGACGACGGTGAAGGCGGTGCTGAACGACAGCTTCAGCGCCATGAACAATGGCATCTTCCAGTTCGATGGCTTCACCCTGGAATGGAGCGACCCGGCCCAGGGCAACAGCAGCATCAGCGCCACCGCCGCCGGCACGTTCCACCCCGACGCGGGCACGGCCATCGACCTTTCCCTGACCGGCAGCATCATACCGGCCGAGGGCGATTTGAACCTGACCGTCAGCCTGACGAACTGGGCCAAGCCCTTCGGCCTGGAGACGCTGACCATCGTGGAACTGGACGGCGGCGTCACCATCGGCGCAGAGGCCGCCGGCGTCACCCTGTCCGCGGATGGCGACCTGAAGCTGCAGAACCCGAACGCGCCGCAGTACGAGTTCGAGGTCGGCTTCGAGGTCGAGGTGGTCGATTTCGAGGTCCCGAATGGGATCGCGGTCTGGACCAAGGCGGACCAGGCCCCGATGACCCTGTCCAATGTCCTCGAGGCTGCCTTTGCGCTGGACTTCTCCCCCGCCACCCTGCAGGCCCAGGGCGAACCGGAAGTGGCCGACGTGGTGGCCTTCCTGGACGAGGTGATCAGCATCACCCAGTTCACCTTCTGGTTCGTCGAGGGCGCCCAGCTCAAGAAGATCGGCGACCGTGGCCCCTTCCCGGCGGGCTTCGGCCTTCAGGCCCAGTTCACGCTCCTCGGGCAGGAGAACGTCCTGGTCTCGGCGACCCTGGCCGAGCAGGCCAACCCCAAGGCCGGGTTCTCCGGCTACGTCATCCTGCAGCAGCCGGTCTCCTGGGGGTCGGTGTTCATGCTGTCGGGCTGGGATCCGACGGCCCAGAAGCCGACCAGCCAAGGGCCGGAACTGGCCATCGCGGCCACGCCGGCGGGTATCGTGGTGCCGGGCGTCAACAACAGCCAGCCGGTCCGCTTCTACTCGTCCATGTACCTGAAGTTCCTGGACGTGGTTGAGGACCACCTCTACGCCCTTGCCACCACCGACAACCAGTTCCAACTGGACTACGCGGTGCAGGAGGGCACGCCCGCCGCCGGTTGCGGCACCTGGAGCGGGGACAGCATCACCTTCCTGCTCAACCCCAGCCAGTACCAGCTCGGCGCTTCCTTCGGCTTCAACTTCGGTTGGCAGAACCTGACCTGGGACGGCATCACCCTGTGGGGTGTCACCCTGGTGCCCAAGGTGGCGCTGCCGAACTTCAGCGTCGCGGCCGGGTTGGCCTTCCAGGCGTCGAAGCAGAGCCTCGTGGTGAACGGGTACTTCGACTTCGAGCTGCTGGGCCTCTCCTTGGCCCTGGGCAGCCAGGCGTCCCCCGTGTCCCTGGTGAACGTCAACGTGCAAGGGATCATCGACAGCCTGAAGGACGTGGCCGGCCACGTCCTCGACACCGTCAAGCAGGAAGCTTCGGCCCTGATGCAGGCAGCACTTGCCGACCTGAATGCCTTCCTCGCCTGGGCCAAGAGCCAGTGGAAGAACCTCGTCGACGGCCTGAAACTGGTCGGCCAGATCCTGCAGAACCAGTTCAAGCAGCTGGGCAAGGACTTGGCGCAGCTCCTTCAGGGGCTGGGCGCGGCGGCGGCCTATGTTCAGCAGGCGATGGTCGCGTTGGGCTACAAGCTGGAGGAGGTGGCCGGCTGGTTGAGCGACCTGTTCGGCTGCCCGATCTCCAAGGCGGCCGGATCGCTTCCCTGACCATTCGCCTCCGTCCGGTAGCGCGCCGGCTTTCCTTCAGGGACTTGCCGGCGCTGGGGCAGGTGGGTAGGCCGCCTGCCCCGGGGTCTATTCGGCCGGGCACACGGTCTGGACTCGCCCGGGCGTGGAGCAGCGTCTGGCACTGTGGGAGCGCAATTTCCTGCGCAAGCCCTTTGGTCTCGCCCCGGACGTGGACCTTGCCCGCCTTGCCCGCGAGCATGAAATCGCCGGCGGCGCCATCATCAACATCCTGCGTTTCGCCTGCATCCGCGCCATGGTCCGCAAATCCCCAGAGCTGAGCCAACACCGGTAGGGCATTCCTCTCCCCCACAGTGGAGGCGATCCTCTACGTCAGCTCCGCGCCCCCAAGCAAGCTGGGCAAAGGCTGACAGAAACCACCAAGGGAATGCTGAAACCTGTTGATCTTCAATCTCCTCGATAAAGGTCATCAGGAATGAAGTGATTGTTATCACTGGAGATCAGGCCGAAAGGTTGTCAGTGGAAGCGATTGTGATTTTCACGCAAGTTTTACGGTCCATTTGACCGCCGTCTCACGATGCCCCGGCAGATTGGCTTTGACACCGCACAGTCCTCCGTCGGGAGGCAGGTGGATCAGCAATAGCCGAAGTTTATCGAAGGAGACATCCTCATGGCCATCATCCGTGATTTTCGTGGCAGCAGCATCGTCAGCGGCACGGCATTCGCCGATCAGATCTTTGCCAATGACGGCAACGACACCCTGCGCGGCGGCGGCGGCAACGATACCCTGAATGGGGGGATCGGCACCGACATGGCCGACTACAGCACGGCAGGGATCGGCGTCAACGCCAATCTCCAAACCGGAGTTGGTAAGTCCGGCAGCGAAAACGATCTGTTCACTTCCATTGAAAATCTGGGGGGCTCCGCCTTCGCCGACACATTGGCGGGAAACGGGTTGAACAACAGCCTGGCCGGCAATCAGGGCAACGACACGCTGCTTGGCGGTGGTGGACAGGATGTCCTGACCGGCGGCACCGGAAACGACTTTCTCGGCGGCGGCAGCGGGAACGACACCCTGTTCGGCGGGGCAGGCCGCGACATCATGGAAGGCGACAGCGGCAACGACCGGTTCGGGTACACTGCACCGTCCGACATGGGCACCGGCCTCAGCCGCGACGAGATTCGGGATTTCACCCGGGGGGCGGACAGGATCGACGTCTCGGCCCTCGATGCGGCCCAGTCGCTGGCTGGAAACCAGCCCTTCACCCTGGTTGGGCAGGCCAACTTTACCGCCGAAGGGCAGGTGCGCTACTTCAGCGTCAGCACCGGAACGGTCGTTCAGTTCAACACCCTCAACGGCGATGGTGCCGATGGGGAGATCTTCCTTGAAGGAGCCTTCGGCAGCCTCTCCGCGTCCGACTTCCTGCTCTGATCGTGCCTGGACCCAGCCGGAAAGCTCCGGCTTGGTTCCTTCGCGACCAGCCCTCTGATGGGAGGACGAGGATGAAGGTTTCATGCGGCACTCCCTGCACGAATTTGCTGTCAGCGGCCCTACGCGGATGCCGAAGCTCCTATCTGGCGGCGGGCGGTCTCAGCCTGCTGATCAACCTGCTGACCCTGACGGTCCCGCTTTACATGATGCAGGTCTATGACCGGGTACTGTCGAGCGGCAGTCTGGATACGCTCCTCCACCTCACCCTCGTGGCCGTGGCGGCGCTTGGTCTCCTTTCGATTCTCGACGCGGTGCGCGGGCGTGCGCTCGGCCGGGTCGGGCTGTGGCTCGAACACGCCCTGTCTCCCCATGCCCTTGCCCGTGCGCTGGAGGCGGCGCTGTCCGGCGATGGCAATGATTCTCAGGCGCCGCGCGACCTTGCGGCGCTACGGACGGCACTGGGTGGCGCCGTGACGCTTGCGCTGATGGATGCGCCGTGGGTGCCGGTTTATCTGGCGCTCATCTATGTGCTGCACCCGGTGCTGGGTCACACGGCATTGGCAGGGGTGCTGCTGCTGGTCGCTGCGGCGGCGCTCAGCGATCGTGCGACCAGGAGCTTCAGTCAGTGCGCCACCGCTATGGTGACGGACGGCCTGCGGCAGATCGAGAACGGAGTGCGCAACGCTTGCGTCGTGGACGCAATGGGCATGCTGCCTGCCTTGGTCGCACGCTCTCTCGCAGGCCGGGACGAACGCATGGCCCATCAGACGATAGCCAGTGATCGGGCGGCCCTGCTTTGCGCGTTGTCGCGCTGCGTCCGGCAGGGTGTGCAGGTTGCCCTGCTCGCCGCCGGCGCTTGGCTGGTGGTGCGGCACGAGGTGAGCGGCGGCACCATGATGGCGTCCTCGCTGGTCATGGGACGGGCGCTTGCCCCTGTCGAGCAGGCGATCGCCTCATGGCGGCAGGTGACCCAGGGCCATGCAGCCTATCGACGCCTGAACTCCCTCTTCGCTCGCCCTGCAAAGCGGTTCGGCCGCTCGCGGCTGCCCATGATGCAGGGTCGGCTTACGGTCGAAAACCTCACCTGCGCGGTGGGGGGCACGACCATCTTGCGAGGTGTATCCTTCTCTCTGGCGCCCGGCGAGGCTTTGGCCGTGGTCGGCCCGCCGGCGGCCGGTAAATCGACGCTGGCGCGCCTGCTGGTCTCCGGGCATCGCAATCCGGCGGCCGGCACAGGTGGCAGAGTGCGCATAGACGGTGCGGACATCCAAGACTGGTCCCCCATCGTCCGGGGTGAGTATCTCGGTTATCTGCCCCAGGAGGTCGGGCTGTTTTCCGGGACGGTCGGCGAGAACATCGCGCGGATGGCCGAGCCCGATCCGACACTGCCTGTCAATGCCGCACGCCGGGCTGGGCTTCACGAGATCATTCTACGCATGCCGAATGGGTACGACACCGCCATCGGGGAGTCCGGCGCCTTGCTCTCGATTGGGCTGCGTCAGCGTGTCGGGCTTGCCAGGGCATTCTATGGCAATCCGCGGCTCATCGTTCTCGACGAACCAGACGCATACCTGGATGCGGAGGGCGAGGCGGCCCTGGCCCATGCGATCGCCGGCGCCAAGAAAGACGGAGCGGCCGTCATCATCATCGGCCACCGTCCGAGGATTCTGGAGCAGACCGACCGGGTGATGGTCCTGAGAAACGGCTTTGTCGAATTGCTAGGCCCGCGCCAAGCCGTGCTCGACCGCCTTGCTGCACACAACGTCACAGCCCTCCGTCCGCGCCCACCCGTCGCGACGGCCGGCATCCGGTCCACCGGTCCATGGGATGCGGAAGGAGAATCAGCATGACGCATGCCATCGCCTCAGCTCTGCCAGCCCTCCCTCTGGGAAAGGCGCCTGTGCGCGGGACCTTGTTTGCCGGGGCCGCGGCGGCCCTGCTCGGTTTCGGCGGCTTTCTCGGGTGGAGCATGAGCGTTCCGCTGGCGAGCGCCGTGGTGGTGACCGGCACGGTCCAGGCCGACAGCAACCGCAAGACCATCCAGCATCTCGACGGCGGCATCGTTCGTGACCTGCTGGTCCGTGACGGAGACCGTGTCGATGCCGGCCAGCCATTGGCGCGCATGGACGAGGTCGAGAACCGTGCCCGATCCGACATGCTGGAGCGCCAGCATTGGGCTCTTCTTGCCGAGGAGGTGCGGCTTCGGGCGGAACGGGATGATCGGCCGGAACTCCACTTCCCAGAGGAGTTGACCGTACAACGCCATCGTTCCGACGTTGCCGAGATCCTGTCCACTCAGGATGGTCTGTTCTCCAGCCGCAACAGCCGGACCAAGGGGCAGATGGAGATCCTGCGCCAGCGCATCGCGCAGAACCAGGCACTGATCGCCGCGCTGGAGGTGCAGATCGCCGCGGGCGAGCGGCAGCGAGCACTTCTGGAGCAGGAAGAGACAACGGTGTTGGCGATGGTCGAGAAGGGGGTCGAGCGGCGCCCAAGGCTGCTTGCCCTGCAGCGTACGGCGGCCCAACTCGCCGGCGCTCAGGCCGAACATGCCGGGCGCATCGCCCAGTCGCTCGAGGTCATTGCCGAAGCCGAGTTGCAGCAGGCAGACCTCCGAAGGACACGCCATGCCGAAGCCGCCTTGGGACTGCGCGAGGTGCAGATGCGGCGCATCGAGCTGGCCGAAAAGCGCATGGCCGTGGCGGCGCGCCTGGCCCGCTCATCCGTGGTGGCGCCGGAAGCTGGGACGGTGCTGAATCTCCGCACCCACACCGCAGGGGGAGTAATCCCGCCCGGGGGCGCCATCCTCGACATCGTTCCGCGCGATGACCGGCTGGTGATCGCTGTGCGCATCCGGCCGGCGGACATCGATTCAACGCGTGTCGGCCGCCCGGCGCTGGTCGTGCTGACCGCCTACCCCGCCCGGACGGCACCGCGCCTGGACGGACGGGTCACGCATGTGTCCGCCGACACGTTGTCGGACGAACGGACCGGCGCACCCTATTTTCTCGCCCGTGTCGACGTTCCGCGCGCGCAGATCGAACAGGCCGGGCTGGACGACCTTCATCCCGGCATGCCGGCCGAGGTGTTGGTGACCGGACAGGAGCGCACCCTGTTCGATTATCTGGTTCAGCCGCTGACGGACAGCTTCAGGCGTGCGTTCCGCGAGGAATAAGGTGATGGCATTCCACACTTCACCATCAGTCTGCATAGGATGGGACCGCAACCTCTCCCTTTGGGTGGCGCGGTCGGTATAGCACCTCAACCCCGCTTGGGCGGTGGACGCCCGGGTGGCACATTTGGCTCATTGCATCGTTGGCCGCGGGCAAACTCTGGCCGGCCATGCTTCCGGCACCGAGCATGGGGGCAGCCATGGGGGTCTGGACGCTAACCCTGTTCGGTGGGTTCGAGCTGCGGACGCCTGCGGGCTCTCTGTTTCCCCTGACGGTCCGCAAGGCGATGGGCCTGCTGACATACTTGGCTCTTCGTCCGGATCAGGGACAATCGCGTGAGAAGCTTGCTGGCCTGCTGTGGGGCGACAGCGCCGACACCCAGGCGCGGAGCAGCCTGCGTCAGGTGATTGCCACTCTGCGCCGGGCGCATGACAGCGCTGGCATCCCGCTTCTCGCCGTGGATGGGGAGTGGGTGTCCCTGCCCCGCAACGCCGTCGACACCGATGTGGCGGCTTTCGAGGAGGCTCTCACGGCAGGGACGCCCGAAGCCCTGGACCGGGCGGCAACTCTTTATCGTGGTGAGCTGTTCGAAGGGTTGTCGCTGAACGCCGAAGGCTTCGACGAGTGGGTGAGGATCGAGCGCCAGCGCTATCGCGGGCTGGCACTCGGCACCTTGGCACAACGGCTCGATCAGGCCCTGGCAGATGGCATGCTGGAGGCCGGCCTGCAGACTGGATTGCGCCTGCTGGCTCTCGACCCTCTTCAGGAAGAAGCCCATCGCGCGCTGATGCAGCTCTATGCCCGGCAGGGGCGGCACACGGTCGCCCTTAAGCAGTACCAGATCTGCCGATCCATGCTGGAACAGGAGCTGGGCGTCGCACCCGAGCCGGAGACCGAGCAGCTGTACAAGACCATCCGCGAGCGCCGCCATGCCCGCGGCCGGCAGGAGGACGGGACACCACCCGCCGCAGCACCGGCAGAGATGAACAAGGAACGGACGACGAAGGAACGGACGACGGAGGAACCCGTCGCGGAGGTGCCGCCTTCCGACGACGCGGGCAGTCTGAACGGCGGCGGTCCGGAGATGCGCCATGTGACCGTCCTCTGCGTGCTGCTGGTCGGGCTGGAGCGCAACGGCGCCTCACTCGATCCCGAGGAGGCTCATGCCGTCGCCACCGGGCTGTTCGGCCTGATCGACGACATCGTCGCCGGTTATGGCGGAGAGACCCTGCGCCATGCTGGTGACACGGTGCTGGCGGCCTTCGGCGCGCGGCGGGCATTCGGCGACGAACCCTGGCGCGCGGTGCGGGTGGCGGCGGAGATCCATGAGGCGCTCAACACCTCTGCCGGACCCGCACCGTTGGCTGCCAGGGTGGGGATCGCGTGCAGCATGGCGGTGGTCGACGGCGCACCGAGGGAGGGGGGCGAGGGGCGGCTGGTCACCGGCCCGGCCATGCACGAAGCGCCCGGCCTCGCAATGCGTGCGGCCGGCGGCGAGACGCTGGTCTGCGACGGGGTCCACGGTGCGCTGGGCAAGCGCGCCGCAGTACAGCCGGCCACACCGGCGGAGGATGGGCGCAAGGCTTGGCGTGTGACCGGACTGCATCTGGTGGACACGGTTCTCCCACAAAGCCCGCTCATAGGACGGAAGGCGGAGCTTCGCCAGTTCGCTGCCGCGCTTGCCGCCTGTCGGGAAGGTGGCGGCGGCACCACGATCCAGATCCGCGGCGACCCCGGCATCGGCAAAAGCCGGCTGATCGAGGAGTTCAAGCGCCTTGCCGCTGCTAAGGAGCTGAGCCAAAATAGATGAATCGACCGGGCTTGCTGTGCGGTCGGGGATTCTCAGGGGGCGTCGGGGTCGGTAGACTCGTCGGCATGATTGATGAAGCCGTGCTGCGCCGCCAATATGCCCTTTTGCGTCCGAGCCTGGACGAGCGGGGCCGCCGTCTGTTCGCCGCCACCCAAGCGCAGGCGCTCGGCCGTGGCGGGATCGCCGCGGTGGCACGGGCCACCGGGATCGCACCGAGCACCATTGGGCGCGGTTTGAAGGAGATCGCCGCTGGCGTAGCGCCGTCTGGGCCACGGTTACGGCAGCCGGGCGGTGGGCGCAAGCGGTTGACTGACAGGGATCCGCTGCTGGAGCGCGCCCTGCTGGAGTTGGTCGGGCCGATGACGCTGGGCTGTCCGGAGCGGCCGTTGCTATGGGTGTCCAAGAGCCTGGAGAAGCTGGCGGCGGCCTTGCGGGACAGAGGTCATCGGGTGTCGGCCAACTCGGTGCGCCGCCTGCTGCGTCGGCTCGGCTTTTCCCGTCAGGGCAACCGCAAGGCCAACGAGGGGCGCGGCCATCCCGACCGCGACGCACAGTTCGAGCACATCAATGCCCAGGTGCTGACTTTCCAGGCCGCCGGCGCTCCGGTCATCTCGGTGGACACCAAGAAGAAGGAGTTGATCGGCCCCTACAAGAATGCTGGAACCGACTGGTGCCCCGAGGGGAAGCCGCGCCGAGTGAACGTGCACGACTTCGAAGACAAGGAGCGCGGCAAGGCCATTCCGTACGGCGTCTACGACGTCGCCGAGAACGCCGGGTGGGTGAGTGTCGGGGTGACCCACGACACCGCCCAGTTTGCTGTCCAGTCCATCCGTCGCTGGTGGCAGACGATGGGACAGGCCCGCTACCTGCAGGCCCGCACCCTGATGATCACCGCAGACGGTGGCGGCTCCAACGGCAGCCGGGTCCGGCTGTGGAAGGTGGAATTGCAGAAGCTGGCTGACGAAACCGGCCTGACCATCAGCGTCTGCCATTACCCGCCGGGCACCTCGAAGTGGAACAAGATCGAGCATCGCCTCTTCTGTCACATCTCGCAGAATTGGCGCGCTCGCCCACTGACCAGCCGGCTCGCCATCGTCGAACTGATCGCCGCCACCACCACCAAAACGGGCCTGACGGTTGCCTGCGAACTCGACACCGCAGACTACGCCAAGGGTATCAAGGTAGCAGACGCCGAGATGGACGCTCTCGCCATCACCCGAAACGCCTTCCATCCCGAGTGGAACTACAACATCGCTCCCCGAGCAGAGATAAACGCACTTATTTTGGCTTAGAGCCTAACTCCATGTGGTGCGCCACCGGCATGGTGGTCGGCAACGGCGTCGGGCGCGGCCAGGATGCTTTGCGCGCGCTCGTCCAGGAACTTGCCGGCCCGATCGACGATCTCGACCGGCTGTTCGCCGATGGGCGGCTGCCGGCGGGGGCGCGGCTGCATTTGGATCCGCTGATCGACCGGCCGCTGCCGCCGGAGTTGCGCCCGTCCCATGAGGCGCTTGACCATTCCGAGCGCGAGCGCGGCCGGCGCGGTGCCATCGCCGACCTGCTGCGCGCGCGCAGCGCCGAACAGCCCGTCCTGCTGGTGATGGAGGACATCCATTGGGCGGACGGGCAGACGCTGTCCTATCTGGCGATGCTGGCCGGGGTCGTCGCAGACTGTCCGGCAGTCCTGATCCTGTCCACCCGCCTCCAGGGCGATCCTTTGGGGGCGGACTGGCGCGCCCAACTGGCTGGAGGGCCGGTGCTGACGCTCGACCTCGCACCCTTGCGGCGTGCCGACGCGCTGGCGTTGGCCGGGCTTTTCCCAGGTATCGACGAACGGCATGCCGAACGCTGCGTCGCGCGGGCCGGCGGCAATCCGCTGTTCCTGGAGCAACTGCTGCGCAGCCGCGGAGAGGTGGCTGCGGTGCCGGGCACCATCCACGCCATCGTGCTGGCCCGCACCGACATCCTCGCTCCGCGCGACCGGCGGGCTCTCCAGGCGGCGTCCGTCCTTGGGTCACGCTTTGCGTTGAACGGCTTGCGGCATATGATCGACGATCCGGGATATCTGTGTGGGCCATTGGTCGAACAGGCGTTGGTCCGCCAGGATGCCGATGGCTTCCTGTTTGCGCATGCCCTGGTGCAGGAGGCGGTGTATGGAGCGCTGCTCCGCTCCCAGCGCTCCCAGCTGCACCGGCGGGCGGCGGATTGGTATGCCGAGGGCGATCCCGTACGACATGCCGAACATTTGGACCGGGCCGATGACCCGGCCGCCATCACCGCCTACTTGCGGGCGGCCGAAACCTGCGCCGCCGACTTCCGGCTGGAGCGGGCCATCCAACTGACGGAACGCGGTCTGGCGTTGGCCACCGCGCCTGAGGACCAGTTCGCCCTGTCCTGCCTGCGGGCAGAGCTTCTGGAAGCTGCGGGCGAGTTGCAGCAGGCATTGGCGGCCTTCGCCGAAGCCCGAACCCTGGCGACCGGCGACGCGGAGCGGTCCCGCGCCTGTCTGGGTCTGGCATCGGCCAAGCGGGTGACCGACGACCTGGACGGCGCCCTGGCGGCCCTGACGGAAGCGGAAGTCGCCGCGGTGCGTGCCGATCGACCGGCCTACCGGGCGCGCATTCATCATATGCGTGGCAACCTGTGCTTTCCCCGCGGCGATCTGGCGGGCTGCCTGCGCGAACATCAGGCCGCGTTGGAATGGGCTCGGCGGGCCGGCGCGGTCGATCTGGAGACGGCAGCGCTGGGAGGGCTTGGCGACGGCTATTACGCGCATGGCCGCATGGTGACCGCGCACGACCATTTTGTCCGTTGCGTGACCCTGGCACAACAACAGGGCTTGCGGCGGGTCGAAGTGTCCAACCGCTATATGGTTGCCATCACCCGCTTCTATATGAACGACCTGCATGGCGCCGTGGAGGATGCACGCGCGGGCGCACAGGCGGCGCAGAGCATCGGCCATTGCCGGGCCGAGTTGCTGTCCCACATCGTGGCATACGAGATCCTGTTCGAACTGGATGACGAGGTCGCCGGCCGCGACCATCTGGCGCGGGCACAGGCGCTGACCCGGCAACTGGGTGCGCGGCGGTTCGAGGCTGAGCATATGGTGTTCGAGGCGCGGCTGGAACACAAGGCGGGCAACCTGCAGCAGGCCTGTGCCCTCCTGTCCCGGGCAATGGAGATCGCGTACGAAACGGGTCCAGGCTACATCGGGCCGTCAATCCTGGCAGAACTGGCCTTGTGCGAGCGCACCCCCGCTGTCCGGCGCGCGACACTCGACGAGGGCGAGGCACTGCTGGCCGGCGGCAGCGTCGGACACAACCATCTGCAATTTTACCGCGTAGCCATCGAGACGGCACTGGAGTTGGCCGACTGGGCGTTGGCCGAACGCTACGCCCGGGCGCTGGAGGATTATGCCGCTGAGGAACCGCTTCCCTGGTGCACCCTGTTCGCCGCGCGCGGCCGGGCTCTTGCCGCCTGGGGCCGTGGCCGGCGCGACCCCGAGGCGCGCCAAGCGCTTCAGTGCATTCTGGACGAGTGCCGGCGCGTCGGCTACAGGCAGCCGGCAGCCTTGCTGGAGGCGGCGTTGCATGGTTAGAGGCTGCGTCAGGGATGGGCGTGATAGAGCAGTGCCTCCCCTGTGTGACGGATCAGCGGGTGCGGAACCACAGGCCGGCGGTCGACCACCGCAAAGCCGTGCCGCTGGAACAGGCGCCGTGACGGCGTGTTCGCGGCGAAGATGATGGCGCTCATTCCATAGAGCGCCTCCGCCCGCGCCCGCCGGCGGGCGGAGGCCAGCAGCCGGGTAGCGATGCCGGCGCGGCGGTGCCCCTCCTCCACGGCAATGGAGGCGATGTAGAGGCTTCCAGGCACCTCCAACTCTGCATAGGGGCGCAAAACGGGATCGACCTCGCGTTCCGGCGGCCCGTCGGCGCGCGGCGGCATGGCGAAGGCAAGCATCATCCCGACCACCGTATCCCCTTGTTGGGCCAGCACGGCATTGCGGTGGCTGAAGCCGACGCCGTCGCCCGCGTAGCGCCGCTCGCCGATTGCGAGCAGGTCTTCGCCGGGGGCGGCGAGCTGGCCCCAGATGTAGTCGGCCACACCATCGGCGGCGATGCGGACCAACTCGGCGATGCGGCGGCTGTCGTTGCAGAGGGCGGGGCGCAGGACGATGGGCTGGGGCGGGCGGGCGATGGGGGCACTTCCTACCGGCATGATGGACCTCCGCTCAACGGTTGCGAGGCCCCCATACTGTCCGCGCGTTCGTGAAGCCGGCGTGGCGCCGGTCGTGAGCCGGGCGTGAAAAAGCCTGTGGCGACCGGGAACGCTCCTTTTCACGCTGCGCACCCTCGCAGTTTCACGCCGACATCACGCCACCGGAGGAAAAGGGAAACCATCATTCTTGTCACGGAGAGACGATCATGACACTGCGAGACGTGCGAGGGCTGACTGTGTCCACCGCCAACCAGACCGCCTTGGACCGCTTTGACGCCGCTGTCGAGCTGCTGAACGGCTATTATCTAGACTTCCTTGCCGTTGCCGACGAGGCGCTGGAGGAGGACCCCGGTTTCGTGATGGGCCATTGCTTCAAGGCCGGAGTCTACGCCACCTGCAATGAGGCTGCCGCCCAAGTCGAACTGCGCCGCAGCGTCGAGGCGGCGGAGGCGCTGTCGGCCGGCGCCACCGACCGCGAGCGTGCCCATATCGCCGCGGCACGAACGTGGCTGGAAGGCGATCTGGAGCGTGCCGCCGCCCTCTACGGCCGGATCGTGCAGGAGCACCCGCACGACATCCTGGCTCTGCAGATCGCCCATGTGGCCGATTTCTTCCTGGGCGAATCCCGCATGCTGCGCGACCGCGTGGCGCAGGTGCTGCCGCACTGGGACGAGAGCGTGCCAGGCTTCGGCTATGTGCTGGGCATGCACGCTTTCGGGCTGGAACAGACCAACCTTTACGGCCGTGCCGAGGAGGCCGGTCGGCGGGCGCTCACCCTCAACAACCGCGACCCGTGGGCGATCCACGCCGTGGCGCACGTGATGGAAATGCAGGGTCGGATCGGTGAGGGTGTGGAGTGGATGGAGACCAGGCGGGCGCAATGGGCCGACAACAATGCCTTCTCGTACCACAACTGGTGGCATCTGGCCCTGTACCACCTGGAGCAGGGCGAAACGGAGCGGGTTCTGTCGCTCTACGATCTGCACATCCGATCTAACCCCGCGTCGACGGCATTGGAACTGGTGGATGGTTCGGCCATGCTCTGGCGCCTGCACTTGCGCGGTATCGATGTGGGCGACCGCTGGCGTGACGTGGCCGATTGTTGGGAACGGGCCGCCGCCGACGGCTTCTACGCCTTCAACGACGCTCATGCCATGATGGCGTTCGTCGCCGATGGCCGCGATGACGCGGCTGACCGCACCCTCGCCGCCCAGGAGCAAGCCGCACGGCGCGGCCAGGGCACCGGCGCCATGATGGCGCGTGATGTCGGTTTGCCGGTGTGCCGGGCGCTGCAGGCGTTCGGCCGGGGCGAGTACCGGACGGCGGCCAAGCTGCTCTACGCAGTGCGCACCCGCGCCCACCGTTTCGGCGGCAGCCACGCGCAGCGCGACATCCTCGACCTGACTTTGGTCGAGGCGGCGATCCGCGGCGGCGACGCGCCGCTCGCCCAAGCACTGACGGCAGAGCGCAACAACCTGAAGCCCTCCAGTCCGGCAAACCGCTCGCTCACCGCGCGGGCGATGGGGATGGCCGATGGTCGCAGCATCATCGGACGGCCCAGCAGGACAGCGCTGCCTCAAAATTGTTAACCGGCTCGGAAGCGGGCTCCCCTGCATGCGCAGTGTAAACCGCTGTAGATGCGAGTGTTCTGCCAACAAGGTGGAGCCCAACCGGCGCCGAATGGGCCCCCGCCAACCCTGCCCACGATCCGGCATCGCACGTTTGCCCGATGAGGGCAGCCAGCGCGTCGGACGACAAATGATCGCGTAAGCTGCGGCCATCCTTCAGCCCGGTGTCCAGCATCACGCCGATGAAGCCGGCATCGGCCATGGCGCGGCCCAGATCGGGGGTGGGGCACACCATGTCGACCAGGATGACGCCGACCAGGGTGGCGGCGCCATCCGCGCCAACAGGTCGAGCGTTTCCTCGATGCAGTGGCCGGACCCGGTCAGCGCCCAGGCCAATCGCGACGGTGCGGGAAGACGAGAAATTTCGTTCATGCCCGCACGCGGGGCAGAGGCTCCACCTCCGGGCTGCGCAGCAGGGGGCAACCAGGACTGGCGCGGCCCGCCAGCGCCTCTTCCATCAGGGCGTGGTTGTCGCGATGGATGCACCAACTCTCGCCACTGAAACGCCCGCGCCAGTGCGGAAAGGCCGCATCGACCAGCCCGTCGCGGGCCAGCGACGCCGCATCGGTCGCAGGGCAAGGGCAGGGCCCTGACTTGACCAGCACCAGCGCCGTCGCGTCCAGTTCCACCGCCAACCACGCCGCCAGACTGTCGGAGGTGACATCCCAGCTCTCGGCGATCTCGGGCTGGTCGAGCGCCATGGCGGACGGCAGCCACACCGCCGGCATCCGCGCCCGGATCAGCGACCGCAGCCGTTCGCGCGTCGCCGCCGTTTGCAGGGCCGGACAGATGCCGTGCAGCATCAGCCCGAACTGCTCCATCGCCAGCAGGGCCATGCGGTGGGCGAGGCGGTCGTCGAAGCGCCAATTGTCCTGGGCGTCGCGCACGGCATCGGCGAAGGGGCCGCCGCCCGGCACGATCACCAGGGGGTGGAGATGGCCGGGGCGGGCAATCAGGTCCAGCCAGGTTCCCAGCCGGTGCCAGTCCGACAGGCTGCCGCCAATCTTTATCACCCAGGGCCGTATCCCGGCGTCCGGCGGTCTTGGGGCCGGCTGTCTTGGGGCCAGCGAACTGGGGGCCGGCGATCCGCCTTCGGGAGATGCGTTGGCCGTCATCGGGTCAAATCCGCCGGTCGGCGATGGCCATCAGGCGGCGCGACGCCGGCATCTGGTCGCGCGTCCGCTCCAGCCGGATGCCCGGAACCGCGACTCCGTCATAAATGTCCAGCTTCGCCACCGACACGCGGGCCGACTGCACCTGTTCATGAGCCAGGCACATGCGGGCGATCTTCTCCGCCAGCATCTCGACCAGGTTGGTGTGCTCGTCCATCAGGATCCGCTTCAGCCCGGACAAGAGATCGTCGTAGGACAGCACGTCTCCGATATCGTCGGAGAACTGGGCGCTGTCCTGGCGCACCTGCAGCAGCAGGTCGATGCGGACCCGCTGAGGCGCGTCGCGCTCGTAGTCGAACACGCCGATCCGGCAGGGCAGGACGACATTCTCCAGAAACAGCTCGTAGAGGCCGGCCGGGATGGCAGCCACCAGGGAATCGGCGGCGGACACACCGCGTGCGCATTGGGCGGAAAGGATCGTTTCGAGCATCGGTGCCGTCCTCCTGGCTGTGGTCCGGCAGGGCCGGACGCGGATTTGGTGTCAGGCAGGCCGTTTTGTACCTTAAGGACATCCAGGGGGCGGCACCTGTTTGGATGCGACACGGATTTGGCGATTTCCGCCGCATCAGGTGCCGCATCAGGTCACGCCGGCGAACTCGTGCGCGGCGGCAAGCGGGCTGTGCCGCTGGTTCTGGCGGTCGCTGCGCGGTGCGACGCCGAAATGATCGCGGTAGCATTTGCTGAAATGTGTGGCGGAAATGAAGCCGCAGCTGATCGACACCTCCATCACCGACATGCGGGTCTGGCACAGCAGCTGTCGCGCCCGCTTCATCCGCAGGCCGAGATAGTATTTGGCCGGCGAGCAGTTCATGTATTTGCGGAACAGCCGCTCCAGATTCCGGCGCGACTGGCCCAGTTCCGCAGCAAGCGTCAGCAGATCAAGCGGTTCCTCTATGTTTGCCTGCATTACCGCCACGGCGGCGTTGAGATCCTCATGGTCCAGCACCGGATTGGCTTGCAGTTCCTCCTGCTGGCGGATGCTGCCGGCGCGGATTTTGGTGTGCAGAAGCTGTTCGGCGATGTCCATCGCCAGCTTCGCGCCATGGCGGGCGGCGATCAGGTGCAGCATCATGTCGGTGGCGGCGGTGCCGCCCGCGCATGTGAAGCGGTTGCGGTCGATCGTGAACAGTTCGCCCGTCGCTTCGATTTCCGGGAAGGTCTCGGCGAAGCCGGCCATGTTCTCCCAGTGGATGGTGCAGCGGTAGCCGTTCAACAGGCCGGCGCGGGCGAGGATGTGGCTGGCCGTGCACAGGGCGCCGAAGGCGATCCCCTGGGCGGCCGAACGCCGCATCCACGAGAACATCGCCCGATCCTCGTACCAGTGGCCGCCGACGCCGCTGCACACCATCACGGTGGACAGCGGCGGAGCGTCGGCGATGGAGTGGTCGACGCAGATCCCGATGCCGTTGCTGGCCCGCTGGACACCCCCGTTCGGGGAGAGCAGAACCCAGCGATACAGTTCCTTTCCGCTGATGTGGTTGGCGAGGCGCAGAGGCTCCACCGCCGCGGTGAACGCGATCATGGAGAAATCGGGAACCAGGAGGAAACCGACTGTGTCGACTGTGGAAACGCCGGATTGCTGTTGATTGCGCTGCATTGTCCCGTGCCCCTCTTCCGCTTTCCTGTTCGTATCGTCGTGGGTCGCGAATGGTCGGCGAACACGCTGTTTTCCCGCGGCCTTGATTGTTCCGGCGGCCACGTTCGGATGGGCGGGGGTTCGATCCCTTTCCGCTCCATCAAGTTTTTATGACAAGCAGCCTACGCAGGATTCGGCCGGTCACATTGAACAAAGCGGACATAATTCTTGAAGGGGTGCGACGTTGATCGGGTCGGGATTGTTTTTCACGCCAATCATCAAGACATCCCAAACAGTAACATCATCCGGTGGGGTGGCTGCGCTCCACCTATGGAGTAGCCCGAATTCCTCTAATGAGATTTGGCCCGGGACCTTTCAAAGGCAGGCCAGCAACTCGCGCTCGATGGGCTGGTGACGGAGCTGACGCTGATCGGAGGCGATTCGGCGGGCGATGAACCTGAGCGGCCGGCCAGCCGACCGCCCAGGAGATGCTGGACGGCGTGGCCGCTGCCGTTCATCCCTTCCGCCAACTGACCGGCCACAGATGACCGGAGGCGAAGCGGGCGAGGGTCTGAATCCCCGCCCGAATCCACCCGGTCCAATGACATGACGATCACCTGCCAGGACCAGTGGGCCTGCGGCGTAGCGGCGCTGGGACGACAGTCGCCATGTCCGCGGATCGTGTCGAGACCGGCGACATAGCAGGCGCGGAAGGGTTGCAGCGCCGGCAGCGCGGCCACGATATCCTGGGGTGCCGGTCCGGCGGTCAGCACGCTTTCAATGGGGCGGTAGCGGTCGCGCTCCTCCCGCTTGGCATGAACCACCTGCTCGCCCAGCAGGTCGATGACGGGAACGATGTCCATGGAGAACAGCTTTCGTCCGGTTCTGGTCTGCGAGTATGTCACCGGCGGCGCGCTGTGCAACGGGCCGCTTCCGACCGACCTGATGGCAGACGCCAATGCCATGGTCGCGGCGCTGGTCGGCGACCTGATCGCGCTGGATGGAATACACGTCACGCTGTGCTGGGACAGCCGCCTTGCCCCGCCGTCCTTCCCGGCCGACCGGGTCGCCCTGTTCCCGGTGGCGCCGGGCAACGATCCGGAATCGCGCTGGCGCGATGCCGCCGCCCTGTGCGACGTGGTCTGGCCGATCGCGCCGGAAAGCGACGGGTTGCTGGGGCACGTCGCTGATCTGTTCCGGGGCACCGGCCGGCCGGTGGTCGCCTGTGCCCCCGACGCCATCGCTCTCGCGTCGTCGAAGACGGCGACGGCGGCGCGGCTGGCAGCGCACGGCATCGCGGCCATTCCCACCGTTCCGCTCGGCGCTCCGCCGCCGCCCGCCGCCCGTCATGTGGTGAAACCGGACGACGGCGCCGGCTGCCTGGACACCTTCATCGTTGACGACATCGCCGCCTGGACACCGCCGCATGCCGGCCGCTGGATCGTCCAGCCGTTGGTCGAGGGCGAAGCCTGCAGCCTGTCCATGCTGGTCGACAATGCCGGCGGGGTGCGGTTGCTCGGCTGCAACCGCCAGACGATGGAGCGTGGGGATGGGTGCTTCTCCTTCCATGGCGTGGAGGTTGGGGCGATGGAGCACCGCCGTGCCGCCTGGGAGCCGTTGGCCCGTGCCATCGCCGCTGCGATCCCGGGCCTGCGCGGCTATATCGCCGTCGATCTCATCGACAAACCCGATGGTCCCGTGGTGGTGGAGGTGAATCCACGCCTGTCCGTCGGCTATTCCGGGCTGTCGCGGGTGCTGGGCTGGAACCCGGCTGGTGAAATCCTGGACCTATTCCACACCACATCGGCCGACGCCGGCCGGGAGGACGCGCATGCCTGACACCCGTGGGTCAGCGGTGATCGGCTGGGATATCGGCGGCGCCCATCTGAAGGCCGCGTGGGCGGCGAAAGGCTGGCCGGACCAAGGCGCAAAGGCGGTGACCGGATCGCGGTAGGGAATCTTGTGGATCAGCAGCGGGCAATCGCCGCCCGCGCTGTCCCCGGCCGGAAGATCGAAGACCACACCGTCGTGCGGCATGCGTCATGCTCCGAGGCCGGGGATGAGGGACTTCACCCAGAAGCGAAGGGGCTTGGCGGTCTCCTCCCGGTCGCCGACGTCGCACCAGGACAGAGTGCCGCCGATATCCGGCTCCAGCCGGTAGCCCAGCCGCCGCCACGCGGCATCTGGCGTCCGGTATGTCTTGGGGCGGAGGGGGTGGTCGGCGGACCGCACGATCTCGCCGAAGGCGGCGGACGCGAACCGGCCAGCTTCGCGTATATGGGCTTCGCCGATTTCCAGCAGGGCTGTTCCGATACCCCGCCCGCGATGGGAGGGCAGGACCACTACCTCGCCGAAATAGAAGATCGAGCGCGGGGCGTGGCCTGCATGCGCGAAGGGATCGCGCAAGGCGTCCAATTCCTGCGCGAGCGGTGCGCCGGTGACGGCCGCGACCATGCAGTTGCCGTCGAAGGCGGCCTGGATGAGCCCGCCCGACAGGCCGCCTAGACTGGAGAGATAGCGTTCCTCGTACGCGGCCGACCCGGAATAGAGAAACGGAAACTCGCCCAGCACAGCAAGCCGCAGGACCGCCAATTCCTTCAGCCGGTCGGCTAGGACGGCACCGGTCAGCCGTTCCACCCGTATGTCGCCTAACAACCGTGGCCCGTGATGTGGCAGGGGTCGCGCCGGAAGAGCGGCGGCGAAGCCCCCTACCGGAAGAGCCCCTGCGCTCACCGAGCCGGCACCGGCAGGAACCGCCGCAGGAACGCGAAGCGTGCCGGGCGTGGAGCAGCGGCTGTCTGGCCGAAACTCTGGGTGATGCGGTCGAGGATGATCGCCAGCAGCACGACGCTGAGACCGCTTTCGAAGCCGAGCGCGATGTCCAGGCGCTGGATGCCCTGCAGCACCACGTTGCCGAGGCCGCCGGCGCCGATCATCGAGGCGATGACGATCATCGACAGTGCCATCATCATGGTCTGGTTGACCCCGGCCATGATCGACGGCATGGCGTTCGGCAACTGCACCTTGAACAGAAGCTGGCGGTCATGGCAGCCGAAGGCCTTGCCGGCCTCGACGATCTCGGCCGGCACCTGCTGGATGCCCAGTGCCGTCAGGCGCACGGCCGGCGGCATGGCGAAAATCACCGTGGCGAGGATGCCCGGCACCCGTCCCAACCCGAAGAACATCACCGCCGGGATCAGATAGACGAAGGCCGGCATCGTCTGCATGAAGTCCAGCGTGGTGCGGACGACGCTTTCGACCACACGGTTGCGCGCCATCCAGACGCCCAGCGGCACGCCGACCAGCAGGCTGAGCAGGGTGGAGGTCAGGACCAGACCCAGGGTGGAGGCGGTCTCCGTCCACAGCCCCATGCCGTCGATCAGCAGAAGGGCCGCGACCGTGAAGACGGCGAAGCCGGTGCCGACGCGCCAAAGGGACGTCGCGACGATCAGCCCGATCAGCAGCCAGGCCGGCGCCCCGACCAGCACGAAGTCGATGGCGCCGCCGAAGCCGTTCACCACCGTCGCGATCGTATCCAGCGCCGGTTGGAAATGGTCGAGCATGAAGCCGACCAGTTCCTCGACCCACTTGCCGATTCTGATTTCGAATTCCATCGGTCAATCCCCCCGAACCAGGGTGTGGAGCATGAGGGCGCGCGAGATGGCGCCAAGGAAGTTGCCGTCGTCATCGACGACGGGCACCGGCCATTCTGTGTCGGCGACCAGTGCGAGCAGGGCGTGAATGGGCGTCGCGGCGTTGACCGTGCGGACGTCGGGAAGGAAGGCGTTGATGAAGCGCGGTTGCGGACCGTTCAGTTCGCGTTCCAGCGTCGCCTGCGAGACGACGCCTTCGAAGCGGCCGTCCTGGGTACGCACATAGCCGAAGTTGTGGTGGTTCTCGCGCAGTTGCTGCAGGGCGGGGGCCAGTTCGCCGGGCAGGCGGATGACCGTGTTGGTCGCCTCGTAGCGTGCCACGTCGCCGGCCCGCAGAACCTTCGAGGCGTCGACGTTGCGGAAGAAGGAGCGGACATAATCGTCGGCCGGGCGGCTGAGGATCTCGTAGGGCGTGCCGACCTGCACGATGCGTCCGCCTTCCATGATGGCGATGCGGTCGCCGATGCGCATCGCCTCGTCCAGGTCGTGGGAGATGAAGACGATGGTGCGCTGCTGCTCGCGCTGCAGGCGCAGCAGCTCGTCCTGCATCTCGGTACGGATCAGCGGGTCGAGGGCGGAGAAGGCCTCGTCCATCAGCAGGATGGTGGGGTCGTTGGCCAGCGCGCGGGCGAGGCCGACGCGCTGCTGCATGCCGCCCGACATCTCGCGCGGGTAGCGGTGCGCGTAGGTGCCCAAGCCCACCTGCTCCAGCGCCTGCTGCGCGGCCTTGTGGCGCTCCGCCTTGGATGCGCCGGAGATTTCCAGGCCGAAGGCGGCGTTGTCCAGCGCGCTCAGGTGCGGCATCAGGGCGAAGGACTGGAAGACCATGCCCATGTTGCGGCGGCGGGCCTGGATCAGCTCGGCCTTGGACATGCTGACCAGATCCTTGCCGTCGAGCAGGATTTCGCCGCTGCTGGGTTCGATCAGCCGGTTCAGCAAGCGGATCATGGTGGACTTGCCGGACCCCGACAGTCCCATGATGACGAAGATCTCGCCGGTTCGGACCTGAAAGCTGGCATCCAGCACGCCGACATTGACGTTCAGCTTTTCCAGAACCTCCGCCTTGCTGGCGCCCTGGCGCAGCATCGACAGCGCGGGATTCGGATTGGCGGAGAAGATCTTGTAGACGTTCCGCACCTCCAGGCGGACCGCCGCGTCGTCGCCGATGCTCGTCCTGGCGGCTCCGCGGGGAAAGCCCAGGCTGGCCGGGGCGCCGACCGAAACCGCGCTTCGCATCATCGTGTTCATCGACAGGTCCCCCCCGATTGCGCGACAGCGTGACCCGTGGGCCTGAGAGCATCGTTGTGCATGTTCATGGAAGCATTCCCTGTTCGACTAGGCTGTCGTAGATGGCCAGCGCTCCCGCTTCGGCTGACGGGTTGACCAGCAGTTGGCCTTTTCCGCTCTTGCTCTCGGTCGCCGCCTTCAGCCGGTCCAGCGCCGAACCGCCGCGCTTCACGCGCATCAGCTTGGGCTTAGGCCGCCATGGACGATGCTCGCAATCCGACAGGAAGAGGTCGGCGGTCGCCTGGACCGCCACCGGTTCGATGACGCCCCGCCGGGAGGGGCCGTAGGCGGACGGGCGCGCAGGTGGGGCGGACGGATGGATGGTCGCGACGAGGCGGCCGGTGACGGTCAGCGCCCGGCGCTGTCCGCGCGGCAGCGCCTGGACGAGATCCGCCGTGCCCGGCGTTGAACTGGGCGCATCGGACGGGCCGATCCGAACCACATCGGGGACGACCGCGGCATCGAGGCCACGGGCGATCAGATAGGGAAGCATGCCGCTGCCCTCGCCGTCTTCCGCCTGCCGTCCGGTCAGGACCAGCGAAGGGGCGAGGCGGCGCAGGTGGGCGATCAGCGATTCGACCGGATCGCTTCCTTCCGGCAGGACCAGCAGGGTCAACCGCTCCAGCCCCATGCCGAGATAGTCGCGCAACGCCTCGCCGTCGACGGCCGGTCCGGCATGGATCGCGGTCAGCCGCCGCGGGCGCAGCGCCAGCGCCATCTCCAGCGCCTGGGCATCGGTTGCGGCGCGGCGGGCGCGGCCGGAGACCGGATGGCGTCCAATGGACAGCAGGACGGCGACGTCACTCGTGTCAGGATCAGGCATGGCGGCGCTCCCGGATGAGCCGGATCAGGGCGGGCATGACGTCCTGCGCATCGGCGACGATGGACAGGTCGGCACGCTTGATCATCTCGGCGTGGAGGTCGGTGTTGACGGCGATCACGTGGCGGACGCCGGTGATGCCCTGGAGATGCTGCGGCGCACCGGCGATGCCGAAGGCAAGGTAGCAGCGCGCGCCGACCACCGTGCCGGAGGCGCCGACCTGCCGTTCGCGCGGCAGATGGCCGGCGTCGCAGACCACGCGGCTGCCGGCGCGGGTGGCGCCCAGCGCCGCGCCCAGTTCCGCGAAGCTCCGCCAGTCGGTCACGCCGTTGCCGGCGCTGAGGATGAAGTCGGTTTCCGACAGGGCGAGCGCGTCGGGATCGACGGCCAGCCGGCGGGCGCCGCCCAGGCGGGGCAGTACCTCCTCCCCGGCGATCACCGGAGCGGCAAGGTCGAGCGGCCGGGCTTCGTGCCGCACGCCGTCGAGTGGGGCGAAGGCATCCGCCGCGACCGTCATCAGCCGGGTAGGACGGTGCCCGGTCTCCAGTGACCCGCCGGCGGACTGGCGGGTCGCCCGGTCGGGGCCGAGGCTCTGCACGCCGGCGAACAGCCGCTCTCCCGCCGCCGCGACCCGGCGCGCGACATCGGCGCCGTCCGGGCTGTCCGGGAACAGGATGTGGCGGGGAGACAGCGTTTCCATCAGCGCCGAAGCGGCGGCGGCGCGCCGTTCCGGCACGTAATCGTCCGCCCAGCCGTCGGGCAGGGCGACATGGCGGTCGGACCCGGCTTCGGCCAGGGCTTCGCCCGATCCGGTGGAGACGGTCACCACCGCGCCGCCGCCGGCATCGGCCAGCAGTCGGGCGGCGGCGACGACCTGCCGGTCATGCTCGCTGACCTCGCCACCGGGCCGGTCGAGCATGGCGAGGACCAGATAGGCCGGCTCGGCGATCACCTGGAGCGGGATCGTAGGTGTAGCGACGGCGACACCGACCGCCGCGGCGATGCCGGCCGAGGCAGCGTCGCGCGTCCAGTCGTAGCGCGGGCGCGGAAGGCGCTGGACCAGGGCCGCGTCGCGGATGGCGCGGGGGTCGCGGCGACGCTCGTTCATCGCGGCGGCGACGACCGGCTGCCGCAGCAGGCGCGGACGCGGGCCGGTCAGGATGGTGCGGGCGGCGCGCTCGGCACGGGGATCGACACGGCGGCGGATGGTGGAGGGCTGGCTCATCGGGCGGTCTCCGTCGCGGCGAGCACCAGTTCGGCGATCTCCGCCACCTCCGGCCGGGGACCGACGACGCCTTCCAGCATCAGGGCGCAGTTGGGGCAGGCGACGGCGACCATCGAGGCGCCGGTCTCACGGACATGCTCCATGCGGACGTCGGGAATACGGCGTTCGCCCGACACGTCGGTCAGCGGAGCCCCGCCGCCCCCGCCACAGCAGCTCGACCGCAGGCCGGAGCGCAGCATTTCGCGGCGCTCCACGCCGATGGCGTCCAGCAGGGCGCGCGGTGCCTCGATCTCGCCATTGTAACGGCCGAGATAGCAGGGGTCGTGGAAGGTGACGCTGCGCCCGACCGGCTTCGTCACCGTCAGCGAACCATTGGTGATCAGTTCCAGCAGCAGGGCGGTGTGATGGACCACGGTCCAGCTGCCGCCGAAGACCGGATATTCATTGCGCAGCGTGTGCAGCGCGTGCGGATCGGCGGTGACGATGCGGGCGAAGCGCCGCGCGTTCAACGTCGCCACGTTGCGGGTGGCCAGCGACTGGAAGGTCGCCTCGTCGCCCAGCCGGCGGGCGACATCGCCGCAATCCAGCTCCTCGTCGCCCAGAACGGCGAAGTCAACCCCGGCGCGGCGCAGCAGCAGGACGAGTGCCCGCAGCGAGCGCTGGACCCGCAGGTCGAATGCGCCGTCGCCGACCCACAGCAGCGTGTCGCAGGACCCGCCCGCCGGCAGCCGGGGCAGCGACAGGTCGGCCGCCCAGTCCCAGCGCCGGGAGAGCGCGCGGCCACCGGGATTGTCGGTGGCGCGCAGCTCCTCCAGCATGATGGCGGCTTTGCCGGGGGTGGCGCCCAGCTCCAGCGTCTGGAAGCGGCGGAGGTCGACGACGGCGTCGACATGCTCGATCATCATCGGGCATTCCTGCACGCAAGCGCGGCAGGTGGTGCAGGACCACAGCGTGTCGGGATGGATCATCGCATCCGGCCCGATCAGCGGCAGCGCCGCGCCGCCATGCGCCTTGCCGACGCCCCGGCCGGGATGGGGATTGCCGGCATAGGCGGCGTCGCTGGCCTGTTCGTCCATGGCGGCGACCAGATCCTGCACCAGCTTCTTCGGGTTCAGCGGCAGGCCGGCGGCATAGGCGGGGCAGGCCGTCTCGCACCGCCCGCACTGGACGCAGGCGTCGAAGCCGAGCAGCCGATTCCAGGCGAAGTCGACGGGACGCTCCACGCCCAATGCGCCCGGCAGCACGCCCGGCTCGGCAAGACCGGCATCCGCCACCGGGGCGAGCGGCAGCGGCCTCAGCCCGGTGTCGCGTCCCTTGCCGTCATGGAAGCGGGCAGGACGCGGGTGGAAGGCCAGATGCAGTGCCCCATGCACCGCGTGCTTCAGCGGCCCCTTCCACACGCCCCAAACCAGATCGGCCATCGCCAGACCGGCAATCGCGACCAGGAGCAGGGCCAGCGCCTCCGGCATCACGCCGCCCAGCGACTGGTCGAGCGCCACTGCCAGCAGGCAACCGGAGAATGCCAGAAGCGAGACCGGTAGACGGGCGAAACGGCCCTGCGACAGCTCGCGCGGGCGGAGCACTCGCCGGCGATGCCAGACCATCAGCGAGCCCGCCAGCATCGCCGCCAACACCACGGCCAGCAGCAGCCAGACGATGCGCGATCCGGCGAGGCCGACGCCCATCGCCACCAGCAGCCCGACCGTCGCAAGGAACCCGCCGGCCGCCAAGGCATGGAAGCGGGCGTTGAACGGAGTCCGCCCCACCACATGGTGGACATCCACCAGATAGCGGCCGGGCAGGGCGCGCAGCCCGGCGACCACACCGACCGTCGCCGGCCTGCCGGCCAGCCAACGCCGCGACTGCCAGGCGGCCAATGCCGCGCCGATGGCGAGGACGGCAAGGACGACGGTGGTAAGAGCGGTGGCGATCACGTCGGACGGCTCCTGTCGCGTGGCGGGGGCAGAGGTGTCAGATGTCCTTGCAAAGACGCGCGGCGTCGTAGATGGCGGCGTGGATGTTGCGGCCGGCCACCGCGTCGCCGATGCGATGCAGCGTGTAGCCGCCATGGCCGTTGGCCTGCACCGGTTGCGGCCGGCCGGCGATCAGGCTGTCCAGATCGGTTTCGCCGCGGTTCAGCGAGTGGTCCTTCAGATCGAAATAGAGGCCATCATTGGGCAGGGTGCCCAATTCCACCACGATCTGATCGACCAGCCGCTCCTCCTCCTCGTGGGTGTATTCGTTGCGCAGCACGGCGACGCGGCGGTTGCCTTCCTGGTAGATTTCCACGAGTTGGTGGTTGGTGGTCATCACCACGTTCAGCTTGTACAGTTCGCGCAGGTGGATCGGCTGGTTGGTGGTGCCAACCTCTTCCGCGACCATGCGGTCGGGGGTGGCGATCTCCACCAGCGCACCGCGCTTGGCCATGAATTCCGCGCAGGACGCGCCGTGATGCTGCCCGGTGCCGTCATACATCAGGACCGTCCCGGTCGGCTCGACGGCTCCCGTCAGGACATCCCAGGTCGACACCGCCAGATCGGCGCCCTTGAGGTCGCCGCGGTTGGGACGGCCGCCGGTGGCGAGGATCACCACGTCGGGAGCCTCGGCCTCCACTGCGGCGCGGTCGGCCTCCACGCCGAAGCGCATGTCGACGCCCAGCTTGGTGGTCTGCTGCGACAGCCAGCGGGTGATGCCGCTCATCGCCTCGCGCCAGGTCGCCTTGGCGGCGATGGCGATCTGGCCGCCGGGAGCGGCGTTGCGTTCGAGCAGGACGACCGAATGCCCGCGCTCCGCGCAGACGCGGGCAGCCTCCAGGCCGCCGGGGCCGCCGCCGACCACGACGACGCGGCGCTTGCGCTCCGCCTTCGGGATCACATGCGGCATCGTGCGCTCGCGGCCCGTCGCGGCGTTCTGGATGCACAGCGCGTCGCCGCCGACATAGATGCGGTCGATGCAATAGCCGGCGCCGACGCACTGCCGCACATCGTCCAGCCGCCCCTCCATCAGCTTGCGCACCAGATGCGGGTCGGCGATGTGGGCACGGGTCATCGCGACCATGTCGACATGGCCTTCCTCCACCGCGCGGGCGGCGGTGGCGAGGTCGGTCACGCGCTGGGCATGGAAGACCGGAATGCCGGCCTCGCGCTTGATGCCGCTGGCCAGATGCAGGAAGGGGGCGACCGGAAAGGACATGTTGGGCAGCGAGATGGCGTGCGCCAGATGATCGCGCGCCTGTCCGCCCAGCACATTCACGAAATCGATCAGCCCGCGTTCGGCATAGGTCCGTGCGATGGCGATGCAATCCTCGTGGCTGAGGCCGTCGTCGATCAGTTCGTCACCCGACATGCGCATGCCGACGACGTAGTCGCCGCCGACCTCGGCGCGGATCGCCTCGAACACCTCGATGCCGAAGCGCATGCGGTTTTCCAAGCTGCCGCCGTACTTGTCGGTGCGCCGGTTGACCGAGGGGCTCCAGAACTGGTCGATCAGGTGCCCGTGGGCGGCCGACAACTCGAAGCCGTCGAGGCCGCCTTCCTTGCAGCGGCGGGCGGCGGCGGCATAGCCGGCGATGATTCGCTTGAAGTCGAAATCCTCCATCTCCTTCGGCGTGTTGCGGTGCGCCGGTTCGCGGGCTGCCGAGGCGGAGACGGTGGGAAGCCAGTTCTCGGTGTCCCAGCGGGTGCGCCGGCCCATGTGGGTCAGCTGGATCATCAGCGCCGCGCCATGGCGATGCACCCGGTCGGAGAATTCGCGGAAGAAGGGAATGACGCTGTCGTCGGCGACGGAAATCTGGTTCCACGGCGCCGCCGGGCTGTCCACCGCAACGGAGGAGGAGCCGCCGAACATCGTCAGGCCGATGCCGCCCTTGGCCTTTTCCTCGTGGTAGAGTTGGTAGCGCTCCTTCGGCTTGCCGTCGGACCCGTAGCCCGGCGCGTGGCTCGTGCTCATCACGCGGTTACGGATCGTCAAATGCTTGATCTGCAGAGGCTTCAGAAGGGCTTCGGCGGGTGAAGACATGGCAGGAACGATCCCCAGTATTGAGCCTGCCAAGAATTCACCATCGTCGTCATTGTCGCGTTGCCCCCCGCGACCGGGAATTACCTTTTTGCGACAGCGATGGAACAGCGCGGTGTCGGCCTGTCGAATGCTCGACTATTTTGGATAAATCCGGGGAGCGGTGGCCCTTCAGTCGACCCGCTCCGCGTCTTGAACCGTCGGCGCTGGTTCCTCGAACAGGCGCCGGTCGGGCAGCAGGGAATCCCCGTTCGTTCGCCGGAAAGCGTCGAGGGGCGATAAATGCGGATCGGCCTCCACATCAGGTCCGGCGGTGCGGCGCACCTCCGACGGCGAGACGCCGAACAGTTCCCGGAACTGGCGGGAGAAGTGGGCGCAGTCGGCGAAGCCGGCTTCGTTTGCGATGGCGGTGACCGAACGCTTGGTGTTGCGCAGCAGCCAATGGCCATAGCGCAGGCGCAAGCCGCGGTAGTAGGTGGCCGGGCTGGTGCCCACGGCCAGCCGGAACAGCCGCTCGAACTGCCGGGTGCTGACGTTCAGCCGGTGGACGATCTCCTCCACCGACAGCGGGTCGCTGATGTGCTGCTCCATCAGCAGCAGGGCGCGGCGGACGCGATCGTTGGTGATCTCCAAGACCGTGGGCGGCTGCGGCTGCGACTGGCTGGCGGGACGGGCCTTGTCGATCAGCAGGATGTGCATGGTTTTCTGGGCGGTGGCGCGGCCCAGATGGCGTTCGATCAGGAAGGCGGCCAAATCCGCCACCCCGGCGCCGCCCGAGCAGGTGATGCGGTCGCGGTCCACCACATACAGCTGGTCGGACACCGGCACCAGATCGGGGAATTCGTCCAGGAAATCGCGGTGATGGTACCAGCTGACGCAGCAGCGCCGGTTCTTCATCAGGCCGATGCGGCTCAGCACGAAGCTGCCGGTGCACACGCCGACCAGGGTCACGCCATAAGATGCCGCGGCGCGCAGATACGCCAACGTTTCGTCGTCCAACTGAGGGCCGCCATGCAGCAGCCCGCCCACCACGACCACATAGTCGAAGCGGCGGGGATCGGTCAGCGGTTCCCAACGGGCGACACCGATGCCGCAGCTGGACATCACCGGCTCCGCCCGCGACCCCAGGATGGTCCAGCGGCAGCGGATCTGGCGTGACCGGTCGCCCTCGTCGGCCGCCAGCCGCAGGGCGTCGATGAAAGGGGCGAGTGCCGTCAGGGTGAAATTGTTGGTCAGGATGAACCCGACCGACAAGAGCGCGCGTTCCTCCTGCCGGGGTGCGGGACCGCTACCGCCGAAACGGCGATATTCCACTGTCTTCCCCACCAGGACATCCTCCCAGTCTGACGGATATGATCCTGACGGCCCTGTTCCGTCCTTCGGAATGCTAGCGTCAGCGGCTTGCCCCCGGAAGACAAATAATCGGCGATGCTTCTAACGCTCTATTACCAGATCGCTGGTCGGGCGGCTGCAACAGAGCAGAATCAACCCTTGATCGATTTCCCGTTTGCGGATGCCGCCCGTATGGTTCATTTCCACAGTGCCGGAGATCAACTTCGTCTTGCAGGTTCCGCACAGCCCGCGCGAGCAGGAGGTCGGAACCCGGATGTCGGCCGACGCCGCCGCATCCGCCAGTGCCATGTCCGGCGGGCATGCGAAGACTTTGCCGGTCTTGGCGAACTCGACGCGGAATCCATCCGAAGGAGGCGCCTCCGGGGGCGGTGCGGCCTGGGCCGTCGGTTCTCCGGTGGCAAGCTCGGCCGACAGTTCCTCGAAGTTGAAGCTTTCCTGATGGTAGCGGCTCATGTCGAAGCCGCCCTCCTCCAGGAAGGCACGCACCGCTTTCATGAAGGGGCCGGGGCCGCAGACATAGACCTCCCGCTCCATGAAGTCCGGCGCGATCAGCCCCAGCATCGGCAGCGACAGCCGGCCGGTAAAGCCTGCCCAATGGGCCTCGGTGCCGATGCCCTCGCAGACATGGGCGACGCGCAGGCGGCGGCCGGGGCCGGTCAGCGCGTCCAGTTCGCGACGGAAGACGATGTCGGCCGGGGTCCGGGCGGCATGCACGAAGACGATGTCGTGATCCTCGCCCAGATCGTCGAAGGTCCGGGTCATCGACATCAGCGGCGTGACGCCGCTGCCGCCGGACAGGAACAGGAACTTGCGCGGAGCCCCGGACTCCCCAGGGCAATCCCCGGGGGTGAACTCGCCGAGCGGGCCGACCGCGCGGATGGTGTCGCCCGGCTTCAGAGTGTCGTGCAGCCAGTTCGACACTGGGCCGCCGGGCACGCGCTTGACGGTGATCGAGAGGCGGTGCGGCCGCGCGGCGGAAGAGGAGACGGTGTAGCTGCGGTGAATTGTTTCGCCGCCGATGGGCAGTTCCAGCGTGATGAACTGACCCGGCTTGAACCGGAACAGGCAAGGGTGCCTTGGCGCGAAGATGAAGGTCTTCACGTCGTGCGTTTCATCCCGAACCGCCCGGCATACCAGCGTGTCGTCGATTTCCGGATCCCAATTTCTGACCGAAGGCGGAGCCGCATCCTGCTGCATCGTCATCTCTCTCCCTGCGCGGTGAACCCATGGCCGTGACCGGGGGGTGGTCCCGGTTCGCTTCCGGCCAGGATGCCCTGGCGCCGCGTCATTCGGCGGCGACCCCCACTGCGGCCTGCTTGCCCAGCAGATGCTCGGCCATGCGGCCGACGTACCATTCCGCGAACTTCTCGACGAGCGGCTCGGTGTAGGGCGAATAGGGACCCGGCTCGTAGGCGGGGCTGAGGGCGCCGTTGTGCGAAATCTCGACCAGATCGGCATCCTGCTGGTTGGTCGCCTCCCACACCTCCGTCAGGCGGTCCAGGTCGTAATCGACGCCTTCCACCGCGTCCTTATGGACCAGCCAGCGGGTGCGTAGCAGGTTGCGGTCGGGTCCGAGCGGGAACACCGAGAAGGTGACGATGTGGTCACTCATGAAGTGGTTCCAGGAATTCGGCTGGGTCCAGAAGGACAGGGCGCCCAGCTTGCGCTCGGTGATCGAGCCCAGAAGCTTGTTGGAGGCGCAGCGGGTGTCCTTGGTGTGGGCCTCGCCGGCGCCGTCGAGCGGCAGGCGCTCGGCGCGGAAGCCTGTGGTGTCGGTCAGATGCTCGATCTCGCGGCTGGGGAATCCCGCCGCTTCCCAGCCGACGTGGCAGCTTTGCAGCAGCGCCTCGTATTTGGCGACATGCTCCATCCGCTTCGGGTTGGTGCCGTCGGGAGCGAAGCCGAAGCCGTATTCGAACAGCGGAACGGTCAGTTCCGGATGGTTGCCGACGCAGTGGTAGCATTCACGATTGTTCTCCATCGTGAGTTTCCAGTTGCCCTTTTCGATCAGGTCCACGGTCTTGGCGACCTTGCAGTTCCTGATGTCGTGCGGGAGGATGTAGGGCTCGATCATCGCCGCCATGCGGTCGATGTCGTCCGGGGCCTCCTCCGCCAGGCAGATGAAGATCAGGCCGCCGACCGAGCGGATATGGACCTTCTTCAGGTTTCGGCACTTGCGGTCGAAGTCCTTGCCCATGTGTTCGGCGAACAGAAGCTCGCCGTCCTGGCCATAGGTCCACTGGTGATAGCTGCACACCAGATTTCCGACCGAGGTCTTCTCCTGGAGGATGATGCGCGCACCGCGATGGCGGCAGACATTGTGAAAGGCGCGCAGTTCCATGTCGTCGTCGCGCATGACGATGACGGACGTCTTTCCGATATCCACCACCATCACGTCGCCCGGTTCAGGCACGTCCGGTTCCACACCCACATGCAGCCAGTGGCGGCCGAAGATGATCTCCATGTCCAGCTTGAAGATCTCTTCGCTGGTGTAGAACGGGGCTTCCAGGCTGTACCCTTTCTTGCGGCGCGTCAGCAGGGTTTCTATGGAAATCTCGGACGACATGGCGGTTGACCTCTTGCGGGAGTGGGGCCAGCGGGAATTGGGCACTGTATTCGCGGAACCGCTTCAACCTTGACCGGGCTGTGCTTTTCGCGATTCCACGACACACAGCCTGCCGCCCGCCGCGGCTCCTCGCGTTCTGGATTGCGACATCAACTTTAAAAAGGCCGACAGTCACTCCTGTCTTTTTGCGCAAGGCGGACGTCGCCAATAGTCGGTTTGCGACATGCCGCGATCATTCAAGAACGACGGCCGCTCCGTTCAAGCTCAAGGGCGGCAGATCTGCGGCGCCGTTTCTCTATTTCCCTGGCAGATTTCAAATATCCACCTGTAAAACGGACCGCATTCGCCGCCGGGATGGGGTTCACGCAGCGCTGTCGCAAATGCGATACGAAGTGCCGCTCTGATGAAAGTTTTTTGCTTTCAGGGCCCGCATTCTTCCTCAATCAACACTGATGCCAGCAACGGTTCGCATCGGTTGGAACCAGTTTCCCGCCTTTCCCTGAAGGGGGGTCGATCATCCGAGCAGCGGATGTGGATCCATCGCGCGATCGCCTTCACCGGTAACACGGAGGTGATCCACCGGGCCGCATGCACGCGTCCGTTCCAAGTCCCGGCACGGCGGAGCGCCCATACAGACAAGTCCAAACAAACAAACGATAAGAGGAGGCTTCTTGATGAAAATCTTCGGTAAAGCCTTGGGCATGCTGCTGTCGGCGGCCATGACGGTCGGTCTGGGGGCCGGTGTGATCGCCACCCCGGCGCTGGCCGCCGAGAAATCGGTCAACATCGGCTGGACCGCCTGGTCGGATGCAGAGGCGGTGACGAAACTCGCCAAAGCCGTGATCGAAGAGCGGTTCGGCTACAAGGTCGAACTGACCATGGCCGACATCGGCATCCAGTATCAGGGCATCGCCAGCGGCAAGTTGGACGCCATGCTGATGTCGTGGCAGCCGCTGACCCACAAGCCCTATCTCGACAAAGTCGGCAAGGATCTGGTCGATCTCGGCCCGCTCTACACCCGTGCCCGTCTGGGCTGGGTGGTGCCGGACTACATCCCCGTCGACCAGGTCAAATCCATCGAAGACCTGAAGAAGCCGGAGGTGCAGAAGCAGCTGGGCGGCAAGATCCAGGGCATCGATCCGGGGTCGGGGTTGATGCAGGCGTCGGAAAAGGCGCTGAAGACCTATGACCTGAAGGGAATGCAGCTGGTGTCGGCCAGCGACGCCGCGATGCTCGCCGCCCTGGAACGCGCCATGAAGCGCAACGAGTGGGTCGCCGTGACGAGCTGGAGCCCGCACTGGATGTTCGCCAACTGGAAGCTGCGCTATTTGGAGGATCCGAAGGGTGCGCTGGGTGGGTTGGAGAGCGTGAACGCCATCGTCCGCAAGGGCTTCTACCAGGATCATCCGGAGATTTACGAGTTCCTGAACCGGATGGTCCTGCCGATCGGCGACCTTGAGGCGATGATGCAGGAAGCCCGCCAGACCAGCTATGAGCAGGCGGTGGACAACTACATCAAGAACAACAGGACCCGGATCGATTACTGGGTCACCGGCAAGCTCTGACCTGCAGCCGCGCCACCGCCGCAAGAGCGGTGGCCGCGCACCCTTTCCCGCACCTGTCCATGGAGGCGGTCCGTTTCAAGCGCAGTCGCGTGACGGACGGCCGTCTCCAGTCATTCCCGCTTTCGGTCCTTCCGTGATCGGGCCATGATCGGGATCGTCGATGAACTCGTCAGCTCATAGGCAGGGCACCGCGTTGACCGGCGACCCAACCAATTTGCAAGAGAGCGATGAAGCCATGAGCAATCCGCTGTTCCGTGTCGGCGAGGCAACCGTATTCGCCAAGGAAGGCCAGTTCACCGACGCGATGCCCGAGATCGTGATCGGGACGGTCGATGGGCCGGCCGGGCACGCATTCGCCACCATGATGGGGCAAACCGCCGGCCATACCCGCATGTTCGCGGTGCGGGACTGCAACCAGATGGTTCGTCCGGCCACCATGATGGTGTCCAAGGTGACGATGAAGTCCAGCGCCTATGTCGATTTGTTCGGCGGCGTCGTCCAGGCCGCCACCGCCGACGCGGTGCTGGACTGCGTCATCGAAGGCGTTCTGCCACGCGACGGGATCAATGACCTCTGCATTCTGGTGATGGTCTGGATCGATCCCCGCTGCCCCACCGATCCGAACCTCGATCGCGCCGATCTCTATCGCACCAACTACGAGGCGACCAAGATCGCCATCGGCCGGGCGATGCGCAACGAACCCACCCTCGATGAGTTGATCGAGAACCGGCACAAGGTCCGGCACTTCATGCTCGATCCGCAGGAGTGACTCATCGGCGCAACGCAGCGAACGCTTGTTGTTCGGAGCACATCCTATCCTTCCGCAACCGAACGAAGAAGAGCCCGCCTCCAAGAAGGAGTGCGGGCTCTTTTCTGTCGTCAGTGCCGTGCCGACAGGTTCTCAAGATCTCGAAGGGCTGATTTCAGGCGCTGCTTCGCCCATGTCGCTCTTGCCGATTTCGCTCCCGAGCGTCTTCCCACTGGCCGGCACGCCGTCCAAAGGCCCCGGGATCGGCGCCCGGGGGAGGGAGTTGACCACATGTCGGGGCCGGCATTCCCGATCGGGCGGGAACGGCGTCCTTATCGGCGGTCGTCGCCGTTGCGGGTGCTGGCGAGGAAGGCTTCGACGGTGGCGAGCGCCATGCGGTCATCCTCGATGACGACATGGCGGCGCAATTCCTGCACAGCCGCGGCGAGGCCGCCCGACGCGAAGGCGCGGCGGACCGCCTGGGTGGCTTTATCGTCGATGAGCTGCAAGATCGGTGGACTCCTTGGCAAGAGGCCCGGCCCGGTCGCGTGCCCCCGCGCGACGCTGCGAGCGGGCCATGGGGTTACCGCAGGACGATTGCCCGATGGTCGTGGAGCATGACGCGCGCCTCGATGTGCAGCCGGATGGCGCGGGCCAGGACGACGCTTTCGACGTCGCGGCCGATGGCGACCAGATCGTCGGGCGACATGGAGTGATCGACGCGCGCCACCTCCTGCTCGATGATCGGTCCTTCGTCGAGATCGTCGGTGACGTAATGGGCGGTGGCGCCGATCAGCTTCACGCCACGCTTGTAGGCCTGATGATAGGGTTTTGCGCCTTTGAAGCTGGGCAGGAAGCTGTGATGGATGTTGATGACCCGCCCTGCCATCCGCGTGCAGAGATCCTGCGAGAGGACCTGCATGTAGCGGGCGAGCACGATCAGTTCGACGCCCAGCGTTTCCACGATCTCCATCAGGCGGATTTCCTGCTCCAGCTTGTTGCCGGGCGAGACAGGAAGGTGGTGGTAGGGAATGCCGTGCGATTCGACCTGGGACCGGAAGGCGTCGTGGTTGGAAACGACGCCGACGATGTCGATGGGCAGCGCTCCGATGCTGTGCCGGTACAGAAGGTCGTTCAGGCAATGGCCGAACTTCGACACCATGATGAGGATCTTCGGCCGCCGCCGGGCATCCCGCACCGTCAGGTTCATGGCGAAGCGGTTCACGATCGGCTGCAGGTCTTCAAGAAGAACGGCTTCGCTCCGGATCGTTTCCGGCGCGTCGAAGGCCATCCGCAGGAAGAAATGCTCCCCGTCGTGATCGACGAACTGCGCACTTTCGATGATGTCGCAGTTGCGGTCCGACAGGCAGGTCGAAATGGCGGAGATGATCCCAGGCCGGCTCAGGCAACTGACGGTCATGTAGAAGTGGTTTTGATTGGAACGCATCGCAGGTCTCGCGCCGAAGGAGATGGCCGGGGATGAAGGTCAGGCGAGATCGACGATCGTCGGCTCATACCCCAGCCGGCGCAGGAACGCCGACAATTCGTGGGGATGCATCGATAGCGTCGCGCGGTTCGTCATCGGGTGGAAATTGACGACTTCGCCGGCGAGAACGCGGCGCTCCAGCACCAGACGGACGCGGCGTTCCGTGTCCGCCACCAGGGCCAGCGGGCTCACCCCGCCCGGCTCGATCGACAGGACCTGCTCCAGCGTGACCGGCGAAGCGAAGGACAGCTTGGCCGAGCCGATGACCGGCGCCAGCTCCTTCATGTTCACCGACTGATCGTGCGGCAGCACGACCAGCCACAGAACGCCCTTGGCATCCTTCAAGAGCAGGTTCTTGGTGTGCACGCCGGGAACGCTGCGCCAGTGTTCCTCGGCGTCGGCGACGGTGCGCACCGGGGGATGGGCATGCAGCCGCATCGGCGTCGACGCGAGGGCGAGTTCCCGGCACAGTTCCTCGGGAATGCCGGCTTCACGCCAGTGCAGCTGCATGGTGTCGTTGTCGTCGAGCATTTTTGCCATCCTTGTCTGTCCGGCAAGCCGCGGAAGGGGATTGCCGAAGGGCGGGTCGCGGTCACGGTGGAGGCTCTGGGCTCACGAGCGCCATCTCAAGAGCGCCATTGGCGGCGGCGTTGCGCCGGGAGCCGCGTTCCTGACCGTTTCGTTGACCGCAGCATGGCGGAAGGATCCACCCGCCGATTGTACGGGTGCGTCACCGGCGTTGAATGATACCCCCCGGCGGACGCACCGTCGCACCGGTGACATCAAACTGACGCATCCATTCTGTCCAACAAAGGGACGCGTCGCGATACTGTCAGCACATCGAACTTCGCGGGGCTGCCATGACCCGCTTCCCGTTTTCCTCGCTGTGACCAACGCGCTGACCGGCAACAGGAACCGGCAGCCGCAATGACCCGACGCGGAACCGAAATCCGAATATGACGCCGTGATCGTCGGTGCGCGCGGGCATGGCCTGGGTGCCGCCTATCATCTCGCCAAGGAACACGGCATCACCAACGTCGCGGTGGTGGAGAAGGGCTGGCTCGGCGGCGGCAACACCGGCCGCAACACCACCATCATCCGCTCCAATGGGAACTCCTGCACGCCGTCAGCCGCGAAATCGCGCTCGGCATCCGATCGAGAGGATTGCACATGAACCGTCATCAGTCTTTGCCGAAGCCCGACCTCGCCGACACTGCCATCGCCGCGGCGATCGACCGCGAACTGAACCGCCAGAAATACGAGATCGAGCTGATCGCCTCGGAAAACATCGTCTCGGCGGACGTGCTGGCCGCCCAGGGCTCGGTCCTCACCAACAAGTATGCCGAAGGCTATCCGGGCCGCCGCTATTACGGCGGCTGCCAGTTCGTTGACGAGGTGGAGACCATCGCCATCGACCGCGCCAAGCAGCTGTTCGGCGCCGGCTTCGTCAACGTCCAGCCCCATTCGGGCGCCCAGGCCAACCAGGCGGTGTTCCTGGCCCTGCTGCAGCCGGGCGACCGCGTGATGGGCATGTCGCTGGCCCATGGCGGCCATCTGACCCATGGCTCGCCGGTGACGATGTCGGGCAAGTGGTTCGACATCGTCAGCTACGAGGTGCGCGAAAGCGACCAACTGATCGATTATGACGCTCTGCGCGCCAAGGCGCTGGAAACCAGGCCGAAACTGATCGTCGCCGGTGCGTCGGCCTATCCGCGGGTGATCGATTTTGCCGAGTTCCGCCGCATCGCCGACGAGGTCGGCGCCTATCTGATGGTGGACATGGCCCATTACGCCGGGCTGGTCGCCACCGGCCAATATCCGGACCCGATGCCGCATGCCCATGTGGTCACCACCACCACGCACAAGACCCTGCGGGGCCCTCGCGGCGGCATGATCCTGACCAATGACGAGGCGCTGGCCAAGAAGTTCAATTCGGCGGTGTTCCCGGGCAACCAGGGCGGCCCGCTGATGCATGTGATCGCCGCAAAGGCGGTCGCCTTCGGCGAAGCGCTGACCCCGGAGTTCAAGGCCTATGCCGCCCAGGTGGTCGCCAACGCCAGGGTGCTGTCCGACGCGCTGGTGAAGGGCGGGCTGGACATCGTGTCCGGCGGCACCGACTGCCATATGGTGCTGGTCGACCTGCGGCCGAAGGGCGTCAAGGGCCGCGATGCGGAACGCGCGCTGGAGCGGGCCGGCCTGACCTGCAACAAGAACGCGATCCCCTTCGATCCGGAAAAGCCGGCGGTTACCTCCGGCATCCGGCTGGGCACCGCGGCGGGCACCACCCGCGGCTTCGGCGAGGCGGAGTTCACGCGCATCGGTGAGCTGATCCTGACCGTCGTCGACGCCCTCGCCACCGCCGGACCGGACGGCAATGCCGAGGTCGAGAAGCGCGTGCATGGCGAGGTTCGCGAATTGTGCGAACGTTTCCCGATCTACGGCTGACCCGTCCTTCTCCTGTTGGGCAACCCTGCTTGTGCCAACGGACTTGACCTGACGAGGCGCGCGATGTTTCTCAGCGTTTTCGATGTGTTCAAGATCGGCATTGGCCCGTCGTCGTCGCACACGATGGGCCCGATGACCGCGGCGGTGCGGTTCCTCGACATGTTGCGGGCGCAGGCGGATGCGGTGCCCGCGGCGATCCCGGCGGCGATCCCGGCGGCGATCCGGGTGCGGCTCCACGGCTCGCTTGCCTTCACCGGCAAGGGGCATGCGACGGACCGTGCCGTGCTGCTGGGACTTCTCGATTACCGGCCGGACAACCTCGACGTTGACGAAGCCGAAGAACGCATTGCCGAGCTTTGGCGGACGCGGAGGGTCCACCCCGGCGGCCTGCCGGAGCTGGGCTTCGATCCGGAAGCCGACCTGATCTTCGACTTCGGGCCGCCGTTGCCGGGCCATGCCAACGGATTGGTCTTCCAGGCGCTGGACCGGGCCGGCAGGGTGGTGCTGTCGGAAATCTTCTATTCCATCGGCGGTGGCTTCGTCGTCACGGCGGTGGAGCGGGAGTCCCCGCCGGCGGCGTTCGAAAACGAGTCCGCAGGCTGGCCCTATCCCTTCCACAACGCCGCAGCGATGCTGCGGATGTCGCGGGAAAGCGGTGCGTCGATCGCCGAGATGAAGCGCGCCAATGAGGTCGTCGTCCGCTCCGCCGCCGAGGTGGAGGAGAAGCTTGGCGACATCTGGGCGGCGATGAACGGCTGCATCGAGCGTGGCCTCAGCCTGGACGGCCAGCTGCCCGGCAGCCTGAAGGTGAAACGGCGGGCCAAGGCCATCCACCAGCAGCTTTTACGCGAACGCGGGGCGAATTCCAGCCAGCCGCATGTCGCGTCGGACTGGCTCGCCGTCTATGCGATGGCGGTCAACGAGGAGAATGCGGCCGGTGGCAAGGTGGTGACCGCGCCCACCAACGGAGCGGCGGGTGTGGTGCCGGCGGTGATCCGCTATTATCTCGATCATTGTTCCGGAGCGGAACCGGCGAAGGTTGCCGATTTCCTGCTGACCGCCGCGGCGATCGGTGGCCTGATCAAGCACAACGCGTCGATTTCCGGGGCGGAGGCTGGTTGCCAGGGCGAGGTCGGGTCGGCCGCGGCCATGGCCGCGGCGGGCCTGTGCGCCGTGCTGGGCGGAACGCCGGAACAGGTGGAGAATGCGGCGGAAATCGCACTGGAGCACCACCTCGGCATGACCTGCGATCCCGTCGCCGGTCTGGTCCAGGTGCCTTGCATCGAACGCAACGCCATCGGCGCGACCAAGGCCGTGGCCGCCGCTTCCCTGGCATTGCGCGGAGATGGTCAGCACTTCATGCCGCTCGACAACTGCATTCAGGCGATGCGGCAGACCGGCGAGGAAATGAGCACCAAGTTCAAAGAGACCAGTCTGGGCGGGCTTGCGGTGAATCTGCCGGAGTGCTGATATCTCCTCCCGGGGGGCGCCGTACTTGATCGCCGCTTCGGTATGAACGGCGATACAGCCGTCGCAGCGGATGCTGACGGCGACCGCCAGCGCGATCAATTCCCGGGATATGGCAGGCGCGATATGGAAGGATGCGCCCGCCATCTGGACGCTGTTCCGGGCGCCTCATCCGACCCTTTCGATGGCGATGGCCGTGGCTTCTCCGCCGCCGATGCACAGCGACGCGACACCCCGGGTCAACCCGCGCGCTGCCAGCGCGTGCAGCAGAGTCACGACCAGCCGTGCCCCGGTGGCACCGATCGGATGGCCGAGCGCACATGCGCCACCATTGACGTTCAGGCGGTCGGGCGCGATGCCCAGGTCACGCCGGGCCGCCATGGCGACAACGGCGAAGGCTTCGTTGATCTCGAACAGGTCGACATCGCCCACCGACCAGCCGACCTTGTCCAGCAATTTGCGGATCGCCGGGATCGGGGCGGTGGTGAACCAGGCCGGATCCTGGCTGTGGGTGGCATGGCCGCGGATTTCCGCCAGGATCGGCAGTCCGGCCGCCTCGGCGACCGATTGCCGGGTCAGCACCAGCGCGGCGGCGCCGTCGGCATTGGCGGACGAACTGGCGGCGGTGATCGTTCCATCGCGGCGGAAGGCCGGCTTCAGCGCCGGGATCTTGTCGGGCGAGACCTTCAGCGGGTTCTCGTCCTGCCCGACCAACCGCTCCCCGCCCTTGGCCGGGACGGCGACCGGCACGATCTCGGCAGCGAAGGCTCCGCTCTCCACTGCTTTGCGGGCGCGGGTCAGCGTCTCGGCCGCATAGGCGTCCTGTTCGGCGCGGGTGAATCCGTAGGCATCGGCCGTCGCCTCGCCGAAATCACCCATGGCGCGGCCGCCCTCATAGGCGTCCTCCAGCCCGTCCAGCATCATGTGGTCCAGCAGCCGGTCGTGACCGATGCGGTAGCCGCCGCGCGCCTTCGCCAGCAGATAGGGGGCGTTGGACATCGACTCCATGCCGCCGGCCACCACGATGTCGGCCGATCCGGCACGGATCAGGTCATGGGCCAGCATGGTGGCCTTCATGCCGGACCCGCAGACCTTGTTGATCGTCGTGGCGCCCGTCGCATCGGGCAATCTGGCTCCATGGGCCGCTTGCCGGGCCGGCGCCTGCCCCTGTCCGGCGGGCAGCACGCAGCCCATCAGCACCTCGTCGATGCCGGCGGACGGTAGCCCTGCGCGCTGCACCGCCGCGGCAATGGCGCGGGCGCCGAGTTCTGTTGCCGGCAGCGCCGCCAAGTCCCCCTGGAAACGCCCGAGCGGCGTACGAACGGCGGACACGATGACGACGGGGTCCTGGCTGGATGGGGCTCGGCTGAGGTCGTTCTGCATGGTCGCGGTCTCCGGATTGGTCATGTCCCGTGGGGAAACGGTTAAATGATAATCGTCATGTTTGCATAATTGATGATGGCCGTCATATAATTTGTCAATGGTTCCCGCGGAGTTTTCGGCGAGAGACGCCGGTCGGGCTCCGGCTACGGAAGGTGCATCATGCGGGTGAGCAAGGAACAGGCGGCGGAAAACCGGCGCCGGGTCGTGGAGGTGGCAAGCGCCCTGTTCCGCGAACGCGGCTTCAACGGCATCGGCGTCGCCGACCTGATGAAGGAGGCTGGACTGACCCATGGCGGTTTCTATGGGCAGTTCGCGTCCAAGGAGGATTTGGCTGCGGAGGCCTGCGCCAGCGCGATGGAGGTCACGGCACGGCGCTGGACCAGGACGTCGGAGACGAAGGGCGAAGATGCCCTGACGGCGATGCTTGAAAGCTATCTGTCCCCGCTGCACCGCGATCACAGTGCTGCCGGCTGCCCCATCGCGGCGCTGGGCGTCGATGTGGCCAGACAGGGAGGCGTCGCGCGCAGCGCCTTCACACGGGGATTGCGCCCCTTCATCGACCTGCTGCAGCGGCTGGTGCCGGGCAGCTCGGAGGAGGCGAAGCGCAAGGCGGCGCTCGCCACCCTGTCCGGCATGGTCGGCGCCCTGATCCTCGCCCGTGCCGTCGATGACCCCAACCTGTCGGACGAGATCCTGGAGGCGGCATGCACCAGCCTGACCAAGCCCTGAGCGGTGCATCCTCAGGCCTTGAAGAAGGCCAATATGCGGAAAGAGCCGGCTCGTCCGTCTTACGGGGTTTTAAGGAGAAGCTCGTCGGCGATGACCGCGCCGCTCGCCTGCATCAGATAAAGCCCGATGTGGTGGGCGACCATCTGCGGGTGGGCCGCGGTGTCGGGCAGGCCGAGGACGCGGGCCGTGGCGAGCGGCAGGTCGTAGGTGGCGCATCCCGGCTCATACACGACGATCTCGCGCAGCGGCCCGGTCATGCCGTGGTTGCGCGCCGACAGCAGGGCCTGCACCGCCTGGAGCACGCAGATGTCGGTGCAGATGCCGTCCACCACCAGCGTTTCGATGCCGTTTCCCGCGATCCAGTCGAACAGCCGGTTCCGGCCGGTCGCGAGGTCGGTCGTCCCGACCACGCCGTTGATGCAGTCCTTGCGCATCAGCGTGACGCCGGGGGCGCCGTCCAGCCACGACAATTCCTCGACCAGATCCTCTTCGCCGGTGCCGGCTTCGCAGTGGGGCGGGTAGGGATGCTCGGGCTTGCCCGGTTCATGGGTGTCCAGGAACACCGCGATGGGGTGGCCGGCCTCGATGAACAGCCGGTTGGTGCGGTCGATCTCGGCGATCATGCGGGTGACCTGGGCGTTGGCCGATGGCGGCGCCAGATTGCCGCCGCCGATGGCGGCGAAGCCCTTCACCGGATCGACGTCGAGCTTTCCAACCCGCTTTCCGGCCAGGGCCACGGTGGTCCTGCGCACCGGCAGTGTGGCCGCGACGGCCTCCAGCGCGGCGGCCGGGCTGATGATCGGTTCGGTCATGATGCGTCTCCTCAGGTTCAGACCAGTACGGGCACGTTCGCGACGCCCTCGGTGCCGAAGATGGCGCGGTAGCGGGCGACCTCGGAGGCCGGCCCGGTGGCCTTCTCGTAATTGTCGCTGAGCTTGACCGCTCCCTTCCAGGCGCCGTCCACCTCGACCGCCGTCACCTTGCAGACGAGGCTCAGCGGATCGAGCCCTTGGCCGTTGCGCGGATGGCAGCCCCGGAAGTCCGAGGTCAGCAGGGTGCCCCAGCCGTAGCCGTCGCGGATGCGGCCGCCGAAGGTCCGGTGGAGCCGCAGGATGTCCTCGACGTCCAGCCCGTCGCTGAACAGAACGCGCTTCTCCCGCGGATCGCGGCCATGCCGCTCCAGCCAGGCGATGTATTCCTCGCCCGCGGCCACCGGTTCCTTGCTGTCCACCCGCATGCCGGTCCAGTCCGCCACCAGGTCCGGCGCGTTCCTCAGGAACTGGGTCGATCCGAAGGTGTCGGGCAGGAACACCAGCATCGCGCCGCCATAGGTCTCCTGCCACAGCCGCAGGACTTCGTACTGTGCGGCGCGCAGGTCGTCTTCGGTCCGCGCCAGCGCTGCGACCGTCGTCGGCAGCTCGTGCGCGTTGGTGCCGATGGCCTCCAGATCGTGCTTCATGGCGAGGTGGGTGTTGGAGGTGCCGATGAAGCGCGGGCCGAGTTCGGCCGCCATCGTCTCCACGACATATTCCTGCCAGAGGAAGCTGTGCCGCCGCCGCGTGCCGAAATCCGAGAGGCTGAGGTGTTCGAGCGGGCGCAACCGTTCGATCTTGTCCCAGAGGCGGACCTTGGCGCGGGCGTAGAGGATGTCGAGTTCGGTTTCCGTCATGCTCGCCAGCGCGGCGCGCGTCTTCAGTTCGTTGATGATGCTGAGCGCGTAGATTTCCCACATCGTCGTCATTGCCCACGACCCCTCGAAATCCAGGCGCCATTGGCCGTCCTCCTCCGACAGCCGGTAGTCGGGCAGGGCGAATCCATCGGCGAGCCAGGCTACGAACTCGGGCCGGAAGATCCCGCGCTGGCCGTAGAAGGTGTTGCCCTGGAGCCAGACCGCTTCGGACCGCTTCAGGCGCAGCGAGCGCACATTGTCGAGCTGGCGGCGCAGCTCGGCCTCGTCGATGATCCGGGCGAGCTTCACCGACCGGGTGCGGTTGATCAGGCTGAAGCGGACCTTCACGTCGCGGAAATGCCGCCAGATGAACTGCAGCATCGCCAGCTTGTACCAGTCGGTGTCGAGCAGCGAGCGGACGATGAAGTCGGTGGCGAAATTGTGGTTGTGGGCGCGGCTGCTGAAATTGACGAGCATGGCTGAAACCTCCTGTTCTCGGCTGACCGGGGCACAGCCCGTACTGTTTGGTGGCCGGCGGGCGCCGGCCCGGCCCGTGGGTCCGCGCGGCGATGACGACGCCCGGCGGCTGACGGACAGCGCGTTCAGGCGTTGGACGAGGCGATCAAGGTTTGAATGATGTGGAAGTGATCTTCGAACATCCGTTCGGGATCGATTTCCGCGATCGGCATCCAGCGCGCCGATTTGGCGTCGTCACCACCACGCACCTTGGGGAAGCCTTCGTCGGTGGCCTTGAGTTGGATGAGGAAGGCCTGGGTCACCGTGCGCCCGCGCGACGAGCGGTAGGGGTGATCGAAGATCTGGCTGGCGCGGATGCCGCCCTCCAGGAAGCCCGCCGGAATCTTGAGCTTCGTCTCTTCCCGCAACTCCCGGATCATGGCGTCCTTGATCCGCTCATGCTGACCGACGAAGCCGCCGGGGAGGGCCAGCAGGCCGCGTCCGGGCAGGCCCCGGCGTTCGACCAGCAGGACATGCCCGGACAGGACCACCACGGCATCGGCGGTCAGAAAGGTCGGAGGGTAGGGAGCGTTGGCCCACCCGGACTTGTATTTGGCGATGTAGGCGCTTTCCTCTGCCAGCCGCTTGTACTCGTCGGTGTGCGCGAACTCCGCCATGAAGGCGGCGACATTCGCGGGCAGCGCCTCCTTCCACGTCTCCAGCGCCGCCGGCGCGTCGATGAAATAGGCATCGCGGATGGGTGTGGCCGAAATCCCCCGGCAGTTCATGCATTCCACGGCGCCCCATTGCGGGAACATGCGCAGATAGTAGCTGCTGTGGTCCTTCGAATGGCCGATCAGGCCGACCCCGGGGGCCGAGCCGTCGGCAGGCCGGTGGTGCTGCACGACGACGCCGTGCACCGCGGCCTGAACATCGCGGATCCATTCCAGGTCGTTGTAGCGGTCGATCAGGGGAAGCACCGTGATGCGCTCGCACTCTTCCGGTGTGAAGGCTCCCGCTATGCAGGAGCGAACCTCTTCGAAGCGGAAGGGATTGCGGTGGCTGCGCGCCTGACGCGAGGATCCGACCAGCACGATCAGATGCCGCCCCAGCGACAGGGCCTGCTGCATGACGGCGAGATGGCCGAGATGGAAGGGACGGAAGCGGCCGACGAAGACCAGGAAATCAAACTTCAGGGCTCCGGACTCGCGTCCGGTGATGGTGATGGGTGGCATGCTCAGCAAGCTCCTTGCTGAAAGAACGCCGCAGTCTATCTGCGGCACACTGACGATACGGCCGAGGCAGACGTTTCTCAAGCCCTGGATATGCTCTTTGGGAGCAATACGGTTGGCGACGCCGCGCAGCCGGGATTCAGAGGTCGCCTGCGCTGACGATACGGAACCAGGCGGCATAGGGTGTGGTCCGGATCATGTGCCGGTTCAGATCCGGCGCACCATCGGACCACCAGACAGGTCCCCGCTCGCCGAGAGCCTGTTTGGCCTGATCGACGGCGGCGTGGGCCGCCGCTTCCGCGCTGCGGTCGGCAGAACGCCGTGCGGCCGCCACGGCCCGGCGGGCCCGCATCAGATCGGCGATCAGGCCGGCGCGAGCCTCATCGGACAAGGCCGGGTTGGCCGCACGCCACAGACGTCCGCGCACCACGATGTAGCGGCCGTCGGGGGTGGTGAGCGGGCTGGGCTTGGTGGACAAGAGAAACCTCCGACGCGTCTGCTGTGTGAACAGCGCAGGCATCGAAACGGCGCGTCAATCCGCGGCCCGGTCATCCCCGCTTCCGCCCGGCGATGCACCCACCGCGTCGGCGTCATGTCCCGATGCCGGCAGATCGCCGGCATTCTCGAGCAGATTGGCTCCCATCCTGCCCATGAAGGCGAGCCGGCGGTCGAATTTCGTCTCCATGACGATGCACGACGTGGTGCGGACGACGCCCTTGATCATGTTGATCCGCGTCAGTTCGGTGTTCAGCTTCTCCAGTGTTTCCGTGGCGACATGGATGACGAAATCCCAGTCACCGGAAATGGCGTACACCGCCTGCACCGCCTCCATCGTCCGCATCTGGGCGATGACGTCGGAATAGGTCTTGTTGTTGCAGACCGCCATGGTGAAGCAGTTCACCGTGTAGATCAGCTTGCTGTGGTTGATGCGGACCGAATAGCCCTCGATCACGCCGGCGCTTTCCAGCCGCTGGATACGCTCCTGCAGGGCCGTCCGCGACACGCCGATCTTGCGGGCGAGCGCGGAGGTCGGTTCCCGCGCGTTCTTCTGCAACAGGGCGAGGAGTTGCTTGTCCTTGTCCGTCAGGCGGAAACCCTGTTCGTTGCCCGGCCCAGACATACCCTCATCCCCTCGCATCGGTGGCCGATCCCTTAAGAACCCTGGCGCCGGGATCGCGACTCCTGCCAGAAGTCCATCAGGCGCAGTCCCGCATAGACCATTTCCGCGGCAGGGGGGCCGAAGATACCGCCATTCCAGGTCAAACCGTAAGGGGCGAAAAACCGAATCCGGTCGCTTTCGCCGGTGATCGCCTCGGCAACGACGCGCCCGCCGATCGGCGCCGTGTTCATGCCATGCCCGCCGAAGGACGAACAGCTCCACAACCCTTCTTCAACTTTGGCGATATGCGGCATTTTGTGGCGCGCGTATCCCATCAAGCCCGACCATGCCTTTTCGATCCGCACATCGGCAAGCCCGGGGAAGACCCCGCTGATATCCCGGCGCAGCAGGGCGGCGAGGCGCTTTTCGTCCTGTTCATAGCGGGTGGTGATCCGTCCGCCCCACAGCAGGCGGTCGCCGTCGACGATGCGGTAATAGTCGGAGGAACGACGGTCATCACCGACAGCGTCGGTGGTCGCGACGAAATCCGCCAGTCGGTCGCCCAGCCGCTCGGTCAGCACGACATAGGTGGCGATCGGCAGGAAGGCCCGGCGCAAGGGACCGAACTCCGGACCGCCGTAGCCGCCGCCGCACATCACCACGTCGTGGCACATGACCGAACCGTCCACCGTATCCACCCGCCAGCGGCCGCCGGGGCCGGGCGTGTCGGTGCGGCTCATGCCGATCATGGCGGTGCCCTCGAACAGCCGCCCGCCGGCGCCGGCGATCAGGTCGGCAAGGCCGAGGCAGTAGTTCAGCGGGTGGAAATGGAAGCCGACCGGGTCGCGCAGGGCCTGGAAATAGATGTCGCTTTTCAGCAGGCCGCGCAGCGTCGGGCGGTCGATGTAGGCGAACTCATAGCCGTAGGTCCGCGCCATGTGGTCGCGGTGGCGCTGCAACTGGTCCGCCGCCTCATAGCGGGTGACGCCGAGCTTCCCCGTGGTCGGATTGCAGCCGGGCAAGGAATAGCCGGCGATGGTGTCGCGGACGATCTCGACGCCCTCCACCGAAAGGCCGAACAGCGCGCGGGCATGATCCCGGCCGCAGCGGGCCTCGATGGTCCGCAGCCCCTCCGACCAGCCCTGCAGGACGAAGCCGCCGTTGCGGCCGGATGCTCCCCAACCGATCCGCTGCGCCTCCAGCAGCGCGACCGAACGGCCGCGCCGGATCAGTTCCCAGGCCGTGGACAGGCCGGCCAAGCCGCCGCCGATCACGCAGACGTCGGCCGTCACCGTACCGCGCAGAGGGGCGTGGTCGCTCGCCGGTCGGCGGGTGGCGCTGTAATAGGTGTTCGGGTAGTCACGCATGCCGGTTGGGTTCCGTTTGCCGGATTGGTGTCAGTTTTCGGGAAGCGGGCGGAGGCCGGCCGCCGGGGGAGCGGTGCGGCCGACCTCCGGCTGCCTCATTTGGCGACGGTGTAGTCCATGCCGTACCACTTCTCCGACAGCGACTTCAGCGTGCCGTCCGCTTTCAGGGCGGCCACGATCTCCGTCAGCTTGGCGTTCAACTCGGCATCGCCCTTGTCGATGGCAATAGCCAGCGGCTCGTGATAGGCCGGCTTGTCGTTGATGGCGCGGATCGGGTAGCCGCGCTTCACCGCCGCCTCGATGGTCGGCAGGGCGGAGACGATGGCGTCCACCCGCACGCCGTCGCCGAGCCGCAGGTCGTCCAGCGGGCCGACGCTGTCGCCGTAGGTCTTGACGGTGCCGGGCTTCACGTCGGCCGTGAAGTCGGGGACGCCGACGGCGTCGATCTTCAGCTTCCCGCCGATGTAATCCTCGGAGGTCGTGCCGCCTTCGACCCCGACGGTCTTGCCGTTCAGCGCCGCGCGGCTGTCCAGCTTCGATGTCTTGTGAACGGCGAAGACATAGGGCGTGTAGTAATAGATCGCCGGAAAGTCGAGAACACGGGTCCGCCCGGTCGTCGGCGTCATCGAGCCGACGGAGACGTCCCAGCGGCCGTTCCAGTTGCCGGCGGTGATGATGCCCCATTCCGGCGTGATGAAGCGGGCCGTCGCGCCCAGCCGCCTAGCGATCTCCTTGGCCACCTCGACGTCGAAACCGTCAAGCTGGTTGTCCTTGTTCATGAAGGATTGCGGCGGCCAGTTGGCGGCGGTCGCCACAACCATTTCCTTTTTCTGCGTGATGCGGTCCAGCGTGGCGCCCGCATTGGCGGCACCGGTGGAAATCGCGAGCGCACCGATGGCGGCAGCGCCGAGGCACAGGGATTTGAGCAGGCTCATGGACGGTCTCCTGACGTGAGGGGAAGCCTTGGCGTTCGGACGATTTGAATTCTCGGGACAAGAGCGGACCGGCTCAGTGGCGGTGGCCGCGCGCCAGTCGGCGCTCCAGCCGGGCCTGCAACTGCTCCAGGACGATGGAGATCAGCCAATAGAGGGCGGCGGCGGTGATCAGCATTTCCAGGTGGCGGAACTCGTCGCGGCCCTGGGTGCGGGCGAGGAACATCAATTCCCACACGCCGATCACCGAGACGAGCGAGCTGTCCTTCAGCATGGCGATGAACTGGTTGCCGGTCGGCGGGATGATCAGGCGCAGGGATTGCGGCAGGATGATCAGCACCAGCGTGTGCATCGGCCCGAAGCCCAGCGCGCGCGCGGCCTCCCACTGGCCTTTGGGGATGCTCATGATTCCGGCGCGGAAGATCTCCGTCATATAGGCGCCGTAGCACAGCGACAGCGCCGCCACGCCGGCCGGAATAGCCCCGATGACGTAGCCCAGCTGCGGAATGCCGAGATAGATCAGGTAGATCTGGATCAGCAGCGGCACGCCGCGGAAGAAGGACGTGTAGAAGGACGAGATGGCGATGGCGAAGCCATTGTTCGACAGCCTCGCGATGGCGCCGATCATGGCCAGGACGAAGGCGATGGCGATGGAAATCGCCGAGATGTACAGCGTCGTGGCGACGCCCTGGGTGATCAGGAACGACAGCTTGCCCAGGATGAAGCTGTAGGACAGGTCGAAACTGTAGAAGAAGACCAGGAACAGGCTGAGCACTTCCAGCCAGACGGCGGCGACCTGCAGCCGAAGGCTGAGCCGGCCGAGAAGATGGACGTTCAGCGTGAGGATCAGCGCAAGGCCGAGAGCGGCCCAGACGGTCACCAGCGCTTCGCCGCCCGGCAGGGCCGCGGTGACCGGCGCGAAGGCGGCGGCAAGGCCGGTGTGCCCGATACCGCCAAGGATGCCGGCCGCTGTGATGGCGAGCGCCAGCACGCCCAGGAACCACGCCTTGTTCGTCAATCTGTCCCGGCGCACATGGTCATGGTACATGCCTGCGTCTTTCCCTTCCGTGCGTTTCACCCACAGTCCGTCCATCAGCCTGTACCGGCTGAGCGACGGGCGGTATCCGGCAATCCGCCGGCCTTGGCGGTAAATTGCGGAAAACTGCCGGGTGAGACCCTGCGTTACGACGGCTGGACCCGCCGGATTGAGGGCGGTGGGGCGAGCGGGCGTGCCGCAACCTAGCCCTGCCGACAGCCAATTCGAGGGGGGGCCGCATTGAATGTGCCGCACCCCTGTTGAGGCTATGGCGCCCTTGCCAACCGCACTCACCGGAATCAGCAGTCAGGAGCACCAGCATGTCCAAGGAAGCATTGAAGGATCTCCTCATCGAGGAGCTTCAGGACGCATACAGTTCCGAGACCCAGATCCTCGAGGCGCTGCCCGCAATGGCGGAAGCGGCCTCGTCTCCTCAGTTGAAGCAGGCGTTCCAGACCCATCTCCAGGAGACCGATGGGCAGGTCAAGCGGCTGGAGCGGATCTTCCAGATCCTCCAGGCCGATCCGGCGGGCAACACCTGCGAAGCGACCCAGGGTCTGATCGAGGAAGCCGAGGAGATCATGGACCAGGGCCTTTCGCCGGAGGTTCTCGATGTCGCCCTGATCATGGCCGCCCAAAAGGTCGAGCATTACGAGATTGCCAGCTACGGCTCCCTCAGGACTTTGGCGGAGACGTGCGGAATGACGGACATCGCCAAGCTGCTCGATGAAACGCTCAGCGAGGAGAAGGCGACCGACGAGAAGCTGACCCAGCTTGCCGAGGGCGAGGTCAATCAGCGCGCCTTCAAGGCGGCCTGACCGGTGTGGGTGGCGGCCGTGCCGATGCGCGGCCGCCGCTTGCTTCGATTGCCCCGCATGCGATAAACCGGGCATGATCGCGTTTTGGAACTTCGGCAGCTTCACCGACTTGGAAAAAGGACTTGGAAAGGACGTGGCGCTTTTCATGACCGACCTGCATCGACGGCTTGTCGTCAGCCAGCGTCCTGCGAGGATCGAGACGACGCGGGCGCAAACGCCTTGCTGACGGGACTGCCGGATTTTGCAGCCCAGGGGGCCGCTGTTGCCGCCTTCATCGAAACGCACGCGGACTGGGCGGAAGCCATCATCTTTCTGATGGCGTTTGCGGAAGGGCTGACACTCGTCGGGCTTCTCATTCCCGGCGTCGTCATGCTGACCGCGGCCGGCGCCCTCGTGGGGGCGGGCGTTCTCGATTTCTGGTCGGTCTATCTGGCGATCGCGGGCGGCGCCATCCTGGGGGACGCGACCTCCTACTGGCTGGGCCGCCGCTATGGCGAGCGCATGTTCAGAATATGGCCGTTGAGCAGGCAACCCGAACTGCGCCGCCGTGGCGAAGCCTTCTTCCAGCGTCATGGAAGCAAGAGCGTGTTCCTGGCGCGCTTCATCGGCCCGTTGCGCGCGGTGGTGCCGACGACGGCCGGCATGATGGCGATGCCCCATCGGAAATTTCAGACCTTCAATGTCCTGTCGGCCGTGATCTGGGCGCCGCTGCTGATGTCGCCGGGCCATCTTGCCTGGACCGGCTACGACTTGAGCGGAATAGGCGTCCGCACCGCGCCGGCCGCCGGCGGCAGTGCGGGACAAGGGGCGGCGAAGTCCTGTGCGCCCGCTCCACCCGTTGCCGGGCTGCCGGAAAGAACAGGTTGCTGATCCCCGTCCGCAGCTTCCCGACGACGCCCGTCCGGTTCACTCTGCCGGACCTCCTGTCGCAGGGTCATCCCTAATCGCGCAGCCGGAGGGTGTGGGCTACTTTGGCGTGTCCCGCCGTGCCTAGAGATGTTCGGCAAGCGTGTCCGTAGCTTGTTGAAGGTCCCTTATACGGCGGGGCGCCCTCTTGATGATTTGATGCTGCCGCCGCCCGCCGCCCGCCGCGCGTCCAACCGTTCCTGTCCGATGGCTCTGGTAAAGGCTGGCATTGACGATTAGCTTGTCAAACAAATGATCAAAGAGCGTCCCGGCAGCCGGTGGCTGCGGGCGTGTGGAAAGGGACGGGCGGCCATGTCGAAAGCGATGCGCATCCATCAGGGAAGCTTCGGCCGCGTCGCGCTGCTGGACATGGACAATGCGCTGATCCATCACGCGCATCCCCATTGCCATGTGTTGATCAAGGCCTCCGGCGCGGACACGCGCTTCGCGGTGGGGGAACGGCTCTACCCGCTTCGCGACGACACCGCGGTGCTGGTCAACAGCTGGGAGGCCCATTCCTACGCCCATCAGCCGGGCGCCCCGCGCACCGTGATCCTGGCGCTGTACATCGAGCCGCGCTGGCTCGGCGCCATGCAGCGCGAACTCAACGCCAGCGGCAATCCCGGCTTCTTCGCGCAGTCCTGCGGCGAGCTGACGCCGCACATCCGCCGGCTGGCCGACCGCATGGCGGCGGAACTGCTGTATGACGACCCGTCGGGCGAACGGATGGAGGAGGCGCTGTTCGACCTGATGATAGCCATCATCGACCGCTTTTCCGAATGGAGGAGGCTGGGCGGCGCGCGCTGTGCCGCCCCGGCGGCCGGCGACTTCCGCATCCGTCAGGCCATCCGCTTCATGCGGGGGAGCTTGGGCGAGGAGTTCGACGCCGGCCGCGTCGCCGCCGCCGCCGGCCTGTCGCGCGCCCACATGTTCCGGCTGTTCCAGCAGACGATGGCGATCACCCCGGCGCTCTATTTCAACGTGCTGCGGATGGAGGCGGCGATCGACGCCATGGCCGCCGGTCTGGAGAGCGCGACCGAGGTGTCCGGGCGGCTAGGCTTCTCGGCGCCCAGCCATTTCAGCCGCTTCTTCCGCAACCACCAGGGCGTGACGCCCACCGAATACCGCCGCGTCGTCAATCTGGTGGACCGGCCGGGCGGGGGACCGCCCGAGGCCGGGCATGCCTGACGATGAGACGCGCAAAAATGAGACGCTAGGGTAAATCGCGACACTCCACGGTAAAAGCTTTGCTTGGCGAACGGTCTAGTCTCCCCCGGTAACGGGAGGATGACGATGACGGCCACGCAGACCGCCACGCAGACCATTGGACTAGAAGGCGATCCGGCGCAGTCGGCGGCGGCCCCGTTCGTCGGCCGCGCGATGCCGCGGGTGGAGGATGCGGCGCTGCTGACCGGCGTCGCCCGCTATGCCGACGATCTGCCGGTGAAGCCCGGCACCCTGCACGCCGCGATCCTGCGCTCGCCCCATGCCCATGCGGACCTGCTGGGCATCGACACAGCCGCCGCCCTGGCGGTTCCCGGCGTCGCCGCCGTGGTGACCGGGGCCGACGCCAAGCGCCATGCCAGCGCCTTCCTGGTGGGCGTCCGGGCGCCGATGGAGCATTGGTGCCTCGCCATCGACCGCGTGCGCCATGTCGGCGAACCGGTGGCGGTGGTGCTGGCCGACAGCCGCTATCAGGCCGAAGACGCGCTCGACCGGATCGAAGTTCGCTATCGTCCGCTGCCGCCGGTGACCTCGATCACCCAGGCGCTGGAGGAGGGATCGGAGCCGCTGCACCCGGCGGTGGGGTCCAACCTCATCAATAGCCGCAGCTTCCGCTACGGCGACCCTGACGCCGCCTTCGCCCGCGCCGCCCGCACTGTGTCGGTCGAGGTCGAGTATCCCCGCAATTCCTGCACCCCGATGGAGTGCTTCGTCGTCCTGGCCGACTACGACGCGGCCGAGGATTCCTATGAGGTGCTTTCGAACTTCTCCGGCCCCTTTGCCGTCCATCCGGTGATGGCCCGTGCGCTGAACGTGCCGGGATCGCGGCTGCGGCTGAAGACGCCGCCCCATTCCGGCGGCAGCTTCGGCAACAAGCAGGCGGTCTTCCCCTATGTCGCGCTGATGGGGCTGTGCGCCCGCGTCGCCGGGCGGCCGGTCAAATGGGTGGAGGACCGGCTGGAGCATCTGATGGCCGCCACCTCCGCCACCGCGCGCCGCATGCGCATCGACGCGGCGGTGGAGCCGGACGGCCGGGTGCTGGCGCTGCGGATGGAGCAGACCGAAGATTGCGGCGCCTATCTGCGGGCGCCGGAACCGGCCTCGCTCTACCGCAACCACGGCAACCTGACCGGCGCCTACGACATTGCCGATCTGGCGGTGACCAACCGCATCGTCGTCACCAACAAGACGCCGACCGGCCTCAACCGCGGCTTTGGTGGCGGACAACTCTATTACGGGCTGGAGCGGCTGATGAGCCGCGTGGCGGCGGAGCTGGGGCTGGACCCGCTCGACGTCATCCGCCGCAATCTGGTGGCGGCCGACGCCATGCCCTACCGCACCGCGTCGGGCGGGACGCTCGACAGCGGCGACTACCGCGCGACGCTGGAGCAGGCGGTGCGCGACGGCGCGCTCGACGCGCTGAAGGCGCGGCGTGACGCGCTGCGGGCGGAGGGGCGGCTCTACGGCATCGGCTACGCCGCGGTTGTGGAGCCGTCGATCTCCAACATGGGCTACATCACCACCGTCCTGACCGCCGAGGAACGGCGCAAGGCCGGGCCGAAGAACGGAGCGCAGGCGACCGCCAGCGTCGCAGTCGATCCCACCGGCGGCGTGTCGGTGACGGTGGCCTCCGCACCCCAGGGGCAGGGGCACCGCACCGTGCTGGCCCAGGTGGTGGCCGACGTCTTCGGCCTGCGGTTCGAGGACATCCGCGTCAACACCGACCTCGACACCGGCAAGGACGCTTGGTCGATCGCGTCGGGCAATTATTCCAGCCGCTTCGCCGGGGCGGTGGCGGGGGCGGCCCAGGTGGCGGCGACCCGGCTGCGCGGCCGCATGGCGGTGCTGGTCGCCGGGCAGCTCAACTGCCGGGCGGAGGATGTGCGCTTCGCCGGCGGCAAGGTCTTCTCCGACGCCAATCCGGACAACGGCTTGTCGTTCTCCCGCGTCGCCGCCGCCGGCCACTGGTCGCCCGGCATGCTTCCGGACGGGCAGGAGGCGGCGCTGCGCGAGACCGCCTTCTGGACGCCGGAGCCGCTGAAGGCGCCGACCGATGCCGACCACATCAACAGCTCCGCCTGCTACGGCTTCATCTTCGATTTCTGCGGGGTGGAGATCGACCGGGCGACGGGGGCGCTGCGGATCGACCGCTACGTCACCATGCACGACGCGGGTCGGCTGCTGAACCCGCTGCTGGTCGAGGGGCAGATCCTGGGCGGCTTCGCCCATGCCGTCGGCACCGCGCTGTACGAGGAATACGCCTATGGCGACGATGGCCGGTTCCTGTCCGGCACCTTCGCCGACTATCTGGTGCCGACCGCCTGCGAGGTGCCGGTTCCCGTCATCCTCCACCGCGAAAGCCCGTCGCCGGTGACGCCGCTCGGCGCCAAGGGGGTGGGGGAGGGGAATTGCATGAGCACCCCGGTCTGCCTCGCCAACGCGGTGGCGGACGCCCTGTCCGGATTGTCGGTGTCCGGCATAGCGGTTGACGAAGTGCCGTCCCTGCCGATCACCCCGGCCAAGCTGGCTGCGCTGATCCATCCGCCGGAACCGCCGCGACCGGCACCCGCCGGTGGCGCCAGGGAGACACTGCCGCCGACCGCCGCACCGGGCGGGCGCGGTCTGACCGGGGAGGGCAGCCGCGAGGTGCCGGCCACGCCCGAACAGGTCTGGGCCATCCTGCTCGATCCCAAGGAGTTGGCGGCGCTGCTGCCCGGCTGCGAGGCGTTGGACCTCGTCGGTCCCAACGCCTACCGGGCGGAGGTGGTGGTCGGAATCGGACCAGTGCGCGGCCGTTATACCGCGCAGGTCGCCTTGTCCGATCTCGACCCGCCCAACGCGCTGACCCTGACCGGCAGCGGCACCAGCGCACTGGGATCGGGCAGCGGCACCGGGCATGTTACGCTGGAACGCACGGCCACCGGCACGCGCGTCACCTACCGCTACGGCGCGTCGGTCGGCGGCAAGGTTGCCGCGGTCGGCGGCCGGATGCTCGATAGCGCGTCCCGCCTGCTGATCGGCCAGTTCTTCGAAAAGCTGGCCGCCCGGGCCGGCGGCTCCGCTGCTCCGGCCGAACAGCCGTCACTTCTGGCGCGTCTGCTGCGCCTTCTGGGGATCGCCCGATGAAACCCGCGTCCTTCGATTATCTGCGGCCGGCGACCGTCGCCGACGCGCTGGCGGCGCTGGCGGCCGGGGGCGAGGACGCCCGCGTGATCGCCGGCGGCCAGTCGCTGATGCCGATGCTGAACATGCGGCTGGTCCAGCCGCGCCTGCTGATCGACCTCGGCCGGCTGGAGGAACTGCGCACGCTACGCGCCGAGAACGGCTGGCTGACCGTCGGCGCCGCCGTCACCCAGGCCGAGGTGCTGGCCCGCCCGACCCTGGCGCGGGAGGTGCCGCTGCTGGCCGCCGCCCTGCCGTGGGTCGGCCATTTCCAGACCCGCAACCGCGGCACGCTCTGCGGCTCCGTCGCCCATGCCGACCCCAGCGCCGAGACGCCGCTCTGTCTGGTCGCCACCGGTGGCGAGGTGGTGCTGCGCAACCTGCGCCGCCGCCGCACCGTGCCCGCCGCCGACTTCTTCCTGGGACCGCTGACCACGGTGAAGGCGGCGGACGAGATCGTCGAATCCGTCCGCTTCCCGCTCGCCCGGCCGGGCAGCGGCCATGCCTTCCGCGAACTGTCGATGCGGCACGGCGATTTCGCCATCACCGCCTGCGCCGCCACGGTCGATGGCGAGCGCGCCGGCCTAGCCGTCGGCGGGGTCGCCGACCGGCCGGTCCTAAGGTCCTGGCCGCTGGTTGCCGGCGGGCTGCCGCCGGATCTCGACGAGGCGCTGAACGCCTTCGCCTGGGATCTCGGCGGTGACGACGACCAGCACGCCACCGCGCGCTACCGCCGCGACCTCGTCCGCCGGATCGGCCGCACCGTCCTTGAGGAAGCCCTGTCATGCCGCCGCTGAAATCCACATCGCCGCTGTCGGCGGAGACGCGCCACGCCGTCTCCGTCGTCCTGAACGGCACGCCGCGCACCGGCCACGCACACCCGCGCCTGCTGCTGAGCGATTTCCTGCGCCATGAACTGGGCGCCCACGGCACCCGCGTCGGCTGCGAGCATGGCGTCTGCGGCGCCTGCACCGTCCGCATCGACGGCGTGGCGGTCCGCGCCTGCCTGACGCTGGCGGTCCAGGCCGATGGCCGGCGCATCGACACCGTCGAAGGGCTGGCGCAGGCCAACCAGGGGCGCATGACCGCGCTCCAGGAGGCATTCCGCCGCCATCACTCCCTGCAATGCGGCTTCTGCACGGCGGGCATCCTGATGTCGCTGACCGATTACCTGGGCCGCAACCCCAAGCCAACCGAAGAGGAGCTACGCGACATGCTGAGCGGCCATCTTTGCCGCTGCACCGGCTATGCCGGCATCGTCCGCGCCGTGATGGACGTCACCGGCCGGACGACGATGAAGGAGGCCGCCGATGTTTGACCTCGGCCGCAGCATCCTGGCCAGCGCGGAGCGCAGTCCCGACGCGGTCGCCATCGTCGACGGCGACCTGCGGCTGACCTACGCGCAATGGCTGGAGCGCATCCGCCGGCTGGTCGGCGCCTTCGACCGGTTCGGCCTGCATCCCGGCGACCGCATCGCCACCGCGTTGCAGAACAGCTGGGAAATGGCGACCCTCCATTGGGCCTGCCAACTGGCCGGCATCGCCGTCGTGCCGCTGAACTGGCGGGTGAAGGCCGACGAACTGGATTATTGCCTGCCCAATGCCGAGGTGCGGGCCCTGTTCTATCAGGAGGTGTCGGCCGACGCCGTCCGGGGCTCCGCCGCGGTGCAGGCTTTGCCCCGCATTGTGATTGGCGATTGGGCGGTCGGCGATCCGGGAGATGGGGGCGGCGTCCAAACCGACCACCGCTTCGCCGACCTGCTGGAAAGCGAAATGGCTTCGGCGCATCCCCGCGCCACGGCCGAGGATGTCTCGCTGTTCCTCTACACCTCCGGCACCACCGGCAAGCCCAAGGGCGTGCCGCGCCGTCACCGGACGGAGCGGGCCTCCGCCGTCGCCCATGTCGCGCAGAACTGCTACCGCCGGGGCGAGCGCACGCTGGGGGTGATGCCGCTCTACCACACGATGGGGGTGCGCTCCCTGCTGGCGATGGCGCTGATCGACGGCTGCTTCGTCTGCCTGCCGCGGTTCGATACGGCCCGCGCGCTGGAATTGATCGCGGCGGAACGCCTGACCTGCCTCTATCTGGTGCCGACGCTGTACCACGACCTGCTGGCCGACCCGAATTTCGCGCAAACCGACGTGTCTTCGGTGCGCAAGCTGGGCTTCGCCGGGGCGTCGATGACCGACGGCCTGCTGAAGCGGCTCGACGCCGCCTTCCGGCCCGAGCTGTTCGTCAACCACTACGGCTCGTCCGAGATCTACACCTTCACCATCGACCAGAACGCGCCGGCCAAGCCGGGTTCGGCCGGCAAGGCGGCGCTGAACCAGCGCATCCGCATCGTCCGCCTCGGCAGCTTCGATCCCGACGAGCGGACCGCTGCCGGGGAGGAGGGGCAGATCGTCGCCGATCTGTCCGGCGACGAAGCCTTCGAAGGCTACTGGAAGCGGCCGGACGCCGACGCCAAGGCGCTGCATGCCGGCTGGTACTTCACCGGAGACATCGGCTTTCTCGATGGCGATGGCGACCTGTTCGTCACCGGCCGGGTCGACGACATGATCATCACCGGCGGCGAGAACGTCTCGCCGGTCGAGATCGAAAGCGTCCTGTCGCTGCATGACGGCGTGCTGGAGGTCGCGGTCGCCGGCCTGCCCGACGAGCGCTGGGGCCAGCGGGTCGTCGCCTTCGTCAAGCGCGCCCGTGGCGTCGAGGCGCGGGATCTCGACGACCATTGCCGCAGATCCGGTCTCGCCAACTTCAAGCGCCCGCGCGAGTACGTCTTCCTCGACGAAATCCCGAAATCGCCGGTCGGCAAGATCCTGCGCCGCAAGCTCCAGGCCGGCGAATTCGCGCCCGAACTGAGCCCCACCGAACAAAGCCTTCAGCCATGGAGTTTCCGACCGTGACCCCCTACCGTTTCGTCAGCACCGACAGCCTGCTCGCCAACCTCGACGGTTTCCGCGTGGAGATCGACGAGGCGAAGGAGCGCGCCGACATCGTGCTGCACCGCCCGCCCTTCAACATCGTCAGCATGCTCCAGCGCGACCAGTTCGCCGCCGTGTTCGCGGCGCTCGACCGCGATCACAGGGTGCGGGTGATCGTCCTGCGCGCCGAGGGCGAGAATTTCTCGTCCGGCGGCAACATCGCCGGCTTCATGGAAATGCCGGCGGAACATGTGTCCGAACTGGCCGTCAACATCGCCGCTCCGGAACGCTGCCGCAAGCCGGTGATCGCCCAGGTTCGCGGCTATTGCTTCGGTGTTGGTTTCGAGCTGTCGCTGGCCTGCGATTTTCGCATTGCGTCCGAGACCGCGCAGTTCGCCCTGCCGGAGATGCGCATCGGCATGATCCCCGGTTCCGGCGGTTCGGCCCGCCTGCTGCACATGATCGGCATCTGCCGGACCAAGGACATGGTGATGCGGGCCAGGCGCATCTCCGGCCGGCAGGCCGCCGACTGGGGCTTCGTCACCGACTGCGTCGCCGACGCCGAACTGGAAGCGACGGTCGCCGCCCTGGTGGACGAACTGCGCGGCTTCTCGCCGCTGGCTCAGCGCACCATCAAAGGCGTGCTGAACAGCGGCAACAACGTCTCGGTCAACGGCGCCATCGAGATCGAGGGGCAGGCCTACGGCCGCCTGCGCGGTTCGGAGGATTTCAAGGAGGGTGTCGCCTCCTTCCACGAGAAGCGCAAGCCCGTCTTCAAGGGGATCTGATCCCCGCCACGCCGGTCACGGCACCGGCATGAGCGCCCGCCACCGAACGAGCGGGCGCCGCATTTCCGACAACAGGGCGCGGCATCGCGCCAGTGAGGGAGACCATCCATGTCCAAGAACGCTCTTCCAAGGTCAGTCCATGCCCTGCCGCCGCTGCTGGCCCTGTTGGCGGCCTCACTTGCGACCCCGGGGGCGGCGCAGGCCGCCGATCCGATCCGCATCGGGGTGGTGACCCCGCTGTCTGGCACCTACGCGCCGATCGGACAGCAGGTCCGCTGGGGCCTGGAGTTGGCGACGAAGGAGGTCAACGCCGCCGGCGGCATCCTCGGCCGTCAGGTCGAGCTGTTGTTCGAGGACGAGGAGGCCAACCCCGCCGTTGCAACCCAGAAGGCGGAGAAGCTGTTCCAGGTCAACAAGGTCGATTTCCTGACCGGCACGGTCAATTCCGGCTCCACCCTGGCGGTCGGGCAGTTGGCGGAGCGCAACGGCAGGCTGATCGCCACCACCGTCTCCTTCTCCGACGCCATCACCACCGACAAATGCTCGCCCAACGTCTTTCGGGTGAACGCGCGGGCGGGGCAGCAGTCGGCGGCGCTGGCGGAATGGCTGGCCAAGGACAAGCCGAAGGCCAAGGTCTATTATCTCGGCCCCGACTACGAGATGGGGCGGTCCACCGTCGCGGCATTCAAGGCGGCGGCGGAGAAGACCGGCGCACAATCGACCGGCGAAGTATTCGCGCCGCTCGGCAGCAAAGATTATTCGCAGTATTTCGGCCAGCTCCGCGCCGCGCGGCCCAGCGTGCTCTACACCTCAACCGCCGGCAACGACACCGTGCGCCTGCTGACGCAGATGAGCGAATACGGGCTGCTGCGCAACCTGACCATCGTCGGCGCGTCGGGCACCGTGACCGCCCAGAACATCGGCGCCATCGGCAAGGCGGCCGAAGGCTTCGTCACCGGCGTCGGCTATTCGGCGGAACTGGCGACGCCCGAGAACAAGGCTTTCGTCGCCGCCTTCCGCAAGGCCTACGACACCGCCCCCGACCTTTACGGTGCTGACAGCTACGGCCTGATCGGCTTTTTCAAGGCCGCGGTGGAGAAGGCCGGCGGCACCGACACCGACGCGCTGCGCAAGGCGATGGAGGGGCTGAGCTGGAGCACGCCGCAGGGCGCCAAGACCATGCGGGCGGGCGACCATCAGGCGGTCCAGGACATGTATGCCGTGCGCATCGCGGCGGACGGCGGCAGCAACCGCTTCGATGTGGTCGGCACCGTTCCGGGCGACGCGGCCATCGGGCCGGACCAGTGCACCCGCTTCTGAGGAACCGTTTCCAGGGAGCCGACGGCCATGGCCGAACTCATCGACTATCTGCAATTCGTCCTGGCGCCGCAGGCGCTGAACGGTCTGTCGCTCGGCGTTGCCGTCGTCCTGATGGCGCTGGGCCTGACCATCATCTTCGGGCTGCTGGACGTCATCAACATGGCCCATGGCGAGTTTTACGCCATGGGCGCCTTCCTGGCGCTGACCCTGGCCGGGCTGGGGGTCGGGTTCTGGGCGCTGCTGGTGCTGGTGCCGCTGCTGATGCTCCCCATCGGCTGGCTGGCCGAGCGCTGGCTGATCGAGCGGGTCTTCCACAGCCGCGACCGCCACATCCTGACCCTGCTGCTGACCTTCGGGCTGGGGATGATCCTGGAGGATGTGCTGAAGCTGGTCTATGGCCCCAACACCCTGCGGCCCGACAACCCGATCGAGGGCGGCACCGAGATCCTCGGCATGTTCCTGCCGAACTACCGGCTGTTCCTGATCGGCTTCGGCCTCGCGCTGATCGCCGCGGTCTGGCTGGTGGTCTTCCGCACCGGGCTGGGCGCCATGGTGCGGGCGGCCGCCTTCGACAAGGACATGGCCTCGTCCCTGGGCGTGCCGGTGCGCCGGGTCTATGCCGGCACCTTCGCCTTCGGCGTGGCGCTGGCCGCCCTGTCCGGCGTGCTGCTGGCGCCGATCTACTCGGTGTTCCCGACCATGGGGCGCGACTTCATCCTGATGGCCTTCACCGTGGTGATCGTCGGCGGCATGGGGTCGATCCAGGGGGCGGTGATCGCCGGCCTGTTGCTGACCCAGGTGCAGGCGCTGTCCAGCCTCTACATCTCGCCGGTCTGGTCGGACCCGCTGGTGTTCGGGATCATGGTGCTGGTGCTGATGGTCCGGCCGCAGGGCCTGTTCGGGAGGCTGGGACATGCCTGACGCCACCACGTTGCGCACCCTGTCCGACCCCGGCCGCGCCGGGCCGGTTTCCCGTCTGGCCCCCGTCCATTGGCTGGCGCTCGCCTTCCTGGCGGCGGCGCTGGGCTTCGCCGCCGTCGCCTGGGCGACCGGCAACGGCTTCTACCTGCGTCTGGCGACCGAGGCGCTGATCTTCGCCGGGCTGGCGATGAGCGTCGACCTGCTGCTCGGCTACACCGGCCTGCTGTCGCTGGGGCAGGCGCTGTATTTCGGGCTGGGAGCCTATGTCTCGGCGCTCGTCCTGCGCGACGTCGCTCCCAGCTTCTGGCTGGCGATGGGAGCGGCCCTGCTGTCGGGCGTCCTGGCGGGCCTGATCGGCGGCGTCATCGCCAACCGGGTGAAGGGGGTCTATTTCGCCCTCATCACCTTCGGGCTGGCCCAGGTCGCGGCCAAGACCGTCTACAACACCCGCGCGCTGGGCGCATCGGACGGGCTGATCGGCATCCCGCAGATCCAGGTCGGCTTCGGACCGTTCAGTCTCGACACCGCCGACCCGTTGTCCTTCTTCCTGCTGGTGCTGGCCCTGACCGTGGCCGCCTATTCCGGGCTGGCCTATCTGATGGATGCGCCCTTCGGCCGGACCCTGGCCGCCATTCGTGCCAATGAGAGGCGCGTGCCGTTCCTGGGATTCAACGCATGGCGCTACAAGCTGGCGGTCTATGTGCTGGCTGCCTGCGTCGCGGCGCTGGCGGGGGCGCTCTACCCGATGCTGCGCGGCTTCGTCTCGCCGGAACTGATGTTCTTCGAGACCTCCGGCAACGCCGTCATCACCGTCATCGTCGGCGGCGTCGGCACGCTGGTCGGGCCGGTGGTGGGCAGCCTGCTGCTGACCGCCCTGCGCTCCGTCGTCGGTTCCTGGACCGAGCATCACCTGATCGTCGTGGGGGTCATCTTCATGCTGTCCGTCATCTTCCTGCGCAAGGGGCTGGTCGGTGCACTGCTGGCTCGCCTCAACCGCCGCAACGGGCGGGGGAGGTCGACGCCATGACGGCATCCTCCCTCAAGACCGCGGCGACCGGTGCGGGCGGAGCCTGTGCGCTGGGCGTGCGAGACCTGTCGGTGAATTTCGGCGGGCTCCAGGCGGTGGCGGGCGTCGGCTTCGAGGCCACCGCCGGACGGATCACCTCGGTCATCGGCCCCAACGGGGCGGGCAAGAGCACGCTGTTCAACCTGATCAGCGGAGCCATCCGCCCCACTGGCGGCCGGGTGACGCTGGACGGCGCCGACGTCACCGGGCGCTCGCCCGACCGGCTGCTCGCCGCCGGGTTGGCGCGGTCCTTCCAGATCACCAACCTGTTCTTTGAGCTGCCGGTCCTGGAAAACCTGCGGATCGCCGCACAGGTGCTGGAACGGCCCTGGCACGCGTTGCGTCCGGTCGGCCACAGCCGCCGGGCGCTGGCCAAGGCGGAGGCGCTGCTGGAGCGGTTCGGCCTGTCGGCGAAGGCGGGGGAGCTTGCCGGCAATCTCTCCCACGGCGAGCAGCGGCGGCTGGAGATCGCGGTGGCATTGGCCGCCGAACCGCGGGTGCTGCTTCTGGACGAGCCGACCCAGGGCATGAGCCACGGCGACACGGCCGACACCGGCGCCCTGATCCGCTCGCTGGCCGGCGACCTGACCGTGCTGCTGATCGAGCATGACATCGGCCTGGTGATGAGCCTGTCGGACCATGTCGTCGTGATGGCCCAGGGCCGGAAGATCGCCGAGGGCCCGCCCGCCGTGGTGCGCGCCGATCCCGCCGTACAGGCCGCCTATTTCGGACACGGGTGAAACCCATGCTATCCATCGAGAACCTGCACGCGCATTACGGCCTCAGCCACGTCCTGCAAGGGGTGTCCCTGCAGGCCGGTCCGGGCGAGGTGGTCGGGCTGTTCGGCCGCAACGGCGTCGGCAAGACCACCATCCTGAAGTCCATTGCCGGCTGGGTGCCGGCCAGTTCCGGAACGATCCGATACGGTGGCGTCGATCTGGCCGGGCAGACGCCCGACGCGATCGCCCGCCTCGGGCTTGGGCTGGTGCCGGAGGATCGCCGCATCTTTCCCGGCCTCAGCGTCGAGGAGAATTTGCGGCTGGGACTGCACCAATGTCCCGGCCGTGCCCGTCAGGACAACGAGCGGGCGATCGGACAGGCATTCGCCCGCTTTCCCCGGCTGGCCGAACGGCGGCGGCAACTCGGCACCACCCTGTCCGGCGGCGAACAGCAGATGCTAGCGATGGCCCGCGTGATGGTGGGCACCGCCAGGCTGCTGCTGATCGACGAGCCGACGGAAGGTCTGGCCCCGATGATCGTCGACGAGATCTTCGGGATCATCACGGACCTGAAGCGGGCGGGGCTCACCATCCTGCTGGTGGAGCAGAATATCCACCGTGCGCTAGACGTCGCCGACCGGTTCTACGCGGTGGAACGGGGACGCATCACGCTTCAGGGCGAAGCGGCCTCCGCCGCCGACCGTGCCCGGCTGATGGAGATGGTTGCCGTATGACCCGGTCGCCGATGGTCATCAGGCACGATCAGCGGCGGTCGAAGTTGCGATCCACGGCGACATAGCTGTACGGCGCCTGGACATAGTTCAGAACGCCGCCGGTGTCGACATAGGGCGACAGGAGTTTCGTCAGATTGAGCCCGACACCGATGTAGAAGTGCCGTTCGCGTCGGTCGGAGGCCCCCGTGCCGGAATAGCTGTCATAGTTGCGGGCATAGTAGCCGACGTGGAATTCCAGATGGCGCAGCACCGGGTCGGTGATCGCCTCGAATCCATCGGCCTTGACGGCGATAAGGTACTTCAGGCGCTGGTAGTCGGTGGTGACGTCGAACTGTCGCTTGCCGCGGGGGAAGGGATCGTATTCTGCGCGGAAGTCGAATTTCCGTTTGATCTCGGGATACTCCCACAACGCATAGCCGAGCGCCGCCCCGGCCGTGTTGAACAGCATGTCCTGGTAGGAGAAGCCGTAATCGTCGCTGAAGGCGTCTCCGATCTCGATCGCGGTCATGACGCCGAGGGAAGAAAAAGCTCCGTAGCGGGCGGCGTCCGTCCGTCCATAGCCGAACCGCTCGTAACTGTGGGCGAACAGATGGCTCAGCGCATAGCCCGACCAGGCGTGGCCCAGCTTGTCGGCACCGCCCTCGCCGGTGGTGCGGCCGAACCAACCCTCATCCTGAAATCTGGGACCGCCCGAGCCCCAATCCCATGACCATGTTCCCCAGCCCAATGCCACCGCGCCAACCCCCAGGTTCAACCAGAGAGCCTTGTCTGCGCGGGTCATTTCCGCAGACGAAGCCCATCCGGATTGGCAAGCGAGGACAAGCGCAAATAGAAATCGAGCCAGATGTCTCATTCCGCCTCACACGAAAAGAGGGCCGAGTTCCAAGATCAGGTCAAAGAGGACTGCCGCGGATGCTGGATGTTTAATCCTGGCGGCCGCGGCATTGAACAATAACAGGATTGTCTGAATGGCTCTGGCAAACCATTGCGCATTTGTGTTCGGATGGGAGCGAAAAGAGGCATCACTTAGTACAGTGTATTCCGAGATGCCTCTTTAGGGATGGCGTGCAGCACGCCGGCACCGGCGTCTGCCGTTGAGCCGAAGCCGCGGGTTTCAGACCCCCAACAGCTTGGTGAGGGCGGGGACCGTGAGGACGGCGGTGTAGTAACCCATGAACTGGACCCCGGTGTTGAAGCCCAGCGTCCGGTAGAGCAGCCCGCCCACCAGTCCGATCGCCAGGATCACCAGCAGGCCCATCAGCCCGCCTTCCCACACGCCGATGACGAGGATCAGGCCGGAGAAGGTGGCGATGATCGCTTCGTGGCTCAGCCGGCGGGCGACCAGGGCCGCGGCACTGCGGGCATAATTCATCGCGAAGGGGTAGGAGACCAGCGCCGCCAGGACGACCGCCAGCAGGCCGTAGCCCAGGAATTCCCAGCTGGTCATCAGGTTGTGCAGGTTGTTGACCTGCCCGGTCGCGGCATCGACGGTGAAGCGTGGTGGCGCGTTGAACAGCGGCGCGGCAGGTCCGGCGGCGACGGGGCTCAGCGGCAGGCCGAAGGCGATCAGCGGGATCAGCGCCTCGGCGATGTAGGTCGATTCCGTGACGCCGTTGCGCGCGGTCAGCACCGTCGTCATGCGATGGTAAACATGGCGGACGCGCGAGCCCACAACCTCGCCTAGCAGAACGGTCATGGCGACCGGGCTGAACACGAAGGTGGCGCTGGAAATGGCGGCGGTGCCCAGCGTCCAGCGCAGCTGGGAGGCATCCAGCACCTTGAAAGGGTTCGGGAAATAGCCGCCCCAGCTCTTGACGTCGGGAGCGAGCGCGAAGCTGCGCACCTGGTCGCGGGCGATCCGCTTGCGGTCGACCGGCGACAGGACGGAGAAGAGGTCGGCCACCAGCGGACCGATGGCGATGCCCAGGAAGTAGCTGATGCTCAGCTTCACGCCGAACTTCGCGGTCAGCCCCTGCAGGGCCACGATCACCAGCACGAAGGGGAACAGCGCGACGACCGAGGCCCAGCGCCCGGCAGAGAAATAGGCGATGATCACCGCCGCGGCGACGAAGATCCAGGGTGCCGCCTTGGTGATGGCCGGTCCGAATGGAGCGAGCAGGACGGCGAACAGCACCGCCAGCGGAACGGAGACGAAGGCGGCGATGATGGCGCCGGACACCATCTTGCGCAGGGCGATGTGCGGCACGCCGAGATTGCGCAGGACGCCGGCCTGCTGCATCAGCGGGATCGCCATGGTGTCGCCGGGGATGCCAAGCAGGGCGGTCGGCACCGCGTGGGTCATGTGCTTGGCGACCGCGCTGGCGAGAAAGAAGGTGAAGACGCCGGCCGGCGGCACGCCCAGCAGGACGACCAGCAGGGTCAGGGGCGCAATGGTCGTGGTCTCGTCGGTGCCGGACACCAGCCCGATGGCTGCGAACAGCACGGCACCGAGCAGCCCCATTCCCGCCGCCCAGAGGATGTCGGAAAGAAGGAGTTCCATCACGCCCGCGCCTCCCGTGCCGCCGGTTCGGAGCGCAGGGCATCGGGGCTCGGGGACGGAACGTCGTGCAGAGCCGCCTTGCGGCCGCCGGCATCCCTTCCGGCGTCCTGGGCCGCTTCCTCGGCTGCGAACAGGTCGTAGAGTCCCATCTCCTTCAATTCGGCCACGGTCGGCGCGGGAAGGTCGGCGAGCCGGCCGAAGCCGCCGGGTTCCGATCGCAGTTCGGCCATCAGCGTCTCCCGCCAGGCAGGATCGGCGGCACGGTCGATGACCTCCCGCTTGGGCGGGAACAGGCGGGCGCACACCGCGCCGGACACCAGGCATCCCGCCAGCCCGACCAGCATCGAATAGGCGCGCGCCATCTCCGGCGCGGCGACGAGTCCGGCAAGGATGCGGTTGGCCAGCAGAAAGGCGCCGAGGCTGATGGCGCAGCCGATTGCCATCGCCCATCCGAGATGGACGCTGTCGACCGTGTCCCCCCAGACCTCTATCAATTGTCCCGTCTTCATTGCGTTTCCTCTTCATCGGGGGGCGGAGTCATGCCGCGGTGGAGCGTCATGACCCTGCCGGTTGCCTGGCCGGGCCCTTCGACGGACCTGCTTGTTGTGGCCTTGGCTATTGGGCGGCCGCCCGCATGTCCTCCAGGATCGCCTGGGCGACGTCCTGGCGGACGGTGCCGCGCTCCACCAGGATGCGGGCGACGCGGTCGATCTCCTCGCCGACCGCACCCGCCATCATGGCGATGTTCTGGGCGTGCAGGGCCATGTGGCCCTTCTGGATGCCGGTGGTCGCCAGCGCCTTCAGCGCGGAGAAGTTCTGCGCCAGACCGACCGCGGCGATGACGCGGGCCAGACGTTCGGCGCTGGTGACGCCGAGGATCTTCAGGCAGGCCTGCGCCGTGGGGTGGGCCTTGGTGGCGCCGCCGATCAGGCCGACCGCCATCGGCAACTCGATCGACCCGCTGAGATGGCCATCGGCCGTCACCTCGAAGCGGGTCAGGCTGCCGTAGCGGCCGTCGCGGGCGGCATAGGCATGGGCGCCGGCCTCCACCGCGCGGGTGTCGTTGCCGGTGGCCAGCACGACGGCGCTGACGCCGTTCATGATGCCCTTGTTGTGGGTGGCGGCGCGGTAGGGATCGGCGTCGGCGAAGTGATAGGCGCTGATGATGCCGTCGCGCACCGCCTCGCCGCCGATCTGGTCGAGAGGCCATACCGCATGCGCCCGCGCCAGACGGCGGTCGGCAAGGTTGGACAGGATGCGCAGATAGACGCGCCCGCCGGTCCATTCGACGATGTGGGGAGCCAGCTTCTCCGCCATGCTGTTGACCGCGTTGGCGCCCATGGCATCCCGGGTGTCGACGATGAGATGGGTCACCAGCATCGGACCGCCCTGGCTGTCGAGCACGCGGACCTCGACATCGCGGAAACCGCCGCCGAACTTCAGCAGGATCGGGTCGCAGCCGTCGCACACCGTTTTGATCTCGTCGCGCCGGCCGAGGATGCGCAGGCGCGCGGCATGGGGATCGGCGACGCCGATCGCCTGGATCTGCGCGATCATCAGCGTGCCGGACATCGAGGTGGTGAAGCCGCCGGCGTCGTAGCATTGCCGGGCCGCGTTGCAGACCGCGGCGACCACCGACGATTCCTCCGTCGCCATCGGGATCAGCAAGTCCTCGCCATCGACCTTCATGTTGGTCGCGATCCCCAACGGGATGTTCATCGACCCGATGACGTTCTCGACCAGCCGGTCGGCGAGGTCGATATCCAGGTTGCCGGTGCCGGGCAGCGCCGCCGCTGCCGCCGCGTCGAGCCCGGCGAATTCGGAGACGATCGCCAGCCGCTCCACCGGCGACTTCTTGTGGAATCCGGAGATGCGGGAGCTGCGATGGGGATTGGTCATTCCTGAACCTTGTTGGCTGTGAGGGCGTTGCCGGCCGGGGAGGGCGCCCGGGTTGTCACTCGCGGATCGTCGCGTTCGAACGGATGCGGGGATGGCGAACAGGACGCTGCGGCGAAAGCCGCGACGGCGCTGTTCGCATGCGGAATGATCAGTGATACAAAGGGACAGAGCAAGGGACAGTTCGCCGGTATCTTCGGGACACTGTCCCAGTGATTTCAATGGGACACCTTACCGGAAGGGCCGGCTGCACGATGACACGGGTGAACAGCATCGTTGACAAGATCGCCGGTCTGATCGGCGACGGTTTGCTGAAGCCGGGGGAGCGGCTTCTATCGGTCCGGGCCGGTGCGGTCGAACATGGCGTTTCCAAGAACACCATGGCGGAGGCCTATGACCGGCTGGTGGCGCTGGGCTATCTGGAAGCCAAGCAGGGCTCCGGCTATTACGTCGCGCGGGTTCGCCGTGCCTCGGCCGAACAGCAGCCGGCCCATGTGGCGGAAGCGGTGGATTCCGTCTCGCTCCTGCGCGAACAGCTGGTCCAGACCTGCTCGGTGCGGATCGGCGACGGTCGCCCGCCGCCGTCCTGGATGGAACGGTTCGAGATCGGCAGCGCCCCGCGCTTCATGGCGGCGGCGCGCGGTCTGGCATCGGAACATGGATACGGCTCGCCCTGGGGTTTCCTGCCGCTTCGGGAGAGGCTGGCGCTGACGCTGGGGGAACGCTCGATCAAGGCGTCGCCCGACCAGATCCTGCTGACCCAGGGCGCCAACCATGCGCTGGACCTCGTCGCCCGCCAGATGCTGGAGCCGGGGGATACGGTTCTCGTCGACAGTCCCGGCTATTACCCGCTGTTCGGCAAGCTGCGCCTGTCGCGGATCGCAATCGTCGGCGTGCAGCGCCTGCAGGACGGTCCCGACCTGGACGATCTTGCCTCCAAGGCCGCAGCCCACAAGCCCAAACTGTTCTTCACCCAGTCACTGGCCCACAATCCGACCGGCAGTTCGATCACGCCGGCGGTGGCGCACCGCCTGCTGCAGGTCGCCGGCCAACATGGATTCTATGTGGTGGAGGACGATCCCTTCGCCGACGTGCTGCCTGCCGCCAGTCCGCGGCTGGCCGCTCTCGACCAGCTGGACCGGGTGATCTACATCGGCACCTTCTCCAAGACGCTGTCGGCCAGCCTGCGCGTCGGCTATGTGGCGGCGAAGCGGCCGCTGATCGACCGGCTGTGCGACGTGAAGATGCTGACCATCGTCAGCACCTCCGATTATGTCGAGCGGATCGTCTACGGCTTCATCGCGTCCGGGCATTATCTGCGCCACCTGCGCAAGCTGAAGACCCGGATCGAGGAGCATGCCGAAACGGCGATGCTGGCGCTCGGCCGCATCGGCGTGCGGCTGCCGCCAACCGTGTCTGGGAGCTACTACCTGTGGGGCGAGCTTCCCGACCATCTCAACGACGTGGATCTGGCGCACCACGCGGCGGAACGCGGCATCTTCCTGGCACCCGGGACGCTGTTCCTACCGACCAGGATGCCGACCGCGCCGGCCTTGCGGATCAACATCGCCTACGCGACCGATCCCCGTTTCATCGACTTCCTGAAAGACCATCTTGCCCGGCCTGGCCTTGCCCCGCCCGGCGGCGCCGACCGGTCGGCATAAGGCGAGAGGGTGCTGTTCGTCCTGCCTGGACAGGGCCATTTCATACGGCTCAATGCCGGGAACCCGGATGCAAGGGAGATGGCCGTCCATGTCGAACGTTGTCCTTCTCGGAGATTCGATCTTCGATAATGCCGCCTATGTGGGCGGTGGTCCCGACGTGGTGACGCAGCTTCGCCCGCTTCTGCCGCAGGGCTGGCAGGCGACCTTGCGGGCGGTGGATGGCGGCGTCACCGGGAGCGTTGCCGCTCAGGTCGGGCAACTCCCCCCGGATGCCAGCCATCTCGTGGTGAGCGTCGGCGGCAACGACGCCCTTCGGCATTCCAGCGTTCTCGACGAGGGGGCGCGGTCGGTCGCCGGCGCCGTGAATGCGCTGGGCGAGGTGCGGGAGCAATTCCAGCGCGACTATCGGGCGATGCTCGACGCCGTGACAGCCCGGCGCCTGCCGACGGCGGTCTGCACCATCTATGATGCGAACTACCCCGACCCGCTGCGGCAGCGGCTGGTCGTCACCGGCCTGACCATCTTCAACGACGTCATCACGCGGGCCGCCTTCGCGCGCGGACTGCCGCTGATCGACCTCCGCCTGATCTGCGACGAGGCGGCGGACTATGCCAATCCGATCGAGCCGTCGGTGCAGGGCGGCGGCAAGATCGCCCGGGCGATTGCCTCCCTCGTCGCCGGCCACGACTGGTCGCAGGCTCGTTCCACCGTGTTCGCCCGCTAAAGCTTCCTATGCCCGCTTGTAGGCCATCAGGAAGGCCACGGTGCAGAGAAGGGGGAGTCCGACGTCGCGCATTTGGAAATCGATGTGGAGGATGGCGGCATAGAGAACGATGCCGATCGTGGCGATGGCCGGCAACAGGGTGTCGGCGAGCCTGAGTATGCCGCGGCCGTCAAGCCACGCGCCGGCCGCCAAGGCCACGTGAACCAGCGCGATCAGGATGAGGAGGGCGATACCGGCCATCAGGACATATTCCAGGGTGAACACTGCCGGCAGGTACCCGGGGGGAAGCGATGCGGTGAGGATCGGAGTCAATGCGCCATGCGCCGCCGTTACCCCGATGACGGCGATGTAATGCAGCGCCGTCGCCAGCAGCAGGTTGCCGGACAGCAGCTCCACGGTTCGCCAGGGCAGGAAGGTGGGCCAACGGATGCGGTCGAGGACGAGGATGGTCACCGCAGTCCCACTGCCGAAGAGCAGGGCGTAATCGGGCGACAGCGGCCATTTCGACACCCCATGACCGAGAACCAGGATGTCGAACGACGCAACCGAGAGGCCCAGCAGGGCGACGATCGCAGTCCTGCGGGAGTGCCGGTGGTGGGCGAACATCCGCCCCGCAACGACGAAGAGGATCCACGGGAAGACAGGGAACCAGCCCGGAAAGGATCTCACGAACAGGTCGTAGATGAAGGGAAGCGGCAAGGCGAACCAAGCGCCGCAGAGTGCGAGAAGAAAAAGGCCGATAAGCATCCGGTTGGCGGCGCCGACCCTGGTGGCGATATCGAACAGCAGCCGGGCGGCGAACAGAAACATGAAGAAGTCGCTGGAGAAGGGGTTGTTCTGTTGATACAGGCTGTGGATGGCCGCCAGGATGAACAGCTTCAGATGATCCTCGATCCGCCGGCCCAGCGGCTTTCCCAGGAAGCGATCGAGCGTCATTCCGAAGGCGAAGAAGAACAGCACCGGCGCCAGTTCGAAGACGAATTGCAGGATGTTGACGAGATGGTAGGCGTCCGGCATCGCGCGCCCCCAATGGCCCGCCACCATGAACACAAGGGCGGAAACGCGGATGATGTCCAGGCTTCTGTCTCTGGTTGCCGGTGGGTTCGGCAGTGGCATGTGCTCACTCCCAAGGACGGGCCGAGCCGAGGCCCGGCTTGCCATGACGAGGGTTTCGGCCGGGCTGGCAGTCATCTTGCGCTCCCTCATGACCGGTGCGGACGGGTGATGCCCAGGCGTCTCGGCACTGCCGCCGCCCATGCGGTGACTGCGGCGCGCTCCTTGCGGCCGAGCATCCAGACCATGAAGAGGGTTGCACCCAGATAGAGGGGCAGGGCCGGAAGCGTCTTGGTGTAGAAGGGGTCGAACCCCACTTCGTAACGCCAGAACGGGACGATCGAGAAAGGGGCCAGGGCCGCGACGCCGAAGATCCAGCGTGAGAACCACCAGGCGGGGACGAGTGCGGCCAGTGCCAGGATCCACAGCATGAACCAGGGCCACATATGGGTCGATATGCTGAACACCACCGCCGCCATCACCGCGGTGGCGGCCTTCCAGGCATTTTCCGTGGTGGGCCGACGGTACAGGGTGGCCAGGGTCCACATGGCGAAAGCGGCGAAGGAACCGCGCACGAGCCAGCGGAGGGGAGCGAGGTCCATGCCCAGCAGCCTTTCCGCCACGCGGACGACGTCGACCGGTTGAAGCCACTGCCAGCCGGACATGCCGCGAACGCCATCGAAGAAGGTGGGAGAGCGGAAAAAGAGGAACAGGATGGCTAGGAAGAGGGCCGCTGCCGGAACTCCTCGCCAAAGATAAGCAATCAGGAAGCTCCTCGGATCCATGCGCCTGGATTTGCCGGCCCTGTACAGCAGATCGACGGAGACCAGGGCTGCGCTGGTGTATTTGCAGGCGGTCGATGCCGCCAGCGCCAGCGGGCCGGCACGGTCGCCGGAGGGAAGGCGCATCAGCCACAGCAGCATGAAGACGACCATCGCCATGTCGTTGTGTCCCTCGCCGGCCGAATAGATGTGGCCGATGGGAAGCCAGCCGAACGCGACGAGGCCGGCTGCGGCGGTCGCCTCGTCATGGGTGCGGCCGATCCGGCGGACAATGGCGAGCGCGGCGATCCAGGCGCCCCCCAGGACCAGCTTGAACAGAAGCCCGGTCACCCAGACATTGCCGTCGCTGAGAGCCATGATACCGGCCGAGATGACCGCCCACAGGGGGCCGTAGGTCATCATCGCCGACACCTCGTCGAAGGGGTAGAAGCTGGCCTGTTCCGGTGTGAAGGGAACATAGTAAGGGTTGAGGCCATCGATGATTTTCTCGCCCCACAGCGCGGAAAACCAGAGGTCCTGCGTCATCACCGGAACCGACGGAATGCAGGCGACGGTGAAAAGAACCGGCCAGAAGAAGAGGCGGTCCGTCACCGCCTTCGTTACCGGGCCGCTGAAATCGGACAGCCAGCGGAACAGCCATGCCGCCACGGCGATCTGAAGGGCGAGCGGGAGGCAATAAGACAGGAAATAAAGACCATCATGGGTGAAGACGTTGCCGTCGGTGAGTGCATGCGCCAGCGGGATCGGGAAGTCTGCGATGGATGCTGCCAACCGAGCGAAGAAAGCGGCTTGATTGGGCAGGCCGACCTCCCCATCTCGGGCATCCGACGCAGCAAGAAAGTAGCTCAATGCCGAATAAATTAATAAAGCTGACGTTACAATGAATCCAAATCTGTCGATAACGGTGCCTATCTCCCTGTCATCAGGGGCACGTGGCGCAGTAATTCTTAAAGATGATTTTCTCGCAACCCGCACTGACATCTCCTCCACCAGTGTGTGCTTGACGGAGTCGCCGGGTCCTATATTAATGAAATTCAGATAAAATTTGGTTGTTCTTTGGAGATAATGCTGAAATTTCCTATTTGAATGCAGCCATTCGTCCTGCTTTGCGCATCGACTTTCTTTGATGTCGCGCATTCGAATGAGGCTGGCCCTACGGCACCGGCAAATGTCCGGTTTGCCGGGAGCATCCAATTCCGTCATGGGTGGCCGGAATGAGCATCTGGCTGCGGCAGCAAACATATGGGTGGCCGGCGTCATGCTCATTTGCCGCCGGAATCGCGTGGCTCCCGCATTTTTGCAGGCCGAGATGACAGGGCACGATTTTGTCTGCCCGGCTCGATCCCCCGGGGCGGGACAACTCACGGTGACCGGTTCCAGCCTGAACGTCCGGACCTCCGCTCAAGATTCTCGCCGTGCCCGACAATGCCAATGGCGCTCGCCCTCAGTCGGGGCTGACGTCATGGTTCCGTGGAACCCGGCAAAGGCGTTCTGTAGCCATCGATGATCACCTGACCATTGCCCTGTGAACAGCGTTCGATACGAGCGTCGATATTGTAGACCTCGCGAAGCAGGTCGACGGTGATGACATCCTTGCAGGAGCCGCTGCCGCGAGACGTGCCGCCGGAAAGCACCAGGACCTTGTCGGCAAAGCGCAAGACCTGGTTGAGATCGTGCAGGGCGATGAAGGCGAGAAGCCGCCGCTGTCGCACAAGGTCGCGGACGAGGGTCAACACCTGCATCTGTCGGTGCAGGTCCAACGCGCTCGTCGGTTCGTCCATCAGCAGGATCTCGGGATCACGGGCCAGCGTCTGTGCCAGCGAGGCGAGCTGCCTTTGGCCGCCACTGAGTTCCCCCAGGCTTCGGAATGCGATGTCGGCGATGCCCAAGGATCCCAGAACCTCGTCCACCGCTGCCAGATCGGCATCCTGCACAATCCAGGATGCGTTCTGCTTGCGTGCCAGCAGGACGGACTCGTACACGCTCAGCGCAGCACTCGTCGCCGAATCCTGGGGCATGTAGCAGATCCCCGACGCGCCGCGCCGCGTTCCCGTCACCACGACGTCGCCGGGGCCGCCAAGGAGGCCGGCCATGCGTTTGAACAGCGTCGATTTGCCGGCGGCGTTGGGGCCGATCACCGCCACCACTTCGCCATCTGCGAAGGCCGGGGTGCTGATCCCGGAGAGGGCGAGGCGGCGCCCATGGTAAGCGCCGACACCCTCCAGCCGCAGCGTCACCATGAGCGCCTCCTGCTTCCCAAAATCAAGGAGATGAAGAACGGAATGCCGATCAGCGAGGTGACGACCCCGATCGGGAAGATCGTGCCCGGAATCAGGATCTTGCTGACGACCGAACTCAACGACAGGATGACCGCCCCGGCCAGCATCGAGGCCGGCAGGAAAAAGCGCTGGTCCTCGCCGATCAGCATGCGGGCGATGTGCGGGCCGACCAGTCCGATGAAGCCGATGGTGCCGACGAAGGCCACCGGGAACGCCGCAAGCAGGCTGACCAGAACCAGGGTGTGCAGGCGCAGCCGGCGCACGTCCACGCCGAAGCTCGCCGCCTTGTCGTCGCCCAGGCGCAACGCAGTCAGCGCCCAGGCCCGCCGCAGGAAGAGCGGAAGGGTCGCCGCCAGCACCGCCGTGGTGATGCCCAGCTTGCCCCAGGTCGCCTTGGTCAGGCTTCCCATGGTCCAGAACACCACGGCGGCGACCGCCTGCTCGGTCGCGAAATACTGCACCAGCGCCAGCAGGGCGTTGAAGGTGAAGACCAGCGCGATGCCGAGGAGGACGATGGTCTCCGCCGTCACCCCGCGCTTGAGGCTCAGCGCGTGGATGATCAAGGCCGTGAGCATTGCCATGAGGAAGGCGTTCAGAGGCAGCATGTACTCCGCCGCCACCGGGAGCAATCGCAGGCCGAAGGCAAGCCCCAGCGCCGCGCCGAAGCTGGCGGCCGCCGAGATGCCCAGGGTGAAGGGGCTGGCCAGAGGGTTGTTGAGGATCGTCTGCATCTGCGCTCCGGCCAGCGACAGCGCCGCGCCGACGACCACGGCCATCAGCGCCACGGGCAAGCGGATGTCCCAGACCACCACGCGCGCCTGCGGCGGGACACTGTCCGGGGTCAGCAAAGCCTGCACCACCTCCCATGGGCCGAGGCGCACGGATCCCAAGGCGAGGTCGAGCAGCAGGCTGCACAGCAGTGCGAACGCCAGCAGGGAGAGCAGCAACCGCTTGCGCCGCGCCATGGCGCGGTAGCCATGGCGGGTCCTGGGAGCCGGCAATGGCATCGCTTGGGTCACGGGCTTGTCGCCTTTCCGCCGAGCGACACGAAGTAGCCGGGCTGATACGGGATGGGAAGAAAGCGTTCATGCAGCTCGCGGAAGGTCGCTTCCGGGTCGAGGTCGGCGAACAGGTCGGGGTGGAACCACTTGCCGAGTTGCTGGAGCGCCACGAACTGGTAGGGGCTGTTGTAGAACTGGTGCCAGATGGCGTGGAAAGCCCCGGTGGCGTTCGCCCGGATGCCCGTATAGGCGGGGCGCCTGGGGAAGGCGCTCAGCTTGCGCACGGCTTCGCCGAGGTCGGCACCCGGCCCGACGCCGATCCAGCCGCCGCCGGGGACGTAGGCCTCCCAGTTGGCGCTGGTCACCACGACCTGGTCGGGGTTGGCGGCGATCACCCGCTCCGGGCTCAGTTGGCCGAAGGTGCCGGGGATCAGGTCCTTGGCGATGTTGCTGCCGCCGGCCATCTCCACCAGCCGGCCGAAATTCTCGTCGCCGAAGGTCAGGCAGCAATCCGGGGTGTAGCCGCCGATGCGCTCGATGAAGACCTTCGGGCGCGGCGGCATCCCGGCCGCAATCACGTCGGTGACGCGCCGGATCTGCGCGGCCCGGAAGGCGATGAAGGCCTCGGCGCGCTCCTCCTGCCCGAACAGCCGGCCGAACAGGCGGATCGTCGGTTCGGTGTTCTCCAGCGGCCGATGGCGGAAGTCGGCGTAGACGACTGGGATGCCCAGCGCCCCCAGCTTCTCGATGGTGCGTGCGTCTTCGCTGGACCGTTGCGCTTCGATGTTGAGGATGAGGACGTCGGGCTGCAGGGCGATCGCCTTCTCCAGGTCGAAGGTGCCGTCCTCGATCCCGCCGAAGGTCGGAATATGGACGATGTCCGGGAAGGCCCGCAGATATTGACTGTAAGTGTCCGGGTCGGCCTGGATCAGGTCCTTGCGCCAGCCGGCAATGCGGCGGATCGGATCCTCGCGGTCCAGCAGCGCCACGACGTAGAGCTGCCGCCCCTCGCCCAGGATGACGCGCCGCACCGGCGTGCGGATCTCCACCGTGCGTCCGGCGAGGTCGGTCACCGATGCCGCCTTCGCCGCACCCGATGCCATGAGGTCGAACGCCGTCAGCATGCACAGGGCGGAAAGGCCCGCCAGCATCGTCGGTTTGCCAAAGAACGCCATGATGTCACCTGTGTCTGTCGCTTGCCATCGCCCACAGGGCGACGGCGCCCGCCGCGTAGGCCGCGGCGACGAAGAGGTACGTGTGCTCCAGCCCAACCGTCTGGCCGATCCCGACACCCAACGCTATGCCGGCCATGGAGGCGCCCTGCGCCGTGCTTTGCGCCACGCCGAGGAGCCGGCCCTGCCGCGCCCCGTCCGTCGTGCGGGAAAGCAGCGCCATCAGCACCGGTGTCGTGGCGCCCAGCAGGACGCCCCAGCCGAGATAGGCGGCGGCAAAGACGGTGACGCTGGTGGTCAGGCCAGCAATCGCCGTGAGGCCGGCGCAACCCGCCGCCACCCACGTCATCCGTCGAAGCGTTGCATTCCGCGCCATGCCCTCGAAGTGCCGGGCCCAGGCGGGCGCCGAGACCGCGAAGCCCAGCGCCAGCATCGCATAGCACAGGCCCGTCACCCCGGTGCCCGCACCCAGCACCGACGTCACATACAGCGAGAAGGGGGCCTGCGTGATCATCCGGGCGGCGAGCAGCAGTGCCATGACGCCGAGCAGGGCAAGAGCCGGCGTCGACAGCCGGACTCCTGCCGCGGACCGGTCCGTCGGCAATGTGGTTTTGGGCGCGGGGAGGGGGGCGGGCACGTCGGGCAGCAGCAGCGCCACGGCCGCCGCACAGGCGGCGCATATCGCGGCGGCGGCCGCGTTGATCCAGAAGAACGCCGCATGATCGAGGATCACGCCACCCGCCACCGCCCCGACGACCGAGCCGACATTGGTGGAGACCTGCAGGTGCGCGAAGAGACGGGTCCGCGCCGCAGGAGATTCGATGCCCACCCCATAGGCCTGTGCCGGCGCGATGTATCCGGCACAGGCCCCTTGCAGGAATCGCAGCGCCAGGATGGACCAGACGTCTGCCGCGAATGCCAGGGCCAGCTGTGTCAGCGCCAGCCCGAGCAAAGCCCGGATCATCATCAGCCGGTGTCCGAAGCGGTCGCCGACCCGCCCCCAGAAGGAGCTGGTCAGCGCGATGCCCAGCATCGGCCCGACATAGACGACGGTGCCCGCGACGCCGAACAGCCAGCCCGGCGGGTCGAAGGAGGCCAGATGGACAGGCCAGAACGGGCCGCTCATCTCCATGGCCCCCATGGAGACGAACTGGACCACGAACAGGATCCGGACGACGCGCCGGACGCGGTCCGGTGCCAGGGAAACGCTGGTCATCCGGCTTTAGAAATCGGTCGAGACGGACAGCAGCGCGGTGCGCGGCGCCCCTTGCGACACGCCGCCCCAGCTCGCCACGCCGGACCAATATTCGGTGTCCAGCACATTCTGCACCGTCGCGCGGACGGTGACGGGACGGTCGTGGATGGTGGTGCGGTAGCGCGCACCCAGGTCGAGCCGGGTCCAGGCCGGAATGCGCTGCGTGTTGGCGGCGTTGACGTATTGCCCGCTGGTGTGCGCGACGCTGCCCACCAGGGTGAGGGCGTCCAGGAACGGCGTGTCCCATTCGGCGCTGAGGTTCGCCTGCATCTTCGGGACGCCGACCGGCCTGTTGCCACGGGTGGCGGCGCTGTTGGTCTTGGTCAGTTCGGCGTCGATGAACGTCACGCCGGCCAGCAGCCGGACCGACGGCGCCACCTCGCCGAAGACGGAGAATTCCAGGCCGCGGTTGCGCTGCTCGCCTCCGGCCGAATAGACATTGCCGGCCAGCTGCCCGGACGGCTTGGTGATCTGGAACAGGCTGGCGGTGGCGCCGAGATGGCCGAAGTCGACCTTCACGCCGGCTTCGTACTGCTTGGCGACATAGGGTGACAGGGCCTCGCCGGCATTGACGGCGGTGGTCGGCGCGACGTCGCCCTTGCTCAGCCCCTCGATGTAGTTGGCATAGACGGTAACGTTGTCGAGCGGCTTCAGGACGAGGGCGGCCATGGGCGTCACCGCGCTCTTCCTATAGGACGAGGTGGTTGCGCCGGTCGTGGCGCTGAAATTCTCCGACTTGATGGTCTGCTGACGCACGCCCAGGACCAGCTGCACGCGGTCGTCCAGGATGCCCAGGGTGTCGGACAGTGCGAAGCCGGTCAGATCGGTTTCCGAGATCTTCGGCACCCAACCGGGCGCGGCAACCGACTGGGCGATCCGGTCGACCGGGCTGTAGATGTTCGACGCCACCGCCCGGCCGCCGATCAGGCCGCGTGACAGCGTGTCGTGGTAGCGGCTAGCCTGGACGGTCATGCGATGGCTGACCATGGCGGTGTCGAAGCGCGCGCGCAATCCGGCATCCAGCGTCGAGCGCTCGACGTCGAACTTGTAGTGCTCCGGCGTTTCGCTGGTGTCGCCACGCGCGTTGAGGATCGTCGGCGTGCCGAAAAGCCGCTCCACCTCGGTCCAGCCGCCGCCGGCGTTGGCGAACACCGTCACGCTGTCGCTCAGGTCGTATTCGCCGCGCAGGAGCGCCGCGCGGTCGGTGACCTCCGACCAGGCCCAGGGCTGGGTGATGTTGCGCCGGCCGTCGGGCGCCGAAGGCACGGGCACGCCGGCCGCGACCAGGAACGGACGGGACGGCGCGTTGAAATCCTCCTTCTGCTCCAGCAGGTCGAGGGATGCGCGCAGCCGTTCGCCGCGATAGTCCAGCGCCAGCGCGCCGACGCGCGCCTCGCGCGACTGCTCGTCCAACGGCGTGTCGCCACCCCGGTAGCTGCCGTTGAAGCGGGCGCCGAACTCCCCGTTGGGACCGAAGCGACGGCCGACGTCCAGCTGTCCGCCGAACTGCGAGGTGCCGACATATTCGGCCGTCAGCCGCGTGAGGTCGGTGTCGGTGGCGCGCTTGGGGACGATGTTGATGCCGCCGCCGATGCTGCTGCTGGGCGCCATGCCGGACAGCAGCGCGGTGGGACCCTTGATCACCTCGATCCGCTCCGCGTAGTCGGCGAAGACGCGGTAGTTGGGAGCGACGCCATAGACGCCGTCGAAGCTGATCTCGCCCAGATTGCCTTCGCCGACGGGAAAGCCGCGGATGAAGAAGGCATCGAGCATGCCGCCGGTTTGGCCGCTGGTCCGCACCGACGGATCGCCGGCCACCACGTCGGCGATGGTGGTCGCCTGATCGTCCTCGACCTTACCAGCGGTGTAGCTGGTGACGCTGAACGGCGTGTCCATGATATCGCGGTTGCCCAGCACGCCGATGCGCCCGCCGCGCGCCACCTGCCCGCCGGCGTAGGCCTGCGGCAGCGCGTCCGGATGCGTCGCGCTGGCAGCCACCGTCACCTCCGGCAGCGTCATGGCACCGTCCGCCCCCGCCTGTCCCGCCGCCGCCACCGGCACCAGAACATAGCCGGCCGGTGTCCTGGCGATGCGGTAGCCGCTGCCCCGCAGCAGCGCCTCGAAACCCTCCTCCACGCCGTAGGTGCCGTTGAGGCCCGGGGACCGCAGTCCCTTCACCGTCTCGGCATTCATGACGATGGCAGTGCCGGACTGCTGCGCGAAGTGGTTCAGCGTGTCGGCCAGCGGACCGGCCGGAATGTCGTAACGCGCAGCGGGCTGGACGGCGGGTTGAGCGGCGGACTGGGCGCGGACCGGCACGATGCCGGCAGTGGTGAGCAGCAATGCGGCGGCAAGGGGAAGGACGGCGGTGCGGACGTGCTTGAACGGCATGATGGACGGCTTTCCATGGCGAAGGTCTCGCTTCTCCTGACGGACGAGACCCGGAAAGCCGAACCGGTCCGGTGAATCTTTTTTCGGCGTTCCCGTTTACGGGCGGCCCGGCGCATCCACCAGCACCACCCAGGGCGTCAGGGTTCGCACGCGGATCGCCGGGAAGCTGGCCGCCAGCAGGCTGAGCGCGCGGTCGGTATCGTCCAGCGGGAGGACGGCCGAGACCGTGTATGACTGCAACGCGGCGCGGTCGTAGTGGATGACGCCGCGGCGGTAGCGGCTCAGCCGTTCCAGCACGTCCGGCAGCGGCTCTCCCTGCACCACCAGTTGGCGGAATCGCCAGGCACCCTCCACGCTGCGCACATCGACAGGGGTCGCCGGTCCAGGGCCGGCCGCGGTCAGCCGCACCCGCTCGCCGGCCCGGACGACCAGACTGTCCGGCGATCCCGGAGTTTCGACTGAAACCTTGGATTCAATCACCGTCAGCACGGTGGCGTTCCCCTCCCTTGCCACGGCGAAGCGGGTGCCAAGCGCGCGCATCCGGCCATGCGGGGTTTCCACCACGAACGGGCGGCGGGCATCGGGCGCCACATCGACGAGGATCTCTCCCCGCAGCAGTTCCACGGTGCGCCGGCTGTCGTCGAAACGCAGATCAACGGCACTGCCGCTGCCGAGTGTCAGCCGGGTGTCGTCAGCCAATGTCCGTGTTGCCCACTCCCCGGTTCCCGTGCGGGCATCGGCGATCAGGGCAGTCATCAGTTCCGCGGGCGGATAGACCTGAACGGCCAGCCAGCCCGGCAGGCCGAGCGCCAGAAGGATCGCGAGCGCTGCCCCAAGGCGGCGGGCCTGTCCGCGCTTTCCGTCGGCGAATGCTGCGTTCAGGGCGGCACGGGCCGGCCGGGTGGTGCCGTCGGCGCGCATGCGCTGCAACTGCTCCACCAGATGTTCCATGCGGGCGGCGGCCTCGGCGTGTCGGCGGTCCGCCTTCCGCCAGCGCTCGAACCCGGTCCGGGCCTGTTCGCGCTCGGCCGCATCGTCCGCCGTCAGCGCGACCACCCACTGTGCCGCCTGTTCGGCGATGGCGTCCTCCGCCGCGTTCCGGGACTGCGTGCTCATGCGGGGCGCCTCACAGGTGCTGGTCACGTACGCTGCAGCACTGCAGCAGGCACTGCGCCAGGTACTTCTGCACCATCCGCGTCGACACGCCGAGCCGGCCGGCGATGGCGCCGTGGGTCTCGCCGTCCAGATAGTGCATCAGGAAGGCCTCCCTGGCCTTGACCGATACGGCCTGCAAAGCGGCGCCGATCTGTTCCAGCGCCTGCACGGCTTCCAGCACGTCCTCCGGTGACGGATGGCCGGGTATAGTCTCTGCGGCCAGCGTCAGTTCGGCGAGATAGGCCTGCTCGATCACTTGCCGGCGCGCACGATCCAGCAGCAGGCGCTTCGCCGTGGTGGTGAGGAAGGCGCGCGGCTCGCGGATGCCCAACAACCCGTCGCGTGATGCCAGGATACGCAGGAAAGTGTCCTGCGCGACATCGGCCGCGTTGTGCGCGCAGCCCAGTTTTCGGCGCAGCCAGGCATGAAGCCAGCCATGATGTTCGCTGTATAGCAAACCAAATCGAGTGGTCTCACAGGCGTCTTCAAGTGCAGATTGCTTGACAGACATGTAAGGAACTCCCCGCCCGCTGGTCCGCCTGGACGCCAGATATGAGAATGACAATCACTATCATAGTATGCATATGAAGTGGAAGCCGCCGCTCATGCTTGCCCCCTGGACCGCGCCTGTCGCCTGCAAGCCCTCAGGCGTCACTCGGCGTTCGATGGCATCGGCATCCAGCCTGCCGGCAGCGTTTCGCGCACCGCCTGCCGGATGATCGTCGCGAGATGGTCGCCGATCGGGTTCGGTCCCTTGTCTGACCGCAGAAGTCTGAGGCCGAGCGACGGCAGGTGCGGCAAGCCATAGGCGGCGGGATCGAGCACACGCACCGACGGCGGCCGCCCCACGGGGGTACGCAAGGCGATGCCGAGGCCCGCCGCCGTCGCCGCCCAGAGTCCGCCCAGGCTCGGGCTGACGAAGGCGATGCGCCAGGCAATCCCCTGGCGGTCGAGATGGTCGCAGGCGATGGCGCGCAGGAGGCAGGGAGCCTCCAGGGCCGCAAGTGGCAGTGGCTCGCGTCCGAGTGGTTCGCGGCCATCTGCCCGCCAGGCCGGCTCCTCCTCCGCCGCACCCAGCCAGCACAGCGGCAAGGATGCGATCCTGTCGATGGCGGACGCGGTGCCGTCGTCCCACGCCAGCGCCAGATCGAGATGGCCGGAGGCAATTTTCTCAAGCAACTCGCCGTTGCGGGCGATGCGTCCCTCGATCCGGACCTTGGGATGGGCACGGGCGAAACGGCCGAGCACCTGCGGCAGCACGGCCTCGCCGAAATCCTCCTGGATTCCCAGGCGGATCCAGCCCTCCAACTCGGCCCCGCGAACGGCGTTCATCGCCTCGTCATTGAGGGTCAACAGGCGTCTGGCATAGGACAGCAGCACTTCACCGCCATCGGTGAGCGTCAGGCCGCGCCCCGCCTTGCGCACCAGCGCCGTTCCGGTCTGATCCTCCAGCTTCTTGAGGTGGGCGCTGACCGCCGACGTCGATCGCCCCAGCCGGTCGGCGGCTTGGGCGAAGGAGCCGGCGTCGATGCCGACGACGAAGCTGCGCAGCGCATCCATGTCGAGGTTGGTCAGACGCATCGCCAAGGTCCCGAAAAACAGGATCATTCATGCTGAATAATCTGATTATCGGGATGATCGTGGCGCGCCATACTGCCCCTGTCAAACGCTTTCGCAGGAGCGGCACAGATGCCCTTCACTCGAATTTCCCTGGTCGCCGGCAAATCCCCGGCCTACCTCGCGGCTGTTTCCTACAGTCTCGACCGAGCGCTGGTCGATGGTTTCGACGTTCCGGAAAGAGACCGCTTCGCCGCCATCCACCAGCATCAGCCCTATGAATTGATCTTCGATCGAACCTATGGCGGCGGTCCCCGCTCGGACGATTACATCGTCTTCCACATCACCACCGGGAAAGAGCGATCACCGGAAACGAAGGCCCGCTTCTATCGGCGGCTGGTCGAGAATCTTGCGGCGTCGCCGGGTGTTCGGCCCGAGGACGTGATGGTCGTGATCGCCCAATCGGGCTCCGAGGATTGGTCTTTCGCATCCGGCCTGTCGGCCGCCCTGCTGCTGGAGAAGGCTTGCCGATGACCGGGTATTTCGAAATGCAATCCTCCTGCCCGCCGGTCATGACCATCCGTCGCGCCGGCGAGGGCATTGCCGCTGCGCCCGAGGGGATCGCCAACGGTTCCTTCCTCGCTCAGATGCTGCTGTCGAGCCGGACCGACGGCGAAATGACGGCGATGCGCGCCTTCATCCCACCGGGCGTCGTGACCCATTGGCACAGCCATCCGTCCGGGCAGCTTCTGTTCGTGCTCGATGGCGTCGGCGTCGTTCAACGCGATGGCGGCGAACCGGTCGAGGTGCGTGCCGGCGACGCCGTCTGGTTTGCCCCCGGCGAACGCCACTGGCATGGCGCGGCACCGTCCAGCCCGTTCAGTTACGTCAGCGTCCAACCCGTCCAGGGCGGGACCGCCGTCCATTGGATGGAAGCCGTCGAGCAGGAGAACCTTTCCCGATGATCGCGATGCAATACAGCTTCGTCCTGCCGGCCGATTACGACATGGCGGTCATTGACCGCCGCATTCGGGAGAAAGGTCCACTGCTGGACGGCTTCCCACGGCTGAGTTTCAAGGCCTATCTCGCCGCAAGAAAGCAGGATGCCGGGTTCGCCAGTGCTGAAAACCTCTATGCGCCCTTCTACCTGTGGGATGAGCCGGAAGGGATCGACGACTTTCTTTCCGGCCCGGGCTTTGCGGCGGTGACACGCGACTTCGGTTGGCCATCGGTGCAGACCTGGCTGATCCGGCATGCGGAACTGACGGCTGACCTGAGCGCCGCGACCCATGCCACCCGTGATATCCGACCGGTCGCGGCCCATTCGGATCTAGCTTCGCAACGGGAGAGCGCCATCGCGGAGACAAGATCGGCGATCCAGGCCGGAGCATTGGCGGCCGTCGCCGCGTTCGATCCGACGCATTGGGCGACGGCCAGTTTCACGCTCTGGCCAAAGTTGCCGCCCGTGGCGACGGAGACGATGCAGATCTACACCGTCGGGCATGTCTCGCTGCCGCATGCGCGATGAGGCCGCCCATCGACGGCGCAAGGGGCGTGGTGTTCGAAGGGGCCTTGGCGTTGCCCCTGGTCGGGTCCCAGATGGTCAGCAGCGGCCCGACTCCGGCGGACCCCAGATCGATGCTGCCGGACAGCAGCGCATCGTTCATCGCCGCGCCACCGGAAAAGCGGAATAAAATATAGGTAATCAAGCGGTGTTTTTGGGATTGGCCGGCACCGCCCGGGCATAGAGACGCAGTGCCTGCACGAAATCCCGTGCGGCGCCGCTCAAGGTCTCCCCCTTCCGCGTCAGAATACCGAAGCCGGTCAGGTTCTTGCCGATCGTCATCGGCAGGCAGCACAGAAGACCCGCGCGCAGGTGGTCGCGCACCACAGATTCCGGCAGCATGGCCACCGCGTCGCTTGTCTGCAGCAGTTGCAAAGTCGCGAAGATCGAACTTGCCTCCACCATGTCGGCAGGGGTCGGCATCAGGGCGTTGGCGAACTCCTGCTCCAGAAGCTGGCGGGCCGGGCTGGTCAGCGGTTGCATCACCCAGGGCGTACCACCCAAATCGCTCAGGGCCAGATCGGACCGCGCCTGCAAAGGGTGGCCGGTCCGCGCCACCACGTAGAGCGTTTCGTTGGCCAAGGGTTCGAAGTCGAACTCGTTGTGCTGCAGCGGCCCGCTGAACCGGCCGACCGCGAGATCGAGTTTGCGTGCCGCCAGCAGATCCAGGATTTCGTCGCTGGTTTCCCCCAGCAGCCGGACGACCAGCAGCGGCCGCGCCGCTTTCAGGTCGGCTACCGCCCGTGCCACGATGTCCGGCGCGGCCCCCATGATGGCACCGACCACAAGCTGACCGAATCCGCCGCGGCGCTTGCCTTCCAAATCCTGGGCAAAGCGATCGAAGTCGGCAAGCAGCCGCGTCGCGAAGCGCACCACCTCCTCCCCCAGTTCCGTCGGCTGCATGCCGCGCGGCAACCGTTCGAACAGCAGGAAGCCGAAGACCAGCTCCACATCGTGCAGCATCTTGGTCGCCGTCGGCTGGGTCACATGTACCGCCTCGGCGGCGCGGTGCAGGTTCCGTTGCTGTCCCAGCGCCGCGATCAGCGCCAGTTGCTTCAGACGCAGGCGATTCATCAGCACGGGCAGCAACGGGGCGGGCGTCATGTCCAATCCGATCGAGATAGGTGCGATAGAAAAATCCGATCGCAACCGTCCATGTTTCGATTGGATCGCTATCGGCTGAGTTTCTACACTGCTGACAGTCAGTGTTGCAAACCAAAGGACATGTCATGAAGCTGCTGCGCGTCGGCCGGCCCGGCCAGGAGAAGCCTGCGCTGCTGGACCGCGATGGAAAACTCCGCGACCTCTCGGCCCACCTGCCGGCCCAGTCGCAGGACATAGCCGGCGCCACCCTGCTGCCCGACAGCCTGGATCGCCTACGCCGCCTCGACACAGCCACCCTGCCGGAGCTTCCGGCGGCCTCGCGCATCGGCGCCTGCGTCGGTTCTGTCGGCAAGATCATCTGCGTCGGGCTGAACTACTCCGACCATGCCGCCGAGTCCGGCATGGCCGTACCGACGGAACCGGTGCTGTTCATGAAGCCGTCCAGTTCCATCTGCGGCCCTTTCGACGATGTCGAAATCCCGCGTGGCGCCGAGAAGACCGACTGGGAGGTCGAACTGGGTGTCGTTATCGGCAAGACCGCCAAATATGTTTCGGAAGAGACCGCGCTGGAGCATGTCGCCGGCTATTGCATCGTCAACGACGTCTCCGAACGCGCCTTCCAGCTTGAACGCGGCGGCCAGTGGGACAAGGGCAAGGGCCACGACACCTTCGCCCCGCTCGGGCCCTGGCTGGTCACCGCCGACGAGGTGGAGGATCCGCAGGCGCTCGACATGTGGCTGGAGGTGGACGGCCGGCGGTTCCAGGACGGCTCCACCCGCACGATGATTTTCGGCGTCGCCCATCTGGTGTCCTACATCAGCCGGTTCATGACGCTGCAGCCGGGCGACATCATCTCCACGGGCACCCCGCCCGGCGTCGGTCTGGGCCAGAAGCCGCCGCTCTACCTGCGCGCCGGCCAGACCATGCGGCTGGGCATCGCCGGGCTGGGCGAACAGCAGCAACGCACCATCGCCGCCTGACCGTCCGTCACCGCCCACACAGCAGGAGTACGCCATCATGAACCGCCTCGACCTCGACGGGCGCGTCGCCATCGTCACCGGCGGAGCGCGCGGCATCGGCTATGCCGCCGCGGACCGCATGCTGCGCTCCGGCGCCGCCGTCTCGCTGTGGGACGTCGATGCCGCCGCCCTTGAGGATGCCGCCCGCCGTCTGGCAGACCTCGGCAGCGTCGCCACCGCCGTGGTGGAACTGACCGACGCCGACAGCGTGGCGGCCGCCACCGCCGCGACGCTGGAGCGGTTCGGCAGGATAGACATCCTCGTCAACAACGCCGGCATCACCGGCGGCAACGCGCCGACCTGGGAGCTGTCGCCGGAGGTCTGGCGCCGGGTGATCGACGTCAATCTGGTCGGTCCCTTCCTGACCTGCCGCGCGGTGGTCCCGCACATGATCGGCCGGGGCTATGGCCGGATTGTCAACGTGGCCTCCATCGCCGGGAAGGAGGGCAACCCGACCGCCTCCCACTACAGCGCGTCGAAGGCCGGGCTGATCGCGCTCACCAAGTCGCTGGGCAAGGAACTGGCGACCAAGGGCGTGCTGGTCAACTGCCTGACCCCGGCCGCCGCGAAGACCGACATCTTCGCCCAGATGAAGCAGGAACACATCGACTACATGCTGTCGAAGATCCCGATGAACCGCTTCGTCGAGGTCGGCGAGGTGGCGGCGATGATCGCTTGGCTGGCGACGGAGGACTGCTCCTTCACCACCGGTGGGGTCTTCGACATCTCCGGCGGACGCGCAGTCTACTGACTCCATTCTTCGCCGGGCAACCAATCAAACAAGAACAGCCCGCCCACCTGAGGAAACGCTCATGGCCCAAACCGCTTCTTCCGCAGCGGCGCCACCGGCGCTGCTCGACCGCACCGTCGCCAAGGTTCAGGCCCGGCTGCTGCCCTTCCTGCTGCTGATGTATGTGCTGGCCTTCCTCGACCGCGCCAACATCGGCTTCGCCAAGAAGGCTTTCCAGGCGGACACCGGCATCGGCGACGCCGCCTTCGCGCTCGGCGCCGGCATCTTCTTCATCGGCTATGCCCTGTTCGAGGTGCCGAGCAACCTGATCATGCACCGGGTCGGCGCGCGGGCCTGGATGTGCCGGATCATGGTGACCTGGGGCATCCTGTCGGCGGCCATGGCGTTCGCCCATGACGAGACGACCTTCTACGTCCTGCGCTTCCTGCTGGGCGTCGCGGAGGCCGGCTTCTTCCCCGGCGTCATCCTGTACCTGACCTACTGGTTCCCGGCGAATGCGCGGGCACGGGTCATGGGCATGTTCTATTTCGGCGCCCCCATCGCTTTCATCCTAGGCAGCCCGGCGTCCGGCCTGCTGCTCGACCTGCACGGCGCCGGCGGCCTGCTCGGCTGGCAGTGGATGTTCCTGGTGGAGGGGCTGGCGGCCTCGGCGGTCGGCGTTTGGGCCTACTGGTATCTCGACAATCGCCCCGGCGATGCCCGCTGGCTGTCGGCGGAGGAGAAGACGGTCATCACCGGCGCCGTCGCCGCGGAGGAGGCGCACAAGAACGCCCACGGCCCGCGCGGCGTCCTGGCGGCCCTGTCCAACCCGCGGCTGCTCTATCTCTGCGCCATCTATTTCCTGATCCAGATGAGCGTCTACGGCGTGGTCTTCTACCTGCCGACCCAGGTGGCCGGCCTGCTGGGCAAGAATATCGGCTTCGAGGTCGGTCTGGTCACCGCCATCCCCTGGATCTGCGCGCTGGCCGCCGCCTATCTGATCCCGCGCCATTCCGACCGCACCGGAGAGCGCCGGGTGACCGCCGCCCTCACGCTGGCCGCAGCCGGCGCAGGCATTGCGGTTTCCGCCGGTGTCGCCTCTCCTCTGGTCGCCCTGATGGCGCTCTGCGTCGCCGCCGCCGGCTTCATCGCGGTGCAGCCGCTGTTCTGGACCTTCCCCACCGGCTTCCTCGGCGGCGTCGCCGCGGCCGGCGGCATAGCCATGGTCAACTCCCTCGGCGCGCTCGGCGGCTTCGTCGCTCCCAACGTGAAGACCTGGGCGGAAAGCGCCTTCGCCTCGCCCGCAGCCGGACTCTACCTGCTGGCCGGCACCACCCTGCTGGGCGCGCTGCTGATCCTCGGCCTGAAGGGCCTGGGGCTGGTCGAAGCGTCGGCAGGCGGCAAGCGGCCGTCCAGTGCCGTCCTCCCGCAACACCAATCCTGATCGGAAATCCGTTCCATGAGCGCATCCACCCACACGCCCACCATCCGTCAGGTCCGCGCCTTCACCGTGCGCGGCGGCGGCGCCGACTACCACGACCAGAGCGGCGGGCATTGGATCGACGACCACATCGCCACGCCGATGAGCAAATATCCCGAATACCGGCAGAGCCGCCAGACATTCGGCCTGAACGTGCTGGGCACGCTGGTGGTGGAGATCGAGGCGTCGGACGGCACCGTCGGCTTCGCCGTCACCACCGGCGGTGAGATCGGCGCCTGGATCGTCGAAAAGCATCTCGCCCGTTTCGTCGAGGGCCAGCGGGCGACCGACATCGAGAAGATGTGGGACCAGATGTTCAACGGTACCCTGTTCTACGGCCGCAAGGGCATCGTCCTGAACGCCATTTCCGGTGTCGATCTGGCCTTGTGGGATTTGCTGGGCAAGCTGCGCGGCGAGCCGGTCCATCACCTGCTGGGCGGTCCGGTGCGCGAGGAGTTGCAGTTCTACGCCACCGGCGCCCGCCCCGATCTGGCCAAGCAGATGGGCTTCATCGGCGGCAAGCTGCCGCTGCACCATGGCCCGGCCGAAGGCGAGGAGGGGCTTCGCAAGAACATCGCGCTTCTGGCCGACATGCGCGAACGCGTCGGCGACGATTTCTGGCTGATGTATGATTGCTGGATGAGCCTGGACGTCAACTACGCCACCCGGCTGGCGCAGGCGGCCCACGGCCTGGGCCTGAAATGGATCGAGGAGGCGCTGCCGCCCGACGATTACTGGGGCTATGCCGAGTTGCGCCGCAACGTGCCCAAGGGCATGATGGTGACGACCGGCGAACATGAATCCACCCGCTGGGGCTTCCGCATGCTGCTGGAGATGGGCTGTTGCGACATCGTCCAGCCCGATGTCGGCTGGTGCGGCGGCATCACCGAACTGATCAAGATCTCGGCGTTGGCCGACGCGCACAACACGCTGGTCGTGCCGCACGGGTCGAGTGTCTACAGCTATCACTTCGTCGTGACACGCCATAACAGCCCGTTCGCCGAGTTCCTGATGATGGCGCCGAAGGCCGACACCGTCGTGCCGATGTTCAACCCGCTGCTTCTCGACGAGCCGGTTCCAGCCAACGGCCGGCTGAAGGTTCCGGACCGGCCCGGCTTCGGTGTGCGCCTGAACCCGGACTGCGCGCTCTCCCGCCCGCACACTCATTGATTCCCTTCGCGTCCTATTACCCTGGCGGTGGGGGAGGGGGGCCGACGAACTCCTCCCTCAGCCAGTCGCAGACCACAACATTGCCTCGGCTGACACCCGCTCCTCACGCGACATCGCAGTTCTGAAATGCGCCAGTTGAAGTATGCCATTGACACTTGAGGGAACATAAAGCGAACATGCTATCCGTTTCCGGCCGGGAGGATTGCAGATGAGTGACCGTGACTTGATGGCGCGTGCCTTTGATTTCGAAATCGGGTCCTGGCACGTCTCGCATCGCCGTCTGCGGGAGCGTCTGGCCGGTTGCCAGGAGTGGGACAGCTTTACCGGGACGGCGGACATGCGGCCGGTGCTCGGGGGGAACGGGAACATCGAAGATAACTTCCTGAACCTTCCGCAGGGCGCTTACAGAGCGATTGCGATCAGGTCCTATGATCCGCAGCGCGGGCTCTGGGCCATCTGGTGGCTTTCCGCTGCCGACCCGCATTCAATCGAGACGCCCGTGGTGGGCCGGTTCGAGGATAATGTCGGGACCTTCTACGCGGATGAATGCTTCAAGGGCCGGCCGGTCAAAACCCGTTTTCTCTGGCTGGACACCCACACCGCCACTCCGCGGTGGGAACAGGCGATGTCGGCCGACGGCGGCGAAAGCTGGGAAACGAACTGGACCATGGATTTCAAAAGGGCCGATTGAGGACGGATCTCCCGAATACCGAACCGCGCCGGATCGCTTCGGTCTTGTGGAGGCCGTTGATCGCTTGGCCAAGGCGCTGTCGGCCTCCGGCAAGCCCGGTGCGGTCCAGTGGGGTTCTCACGACATGGTTTGGTCGGCGTAGCGCTCGGCGATTTCCTGGAAACGTCCGGCAAGCCGCCGGAACGCGTCGACGACATCCGGATCGAAGTGGCGGCCCCGCCCGTCCAGGATGATCGCCATGGCCTGCTCATGGCTCATCGGTTCCTTGTAGACGCGCCTGGAAATCAGGGCATCGTAGACGTCGGCCAGCGCCATCAGCCGGGCCGACACGGGAATCTCCTCCCCCTTCAGGCCGCGCGGGTAGCCGGAGCCGTCCCACTTCTCGTGATGCGCATCGGCGATCTCGCGGGCGAAGCGCAGGAAGGATGGAGTGTCGCCTTCCAGCCGGTCCTCCGCCCGTGCCAGGGAATCGCTGCCGAGCGTGGCGTGGGTCTTCATGATGTCCCACTCCTCCGGCGTCAGCTTGCCCGGCTTCAGCAGGATGGCGTCGGGGATGCCGACCTTGCCGATGTCGTGCAGCGGCGCCGATTTGTAGAGCAGGTCGATGACGCCGTCGGTCAGGAAGTCGGCGAAGCGCGGGTGGTGGCGCAGTTCTTCTGCCAGAGCGCGGACGTAATGCTGGGTCCGCAGGATATGGCTGCCGGTCTCGTTGTCCCGCGTCTCCGCCAGAGAGGCCAATGCCATGATCGTCACGTCCTGGATCGCCCGCACATGGGCGGTACGGCGCTCCACTTCGGCTTCCAGGAACAGATTTTTGTCGCGGATGTAGTCGGCCGCCTCCTTGAGGCGGATGTGATTGCGCACGCGGGCCAGCAGAATGGGCGCGCTGATCGGCTTGGTGATGTAGTCCACCGCACCCAGCTCCAGCCCGGCCTGTTCGTCCGCCTGCTCCGACAAAGCGGTCAGGAAGACCACCGGAATGTCCCGGGTGGCGGCATCGGCCTTCAGCCGGCGGCACACGGCGTAGCCGTCCATGTCCGGCATCATGATGTCGAGCAGGATCAGGTCGGGAGCCGGAGCGGTTTGCGCGATCCGCAACGCCTTCTCGCCGCCGCTCGCCACCTTGACGCGGTAGCTCTCCTTCAGCAGGCCGGCCATCAACATCAGATTGTCCGGTGTATCGTCCACAACGAGCACGAGGGGGCGGCGGACTTCGGCGTCGGTCATCGCAAACTGTCTTTCGGTCGGCAGGTCGGCTGTGGACATGGCAGGGATCAGGTGGAGGCGGCGATGGCGGCCAGGCGGCCGCGCGTGACGGCCAGCCCCTGGTCGAAATCGAAACGCCCGACGGCCGTCGCCAAAGTCCGGTAGGCTTCGGATCCCAGTGCAGCGCGCAGAGCCTCTTCCTCCCGCTGGACCAGGTCGTGGGCATCGGCATCGTCGTCGGCCAGCAGGGCGTCGAGCCGGCGCAGCAGGTCCTCCTGCGCCGCACTCAGCGGCGGGAGGGGGGCGAAAGCCGCTGGCGTGCCGGACGGTGCGTCGAGAGTGGCGGCGCAAGACGGCGCGACACCCGGCGATCCGGCGGGAGGTGCCGCCCGTTGCGGGATCGCGCGGTCGATGGCGCCCAGCGTCCGGCGCAGCGCCTGCGCGTAGACGGCGACGAGCCCGTCCGTTGCGGCCCCGGTCTCGCCAGCGCGCACGGCAGCCTCCAAGGCCGACGCCGCATCGGCGAGCGCGCCGGCCCCGATCTGCGCCGACAGGCCCTTTGCGGTGTGAACGATGATCTCCGCAAGGGCGAGGTTGCCATCGGCAAGCGCATCGGCGATCAGCGCGTCCGATCCTTCCTGTTCGGCCCGGAAGCGGTCGAGCAGGGAGCGATAGAGCTGCGGCCGGTTCAGCACCCGGTGCAGGCCGGCCGCCGCGTCGATCTCCGGCCCGACGGCGTCGAAGGGTGACGGCACGCTGGCCGCCGCACGGCGGACGCCGGGCGCGGCAGTATCCTGGGAGCATCCCGCCGACCCATCCGAAGCCTCAGTCGTACGTCCGGCCCAGAGGGCGACCATCGCGTACAACTCATCCGGATCGATCGGCTTGGAGAGGTGATCGTTCATGCCGGCGTCCAGGCAAGCCCGGCGGTCGCCTGCCATGGCGTTGGCCGTCATCGCGACCACCGGCAGCGTCGTCAGTTCGGGCCGCTCGCGGAGGAGGCGGACGGCGGTCAACCCGTCCATCACCGGCATCTGCATGTCCATCAGGACGAGGTCGTAGCGCTGTGCCGCCAGCCGTTCCAGAGCGATGGCGCCGTTGTCGGCGATGTCGGGCAGGGCGCCGACGCTGGTCAGCAGCTCGCGGGCGACATCCTGGTTCAGCGGATTGTCCTCCGCGACCAGGATGCGCAGCCCGGCCAACTGCGCGCCGATCGCGGCATCGGGCGCGTCGGGCGGAACCAACTCGGCGCCGACGATGCCGAGCGCGCGGGATGCGGCGTCGAGCAGGATGCTGGGATTCACCGGCTTGACCAGGATTTCGTCGACGCCGGCACGTGCGGCGCGGTGCATGATCTCCGCCCCGCCATAGGCCGTGACCAGCACGAAGGCCGGGTCGGCGGCGGAAACCGGGTCCTTGGCATGCAGGGCGCGGATCGCGCGCACCGCGTCGATGCCGTCCATGCCCGGCATGCGCCAGTCGACGAAGACGATGTCGAAGGGCTTGCCGGCGGCGAGCGCCGCGCGGGTCGCCGCGACGGCCTCGTTGCCGCCCGCAGCCCCCTGCACCTCGAAGGTCATCGAGCGCAGCATGTCGCAGATCACTGTGCGGGTGCTGTCGTTGTCCTCGACCACCAGGGCGCGGCGGCCGCGCAGCCCGACCGGCGTGGCGGCCTTCCGGTCCGCGGCGCTGGCGGCGACGCCCAAGGCGGCGGTGAACCAGAAGGTGCTGCCCTCGCCGGGGCGGCTCTCCACCCCGACGCTGCCGCCCATCATCTCGGCCAGCCGCTTGCTGATGACAAGGCCAAGACCGGTGCCGCCGAAGCGCCGGGTGGTCGAGGCGTCGGCCTGCTGGAAGGGCTGGAACAGGCGGCCCCGCGCTTCCTCCGACAGACCGATGCCGGTGTCGCTGACAGCGAAATGCAGGCGCACGTGCCCTTCCGCCGGTTCGCCCGCGCCGTCGTCTCGCCGCACCGTCACCTTGATCTCGCCCGACTGGGTGAACTTGACGGCGTTGCTGACGTAGTTCAGCAGGATCTGGCCGAGCCGCAGCGGGTCGCCGACAAGGCGCAGCGGCACGTCGGCGCCGATGTCGACGACCAGTTCGAGCCCCTTCGCCGCCACCTTCTCCACCACCATGTCGGCGACGTCCTGGAGCACCCGCTCCAGGTCCAGCTCGATCGCCTCGATGGTGAGCTGGCCGGCCTCGACCTTCGAGAAGTCGAGGATGTCGTTGATGATCGACAGCAGCGAACGGCCGGCATTGAGAATCTTGGCCGCCTGGTCATGCTGGGACCGTTCCATGCCGGCCCGCATGAGAATATGCGCCATGCCGATGATGGCGTTCAGCGGCGTGCGCACCTCGTGGCTGACATTGGCGATGAAGGCCGACTTGGCACGATTGGCGGCGTCGGCGCCGCGCACGGCCTCCTCCAGCTCCCGTTGCACGCGTTTGCGTTCGGTGACGTCGCGGACGATGCCGGTGAACAGCATCTCGTCGCCCAGCCGGACCTGGCTGATCGACAACTCCAGCGGGAAGAGCTCTCCGGTCTTGCGGCGGCCGACGGTCTCGCGCCCGATCCCGATGATCTTGGCCTCGCCCGTGTCGAGGAAATGACGCAGATACCCGTCATGCGCGGAATGGTGCGGCTCGGGCATCAGGAGGGAGACGTTGTTGCCGACGGTTTCCTCGGCGCCGTAGCCGAAGATGCGGGCGGCGGCCGGGCTCCACCGCAGGATGGTGCCGCGCTCGTTGATGGTGATGATGCCGTCGACCACCGTATCGAAGATCGCCTGCAACCGTGCCTCGCCGGCCTTGGCGTCCCGCTCCAGCGCGGCGCGGCGGGCGATCTCCTCGCGCAGAGCCTGGGCGGTCTCGACCTGGCGCCCGGCGACGGCGGCGGCTATGGTGGCGGTGGCGAGCGACACCGCGAAGACGACGACCAGAAGCGCGAGCGTCGTCGGCGGCAGCGTGGCGACGAGCGCCTCCGGCTGCTCGGCGGGGAAGAAGACCGCGGCATGCATTGCGGTGTAGTGCATGCCGGTGATGGCGCCGCCCATCACCACCGCCGCCGCCACCATCGCCAGAAGCCGTCCGCCGGCCGCCTTGGCCCGGCGGGTCAGGCCGCGGATGCTCAGCGACACAAAGGCCAACACCACGGCGACCACGACCGACAGCACCACCAGCCGCGCGTCATAGCGCAGGACAGCGTCGATATCCATGGCGGCCATGCCGGTGTAGTGCATGGCGCCGATGCCGGCACCCATGAGGACGGCGCTGAGCGCCAGCCGCTTCCGCCCGATCTCGTCGGTCCGTCCGATCACTCGCAGGGCGACGGCGCTGGCCATCATTCCGGGCAGGAGCGACAGCAGGGTCAGGCCCGTGCTGTAGTTGACGCCGCAGGGCAGCGCGAACGCCAGCATGCCGATGAAATGCATGGCCCAGATTCCGCCGCCCATGCTGGCCGAACCGGCGGCCAGCCACACCGCCCGGGCCAGCGGCGCGGCGGTGGACAGCCGCTGGGCGATCATCAGGGCAGCCAGGGAGGCGAAAGCCGCGACCAGGAAGGACAGCCCAACCAACCAGGGGGTGTAGGACCCGACCAACACGGCATCCAGGGGGCCGGGCGCGGCGGGACGGAACAGGGAGTCGAGCCACATGATCATACTGCGTACCGTGTCTTTCCATGCGATGCCCGGTCATGGCATGGAAGCGCCCCACGTCCCGCATGCGCCTGGAATAGGCCATACGTGCAGTGTCAATCCAACCCTTTTGATTGCAACGATCTGAAACAATTTTTTGCGTCCGGCAACCAACGCCGGGGCACTGCGCAGGGGAGCCGGTCCGATCAGGTGACCGGCGCCGGGTTGAACAGCGTCATCGCGTTGCGGATGCCCCAATGGTCGGCCCAGGTCTTCTTCCGGCCGCTGGCGACATCCAGGATCATGCGGAAGATTTCCCAGCCGATGTCCTCGATGGTGGCCTGACCGGTGGCGATGCGTCCGGCATCCACGTCGATCAGGTCGTGCCAGCGCTCGGCCAGTGCGGTCCGGGTGGAGACCTTGATGACCGGCACCATGGCGAGGCCGTAGGGCGTGCCGCGCCCGGTGGTGAACACCTCCATGTTGCAGCCCGACGCCAGCTGCAGCGTGCCGCAGATGAAGTCGCTGGCGGGGGTGGCGGCGTATATCAGCCCCTTGCGGTCGGCCCGCTCGCCGGGCGACAGCACCCCGACGATCGGGCTGCTGCCCGACTTGGCGATGGAGCCGAGAGCCTTTTCCACCACATTCGCCAGCCCGCCCTTCTTGTTGCCCGGCGACGGGTTGGCGCTGCGGTCGGTCTGGCCGGCGGAGAGGTAACGGTCGTACCAGTCCATTTCGCGGATCAGGGCCCGGCCGACCTCCTCGTCGACCGCGCGCGGCGTCAGCAGGTGGATGGCGTCACGCACTTCCGTCACTTCGGAGAACATCACGGTCGCGCCGGCCCGTACCAGCAGATCCGAGGCATAGCCGACCGCCGGATTGGCGGTGACCCCGGAAAACGCGTCGCTGCCGCCGCACTGCATGCCGACCACGAGGTCGGCGGCCGGGCAGGTCACGCGCCGGCGCCCGTTCAGTTCCCGAAGGCGCTTCTCCGCCATCTCCATGATCGAGGCGACCATGGCGCCGAAGCCGACATGGCGTTCGTCCTGCAGCGTCATGATGCTGGTGTCGCCGGCCGCGCCGGCCGGCAGCAGGCGTTCCGGCTGCAGCTTCTCGCAGCCCAGCCCGACCACCATCACCTGACCGCCCAGGTTGGGGTTGCGGGCGAGGTTCTGCAGGGTGCGGATCGGAACCACCGCTTCGGGGGCGTTGATCGCCACGCCGCAGCCATAGGCGTGTTCGATGGCGACGACGTCGTCGACATTCGGGTAGCGGGGCAGCAGCTCCTTCTTGATGCGCTCGATGGCGAAGTCCATCACCCCGGCCACACATTGCACGCTCATGCTGATGCCCAGCACGTTCTTGGTGCCGACCGAGCCGTCCGGGTTGCGGAAGCCTTCGAACGTGTGGCCCTCCAGCGGGGGCTGCGCCGGCGGTACGGCGGTGGCGAGCGGCAGGCTGGCCAGCGCCGGAGCGGACGGCAGCCTCACCAGCGACTCCTCGATCCAGCTTCCCCGGGCAATGTCGCGCGCGGCATGGCCGATCACCTCGCCGTAGCGGAGGATCGCCTCGCCCTCCGCCAGATCGGCGAGCGCCACCTTGTGGCCCTGGGGAACGAACTCGCGCAATCTCAGGCCGCAGGGGAACGTCGTTCCTTCCGGCAGGCCCAGGTTGTTGACGATGATGGCGACATTGTCGTTGCCATGCACCTTGATGTAGAGCGGAGTGTCGGACATCGGACGGGGTCCTCTCAGGCGTTCGTCTTGAACTTGGCGGCGAGCTGTTCGGATGTGCGGGCGAGGATGCCGAGGTCGGAGCCGACGGCGACGAAGCTGCAGCCCAGCTCGATGTAGCGCTTGGCGAGCGCCTCGTCGGCCGACAGGATGCCGGCCGGCTTGCCGCAGGCGCGGATGCGGGCGATGGCGTCCTCGATCGCCGCCTGCACCTCCGGGTGCTTGGGATTGCCGACATGGCCCAGCGCCGCCGCAAGGTCGCCGGGGCCGATGAACACGCCCGTGACGCCCTCGACCGCCGCGATCTCCTCGATGTTGTCCAGGCCACGGCGGCTTTCCACCTGAACCAGGACCGCAAGCTCCGCCTCGCACAGCTGCGGATAATCCTTGATCCGGCCGAAGCCGCTCGCCCGCGGCGCCGCCGAATAGCCGCGCACCCCATGCGGCGGATAGCGGGTGTAGGCCACCGCGTTCGCCGCCTCCTCCGCGCTCTCCACATAGGGGATGAGGAAGGACTGCACGCCGATGTCCAGGTAGCGCTTCAGCGTCACCATGTCGTTCCACGGCACCCGCACCACCGGATGCGCCCGCCCGCCGGCCGCCGCCGCCTGCAGCTGGCTGTAGACCATCGGCAGCTCGTTGGGCGAATGCTCGGTGTCCAGCACCAGCCAGTCGAAGCCGGAGCCGGCGATGATCTCCACCGTCACATGGCTCGACAGGATCGACCACAGGCCGATCTGCAGGCGGCCCGCTTCCAGCGCGCGCTTGAAGGAATTCTCGGGAATGGTCATGGCTGTCACCTCGTCGCTCAGCACGCGTCGATCAGGATCGCGCGGAAATCGTTGACATTGGTCAGGGTCGGGCCGGTCACCACGCCGTCGCCCAGCGCCTCGAAGAAGCCGTGGCCGTCGTTGTCGGCCAGGCTGTCGCGCGGCTTGAGGCCGAGGCTCCAGGCCCGCGCCAGCGTGTCGGGGCCAATGATGGCGCCGGCGATCTCCTCCTGCCCGTCCACCCCGTCGGTGTCGCCGGCGATGGCGTGGATGGCCGCATGGCCGTCCAGCGCGATGGCGAGCGACAGCAGGAACTCCACATTGCGGCCGCCGCGGCCCCCACCGCGCACCGTCACCGTGGTCTCGCCGCCCGACAGCAGGATGCAGGGCGCGGTGAAGGGCTGGGCGCGGTCGGCCACCTGCAGGGCGAGGCCGCCCAGCACCTTGCCGACGTCGCGCGCCTCGCCTTCGATGCGGTCGCTCAGGATGTGCACCGGGTAGCCGGCCTTGCGGGCCACCGCCGCCGCCGCCTCCAGCGCCATCTGCGGCGTGGCGATCAGGCGGGCTTCGCAGCCCGCCAGCCGCGGGTCGTCCGGCTTGACGCTTTCGCCGCGCCCGCTTTCCAGCAGCTCCAGCACCGCGGGCGGCACTGTGATGCCGTAGCGGCGGAGGATGGCGAGGGCGTCGGCGCAGCTGGTGGGGTCGCCGACGGTGGGGCCCGACGCGATGTCCATCGGATTGTCGCCGGGCACGTCGGACAGCAGCAGGGTCAGCACCCGGGCCGGGGCGCAGGCGGCGGCGAGCCGGCCGCCCTTCACCGCCGACAGGTGGCGGCGCACGCAGTTCATCTCCGAGATGGTGGCGCCGGAGGCGAGCAGGGCGCGGTTGACCGCCTGCTTGTCCGCCAGCGTCACGCCGCCCTGCGGCAGCGCCAAGAGCGCCGAGCCGCCGCCGGAGATCAGGCACAACACCAGATCGTCGGCGCCGAGGCCGGAGACCAGGGCGCGGATACGCTCGGCAGCGGCCAGCCCAGCGGCGTCGGGCACCGGGTGGGCGGCCTCGATGATTTCGATGCGCTCACACGGCACCGCATAGCCGTAGCGGGTGACCACCAGCCCGGAGAGGTCTCCCGGCCAATGGTCCTCGACCGCCCGCGCCATCGCCGCCGAGGCCTTGCCGGCGCCGATCACCACCAGCCGGCCTTTGGGCGGGTCCGGCAGGTTGGCCGGGACGCACAGCGCCGGCTGGGCGGCGGCGATGGCGGCCTCGAACATCTGGCGCAGCAGGTCGCGCGGAACGGTCGACATGGACGGAGCCTCCTTTTAGACCTTCTGGCCGATCTCGAAGTTGGCGAGCATCTCCAGGGCGCGGACCATGCCGGAATGGTCCCAGGCCTTGCCGCCGTTGGCGGCGCAGGCGTTGAACAGCTCCTGGGCGGTGGCGGTGTTGGGCAGGCTGACGCCGAGCGAGCGGGCGGTGGCGAGCGCCAGGTTGAGGTCCTTCTGGTGCAGCTCGATGCGGAAGCCCGGATCGAAGGTCCGCTTGACCATGCGCTCGCCATGGACCTCGAGGATGCGGGAGTTGGCGAAGCCGCCCATCAGGGCCTGACGGACCTTGGCGGGATCGGCGCCGGCCTTGGCGGCGAGCAGCAGGGCCTCGCCGACCGCCTCGATGGTGAGGGCGACGATGATCTGGTTGGCGACCTTGGTGGTCTGGCCGTCGCCGTTGCCGCCGACCAGGGTGATGTTCTTGCCCATCAGCTCGAACAGCGGCTTGACGGTGTCGAAGGCGGTCTGCGGCCCGCCGACCATGATGGTGAGGGAGGCGGCCTTGGCGCCGACCTCACCGCCCGACACCGGGGCATCGAGATAGTCGCAGCCCAGCTCGTTGACGCGGCGGGCGAAGTCCTTGGTGGCGACGGGGGAGATCGAGGACATGTCGACGACGATCTTGCCGGCGCCGAGGCCCTCGGCGACGCCGCCGGCACTGAACAGGACCTTTTCGACGTCGGGAGTGTCAGGGACCATGATGAAGACGATCTCGGCCTGTTCCGCCACCTCCTTGCCCGAGCCGCAGGTCACGGCGCCGCCGGCGGTCAGGCTGCCGGGCACCGGGCCGACGGTGTGGACGAACAGCGCGTGACCCGCCGCCTGAAGGTGGCCCGCCATTGGCGCGCCCATGATCCCCAAGCCGATAAAGCCGATCTTGCTCATGATGTCTCCAATCCTATGTATTTGCGATTGACCATGTTTTTCAGCTGGCGGCGCCGGGATCAGGCCGCCTGGAGCAGGGCCTGCGTGTATCCCAGGCAGAAGGAGAAGAAGCGCTCGCGGTCCGGATCCACGTCGGAGAAGGGGACATGGTCCGGGCAGAGGACGCCCTTGTACCCGACCTCACGGTAGGCACGGATGCAGGCCGCCATGTCCACCGAGCCCTCGTCAGGCATCGCTTCGCGGAAGTCGAGGTAGCCGCCCCGGATGTTGCGGAAATGGACCATGAAGATGCGGTTCTGCGGACCGAAGGTGCGGATTGCTTCCAGCACCGTCTCGGTCGGGTTCCGCGACATCTCGGCGATGGTGCCCTGGCAGAAGTTGAAGCCGAGCGACTTGCTTTCCGGCGCAAGGGCGACGAAACGCTTGAGGCCGTCCAGCGAGCCCAGCACATGATGCACGCCGTTCAGGCCGCCCGGCGGATAGGCGGGGTCATGCGGGTGGCAGGCGAGCTTGACGCCGGCCTTCTCGGCGGTGGGGAGCAGCGCCTCCACCAGATACTCGATGGCCCGCCAGCCGTCCGCTTCGGAGATGCCGCCGGCCTGCGAGGCCATCACCTGACCGCAGGTTTCGGCAGCGCCGCCGGCACGCGCGTCCTCGTCGTCCGGCAGCACGGTGCCCCAGTAGGAGAAGCGGGCGTCGTTCTCCGCCCTGTACTCGTCGGCCTTGAAGGTGGAGCAGCGCATGCCGCCGCGTCCCTCGATCTCGCCGGTGCGGGTGATGCCGACCATGGCGACCGTGTATTTCACCATGTCCACGCCGCCGTCCGCGGCGGCCTGGATGTTGCGGCGAAGCTCCTTCGCCTTGGCCGCCGCATTTTCCGGCGCGCGCAGGCTGTCGAGCAGGATGGAGCCGACGTCCAGCGCCATGCCTTCCAGGCGCATGCCATGGCTTTCGATCCACCGGCGCTGCGCCGCGACCTTGCCGGCATCCCACAGCCCGTCCTCGCCGATCACCGCGTTGTTGGGGCGGGTGTCGATGACGATGCCCTTGCAGCCGAGCTGGGCGGACAGGCGCAGGCGGCTGTCGGTCGGGTTGATCAGCTGTTCGCCGATATACATCGGGAAATCCTCTCGAATGCGTCTTCAACTGGGGAAGAGGGAGCCGTTTACTTCCTGAGTTCCATGCGCTTGATCTCGCCGACCACGACCAGATAGCTGACCGCGGCGACCAGGGCGTTGGCGCCGACGAATAGCAGGGCGCCGTTGAACGAACCCGAGGTCTGGATGATGTAGCCGATGATGATCGGCGTGCTGATCGACGAGATGTTGCCGCACATGTTGAAGACGCCGCCCGACAGGCCGGTGATCTCCTTGGGCGCGCAGTCCGACATGACGGCCCAGCCCAGCGCGCCGATGCCCTTGCCGAAGAAGGCCAGAGCCATGAAGCCGACCACGATCCACTGCACGTCGGTGTAGTTGCAGGCGATCATGCTCATCGACAGCAGCATGCCGAGAACGATCGGCGTCTTGCGTGCCGCGGTCAGCGAGAAGCCCTTGCGCAGCATGGCGTCCGACAGCACGCCGCCCAGGATGCCGCCGGCAAAGCCGCAGATGGCGGGGATCGAGGCGACGAAGCCGGCGCTCAGCACCGACATGCCGCGGGCCTGCACCAGATAGACCGGGAACCAGGTGATGAAGAAATAGGTGATCGCATTGATGCAGAACTGGCCCAGGAAGATGCCGACCATCATCCGGCTGGCGAACAGCTGGCGGATGTAATCCCACTTGGCGCCGCCGGCCGCATCGGTCTTCTTCTTCGCGGCGTCGTCCATGTTGACCAGACCGCCGCCCGCGGCGATGTAGTCGATCTCCGCCTGATTGATCTTCGGGTGCTCGACCGGGCTGTAGACGGTCTTCAGCCATATGCCGGAGACGACCAGACCCAGGGCGCCCATGAAGCCGAAGGCCCAGGGCCAGCCGAAGGAGTGGGTGAGCCAGCCCATCAGCGGGGCGAAGATCACCGTGGCGAAATACTGGGCCGAGTTGAAGATGGCCGAGGCCGTGGCGCGCTCGTGCCCGGGGAACCAGGCGGCGACCACGCGGCTGTTGCCGGGGAAGGACGGGGCTTCCGCAAGGCCGACGGCGAAGCGCAGCGCGAACAGGGCTGTCACCGCCGCGGCGCCGGTCAGGAAGCCGACGAAGCCCTGGAACAGGGTGAACACCGACCATGTGAAGATGCTCGCCGCATACACCCACTTGGAGCCGAAGCGGTCGAGCAGCCAGCCGCCCGGCAGCTGGCCGATCACGTAGGACCAGCCGAAGGCGGAGAAGATGAAGCCCATCTGCGCGGCATTGATGCCGAGGTCCTTGGACAGAACCGGGCCGGCGATGGCCAGGACGGCGCGGTCGGCGTAGTTGATTGCTGTCACGACGAACAGCATAACAACGATCGTCCAACGGATGCGTGTTTTTGTTGCCGCTGCCGCGCCTGCGACAGAGCTATGATCCATCACTGTGTTGACACTCATGTGGCGCCTCCATTCTCGATGCTGCGCTGCCGTTTGTTATTTTCTAAGGCGCGCTTATCGGGAGAAAGATTCTGATGTGAGCGCTCTCTTATGGTTGGAAGAGCGCTTGATGTCTCTTGTTACCGCTCACAATAGCGCTGTGACTCCTAAACTCAACATCGGGCCGGCGCAAGAGCCTGCGGCGCTTTGCCACGATTTTTTCCGTTGGCCCAACGATCGAGGTAGTCGCCGGGGGGATCGGCCGAGACAGTAACCGGCACGTTTGCGGGCAACCCCCGGCTTGGGCACGCCGCCCGTCCTCGGGACGTCCTTGCGTCGAACCGTCGCAAGCCGTATCTAGACTCTACATCCTGGGGTTTACGCCGTGTCCGACACACCAGTTATTCGCCCGCGTCAGGGTGCAGCCAAGAAAGACGCCCTGCCGGCGAAGACCGCCGGGAACCGTGGCACACGGCCGACCAGCGGCAAGGCGACGCTGGAAACCGTGGCGACGCTGGCCGGCGTTTCCAGGATGACGGTCTCCCGCGTGATCAATCGTCCGGAATCGGTGACGCCGGAACTGCGGGAAATCGTTCTCAAGGCCATCTCCGAAACCGGCTATGTGCCCAACCTGCTGGCCGGCGGGCTGGCTTCGAGCCGGACCAAGGTGGTCGCCGCGGTCGTGCCGACGCTGACGCATGTGCTGTTCTCCGGTGCGATCCAGGCCTTCACCGACCGGCTGGCTTTGGACGGCTACCAGATGCTGCTGGGGCTGTCCGGCTATCCGACCGAGCGGGAGGGCGAACTGCTGCAGGCCATCCTCAGCCGCCGTCCGGACGCCCTGTATCTCACCGGCACCAGCCATCTGGCACAGACGCGCCGGCAGCTGCGCGCCGCCAACATTCCGATCGTCGAAACCTGGGATCTGTCGCACAAGGCCGTGGACATGGCCGTGGGCTTCTCCCATGAGGCGGTTGGCCGGGGTGTCGCCGACTATCTCCATCACAAGGGCTACCGTCAGTTCGCTGCGATCAGTGCCGAGGACGAGCGCGCCATGCTGCGCACCCGCGAATTCGTTGCGACCCTGGCCCGGCATGGCATCCAGGAGGTCACCTGCCTTTCGACCGAGGCCCCCAGCTCCATGGCCATGGGACGGCAGGCCTTGGGAGAGCTGCTGGCCCGCGGCTTCCGGCAGGGCGCCATTCAGTGCAGTTCCGACGCCATGGCGCATGGCGTGGTGCTGGAGGCGCAGGCCCGCGGATTGTCGGTCCCGGGGGACATCGCCGTCATCGGCTTCGGCGACCTGGATTTCGCCGCCTACATGTCGCCGCCGTTGAGCACGGTGCGCATTGATCGGTCGGCGATCGGCCGTTTGGCCGCCGAAGCCCTGCTGACCCGACTGGCAGGCAACCGGGTGACCAAGAAGGTCATCGACGTCGGATTCGAGATCGTGGAACGGGCCACCGCCTGATCGACGATCGAGAGCCGGGTCAGACCGCCCCGTGCGCCTCCACATACAGGGCGTAGACCGAGTGGCAGCTCGCCATGTAGAGCCGGTTGTTCTTCGGCCCGCCGAAGGTCAGGTTGGCGCAGCGCTCGGGCAGCTTGATGAAGGCCATGGGTTTTCCCTGGGGGTTGAACACCATCACGCCGTCGAGGTCTTCGGATTTGCCCTTCAACGGATAGACCATGCGGCCGCCGACCTGGGTGGGTTCGGCCTGCAGGGCGCCGTTGCTTCCCCAGCCGCACCACAGGTTCCCATCGCGGTCGACCTTGAAGCCGTCCAGCGCCCCGAAATCGGCCGCGTCGATCAGCTTGGTCTTGTTGGACAGCGTGTTGTCCTTGCCGACGTCGAAGCTCCAGACGCCGCGGTTTGGCGTGCCCTTCCATTCCACCACGTAGAGCTTGCTCTCGTCGGGCGAGAAGGCCAGACCGTTGGGATTCACGAGGTCCGTGACCACCGCCGCGATGCGGCCGTCCGGGGCGATGCGGTAGACGTTGGTGGTTTCCTGCTCCGGCTTGGCCCTGAACCCTTCCCATTCGCCGTTGATGCCGAACAGGGGATCGGTGAACCAGACGCTGTCGTCCGACTTGACCACGACGTCGTTGGGCGCGTTCAGGCGCTTGCCCTGATAGGACTCGGCGAGCACGGTGATCTCGCCGCTCTTCTCGGTGCGGACCACCCGCCGCGTCACCGAATGCTCGCAGGTGACCAGCCGCCCCTGCCGGTCGCGGGCGTTGCCGTTGGCATAATTGGCGTTTTCGCGGAACACCGTGGTCCTTCCGGTCTTCTCGTCGAAGCTCATGATGCGGTTGTTGGGAATGTCGCTGAACAGGAGCGTGCCCGTCTCCGGGAAATAGGCGGGGCCTTCGGCCCAGCGGAAGCCGGTGGCGACCTGCTCCACCGAACTGCTGTAGATGCGGTACTTGGCGAAGCTCGGATCCAGGATCTGGACGGCCGGGTCGGGATAGCGGGCGTTCGGCGTGAACGGGATTGCCTGGGCGAAGGCGTTGCCGGCGGCCATGGCCGCACCGGCGCCGGCGACCTGCAGGAAGCGGCGCCGGCCGAGGGCGTGCCGACCGAGGGTGGAGAATGTGGTCATGATGTCTCCTCCGGAGTTTCAGTATTGGATTTTTGGGCATGGATCGCCGGCTCACGGGAGGCGGTCGCCTTCCGTGTCGTTGCCCTTCCGCGCACCGGCCGGCAGCGGAAGGGTCATGCGGGAAAAGTCATTCCACGTAGATGGCCGCCTTGCGGAGGATCTCCCCCCAGCGCTGCACCTCGCTGGCGAGTTGGGCCTGCAGGGCGTCGGGCTGTGCATCGCCGGGTGAGGCCGGGCGGGCGCCGCGGCTGGCGAACGCCGCCGTCAGACTCGGGTTCGCCAGCGCTTCCCGCAGTCCCGCCACGAGCGCGGCGACCGTTTCCGGCGGCGTGCCCTTCGGTGCGTAGAGGCCATGCCAGACCGTCAGGTCGAAGCCGGCCAGTCCCGCCTCGTCGAGGGTCGGCACCTGCGGCAGCTCCGCTGTCCGGGCCTTGGCGCTGACGCCCAGCACCTTCAGGCGGGCGGACCTGATCAGCGGCAAGGTGTGGGTCGTCTGGTCGCAGAGCAGATCGACATGTCCGTTCATCACGTCCATCACCGCCGGCTTGGTTCCGCGATAGGGGACGCTGGTCAATTCGGTCTTCAGCATGTCCATCAGCAACAGCCCGCACAGGTAGGAGGCGGAGCCGACGCCAGCGTTGGCGATGGACAGCCGGTTTCCCTCCGTCCGGACCAGCGCCTTGAACTCCTCGACCGTGGCAGCCTTCAGGCCCGGCTTCGCGACCAGCGTCATCGGCACCTCGGCCACCATGCCGATGGGAGCGAAATCATCGACCGGGTGGTAGCGCAACGCCGTGTAGAGCCACATGCTGGTGGCATGCCCGATGTTGGACAGCAGCAGCGTGTTGCCGTCGGGGCCGGCCTTCGCGACCCGCTCGGCGCCCACGGTGCCGCCCGCCCCATCCACATTGCGGACGAGCACCTTGCGGTCCAGGGAGTCGGCCATGGCCGTCGCCAGCGCGCGGCCGAGCGCATCGGTGGGGCCGCCGGCCGCGAAGGGAACGACGATGGTCAGGGGCGGCCCGGCCCGCTCCGCGGCCTGGACGGGCAGGCAGGCCGTCACAAGCAGCACGAGGGGGGCTGACAGGGTGGCTCCCAGGGAGAACAGGGTCTTCAGCGACATGACGGTCACTCCTTGGAAACGGGCATCACTCCTGGAAGGCTTCCTCGCGCTTGCGCCGGACCGCGGGCGCCAGGACCGTCACCAGCAGAGCCAGCGCCACCACCAGCATGGCCGCGCTGATCGGGCGCGTCGCGAACACCATCGGATCGCCCTTGGAGATCAGCAGCGCCCGCCGCAGATTCTCCTCCATCATCGGTCCCAGGATGAAGCCGAGCAGCATCGGCGCCGGTTCGCAGTCGAGCTTGCGGAAGACGTAGCCAAGCACGCCGAACCCGGCCATCAGGAAGATGTCGAAGACCGAGTTGTTCAGGCTGAACACGCCGATGGCGCAGAACACCAGGATCGCCGGATAGAGCAGGTGGTAGGGAACCGCGATCATCCGGACCCACAGCCCGATCAGCGGCAGGTTGAGCACCAGCAGGAACAGGTTGCCCACCCACATCGAGACGATGATCCCCCAGAACAGCGCCGGCTGTTCGGTCATCACCGACGGGCCGGGCTGGATGCCCTGGATGATCATCGCCCCGATCATCAGCGCCATCACCGGGTTCGACGGAATGCCCAGCGTCAGCATCGGGATGAAGGAGGTCTGCGCCCCGGCATTGTTGGCGGCCTCCGGTGCGGCGACGCCTTCGATGGCGCCCTTGCCGAACTCTTCCGGATGGCTGGAAACCTTCTTTTCCATGGAGTAGGCCGCGAAGGAGGCCAGCATCGCCCCGCCGCCCGGCAGGATGCCGAGCAGCGATCCCAGCGCCGTGCCGCGCAGGACCGGCGCCACGATGCGCTTCAGGTCGCCCTTGGAGGGAAGCAGGCCGGTGACGCTCTTCACCATGGTGGTCCGCGTCGCCTCGTTCTCCAGATTGGCGACGATCTCGGCGATGCCGAACACGCCCATGGCGACGATGACGAAGCCGATGCCGTCGGCCAGCTGCGGCAGGTCGAAGGTGTAGCGCGCGGTGCCGGAATTGACGTCGGTGCCGATCAGGCCGAGCAGCAGGCCCATGACGATCATCGCCAGGGCATGCAGCAGCGAGCCCTGCGCCAGCACGATGGACGCCACCAGCCCCAGCACCATCAGCGAGAAATACTCGGCCGGACCGAACTTCAGCGCCAGATCGGCCAGCGGCGGCGCGAACAGCGCCAGCAGCACCGTCGCCACCGTGCCGGCGAAGAAGGAGCCGAGGGCGGCGGTGGCGAGCGCCGTGCCCGCCCGGCCCTGGCGTGCCATCTGATAGCCGTCGAGCGCCGTCACCACCGAGGAGGATTCGCCCGGCAGATTGACCAGGATGGCGGTGGTCGAACCGCCATATTGCGCACCGTAATAGATGCCGGCCAGCATGATCAGCGCGGATTCCGGCGGCAGCCCGATGGTGACGGGCAGCAGCATGGCGATGGTGGCGACTGGCCCCAGCCCCGGCAGCACGCCGATGGCGGTGCCCAGGAACACGCCGAGCAGGCAGTAGGCGAGGTTGGAGAGGCCCAGCGCGGTCTGGAAGCCGAGCGCGAGATTTGCCAGGATGTCCATGGGGGTGCTCCGCTCATCCGGTGAACCAGGGGCCGAGCAGCGCCATCGGCACGCCCAGCCCCCTGACGAAGACCAGCGCGCAGAAGGCCAGCAGGGCCACAAGCCCCGCCGCGGCGCGGATCTCGAAGCGGAACATCCGGCTGGCCGCGGCGCTGACCAGAATCAGCGCCAGCAGTGCCGGAATCAGCCCGGCCGGCTCCAGCAGCAGGCCGAACAGCGCGGTTGCTCCCGCCACCAGCGCCAGCCCCTTCCAGGCGACGGCGCCGATCGGCCCGCCGTCCTGGATGAAGGAGCGGAGGACGGACAACACGCCGAAGACGGCCAGCAGCCAGCCGAGCACGGTTGGGAAGTAGCCGGGTCCCATGCGGCTGCCGGTCCCGGGGGCATAGTCGCGGCCGATCCACACCGCCGCCAGCCCGACGGCGATGTAGATGACGCCCGCGTAGAGATCCTTGGGATTGCGCGAACAGGTCGTCATCGGATTTGCCTTATTGGTCCGGGGTGATGTTCCCGGTCTCCACCACCGACTTCCAGCGCGCCAGTTCGGCGTCGAGGAACTGCGAGAACTTGGCGCTGCCGGTGCCGACCACCTCGAAGCCCGCCTCCTCGAAGCGTCCCTTGACGTCGGGGGCGGCGAGCGCGCCGGTAAGGCCGGATTCAAGCTTGGCCTTCACCTCCTTCGGCAGACCGGCGGGGGCGGCGACGGCCTGCCAGGAATAGACCTCGATGCCGGGGACGCCGGCCTCCGCCATGGTGGGCGTATCGGGGAAGGAGGGGATGCGCTTGTCGCTGGTGAGGGCGAGCAGCTTCAGCTTGCCGGCCTTGATGTGTCCGGCGACCGCGCCGAGATTCTGGAACGACACCTCCGCATGCCCGCCGATCAGGTCGGTGATGGCCGGCCCGCCGCCCTTGTAGGGCACATGAAGGCCGGTGGTGCCGGTCTGTTGCCAGAACAGCGCCGCGGTGAGGTGGTCCGAGGAGCCGGTGCCCGAGGACGCGAAGGTCACCTTCTCCGGGTTCTTCTTCAGATGGGCGATCAGGTCCGCGACGGTGTTGACCGGAAGGTTGGGCGTCGCCACCAGCGCGTTCGGCGTGCGCACCGCCACCGTCAGCAGGTCGAAGTTCTTTCTGGGATCGTATTTCAGCCCTTTGTAGAGGACCGGATTGATGGCGTAGACGCCGATCGAGGCGACCAGCAGCGAATAGCCGTCCGGCTTCGCCTGCGCGATCTGCGCCGCCCCGATGGAGCCGTTGGCGCCGGGCCGGTTCTCGACGACGACCGGCTGGCCGACCGCCTCGGTGAGCTTCGGTCCGATCAGCCGCGCCGTGGTGTCCGACGCGCCCCCCGGCGGGAAGGGCACGATCATCGTCAGCGCCTTGTCCGGATATTCGGCAAAGGCCGGCACGGACAGCACCGCGGCGAGCGCGGCCATGGTCAGAAACGGCAAGGTCTTCATGATTCCTCCCTGTTTTTTCGGCTGTATCTGCCTGCTTTGTTTGGTAGCTAACGCCTTGGCGTGCCGGTTATGTCCGGCATTCGGGAACGGGCGCTCCTCAGTCCCTGAACTTCCGGGCGATCGCCTCGGTGGTGCGGGCGAGCAGGCCGGTGTCGATGCCGACTGCGGTGTAGACGCAGCCGGCGGCCATGTAGCGGCGCGCCAGCGTCTCGTCGGCGGTGAGGATGCCGGCCCGGCTGCCGGCGGCGACGATCCGGCCGATGGTCTTCTCGATCAGCTCGACGATCTCCGGGTTGCCCTGGTCGCCGAGATAGCCGAGGTCGGACGACAGGTCGCCCGGACCGATGAACAGCCCGTCGATGCCCGGCACCGCGGCGATGGCCTCCAGATTGTCGAGGCCCTTGCGGGTCTCGATCTGCACGAGGATGCAGATCTCCTCGTGGGCGCGGCGGTGATAGTCCTTCACCCGGCCGAAGCGCGAGGCCCGGCTGGCCCCGGCGAAGCCGCGGATGCCGTTGGGGGGAAAGCGCGTGGCGGCGACCGCGGCCTCGGCCTCCTCGACCGTCTCCATCATCGGGATCAGGAAGGACTGCACGCCGATGTCGAGATGGCGCTTGATGACGATCGGATCGTTGTCCGGAATACGGACGACCGGATGCGTCGTGTTCTCCATCATCGCCTGCAACTGCGCCAGGATGCCCGGCACGTCGTTGGGCGCATGTTCGGCGTCGAGCAGCAGCCAGTCGAAGCCGGAACCCGCCAGGATCTCGGTCGCGGTGGGGCTGGCCATGCTGTTCCAGAAGCCGATCTGCTTTTGGCCGGCCTGGATGGCGCGCTTGAAGGAATTGGTGCGGAGGTCCACGGGACGGCGTGCCTTTCGATGGGGGTTGACGGGTTTGCCTGCCTATTCCGCCAGCGCTTCCGTGCGTTTGCGCAGAACGGCGGGGGACAGCATGGCGAGAAGCAGGACCGCGACGACCGCGAGCAGGACGGCGCTGATCGGGCGGGTGAGGAAGACCGACGGGTCGCCGTCGGACAGCTGCATGGCGCGGCGGAAATTCTCTTCCAGCTGCGGGCCGAGCACGAGGCCGAGCAGCAGCGGCGCGGGCTCCACGCCCACCTTGATGAAGAAGTAGCCGACCGCCGCACAGCCCAGCATGAGCCAGACGTTGAAGACGCTGTTGGAGATGCCGTAGGTGCCGATACAGCAGAACAGCACGATGGCCGGGAACAGCAGGCGGTAGGGGATCTTCAGCATCGAGACCCAAAGCCCGACCAGCGGCAGGTTGATGATCAGCAGCATCAGGTTGCCGGTCCACATGCTGGCGATGACGCCCCAGACCAGCGCCGGCTGTTCGGTCATCACCTGCGGACCGGGCTGGATGCCCTGCATCATCAGCGCGCCGATCATCAGCGCCATCAGCGCGTTGGCCGGAATGCCGAGGGTCAGCAGCGGGATGAAGCTGGTCTGCGCCCCGGCGTTGTTCGCCGCCTCCGGCCCGGCGACGCCTTCGATGGCGCCCTTGCCGAAACGCTGGGGATCGCGGGCGATCTTCTTCTCCAGCGCATAGGCGGTGAAGGGCGGCAGCGCCGCACCCCCGCCCGGCAGCACGCCCAGCGCCGAGCCGATGGCAGTGCCGCGCAGCATGGCGGGGAAGGCCGCCTTGAGGTCGGCGCGCGTCGGCACGAGGTCGCGCAGCTTCTGGCTGACCACCTGCCGGACTTCGTTGCGTTCCAGGTTCGCCATGATCTCGGCCAGCCCGAACATGCCCATCGCCACCGGGACGAAATCGAGCCCGTCGGACAGGGCCGGGATGCCGAAGGTCATGCGGGCGGCACCGGAATTCACGTCGATCCCGATGGTCCCGAGCAGCAGCCCGAGAAACACCATCGCCAGCGACTTCGACACCGAACCATGGGCCAGAACGACGGCGGCGAGCAGGCCGAGGACCAGCAGGCTGAAATACTCCACCGCGGTGAATTTCAGCGCCAGCGCGGCCAGCGGCAGGCTGAGCAGCGCGATGACGATGGTGGCGACGGTTCCCGCGAAGAAGGACGACACGGCGGCGATGGCCAGCGCCGGACCCGCCCGCCCCTGGCGGGCCATGGCGTGACCGTCCAGGCAGGTGACGACCGAGGACGTTTCGCCCGGCACATTCACCAGGATGGCCGTGGTGGAACCGCCATACTGCGCGCCGTAGAAGATGCCGGCGAGCATGATCAGCGCCGATTCCGGCGGCAGCCCGAAGGTGAAGGGCAGAAGCAGCGCCACCGTCGGGATGGGACCGATGCCGGGCAGCACGCCGATCGCCGTGCCGATGACAACGCCGATCAGGCAATAGAGCAGGTTGTTGAATTGCAGGGCCGTGGACAGGCCGAGCAGGAGATTGTCGAACAGCTCCATGGGGCGCCTACCAGGGCCAGATGGGGACCGGCAGGGCGAGCGCCTTCACGAACAGAAGGACCGCCCCGGCGGTGACGCACAGGCCGAACAGGATGACTTCGAAAAGGCGGCTCTCGCGGCTGGCGGCGGCGGCCAGCAGGACCGCCGAGAAGGAGGCCGCCACCAGACCGGCGTCCTCGATCAGGAGCGCGAAGGCGCCCACGGCGACGGCGATCCCCAGCATCGGCCGCATCTGCACCCGTTCGATGCCGGCATGTCCGCGCATCAGGCCGCGGCCGGCGAAGAACAGGCCGAAGCCGAGCAGGATCAGCGCGATGGCGCGCGGCATGTAGCCGGGCCCCATATCGGCCGCGGAGCCGCCGGAAAGCCTCGACGTTGCGGCGAATGCGCCCGCCGACACCGCGATCAGGAATACGCCGAACAGAAGGTCGGGCCAGTCGAGCCGCCGCCCCTGCGGCCGGAGCTGGGACATATCGAAATGGGGCATGGCGAATGTCCGGTGAAGCTGGTCAGTTGGACTTGATGTCCGCGGCGCGGACGATGCCGCCCCAGGACACGATGTTGGTGGCGAGCCAGGCCTTGACCTCGTCCGGCGTGCCGGGGCGCACCATGCCGCCCTGTTCCGCGACCTTCTCCTTGATCTCCGGCATCGCCAGGATCTTCTGAAGCTCGGCATTCAGCTTGGAGATCACCTCCGGCGGGGTCTTGCCTGTGGTCAGGATCGCCTGCCATGTCCCGGCGTCGGACAGCGGGAGCTTGGCCTCCTTGAAGGTCTGTGCGTCCGGCAGGGTGGGCAGCCGGCCGTCGCCGGTCACGGCGATCCCGACGAGCTGCTTGGACGTCACGAAGGGCAGCGTCGCCGTGGCGCCGTTGATGATCACCGTGCTTTCGCCGGACACGACCGCGCGCGACGCCGCGGCGCCGCCCTTGTAGGGCACGGCCTTCCAGTCGATGCCGAGATCGCGGGCCAGGGCCACGGATGTGATGTGGTTGAGTGCGCCGACGCCGGAATTGGCGACCGCCAGCTTGCCGGGGTTGGCCTTGGCGTAGGCGACCAGTTCGGGAACGGTCTTGGCCGGCACGGACGGATGCACCGCCAGCACATAGGGGCCGAACATCACCATTCCGACCGGCGCCAGATCCTTCTGCACGTCGTAGGACAGGTCCGGGAACAGGCTGGGGGCCACCGCCAGCGAGCCGATGTCCATCAGCAGGAGCGTGTGCCCGTCCGGCCGGGCCTTCGCCACGGCATCGGCGCCGATGTTGCCGGCGGCACCCGGCTTGTTCTCCACCACCACCGGCTGGCCGACCGCTTCGGACAGCTTGGGGCCGATAAGGCGGGCGAGAATGTCGGACGTGCCGCCGGGCGCGAAGGGAACGACGATGCGCACCGGGCGGTCGAACGACTGTGCCTGCACGAGGGTGGGAATGATGGCGCCGCACAGCGCCAGGGCGGCGACGGCCGCCCCCAGTCGACGAAACTTCATCGGCATTTCCTCCACTTGGCGGTTTCGCGCGTGTCGTGCCTGTGGTCGGCGGCACATTTTTGTTCGCAGCGTTGATGGTATGTTACACGGACTGTCGTTGCTTAATGAGTTGTTCTGCGCATCGATCGATGCCATTTTTGGATCGATGTTCGAACTCAGCCATCTCCGATGCTTCGTTGCGGTCGCCGAGGAACTGCATTTCGGCCGCGCCGCCGCGCGCCTGAATCTCACGCAATCGCCGCTCAGCCGTCAGATACAGCTGCTGGAGCACGCGCTGGATGTCCGGCTTCTGGACCGCACCAGCCGTTCCGTCACCCTGACGCGGGCGGGGCACAACTTCCTGCCGGAAGCGCGCCGGCTTCTTCGGCTGGCGGAGGGCGCCGCCCTGGCAGCCCGGCGGACGGCGATCGGCGAGGAGGGCACGGTGACGCTGGGCTTCACCGCGGCCTCCGGATATGAATTCCTGCCGCGACTGATCCAGACGCTGCGGGAGAAGGCGCCGGGCATCGATCTGGATCTGAAGGAGATGGTGTCGGCCGACCAGCTGGAATCGCTAACGGCCGGGCGGATCGACATCGGCCTGATCCGTCCGTCCTACAACCGCCGTGAATTCGACTCGCTGTGCGTGGTGCGCGAACCGCTGGTGCTGGCCGCACCGGAAGGCCATCCTCTGGCCACGCTTCCGGAGGTTTCGATCACCGACCTCGACCACCAGCCGATGGTGGCCTATTCACCGTACGAGGCGCGCTACTTCTACGATTTGCTCGCCACCCTCTTCACCAGCGCCGGGGTCCGCCCGCGCTATGCGCAGCACATCAGCCAGATCCACACGATCCTGGGGCTGGTGAAGGCGGGCATCGGGCTGGCGCTGGTGCCGCGCGCGGCGCTCAATCTGGGTTTCCAGGGGGTGGTGCTGCGGCCGCTTGCGGGCGATGCGCATCCGATCGTGGAACTGCACGCGGTCTGGCGCCCGAGAAACGCCAACCCCGCCATGGCGACGGTGCAGACGGTCCTGCGCGAAATCGCCGGCGAACGCCGGACGCGCGGACAACCCTCCGCCTGCTCACAATCGGTCGCCGGATGATGTTCTCAAATTGGATGCCGGCCTATGCGAATTGGCGCCCGTAGCCTATCGGCGGCGGGGCCAGATCCAGAATACGCTGGTAGAGCCTCTCCGCCTCCTCCTTCGGCTTGATGCCGAACAGGGGATTGTCGTTCGCGCGGAAGGCGGCGTCGATCTCCCGCCAATCCTCCTCCGTCAGGACCCGTTCGGCCAGGGGGAGAAGCTGTTCCTCCTCGGTCTGGAGATGGGCGTATTCCAGGGTGGCGTAGCGTTCGGCGGTGGCGAAGAAATCCTCCGCGGCGCCGTCGTCGCCTGCCTCGTAGCAGACCAGCTGTCGTTTCAGCGTCTCGATCATCGGATAGCCCAGCGCGTGCTCGCGCTCCAGCTTGGCCAGCAGGGCTTCGGCTTCCGGTGCGCGGCGGCGGACCGCGGCGAAGAGGAAACGATCCTCCTTCGGGTGGTGCCAGTGGTCAGGGTATGTGACAATGTAGTCGAGGATGGCGCGCAGCAGGGGGAAGTCGGGGGATGCCCCGCCGCGGATGGCGCGGATCTGGTGGCGCAGGGCGTGCAGCACCGCGGCGATGGCGAAATGCTCGTCCTTGATGATGCGGATGGCGTCCATGCTGGGTCGGTCTCCCCGATCTGGGTGGTGAGGATCAGGGCAGCGCGCGCGAGGCGTCGCCCAGCCGGTGATAGGCGCGGTTGAAGTAGACGAGGCCGCCGTCGGGCCTGTCTTCGGGGCCCGCGTCGCGCTGGCGGATGTCGACGACCTGACAGTAGAAGACGCTGTGGGTGCCGACGCTGTGGGTGTCGACGATGCGGCAGTCGAAATTGACCAGTGCGCCGGCCAGCGCCGGGCTGCCGGTTTCCAGGCTGGTCCAGTCGGCATGGGCGAAGCGCTCGTCGGCCGACAGGCTGCGGTTGGAGAAGACCTCCGACAAGGACTGCTGCCCGCCGCAGAGGGGGTTGACGCACAGCACGCCATTCTCCGTGAAGGCCCGATGCACGAAGGACGACTGGTTCAGGCAGACCAGCAGGGTCGGCGGCTGGTCGGTCACGCTGCACACTGCGGTGGCGGTGAAGCCGGCCCGGCCGCCGGGACCGGCGGTGGTGATGATGTTCACGGCACCGGTCAGCATCGACATGCCGTTGCGGAAGCGGGAAACCTCAACCATGGGGGAAGTCCTTAGTCTCAGATGTCGAGGACGAGCGTGTCGGTGCGGGCGCGCGAGCAGCAGAGCAGGATCTGGTCGTTGTCGGCCTTCTCCTCGTCGGTCAGGAAGACGTCGCGGTGGTCGGGCGTGCCCTCCAGCACGGTGCACAGGCAGGTGCCGCAGACGCCCTGCTCACAGGACATCTGCACCTTGATGCCGATGCGGCCGAGCGCCTGGACGATGGTTTCGTCCTCCGCCACCTGCACGGTCTTGCCGCTGCGCTTCGCCACCACCTCGAAGGCACCGCCGCCGGTGGCGACCTCCGCCTGGAAATATTCGCGGTGGATGTGCTCGGCGGGTAGGCTGAGGCGCGTCGCCTCGCCGATCACCCAGTCCATGAAGCCGGTCGGGCCGCAGACATAGAGGTGCGTGCCGGCGGGCGCGCTGCCGAGCAGGGTGGGCAGGTCGAGGCGCTGGCCGGACGGGCCGTCGTCGAGATGCAGCGCGCTGCGGTCGCGGAACGCCGCTTCGGCCAGTTCGCCCAGGAAGGCGCAGGCGTCGCGGCTGCGGCCGCAGTAATGCAGCTCGAAACTGCCGCCCGCCGCCGCCAGGGCGTGGGCCATGGCGATCATCGGGGTGATGCCGATGCCGCCGCCGATCAGGATGGAATGGGCCGCCTCCGCCGCCAGCGGGAACAGGTTGCGCGGCAGGCCGACTGCGACCTCCGTCCCCTCCTGCAGGCGGTCATGCGCCGCGACCGAGCCGCCGCGGGAGGCGGGGTCGCGCAGGATGCCCAGCCGGTAGCGGCTGCGGTCGGTCGGATCGCCGCACAGCGAATATTGCCGGACCAGACCCGGCGCCAGATGCAGATCGACATGCGCCCCGGCCTCGAAGGGCGGCAGCGGGTTGCCGGTCCTGTCGATGAGGTCGAGCAGCAGGACCCCGTTCCCTTCGACCCGGCGGCGGGCCACCGTCAGCGTCAGCGTGTCTTGCGTCGTCATGACCGTCTTTCCTCAGCGCATGAAGATGCCGCCGTTGATGTCCCAGGCCGCACCGGTGGTGAAATCCGCATCCGGCGATGCCAGCTCCACCGCCATCCGGGCGACGAAGGCGGGGTTGCCCAGCCGCTTCACCGGGATCATGCCGATCAGCGTCTCCAGCCGTTCCGGAGGAACCGAGGCGCGGACGGAGGGAAGCTCCATCGGGCCGGGGGCGATGGCGTTGACGGTGACGTTGCCGGCCGCCAGTTCGCGGGCGAAGATCTTGGTCAGCGTCAGGATGCCGGCCTTGGAGGACGCGTAATGCGCGCCCGACGCCGTGCCGCCATTCTGCCCGGCCAGCGAGGCGATGTTGACGATGCGGCCGTAGCCGGCCTTCGCCAGATGGGCGCCGAACACCTGGCAGCCGAGGAAGGTGCCGCGCAGGTTGACGGTCAGCACCGCGTCGAATTCCTCCGGCGTGATCTGCATGACCGGGGTCATCGGCGTCATCGCCGCGTTGTTGACCGCCACATGCAGCGCGTCCCAGCGGGCCAGCACGGCGTCGAGCGCCGCAGCGAAATCCGCCTTGCGGGTGACGTCGAGCACCAGCGGCAGCACCGCCTCGCCTGACGGATCCAGGCTTGCCGCCGTCTCCCGTACCGCGTCCTCCGCGACGTCGGTCAGGGCGACGCGGTAGCCTGCGGCGAGGAACTGTTCGGCGATGACCCGGCCCAGCCCCTGGGCCGCGCCGGTGACGAGTGCGACCTGTGCCATCCCGTGGACTCCTGTCAGAGGATGTAGCCGATGCTGTGCAGCGCGTCGGTGGAGTTCACCAGCCGGACGATCTTGCTCTTCAGCCGGAAGCCGTCACCGCTGCGGGCGAGTTCGTAGGTCACGTCGGCGGTGTAGTCGCGCAGCGTCTCCTTGCGGAACTCGCGCAGATGCTGGGCGGCGCGCACCGTGATGGCGGCGCCGTCGTCGGCCAGGATGCGGAAGCGCGACAGCGAGCGCACCGTGCGCGAGGCCGGCTGGGTCGAGACGGACTCGCCGCTGGTCAGGCGGGCGACGCGCTTGGCGCGCATGTCGGCGTCGTCATAGGCGTAGTTCAGCCGGTCGGCGAGGTCCGTTGCCTCGGGATCGATCGGCACGATGTAGAGGCCGTCGGTGGTCCATTGCGCCAGCCAGTCCTGATAGTCGCGGTGGTCGAGCATGTCGGCCTCCTGCCAAAGGAAGGCGCTGACCTCGGTGAGGAGTTGGGTGTTCATGGGGTGTGTCTCCGGGGGGTGTCAGGGGGTGGCGAAGTCTTGCCCCCACCCCGACCCTCCCCCGCTCTCGGCGGACCGAAGGTCCGTCCGATGCGGGGGAGGGAGTAGGCGCTGATGTGGGAAAGTGGCGGCAGTTCCCTCCCCTGCGAAGCGGGGGAGGGTTAGGGTGGGGGCATCACTGCCACCCCCTCACTCCGTCATCAGCTTCTTCCACTGCTGGTAGGCGGCGCGCATGCCGGTCTCGGCGCTGACGTCGCCGGCGCGGCCGTCTTCGGTGATGCGCTCGCCGGGCAGGCCGCGGTTCAGCAGGATCCACAGGTCGGTGCCGGCCTGGGCGCCCTTCTGCACACGCTCCCACGCTTCCGAGTCATCGGGCGTGCCGAAGCCCATCGGGCCCTGGAAGTGCTCGTGCAGGCGAAGGCGGGCGCGGTTGGCGGCGGCGGGGCCGCCGTCCATGGTGATGACGGCGTGGTGGATCTCGGTCTCGTTCACCGACACCGGGCGCAGCACGCGAAAGAAGGCCATCGAACAGGCGATGTTGGGGAACAGGTTCAGGTTGAAGCCCGACCCGCCGACGGCGCGGACGATGCGGCGCACCTTGGCCTCGTCATGCCCCTCCTTGCGCAGTTCCTCGGCCAACTCCTCGAAGCGGGCGGGGATGGGGGCGTCGAGGTTCTCCTCCAGATCCACCAGCTCGGGGATCATCACCATGACGCTGTGGCCGTTGCCGAGATCCTCGACGAAGCCAGGGCCGTTGACGAAGTCCAGCATGCGTTCGGTCTGTTCGTCGACCGAGGACAGGAAGGACTTGTGGACGACCGGGAAGTGATAGCCGTCGGTGGTGTTCTCCAGCTGGATCTTCCAGTTGCCGGGGAAGCGGAAGCGGTGCTCGCCGGCCACCTTGATCGGATAGCCGCCGCCCTGCTTCATGAACAGGTCCATCCACTTCTTCGCCGGGCCGAGCCAATCAGCGAGCGGTTCGATGTCTTCGCGGAAGGTGGCGAAGACCATGCCGGCATATTCCTCGACCCGCAGGCTCTTCAGCGGATATTCGCCCTTGTCGAGGCACTGGCCGTAGCTTTCCGGATGCGGCACGCCGCGCAGACTGCCGTCCAGGCCGTAGCTCCAGCCGTGATAGGGGCAGACGAAGCTGTTGGTCCGGCCCCTCTTCTCCTCGCAGACCGTGGCGGCGCGGTGGCGGCAGCGGTTCAGCAGGACGTGGATCTTCTGCTTGCGGTCGCGCACCACCACCACCGGCTGGCGGCCGACATAGGTGGACTTGTAGTCGCCGGCCTCCTTCACCTCGCTGACATGGGCGACCCAGACCCAGCAGTTGGCGAAGATGCGGTCCATCTCCTGTTCGAAGATCGCCGGGTCGGTGTAGAGAGAGGTGTGGGCGCGGTCGGCGCGGACGAGCTCGGCAAGGTCGCGCGACGCTGCCGTAGGGGAGGCGGGCGGAGCTTTGAGGTCAATGGCCATTGCTATGGTCTTTCCGTCTTGGGGGCGGAGAGGAAGGGGGATCACTCCGGGACCGGAACCGGGTCGGGGCGGTTCCAGCCGTCGACCGGGCGACTGAACAGGTTTTCGGTGCGGAAATGGCTCATGCGCCAGGCACCCTCCTCCAGGCGGAAATCCACCGTCAGCCGGGCGGCGTTCAGGTGCGATCCGCCGGCGGCGAAGGTCGAGGTCTGCAGCATGATCCAGCTGCCCGCCGCCGATTCCGGACCGGTGGTCCGGATCAGCTCGGAGGTCAGGAAATGCACGTTCAGCGCGAAGTGGGAGGGTTCGACCATGTATCTGGCGAACATCTCCCGCAGGGCCGCGCGGCCGGTGATCCGGCCGAAGGTCTTGGCGTATCTCTCACCGATGCCCTCCCACACCGCGTCGCGCGTGAACAGGCCGGCAAGCTCGTCCAACGGCGTCGCCGGGGTCAGCGCGTCGCACAGCGCCATGTAGCGCGTCATGCAAGCGCGGACGGCGGCCTCCGCCTCGAAACGGGCGAGGCGTGCCTGCAGATCGAGGACTTCGGCGGGGAGGGCGGCGGTCATTGCGGGATCACCAACTCGCGGCCGACGCGAGCCTCGACGCGGCAGTATTTCCACAGCTTGAAGGTGCCGTCGCCGACAGGGGTGACGCGGAACAGGTTGCAGGCGGCGGTCACCGTCTCGATGTCCGGCACGTCGGCCAGCACATAGGTGGTCCAGGGCCAGTTGGTGGACGGGCCGACCATGATCTGGTCGTCGTCCATGTTGCCCAGAACCGTCACACCCGGCAGTTCGCCGATGCCGCGCATCATGCTGGAGAAGGCGCCCCAGACCTGCTTGGCCTCTTCCGCCGTCGCGTCGAAGAAGTTCTGGTTGACGCCGATGCAGAACAGAACGCGCAGGGGCTTCTTGTCGCTCATGGAAGGTCTCCGGGGTGGGGGTCAGAGATAGCCGGGCAGGGGGGACAGGCCGAACAGCATGGCGCCGGCGTTCTGGTAGGTGACGTCGCCGAGGAAGGCGTGCTGGGTGATCATCTGGACGTCGCGGACCTGCCGCGCGATCGGGCAGTGCTCATAGACGCCGGCCATGCCGGTCAGCATCTGCGCCCGGCGCGTCACCTCGGCGGCGGTGCGGGTTGCGTGGGTGGCGGACAGGCGCAGCATGCTGACCTGATCCGGCGCCGGATCGTCGCCGGCAAGCAGGCACTGCCACACCTCGTCGATGGCGCCGTAGAACCAGGAGCGGGCGGCGCGCAGCTCGGCCTCCAGCTTCGCGGTCTCAAGCTGGGAGGCGACGCGCTCGCCCAGCTTGGGCGCGCCGGTGACCGACGCTCGGGAGCCCATGGAGCGCAGCTCGTCCAAGGCGGCGCGGGCGATGCCGAGCGAGACGACCGACAGGACCTGCGCCGCGAAGGCCAGCGTCGGATAGCGGTAGAGCGGTTCGTCCAGCGCCGACTTGCCGCCGCGCACGAAGGTCCATTCCTCCGGCACCACCACATCATCGACGATGAGGTCGTGGCTGCCGGTGCCGAGCAGGCCGACGACATCCCAGTTGCGTTCGATCTTCACCGCGCTGCGCGGCATCACCGCCATGCGCGGCAGGCCGCCGGTGCCGTCGCTGTTCTTCGGCGCGATGCCGACGCCGACGATGTCGGCGCCCATGCAGCCGCTGGCCCAGCTCCACCGACCCTTCACCTTCAGGCCGCCATCGACGAAGACCGCCGGTTGCGGCGGGAAGATGCCGCCCGCGAAGACGAGGTCGGGGCCGCGGGCATAGAGGCTGCGCAGCGTGTCGAGCGGCAGGGCCGACAGATAGACCGCGCCGATGCCGAAGCTGGCGACCCAGCCGGCGGACCCGTCCGCCTCGGCGATGCGCTCCACCACCCGGCAGAATTCGGCCGGTGAGCGTTCGTCGCCGCCGAAGCGCCGGGCGACCAGGGCGCGGTAGACGCCGAGCGCGCGGTAGCGCTCGACGATGTCCTGGGAGATGAACTGCTGCTGTTCGAATTCGGCGCGTCGGCTGCGGATCTCGGTCAGAAGCTCCGCAAGCAGAGCGTCGTCGAAGCTCCGGCCGCCGTCCTGTGTCTGCGCGGGCAGAGTCACCAACATCGGGATCTCCATGGCAAGGGATGGAGGGAGGGCGCGCGTCCGCATTCGGAGCGCGGCTCCGTCCATGGCGTCGGGGAATGGGGTGTTGGTCCTGAAGCGGCTAGGTTGGACCGGGCAATCGCTCGGCGATGTGGGCCGCGACCGCGCACAGCAGCTCGTCCGCGCCCTTGGCGGCGACCAGCTGCAGGCTGGCCGGCGCGCCGCCGACGGGGGCGAGCGGAATGACGATGGCCGGGTGGCCGGACAGGTTGAAGGGGCGGACCAGCGTGGTCATGCGGACCAGCCGGCTGGTGTCGCCGGCATCCGCCACCAGCGGCGGCGGACCGGCCATGGTCGGTAGCGCGATGATGGGCACCCGCGCCAGCAGCGCATCGACCTCCGCGGTGAAGGCGGTGCGGACCGTTTCGGCGCGGGCCAGATCCTCCGCCGTGGTGCGGGCGGCGTTGCGCAGGCGGAACGCCACGTCCTCGCCCACCAGACCGGTTACCACCAGGGCGGCGCAGGCGGCCCAGGTTTCGACATTAATGACCGACAGTCCGGCCTCGAAGGCGGCGTGCATGCCGTTCAGGGCGACGGGTTCCATCGGGAGGCTAGCGGCTTCGACCGCGGCACGCACGGTGGCGGTGATCCCGTCGTCGGCGTCCGTTTCCAATAGGCCGATGATAACGCCATCGATGGCCGGCAGCGGTCCGAAGGTCGGGTCGATGGCCGCCATGCAGGCGACCAGCCGGTCCATGTCCGTGGCGAATGGGCCGACGCAGTCCAGCGTGCTCCTGGCCGGCATCGCGCCTCGGCGGCTGACCCGTCCGAAGGTCGGCTTCAGCCCGAACACGCCGCAGCAGGCGGCGGGAATGCGGACGGAGCCGCCGGTGTCGGTGCCGATCGCGGCATCCGCCAAGCCCGCGGCGACCACCGCTGCCGAACCGCTGGACGACCCGCCGGGCACGAAGTCGGGGAATTTCGGGTTCGGCGCCGTGCCCGCCCAGCGGTTGATGCCGGTGGTGCCGAAGGCCAGTTCGTGCATCGTGGTCTTGCCGGTGATCCGCCAGCCGGCGGCGAGCAGATTGTCCACGATTTCGGCGTTTTCCGCGGCCGGCGGAGCGTCGTCCAGCGACCGGCTGCCGGCGCGCGTCGGCGTGCCGGCGATGTCGATGCTGTCCTTGATCGCGACCGTTGGCGCCGCGTCGCGGTTGGTGGCGTCGCCGGCGAGGTCGAGCGATTGAACGAAGATGGTCATGGGCAATGCCTTCCCCGGTCGAACCGGATTCCCCGAGGACTCACACGACACCGGGCTTGTCATACGCCGTCGGGATCGGAGCCGTTCAGGGTGGATGGGATGACCGAAGCCTAACGGCGAGAAACGTGAATAGTCAATTGACTTTGGAAAAATAATTTTTGGCGGCAAAGCACAAAATCCGAGCAGTGCTTTGGCGGCGACGCGGGCGGGCAAGCGGAACGGGATCGACGGGGGGCTTTCTTCATCACGCTGATAGAAAAGGAGTTTTTCAAAACTTCGTACTTTTCGGATAAGGCCTCATTCCAAAGTACCTGATCGCCGTGCTTGGTGGGAGTTCGCCTGCAAAGCATGCATTCGAGTGCCAAAAAATGGGCAATTTTTCTTGAAAATTCGATTGCGGATTCACGGAACTCTGGCTTAATGGGCGACAAGAGCGGCCGGCACCGGACGTGACCACCACAGGATTTCACCGGTGGTGCGTGGTGTCGACGCCATCGAACCCCCAAAAGAACAAAGCTGCCGGGCAATATTGGCCGGTGTGATGCGGAAGCGTCTTCGTTTCCTCATGTCCTTCCGATCTTCGTTCCTGCGGGTTATCTGATAAATGTTTGTATCTTCTATTGTTGCTGTATTGACTGATTGACGCGGCGGCGCCGCCGTTTTCATTGGCGCGGTCTTTGCTTTGTTCCTTTCGACAGAACAAGAGGTTGGGCGGCAGGGGGCTCCTTCTGGAGCCGGCCGCACCGGCCCGGCGGGTTCGGCGGCGAAAAGCCCGTCGGACCAGGTCAGACGGCTACACGAAATGGCGGCAACACGAAATGGAGGGTGTGGTGATTGCAAAGAAGCTGGCGGTTTCGCTGCTGTTCGGGGCGTTCGCGGTGGGCGCCGCCCTGCCGGCCGATGCGCAGGTGAAGGTCGGCGTGGTGACCTCCTCGACCGGCCCCATCGCGCTGGTCGGCATTCCGCAGAAGAACAGTGTGCCTCTGCTGCCGGCCAGCGTCGGCGGCCAGACGGTGCAGTACATCACGCTCGACGACGGCAGCGACCCGACGGCCACCGTCGCCGCCTTCAAGAAGCTCATCACCGAGGAGAAGGTCGACGCCATCATCGGCCCGTCCGGTTCGCCCAACGCCATGGGCGTGATCCAGTTCGCCGCTGAGGCCGGCGTGCCGATGCTGGCCCCGGTCGGCACCGCCGCCGTGGTTCTGCCGATGACCGAGCAGAAGAAATGGGTGTTCAAGACCACCCAGAACGACGACCTGATCGCCGAGGCGCTGCTGGCCCATATGGAAAAGGCCGGCATCAAGTCGGTCGGCTTCATCGGCACCGCCGATCCCTATGGCGACAACTGGCAGAAGGTGTTCGGCGAGGGTGCGGCCAAGCGCGGCATCAAGCTGCTGGCGAGCGAGCGCTTCCAGCGGCAGGACACCTCGCTGACCGCGCAGGGGCTGAAGATCCTGTCGGCCTCGCCCGACGCGGTGCTGATCGCCGCCCCCGGCAGCTCCTCGGTCCTGCCGCAGACGACGCTCTACGACCAGGGCTATCGCGGCAAGATCTACCAGACGCATGGTGCGGCGCTGCCCGACTTCTTGAAGCTGGGCGGCAAGAAGGTGGAGGGCACGATCCTGGCCGCCAGCCTGATGCTGGTGCTGGACCAGGTGTCCGACAGCCATCCGTCGAAGAAGATCGCCGGCGATTATGTCGCGGCCTACGAGAAGCAGAACGGCTCCAAGCCCGCCACCTTCGGCGCCAACGTCTATGACGCCGGGCTGCTGCTGGAGCGCGCCATCCCCGTCGCCCTGAAGGGCGGGGAGCCGGGGGCGGCCGCCTTCCGTACCGCGCTTCGCGACGCGCTGGAACAGGTGAAGGAGCTGCCTGCGACCCAGGGCGTCTACAACCTGACCGCCGCCGACCACAGCGGCTTCGACGAGCGCGGCCGGGAGCTGATCACCGTGTCCGGCGGCAAGTGGACGCTGGTGAAGTGAGCCGTGCGGCGCACCGCCCGTGAGATGACCTCGTGAAGTGATCCGGCGGCGGTCCCGGCCCAGAGTCTGACTCCCGGGTCGCCGCCGGAGCGAAGGGATACCGGTCATGAACCTCCAGATCGTCATGCTGCTGGGCCAGGACGGGATCACCAACGGCGCCATCTATGCACTGTTGGCGCTGTCGATCCTGCTGGTCTTCACGGTGACCCGCATCCTTCTGATACCCCAGGGCGAGTTCGTCGCCTTCGCCGCCCTGACCATGGCGGCGATGCAGGGCGGAACCCCGGTCCGGCTTGGCTGGCTGCTGCTGGCGCTGTCCGCCGCCGCGCTGGTCATGGACAGCCACGCCGCATGGCGGCGCGACGGCCGCATCGCCGTGCGGCGCGGGCCGGCGCTGGGTCTCGCCTATGCCGCGGGGCTGACCGCGCTGACGACGCTGCTGCCGCTGGCCGATGCCGGCGTCGCGCTGCAGGCGCTGGTCACCATGGCGCTGATCGTGCCGCTGGGGCTGGCGCTCTATCGCGTCTTCTACCAGCCGATCGCCGCGGCGCACCCGCTGGTTCTGCTGATCGTCTCCATCGCCGTGCATGTCGTGCTGGTCGGCGTCGGCCTGCTGATGTTCGGGCCGGAGGGCGCACGGACGGAGCCCTTCTCCGACGGCGGCCTGCGTCTGGGCATGGTGATGCTGAACAGCCAGACCATCTGGGTGGTGGCGGTATCGCTGGGCCTGATCCTTGGCCTCTACCTGTTCTTCGAGCGCAGCCTGTACGGCAAGGCGCTGCGCGCCGCCGCGGTCAACCGGCTTGGGGCCGAGCTGGTCGGCATCTCGCCGGAACTGGCGGGCAAGGCCAGCTTCGCGCTGGCGGCGCTGATCGGCAGCCTGTCGGGCATCCTGATCGCCCCGATCACCACGATCTACTACGACAGCGGCTTCATCATCAGCCTGAAGGGCTTCGTCGGCGCCATCATCGGCGGGCTGGCGAGCTACCCGGTCGCCGCGCTGGGCGCCCTGCTGATCGGGCAGGCCGAATCCTTCTCCACCTTCTGGGCCAGCAGCTACAAGGAGGTGATCGTCTTCACGCTGATCCTTCCGGTGCTGGTCTGGCGCTCCCTCTCCCACCACAGCGCGGAGGACGAGGAATGAAGCCCGGCGTGCTGTCGAAAACTCCCGCTGCGAGGCCAATCGTTTCGATGCCCAGACTGTCGCCGTCCGGTTGGATCCTGCTGGCCCTGCTGCCGGTGCTGGCGGTCGCCCCGCTGGTTCTGCCGACATATCAGGTCACGCTGGCCAACAACATCGGCATCTTCGCACTGGCGACGCTGGGCCTCGTCCTGCTGACCGGTGTCGCCGGGATGACCAGCTTCGGACAGGCGGCCTTCATCGGCGTCAGCGCCTATGCCACCGCCTATCTCGCCACCGTGTCCGCCGCCGACCTGCCGGGGCCGCTCGCCTGGATGGCGGGGTCGCCGCTGGCCGGGCTGGCGGTGGGGCTGGTGCTGACGCTCGCCATCGCGACGGTGCTGGGGGCGGTGACGCTGCGGCTGTCGGGGCATTACCTGCCGCTCGGCACCATCGCCTGGGGGCTGTCGCTGTTCTACCTGTTCGGCAATCTGGAATTCCTCGGCGGCCACACCGGCCTGTCGGGCATCCCGGCGCTGAACCTGTTCGGCATCGCCTTCGATAAGGCGGAGGCGCTATTCTACCTGATTTGGGCGATCCTGCTGCTGGCGGTGGTGGCGACGCTGAACCTGCTGGACTCCCGCGTCGGCCGCGCCATCCGCGCGCTGCGCGGCGGGCAGCGCATGTCGGAATCGATGGGCGTCGACAGCTTCCGCGCCAAGATGACGGCCTTCCTGGTCGCCGCTCTCTATGCCGGGCTGGCGGGCTGGCTCTATGCCTACACCCAGCGCTTCGTCAGCCCGGCCCCCTTCAGCCTCCAGGCGGGCATCGACTTCCTGTTCATGGCGCTGATCGGCGGGGTGGGGCAGGTCTGGGGCGCGGTGATTGGCGCGGCTTCCGTCACCTTCGCCAAGCAATGGCTGCAGGATTTGCTGCCGCACCTGCTGGGCCGCTCCGGCAATTTCGAAGCCATCGTCTTCGGCCTGCTGATCGTGCTGTTGATGCAGCGCCTGCCCGGCGGCATCGCCGGCTGGATCGCCAAGGCGTTCGAGCGGCGGCGCCGGCCAACGGGTGTAGCGGACGGCGTTGACCTGCCGATTGCCGAACCGCTGCCCCGCCGGCCGATGCCGCAAAAGGGCGAGGTGGTGCTGGAGGCCAAGGGCGTGACGCGCCGCTTCGGCGGGCTGGTCGCCAACCGCGACATCAGCTTCACCGTACGGGCCGGTGAGATCCTGGCGGTGATCGGCCCGAACGGGGCGGGCAAGAGCACGCTGTTCAACCAGCTCTCCTGCGTCGACCACCCGACCTCCGGCGAGATTCTGTTCCGCGGCGAGCGCATCGACGGCCGCACCGCCCGCGCCATGGCCGGCGCCGGCCTCAGCCGCAGCTTCCAGCATGTCAAGCTGCTCCCCACAATGAGCGTGCTGGAGAATGTCGCCATCGGCGCCCATCTGCGCGGCTCCAAGGGCGTCGCCGCCGCAGCATTGCGGCTGGACCGGGCCGAGGAGGCGCGGCTTCTGGACGAGGCGCGCCGCCAGCTGGTTCGCGTCGGGCTCGGTCAATATCTTCACGCCGAGGCGGGCAGCCTGGCGCTCGGCCAGCAGCGCATCTTGGAGATCGCCCGCGCGCTCTGCGCCGATCCCTGCCTGCTGCTGCTGGACGAGCCGGCCGCCGGCCTGCGCTTTCTCGAAAAGCAGGCGCTGGCCGAACTGCTGGTCAAGCTGCGGTCGGAAGGCATGGCGATCCTGCTGGTCGAGCATGACATGGACTTCGTCATGGGGCTGGTCGACCGCGTCTATGTGATGGAGTTCGGCGAGCGCATCGCCGAGGGGCCGCCCGAGACGATCCAGACCAACCCGGCCGTTCTCGAAGCCTATCTTGGAGGTGTCGAATGAGCGCGCCGCTGCTGGAGGTCACCGACCTCTGCGTCTCCTACGGCAAGATCGAGGCGCTGAGCAACGCCAGCCTGCGGGTGGGCGAGGGACAGATCGTCACCGTGATCGGCCCGAACGGCGCCGGCAAGACGACGCTCTTGTCCGCCATCATGGGCGTGCTGCCGTCGCGCGGCCGGGTCAGCTTTCTCGGCCAGGACGGACAATCGCCGGCCATTCAGGACATGGTGGCGCGCGGCATGAGCCTCGTGCCGGAAAAACGCGCGCTGTTCGCCAGCATGAGCGTGGAGGACAATCTGCGGCTCGGCGGCTTCCGCTTCCATTCGCGGTCGAAGCGGGAGCAGGACGCGGCGATGGAGGAACTCTACGTCCTGTTCCCCCGGCTGAAGGAGCGGCGCGGCCAGATGGCGGCGACCCTGTCGGGCGGCGAGCGGCAGATGCTGGCGCTGGCCCGCGCCCTGATGGGCGGGCCGAAGCTGCTGATGCTGGACGAGCCGTCGCTGGGGCTGGCGCCGCTGATCGTGCGCGAAGTCTTCCGCATCATCGCGGAACTGCGCAGCAAGGGCGTGTCGATCCTGCTGATCGAACAGAACGCGCGGGCCGCCCTGCGCGTCGCCGATTACGCCTATGTGCTGGAACTTGGGCGCATCGCCATGGAGGGACCGGCGTCGCAATTGGCGCACGATCCGCGCGTCGTGGCGGCCTATCTCGGCATGGCCGGCAAGCATCAGGAGATGCTCGCCTCATGACGGAGCCGGACTGGCGAGAGGGTTCAAAAGCCGGGCGCTGGCATGTCGGGATCGCCGGAGCCGGAGCCATCGGCACCACTCTGGCGGTGCGCATCGCCCGGGCCGGCCACCGGGTCGGCGTGCTGGCCCGCGGGGCGACGCTGGATGTCATCCGGCAGGACGGGCTGCACCTGACCGACCGCGAGGGCGAGCATCATGTGCGGGTGGAGGCCGGGCCGGCGGAGGATCTCGGACAGCCGGACCTGCTGTTCCTCTGCGCCAAGGCGCAGGATTTGCTGCCGCTGGTGCGTGCTGCCCGGCCGATGATCGGGCCGGACACGCTGGTCGTCCCGGTGGTGAACGGCATCCCCTGGTGGTATTTCGAGGGGGAGGGCGGACGCCACCAGGGCCGCGCCGTCCGCTCGGTCGATCCCGACGGCGCGCTGAAGGATCTGGTGCCGCTTGACCGCGTGATCGGCGCCATCGCCTACATCACCGCGGAGCGGATGGCGCCCGGCGTCGCCCGCAGCTTCAACCCGCTGAAGCTGATCCTGGGCGAGATCGACCACCGCCCGAGCGAACGCCTCGCCCGCACCGCCGCCATGCTGACCGCCTGCGGCATCCACACCCAGGCGAGCGAGCGGGTGCGCGATCCCTTGTGGACCAAGGTGATCGCCAATCTCAGCTCCAACCCGCTGTCAGTGGTGTCGGGGGCGACGCTGCAGGACATCTACGGCGACCCGTCGCTGTCGCAGATCGCCCGCCTGATGCTGTCGGAAGCGCTGCTGACCGCCGCCGCCTATGGCGCGCGGATCGAGCTGGACCCGGCGTCCCTGCTGGCTATGGGGGCCGGGATGGGGCCGGTGAAGACCTCCATGCTCCAGGACTTCGAGAAGGGGCTGCCGCTGGAACTCTCCGCCATCTGCGAGGCCGTCATCGAACTGGCCGAACTGCAGGGGTTGTCCATGCCGCTGACCCGCAACATCGCCATCCTCGCCCGCTTCAAGAGCGACAGCGCGTTGCGCGCCGCCATGGGCCTGTAACCTCCATCCGAAGAGGACCGCAAAGCATGATGACCGCGACCGCCACCGCGCCGAAGCTCGGCCACAACAGCGTCGTCCGGCCCGATCACATCGGCGAGGAGGAGTGGGCGCTGCGCTGCCAGCTGGCCGACTGCTATCACCTCGTCGAGTTCATGGGCTGGACCGAGACGATCTTCAACCACATCTCCGCCCGCCTGCCGGGGCCGGCGCATCATTATCTGGTGAACCCGTTCGGGCTGAACTACACCGAGGTGACGCCGGCCAACCTGCTGAAGGTCGGGCTGGACGGCGAGAAGCTGGAGCCGTCGCCCTATGACGCCAATCCGGCCGGATTCGCCCTGCACAGCGCCATCCACGAGGCGCGGGCCGACATCCATTGCGTGATCCACACCCACACCACCGAGGTGTCGGCCATCGTGCAGAAGAAGCAGGCCTTCTCGCACAACGACTTCTACGGCGCCCAGCTGTACGGCCGCGTCGGCTACCATGCCTTCGAGGGCATCACCCTGTTCGCCGACGAGAAGCCGCGCATGCTGGAGAGCCTTGGGGACAAGCATGTCCTGGTGCTGCGCAACCACGGCATCGCGGTGGGCGAGTCCAGCATCGCCAAGACCTTCTTCCTGCTGTGGACGGTGCAGCGCGCCGCCGAGATCCAGACGCTGGCCGACAGCATGCGCGGCGAGGACGTGGAGCTGTCGACCGAGGTCCGGCAGAAATGCAGCGACCTGACCGCCATGCTGATCCGCGACAGCGGCTTCGCCGTGAAGTTCTTCGACGCCATGGTGCGCAAGATGCGGGCGGAACGCGGGCCGGGCTGGTGAGCGGTCGCGCCGCCGCAAGGCGTTTGGCAAGCCAACCGGCGATTGGTACAACAGGGCCCCGGCCTCGCCAAACGCTGGACAGACATTGGGCATCATGGCCATTACGAAAAAGCTTCGCCGCTACATCCCGTCGGACCCCGAATTCAAGGTCGAGGAATTCCCCTTCTACTGGCTTGCCCGTGTCCAGGGCATCTACACGCAGAAGATGGAAACGGCGCTGAAACGGATCGGCACCGACATCCCGACCTGGCGGGTGCTGTTCATCCTGAAGACGCACGGCACGTCGAGCATTTCGGAGATCTCGACCCACGCCATCGTCAAGCTGTCGACGATGACCCGCATCGTCTACCGCATGAAGGCGGAAGGGCTGGTGGACACCGGCACCAATGCCGACGACGGCCGCGTCACCGAAGTGACGATGACGCCGGCCGGCCATGCGCTGGTCGAACGCATTCAGGAGGCGACGGAAAGGCTGTTCGCCCGCAGCTTCGACGGGATGTCGGAATCGCAGATCGGCAAGCTGAACGCGACCCTGCAACAGCTCTACGGCAACCTGGCGGAGGATTGAACGCCCCGTCCGTTACCGTGTTCGGGAACGAACCGCTTCCCGGCAGGACTCATAGGCGGCACGCCTACCGCCCGTTCAGCGTGCGCACCGCCATCGCGGCGGCGGCGGCGCGGTTCTCGACGCCGAGCTTCGCATAGATCTGTTCCAGATGCTTGTCGACCGTGCGGGGGCTGAGGCCCAGGATCTCGGCGATGTCGCGGTTGGGCTTGCCGTTGGCGATCCACATCAGCACCTCCGCCTCCCGTGCGGTCAGCGACAGCTTGTCCTTCAGCAGGGCGTCATCGCCGGCGCCGCTCTCCTCCACCAGCTGCAGCAGGATCTCGTCGGGACCGGTCTGGCCGACCGGGCTGAGGCGCAGGCTGCGGCCGTCCGTCCCGGTGGCGATCACCACGCTGTCCGCCTTGCGTCCCGATCCGCTGCCCGACCCGCCGGCCTGCCGCTCGGCCAGCCAGCGCCGTGCCTCCTCCGGCAGGGACACTCCGCTTCCCGTATCGGCCCCGAAGGCAGCCTCCAGCATGCGGGTGGTCTGCGGTGTGCACCACAGCACCTCACCCTTGAGGTTGGCGGCCAACAGTGTGCGGCCGGTCACGTCCAGCGCCGCCCGCGTGCTCTGCGCCACGCGGGCATTGGCGAGATGGGCATACATGCGGGCGATCAGCGTCTCGGCGATGATGGGCTTGGTGACGTAATCGACGCCGCCGGCCGAGAAGCCCTTCAGGATATGTTCGGTTTCGGTCAGGCCGGTCATGAAGATGACGGGGACATGGGCGACCTGGCTGTTGCGCTTCAGCTGGCGGCAGGTCTCGAAGCCATCCAGCCCCGGCATGATGGCGTCCATCAGGATCACGTCGGGCGTCACCTGCTCCAGCAGCGCCAGCGCCTTGCGGCCGTCCAGCGCCACCAGCACGGTCACGCCGGCCTCCTCCAGCGCGTCGGTCAGGAAACTGAGGGCTTCCGGCGAATCGTCGACGACGAGGACGACGTCACGCGGTTTGGTTGCGGATTTCATCGTCATGGCTGGGTTCGTCATGGCTGTCATCGCGGTAAACCGCCTCCAGCGCGGCCATATACTGGTTCAGGTCGTAGTTGTTGACGAGCGTGCGCATGCGACCGACGAAGCGGTCCAGCTCCGGATGGGCGGCGGCGATCTCGGCGAGCTTGGCCTGCATGCCGCGGACATAGCCGATGCGGCCGAGATGGATCAGCTCGGCAATGTGGTGCTGCGGCGGCAGCTCCGACGCGGCGAAGACCGGCGGGCCGTCGTCGGTGCCGGCCGTTGTCTCATACTCCCACTCGATGCCGCGCAGCCGGCCGATGCAGGCCAGCAGCCTCGGGATGGACACCGGCTTGGCGACGAAGCCGTCATGCGGCTGGCCGGGAGCGGGGGCGGAACGGTCCTCCCGCGTGTCGGCCGACACCAGGACGATGGTGGTGTCGCCATGGCCGGTGGCGCGCAGGTGCCGGGCCACGTCCAGCCCGTTCATGCCGGGCATGGAGATGTCGAGCAGCAGGATGTCCGGCCGGTGCAGTTCCGCCATGGCGACGCAGTTCGGACCGTCGGTCGCCTTGAACACGGCGAAGCCCAGCTCGGCCAGCAGGTCGGCCAGCAGGTTGCGGTGGGCGAGGTCGTCGTCGGTGACCAGCACGCTCAGGCGCGGTCCGCGATAGCCGCGGATCGGATGGTCGGGCTGGGCGGCGGCGGTGGACAGCATCGCCGCCGACATCATCAGCCGCACCCGGAACAGGCTGCCCTTGCCAGGGGTGCTGGTCACGGTGATCTCGCCGCCCATCACCTCGGTCAGCAGCTTGGTGATGGTCAGCCCGAGTCCCATGCCCGGCACCATCGGGTTGGCGGCCGACCCGCGCTCGAACGGCTGGAAGATGCGCTCGCGGTCCTCGGGAACGATGCCGGGGCCGGTGTCCTCCACCTCGAACTCGGCGATTTGGCTGCGGTGGCGCACGCGCAGGCAGACCGTGCCCGCATCGGTGAACTTGATGGCGTTGGACAGCAGGTTGATCAGGATCTGGCGGATGCGGCCTTCGTCGGTGAAGACGACCGGCGGCAGTTCCTCCGGCGCCTCGAAGCGGAAGGCGATGCCCTTGGCCTCCGCCTGAAGGCGAAACATGCCGACGAGCTGGTCGAGCAGTTCGCCGAAGCGGACCTCCGCCCGGTTCAACTGCAGCCGGCCGCTTTCGATCTTCGATACGTCCAGCAGCCCGTCGAGCAAGCCGGACAGATGCTCCGCACTGCGCCGGATGACGCGGACGGCGTCGACGCGATGCGGCGGCATGGCGGGATCGCGCTCCAGCATCTGCGAATAGCCGAAGATGGCGCTCAAGGGCGTGCGGAATTCGTGGCCGATGCCGACAAGATAGCGGCTCTTGGCGAGGTTCGCCGCCTCCGAAGCCTCTTTCGCCTTCTGCAGCTGGGCATCGGTGCGTTCGTGCGCTTCGATCTCCTGCATCAGCAGGTCTGTCTGCCTGCGCGTTTCCTCCTGCGCCACCTTGCGGCTTTCGCGGGCCAGCACGAACAGCCAGGTGGCGACGCCGGCCACGATCATCAGGATGAAGAAGACCTTCCACAGCGTGCTGCGGATCAGCGCCTGCGCCTCCGCGTTCACGGACGCGACCTCGACATAGACCAGCGACAGCACGGCGCCGACTGCCAGCCCCAGCATCAGCAGCACCGCCAGATAATGGCCGAACCGCGCCTTGAGCGCCGTCGCGGCCCTCGCCGGCAGCACGGCATCCAGTGCGTTGCGCAGCTGAACGCCCAGCCGGGCGTCGCGCTTGCAGCCGTCGCCGCAGCGGGCGTCCAGCGAACAGCAGAGCGAGCAGATCGCCCCGGCATAGATCGGGCAGAAGGCCATGTCGTCCGGCTCGAAGGCGTGCTGGCAGATGCGGCAGCGGATCGCCTCCTCCCCGTTCCAGTCGTCGAAGGGACGGCGCGCGATGTAATAGTCGCCGCGGGTCGCCCAGGCGATGGCGGGTGCGGCGATGAAGGCGGTGGCGAAGGCGAGGAAGGGCGCGCAGACCTTCAGCGTCGGCCCCAACGCACCGAGGAAGGCCAGCATCGACAGGATCGTCGCCAGCAGCATGGCGCCGACGCCGACCGGGTTGATGTCGTAGAGGTGGGCGCGCTTGAACTCGACATGGCGCGGGCTGAGGCCCAGCGGCTTGTTCACCACCAGATCGGCGACCAGAGCGCCGATCCACGAGGCTGCGACGTTGGAATAGAGCCCCAGTACCGGTTCCAACGTCTTGTAGATGCCCAGTTCCATCAGCATCAGGCCGATGACGACGTTGAACACCACCCACACCACCCGGCCGGGATGGCTGTGGGTCAGGCGCGAGAAGAAGTTCGACCAGGCGATGGAGCCGGCATAGGTGTTGGTGACGTTGATCTTCAGCTGCGATAGCACGACGAACAGGCCGGTGAGGCCCAGCGCCAGCTGCGGCGACGGCGTCACATACTGGAAGGCGACGAGGTACATCCGCGTCGGCTCCGCCGCCAGTTCCAGCGGCACCGCGTTCTGCAGCGCCAGCACCACCAGGAAGGATCCCAGCAGAAGCTTGATCGTGCCGATGACGATCCAGCCCGGTCCGGCCGCCACCAGCGCCGCCCACCAGTACAGTTTTCTGCGTCCCCGGGCATCGGGGTCATAGGGCAGGAAACGGATGAAATCGACCTGTTCGCCGATCTGCGCCAGCAGCGAGAACACCACCGACGCCGCGGCACCGAACAGCATCAGGTCGAAACCGCCGCCGCCCGTTTCCGCCGCCCGCCCGGTGAAGCCGGTCCAGGCGGTGAAGGCGCCGTCGTCCTGGATGGCGATGAACAGGAAGGGCAGGGCATGCAGCGCCAGCCACAGCGGCTGTGTCCACAGCTGGATGCGGCTGATGACCGTGAAGCCGTAGGCGACCAGCGGGATCACCACGAGCGAGCTGGCCACATAGCCGGCGGCGAGCGGCAGGCCGAGCACCATCTCCAGCGCGGTCGCCATGATCGCCGCCTCGATGGCGAAGAAGATGAAGGTGAAGGAGGCGTAGATCAGCGAGGTGATGGTGGAGCCGATATAGCCGAAGCCGGCGCCGCGCGTCAGCAGATCCATGTCCACGCCATATTTGCTGGCGTAGTAGCTGATGGGAAGCGCGCTGGCGAAGATCAGGAGGGCGCCGGCCAGGATGGCGAGCACCGCGTTGGTGAAGCCGTAGCCGAGCGTGATCGACCCGCCGATGGCCTCCAGCGCCAGGAATGAGATAGAGCCCAGCGCGGTGTTGGCGACCCGTGACGGCGACCAGCGCCGCGCCTTGCGCGCGGTGAAGCGCAGCGCGTAATCCTCGAGCGTCTGGTTGGCAACCCACCTGTTGTAGGTCCGCCGGACCGCGACCACCCTCTGGCGCCCCGCCATCGGCCCCATTCATCCTCCCGATAGAATGTTTGCTACACTGATTATTTCTTTCTGCTGCTACGGCCCTGATCTGTAGTAAATGCCCCAGATTACGCAGTCTGACAAAAACAAATCGGAAGAACAACAAGACGAAAGAGTGCTGGTCTTCTGCGCGAAGACACGGGCAGGCCACTCGCTTCTCGGTGGTTGCGAGTGCCCGGCCGTCTTCAGACTGATGCCAGTGTATAACCATTTGCCGGCCGGCACCCCTATACGCAAATCCACGTATTGCTGCGCTGCACCGATCGGCCAACCATCGGACCGTCCAGTCGCGGATCGCTCCGCCAACTCCCCAAAAATTCCGCCTTTCGAAAAGGGCCGCGCTCGTTGGCCGGCGACCTTTTGCAGGGCGATAACGGCCAAACATCAGGAGGTTTCATGTCCTCTGACAAGATGGATGCGGACAAGCTCAACGGCGGCATTCCGTCGCCGCTCCGCCGCAAGCTCCTCCTCGGCATGGCAGCGCTGCCGGCCGTCGCACTGCTGCCGCGCGGCGCGCTGGCCCAGGCGCTGCCCACCAGTGCAGTTAACACGACGAAGCTGGCGGTCACCGACGGCACGGTGAAGGTCGGCATCCTGCACTCCACCACCGGCACCATGGCGATTTCGGAAACCGGCTCGGTGCAGGCCGAGAAGCTCGCCATCGCCCAGATCAACGAGATGGGCGGCGTGCTGGGCCGCAAGATCGAGGTGATCCAGGAGGACGGCGCCAGCGATTGGCCGACCTTCGCCGAGAAGGCGCGCAAGCTGCTGGTCGAGGACAAGGTGGCGGCGGTGTTCGGCTGCTGGACGTCTGCCTCGCGCAAGGCGGTGCTGCCGGTGTTCGAGCAGTATAACGGCATGCTCTACTACCCGACCTTCTACGAGGGGCTGGAGCAGTCGAAGAACGTCATCTACACCGGCCAGGAAGCGACGCAGCAGATCCTCGCCGGGCTCGACTGGGTGACGAAGGAGAAGGGGGCCAAGACCTTCTTCCTGATCGGTTCCGACTATATCTGGCCGCGCACCTCCAACAAGATCGCCCGCAAGCACATCGAGATGAAGGGCCAGAAGGTGGTGGGCGAGGAGTATTTCCCGCTCGGCCACACCCAGTTCAACTCGGTCATCAACAAGATCAAGCTGACCAAGCCGGACGTGATCTACGCCTCGGTCGTGGGCGGTTCCAACGTCGCCTTCTACAAGCAGATGAAGGCCGCCGGCATCGACCTGAACAAGCAGACGCTGATGACCATCTCCGTCACCGAGGACGAGATGCTGGGCATCGGCGGCGAGAACATCGCCGGCGCCTATGCCTGCATGAAGTATTTACAGTCGCTGAAGAACCCCAACAACGAGAAGTTCGTCGCCGCCTTCAAGAAGATGTGGGGCGGCGAAAGCGTCATCGGCGACGTGACCCAGGCGGGCTATCTCGGCCCCTGGCTGTGGAAGCTGACGGCGGAGAAGGCCCAGAGCTTCGATGTCGACAAGATCGCCGCCGCGTCGGCCGGCATCGAGTTCACCGGCGCACCGGAAGGCTATGTCCGCGTCCATGAGAACCATCACTTGTGGAGCAAGACCCGCGTCGGCCGCGCCCGCACCGATGGCCAGTTCGACGTGGTCTACGAAACGGCGGACCTGATCGAGCCGAACCCGTTCCCGAAGGGCTACCAGTAAGGGGGAGTGAGGATGGGTGGCGTTAGACCCCCACCCTGACCCTCCCCCGCTCTCAGCGGACCTATGGTCCGCCTGCCGCGTCAGCACAAAGCAAAGCTTTGTGCGAGAGCTGGGCGGGGGAGGGAACTCCGCTAGAGCGTTGACAAAGCTCCTGTCCCCCTCCCCTGCGAGAGCGGGGGAGGGTCGGGGTGGGGGCAAGTGTGACGGGAGTTCCCATCATGTTCGAGGGCTACAGCCTGGCCGAGCTCGGGTCGATCTTTGCGATGCAGGGATTCGCGGGGCTCATCCTGTTTTCCGTTTTCGTGCTGATGGCGCTTGGCCTCGCCATCATCTTCGGGCAGATGGGCGTCATCAACATGGCGCACGGGGAATTCATGATCCTCGGCGCCTATGTGACCTATCTCTGCTCCACCTTCATTTCCAATTACATGCCGGCGCTGTTCCCGGCCTATTTCTTCGTCGCCATGGTCCTGGCCTTCTTCGCCAGCGGGGCGCTGGGGATGCTGGTCGAATGGGGAATGATCCGCTTCCTCTACCGCCGCCCGCTCGACACGCTGCTGGCGACCTGGGGATTGAGCCTGATCCTGCAGCAGATCTTCCGCTCCGTCTTCGGCGCGCGGGAGGTCGGCGTGGTGCTGCCGGACTGGCTGATGGGATCGGTCGCCGTCACCGACACCATCGAGGTGCCGATCAACGGCCTCTTCGTCATGGGCCTGACCATCGCCATCACGGTCGTGATCTATGCCGTGATGTTCCGCTCCCGCTGGGGGCAGGGCGTGCGGGCGGTGATGCAGAACCGGGTGATGGCCGGCGCCGTCGGCATCAACACCGAGAAGGTCGACCGCTACACATTCGGTCTCGGCTGCGGCATTGCCGGGGTGGCGGGCAGCGCCTTCACCATGGTCGGGTCCACCGGTCCGACATCGGGCCAGCTCTACATCGTCGATACCTTCCTGGTGGTGGTATTCGGCGGTGCCCAGAGCCTGATCGGCACCATCGCGTCCGCCTTCACCATCAGCCAGGCGCAATCGACGCTGGAGTTCTTCCTCAGCGGTTCGACCGCCAAGGTGCTGACGCTGCTGACCGTCGTCGTGATCCTGATGCTGCGCCCGCAGGGCCTGTTCGTCCTCAAAGTCCGCCGCTGAGGAGCCATTGACCATGACGCGCACCCTTCAAAGCCGCCTTCTCGGGCGTATGGACGGCGACATCGCAGGCATCCTGCTGCTGGCCGCTCTGCTGGTCATCGTCCTGCCGCTGGGGCTCGACATCTTCCGGCTGAACATGGTCGGCAAATACCTGACCTACGCCTTCGTGGCGCTCGGCCTCGTGCTGTGCTGGGGCAGCGCCGGCATCCTGTCGCTGGGGCAGGGCATCTTCTTCGGCATCGGCGGCTATTGCATGGCGATGTTCCTGAAGCTGGAGGCTTCTAGCCCCGAGGCGACCAAGATCCAGTCCACCCCCGGCATCCCGGACTTCATGGACTGGAACCAGCTGAAGGAACTGCCCTGGTTCTGGGAGCCGTTCCACAGCCTGACCTTTGCCAGCATCGCGGTGGTGGCGGTTCCGGCGCTGCTGGCCCTCATCGTCGGACTGGCGATGTTCAAGCGGCGGGTCGGCGGCGTCTATTTCGCCATCATCACCCAGGCCTTCGCCGCCATCCTGACCATCCTGATCGTCGGCCAGCAGGGCTACACAGGCGGCATCAACGGTATCACCGATCTTCGCACGCTGAAGGGATGGGACATCCGCACCGACGAGGCGAAGCTGGTGCTCTACTTCGTCAACGCCGCATTGCTGATCGGCTGCATCCTGCTGTGCGTCTACGTCCGCCGCTCCAAGCTCGGCCGCATCCTGGTGGCGCTGCGCGACAAGGAGGACCGGGTCCGCTTCTCCGGCTACGACGTCGCCAACTTCAAGATCTTCGTCTTCTGCTTCGCGGCGGCGCTGTCGGCGGTGGGCGGGGCGATGTTCACGCTGCAGGTCGGCTTCATGTCGCCGTCCTTCGTCGGCATCGTGCCGTCGATCGAGATGGTCATCTACTGCGCGGTCGGCGGGCGTCTGTCGCTGCTGGGCGCGGTCTACGGCACGCTGCTGGTCAACTGGGCCAAGACGATGCTGTCGGAAAGCTTTCCGGAGCTGTGGCTGTTCGCCATGGGCGCGCTGTTCATCGGCGTGGTGATGGTGTTCCCCAATGGCCTCGCCGGGCTCTACCAGCAGTTCATCGCCCCGCGGCTGCGCCGGCTGACCACCCGCCGGTCGGATGCCGCGAGCAGCGGCGCCCCCATCATCCCGCCCCACACCGCCGCCGATTGAGGAGGGCGCAGAGCCATGGCGAACCCCACCGATTACCTGCTGGCGGTCGAAGGGCTGACCGTGTCCTTCGACGGGTTCAAGGCGGTCAACGACCTGTCCTTCTACGTCGACAGCAACGAGATCCACGTCATCATCGGCCCGAACGGCGCCGGCAAGACCACGGTGCTCGACCTGATCTGCGGGCGCACCAAGGCGTCCGGCGGCTCCATCAAGTTCCGCAACCGGGAACTGACGGCGATGAAGGAGCATCAGATCGTCAAGGCCGGCGTCGGACGCAAGTTCCAGAACCCGTCGATCTACGACGACCTGACGGTGTTCGAGAATCTGGAGATCTCCTACCCCCGCGGCCGCACTGTGTTCGGCGCGCTGGCCTTCAAACGCGACGCCGCGGTGCGCGAGCGGGTGGCGGAGATCGCCGAAATGATCTTCCTGGCCGACCATCTCGACCAGCGCGCCGAATATCTCAGCCACGGGCAGAAGCAGTGGCTGGAGATCGGCATGCTGCTGATCCAGGACCCTGAACTGCTGATGCTGGACGAGCCGGTCGCCGGCATGAGCGTGAACGAGCGCAAGAAGACCGCCGAACTGCTGAACCGCATCATCCGGAACCGGTCGGTGCTGGTGATCGAGCACGACATGAAGTTTGTGGAGGACATCGCCCACCGCGTCACTGTGCTGCACCAGGGCAAGATCCTGTCGGAAGGCAGCATGGAGCGGGTGAAGAACGACCCCAAGGTGGTCGAAGTCTATCTCGGCCATTGATTTATCTGGGCCATTGAGCGGGGGATCAACAGATGCTGTCCGTCAATCAACTCCGCGTGTCCTACGGCGAGAGCGAGGTTCTGCACGGCCTGGACTTCGCGGTGGCGCCGAACGAGATCGTCGCCATCATGGGCCGCAACGGCATGGGCAAGACCACGCTGATGAAGTCGCTGATGGGCATCGTACCGGCGCGCTCCGGCGCCATCCGCATCGGCGAGAGCGACATCACCGGGCTGAAGAGCTACGAGCGGGTGGCGAAGGGCGTCGCCTATGTCCCCCAGGGCCGCATGATCTTCCCGACCATGACGGTGCAGGAGAACATCAAGACGGGGCTGAGCGTCCATGGCGGGCGCAGCGTTCCCGGCGATCTCTACGAACTGTTTCCGGTGCTGCTGGAGATGAAGGGCCGGCGCGGCGGCAACCTGTCGGGCGGGCAGCAGCAGCAGCTCGCCATCGCCCGCGCGCTGGCGACCAAGCCCAAGGTTCTGCTGCTGGACGAGCCGACCGAAGGCATCCAGCCTTCGATCATCCGCGAGATGGCCCGCACCCTGCGCCGCATCCGCGACGAGAAGGGCCTCAGCATCATCGTGTCCGAACAGGTGCTGAGCTTCGCGCTCGACATCGCCGACCGCGTGCTGGTGATCGAGAACGGCGAGATCGTCCACGAGGACAGCCGCGACGCCATCGACGAGGCCAAGGTCGCCCGGCTGCTGTCGGTGTGACGCGCCGAAACCCACCATCCCTTGAAATCAGTCCACAAGAAGGAAGAGCAAACCATGGCTGACACCCTGATCAAGGTCGACCTTTCGCAGACGCCTTATGAAAACGACATGATCCACAACCGCTGGCACCCGGACATCCCGATGGCGGTGACGGTGAAGCCGGGCGACGATTTCATCCTGGAATGCTACGACTGGACCGGCGGCCAGATCAAAAACGACGACGATGCCGCCGACGTGCGCGACGTCGATCTCAGCCAGGTGCATTTCCTCAGCGGTCCAGTCGGCGTCGAAGGGGCGGAGCCGGGCGACTTGCTGGTGGTGGACCTGCTCGACATCGGCGCCTTCCCGCAGCAGCAATGGGGTTTCAACGGCTTCTTCTCCAAGCAGAATGGCGGCGGCTTCCTGACCGAGCATTTTCCGCTGGCCCAGAAGTCGATCTGGGATTTCGAGGGCATGTTCACCAAGTCGCGCCACATCCCCGGCGTGCGCTTCGCCGGGCTGATCCACCCCGGCTTGATCGGCTGCCTGCCGTCGCACGACCTGCTGGCCAAGTGGAACAAGCGCGAGCAGGCGCTGATCGACACCAACCCGACCCGCGTCCCCGGCCTCGCCAATCCGCCCTATGCGCCGACCGCCCATATGGGCCGGCTGAAGGGCGACGCCCGAGACAAGGCGGCGGCGGAAGGCGCCCGCACCGTGCCGCCGCGCGAACATGGCGGCAATTGCGACATCAAGGACCTGTCGCGCGGATCGCGCATCTATTTCCCGGTCTATGTGAAGGGCGCCGGCCTGTCGATGGGCGACCTCCATTTCAGCCAGGGCGATGGCGAGATCACCTTCTGCGGCGCCATCGAGATGGCCGGCTGGGCTCATCTGAAGGTGAACCTGATCAAGGACGGCATGGCGAAGTACGGCATCAGGAACCCGATCTTCAAGCCGAGCCCGATCGTCCCGACCTACAACGACTATTTGATCTTCGAGGGCATCTCGGTCGACGAAGCGGGCGAGCAGCATTACCTGGACGTCCACGTCGCCTATCGGCAGGCCTGCCTGAACGCCATCGAATATCTGAAGAAGTTCGGCTATTCCGGCGCCCAGGCCTATTCGATTCTCGGCACCGCACCGGTGCAGGGGCATATCAGCGGCGTCGTCGACGTGCCCAACGCCTGCGCCACCCTGTTCCTGCCGACGCAGATCTTCGACTTCGACATCACCCCGAACGCCGACGGTCCGACCAAGTTCATCAGCGGCGACGTCGACATGCCGATCGCGCCGGACCGCGTGTAACCGGCAGCGGAAGGAGGCCATGCCATGCCGATGTACGACTATGAGTGCCCGACCTGCGGCGACTTCACGGAAATGCGGCCGATGGCGGAAAGCAGCCTGCCGCAGCTCTGTCCCCATTGCGAGACGCCGTCGCCGCGGGTGATCCGCATGGCGCCGGCCTTTTCCACCGTTTCGGCGGCGACCCGGACGGCGCACGCCACCAACGAACGCAGCGCCGACCGGCCGAAACTGCTGTCGGAGACCGGGCCGAAGCACAAGCACGGCCCCGGTTGCGGCTGTTGCGGCGGCGGCGGAAACGGGCGATCGGTGCTGCGCACCGCCGACGGTGCGAAGGGCTTCCCCACGGCAAGGCCGTGGATGATCAGCCACTGACGCATGGGGAGCGGAAGAGCGAGGCGATGTGGCGGGGCCGGCCAGCCGGGGGCCAAGGGGGGAACGAATGCCGCTCCCCCCAGCGCCTTTTCTGCTGGTTTGGCGACGGGATGGCGCGCGCTTATGCCGTCCTGTCCTGGGAGAGGTTGAGTTCCTCGATCATCGTCTGGCGCATCACGAACTTCTGGATCTTGCCGGTCACCGTCATCGGGAACTCGTCGACGAAGCGGATGTATTTCGGGATCTTGTAGTGGGCGATGGCGCCCTGGCAGAAGGCGGTTACCTGCTGTTCGGTCAGCGCCGCCCCCGGTTTCGGCCGGATCCAGGCGCAGAGCTGTTCGCCGAACTGCTGGTCCGGCACGCCGAACACCTGCACGTCGGCGATGTCGGGGTGGGTATAGAGGAACTCCTCGACCTCGCGAGGATAGATGTTCTCGCCGCCGCGGATCACCATGTCCTTCAGCCGGCCGACGATGTTGCAATAGCCCTCGGCATCGATGGTGGCGAGGTCGCCGGTGTGCATCCAGCCGGCCTCGTCGATGGCCCGCGCGGTCTGCTCCGCGTCGCCCCAATAGCCGCGCATCACCGAATAGCCGCGGGTCAGCAGCTCCCCCGGAGTCCCCGGCGGGACGATGCGCCCCTCGGCATCGACGACCTTCACCTCCAGATGCGGCTGGATGCGCCCAACGGTGGACACGCGCCGTTCCAGCGGATCGTCGGTGGAGCTTTGGAAGCTGACCGGGCTGGTCTCCGTCATGCCATAGGCGATGGTGATCTCGCGCTGGTTCATTTCCGAGACCACGCGCTTCATCACCTCGATCGGGCAGGGCGAGCCGGCCATGATGCCGGTGCGCAGGCTCGACAGGTCGTAGCGGGCGAAGTCGGGGTGGTCGAGCAGGGCGATGAACATGGTCGGCACGCCGTGCAGGCCGGTGCAGCGTTCCTCCTGCACCGCAGACAGCACGGCGACGGGGTCGAACCCCTCGCCCGGAATCACCATGCAGGCGCGGTGGGTGACGCAGGCGAGGTTGCCCAGCACCATGCCGAAGCAGTGATAGAAGGGCACCGGGATGCACAGCCGGTCCTGCTCGGTCAGGCGCATCGCCTCGCCGACGAAGAAGCCGTTGTTCAGGATGTTGTGGTGGGTCAGCGTGGCGCCCTTCGGGCTGCCGGTGGTGCCGCTGGTGAACTGGATGTTCACGGGATCGTCGAATTGCAGGATGCCGGCCAGCCGCCCGAGCTCCGCCACGTCGGCCGGACGGGCCAGCGCCGGCAAATCGTCGAAATTCAGCATGCCCGGCGTCTTATCCGCCCCCAGGCGGATCAGGTGGCGCAAGGTGGGCAACCGTTGCAGGGACAGGGGCCGGTCGGCGGATGACTGATCCAGTTCCGGCGCCAGCTTGGCGATCATGCCGAGATAGTCGCTGGACTTGAAGGACGGCGACAGGATCAGCGCGGCGCAGCCGACCTTGTTGATGGCGTATTCCAGTTCGTGCAGGCGGTAGGCCGGGTTGATGTTGACCAGGATCAGGCCGGCCTTGGCGGTGGCGAACTGGGTCACCACCCACTCGGCATTGTTCTGCGACCAGACGCCGATGCGCTCACCCGGCTTCAGCCCCAGCGCCACCAGCCCCGCCGCCACCCGGTCGACCGTGCGCTTGAACTCCGCATAGGTCCAGCGGACGTTCTGGTGCCGGACGACCAGCGCCGGCCGGTCAGGCGACAGTGACGCCATGCGGTCGAGATGCGCGCCGATGGTCTCGCCCAGCAGCGGGGTGCGGCTGGCGCCGTGGACATAGCTCTGGGTCAGCGACGTGGTGTCCGTATGCAAGGCTGCTTTCCTTCCCCGGATGACTTATGGGCCGTTGGCCGTTCATGGGCACCGCCCCGCGGGCGGGACGGCGCAGTGCCCTAATGAACCCGCAAGGGGAGCGGTCTGTCGATCCCCCGTTCGGTCAATGGCCCCTGCCGATAAGGAACGGTCGGGTGGGGTGCGTACGGATGGGCGCGGTCACAAAGCCGCCGCCGGGTCGGGGCGGGGCGTGGATCGGGGTGCCGCCTTGCGCACCGTAATGGCGACGATTCGGCGCGCTACGCCGTACCGTGCCGGGCTCCGGCGACACGGCGGGGCAGGGTACCCGCCATCTGGGCCAGGGCCGCCTCGACGTCGTCGCGGTCGCGGCGGAGCACCGCGTAGCAATCGTCGCCGAACCACTCCAGCGAGCCTTCCGCCGCCGGATCGTCCGCCAGCTCGGCAAGGAAGCGGCGATAGTCCACCACCCCGTCGAACAGCGGCACCATGCCGTCGCGCCGTCCGGCCGCGGCATAGACGTTGGCCGGCTCGAACACCGACAGGTCCTCGCGCGCCCGGATGTTCTTCAGGTGATAATGGCCGATGTGCGGACGCAGCACCCGCCGGGCCGCCACCGGATCGTCGCCGCCCTCCCAGACGTGCAGCACGTCGAAATTGACCTTCAGCGCCGGATGGCCGACCGCGGCGATCAGCGCGCGGGTGGCTGCGAGGCTGTCGGCCAGCGTGCCGGGGTGGGTCTCCACCAGCAGCGACAGCCCATGGTCGGCGGCCAGCCCGCACAGCGTGCGCAGCCGCTCCGCGATGAAGATCCTGCGCTCCGGCGAGGTCTCGGCGCTGCCGGTGCTGCCGGCGAAGCTGCGGATCTTGGGCGCGCCCCAGCGTTGCGCCAGCCGGCAGAGGTCCAGCGTCTTGCGCACCAGCGCATCGGGATCGCCGTCCAGCGGCAGATAGTCGCTGACCATCGGCACGGACAGGCCGAACTCCGCCAGCCAGTCGCCGCCGCGGTCGGACACCGCCGCCATGTTGCGGGCATGCGCACCCCACAGCTCGATCCCCTGGAAGCCGTTGCCGGCGGCCCAGACGGCCAGTTCCTCCAGCGACACCAGATGGTGCCGGAAGCTGATGGTGCAGAGCGACAGTCTCATCATGCCACCTCGGCGGAAAGGGGGGCGGAATTGGGGGCCGCAACGGCTACGGCGTGCCATTGCCGGAAGACGGCGGAAAGCTCCCCCTTCAAGGCCGTCTCCTGCCGGTCGAGCAGGTCGAGCCGAGCGAACAGGTCGGGGGCGAGGCCCACATCGCCGGTCTGGGCGAGGCGGAGGATCGCGTAATGCAGCGACTTGAAGCCCTGGAACAGCTCCTCGATGTCGTCGCAGCGGGCGAGGAAGCTGTCGTCGGGCAGGCGCAACGCCCGCCAGAAGAAGGCGAATCCGTGCTCATAGGCATATTTGCGGATCGCGAACACCGGCAGTTCGCGCAGGGCATGCGACAGACCGGCCGGCGACAGCCCCTCCGTTCCGTCCAGATGCGCCGTCAGGATGCTGCGCACCGCGGCGGTCAGCGGGTTGGCATCGGGCAGGAAGCAGGCCTCGAAATAGGCGGCGATGTCGGCGGGCCGGGCGGCGCGCAGCTCGCGCCGGTCGAACAGATAGCCGCCGGCGACGCTGGGCTGGAGGAAGGCGTTGGCGATCCGCTCCCGCTCGATCTCGCCTTCCCAACGAAAATCGGGGTCGCGGACCATGAAGGCCGCCGGGTCGCTGCCGGTCTCCAGCATCAGGTAATGCGGGAAGGGGTTCTGGTTGAACTTGTTCTCCCGCTCCGGCAGGTGGAACAGATCGACCATCGCCATGATGGAAAGGCTGTCCGACCGCCGTTCCACCAGATCGACCAATAGGGCGAGGTTCTCCTCCTTGCTGCGGCCATGGTCGTACCATTGCCGCACCTCCGCCCCGTAGAGGCGGCGGTACCAGTCGCGGAAGAAATCGTGACTGACGGTCGGCGCATGATAGCGCAGGACCCGGTCGGCCCCGACCTCGAACCCGGCGTCCCACACCCCGAAATAGAAGGGCCGATGGTCGATCCCCGCCCGCTTCAGCGCGTCGCAGACGCAGCTGACGAAGCAATGGATCTTGAGGTCCTGATACTCCTCGCCATGGACGCTGCCGGGGGGAAGCGCATCCGCCGTGGCGGCCGGGCGGGTGCCGGCGAACAGGCTGGCCACGTCGGCCACCGTCGTCAGATCGCGCGAGGTGATCAGCTCGTCCGGCGCCTCCAGCCCGAAGGACAGCTCCAACTGCAGGAACAGCTCCATCATCAGAACGGAGTCTAGGTAGAGATCCTCGTTCAGCCGCGCGTCGGGGCCGAAGCGGTCGAGATGCCGGTTCTGCAGATGGTCGCGCAGGACCGTGCGGATGGCTTCGACGATGTCCCGTTCGGTCATGGCCGGCGTCATTCCGCGGCCTCCGCGAAGCGGGCGGCGACCTCGCGCCGGCTGATCTTGCCGTTGGCCATGCGTGGCAGGGCGTCGGCGCGGATCAGTTCGCCCGGCTGCTGGTGGGCGGCCAGATTCTCCCGGCACCAGTCGCGCAACGCCTGGTCCGTCACCTCGGCGGCGGCGGTGAACAGCAGGGCGACCCGTTCGCCTGCGAAGCGGTCGGTGCGGCGGAAGGCGACGGCGTCGGTGACGCCGGGCAGCGCCATCGCCACGTCCTCCACCTCCTGCGGATAGACGTTGAGGCCGGCGACGTTGATGGTGTCGTCCAGCCGCGACACGAACATCAGCATGCCGTCGTCGCGCAGATAGCCCAGGTCGCGGGTGCGGATCTCGCCGCCCAAACCCTCGTTACCGGGAACAGACAGCACGATCTCCGCCGGGGCGTCGGCGGTGCCGGTGGACAGGTGGTGGTGGGGCAGCACGCTGCCCAGCTCGGCGCTTCCCGCCATGTCCGGGTTGATTGCGATGCAGCCGGCTTCCGAGCAGCCATATTGCTGGAACATATGGGTGGTCTTGCCGCGGATCCGCTCGAACCAGGGTTCCGGCAGCAGCGTGCCGGAGGTCATTGCCGCATGGATGCGCTCGCCCTCCGGCAGCAGCCGGGCCAGCGTGTGCAGGATGACGGGGGAGGAGTAGAGCAGCGGCTTCTCGATCTGCCGCAGCGCCTTCAGCAGGAATTTCGGGTTGGTGGTGTCGAGGATCACCGGCTCCGCCCCGCGCCGAAGCCCGACCAGCAGGCCGCAGATCAGCCCGTAGGAGTGGGTGGTCGGGCAGGCGATCACCGGGGTCATCCCGGCCGGCTCGGTGAAGAAGCCGACATAGCTCTCGATCTCGCGGTCGATCTCCGCCCAGCTCCGCGTGATGCGCTTGGGCGCGCCGGTGGTGCCGGAACTCATCTGCAGAAGCTGGCCCGGCCCAGGTTCCGCCGGCAGGGGGGCGATCTCCTCCGCCGTCAGGCTGTTGTGGTAGAGCGCATGGCAGCCGGCCTCGCGCGCCAGCCGCCGCGCCGCCTCCAGCGGGGTGGAGGGGTGCAGCGGCAGCAGGCTGCCGCCAGCCGCGCGGATGGCGAAGAACAGGGCGAGCCAGTCGATGGTGTCGGTGAAGCAGACGGCGAAGCGGGCGCCGGGCCGGTCGGACAGGCGGGCCCGCTCGGCATGGGCGGCGGTCAGCGCCTCCACCTCGGCCGGCGAATAGGATCGGTCGTCGATGCGGATCATCGGGAGCCCTCAGGCGCGAAGCGCGCGAAGATGTTGGGAACGGTGTGGTGAATCTCCTCCCGCGCGCGCAGCAGCTTTCCGCGCAGCAGGGATTCGGTGAGGATCTCGGGCGCGGCGTGGCCGACGCGGCGGTGCCGCTCCTCCAGCCCGTGGTGGCGGGCGTGGGCCTCCAACAGATCGTGGACCCGGCGCCAGAACTCCGGCTCGGGCAACCCGTACTTCAGGGCCAGCAGGTCGGACACGTCGGTCAGGTTGAAGACGAACAGCGTGTCCATCGCCAGTTCGCGCAGCGCGTCGACCCCGCCGGCCCAATAATAGCGATCGGGCGGCGCGTCGCGGTAGGCCGGGTGCAGGCTGGGAAAATAGGGCAGCAGGGCCGGGTCGGCCACGAAGTCCGGTGCGTATTCCACGCTGTCGTGGAAGTCGCGCAGGATCAGCCGCACCGGCCAGCCGTCGCGGTGGACCAGCACCATGTTCTGGCCGTGCGCCTCCACCGCGATGCCGTGGCGGACCAGCAGATGCCAGACCGGCAGCACCGCCACCTCCAGCAGCCGGTCCAGCCAGGGCAGCAGCCCGTACCGCTCGATCCAGGGTGCGGCGAAGGAGGAACCATCGGCCTCCGTCACCATCAGCATGTTGAAGGGGATGGCAGATTCGCCCTCGCCCAGGGTGGACTGCACGCTGCGCCGCCACAGCGCCGCCATCTGTCCGGCCAGCGGGCCGTCGCGGTCGGCGATAATCCCCGCATATTCCGGCAGCAGGGTCAGCGGATAACGGTCGCGGAAGTCGGCATCGCCCGCCACCACGGCCGTCAGCCATTCGGAGATGGCTGGGCCGGTGCAGACCGAATGAGGATCGATGATGCGGCGGGAGGCGGTGTTGATGATGTTCAGCGCCAGCTTGACGTCGGCCTTGCGCGGATCGTCGGCGTTCATCACCGTGCGCAGCGACTGGCTGGCCCGGTAATGGTCGCCCAGCGGACCCAGGCAGACCGCGCGGCCGTCCGCCAGCCAGGGCCTTAGCCAGGGCGCCCCCTCCCCCTCGCGCAGGTCCCACCATTGCCAGGGGTGCAGCGGCAGCAGGCAATAGTCGGTCGCCGGCAGGTTCAGCTCCTCCCGCCGCCGCTGGATCTCCTCCCAGGCGGCAGGGTCGAGTTCGGCGCGCCAGAATTCCTCCTCCTCGCCGGGGATCGCCCGATGCAGGCAGGAGCGGGCGACCAGCAGCCAGACCAGCTGGAAGCGCTGCCCGACCTCCGGCCCGAAGGCGGCATGGTCGGCCTCGTCGAAGCCCAGCCGCGCCTTGAAGCAGGGATGATAGGGATGCCCCTCCTCCAGCCGGCCTTCCAGGTCGGGGAAGGGCAGGCCGCGGCGCGGGGTGGCTGGCAGGTTGGCGGCGTTCCAGCGGCAGAGAGACACCGTGCGCTCCAGCTCGGCCAGCAGGCCGGTCAGGTGCGGCTCGGGGGCGTCCAGCCCGGCGACCATCCGGCCAAGTGTTGCGGCGCGCCACGTGCCGTCGTCGCTCCGCATCTCGACCGATCCCGACCGGATGCGCGGGCGGCCGAACGGCCCGGCGGAGGCGAGGCAGCGGAACTCCCGTCCACCGGACCGCCAGACGAGCCGGCGGTCACTTCCGTCCACCCCGGCTGCGGCCGGCTCGACGATCCCCTCGAACAGCAGGGCGGCGGCAAGCTGGCGCACCACCCGTTCCTCCGGGCGGCCGGTCAGGTCACGCGGAAAGGGCATGGCGTCCCCGCTCGGCTGTCGCGGCGCCGGTCCGGCACAGCGGGTTGGGCCATTGGGCGTACAGATCGGCCTCGTTGGCGGCCTGAAGCTCGTCGATGTTCAGCAGGCGGGTCGTCAGGTTCAGCTTGGCCCCGATGGTCGGGCTGTCCAGCACCCCTTCGGCGAAGCGCCGGCCGGCCTGGGTGAGCGACAGGGCCAGCCGCTCCAGCCGGGCGCGCAGGATGCGCAGCAGGTCCTCCTCCGCCGCCAGCCGGTCCTTGCCCATGCGGGCGATCACCGAGAAGATTTGGTTGACGATCACGTAGTAGGAGAAGCGGCGGTTGATCTCCTCCTCCTCGTAATAGAGGGAGCGGATGTTGTCGGCCTCCGGGATCAGCCGGCGCAGCCGGTCGCGATAGGCGGCCGACAGGTAGAATCCCTGGTTGTCGCGGTAGAGGAAGCGGGTGGGCATCCCGTCCCGCAGTTCGAGCAGCCCGTTCTGCTGGTGCGCCTCCAGCGCCACGCCATGCGTGTCGTACAGGCGCAGCACCGGATCCAGCGCGCAATCGAGATAGGCGTCGAACCAGCGCCGCGCCGCCTCCGTCACGCCGCCGTTCCGTTCCATCGCGACGCGGCGCACGATCCGCTCCAGCCGGGATGGACGGCCGGGAAGCGGATCGGCGGCCAGCGCCGCGATGGTGGCGACGCCGCGCTGGCGCCCTCCGGCGAAGGGATTCTCGCGCAGGATCACCTCGAACCCGCTCTCGCCGCCGTCCGGCGAGTCCAGCGTGATGTAGGCGGGATCGAGCACGAAGCCGAAGCGCGGGCCCATATCGCGGCCAATCGCACCGATCAGCTTGGCCATGATGACGCCGGCGTCCAGCTCGTGGCGCCGGTTGACGCGGATCGAATTGGTGATGCGCACCGGCAGCGAGAATTTCAGCATCCACGGGCTGTCCGGGCTGTAGACCGTCCGCACCGACGAGGTCGCGGTGAACTCCGGTCCGGCATCGCCCAGCGCCCGCAACGTGCCGCGCTCCAGCATCGCCTGCACCGCCGGGTCCAGCGCCAGCGCCTCGGCCTGGAGCGGATGCATCGGGATCAGCAGTTCGTCCTTTAGCGTGGAGAGCCGGGAGGCGGAGTTGCCCAGAATGGCGGCGATCATCTCCGGCGCCGACTGGCGGACGGCGGAACGGTGGCTGACCCGCGCCGCCGGGGCTGCGAACCAGCGCAGCCGGAACCGCCCGCCCAGTTCCGGCGCATAGACCGGCTGCTGCCACGGCGTCATGCCCTGGAGGCTTTTGGGCGTGGGGTGCAGCCAATGGCCGAAGACCAGCGACTGTTCGGCGGCGATGAACTCGTCCTCGTCACCGTCCGCCGCCGGATCCGCTGCCGGGGTGGCGTCGAGGTAGCGCTGGACCGACTGGTAGCTTTGCAGGACGCGCAGCAGCAGCTCCAGCTCGCTGCCGCGCAGGTCGGCCCCGGAGCTTTTTCCTTCCATCCGGCGATAGCTCTCGCCGGCCAGACAGCAAAGGGCGGTGAAGGGCTCGGTCTGCTGCCAAGCGGTGTCGGGCAGGGAGCGCTTCCAGATGCGCCCGAAACCGCAGGGGCCGCACAGAGAGCGCGAGACGATCTCCGCCCGCAACGCGGTCCGCTGCGACGGCAGCAGCCATTCGACGCACTCGACACCGGGTTCGGCCTCCGTGCCGTGCCGGGTGGTCCGGCCGGCGTCGATCTCCCGCCAATAGCAGTTGGCGAAGTTCTGGAAGGTCGCGTGCTCGGCGATCTGTTGGGTGGAACGCATGGTTTGCCGATCCTGAAGGGCTTCGGGCAAGGCGTGGGCGGGAGCGGGTGGCGTCACGCCGCCCAGTCGAGCTGCCGGTCGCCTTCGCGGAAGGCGAAGCGCAGCAGATGCCTCTCCATCACCGACTGAAGCTCGGCCAGTTCCCCCGCGGTGGGGGCGCTGGCCTCGATGACCAGGCGGTCGGGAGCCGCCCGCAGCCGGGCGATGCCGATCGAGAAGCGGCACTCGCCGCCCTCTTCGGTCTCCACCGTTTCGATCTTGTGGGCGAAGTGGCGGCAGAGCTGGGTGGCGTAGCGCTTGCCGTGCTCCGTCTCGAAATGGGCGGTCGAATGCAGCATGCGGGGAGGCTCCCGGTTGCGGTGGAGACGGTCAGAACGTCGCCGAGGCGGTCAGCAGGAAGGTCCGGCCCGGCTGGTAGAGCGGGGTGACGGTGCCGAATTCCTGCCCGTAGGTGGCGCGGTCGGCGTAGGTCTCGTCGAACAGGTTGCGGACGTCGGCGCGCAGGGTCAGGTTGGAGTATTGCGGGATCTTGTGCTCGACGAAGAGGTTGAGGGTCTCGTACCCCTTCAGCGGGCGCTGGCCGGCCTGGACCTTGTTGTAGTCCAGCACGATTTCGACATCGGCGCCCAAGGTCAGTTCCCATTTCGGGATCGTGTGGGCGCCGCCGATGGTGTAGACGCGACCCATCGGGGTGGCGATGTAGGTGCCGGTGTCGGAATCGGCGGGCAGCCCGTCGATGGTCACGTCGATGTCGGCGTATTTGGCGCGGACGAAGCCGGTATCCCAGGCATAGCCGACGCCGAGTTCGTAGCCCTTCGACCGCACGTCGCGGACCAGCGTGCCGCTGCCGGCGGCGAAGCGCGGGGCGCGGACGTCGTCCAGGTCGGTGCGGAAGACTCGGCCCTCAGCGGTGAAGCCCTGGTAGCGGCCGACCAGCCCGGCGGTCAGGTTGCGGGCGGTCACCGGCTGCGGACCGGCACCATAGCGCCAGACCGGGTTCATGACGAAGTTCTCGGCCAGCTGGACGCCGCCCCAGCTGCGCGACCAGCCGGCCTTGGCGGTCAGATATTCGGGCAGGATGTCGACCTCGCCCGAAACATTGTGGCTGATTCCGCTGTTCGTCCAATCCTGGCCGGTGGTGCCTTCGAACCATTGCCGGTCGGCGCGCATGCCGAAGGACAGGCGGACCCGTTCCACCGGGGACAGCCGGGCCTGTCCATAGACGCCGATGTTGCGGGCCTTCTCGAGCGCCGTCATCGTTTGGTCTTCATAGTGGGCGCGGTCGACGTAGAAATCGCTGCCGGCGGTGATGGTGCCCATGCCGACGTTGAAGACGTTCTCCAGCTTGCCGTTCAGCGAGCTGGTGGCACCCGTGCCGGGATAGCTGCCGGGGACCGTGCTGCTCCCCACCGGACGGGTGTAGATCGGGGTCTCCACGTCGGTGCGGCCATAGGCGACCACCAGCTTGGGGTTCCACAGGTCGGTCGGCAGGGTGTCGGTGTAGGTGAAGACGAGGTTCTGGCGGTCCAGCGTATAGTCGCGCACCCGCGGCTCCCACGCCGGGCGGCCGGAAATCGAACCGACATTGGCGCGGAACGGACGCGGGGCGTCGTCATAGACCCGCTCGTAGCTGACTTGGAAACGGTGGCCGGCATCCGTCTCGTAGGCGACCTTGCCGAGGCCGCTCCTCAGGTCGGTCTTGGTCCCCTCGACCTTGCGGCCGTCGCCGGACTCGAAGCGGGCGCCCTTGCCGTAGGTGAAATAGCCCAGCCCCTCCAGCCCCTTGTGGCGGCCGTAGCCGGCGGCGCTGTTGGTGAAGACGGAGCCGTTGGTGCCGAAGCTGGACTTGACGAAGGCGCCGATGCCGTCGCCGCTCAGGAAGTCGCGGGCATCCTTGGTCTCGTAGGCGATGGAGCCGGCCAGCGCGCCCGGCCCGGCATCGGCGGGCGCCACGCCGGCATCGACGCGGGCGGTCTTCAGGAAGACCGGGTCGATCAGGGTGGTGCCGTTGTGGTGGAAGACCTTGTTGTTCTGCCGGCTGCCGTCGATGCTGACGGACAGGTTGGTCTCCTCCACGCCGTTGACGTAGACCTTCTGCGACATCGGCACCGAACTGCCGACGCGGATGCCCGGCTCGCCGGCGAAGACGTCGCGGATGTCGCTGGGGTTCTTGCGGTCGAGCTCCTCCTTGCCGATCACGATCTGCGCCGGGCCGCCCGGCGCCGGGGCGGCGGCGGAGACCGAAACCGGGCCCAGCGCCATCGTGTCGCCGGAAGAGGCGACGGGCGCCGGGGCCAGCGTGGCGGTGGCCGGGCCGGTCAGGCGATAGGTCACCCCGGTGCCGGCCAGCAGGGTTTCGAGCGCCTTGGCCGGCGGCATGGAGCCGCTGACCGGGCGGGAGGTGCGGCCGTCGGTCAGCGTGCCGGGATAGCCGATCTGCCAGCCGGTCTGCCGGCTGAAGGCGTCCAGCGCGCCGCGCAGCGGCTGCGCCGGCAGCGAGAAAGTCGCGGCGGCATCGGCCGGCGCCGTCTGCTGTGCCGCGGCGGGAAGCGCCGTCAGCGTGGCGCCGAGCGCCGTGGAGGTCATCAATGCGGCAAACAAATGCCCGGCGATCCGGGAACGGTTGAAATCTGCAACTTTAACTATCGATGCCGTGCGGCGGACCATGTCCTGCAACTCCCGTCTCAAGCTGGCGCGGGGGGCTCAATCGCAGGCAGACAAGCCTAACCCCCTGTTCGCCAGACGTACGGGATCGCGGACCCTCACAAAAAAAGTTGCGAGCGATTCTCAAGCTTGTCTGTCGTCAGCGCAGGACGAGGATACCGCCCGGCAGGCTGGTGATCCGGGCGCCGACCATCCCGGCCAGCGCCGTCAACGCGCCGGCCGGATCGTCCAGCCGGTAGTTGCCGCTGACGCGCGTCATGGCGATGCGGTCGTCCAGCAGCAGGATCGGCGCGGCGTGGTAGCGCCGCAGGGTTTCCACCACGGTGTCGAAGCGCTCGTTGTGGAAGGCATAGCGGCCGTCGCGCCAGGACACCGCCTCGGCCGGATCGGGGCGGGGTTGCATGGTCAGGCCGCGCGCCGTCGCGGTCAACCGGTCGCCGGGGGCGAGGGTCACCGGCCGGCCGGGGTCGTCCAGCCGGCTGACTGCCACCCGCCCGCGTTCCAGGAAGACGGAGTCCCCGCGGTCGTCCGACTGCACGCTGAAGGCGGTGCCCGTCACCTCGACCGTGCTGAAGCCGGCGACGACGCGGAAGGGGCGGGCGGTGTCCCGCACCACGTCGAACCACGCCCGCCCGCGCAGCAGCGCCACCCGGCGCTCCTCCCCGCCGAAGGCCAGCGCCACCGCGCTGTCGCTGTCCAGGATCAGCCGGGATCCGTCCGGCAGCGCCACCTCCCGCCGTTCGCCGACGGCGGTGCGGTGGTCGGCGCTCCAGCGGGTCTTCAGATCGGGATAGAGATGCGTCCCGACCACGGCCAGCAGCCCCGTCGCCGCGATCGCGCCCATCCAGGCGCGGCGCGAATGCCGCGCCTGCCGGATCGGCACGGGCACCGGATTCGCCGGGAGATGCGCCGCCGGCAGATGAGCTAAGGTGGCGCTGTGCAGTTCCGCCATGCCGCCGACCTCGGTCAGCCGGTCGAACGCCCGGGCATGGCGCGGGTCGCTCTGCCGCCACGCCCGATAGGCGGCCAGCGTCGCCGGATCGGCCGGAGCGTCGAGCAGCCGGACGAACCAGTCGAGCGCCGCATCGGTCACCGGATCGGCATGGCGGTAGCCGGGTTCCGCCTTCTTTCCGCTGGACCTGTCCTGCCTCACCCGCGTTGCCCATCCTCTGTCAGCATGCCCCCGCATCTTAGACGTTCGAAGCGCGGGACGGCCACAAATTGCACCGGCACAAATTGCACCGGGTGGATATACGCGGGAACCGCCCGATGCCATTCGCGGAGGCAAAGCCCGGAGCATCGAACCATTCCGCCGGCGATCTGCGGCCCGGCTTGACAGCAGCAACTGCGAATCATTATCAATCTCTGACGACCCCCGGAGAAGCGCCCCGTGCGACGGATAGGCCGACCATGCCCGCAAGTCTGACCGCCATCTATCTGGATCACCGCCAGTCCCTGCTCGGCCGGGCCCTGCGCATCGTCCGCGACGTGCCGACGGCAGAGGACGTGATCCAGGAAAGCTATCTCAGGGCCTGCAACGCGGTGCAGAAGGGCCCGATCGACAACATCGGCGCCTTCCTTCACCGCACCGTCCATAACCTCGCCCTCGACCAGATCCGCCGCCGCCGCACCCAGGAGCGGTTCGAGGCGCCGGCTTCCGACACCGCCGATCCGCTGGAGGTGGCCTGCGGCACCCCGTCGGTGGAGGACAGGCTTCTGCACCGCGAGCGGCTTGCCCAGTTCATGGGCGCGATGGAGGCTCTGCCGGAGCGCGCCCGCCGCGTCTGGGTGCTGAACCGGGTGGAGGGGATGTCCTATCCGCAGATCGCCGCCCATCTCGGCGTGTCCCAGGGAACGGTCTTCAACGACATGAAGCTGGCGATGGGCCATTTCGTGGACGCCCTGTCGCGTGCCGACCGCGGCTGAGCCCAAAAGGATCGCGGGGCGACGGGGGCGCGTCGCGTTCGACGGGCGGCAATGACCCGCCCGGCGTTCTTCTAGACCTAGGTGTGGTATCCCGCTTCCACCCCGTCCGGATAGGATGCACATGGCGCCAGGGACCGGCGCCCTTCATTCGGTCGAGGCATCACGACGTGTCCAATGCACCCCTGATAGCGGTGGTCGACGACGACGAGGCGATCCGCGAGGCGTTGGACGACCTGCTGCGGTCCGTCGGCTTCCGCTGCCGGCCCTTCGTCTCCGCCGAGGATTTCCTGGCCCATGCGGACCGGGCGGACATCGCCTGCATCATCCTGGACGTGCGCATGCCCGGCCTGTCCGGCCTGGATCTGCAGGAGCGGCTGAACGCCGATGGCGGCGGGCACCCGCCGATCCTCTTCATGACCTCCTATGCCGACGACAGCACGCGGGTCAGGGCGCTGGGCGGCGGCGCCCGCGACGTGCTGGGCAAGCCGGTCGACGGTCACGTCCTGATCGCCTCCCTCAACAGCGCCATTGCGGCGGGGTAAGAGCGGGCGAGCCGCGACCGTCAGCCGATCGGCTCCCCGGCGCCTGCAGGTGGAGTCCCCATCGGCGGCAAAATGCCGCTACCATGGGTGCGCAAGCGCGGGAGAGGCCGGTACATGGATCTCAGTTTCGACCATCTGACGGCGACCGGTTCCGGCGGCCATGTCCTGGGCAGCGACGGGGAAAGCCGGCTGCTGCGGGTGATGCGGCCGGGCCAGCCTTTCCCGATCCTGGTCCGCATGGCGCTGACGCTTGCGAATGATCCGGGCGGGCGGTCCGATGCGGCGCTTGACCGGCTGCGTCGGGAGCATGAGCTGTCCCGCCGGCTGGACCCGGCCTGGGCGGTCAAGCCGCTCGACCTGCTGCACCATGGCATGGTCCCGGTGCTGACCCTCGCCGATCCCGGCGGACAGCCGCTGTCGGTCCTGCCGGTGCCGGCGATGCCCTTCCGCCAGCGGCTTTTGCTGGCGGTCCGCATCGCCGGGGCGGTGGCGCATCTGCATCGCCGCGGCCTGATGCACGGCGACCTGAGGCCCTTCAACCTGCTGGTCGGCGATGACGGATCGGTGCGCCTGACCGGCTTCGGCCGGGCCAGCCCCTTGCCGGTCCCCACACCAGATGCAGGCGTCGAGCGGCCGGACGCGCTGCTGCCCTACATGGCGCCGGAGCAGTCGGGGCGGATGAACCGTCCGGTCGACCGCCGCAGCGACCTTTATGCCCTGGGCGTCACGCTCTACGAGCTGTTCACCGGCGAGCTGCCCTTCGCCGCGCGCGACGCGATGGAGTGGGTGCACAGCCATATCGCGCGCGCGCCGATCCCGCCGGTCCACCATGCGCCCGATTTGCCGGCGGCCGTCGCCGACATCCTGCTGCGGCTGCTGGCCAAGACGGCGGAGGACCGCTACCAGACCGCCGACGGTCTCCTCCGCGACCTCACCCATGCCCTTCGGTCCTGGGACGTCGAAGGCCGCATCTCCGCCTTTCCGGTCGGTCGGCGCGACATGCCGGAGGGGCTGGTCGCGCCGCCGGACCTCTATGGGCGGGACGAGCCGGTCGCTGCCCTTCAGGCCGCCTTCGAGCGGGTCGCCGCCCGCGGGCGGATGGGCGTCGTCCTGATCGCCGGACGGTCCGGCGTCGGCAAGTCGGCGGTGGTCCGGTCGCTGGAGGACCAGCTGGTGCCGCCGTATGGCCTGTTCGCCGCCGGCAAGTTCGACCAGGGCAAGCGAGACCTGCCCTATGCCAGCCTGGCGGAGGCCTTCCGTGCGCTGGTCACCCGCATCCTGGCGCTGCCGGCCCTTCATCGCGACCAGTGGCGCCGCGCTCTTGCGGAGGCGGTGGGCGACGGCGGCGCGCTGATGACCGCCTTGATCCCCAATCTGGCCCTGCTGATCGGCGAACAGCCCGCCGTCCCGCCCCTGCCGCCGCGGGAGGCGCAGAACCGCTTCGACCTGCTGTTCCGGCGCGTTCTGCAGACCTTCGCCCGTCCCGACCACCCGCTGGTGCTGTTCCTGGACGATCTGCAATGGCTGGATCGCGCGACTCTCGACCTGCTCGATCGGCTGGTCGCCGATGGCGGAATCGGCCATTTGCTGCTGGTCGGCGCCTACCGCAGCGACGAGGTCGATGCCGGCCATCCGCTGGAGGCGCTGATGCGCCGATTCCAGGCGGCGCGCGACGGCATCGCCGGTGAAGCGATCGATTGCGAGGAAATCGCGCTGGGACCGCTGTCCCCGGACGACCTGCGCCGCATGATCGCCGACAGCCTCGACCGCAAGCCGGACGAGGTGGCGGCGCTCGCCGCCCTGCTGCAGGAGCGCACCGGCGGCAACGCCTTCTTCGCGGTGCAGCTGCTGACCGCGCTGGAACGCTCCGGCCGCCTGTGGTTCGACCGTGAGGCAAGGCGCTGGGACTGGGATCTGGCGGCGGTGGAGCAGGCGCCGTCGGGCGCCGGCATCGCCACGCTGATGACGGAACGGCTGGGCCGCTTCCCGGCGCAGGCGCGCGACCTGCTGTCCCGCCATGCCGCGCTCGGCGCCGCCGTCCGGCTGTCCACCCTGGCATTCGCCGCCGGCCTGACGGAGGAGGAGACGGAGCGCCATCTGGAACCGGTGTTGGCAGAGGGGCTGATCCTGCGCAGCGAGGACGGTTTCCGCTTCCTCCACGACCGCGTGCAGGAAGGAGCCTATGCCCTGGTGCCGGCGGAATCGCGCGGCACGCTCCACCACGACATCGCCCGCGCGCTGCGCCGCGGCTTTGCCGCCGACATGACGGGGGAGCGGCTGTTCACACTGGTCGGCCAGTATGACCGCTGCCTTCCCCTGATCCAGGACGGGCCGGAGCGGGCGGAGGTGGCGACGCTCCATCTCGCCGCCGGTCATCAGGCCAAGGCCGCCAGCGCCCATGGCTCGGCGTTGGCCTATGCGCTGGGCGGCCTGCGCCTGCTGGAGGGCGGTGGGATCGAGCGGCGGCACCGGCTGGCCTTCGCGCTGGAGCATCTGCAGGCCGAATGCGAGTTCCTCTGCGGCGACCTGCAGCAGGCGGAGCGGCGCCTGATCGGCCTTGCCGGACGGGCCGAATGCCCGGCGGACCGCGCCGCCATCACGGCGCTGCTCGTCACCGTCTATACCGCCATCGACCGCAGCGACCGCGCCATCGATGCCTGTCTGGCCTATCTGAAGGGCGTCGGCATCGACTGGGCGGCCCATCCGCCGGCAGCGCTGGCACAGGAGGAATACGCCCGGCTGAGGGAGGCGATCGGCGACCGGCCCATCGCGTCGCTGGCATCGATGTCGGCCGTCGCCGACCCCGACAGCCGGGCGACGCTGGACGTACTGGCCGCGGCATTGCCGCCGGCCTTCTTCAGCGACCGCAACCTCGTCTGCCTGATCCTGTGCCGGATGGCCAACCTGACCCTGCGGAACGGGCGCAGCGACGCGTCCGCCCTGGGCTTCGCCTATCTCGGCATGATGGCCGGCCCCTATTTCGGCGATTACGCCGCCGGCTACGAGTTCGGCCGGCTCGGCTACGATCTGGCGGAGCGGCAGGGGCCGACGCGCTACCGGGCGCGGGTGCTGATGACCTTCGCCTATCACGTCGTCCCCTGGACCCGCGACATCCGCAGCGAGCGCGCCCTGCTGCTGCGCGCCTTCGAGGAGGCGCGGGAGGCCGGCGACGTCACCTATGGCGGGTTCACCAGCGTCACCCTGGTCACCAGCATGCTGGCCTCGGGCGATCCGCTGGCGACGGTCCAGCGCACGGCGGAGGCGCGGCTGGCCTATGTCCGGCAGGTGAAGTTCGGGCTTTGCGCCGATATCCTGACGACCCAGCTGCAACTGCTGCGCGCCCTGCGCGGACAGACCGACGCCATCGGCTGCTTCGACGGGCAGGGCTTCGACAATGCCGCCTTCGAGGCCCGGCTGCTGGCCAATCCCAGCCTGGACATCGCCACCTGCTGGCACTGGATCCGCACCCTCCAGCTCCGCTGCATCGCCGGCGAGATGGCGGCGGCGGTCGAGGCGGCGGAGCGGGCGGAAGGGTTGCTGTGGACCACGTCCGGCCATTGGGAGATGGCGGAATTCCATTTCCATGCGGCATTGGCACGGGCCGGGGCGATGGACGACGTCCGGCCGGACCACCGCGCCCACCACGCCGCCGCACTCGCCCGCCATCTCGACCAGCTGCGCGACTGGGCGGGCCACAGCCCCGACAGTTTCGACGCCCGCTTCGCCCTAGCCGAGGCGGAGGCGGCACGGACGCAAGCGCGGACGGAGGATGCCATGCGCGGCTATGACCGCGCGGTCCAGGCGGCGCGGCGCACCGCCCTGCCGCATGTGGAGGCGCTGGCCCATGAATGCGCCGCCGGCCTCTATCGCCGGCTGGGCGTGCCGACGCTGGAACTCGCCTGCATCCGCGACGCGGCTGCCTGCTATGCGCACTGGGGCGCCACCGCCAAGGTCGGGCAGCTCGCCCGCCGCTATCCCTCCCTTGGCCTGGATGCGGAGGAACCGGCGGTGCCGGAGGCGCCGCGCGGCTTCGACGGCATCGATCTGGCCGCACTTCTCGGCACGTTGCGCACGGTTTCCGACCAGGCGAGCGTGGAACAGCTCACCACCACGCTGCTGACCCTGGTGCTGGAACATGCCGGCGCCAGCCGCGGCATGCTGATCCTGGCCCGCGGCGAACGGCTGCGGGTGGAGGCGGAGGCGACAACCGGGCTGTATGGCGTGTCGGTCCGGCTGGTGCAGGAGGATGCCGACCGCATCCCGCTGCCCCATGCCATCCTCCACGGCGCGATCCGCGACCAGGAGGCGGTGATCGTCGACGACACCCGCGCCCCCGGCCCCTTTTCCGCCGATCCCTATCTGCGCGAGACGGAGGCGCGTTCCATCCTGTGCATGCCGCTGGTCCGCCGCCGCCGCGTCGTCGGGCTGCTGCATCTGGAGAACGCACTGGCGACCCATGCCTTCACCCCGCAGCGGGTCAACATCCTGACGCTGCTCGGCGCCCAGGCGGCGGCGTCTCTGGAGACCGCGACGCTGGAGGAGAAGGAGGCGCTGCTGAAGGAGATCCACCACCGGGTGAAGAACAACCTTCAGCTGGTCACCAGCCTCCTCAACCTCCAGGCCCGCCGCATCGAGGACGAGGCGGTCGCCGCCCTGTTCGCCGACAGCCGCGACCGGGTGCGGTCGATGGCGCTGGTGCATGAGAACCTCTACCGGCTCGGCAATTTCGCCCGCGTGCCGATGCGCGAGCATCTGGAATCGGTGTGCGCCCATCTGTTGCGCGCCTATTCCCGGCAAGCCGGCGCGGTGCGGCTGGACATCGACATGGACGACCTGAAGCTCGACCTCGACCGGGCGGTGCCCTGCGGCCTGATCGTCAACGAACTGGTCTCCAACGCGCTGAAGCACGCCTTTCCGGGCGGGCGGGGCGGGGTGCTCGGCGTGGGGCTGGCATCGGACGGGCGGGACTGCCGGCTATCCGTCCGTGATGACGGCGTGGGCTTGCCCGAAGGGTACGATCCCGATAGGATGGACACGGTCGGTTTTCAGCTGATTGCTGACCTGACCAGCCAATTGCACGGCTCGTTGAAATATAGTTCCAGCACAGGGACGGAGTTCATCGTCACCTTTCCTTTGAAGGGGCGTAACCGGGGAAGTGAATGATCGCGGCACGGATCCTGATCGTCGAAGACGACCGCATCGTTGCGCGCGATATTCAGCATCAACTTTCCCGAATGGGGCATGTCGTGGTCGGCATGTCGGCCAGCGGCGAGGAGGCGGTCCGGCTGGCCTGCAGCCATCAGCCCGATCTGGTCCTGATGGACATCCGCCTGGAAGGGGAGATGGACGGGATCGAGGCGGCGCGCCTGATCCGCGATGCCCAGCGCATCCCCGTCGTCTTTCTCACGGCTTACGCCAATGACGAGGTGGTGCAGCGCGCCAGCCTGACGGAGCCCTTCGGCTATCTGTTGAAGCCCTTCGAAGAGCCGCAGATGCGCACGGTCATCCAGATGGCGCTCTACAAGCATGCCAGCGACGCCCGGCTGCGGATGAGCGAGCGGCGCTATGCTGCCACGCTCGCCAGCATCCGCGACGGCGTCATCCTGTGCGATCCCCAGGGCCGCGTCGATTTCATGAACCGGGTGGCCGAGACGATGACCGGCTGGACGGCGGCGGAGGCGGCCGGGCAGCCGCTCGCCTCCGTCTTCGTCGCGGTGGACGAGGAGACGCACGAACCGCTGGAGGATTTCTCCGCCGTCGTCCTGCGCAGCGGCGCCTTCGCTCCGCCGGAACGGCTGTCGCGGCTGCTGCCGCGCGGCGAGACCGCTCCGGCCGGCGTGGTGGTGCCGACCGGGATCGTGGTGGAGGAGCGCTGTTCCGCCATCATCGACGACCGCGGGGACATGGTCGGCTCCATCCTGGTGTTCAGCGACCTGACTCAGCGCCGCCAGATCGCGGAGGCACTGCGCAAGGCCCAGGCCGACCTCGCCCATATCGGCCGGATGACCATGATGGGGGAACTGGCCGCCGCCGTGGCGCATGAGGTCAACCAGCCGCTGATGGCGATCATCACCAACGCCGGCACCTGCCTCCAGCACCTGTCGCAGCCGCATCCCGACTTGGCCAAGACCCGCGTCGTGGTGGAACGGATCGTGCGCGACGCCCAGCGGGCCGGCGACGTGGTTCGCAGCATCCATGCCCTGGCGCGCCGGACCCCGGCCGATCCCGGATGGGTGGATATGAGCGCGCTGATCGCCGACACGCTGGCTCTGGTGCGGGGAGAACTGCGCCGCGCCCGCATTGCGGTGGAGACCGACCTGCAGGCCGGATCGCCGTGGGTCCATGGCGACCGGGTGCAGTTGCAGCAGCTCGTCCTCAATCTGGTGATGAACGCGGTCGAGGCGATGGCGAACCCGGACCTGCCGGAGCGGCGCCTGCGCATCGTCACCGCCAGCGAGGACGGCTGGATCAGTGTCCGCGTCGAGGACAGTGGAACGGGCATCGCGGACGCCGATGTCGACGCCATCTTCCGGGCCCTGTACACCACCAAGCCGGACGGGTTGGGCATGGGCCTGTCGATCAGCCGGTCGATCGTGGAGCTGCATGGCGGACGGCTGACCGCCACGCCGGGCACCCCTTGCGGGAGCGTGTTCGAATTCGTGCTGCCGGTATCGTCCGGAGGGGTGTGATGAGGGGCAAGGCCGAAACCGCCGCGGACGTGGTGACCGTGGTGATCATCGACGACGACGAGGCCGTCCGCGAGGCGCTGGAAGGGCTGCTCGAGTCCGTCGGGCTGCAGGTGAAGAGCTTCGGATCGGTTCAGCAATACATCGACCAGCGCCCGGTCATCGATGTCGGCTGCATGGTGCTGGACGTGCGGCTGCCGGGGCGCAGCGGGCTGGATTTCCAAGCGGAACTGGCGCGCTGCGGCAACAGCCTGCCGGTGATCTTCATCAGCGGGCATGCCGACGTGCCGATGTCGGTCCGTGCGATGAAGGCGGGGGCTTTCGAGTTCCTGACCAAGCCGGTGCATCACCAGGAACTGCTGGACGCCATCCACGCCGCCATCGCCCGGCATGGCGAGCAGCGCGACCAGGAGCGCGGTCTCGTCACCCAGCGCGCCCGCTTCGACACGCTGACGGCGCGTGAGCGCGAGATCACGATGATGGTGGTGTCCGGCCTGCGCAACAAGCAGATCGCCGACGACCTCGGCCTCAGCGAAGCGACGGTGAAGCTGCACCGCGGTCAGGCCATGCGCAAGATGGAGGCGCGGTCGGTGGTGGAACTGGTGCGGATCGTCGACAGCCTGGTGCCCGGCCGGGTTCACTGATTGTGTGCCTTGACCGGGCCGGGCGGGCCTCCCTCAGAAGCGCCGGGAGCGCCGGCGCAGCCGCGACAGCATGGCGGCCAGTACGAAGCCGCCGACCAGCCCGAGATGCTCGAAGAAGGCGTTGGTCGCCATGAAGCGCTCCTGTCCGGCCATGGTCCAGAAGTCGTTGGCGATCAGCGCGGCGAGCACCGTGAACACGCCGAGCACCCCGGCGCCCAGCCACAGCGCCCGATCCAGCAGGATCAGCAGCGGCCCGACAAGCTCCACCAGGATGGTCAGCGCCGCCCACAGCTCCGGCGGATGCAGGCCGAAATGCGCCTGTTCGGCGACGGCGCCCGGCCAGTCGGCCAGCTTCACCAGCCCGCCCAGCAGATAGGCCCCGACCAGAGCCAGCCGCGCCAGCAGCCATGTGCCGTCCCAGTCCAGGATGCGGTCGATGGGGCGTTCTATGTCCCGGAAGGTCATGGGGCACCGTTTTGTTTTGTGGGTGAGGCGAAAATCTCCCTCTCCCCCCGGGGAGAGGGTCGGGGTGAGGGGGATGCATCGAGCGGATCTGGTGGGGGGCGGAGAGCGCGCGACCCTTGATGCTCCTCGCCGTGCGACCCCCTCACCCTAACCCTCTCCCCAGGGGGGAGAGGGGACCAGCTTTCGGGGAAAGGACCTCACACAGCCCAGCAGCCGCAGCCGAGCGCGCCCCAGAAGGACTGCACGTCGGCGGCCGGAACGTCGGCGGCATAGGCGGCGGCATGGTCATGGCCGTGGACGCCGCAGCCGGTGGCGCAGCCGCAGGCCGATGCCAGAGCCTTGCGCTGGTCGCCCGCACCGCCGTCGGCCGACTTGTAATAGCCGCCGAAGGTCCGCACCGGCGACCAGTCCGGCATCGGCTTCGGCAATTGCGGCGCCAGCGGGCCGTAGTCGCCCTCGCCATGCACCACCGCGCCGCCGAGCATGGTCAGGACGGAGCCGAGATGGGCGATGCGGTCCTCGGAAACCGAGAAGAAATCGTCGGACAGCACGGCGAGGTCGGCCAACTGCCCGGCCTTGATCTGGCCCTTCTTGCCCTGTTCGTTGGAGAACCAGGTGTTGGCCTCCGTCCATAGCCGCAGCGCCGTCTCGCGGTCCATCCGGTTGGCCTGGGGGTAGAGGCTGAGGCCGCCCACCGTCTTGCCCGTCACCAGCCAGGACAGCGAGACCCACGGGTTGTAGCTGGCGACGCGGGTGGCGTCGGTGCCGGCGCCGACCGGCAGGCCGGCCGCCATCATCTTGGCAATGGGCGGGGTGCGTTCGGCCGCCTTCGCGCCGTAGCGCTCGACGAAATATTCGCCCTGGTAGGCCATGCGATGCTGGATCGCGATGCCGCCGCCAAGGGCCGCGATGCGGTCGATGTTGCGGTCGCTGATCGTCTCGGCATGGTCGAAGAACCAGTGCAGCCCGTCGAAGGGGATGTCGCGGTTGACCTTCTCGAACACGTCCAGCGCGCGGCTGATGGTCTGGTCGTAGGTGGCGTGCAGACGCCAGGGCCAGCGGTTCTCGGCCAGCAGGCGGATTACCGGCTCCAGATCGCCTTCCATGTTGGGCGGCATGTCGGGGCGGGCGACGCGGAAATCCTCGAAGTCGGCGGCGGAATAGACCAGCATCTCGCCGGCGCCGTTGTGGCGGTAGCTGTCGTCGCCGTCGCCGGGCTTGACCTTCGACGCCCAGCCGGCGAAGTCGGACAACTCCTCCTTCGGCTTCTGGGTGAACAGGTTGTAGCTGATGCGCAGGGTCAGCTCGCCATCGGCATGCAGCTTCTCGATGATGGCGTAGTCGTCGGGATAGTTCTGGTAGCCGCCGCCGGCGTCGATCACCCCGGTCACGCCCAGCCGGTTCATCTCGCGCATGAAATGGCGGGTGGAGTTCAGCTGGTACTCGGGCGGCAGCTTCGGTCCCTTGGCCAGCGTCGAATAGAGGATCGTCGCGTTGGGCTGGGCCAGCAGCAGGCCAGTCGGGTTGCCGGCCGCGTCGCGCACGATCTCGCCGCCAGGCGGATTCGGCGTGTCCTTGGTGTAGCCGACGGCGCGCAGGGCCGCGGCGTTCAGCAGGGCGCGGTCGTAGAGGTGCAGGATGAAGACCGGCGTGTCGGGGGCGGCGGCGTTCAGCTCCTCAATGGTCGGCAGGCGCTTTTCGGCGAACTGGTGCTCGGTGAAGCCGCCGACCACCCGGACCCATTGCGGCGGCGGCGTGATCGCCGCCTGCTGCTTCAGCATGGACATGGCGTCGGCAAGGCTCGGCACGCCATCCCAGCGCAGCTCCATGTTGTAGTTTAGGCCGCCGCGGATGATGTGCATGTGGCTGTCGATCAGCCCGGGGATCACCCGCCGGCCCTTGGCGTCGATCACCGTCGCCTGCGGCGCGGCGGCGCGCACCTCGGCCTCCGTGCCGACGGCGAGGAAGCGGCCGTCGCGGATGGCGATGGCGCTGGCCTGCGGGTTAGCGCGGTCCAGCGTGGTGACCTTGGCGTTGACGAGGATCACGTCACCAGTGGTGGCGGTGTTGGGCATGGCGGCATTCCCGGTTCTGGACGCGAGGGTGGACATCAGCGGCGCGGAGAGCAGGGACGCGGCGGCGGTTCCCGCCATCGCCTTCCGGCGGCTGATCGCGGGCGGGTTTGGGGGCGTCATGCCTTCTCTCCTTCCGGAGTGGTGGCGGCCGGCGTCCTGTCGGCCCCGGCCTGCGGTCCCAGCACATGGCGGGCGCAGTCGGTCTGGATGAAGGCGACGACCGGCTCGCCGGCGATCAGGCGCTTGACGACCGGCACAACCTGCTCACCGACCAGCATGCCGAGCAGCCCGATCAAGGCGATGGTCGGCGGTGCCGGCGACCGGACCCCGATCAGCGCATAGATGACGCCGACCAGGATGCCGGCGCCGGCCGAAAGAAGATAGGGCATCATGGGTCCGGGCTCCCGATCTGGTAATGGGGACCGGTGCCCGGCCGGAACCGGGCACCGGGGAGGGAGTGGAGCAATCGCATGCATGCTTCACCCGCCTTAGAAGCCCCTCTCCCCTTGCGGGAGAGGGGTTGGGGTGAGGGGGCGCAAGTCCAATACTTCCACCGGCCCTCGGCCGCAGCACCCCTCATCCCAACCCGCGGGTCGGCAAAACGCCGTTGGCGTTTGGCCGATCCCGCCCCACAAGGGGAGAAGGGCTTCCGAGACGGAAGGCCGCTGCTTCAAACACTCATGCAATCACCCTGGGAGCAGGATCACGCATGTTCGTGGGCGGCGGCGGCGGTCACCTTGTGGGCGTACTCGCCGCGTTGCGGGGCCTTGTGGACCATGGTGTAGGCGTAATCGACGCCCATGCCGTAGGCGCCGAAATGCTCGCGAACGATGTTCATCACGCCGTCATAGGTTTCGCGCTTGGCCCAGTCGCGCTGGATTTCCAGCAGGACGTTGATCGAGGTGATGGAATGGGCGCCGGCCTGCTCCATGCGGCGGACCGCGGCGTCATGGGCCTCCTTGGAGGTGCCGCCCGAGGCGTCGGTGACGATGTAGACCTCGAAGCCTTCCTCGATGGCGCACAGCGTCGGGTAGAGCAGGCAGGCTTCGGTCCACAGGGCGGCCATCACCAGCTTCTTCTTGCCGGTCGCCTTGACGGCGGCCACCAGCTCTTCCGAATCCCAGCTGTTCATCGAGGTGCGCTCGATCGGGTCCTGCTTCAGGACGTCCATCAGCTCGGGCCAGATGTAGCCGGAGAAGCTCTCGGTCTCGACGGCGGTCACGATGGTCGAGGCGCCGAACAGCTTGGCGGTCTTGGCCAGAGCGATGGTGTTGTTCTTCAGCTGCTGGCGGTCGATGTTGACCACGCCGAAGGACATCTGCGGCTGATGATCGATGAAAATGAAGACGGTGTCGTCGGCGTTGATGAGCGACTTGGCCGGGAAGGTCATTTTCGTTTCCTGTTTTGCGTGGGTTTCAAAGATTGGGCCGCCTGCTGTCGGTGCGTCGTCGGCGCCGTCTGACAGGGACCTTGTCATGGTGGAGGCGGTTCGAACAATCATGCGATTTGAAACATGACTGTTGCGTCAAAGGAAACAGTGACGGTGGAGATCAGGCAGCGGATTCGCCGGTCACCAGATGGGCTTCTAGCATCCACAGCTGCTTGTCGCACTCGCGCGAGACCTGGGTGAACAGATCGGCGGTGTCGGCATCGCCCACGCCAGTGGCGGTCTCGATGTCGGCGCGCACGCGGGCGCCGAACTGGGCCAGTGCGCCGGCCAGCGCCTTCAGGTGCGCCACGCCGTCGACCGCCTGCAGCGGATATTCGTAGAGAGCGCTGCGGGCAGCGGTGGTCTGCACCCGGCCGTCGGCGATGTGGCCCAGGGTGGTGATGCGCTCGGCGATCACGTCGACGAAGCCCTCGACCTCATCATGGACGCGGTCGAACAGTTCGTGCAGTTGCAGGAAGTGCGGACCCTTGACGTTCCAGTGCGCCTGCTTGGTCTGGGCTTCCAGGTCGAGCGCATCGGACAGGCGGGCCTGGAGCAGCGCCGCGGCTTCCTTGCGCACGGCATCGTGCAGGTCGAGACGGGACAGGTAGGTCATGGCTCAGCTCCGGATGAAGGCCAGCAGTTCCTCGTTCACGATGTCCTTGTGCGTGGTGCACAGGCCGTGCGGCGCACCGGCCACAACCTTGAGCGTGCCCTTCGGCAGAAGCTTGACGGCGGCCTTGGCGGAGGTGGCGATCGGGACGATCTGGTCGTCGTCGCCGTGCAGGACCAGCGTCGGGACGATCATCTTCTTCAGGTCTTCGCGCTGGTCGGTTTCGGAGAAGGCCTTGACGCACTCGTACTCGGCCAGCAGGCCGCCCATCATGCCCTGCATCCAGAAGCCGTCGATGGCGCCCTGCGAAACCTTGGCGCCGGGACGGTTGAAGCCGTAGAAGGGCAGGGCAAGGTCCTTGAAGAACTGCGAGCGGTCGGCCTTCACGCCGGCACGGATGCCGTCGAACACCTCCATCGGCACGCCGTCGGGGTTCCAGTCGGTCTTCACCATGATGGGCGGGATGGCGCCGATCAGGGCGGCCTTGGCGACGCGCGACACGCCATGGCGGCCGATGTAGCGCGCGACCTCGCCGCCGCCGGTGGAATGGCCGACATGAACGGCGTTCTTCAGGTCCAGCGCCTCGGTCACCGCGGCCAGATCGTCGGCGTAATGGTCGAGATCGTTGCCGAAGCCGGGTTGCGACGAGCGGCCATGGCCGCGGCGGTCATGGGCGATGGTGCGGTAGCCGTGCTGGGCCAGGAACATCATCTGGTCTTCGAAGGCGTCGCCGGTCAGCGGCCAGCCATGGCTGAAGACGATGGGCTGGCCGGTCTGCGGTCCCCACTGCTTGACGTAGATCTGGACGCCGTCCTTGGTGGTGACGTAGCTGCCCTGGAGCATGGGTTTCGTTCCTTTGATCATGTCTTTGCGTTCGGTCTGCGTGCCGGCCGCCGCGGCCGGGCCGGTGAGCGCGCTCAGCACGCCGCCACCTGCAACGGCGAGGGCGGCGCTGCCGGAAAGGACCGTCCGGCGCGACGGGTGGAAGTCGTGGATGGTCATGCGTAGTCCGTTCGGGGCCGTGCCGGCCGGCTGGTCCGGCTCCGGTTGTCTTGATGAACAGATGCTACGGAAAGGGCAGGTGGCTTGATTGCCTCATCGGAACGGCTTTTGCCGGTTCTGTGCATTGCGCTTGGCCGAACGCAAAAAGCCGGCCCTCATGGAAGAGGACCGGCTTTCTTTGGGGCGATTAAACTCCCTCTCCCGTCCTGGGAGAGGGAACTAGTCAACCAACGAAACCCACGCTGCATTGCGCCGGCTGGACTCCACCGCGCCATGGATGAAGCGCACGCCGCGCACCCCGTCCTCCACCGTCGGCAAGGGCACGTCGGCGGGGGGCGGGCGGCCGTCTAGCCGGGCGGCGATGAGGTCGGCGGCGTCGCGGTAGATCTGGGCGAAACCTTCCAGATAGCCTTCTGGATGGCCGGCGGGGGTGCGGGAGATGGCGCTGGCGGCCGGCAGACTGCCGGCACCGGCGCGCAGCAGGGTGCGGGTCGGCTCACCCAGCGGGGTGAAACGCAGTTCGTTGGGCTGTTCCTGCTGCCATTCCAGGCCGCCCGCCTCGCCGAAGACGCGCAGGCGCAGGCCGTTGGTGGTGCCGGGACAGACCTGGCTCGCCCACAGCATGCCGCGGGCGCCGCCGTCGAAACGCATCATGATGTGGGCGTTGTCGTCCAGCCGCCGGTTGGGCACGAAGGCGGTCAGATCGGCGGCAAGATCGGTGCAGTGCAGGCCGGTCACGAACTCCGCCAGATGGAAGGCGTGGGTGCCAATGTCGCCGATGCAGCCGGCGATGCCGCTCTGCGCCGGGTCGGTGCGCCAGGAGGCCTGCTTCTGGCCGCTGGCCTCCAGATCGGTCGCCAGCCAGTCCTGGGCATATTCGGCCTGCACCACACGGACTTTACCCAGCGTCCCGGCCGCGACCATGGCGCGGGCCTGCCGGATCATCGGGTAGCCGCTGTAATTGTGGGTCAGCACGAAGACGAGGTCGCGGCTGTGCACCAATGCCGCCAGTTCCTCCGCCTCCTCCATCGTGTGGACCAGCGGCTTGTCGCAGATGACGTGAATGCCGGCCTCGAGGAAAGCCTTGGCGGCGGGGTGATGCAGGTGGTTCGGCGTGACGATGGCGACCGCGTCGATGCCATCGGACCGCGCCGCCTCCGCCGCCGCCATCCTGCGAAAGTCGTCGTAACAGCGGTCCGGCGCCAGGAACAGCTCCGCCCCGCTGGCCCGCGCCCGTTCCGGGTTGGAGGACAGGGCGCCGGCGACCAGTTCATAACGGTCGTCGATGCGGGCGGCGATGCGGTGGACCGCGCCGATGAAGGCGCCCTGGCCGCCGCCGACCATGCCCAGCCTCAAGCGCCTGGAGGCCGCGGGTGTTTGGTCCGCGCTCATGATGTCCCTTTCCCCAGACCGAGAATCCGGCGGTTGGCCGCCTCGTCGGTTCCGGCATCGGCGAAATCGTCGAAGGCGCGGTCGGTGACGCGGATGATGTGGTCCTGGATGAAGCGGGCGCCTTCGGCGGCTCCCTGCTCCGGATGCTTGATGCAGCATTCCCATTCCAGCACCGCCCAGCCGTCGAAGCCGTACTGGGTCAACTTGGAGAAGATGCCGCGGAAATCGACCTGCCCGTCGCCCAGCGAGCGGAATCTCCCGGCCCGGTCCTTCCACGGCGCATAGCCGGAATAGACGCCCTGCCAGGGGGTCGGGTTGAACTCCGCATCCTTGACGTGGAACATGCGGATGCGGTCATGGAAGACGTCGATGTAGCGGAGATAGTCCAACTGCTGCAGGACGAAGTGGCTGGGATCGAACAGGATGTTGCAGCGCCTGTGCCCATCCACCCGGTCGAGGAACATCTGGAAGGTGGTGCCGTCGAACAGGTCCTCGCCGGGGTGGATTTCATAGCAGAGGTCGCAGCCGGCCTCGTCGAAGGCGTCGAGGATCGGGCGCCAGCGCCGGCCCAACTCGTCGAAGGCGGTCTCGATCAGGCCCGGTGGACGCTGCGGCCACGGGTAGAGATAGGGCCATGCCAGCGCTCCGGAGAAGGTGGCGTGCGCGGTCAGGCCGAGGTTGGCGGAGGCCTTGGCGGCGAGATGCAGCTGTTCCACCGCCCAGGCCTGCCGCGCGTCGGGCCGGCCATGGACCTCCGCCGGGGCGAAGCCGTCATAGAGCGCGTCGTAGGCGGGGTGGACGGCGACCAGCTGGCCCTGCAGGTGGGTGGACAGCTCGGTCAACTCGACCCCGGCATCGGCGAGCGTGCCCTTGACCTCGTCGCAGTAGGTCTGGCTGGTGGCGGCCTTCTGCAGGTCGAACAGGCGGCGGTCCCAGGTCGGGATCTGCACGCCCTTGAAGCCGAGGCCGGCAGCCCAGCGGGCGATGGCGTCCAGCGAGTTGAACGGCGCGGCGTCGCCCGCGAACTGGGCGAGGAAGATCGCGGGGCCTTTGATAGTCTTCATGGGTTTTGGCTCCCTGATGGGGGCGTGCGGGAAGCCCCCTCCCTAACCCTCCCCCGCTGACGCGGGAGAGGGGACTGCCGCCGCTTCGCAGAAGGCACCCTCTCCCGCACCAGCGGGGAAGGGTCGGGGAGGGGGCAACCGGCGCCGACGCTCAGTACGGCGAATCCGCGAAGTAGAACTCCTTCGCGTTCTCCTTGGTGATCAGCGCCGATGGGATGATGTGGGTCGCCGGCAGCTTGTCGCCCTTCAGGCGGGCTTCGGCGGTCATCTTGATGGCGTCGTAGATGAACTTCGGCGAATAGGACACGTCGGCGTGGAGCAGCGGGTTGGAGCCGTCCATGATGGTCTTCACCATCGTCTTGGAACCCGCACCGCCGAACACTTCCTTGATGTCGGTGCGCTTGGCCTGCTCGATCGCCTTCAGCACGCCGAAGGCCATGTCGTCGTCGGCGGCCCAGATGACGTCGATCTCCTTGAAGCGGGTCAGGAAGTCCTGCGTCACCTTGAAGGCGTCGTCGCGGTTCCAGTTGGCGTATTTGGCGTCCAGGATCTTGATGCCGGGATGCTGCTTCATCACGGCGGTGAAGGCTTCCCACCGCTCGTTGTCGAGCGTGGTCGGGATGCCGCGGAGCGCCACGATGTTGGCCTTGCCGTTGTACTTCTTCGCGATGTATTCGGCCGGGATGCGGCCGAAGGCGGTGTTGTCGCCGGCGATGTAGGCGTCCTGGGCGCTCGGATCGGTCAGGCCGCGGTCGACGACGGTGACGTAGACGCCCTTCTTCTTGGCCTGCAGCACCGGCTGGGTCAGGGCGGCGGATTCGAAGGGGAAGATGACCAGAGAGTCGATCTTGGTCACCGTCACCAGATCCTGAAGCTGGTTCGCCTGCTCCGGCGCGCCGCTGGCGGTCTTGACGGTGATCTTCAGGGTGGGATGGGCCTTTTCCAGCTCCGCCTTCGCCTGATTGGCCCACCAGACGATGCCGCCGGTGAAGCCGTGGGTGGCGGCCGGGATGCTGACGCCCAGCTTCACCGGATCCGCCGCGAAGGCGACGCCGCCGAGGGCGACCGTCGCCGCCATCGCAATGCCGGCGCCCAAGACAAGACGGCCCAACATTGAACGGCGGGAATAACGCGCAACTTCCGACATGACGTTTCTCCTCCTTATCGTTTTTAAGGACGCCGGCGCTGCAGGAAGGCGACGGCGATGATGACGCAGCCCTGGACCGCCGCGTTCAGATAGACGCTGATGATGCTGGTCAGGTTCAGGATGTTGCTGATGACCGACAGCAGCACCGCACCGATCACCGTCCCGGCGATGCGCCCCTCGCCCCCCTTGAAGGAGGTGCCGCCGACGATCACCGCGGCAATCGCTTCCAACTCCCACAGCAGACCGGTGGTGGGGGAGGCGGAGCCCAGGCGCGGCACATACAGCACCGTGGCGATGCCGACGCACACGCCGAGCAGGCCGTAGGTCAGCAGCTTCACCCGGTCGACATCCACCGCGGCGAAGCGGGCCACCTGCTCGTTGGAGCCGATGGCCTGAACATAGCGGCCGAAGGCGGTCCGGTTCAGCAGGACGGCCCCCGCCACCGACACCAGCAGAAACACCCAGACCGGCACCGGAATGCCGAGCAGGCTGCCGTAATAGACCGGGCCGTAGGCCTCCGACAGGTCGTTGTCCAGCGTGATGGCGCCGCCATCCGCCAGCCAGGTCAGGACGGCGCGGAAGATGCCGAGCGTGCCCAGAGTGACGATGAAGGGCTCGATCCGTCCGCGCGTGACCAGATAGCCGTGCGCCAGCCCGAAGCCGCCGCCCAGCAGCAGCGCGAACAGCATGCCGAGCGCCACCACCGCGACCGGCGAAGCGACCGATGCGGCCAGCGCGTTCATCAGCAGGATCATCCCGCCGGCGATCAGCGCCGCCATCGACCCCACCGACAGATCGATGCCGCCGGAGATGATGACGAAGCACATGCCGATGGAGATGATCCCGATGAAGGCCGTGCGGGTCAGCACGTTCATCATGTTGTCCCAGGTCGCGAAATCCGGGTTCAGCGCCGTGCCGACGATCAGCAGCAGCACCAGCCCGATGACCGGGCCGAAGCGGTGCGGATCAAACCGGCGCGCCGGCTTGGCAGTGGACACGGCGCGGGCCTCAGTTGCGGGTGTGGGTGCCGACGTCGGTCCCGCTGGCATCTGTCCCGATGGCATGGGCAATCAACTCCTCTTCGCTGAGCCGGTCGGCGGGCACGGTCGCGGTCACCCGGCGCCCGCGCATCACGATCACCCGGTGGCAGAGCCCGATCAGTTCGATCAGTTCGGATGAGATTACGATCACGCCGCGCCCTTCGGCGGCCAGACGCGCGATCAGGAAATAGATGTCCCGCTTGGCGCCGACATCGACGCCGCGCGTCGGCTCGTCCAGCACGAAGACGCGCGGGTCGGGCTCCAGGAACTTGGCGATGGCCAGCTTCTGCTGGTTGCCGCCGGACAGGGACGATGCCGCCCCTTGCGGATCGCCACGGATGCCGAAGTTGGCCACTGCGTGTTCCAGTGCATTGGCCTCCGACGCCGGCGACAGCAGCGGCTGGGCGTGGTGGCGCAGCGTCATCAGGGTCAGGTTGTCGCGCAACCCCATCTTGACGTGCAGGCCCTTGCCCTTGCGGTCCTCGCTGAGATAGGTCAGGCCGTTGCGCATCGCCTCGCGCGGGGTGCGCAAGGACACCGGGCGGCCTTCGATCTCGATGGTGCCGCCGCTGCGCGGGCGTAGGCCCAGGATGCCTTCGAACAGTTCGGTGCGGCCGGCGCCGACAAGCCCGGCGAAGCCCAGGATCTCGCCGGGAGCGAGGTCGAAGCTGACATCCTCCGCCCAGCCGGGGACGGTCAGTCCGCGCACCGCCATCAGCGGCTTGCCGATGGCCGGGATGTGCTTGTCCGGGAACATGTCGGTCAACTCGCGCCCGACCATCAGCGTCGCCATGCGCTGGCGCGGCGTCTCGGCGGTGGGGGCGCGGGCGACGAAGCGGCCGTCGCGCATGACGATCACCTCGTCGGTGATGCGCTCCACCTCGTCGAGCTTGTGGGAGATGTAGACGATGGTGACGCCGTCTTGCCGCAGCCGGCCGATCAGCTTGAAAAGCCGGTCGCATTCGGATGGTGTCAGGCTGGCCGTCGGCTCGTCCATGATCAGCAGGCGGGCGTTGCGCAGCTGCGCCTTGGCGATTTCCACCAGCTGTTTCTCGGCGACGATCAGATCGCGGACCTTGGTGTCGGGGTCGCGGTCGAAGCCGACCTGACGCAGGGCGTGGGCCGCCTGTTCGCGCATCGCGCGGTCGTCCAGCAGCCAGCCGCGCTTGATCTCGTGGCCGAGGAACATGTTCTGGGCGACGGTGAGGTCGTCGGCAAGGCTGAGTTCCTGGTGGATCAGCACGATCCCGCGCTTCTCGGCGTCGCGGGAGCTTTTGAAGGTCACCGGCTGACCATCGATGCTGAGCGTGCCGGCGGTCGGCGCGTGATAGCCGGAGAGGATCTTCATCAGCGTCGATTTGCCGGCGCCGTTCTCGCCCAGCAAGCCATGCACCCGCCCCGGATGCAGGTCGAAGCCGACGCCGTGCAGCACGCGCACGGCTCCAAATTCCTTGGTGATGCCGTCGAAGGCGACATGCAGGCTCATGGCTCCGCACCCCCTGACGGCCTGTCCACCGGCCGCGTTGTGGCGGGGCGGATGCCGTCCATGACGTTTCTCCCATTGCGGAGCGTGTCGTCCCGGAAGACGCCGCTTCGTCTGTTAAGCGGATGGTAAGCTCGTCGCTTTGGACAGACAATGGACGACTTCGAACATAATTTGGCAAAAGTGGGGTGTGTGTGGTAGGGAGGTGGATGTGGTGGTGTCGGCTCCGAATGCCCCCACCCTGACCCTCCCCCGCTGGGCGGGGGAGGGGATTTGAGCTTTGTCGACGCTCAGCGGCAGTCCCTCCCCCGCTCAGCGGGGGAGGTTAGGTGGGGGTCTAACTCCCCATGTTCAGAAAGGCACACGCCGATGGTTGACTGGCAACGTCTGTCGGACGGCGAGCGCGCCATGCTGGAGCGGCTGTTCTGGTCGGGCGGGCTGTCGCGCGGCGAATTGGCCTCCTCCGTCGACTTCTCCAAAAGCAAGGCCAACCTGGCGATATCCAGCCTGATCGGGCGCGAGCTGATCGAGGAGGGTGGGGTGCAGCCCTCGTCCGGCGGGCGGCGGCCGGAGGTGCTGCGGCTGAGCCACCGCATGGGGGTGTTGGCGGGGATCGACATCGGCGCCACCAGCGTCGATGTGGCTCTGCTCGCGCCGGACATGACGGTGCTGGACCATCGGTCGGAACCGGCCGACGTCCGCGACGGCCCGGCCGTCCTGTTCGCACGCGTGCGAGATCTGCTGCGCGAGGCGCGGGAACGCTGCGGGATCGGTGCCGCGCAGGTGCTGGGGATCGGGGTCGGCGTGCCGGGGCCGGTCGCCTTCGACAGCGGCATGCTGGTCAACCCGCCGCTGCTGCCGGGGTGGGAGAGCTTCTCGATCCGCGATTGTCTGGCGCAGGACTATGCCGCCCCGGTCTTCGTCGACAACGACGTGAACATCATGGCGCTGGGCACCCACTGGCGCCTGCGCGGCCAGCTTCAGAACTTCCTGGTCATCAAGATCGGCACCGGCATCGGCTGCGGCATCATCTGCCACGGCATGGTCTACCGCGGGCGCGACGGTTCGGCCGGCGACGTCGGCCATATCTGCGTCGATCCGCATGGACCGCTCTGCCATTGCGGCAATGCCGGCTGTGTCGAGGCAATGGCGGCCGGCCCGGCCATCGCCCGCATGGCGGAAGAGGCTGCCCGTGCCGGGGAAAGCCCGCGGCTGATGGAGGTGCTGGAGCGCAACGGCGCACTGACCACCGTCGATCTCGGCAATGCCAGCCGGGCGGGCGACGCCGCCGCCAACGCCATCGTCCAGCAGGCCGGCGCCCATATCGGCCGGATGCTGGCCGCTGTGGTCAATTTCTTCAACCCGTCGCACATCTTCATCGGCGGCGGCGTCGCCCGGATCGGCCCGCTTCTGCTAGCCTCGATCCGGCAGAGCGTCTACCAGCGCTCGCTCGCCCTCTCCACCCGGCATCTCGACATCCAGTATGTGCCGGAGGTGGAGAGCGCCGGGGTGATCGGGGCGGCGGTGATGGCGGTGCAGGAAACCATGCTGGCGGGGGCGGGCAGGGAGCGGAGCGGCCGTCCCTGATGCCGTCGCTGGCCCGCCCTGTTGTCTGGTGTTACGCCGCGCGCACCGCGGTGATGAAGGACGTGACCTCGCCGCGCAGGGTTTCCGCCTCGCGGGCAAGGCTGCTGGCGGCGTCCAGCACGTCGGTGGCGGCGGAGCCGGTTTCCAGAACCGCTTGATTGACGCCGACGATGGTGGAGGACACCGAGGTGGTGCCGCGCGCGGCCTCCGTCACGTTGCTGGCGATGTCGCGGGTCGCCGCCCCCTGCTCCTCGATCGCGGCGGCGATGGTGGTGGTGATCTCGCTGATGCGGCCGATGGTCTGGCCGATGCCCTGGATCGCCTCCTGCGCGCCGCCGGTGGCGAGCTGAATCTCCCGCACCTTGGCCTGGATCTCGTCGGTGGCGCGCGCGGTCTGGCTGGCCAGCGCCTTCACCTCGCCGGCGACGACGGCGAAGCCCTTGCCGGCCTCTCCGGCGCGGGCCGCTTCGATGGTGGCGTTCAGCGCCAGCAGGTTGGTCTGGGCGGCGATGGTGTTGATCATCTCCACCACATGGCCGATCTGGTCGGCCGCCTCCACCAGGACGCGCATGGTGGTGTTGGTCTGTTCGGCCTGGGTCACCGCTTCGCCCGAGATGCGGGTGGAGGCGGCGATCTGTCGGCCGATCTCCAGGATGGAGGCCGACAGTTCCTCCGTCGCCGACGCCACCGTCTGGACGTTGGTGGAGGCCTGTTCGGACGCCGCGGCGACGGCGGTCGCCTGCTCGCTGGCCTGGGAGGCCGTGGTGGACATGGCCCCGGCGGTGCCCTGCATCTCGGTGGCGGCCGACGCGACGGTCTCCACGATGTGCATCGCCTTGGCGTCGAAGTCGCGCATCAGCGCTTCCAGATGGGCCGCGCGCTTTTCCTTGGCAGCCTGTTCGCGCGCCTGTTCGGCGGCGAGCCGGTCGGCGGTGATCATGCTGTCGCGGAACACCGTGACGGCCGCGGCCATGCCGCCGATCTCGTCGCTGCGGTCCAGTCCGGGGATCGCCACCGCCATGTCGCGGTCGGCCAGCCGGCGCATCGCGTCGGTCATGGAGCGGATCGGGTCGCTCACCCGGCGCTTGGCGACGATCAGACCGACGATGGTCAGGGCGATGGCGGCCACCACCAGAAGGCCGGCAATGACGGCGTCGCGCGTGGCATGGGCAGCCTGCGCATCGGCACGGGCGACCATCCGGTCCACCGCGGCAAGCGCGGCATCGACGATATAGCCCTGGCTGGTTGTGTCCTGCTGGCGCATCGTGCCGATCTCCACCGGCGACTTGCGTCCTTCGGCGAGCGCGGCGAGCACCGCCTTGCGCTGTTCGACCAGCGGACCTTCGAAATTCACCTTGGCCTTCTCGACCGCGCTGCGGATGGTGTCGGGCGTGTCGGGACGGGCGGCGGATTCCGTCACCAGGGTCCAGGCCTGGGTGGTGCGGCCGATAGCCTCCGCCACCGCCTGCGCGTCGGCCGCGGTCCAGGCCTGGCCGGTGGCGACCGCAGTCTGGATGCGCAGCGCCATGCCGCCGGCATTCAGCCGGGTGTTCCAGGCGGCGCGCTTGATGCCCAGCAGGTGATCGACCATCGGATCGGCCAGCTTCAGAGACGCGTCCAGCAGATCGGTGGCGGCGGTCAGCGCGTCGAGATAGGCGACCGGCGCCGTCGCCCAGGCCGCGGCCACCGACGGATCACGCGCCGACTTGCCCTGCCGGAGGGCATCGTCGACACGTCGACGCAATTCGGCGAGCGTGTCGTGCGTGCTGCGCAGCTTTTCCGTTGCAGCCGGCAGGCCGGGAAGGTCGAGCCCGCCCAGCTTGGCGGCGATGGCGGCGTAGCCGGCCTCCGCCACCTCGCGGTTCGTGGAGATCTGGCGGAGTTCGGTGTCGCCGAGCGATCCTTCGGCCCCGAGCGCCGGTCCGACCAGCCCGCGCTCCAGCCGGATCGCCAGCAGCGTGCGCAGCAACTCTCGACTGGTCTCGCTGAGCGCGGCGACCCTGTCGGCGGTGCGCGTCCGGTTCACCACGTCGATCATCGTGTAGGTGCTGGTGGCGATCAGCAGCAGGCCCAGCGCGGCGACGACAAGGCCAAGCGTGGCGCGGATCGACAGCCGCGGAAGGAGCGTGATCATTGTCAGGTCCTGTCTATGCGAAGAGTTCCGGCCTGTGCGGAGGGAGCGGCCGTAACGCCGGCCGGCATGAGCCCGGGAGGTGTCCCAGTCCGTGCGGCAGTGGGCATTCGACGTGGTCCATGGTTTAAACCAAAGACAATAAAGGAAGCAGAGCGGTCAGCCCGGCTCTACCCTTATTGACAACTGGACAGTTCCTTCCGCCGGGGCATTCCTTCGACGTTGATATACTAGTATGCTAACTCAGAAAATTTTGAGAATGCAGACATATTCAAAATGTGGATCAAAATGCCGCAGCAGGTCCCGCGGAAATTGTCAGTAAAAACTGAACAAATTTCGAATAAAAGAGCTAAGAGCGGGCTTGGCTACCTTGTGATGGTAAGGTGTGCGGGGGTTTTGCGATCAGTGTTTGTGCATCCCTCGACTTCGTTCGGACCAGGTGCTTTCATGAGGCCATCAGCGCAACCCTGATTTGCTGGACTGCGCCGCTGAGCGTCAGTGAAAGCCGCCACTGTGACCACCGGGGCTTCCTCCCGGCCCGGCGCCTGATCCGGGACCATGTCCGCGGGGGCCCCTGCCTGGACCGCCACCGCGGCCGAAGCTGCTGCTGGGTGTGCCAGCCGGTCCCCTGTCCGGTCCGCTGAACCTGCCGCCGGCCGGCGAGGATGCACCGGGTGAAGGTAGGCTGCCGGCGCGCGCCGGGCCGGATGGTGCATCTGCGTCGGTGGCGGAGCGGCCGGGTTCCGGTGTCGGTCCATCCATGCCCGGCCCGCCCGGTGGGCCGTCAGGACGCTGACTTTCACGCGCCAGTCCGGCGGCGCGTGCCGCGGGGTCGGCCCCGGACAGCGACCGCCCGCCCAGGCGTGCGGCACCGAAGGCGCGGCTGCGGCCGAGTCCGCCGCCGGATGTCACCACGCTGTCGATCACCACCCGTGCCGGCGCCGCGCCGCGATCCGCCATGTCCAGCCGGGGGCCGCCGGGGATCGCCGTCTGTCCCGACGAATCCACATAGGTTTCGACCGACAGTGCGCCGACTGCAGAGCCGAAGGGGTTGAAGGGATCCGGATCGACCGACAGCGCCGCGTTGTCGGAGGCATCCGCCGCAGCCGGAACTCCGGCGACGCGGACGAGGCTCCCGACCGGAGGCATGGCAGCGCTCACCCCGCGTCGAAGCGTTACCCCGGCGACGGTGAGAGTAGTGGGTGTGGCCGCATCCAGCCGGCCGCGCAGGATCCAGCCCCGGGCCGGGTCCCAGGGATCGACCCGGCTGGCATCGACGACGCCGTCCGGCCGGCGCAGGCCGGAAACGGCGACCCAACGGCCGGGGGTGAGCGCGGTGGTTCCCTCCGCATCGGCGAGGTCTATGCGCTGCCCCATCACGAGACCGCTGCCCCCCTCCGCCCGCTCCACCGGACCGGCCACGACATAGCGGACCTCCAGCGTGCGTGCGGTGAGCCCGGTCGGCCCGCCGGGGCTCGCCGTCATGGCGACCGCATGGCCGAGCCTGACCTCGCCGGGCTCCGCCGGCCGGCCTTCGATCCGCACCGCCGTGGTGGGCGGCAGATCGACCCGCAGGCCGTTGACCCAGACGCTGCCGAATGCGGTTACCGTGCCGATAATTCCCGTTTTGCCGATACCGGTGCCGCCGATCCCTCGGTCGGTGACCGAAATGCCGGTTCCCCCGATCCCACGGTCCGCCACGCCTCCATCGCGGGAGGAGCCGTCGCGCAGAGGGCCGCAGCCGGCGGCAACCAGCAACAGCGTGAGTACAAGGTTGCGGGCCAGCGTGCCGGCGAGCGTGCCGGCCAGAAATCCGACCGGGCGACGAAGCGGGGGGCTGGCTGGATCGGTCACGACGGAGCCGTTTCCCCGCCTGAATCGGCGGCTTTCAGCGCAGGAGCGGGCGGTTCCGCCTCGTCATAGAGGTAGAGGCCGGCGGTGAAGCGGTGGTTGGCGTCCTCGCGGCCGGCATCCCCGTCGGCAAGGTCGGCGGCCATCCGATTCAACTCCACCAGCATCGCCATGCCCAGCCGGTCCGCCTCCCGGCGCAGGGCGGCGACGGACTCGGGGCTCAGCCGGTCATAAGCCAGCGCCCGTTCCAGGAAGGGCGGTGCGCCGCCGGCCAGATTGTGCCCGGACGCCGCCAGATGGTCGGCAAGGTTGCGGCCATAATAATAGGCGAGCTTGTCCAGGTCGCCGCGCGGCACATGCGCCGCCGCAGCGAGTTCGAGCAGGCCGTCCGGCCGCTCCGCCACCAGTCCGGCATGCAGAAGTTCGTCCAGCAGGACGCGCGGGCGGATGTCCTTGCTGATGCCGGTGACCAGCGTCTCGAAACTGTCCTCGCCATCGGCTGAAGCGGTGCGGGGCAGGGGGCGCGGCCGGCCGCCGGCATCGCGGAAGGCGGATTCGGTCAGCCAGCGGCTCAGCACCTGCGATCCGAACGACGGTGCCGCGGCGGCGGCGGCCTCCGCCGGCGGCGGTGCGTTGCGGATCTGGCTGACGTCCTTGCGGTGGACGCCGGTCAGCAGGGTGATGCGGCTGTCGGTCATCGGCTTCCCCGGCAGCGCGAAGCCTCGCTCCGCCACCTCGACATACACTGACTTCAGCAGGTTCGCCAACATCGGCCAGGATATCCCGAAGCCGATCAGCGTCCGCACCAGCGGCACCAGCAGCCGGCGAACCGCCGTCAGCACCCCCGGCGGGGGAGCCGCCCCGGATAAGCCGGCCCCCTTCGGGCTGTCGGATGCGGGGTTGCGGGTCGGCACGCGCCGGAAACTCCAACAAAGCTTGCGAATGACGAGGGGGATCATGCCCCGGAACAGAGCTGACAATAGCGCGGGTCAGCGGAAAGGGAATTAGCTTTTCACTTGATGTGGGAAATTTTCCCACGCATCATGCCCGCGGTGCACCGCGCTCCGCTCCGGCGCATCGTTCCAGCGCCCCGTGGTGAAGGAGCGGCCGTCCGGCCGTAACCCGCATGAGCCTAGTATCGTTCGACCAGTCTCCCCACCGGGACTCACCGGCTCCATCCTCGGTCCTTCCTTTCCGAACGCGAGCGTCCGACATGGCGTCGTCCACCGCCCGTCACGCGGCCTTGAACCGATCCACCCTGGCCCGTAGCGGCTTGTTTGGAGCGCTGGCGAACCTGCTGGTGGCCGGCAGCGCGCTTTATGCCGGTCCGCTCCAGGTAGCCCTGTGGGACGGCGCGGGGAATGGTGCGCTGCTTGCTCTGGTCGCCGTCGCGCTGGGACTTTTCGCCCTCCATGCCCTGCTGGACTTCGCCCAGATGCGGGAACTGGCGCGGCTGATGCCGTCGGGGGGAGCCGTGGCGTGGCTGGAGCGCGTGTGGGTGCTGGAGGCCGTGTGGGCACCGGTCCATCTGGCGGTCCTGGCCTTGCTGCATCCGCTGTTGGGTGCGCTTGCGATGGCCGGCGTCGCGGCGCTGACGGCGATGATCGCCCTTGGCGCCACCGGACCGGCGAGCCCGATGAAGGGGCGGTCGCAGGTCGGCCGGCTGGTCGGCGGCGACGGCTTCGGCGATGCCGACGCCTTCCTGGCCGGTCTGCGCTTTTGCGAGACGGTCTACCGGGTGCTGATCGTCGGGATGGCCGCCGCACTGCTGATGCGGGGCGACCTGCAGCCCGGCCTGTTCGTCGCCGCGTCGCTGATCGGCATCGCCGCGATGCGCACCGCCTCCCGCGCCGCCGCCCGCTGGCATGGCGGATGTCAGGCGGTGGCCGCCATGCTGATGGCCGGCCGGATCTGATCCGCCTCCACCTGATCCGGGCTGCTCGCAGAGAGGAACCCGCAAAGAGGAAAAGGCCGGTCCGCCCGGAAACGGACGGCCGGCCTTTCGCTTGCGGGCCTCTCGCTTGTCTGGTCGGCGTCAGATCGCTGGCCAGGTCTCCGCCACCAGCCGGCGGACTTCGTCGGCGCTGTCGGTGCCCAGTGCCGCTTCGGCGACGCGGCGGCAGTCCTCCATGCGCAGGGTGCGGATGAAGGCCTTCAGGTCGGCGATCACCGCCGGGGTGGCCGACAGTTCAGTCACGCCCAGCCCGATCAGCAGCGGCGCCGCCATCGGATCGGAGGCGGAGCCGCCGCAGACCGCGACCGTCCGGTCATAGGTCTTGGCCCCCATCACCGCGAGACGGATCAGCCGCAGCACGCCCGGATGCAGGGCGTCGAGCTGGGCCGCCACATGCGGGTTGCCGCGGTCCATCGCCAGCACATACTGGGTCAGGTCGTTGGTGCCGATGGACAGGAAATCGGCCACCGCGCTGATGCGGTCGGCGATCAGCGCCGCGGCCGGCACCTCGATCATCGCGCCAAGTTCGATCGGCTCTGCGCGGCCGAGCCTCTCGCGCTCCTCGTCCACCATCCGGCGCACCGCCAGCAATTCCGACGGCGAGGCGATCATCGGCACCATGATGCGGCAGGCGCCTGCCGGCTTCACCCGCAGGATGGCGCGGATCTGCGCGCGCAGAAGCTCCGGTTCGCGCAAGCCCACGCGGACGCCGCGCAGGCCCAGCACCGGATTCTCCTCCTTGGGCAGCGGCAGATAGGACAGCGGCTTGTCGCCGCCGACATCCAGCGTGCGGATCACCACCGGCCGGCCTTCCAGCGCGTCGGCGATCTGCTGGTACTGCTGATACTGCTCGTCCTCCGTGGGCGCGGACTGGCGTTCCAGGAACAGGAATTCGGTGCGCAGAAGGCCGCAGCCCTCCGCCCCCTCCATCACGGCGCCGGGAGCGTCGCTGACCCGGCCCAGATTGGCGAACACCTCGATCCGCGTGCCGTCGGCCATGCGGCAGTCCTCGCCGGCGGTGCGGCGGTTCTCCTCGCGCCGCGCGGCGCGGGCGGCGACGGCGGTCCGGGTCGTCGCCAGCATGTCCTCCGGCGGGAAGACCAGCAGTTCGCCGCGGTTGCCATCGATAACGACGGGGGCGCCGTCCGGCACCCGCTCCGCCTGCCAGCCGAGCGCCACCACGGTCGGCACGCCGAGCGCCGCCGCCAGGATCACGGCGTGGGAGGTCGGGCCGCCATGCACCATGCCGATGCCGGCCAGCCGCCCCGCCGGGACGCCGGCAAGGTCGGAGGGGAGGATTTCGTCGGCCAGAACGATGCTGCCGGCCGGCAGTTCCGCCAGACCGACGCTCGGCGCCTTGCCGGCCAGCACGGCCAGCACCTGCTGTTCCAAGTCGCGCAGGTCGGCTGCCCGTTCCGCCATGCGCGGGTCGGCCAGCGCCGCCAGCGCATCGGCCTGCAGCCGTGCCGTCCGCTGCCACGCCCATTCCGCGCTCTTGCCGGCGCGGATGTCGGCGAGCGCGCCGTCCAGCAGTTCCGGATCGTCCAGAAGCTCGCGGTGGGCCTGGAAGATGGCGGCGTGTTCCGGCATCCGTTCGGCCGACCGGCCCAGCTCCGTGATCACGCTGTCCAGCGCCCGACGCAGCCGCGGCTCCTCCACCGCCGGTCCGCCGCCCTCTTCCGCCACGCGCACGGCGCTGCGGAAGCGGCGCACGACGGTTCCCACCGCCTGCCCCGGCACGGCGATGGTGCCCTTCAGCAGAACCTCCTCGCCGGGGGCGAAGGGCGGGCCGATCTCCTCCTCCGCCGGTTGGGCCAAAATGGCGGCCGTGGGGGTGGCCAGGCCGGCGGCAGCCGGCGCGGACGCCGCCGCCGCTCCGTCGACGACCGGATCGCCCAGCCCGCCTTCGATCAGCACGGCGATGCTCTCCGCCATGTCCTGGGCGCCGGGGCCCACGGCGCGCACGGTCAGCCGATCGCCCAGCACGGTGCCGAGTCCCATCAGGGCGACGACGCTCTTGGCGTTCGCGCTGCGGTCGCGGCATTGGATGGTGACGGTCCCGGGATAAGCCTTGGTGGCGGCGACCAGGGCCGCGGCTGGCCGGGCATGCAGGCCGTTGGCGATCGGCAGGACAACGCCGCGCTCACCCGTTTCGTCCGAGTCGGGCGCGGCGGCGGCGGAAGCCACGGCATCGGCGCCGCTGCCGCCGTGGATGGTCATCGCCGGCTCGCCGACGGTGATCTCACGGTTGACGGACTGGCCGTCAACGGTGAAGCCGTCATTCACGACGACCATCATGCTGACCAAGCTCTGCGCCCGGCTTCCCACCAGATCCATGTCGAAGCTGATCAGCGGATCGCCGGCCTTCACCGCCTGCCCGTCGCGGACATGGGCGGTGAAGCCTTCGCCGTTCAGCCCGACGGTGTCGACGCCCAGATGCAGCAGCACCTCCGCACCGCTGGCGGCGCGCACGGTACAGGCGTGGCGCGCGCGGTGAATCGACAGCACGACGCCGTCGCAGGGGCTGCGCAATTCGTTCACGGTCGGGTCGATGGCCATGCCGGTGCCGACGAGCCCCTGGGCAAAGGCGGGGTCGGGAACCTCGGCCAGTGGCATGGCCCATCCGGCCAGCGGTGCTGCAAGCGTGATCGCGGTCATGATTGGTTGGTCCTCATTCTTAACGCATCGACCCCAGCGGGCGCCTTCGCGTCGGACGGCCGTCATCGTCTCACGGCTGCCGGATCGTTTGTATGCGCGCAGACGCCGCATAGCCCAAGCGCAATTCCCGCTATAGATTATCGAAACTTCCTGTCTGGAAAAGGCGGAAGCTTACGGCCAATCCGCGCCCGGTCGAGCGCATCCGGGATAAGCCTCAAGCCTTGCCTGACATGCTATGTCGCCTATGTCGTGAAACCTGTCCCACTTGCGGGTTGTATTCCCGTCCGGGGATGACGATGTTGCCGCCGCCGGACAAATTGCGGGAGAGCCGCCATGGCCTTGAACCCCTTTGCGTTTCTACAGAAGATCGGCAAATCGCTGATGCTGCCGGTGGCGGTGCTTCCCGTCGCCGGTCTGCTGCTGGGCATCGGAGCGGCGAACTTCGAATGGATGCCGCCGCTGCTGTCGATGCTGATGAAGAATTCGGGCGACGTGATCTTCGGGAATCTTCCGCTGATCTTCGCCATCGGTGTGGCGCTCGGCTATACCGAGAATGACGGCGTGTCGGCCATCGCCGCCACCATCGGCTATATCGTGATGCTGGCCACGCTGGGCGTGATGACCACGGTCTGGGGGATGGAACCCAAGACCATCATGGGCATCAAGTCCATGGAAACCGGCGTGTTCGGCGGCATCCTGGCCGGCGGTCTTGCGGCGGCAATGTTCAACCGCTTCTACAAGATCGCCCTCCCGGCCTATCTCGGCTTCTTCGCCGGCAAGCGCTTCGTGCCGATCATCACCGCGCTGGCCGCCATCGTGCTGGGCGTCGTTCTGTCGGTGGTCTGGCCGCCGATCCAGGGCGGCATCAACAGCTTCTCGCACTGGGCGGCAGTGAACGATCCGCGGTTGGCCGCGACCATCTACGGCTTCGTCGAACGCCTGCTGATCCCCTTCGGCCTGCATCACATCTGGAACGTGCCCTTCTTCTTCGAGATCGGGTCCTTCCAGAACGCCGACGGCCAGATCGTCCATGGCGACATCGCCCGCTATTTCGCGGGCGACCCGACCGCCGGCATCCTGTCCGGCGCCTTCCTGTTCAAGATGTTCGGCCTGCCGGCCGCGGCCATCGCCATGTGGCATGCCGCCAAGCCGGAGAATCGGGTGCGCGTCGGCGGCATCATGATCTCCGCGGCGCTCACCTCCTTCCTGACGGGCATCACGGAACCGATCGAATTCTCGTTCCTGTTCCTGGCGCCGGTGCTGTACCTGATCCACGCGGTTCTGGCGGCGACCTCGCAGTTCATCATGAACTCGCTGGGCGCCCATATGGGCTTCACCTTCTCCCAGGGCGGCATCGACTTCGTGCTGTTCAACGTGCTCAGCCCCTATTCGCAGAAATGGTGGCTGGTGCTGATCCTGGGGCCGATCTATGCGGCGATCTACTACGTGGTGTTCCGCTACACCATCCGGGCGCTGAACCTGAAGACCCCCGGTCGCGAGGATGCGGCGGAGGGAGCCGCCTCGACCGCAACCGGCAGCGAGCGGGCGCGCGACCTCGTGCTTGCCTTCGGCGGGCGCGGCAACATCTCCAACCTGGACGCCTGCATCACCCGGCTGCGCGTGGTGGTGCAGGACCCGACCCGCGTCGACGAGGGCAAGCTGCGCGGAATGGGCGCCTCCGGCATCCTGCGGGTGCGCGACAGCGTGCAGGCAGTGTTCGGCACTTTGTCGGAGAATCTGAAGACGGAAATGCAGGAGTATCTGCGCAGTGCCGGTCCGGAAGCCGATGGTTCGGCCGCCGTCGCGGCGCCTGTTTCCGCCAAGCCGACCGCCGCTTCGTCCTCTGCCGCTCCGGCCGCACCGCTGCCGACCGACCGCGCCGCCCGCCTCGCCGAGGCGCTGGGCGGTGCCGGCAACATCAAGACGCTCGCCGCCTTCGCCACCACCCGCTTGCGGATCGAACTGACCGATGCCGGCAAGGCGAATGCCGAGGCGCTGAAGAAGGCCGGCGTCCGTGCCGTGATGGGGTTGGGCGCCAACGGCCTCGACCTGATCGTCGGCAACGACGCCGACGCGCTTGCCGGCGCGCTGACCGGCCTGTTGCCGGGCGGGCGCCGCGCCGCCGAATAGCGCGAGTCTCATCTGGTATTCGACTGGTTTCATCATGCGGCGCGGCCTTCCCAGGGCGCGCCGCTTTTCTTTTGCATATTGCGATTGCTGCTGAGATGCGATTCCACCAATGGGCGCTGGCCTCCGCCGCGATAAGGTCTTACATTGGTATCTATACCAGTCAATCGCGAGCGCCGCCATGACAGAGCAGAAGCCGCCCCGAAACCTCCCCCTGATGGCAACCGAGACGGTAGAGGCGCCCGCCGCGGTGGCGCGGCAGATCGAGCGTTGCGGCGCCGGCTTCGCCGAATTGGGGGAGCGGCTGCGCCGTCATCCGCCGCGCTTCGTCGTCACCTGCGCCCGCGGCAGTTCCGACCATGCGTCGGCCTACGGCAAATACCTGATCGAAACGCGCATGGGCCGGGCGGTGGCCTCCATCGGTCCATCCATCGCCTCGGTTTATGGCGGACAGCTGAGCCTGGAGGGCGCGCTGTTCGTCGCCGTCTCGCAGTCCGGCCGCAGCCCCGACCTGTTGCGTCTGGTGGAGTCGGCGAAGGCCGGCGGCGCGCTGGTGGTCGGCTTCGTCAATGCGGAGGACTCGCCGTTGGCCGAGATGTGCGACCATTTCCTGCCGCTGTCGGCGGGTCCGGAGCGTAGCGTCGCCGCGACCAAGTCCTGCATCGCCTCGCTCGCCGCCTATCTGCAGTTGGTCGCCCATTGGCAGGACGATCCGGCTCTGAAATCCACCCTGGCCGCCCTGCCGGAAACGCTCGAGGCGGCGAAGGGGATGGACTGGAAACCGGCGCTGATGCCGCTCGCCGGTGCGCGGAACCTCTATGTGCTGGGGCGCGGCGTCGGCTTCGGGGCCGCGCTGGAGATGGCGCTGAAGTTCAAGGAGACCTGCCGCCTGCATGCGGAGGCCTTCAGCGCCGCGGAAGTCGTCCACGGCCCGCTGGCACTGGTCGGTCCGGGATTCCCCGTGCTGGCCTTGACCCAGTCCGACGCGGCGGAACCGCACACCCGCGCGGTGGTGGACCGCATCGTCGGGCTGGGGGCCGCCGTCGCCACCATGGAAAGCGGCATTGCCGGCACCACGCTGCTGCCCGGCCTGCCGGACCTGGCGCCGGAGGCCGCACCGCTGGCGGCATTGCAGAGCTTCTACGGCGCGGTCTATGAACTGGCGCTGGCCCGCGGCATCGATCCCGACAGCCCGCCCAACCTTGCCAAAGTGACGAAGACCGTCTGATGCGACAGCTCCTGACCGGCGCCCGGATTTTCACGGGCGAGACCATCCTCGACGACCGCAGCCTGCTGGTTGGGGATGGCCGCATTCTCGACATCGTCGCCCCCGGCCGCACTCCGCCAGACATCGACCGGACGGTGGCGCTGGAGGCGGGCGACCTGCTGGCCCCCGGCTTCATCGACATCCAGGTCAATGGCGGCGGCGGCGTGTTGTTCAACGAGCAACCGACGCCAGAGGCGACGCTCGCCATTGCCGCCGCGCACCGGCGCTTCGGCACCACCGGCCTGCTGCCGACCATCATCACCGACACGCCCGAATGCCATCGCGCTGCCGCCGAGGCGGCGGTGACGGCAGTGGCGCAACCCGGCAGCGGCGTGCTGGGCATCCATTTCGAAGGGCCGTTCATCAACCCGCAGCGGGTGGGCGCCCATGACCCGCGCTTCGTCCGTGCGCCGGACGAGGCCGATCTTGACTTCATCGGCGGCCTGCCGGCGCGGATGCCGGGCGGCCGGGTGCTGCTGACCCTGGCGCCGGAATGCGTGGAGGACGCGGCCCTGTCGCGGCTGATGGCGGCCGGGGTGATCCTGTCGGTCGGCCACACGATGGCGAGCGCGGAGCGGGTGGTGGAGGCCTTCGACCTCGGCGTGCGCGGGGTGACGCACCTCTACAACGCCATGCCCGGCATCGCCAATCGCCAGCCCGGTCCGGCCGGTGCGGCGCTGGGCGACGGGCGGCCCTGGTGCGGGCTGATCGCCGACGGGCATCACGTCCATCCGCTGATGATGCGCGCGGCGCTGGCCGCCCGGCCGCGCGGCCGGATGATGCTGGTGACCGACGCCATGCCGCCGACGGGAACCGATGCGGATCACTTCGAACTGAACGGCCGGACCATCTACCGGCGGGATGGCCGGCTGGTGCTGGCGGATGGGACGCTCGCGGGGGCCGATCTCGACATGGCGACGGCGGTGCGCAATGCCGGGACGCTGATCGGCCTGCCGCTGGAGGAGTCGCTGCGGATGGCGTCGCTCTATCCGGCGGAGTTTTTGGGGATGGCGGGCGAGCGGGGGAGGATCGCGCCGGGCTGGCGGACGGATCTGGTGCTGCTGCGGTCGGATCTGACGGTGAAGGGCACCTGGGTGGAGGGGGAGTGGCGGGGGGCTTGAGGTGGGGGAGTGTCGGCTTCGGATACCCCCACCCTAACCCTCCCCCGCTGGGCGGGGGAGGGGATAAGTGCTTGATTGGGAAGGCGGCGGCAGTCCCTCCCCCGCCCAGCGGGGGAGGTTAGGTGGGGGTCTGACGCCCCAAGTATCACCCACCAACCGCCACGATCTCCAACCCATCCTCGTCCACCCGCACCCGCAGCGCCGTCAGATCGGGCAGGCACAGATTCTCGCCCAGTTCATGCGCCGGCAGCGTCGTGGTCAGTGCGATGACCCAGGCGCCGGCGGCGTTGCCGGCCGCCAGTCCGGCCGGGGCGTCTTCGAACACCACGGTCTCGCGCGGGTCGAAGCCCAGCTTCTCGGCGGCGGTGCGGTAGCCTTCGGGGTGGGGCTTGCCCTGGGTGACGTTGTCGGCGCCGATCAGCAGGTCGGGCAGGGGCAGGCCGGCCTGGGCGATCCGCTTTCTCGCCATGTCCTGCGGCGCGGAGGTCACCACCGCCCAGCGATGGCGCGGCAGCGATTGCAGAAGCTCCAGGGCGCCGGGAACGGCACGCACGCCTTCGGTATCGTTGGTGTAGCATTCCTCCACCAGACGCACCTCTTCATCGATGTCGGCACCGGCGGGGGCGAAGCGGCGGACGGTTTCGATGCTGCGGACGCCGTGGCAGACGGCCAGGATGGCGTCGGGGTCCAGATCGTGCCGGGCCGCCCAGCTGCGCCAGGAGCGTTCCACGGGACCCGTGGTGTCGATCAGGGTTCCGTCCATGTCGAACAGGATGGCGCGGACACGGAACGGGGTATCAAGGGCAGGCTTCATCGCGCGCTCTCGTCAGGATTTTTCTGCGTGGGAGGGGATGATCCGCAGGGATCAGGCCAGCGACAGCTCCACGACGAAGTCATAGGCGTCGCCGCGGTAGTGGGAACGGACGAACTCCAGCGGAGTTCCGTTCTCCAGGAAGGTGCGGCGCTCAATGTAAAGGGCGGGGGCGCCGTCGGGAACCCCCAGAAGCGCCGCCTGATCCACCGGCAGGCGAATGGCAGACAAGCGTTGCAGGGCGCGGAAGGGCGGATGGCCGCGCCCACGAAGGGTCTCGTACAGCGATCCCTGCACCAGTTCGGGATCGGGCAGGAAGCTGGCGGGTAGGGCGCTGAGTTCTATGGCGAGCGGCGTTCCATCGGCCAGCCGCAGCCGGTGCAGACGCACCACCTCCGCCCCCGGACGCAGCCCCAGCGCCATCGCTTCTTCCGGAGTCGCCGTTCCGACGGAACGGGTGAGCCAGCGCGAGTCCGGTTTCAGCCCGCGCCCGCCGATGTCCTCGGTGAAGCTGGTCAGCGCCGACAGGCGCTGTTCCACATGAGGGCTGCGGTTGATGAAGGTGCCGGCTCCCTGGCGCTGGTGCAGCAGCCCTTCCGCGATCAGCTCCCGCAAGGCCTTGCGCACGGTGACGCGCGACACGCCGAAGGTTTCCGCCAGCTCGCGCTCGCCGGGCAGGGCATCCTGGTCGGTCAGGCGCCCTTCCACGATCAGCGTCCGCAGATGCCGCGCCAGCTGAAGATAGAGCGGCAGCGGCAGGGCATCCGAAAGGGCGGTCGGGTCGAACGGGGCCGCGGCGGCGGCTGTGGACATCGGTAACCACTCCAATGCTCTGGGACGAACATGATACCACTGAAAGGCCAATGGGCAACAGCCGCAGGGGGATTCCCTGAAAGAGGCAAAGGCAAACAATCAGATTGCGATTGCGGACAGACCGGATTTTGGTATGCTGCACATACAGTCCAATCTAATACCACCGGCGGCCGGCAGGCGGTCGGGAATGGGCCGCCCGCCATGGGCGGCGAGCAGAGCGGGAGCGGCGGGAATGGCGGGCGGCACGGAGGATACGGCGCACCGGTACAGCCGGCTGGACGTCTGGCCGGCCGACGAACTGATGACGGCGCTTTGGGAGGGGCAGACGCGGGCGCTCGCCGCCTGTGCACCCGCCCTGCCGGCCGTCGCCGCCGCCGTGGAGGCCGCGGCGGACCGCCTGTCCGGCGGGCGCGGGCGGCTGGTCTATGCCGGCGCCGGGTCTTCGGCCATGGTCGCGGCACTGGACGGGCTGGATCTGGGGCCGACCTTCGACTGGCCGGCAGAGCGGCTGGTCCTGCTGATCGCAGGCGGGCTCGACCTGTCGCGCGGGCTGACCGGTGCGGCGGAGGATGACGAGGATGCCGGCCGGGGTGAAGCGGCCCGTGTGGGCATCGCCGCGGAGGATGTGGTCGTCGGCCTGTCGGCCAGCGGTGCCAGCGCCTACACCGTCGGCGTTCTCCGCGCCGCGCGGGAGGCGGGCGCCTTGACCATGGCGATCGCCAGCAGCACCGGGTCGCCGCTCTTGGAGGCGGTGGAGCATCCCATCCTGACCCTGACGGGGCCGGAGGTGATCGCGGGGTCCACCCGCCTGGGGGCCGGCACCGCGCAGAAGGTGGTGCTGAACCTGTTTTCGACCGGCGTGATGACCGCGCTCGGCAACGTCTACGACAACCTGATGATCAATGTGCGGCCGGAGAACGCCAAGCTTCGCCGCCGCTGCGCCGCCATGGTCGCGCGCATCGCGGGGGTGGACGAAACAGCGGCCGGTGCGGCGCTGGAGCGGCATGGCGATGTCCGCCGCGCCGTGCTGGGCCTTGCCGGTCTGGACAATGCCGACATCGACCGACTGCTGATCGAGACCGGCGGCAACCTGCGCCGGGCGATGGAACGCGCCGGGCTGACAACGCGAATATGACCAACATGACAGACCCGGCACCCTGAGGCCGGAGTCCGTTTCACTGGGAGACGTCCGAATGTCTGCTGATCGTTTTTCGGGCGACCGTTTTTCGGGCGTCCAGAGGCTCGGGCGGGCGTTGATGCTGCCGATCGCCGTGCTGCCCATCGCCGGGCTGCTGCTGCGCATCGGCCAGCCCGACCTGTTGAACATCGCCTTCATCGCCGCGGCGGGTGACGCCGTCTTCTCCAACCTGGGCGTCCTGTTCGCCGTCGGCATCGCCATCGGCTTCGCCCGCGAGAACCACGGCGCGGCCGGGTTGGCCGGTGCGGTGGGATATTTCGTGGCGGTGAAGGGCGCCGTCGTGCTCAGCGGCGTGCCGCCGGAGCTGGTGGCGAAGATGTCCAGCCGCATCAGCATCCCTGTCGGCATCCTGATCGGCATCATCGCCGGCCAGCTCTATAACCGGTACAAGGACATCAAGCTGCCGGACTATCTCGCCTTCTTCGGCGGACGGCGCTTCGTGCCCATCGTCACCGGTCTGGCGGCGCTGGGGATCGCGCTGATCTTCGGCTATGGCTGGCCCATCGTCGATGCGGGCTTGAGCGCACTGACCACCGGCGTGCTGGGGCTGGGCAAGCTGGGGCTGTTCCTCTACGGCGTGCTGAACCGGGTGCTGATCATCACCGGCCTGCACCACATCATCAACAACATCGCCTGGTTCCTGCTGGGCGATTACCAGGGCGTCACCGGCGACCTGAACCGCTTCTTCAAGGGCGATCCGGCGGCCGGCGCCTTCATGGCCGGCTTCTTCCCGGTGATGATGTTCGGCCTGCCCGCCGCCTGCCTCGCCATGTACCACACGGCCAAGCCGGAGAACCGCGCGGCGGTCGGCGGCGTGCTTTTGTCGATGGCGCTGACCGCCTTCCTGACCGGCGTGACGGAGCCGGTGGAATTCGCCTTCATGTTCCTGGCGCCGGTGCTGTTCGCCGTCCATGCCGTGTTGACCGGCCTGTCGATGGTGCTGATGGACGTGCTGAACGTGAAGCTGGGCTTCGGCTTCTCGGCGGGCCTGTTCGACTACGTGCTGAATTACGGCAAGGCGACCAACCCGATCCTGCTTCTGCCGGTGGGTACGGTCTATTTCGTGGTCTATTACACGCTGTTCCGCTTCGTCATCCGGCGCTTCGACTTGAAGACGCTGGGTCGCGACGATGTCGCCATCCCCGCCGGGCAGGCGGCGCCGGCCGTCCATGCGCCGACACCCGCGGCGGCGGCGAGCGACCGGGCCAGCGCCTATGTCGCGGCACTGGGCGGGACCGGCAATCTGCGTTCGGTCGAGGCCTGCACAACGCGCCTGCGTCTGGCCGTCGCCGATGCTACCCGCATCGACGAGGCGGAACTGAAGCGACTGGGTGCCCGCGGCGTGGTGAAGCCGTCCGCCAACTCCGTCCAGGTCATCGTCGGGCCCATCGCCGACCAGCTGGCCGGGGAGATCCAGGATACGCTGAACATCTCGGCCGGCATGCGGGTTTGAATGGAGTTCGCTGAGCGATCGTTTGAAGCGCGGCAAGGAGCTGCGAAGCCCTTCTCCCCTTGTGGGGCGGGATCGGCCAAACGCCAACGGCGTTTTGCCGACCCGCGGGTTGGGATGAGGGGGGTAAACGGCCGAAGGGCGTGGGAAACATTAGATTTGTGACCCCTCACCCCAGCCCCTCTCCCGCAAGGGGAGAGGGGTTTTTCTTTTTTGGACTCGTGCCCCTTCAAGCCGGTTCCGGCTCGTCGGCGAAGATCGCCTTCAGGTCGATCCGGGTGTCTGTCTTGGCGTCCAGATCCAGCTGACGCTCGACCTCGTCGAGGTGGTCTATCATCAGCGCGGTCGCCTCGCCCGGCGCATTGCCGATCAGGGCGGCGATCAGGCGGCGGTGATCGTCGGCGGAGCAGGTGTGCGACGACCGCCGTTCGAAGGCCGCGATGGCAAGGCTGGAGCGGTCGATCAGGTCGGCCAGGATCCCCGTCAGCGTCGCGTTGCCGGCGAATTCCGCCAGCAGCAGGTGGAACTGGCCGGACAGCCGGATCATCGCCTTGCGGTCCGCCGCGAGTTCCGCAGCATCCTCCAGCGCGCCATGGCCGCGCAGCTTTTCCAGCACATCGTCGGGCAAGGGGCGCGGCATCCGTTCGAGCCGTTCCATGATCGCGCGTTCGATCACCCGGCGGGCTTCGAACACCTCGCGCGCCTCCTTCGGCGTCGGCTTGGCGACGAAGGCGCCGCGGTTGGGGATCAGCGTCACAACGCGCCGCTGCGCCAGCAGAAGCAGAACCTTGCGCACCCGTTCCCGGCTGACCCCGAACGCTTCCGCCAGGCTTTCCTCCGTCAGCTTGGTGCCGGGCGGCAGGCGGCGGTCGGCGATCGCCTCGCCGATACTGCGGACGATGCGGGTTTCGGCGCTGGCGCGGGGCGTGCGGCGGGCTGGCTTGGCGGGCGCGGCGGTCGTCATGGGCTGGCAGGGTGCTTTTAGCGGTGTGCGGGAAACGTGCCGCAGATTGTGCACAAAGCGGGCCAGCAGGCAAACGGCAATCTCCTAAGTGGCGCAGCGGTGAATGCTGGGAACAACGCTGCTCAAAATATCGCCATTGCGCCGAAGCGCTGCACAAATGCCGAGCCGTTGCGCAATTGAGCATCGGAAAACCGGCTGATTCCCGGCCTTCCACCGCTGGCACGCGGCATGCAGAAGGCGAACCGGTCACAAACGACCGCGCAGATTGTGCACAATTCTGGAGGCGCTCCGATGACGGCAGGTTCGACGGTCGAACTCGTGAAGCTGCGCAAGGCCTATGGCACGACCGTGGCGGTGGACGGCATCGATCTGCGGATCGCCGCCGGTTCCTATTGCTGCCTGCTGGGGCCGAGCGGCTGCGGCAAGACCTCCACCCTGCGGATGATCGCCGGGCATGAGGACATCACGGACGGCGACCTGCTGATCGGCGATACGGTGGTCAACGACGACCCGCCGGCCAAGCGCGGCACGGCGATGATGTTCCAGAGCTACGCCCTGTTCCCGCATCTGGACTGCACCGACAACGTCGCCTTCAGCCTGAAGATGAAGGGCGTCGCCAAGGAGGAACGCCGCCGCCGGGCGCGCGAGATGCTCGACCTCGTCGACATGAGCAAATACGCCGGCCGCCTGCCGTCGCAGCTGTCCGGTGGGCAGCAGCAGCGCGTCGCGCTGGCCCGCGCGCTGATCACCCAGCCGGGCGTTCTTCTGCTGGACGAGCCGCTGTCGGCGCTCGACCCCTTCCTGCGCGTGCGCATGCGCGAGGAGCTGAAGCGCCTGCACCGCGACATCGGCATCACCTTCATCCACGTCACCCACAGCCAGACCGAGGCGATGGCGCTGGCCGACCTCGCCGTGGTGATGAACCAGGGTCGCATCGAACAGGCCGGACCGCCGCGCGAGCTGTTCAACCACCCGCGCACCGCCTTCGTCGCTCGCTTCATCGGCGGCCACAATGTAATCGAGGGTGGTGCGATTGGGGGCGGAGTTGTCGGCGATGCCGGCCGCTGCGCCGTGCGCGCCGACCGCATCCAGCTGGGTGGCGCCGACCTGCCGACCGAGATCCAGGTGGAGGGCACGGTGCGCTCGCTGGAGTATCACGGCGCTTCCGTCCATCTCAGCCTCGACATTCCCGGCGCCGACGAGTTCGCCGTCGTGCTGGACGAGGCCCGCTATTTCGACGCGCCGGTCACGGTCGGTGACCGCGTGCGCGCCGGCTGGAGCCGGCGGGACGTCCACCCGCTGGCGGCCTGATCCCTTTCAAAAGCGCTACCCAAAAAACAACACGACGAACAGACTGGAGGCTCAGCGATGACCGACACCCGTACTCCTTCGAAGCTCTCCACCGGCGTCAGCCGCCGCACCCTGCTGAAGGGCACCGCCGCCGTGGCGGGTGCGGCCGTCGGCTCCGGCGCGATCACCGGCTTTCCGACCATCTGGGCGCAGAACATCAAGAACATCACGCTGCGCCAGTTCGGCACCGGCGTGTCGAACCTGAATGCCGTCGCCGACAAGGTGAAGGAGGATTTGGGCTTCACCCTGCAGATGACGGCGCTCGATTCCGACGCGGTGACCCAGCGCGCGGTGACGCAGCCGAAGTCCTACGACATCGCCGACATCGAATATTGGATCTGCAAGAAGGTCTTCCCGGCCGGCGTGATGCAGCCGATGGACGTTTCCAAGATCAAGAATTTCGACAAGATCGTCCCGATCTTCGTCACCGGCAAGCTGACGCCGGACAGCGCCATCGCCCAGGGCACAGCCCCCCACACAGTCGGCTTCGTCGAGGGCAAGGACAGCACCAAGTTCGCCAAGTCGCAGACCCAGTGGATGACGCTGATCCCGACCATCTACAACGCCGACACGCTGGGCATCCGCCCCGATCTGGTCGGCCGTCCGATCTCCAGCTGGAAGGACCTGCTCGACCCCGCCTTCAAGGGCAAGGCGTCGCTGCTGAACATCCCGTCCATCGGCATCATGGACGCCGCCATGGTCTGCGAGGCGATGGGCGAGATCAAGTATGGCGACAAGGGCAACATGACCAAGGAGGAGATCGACAAGACCCTCAAGATCATGACCGAGGCCAAGAAGGCCGGCCAGTTCCGCGCCTTCTGGAAGACCTTCGACGAGAGCGTCAACCTGATGTCGTCGGGCGAGGTCATCATCCAGTCCATGTGGTCGCCGGCCGTCGCCGCCGTGCGCGCCAAGGGCATCCAGTGCGTCTACCAGCCGCTGAAGGAAGGCTATCGCGCCTGGGGCGGCGGCCTGGGCATCGCCAAGCATCTGAGCGGGCTGGAGCTTGAGGCGGCCTACGAATACATCAACTGGTATCTGTCGGGCTGGGTCGGCGCCTATCTGAACCGCCAGGGCTATTATTCGGCCGTGCTCGACACCGCCAAGCAGCACATGACGCCGGAGGAATGGGCCTTCTGGATGGAGGGCCAGCCGGCCAAGACCGACATCCTCAGCCCCGAGGGCAAGGTGATGGAAAAAGCCGGCGCCGTGCGCGACGGCGGGTCGTTCCAGGACCGCATGGGCCGCGTCGCCTGCTGGAACGCGGTGATGGACGAGGACCGCTACATGGTCCGCAAGTGGAACGAGTTCATCGCGGCTTGATGCGCTGAAGCTCTGGTCGCACTTGCCCCCACCCTAACCCTCCCCCGCTTCGCAGGGGAGGGGATAACTCCCTCCCTTGCGAAGCGGGGGAGGGAAGGGGCCCGCGGCGCCAGCCGTGGGAAGGGTGGGGGCAAGCGCGGCGACCACCTCAAACACCACCTCAACCCGCAGGACCCCGCCCATGACCCTGACCGCCGAAACGCCCCGACCGACCGTCACGGCCGCCGCCGGCAGGGCGAGGCGCCCCCGCTTGGCTCCACGCGTCGCCCCCTATCTCCAGGCGGCGCCGCTGACCGTCGCGCTGCTGCTGTTCCTGCTGGTGCCGATCCTGACCATCGTCGCGGTCAGCTTCTGGGATTACGACAGCGTGCGCATCTACCCGGACTTCGTGCTGACCAACTACACGGAACTGCTGACTTCGCCGGTCACCTGGAAGACCTATCTGAACACGCTGAAGTACGCGGCGCTGACCTGGGCGATCACGCTGGGCATCGGTTTCACGGTCGCCTATTTCTTGGCCTTCCATGTCCGGTCTACCACCTGGCAGATGGTGCTGTTCCTGGTCTGCACCATTCCGTTCTGGACCTCCAACATCATCCGCATGATCTCGTGGATCCCGTTCCTGGGGCGCAACGGGCTGCTGAATTCCGGCCTGATCTCCGCCGGGATCATCGACCAGCCGTTGGAGTTCCTGCTGTTTTCCGACTTCTCGGTCGTGCTCGCCTTCGTCCACCTCTATGCGCTGTTCATGGTGGTGCCGATCTTCAATTCGATGATGCGCATCGACCGCGCGCTGATCGAGGCGGCGCGCGACGGCGGCGCCAGCGCGGCGCAGACGCTGTGGAACGTCATCCTGCCGCTGACCAAGCCCGGCATCGCCATCGGTTCCATCTTCGTCGTCACGCTGGTGATGGGCGACTTCATCACCGTGCGGCTGATGAGCGGCGGGCAGAGCGCGTCCATCGGCCTGATGATCGCCAACGAGATCTCGCTTCTGCAATACCCGGCCGCCGCCGCCAACGCGGTGGTTCTGCTGGCCGTCGTCCTGATCATGGTGGTGGCGATGCTGCGCGTCGTCGACATCCGGAAGGAGCTGTGAGCGATGAATTCATCACGCCGGGGCCTGTCCTTCTATCTGCTGGGGGCCTTCTTCGCGTTGTTCGTGCTGTTCCTCTACGGCCCGACCGCGACCATCCTGATCCTGTCCTTCCAGGGGCCGGAGGGCGGGCTGACTTTCCCGATGAACGGCGTCTCGCTGCACTGGTTCCGCAACCTGTTCGAACAGCAGGCGGTGGGCGATTTCGGCGGATCCTTCCGGCGGTCGATCGCGCTGGGGCTGATGGTGATGGTGCTGACCGTGCTGTTCTCGGTGCTGGCCGGCTTCGCCTTCCGCCGCCGCTTCCGCGGCAGCGGGGCGCTGTTCTATCTCGCCGTCGCCAGCCTGATCGTGCCGTCGATCCTGGTCAGCCTGGGCATCGGCCTGTTCTTCAACATCCTGGGGCTGGAGCCGGCCTGGTACAGCTCGGCGCTGGGCGCGCATCTGACCTGGACGCTGCCCTTCGGCCTGCTGATCGTCTTCGCCATCTTCAACCGCTTCAATCCGGCCTATGAGGAGGCGGCGCGCGACCTGGGCGCCTCGCCCTGGCAGACGGTGCGCCATGTCGTGCTGCCGATCCTGCTGCCGAGCCTGATCGGCGTCGGGCTGTTCGGCTTCACCCTGTCCTATGACGAGTTCGCCCGCACGCTGATGACCGCCGGCAGCTTCAACACCCTGCCGCTGGAGATCTACGGCATGACCACCAACGTCACGACGCCGGTGCTCTATGCGCTGGGATCGCTGACGACGGTCTTCTCCTTCACCGTGATCGGCGTGGCCCTGCTGGGCCTGATCGCGCTGCGCCGCCACCGCCTGCGCCGAAGCGGCATTTGAGGATCCCCACCACCATGCGCATTCTGGTCGTCAATCCCAACAGCACCGCCTCCATGACCGAGCGGATCGGTGCCGCCGCCAGCAAGGTCGCCGCGCCGGGCACCGAGATCCTCGCCGTCAACCCACCGACCGGCCCCGCCAGCATCGAGGGCTATTACGACGAGGCGCTGGCCGTCCCCGGCCTGCTGGCCGAAATCGACCGGCACCAGCGCGGGAGCGACATCGCCGGTACGGTTATCGCCTGCTTCGACGACGTCGGCCTGGATGCCGCGCGCAGCCTTGCCACCGCGCCGGTGATCGGTATCTGCGAAGCGGCGATGCAGACCGCCGGGCTGCTGGGCGGCCGCTTCAGCGTGGTGACGACGCTGCCCCGCTCCATCCCGGCACTGGAGCGTTTGGCCCAGCGTTACGGCATGGCCGGCCGCTGCACCATCCGCGCGGCGGGCGTGCCGGTGCTGGCGCTGGAGGACCCGGCGTCCGGCGCCGTCGACCGTGTGCGCGCCGAAATCCGCCGGGCTATGGAGCAGGACGGAGCCGAGACCATCGTGCTGGGCTGCGCCGGCATGGCCGACCTCGCCCGCTCGCTGAGCGGGGAAATGGGCCTGCCTGTGATCGACGGCGTCACCGCCGCCGTGAAGCTGGTGGAGGGTCTGGCGGCGCTCGGCCTGCGCACCGGCAAGACCGGCGGCTATGCGCCGCCGCTGCCCAAGGCGCGGTGACCTCTACGCCCTTTCACACCCCCGTAATTACACCCGCGGCGGATCGGGGCATTCCAGCGTCGGCATCACCGGCAGCGCCCCTTGGCCTTCCGCCGCGCCGCCGGTCAGGCCGTCCAGTATCCGCCGGGCCGCCTCGGCGCATTGGCTGCGCAGTTCGGGCACGGCGGTCATTTCCCAGAACGGCGCCTTGGCGACCGGGCCGAAGGCCAGCAGGCGGGGAGCCGGGGTGCCGTCGGCGGCGATCACCGCACCGCCTTCCGTCACGTCCAGCCCCAGCCGCAGCGTATCCGGCCGCGCGAGGCCGCGGTCCAGCAGCGAGCGCACCAGCGGATGGCGGATGCGGGTGTAGTCGCAGTTGGTGCCGGTCGCGTTGATCAGCGCACCCGTCGTCAGCACCCGTGTCGCTCCGCCGCCGCGCTCGACGATGTGCAGGTCCAACCCGCCCGCGGTCAATGCCGCGTCCTTCAGCCGGCCCGGCAGGATCGTCAGCTGGCTGCTGGCTCGGGCGGCGGCGATCCGGTCGGCCACCTGGGGGGCCATGCGGTGGCGGTGCACCTCCCAGAAGGGGCGGGCGTGACGGAGGAAGCGGCGGCGCTCCTCCATCGGCAGATGCGACCAGATGCGGTGATGGTGCGGACGCAGCGCGTCGAAGGCAGACCGCCAGTCATAGCCGTCCGCAGTCGCCCGGCGCGCATCCGCCTTCAGCGCGATCAGCACGTCCAGCACCGTGCTGGGCAGCACGTCGGGATGCAGGAAGGAGGTATAGGGCCGCGTTTCCTCATGGCGCAGCGGCAGCAGGCCGCGGCGCGACACGGCGGTGATCGGGCCGCGATGCCCCTGGTCGAGCAGCGACAGCACCGTGTCCACCATGGTCAGGCCGGTGCCGAGGATCGCGACGGGGGCGTCCTGGTCGATGCGGCCGATGGCGGCGGCATCCCACGGGTCGCCGATGAAGCGGTCGGACGCGAAGGCCTCCGCCGCAGTCGCCGAAGCCAGGCAGGGCGCGGAGGGCGGGAAGTTGCCGATGCAGAGCGCGGCGGTATCGGCGCTGACCACGCGGCCGTCGCCGAGGCGCACATGCACGGCGCGCTTGCCGTTGGCCGGGTCCTCGGTGCGGACGTCCACCGCCTCGCCGCGGATCAGGTTGAGGCGTGCGTGGGTGGGGGCCTCCGCCTGCGCTTCCGCCAGAACGTCCTGGATGTAGGCGCCGTACAGGGCGCGCGACACGAAGGCGTGGCCGCTGGGCGGCACCGGCTGTTCCGGTGTCGGCCCCTCCGCCCGGCTCCACAGCCAGCGCAGGAAATGGCGCGGGTCGTCCGGATAGGCGCTCATGTTATAGGCGCGGACATTCAGCACATGGGCGCCGTTGGGGGTGGAGTAGGCGACGCCGGTTCCCGGTCTGCTGCCATATTCGATCAGATGGACCACCAGAGGCGCCCGCGCGCCGCGCAGCAGGTGGGCCGCCAGCAGGCTGCCGGTGAACCCCGCGCCGACGATGGCGATGTGGCGCTCGGCATGACGTTCAAGGGGCCCCAGGGGATTGCCGCCGGGCGGATGGAAGTGAGGCGTTGCAGGCATCGGAGTCCGTCCTTCCGTGAGTCATTCCGGAAAAGGCCGGCCGTTGGCGATCAATCCCCCGGCTTCGGAACTGCAAAGGCCGTGTCGGGGCCAGGGGACTCGCGTCGGCCTTGTGTCTGCTCGGTCCGCTTCGTTCTCTCCTGCTTATCACACACCGTCAGCACGTGCCATCGGCCGAAGGGCAAATACCCCGACGAAAGTAGAGATCAGGATAGTTTCACAGTAAGAAATGTATAAATTGTAAAATAGCCAAAAGGCTTTGTCGATTCCAAGGGGCACCCGCATCTCGCGCCGCTGCCCGCTCCGTCGACCGCATGATCCTGGTCGCCAAGCCGACGCCGATGTGGCACATGCGATGGCACGGTCCGCTATAGTCCGATCCGTCCCATGACCTGCCAGGAACCCGACATGCCCGTGTCCGCCGCCCCCCATCTGTCCGCGTCCGAACGGCTTGAGGCGGCGCTTGCCCGCATCGCCGATCCGGAGCGGCAGGGCGCGATGGTCTTCACCGAAATCTATGCCGATGAGGCGCGGGCCGCCGCGGCCGCCAGCGATCGCCGGGTGGCGGCGGGTCGGCCGCTGGGGCCGCTCGACGGCCGGATCGTCTCGGTCAAGGCGCTGTTCGACGTGGCGGGTGACACCACCGCGGCCGGCTCCGCCATCCTGCGCGGCCGGCCCGCCGCCGGGCGGGATGCCCATGCCGTGGCGCGGCTGCGTGCCGCCGGCGCCGTCATCGTCGGCCGAACCCACATGACCGAATTCGCCTTCTCCGCCGTCGGCATCAACCCCCATTACGGCAATCCCGGCAACCCGCGCGACCGGTCGCGGGTGCCGGGCGGCTCCTCCTCCGGTGCGGTGATCTCGGTGGTGGACGGCATGGCGGAGATCGCGGTCGGCAGCGACACCGGCGGTTCGCTACGCATTCCGGCGGCGCTGTCCGGCGCGGTGGGGTTCAAGCCGACCTCCGGCCGCCTGTCGGCCGAGGGCGCCTTCCCGCTGTCGCCGTCGCTGGATGTGATCGGCCCGGTTGCCGCGACCGTCGCCGACGCGGCCTTGCTCGATTCAATTCTCGGCGACGGCGACCCAGCGCCGCTGGTCCCGCTGCCGGTTGCCGGCCAATCCTTCCTGGTGCCGCGGTGGCGGCTGTTCGACGGGATCGAACCGGCGGTCGCCGCTGCTTTCGAGGCGGCGCTGGACCGCCTGCGTGCCGCCGGTGCTCACATCGTCGAGGGCTCCATCGACGCCGAACTGGACGCCCTGGCCGATCTGGACCGCGTCGGCGTCTTCACCGCCATCGAGCTTGCGGCGACGCTGGCGGAGCTTGGCATCGCGGAGCTCGACGGCATCGATCCCAAGACCCGCGCCCGCATCGAGGCCGGTGGCCGGACGCCTGCCGCCGATTACGTCCGCATGCAGCGCCGCCGCGCCGACCTGATCCGTCTGATGGACGAGCGGCTGGCCCGGCATCCGGTCCTGCTGCTGCCCACCGTTCCGCTGACCGCCCCCGCCATCGCCGATGTGCTGGAGGATGCCGCCTTCCACCGCGTCAACCTGCTGCTGCTGCGCAACACCCGCATCGCCAACCTGTTCGACGTGCCGGCGATCTCGTTGCCGGTGCCGTCCGCCGGGCTGCCGGTAGGGCTGATGGCGATGGGCCGCCGGGGCAGCGACCGCAGCCTGCTGGGCATCGCCGCCGGGTTGGAGGCCGCCTTGGCAGCCTGAACCCCGCTTGCCCCAGCCTTCCTTCAGGCCACCGAGGACTGCCAGAGCCAGACCAGCCCCGCGACCGCCCCGGCTACGAGAAGGACCAGCGCCAGGATTATGGCAAGGGCGGTGCGGCGGTCCTTCGCCTCGCGCTGCTCCGCCTCGCGCCGCTTCTTCAGCAGATATTGCTGTTCGGGGCTGAGGAAGCGTCCGGCGGCTGCATCGGGCGTGGCGGCGAAGCTTGGCCTGCGCCCCTTGGCGCCGGCCACCGCCGTCGTTCTCGCCGCCGTCCCTCTCACCGCCGTGGTGAGGCCGCCGGGCGACGGCCGGCCCATATTGATCGTGTCCGCCGCCGTCCCGCGGGCGGTCGTCACCTGCCTGCCCTTGCGCTTGCGCGGTAGCTTGCGCCGTCTGGTCGCCATTCCCGTCCCCTTGCTGTCCATCCCTCGAGTCGCGGCGGGGAGCATACCCGTCCCGGCCGTCCCGCGCAGCCGATCACAAGAGGATCTGCGGAAAGTTACATAGGACGGCTCGCGTGTCGTCGGCCGCCCGCTTCCTGCGCCCTGCGGCGAACCGGCGCACACCCCCAAGGGGCGCTGGAACAGCAATGCATACTAGTATACCAATTTATGGCCCGTTCCTTTCCGGGCGGGCACGACAGCAATCGATTGGGAGGGTCACCATGCTCAAGAAGAATGCTTTCAAATCCGGCCATATCCGCTCGCGCCGCGTCCTGCTCGCCACAGCTGCCGTCGGGCTGGCGGCATCCGGTGCCATCGCCCCGCTGACGACCGCCTTCGCGGCCGACGACGACCAGCAGCTGGTGGCGAAGGCGGTGAATGCGCTACGCGACGCCATGCTGGCCGGCGACGGCGCCACGCTGCGCGCCATGACGATGGAGCAGCTGACCTACGGCCATTCCAACAGCCGGCTGGAAGACAAGGCGGCCTTCGTCAGCAGCCTGGACGGCAAGAACGCCTTCAAGGCGCTGGACCTCAGCGACCATGTGATCCAGGTGGTCGGCGACATCGCCATCGCCCGCCACACCTTCGATTCCGTCAACAACCTGGCCGACGGCAAGACCAACACCGCCCACATCAAGGTGCTGCAGGTCTGGAAGAAGGTCGACGGCAGCTGGAAGCTGCTGGCCCGCCAGGCTTCGCCCCTGCCGGCTTGACCGGACCGCCGGCCCCGTCATCCCGCGGCGGCGGGCGGGGCCGGCGCCTTCCTCATCGGCGGACTTGTTCAGAAGTCCAGCAGGGCGTTGTCGATCACCTCCTTCATGACAAAGAAGGTCCGCGTCTGCCGCACGCCGGGCAGGGCGATCAGTTGCTGCCCATGCAGTTCGTTGAAGTCCGCGATGTCGCTGACGCGGATTTTCAGGAAGAAGTCGAAGTCGCCGGCGACCAGATGGCAGTCCAGCACGAAGGGCAGCTTGCGGATCGCCTTTTCGAAGTCGCCGAAGCTTTCCGGCGTCGAGCGGTCGAGCACCACCCCGACGATCACCAGCGTCCCGCGGTCCACCTTCGCCGGTGCGATTTCCGCCCGCACCGACCGGATATAGCCGTCCTCGAACAGGCGTTGCGTACGCCGGTGGCAAGTCGCCGGGCTGACATGGACCGCGGCGGCGACATCCGCGTTGGACATCCGGCCATCCCTTTGAAGATGCTGCAGAATCCGGCGATCAACCGTGTCCAGCTTTTCAGCCATGAAAGACTCTTCCATTTTTTGGCTTAGAATGAGGCTATCTCGCTCACCGAGGGTCGGCAATGATGAAATGATGCGAAATCTGCCGGAAAACTATGGAAGCACCTTTCAAAACGACGGTGATACCGTTGCTCCACCTCACCAATGGAGCATGCCACGATGCGCCTCGACCGTTTCGAACGCTATCCGCTCACCTTCGGCCCGACTCCGATCGAGCATTTGCCGCGCCTGACCGCCGCGCTGGGCGGCAAGGTCGAGATCTACGCCAAGCGCGACGACTGCAACTCCGGCCTCGCCATGGGCGGCAACAAGCTGCGCAAGCTGGAATACATCGTTCCGGACGCCATCGCCTCGGGCGCGGACACGCTGGTGTCGATCGGCGGTGTGCAGTCCAACCACACGCGCATGGTGGCGGCGACGGCGGCCAAGATCGGCATGAAATGCGTCGTGGTGCAGGAAAGCTGGGTCCCGCACGAGGACGCCGTTTATGACCGTGTCGGCAACATCCTGCTGACCCGCCTGATGGGCGCGGACAGCCGCATCGTTCCGGACGGCTTCGACATCGGCATCCGCAAGAGCTGGGAAGAGGCGATCCAGTCGGTCAAGGATGCCGGCGGCAAGCCCTACGGCATTCCGGCCGGCGCGTCGGTGCACAAATATGGCGGGCTCGGCTATGTCGGCTTTGCCGAGGAGGTGCGCAAGCAGGAGGCCGAACTCGGCTTCAAGTTCGACTACATCGTCGTCTGCGTGGTGACCGGATCGACCCAGGCCGGCATGATCGTCGGTTTCGCCGACGACGACCGGGCCGACCGTGTGATCGGAATCGACGCCTCCGGTACGCCGGAGCAGACCCGAACCCAGGTTCGCCAGATCGTCGACAGCACGGCCGAGTTGGTCGAGCTCGGCCGCGAGGTCCGCGACGACGAGATCGTCATCCTGGAAAACTACGCTTATCCCGCCTATGGCGTGCCGAGCGCCGAGACCAACGAGGCCATCCGCCTCGCCGCCCGCACCGAGGCGATGATCACCGACCCGGTCTATGAAGGCAAGTCGATGCAGGGCATGATCGACCTCGTCAGGAAGGGCTGGTTCCCGGAGGGCTCCAAGGTGCTCTACGCCCATCTCGGCGGGGCGCCGGCGATCAACGGCTACAGCTACACCTACCGCAACGGCTGAGTCCGGCGGACCGGGTTGCGGCTTGTCCAGGGTTTTCGCATTTGGCTCCCTCTCCCGGGGCGGGAGAGGGAGCCAAATGCGATGGCCCTGGCGACCTGCTGCCGGAACCGGCCTTGACCTTTCGGGATGGCTTCTCTTCAATCCCGCGCGTGATGCGGCTGGCCGTCCGGCCGCATCCGCCGGGGCCGGCCCCGGACATCCCTCCTGCCAAGGCTGGTCCGCGCCATGCCCCGCTTCGCCGCAAACCTGACGATGATGTTCACGGAGAGGCCGTTCCTCGACCGCTTCGACGCCGCGGCGGATGCCGGCTTCCGCGCCGTCGAGTATCTGTTTCCCTACGACCATGCGCCGGACGAGATCGCCGGGCGTCTCCAGCGCAATCGCCTGACCCAGGCCCTGTTCAACATGCCGCCCGGCGACTGGGCGGCGGGGGAGCGGGGGCTGGCCGCTCTGCCCGGCCGCTTCGGAGAGGTGAAGGCCGGCGTCGCCACCGCGCTGCGCTATGCCGAGGCGACGGGCTGCCGCCGGCTGCACCTTATGGCCGGGCTGGGCGAGCCCGGCGACCCGGCGGCCGCCGCGCGCTATCGCGATGCGGTGCTGTATGCCGCCGATGTGCTGGGCGAACGCGGCATCGATCTGATGCTGGAGCCGATCAACGGGCGCGACATGCCCGGCTATTTCCTGAATGATTTCGCCGCCGCGGAAAGGCTGATCGCCGGGATCGGGCGGCCGAACGTCAGGCTGCAGTTCGACATCTACCACCGGCAGATCCTGCATGGCGACGTCACCACGGCGCTGCGCCGGCTGATGCCGATGATCGGCCATATCCAGATCGCCTCGGTCCCCTCCCGCCAGGAACCGGACGGGGAGGAACTCAACTGGCCCTTTCTGTTCGCCGAACTGGACCGGCTGGGCTATGGCGGGTTCGTCGGTTGCGAATACCGCCCGCGGGGCCGGACCGAGGAGGGGCTCGGCTGGTTCGGCCCCTACTGCGGCTGACCGGCCGCGACTGACCGGCCCTCACGCGAGGACGGTGTCGTACAGCAGCTTCAGGTTCAGCACGACGATCACCGTGGCGACGATCCAGGACAGGGTAGCGACCCAGCCGGGGACCACGAATTTGCCCATCTTGCTGCGGTCGGTGACGAAGCGGACCAGCGGGATCACCGCGAAGGGCAACTGCATCGACAGCACCACCTGACTGAAGACCAGAAGCTGCGCCGTGCCGCGTTCGCCATAGATCGCCGTCACCACCACCACCGGGATGATGGCAAGCCCGCGGGTCAGCAGCCGGCGCGCCCAATGGGGCAGGCGCAGCCGCAGGAAGCCCTCCATCACGATCTGGCCGGCCAGCGTCGCCGTCACCGTGGAATTCAGGCCGGAGGCCAGCAATGCCACCGCGAACAGGGTCGATGCGATGCCGAGGCCGAGCAGGGGCGACAGCAGTTCGAACGCCTGTCCGATCTCCGCGACGTCGGTATGGCCGCTGCCGTGGAAGACGCTGGCTGCCAGGATCAGGATGGCGGCATTGACGAACAGGGCCAGCATCAGCGCGATGGTGCTGTCGGCGGTGGCCCAGGTGATGGCGTCGCGCCGCCCTTCCTCCGTGCGCGGATAGGCCCGCGTCTGCACGATGGACGAATGAAGGTACAGGTTGTGCGGCATCACCGTCGCGCCCAGGATGCCGATGGCGATGTAGAGCATCTCGGGGTTGGTGACGATCTCCGCCGATGGCACGAAGCCGTGCAGGACGGCGGCGACCGGCGGAGCGGCGGCGGCGATCTGCACGATGAAGCAGCCGGCGATGACCACCAGCAGCGCAATCACGAAGGCTTCCAGATAGCGGAACCCCCGCTGCATCAGCAGCAGGACCAGGAAGGCGTCGAGCGCGGTGATCAGCGCGCCGCCGATCAGCGGGATGCCGAACAGCAGGTTCAGCGCGATGGCGGTGCCGATCACTTCGGCAAGGTCGCAGGCGATGATCGCTGCCTCGCACGCCACCCACAGCACCATGTTGACCGGACGCGGATAATGGTCGCGGCAGGCCTGGGCCAGATCGCGGCCGGTGACGATGCCGAGCCTTGCAGCCAGCGACTGCAGCAGAATCGCCATCAGGTTCGACAACATGATGACGGCAAGCAGCGTGTAGCCGAACTGTGACCCGCCGGCGAGGTCGGTCGCCCAATTGCCGGGATCCATATAGCCGACCGACACCATGTAGCCCGGCCCGGCGAAGGCCAGCATCCGGCGCAGCCACAGGCCGCCCTGCGGCACCGCGACGGAGGCATGGACCTCAGGCAGGCTGAGTCGCGCCTCTCCATCCGGACTGGAATTCCTCCAGGCCTTCGGGGTCGGCAGGGCGGCTTCGGCTTCCGACATCGGCGAGACTCCTGGCCGAGTTGCGAATTGGTATCAATCAAGTATGTACCGGGACAACGAGTATGCAAGGTGCTATACTTTCCGAACCGCAACTTTTTGCCGGAATCTCCACCCATCCCCGAAGGATGCGCGTCCCGACGGGTGGGTGTCGGTCGGATCGATGGTGGCTTGACGGCCAGCGGTTGGCGTCGGAGGGTGTGGCGCAACCGTTTGGGCATGACCTTCAGAGGAGTCGACGCGCGCGATGGCCGAATCCCGGAAGTCGCCTGAGTGGGAAGAGGGTGGGGCCGTGTCGGCTGATTCCGCCCTGCCCGATGCCGAACTCCATGCCGAGGGGTTCCGCCGCACACGGGAGGCGCAGCGCTCCGCCCTGGCCGAGGATTACGTGGAGCTGATCGCCGACCTGATCGAAAGCGGGCAGGAGGCCCGGCAGGTCGACATCGCCGCAAGGCTTGGCGTGGCGCAGCCCACCGTCGCCCGCATGCTCGACCGTCTGGCGGCGGAGGGGCTGGTCACCCGCAAGCCCTACCGGGCGGTGTTCCTTACCGATGCCGGCCGCCGGATCGCCGAGGAAAGCCGGGAGCGCCACCAGACGGTGGAGGCCTTCCTGCGCTCCCTCGGCGTCAGCGCCGACACTGCGCGCATCGACGCCGAAGGCATCGAGCACCATGTCAGCGCCGAGACGCTGGACGCCTTCCGCCGCGCGCTGGCGCGGGGCGGCTGACCGTCACCCCTCTCAGTGGCTCCCGCAGGAGCCGCCGTGGCGCCGCACCGGCTTCGGGCCGGCCGCCTCGCAGCCGCAGCAGCCCCCGCCGCAACCGCCCGCCGGGGCTGGCGGGGCGGGGCGACCCGCCAGCCGGCGCAGGCGGTCACGGGCGGCGGCCGGCAGCAGGATGGTCCAGGCGACCCAGGCGAAGGCCAGGGTGACGATCAGCCCGACGACGAGTGTTTCCATCATCGCTCACCCTCCCAGCAGGGCGCTGGACATCCGGAAGGTGACGAAGGCCGCACCGTAGGCGAGCAGCGTCATATAGGCGATCATCACCATCATCCAGAACCAGGAGTTGGTCTCCCGCTTCACCACCGACAGGGTGGAGACGCATTGCGGGGCGAACACGAACCATGCCAGCAGCGACAGCGCCGTCGGCAAGCTCCAGTCCGCCGCCAGCACGCCGGACAACGAGCCGGACAGCGCGTCTCCCGTCTCGCTCAGCGCATAGACGGTGCCGAGCGCGGCCACCGCCACCTCGCGCGCCGCCATGCCCGGCACCAGCGCGATGGCGATCTGCCAGGTGAAGCCGATGGGCGCCAGCAGCGGCGCCAGCGCATGGCCCAGCATTCCGGCGAAGCTGTAGTCGATCGCCGGGCCGGTGGCGCCCTCGGGTGCCCCCGGGAACGTGCCGAGGAACCACAGCAGGATCATGATGGCGAAGATCACCGTGCCGGCGCGGGCCAGGAAGATGCGGGCGCGTTCCAGCAGGCCGATCAGGATGTCGCGCGGGCTGGGCAGCCGATAGGCCGGCAGTTCCATCAGCAGCGGCTCCCGCGCGCCCTTGAAGATCGTGCGCTTCAGCACGAAGGCGACCGCCAGCGCCGACAGGATGCCCGCGGCATAGAGCGTGAACATCACCAGCCCCTGCAGCCCGATCATGCCGCCGGCCACCGTCTGTTCGGGGACGAAGGCGGCGATGATCAGCGTGTAAACCGGCAGCCGGGCCGAGCAGGTCATCAGCGGGGCGATCATGATGGTGGCCAGCCGGTCGGCGCGGTTTTCGATGGTGCGCGCCGCCATGATGCCGGGCACGGCGCAGGCGAAGCTGGACAGCAGCGGGATGAAGGCCCTGCCGTGCAGGCCGACGCCGCCCATCAGCCGGTCGAGCAGGAAGGCCGCCCGTGCCATGTAGCCGGTGGATTCAAGGATCAGGATGAAAAGGAACAGCACGAGGATCTGCGGCAGGAAGATCACCACGCTGCCCACCCCGGCGATGATGCCGTCGGTGATCAGGCTCTTCAGCATGCCGTCGGGCAGGGCGGCGCCGGCTGCCGCCTGCACCCAGCCCAGGGCGCCCTCGATCATGTCCATCGGCAGGGCCGCCCAGGCGAACACCGCCTGGAACATCAGGAACAGCACCAGGAACAGGAAGGGCAGGCCGATGGCCGGGTGCAGCAGGGCCGCGTCGATGCGTTGCGTGGCGAGCGACGGCTTTCCGGCGTCGCGCAGCGCGGCGGCCAGGATCGATTCGACCTCTTGATGGTAGGCGCGCAGGTCGCGTGCCGACGGTTCGCTCCAGCCGCAGGGTGCCGGGGGGCCGTCGCACGCCATCACCATCATGCTGCGGTCGATCTGGTCGAGCAGGCCGACCACGCCGGTGCGCTTGATCGCCACCGTGGGCACCACCGGCACGCCGAGCGCCGCCGACAGGGCCGCCGCGTCGACGCGGCAGCCGCGCGCCTCGGCGACATCCATCATATTGAGCGCCAGGATGATGGGACGGCCGAGCTTCTTCAACTCCAGCACCAGCCGCAGATGCAGGCGCAGGTTGGTGGCGTCGGCGACGCAGACCATCACGTCCGGCGGCGTTTCATGCTCGAACCGGCCGAGCACGACGTCGCGTGTCACCTCCTCGTCGGGAGAGCGGGCGCGCAGGCTGTAGGTGCCGGGCAGGTCGATCACCTGGACGCGGGCGCCGGCGGGGCTCAGGAGCTCGCCCACCTTGCGCTCCACCGTGACGCCGGGATAGTTGGCGACCTTCTGGCGGGCGCCGGTCAGCGCGTTGAACAGGGCGGTCTTGCCGCAGTTCGGGTTGCCGACCAGCGCGATGCGCGGCAAAGCGGCCAAACCGGCTGTGGGCATAACGGGTACGGCCAAAACGGCAGAATTCGACATCGCGGAAATCCTTTCCGCAGGAAGGGGAGGCGACGCTCAGCCGAGCGTCACCAGAACGGCGTGCGCCTCCGCCCGGCGCATGGCCAGGGTGTGGTCGTTGATGCGCACGGCAAGCGGATCGGAGCCCGGGAATCCTTCATGCAGGATCTCCACGCGGGCGCCTTCGATCAGGCCCATCTCGATCATGCGGCGTTCCAGTTCGCCGGGCGGCAGCGGGGTGGCGACCGCACTCTCGTCGAGACCGGTCACCACCGCGCGCTGGCCCTTGCGCAACGCGCCGAGACGGCAGCCGTCCACGGCGGACGGCGGGTCGGAGGAGGTACCGGGTGCCGGACCGGGCGTCATGCGGGCAACGGGAGAGGGAACGGCGGCGGAAGCGGGTCCGGAGATCGGACCCGACACGGGGGCAGTCATTGAGGATCACCTTTCGGCTGCACGGCACCGACAGGGCGTGCAATTCGGCGGCACCGGGCCGCAGGGGCCATAATGATGCGAATCACTCTCAACAGCGATGTGGCGAAGCGTCGCAAAGCCCTGCTATGGACATGCCGACAATGGGGTGGCCGCCGGGAGCGTGGTCATAGGCCTTTTTTCCCTGCAATTTTGGTATGCGGGCTTGGTGCTAATTGCCCTGCACGAAAGACCGATGGACCCACTTTGCGTGGCGGCGATGGCTGCACCCCAATCTGAAATAGCGTCGAAAGGCCCGTGCTGCACTGCAACCGCCATTTGTCCTTGGACGATGGGGATCGCGGTTGCTTTGGTATGTGCTGTATCGCAGACAAGAAAACGGTCGCTATTCACATAACGAAGTAGTTGTTCCCTATCTCCGCGAGTATCCGTCGGCATTTTACCGAAGATCTTCAGTATCAGTGATCTGAACAAAATGCATACACGGATATGCAACAATCCGGAGGAAACATTTATTTCCGATGCAATTTCGGTTTACCAATTCTTTGGAGTTACGATTTAGCCTCCAACACACTTCCTGAAAGCGGTTGTGTGTCTGGAGCTGCCTATGCAACCAAATTCGGTCGCACGTCCGCGCGTGACTCTGCCTGTCATCACAGCAATTAGCCTCGTCATCCTGTCTTTTCTGGTTTGTGCTAAATTTTATGTAAGCTATGCCTCGACAATTGAGCCCAATGCCGCACAGGTTGTGCTCAATGTCGTTCGTGATCGTTTGATGACAGTTGCCGCCGCAGTTTCGGCTGCGGTGGCGTTGTCGGCCCTGTGGGCTCCGGCCTTGCTGCGCGCGGCCGGAGCCACGCCCTTGCGCGCCATCATGATGGTGGCGACGGCCCTGATCGCCTTCGCGGCCGGGGTGCTGCCGCAGCTGACCTCCGTGCTGCCGGCCGAGGCGCTGCGCGGCATCCTCTTTGATGGCGCCGTTCTGCTGCTTGTCTCGCTTCTGCTGGTGTTCGAGGCTCTGCTCCTGCTTGCCGCCGCGCCGCGCCGCCCGGCACCGGCACAGGCATCGGAACCCGCGTCGGCGGTGGCGGGAATGCGCGCCGCGCTGTTCCTGTTCATGCTGGCGGAAGAGCTGTCGCGCGCCTTCCTGCCGCTCTACGTGCGCGAGCTTTACACGCCGGTGCCCGGCCTGTCGGAAACCCTGATGATGGGGCTGCCGATCGGGCTGTTCATGGCGCTGGTCGCGGTCTTCACCCCCTTCGCCGGCGCCTGGGCCGACCGGTTCGGGAGCCGCCGCACCCTGCTGCTCGGCACCCTGCCGGCGGTCGCGGGCTTCGCCGGGACGGCGCTGGCGGGGTCGCTGACAGAACTGCTGCTGTGGCGCAGCGCCTGCGCGCTCGGCTATGCCGTGATGTTCATCGGCGCGCAGGGCTTCATCGCCCGCCACACCCCGGCCGGTCAGCGGGCGCGCGGCATGGCGCAGTTCGTCGCCGCCGTGATCGTCGCCGGCCTGTGTGGCGCGCCGCTGGGCGGTGTCCTCGCCGACCTTCTCGGCTATCGCGCCACCTTCGCAGCCTCGGCCCTGTTGGCGCTGGCCGCCGCCGCCGCCGCCGCGACCCTGCTTCCGGCCGACCGGGTGGAGCGGGCGCAGAACCGCCGCTTCCGCCTGGGCGACGTGGGCGGCCTGCTCGCCAACCCGCGCTTCGTCGCCCTGCTGCTGTTCTCGTCGGTGCCGACGAAGCTGATGCTGACCGGCTACCTCTTCTATCTGGTTCCGGTCTCCCTCCATGCGGCAGGCGAGACGCCGGCGGGGATCGGCCGGCTGATGATGACATACGGGCTGATCATCGTGCTGCTCGGTCCATGGGTGTCGCGGCTGGCCGACCGCACCGGCCGCCATGCCCTGCTCGCCGGGATCGGCGGATTGGTCGGCGGGGCGGGCACGCTGGCAGTCCTTCAGGACCCCGGCGTTCCGGGCATCCTGGCCGGCATCGCGGCATTGGGTGTCGCCCACGCCCTGAACAACGCGACCCAGCTGGCCCTGGTGCCGGAGGTCTGCCGTACGGAATGCGCCCGCATGGGCGACTCGAGCGTCTTCGCCGTCTACCGCCTGCTGGAGCGGGGCGGATCGGTGGCGGGCCCGCTGCTGGCCGCCGCCGCCGCCGACCAATTCGGGATTCAGGCGGCGCTGGTGACGCTGGGCGTGCTGGGCATGCTGTGCGGCACGGCCTTCTGCGCGGTGTTCCTGCTGGCCCCGGCCGCAGCCCCCGCATCACGGCCGGCCGGAGAGGGCGCGGCCCCATGACCACGGCGACCCGCTTGCCATCTCCGCATTTATCGATCCCCCACCCATCTATCACGGAGGCGAAGACGCCCATGCCTGACCAGATGCTCGTGGAGCCCCTTCGCGCCATGCCGGCACCGCCGCTCTGCGGCGGCCAGACCCTTCCAGCCGATGGCCGTCATGGCCGTGCGATGGAGGCGCTGCGCGCCACGCTGGACGCGCTCGGCATCGGATCGGCCGAAGAGATCAATTGGAAGACCTACGAGACGATCATGCGGGTGATCGAGCCGCTGATCGGGGCCGGCCACAGCTTGCGCCATTTCGACTACACCCACAGCGCCGAGCTGCAGCCCGGCACGGTGGAGCGGTTGCGTACCGACTACAGCATCCGCCTCGCCTACACGGAATGGGGCAGCCCGCAGAATCCGGCGCTGATCTGCCTCGGCGGCATCGCCAATTCGGCCCGGCGCTTCGACTACATCGCCCGTGCCCTGTCGCGCCATTACCACGTCCTGTGCCTGGACTGGGCGGGGCGCGGCCGCAGCGGCTGGCTGGCGGAACAGTCGGACTACAGCTTCGACGGCAACGTCGCCCAGGTGATGGCGCTGATCCGGCACAAGCGGCTGGGGTCGGTGACGCTGCTCGGCTCCTCGCTCGGCGGCAACGTCGCCATGCGGGTGGCGGCCGAGGCGCCGGAGCTGGTCGATGGCCTGATCCTCAACGACATCGGTCCCTTCATCCCGAACGAGCGCCGCCGCCGCCGCGCCGAGTCGGTCGCCCGCCACTATGTCTTCCGCCATCCGGCCCAATTGTTCCACCGCACCGGCGCCGCCCAGAAGAACGACGGGCCGGTGGACGACACCGTGCTTCTGCACAACAGCTTCCACCAGACCCGCTGGTCGGAGGAGAATGGCGGCCGCGTCTACCGCCACGACATCCGCGCGCTGCAATGCTACCGCGACGGCGCCGCCCAGGACCACGACCAGTGGGACGACTGGCAGCGGGTATCCTGCCCGGTGCTGCTGGTCCACGGTATGATGAGCGACGCCCTGCAAGAGTCCACCATCGCGCGGATGATGGAGAAGCCGCGGGTCAGCGTCGTCCATGTGCCGGACGTCGGCCATACCCCGACGCTGAGCGATCCGCTGCACATCGATGCCCTGCGCCGCTGGATGGCGGCCCCCCGTGGCTGGCCGGCGGAAAGCACCCTCGGATGGACCGCGGGCGCCGACCGCATCCTGTTCCGGTAAGGGGGCTGGCGATGACCGACCGCTTTCATTTCGTGCGCCACGGCCAGACCGAGGACAACCGCCGCGGCGTGCGTTGCGGCGGCGACCGCGACGTCGCGTTGACCGAACAAGGCATCGAACAGGCCCGCCGGGCGGCGGAGCGCTTCCGCGCCCAAGGGCACGACTGCGGCCTCGTGATCGCCGGTCCGCTGCGACGCACCGCGGTCACCGGCGCCCTGTTTGCCGAGGCGCTGGGCGTCCCGCTTCTCTCCCGCGACTGGCTGCGCGAGCGCCGGCTGGGGGAGTGGAACGGGCTGCCGATCGATCTGACCCGGCCCTGGTTCGCCGCAGGTGAAACCCCGCCGGGCGGGGAGAGCGAGGGCGCGTTCGCCGCGCGCGTCCTCGACGGGGTGGAGGAACTCGCCACCTCGCCTGCGAATCCGGCCGCCGACCTGCTGGCCCGCCGGCCGCTGCTGGTCGGCAGCAAGGGGATCGGCCGCATCCTGCTGCACCGTCTGGCCGGCCGGCCGGGGGTGGAGCTGGAAAATTGCGAGGTCGTGGCCTTCACCCGCCTGTCCGTCCCGCCGGGCGGACCGGGGCGGTGGCGCTGCGACCAACTGGAGAGACTGGCCGGATGCACGGCCTGAGCGAAGACGACCAACAGACCAACCAATTCGAACGATGCGTGGATGCCTTGCGGTGCCGCGTGGATCAGGACTGAGGAGAAGGGCGTGATGAAGCTCAAGATTGGTACGCGGCTGATGCTGCTGGTGTTCGGCGTGGCGCTGCTCAGCACGCTTGCCGGCGCCACCGTCCACCTGACGGGAATGCGCACGAACCTGATCGAACAGCGCAAGGCCAAGGTGAAGGAGATGGTCGACGCCGCATCCTCCGTGATCGCCCTGTACGGCGAACAGGAGAAGGCCGGCAAGTTGCAGCGCGGCGAAGCGCAGGAGCTTGCCCGCAATGCCGTGCGAGCCATGCGCTATGGCAACGGCGAGTATTTCTTCGTCTATGACTATGCCGGTGTCAGCCTGGTCCATGGCCTGCGCCCGCAGGTCGAGGGCAAGAACCTGCTGAACCTGAAGGATCCCGACGGCGTTCCTTTCAACGTGCAAATGACGGACGCGGCCAAGGCCGGCGGCGGCTTCGTCGCCTTCCGCCACAAGCGCACCGACACCGCCGATCCGTCGCCGAAGATCGCCTACGCCACCGGCTACCAGCCCTGGCAGTGGATGATCGGCACCGGCGTCTACACCGACGACGTCGACGCGGAATTCCAGGCCCGTGCCCTGCGTGAACTGGGCGTCACCCTGCTGCTGCTGGCGATCAGCGTCGGCATCGGCATCTGGGTCTCGCGCGGCCTGTCGCGTCCGCTGCTGGCGGTCCGCGACGTGCTGGGCCGCATCGGCGGCGGCGACCTGACCGTCACCGTGCCTCATGCCGACCGCCCAGACGAGATCGGCGACATGGCCCGCGCCGTTGCCGGCCTCGCCACCACCCTGCAGACCGCCCGCGACGAGAGCCAGCGCGCCGAACTGGACCGCGCCGCCCGCGACGTCCAGCGCGAGCGCCTGTCCGCCCGCGCCGCCGAGTTCGCCCGCGCGATGGACGAGGTCGTGGCGACGCTCAGCACCACCACCGTCGCCCTGCACGAGCGCACCGCTGCCCTCAGCAACGACGCCGCCAGCACCACCGATCAGGCGCATGCCGCCGCAGGCGCCGCCCAGGGCGCGTCCGACAGCGTCGAGTCGGCCGCTCTCGCCAGTGAGGAGCTGCGCGGGTCCATCGCCGCCATCAGCCGTCAGGTGGAAAGCGCCGCCCAGACCGCATCCCGCGCGGTGACGGAGACGTCCAACACCACGGGCATCGTCACCGGTCTCGCGTCCGCCGCCGAGCAGATCGGCGCGGTGGTGGAACTGATCAACTCCATCGCCGGCCAGACCAACCTGCTGGCGCTGAACGCCACCATCGAGGCGGCACGTGCCGGCGAGGCCGGCAAGGGCTTCGCCGTCGTGGCGAGCGAGGTGAAGAGCCTCGCCACCCAGACCGCCAAGGCGACCGAGGACATCCAGTCGCAGGTGGGGGCCATCCGCGCGGCGACCGCCAACGCCATCGGCGCCATCGAGGGCATTGCCAGCCTGATCACCAACCTCAGCGCCCTGAACGGCGAGGTGGCGTCGGCCGTGCAGCAGCAGGAGGCGGCGACCCACCAAATCTTCGCCAATGCCCGCACGGCCGCCGACAATTCCCGTCAGGTCACCAGCAGCGTCGGTTCGCTGTCGGCGACCATGACCACCACCAGCGAGCGGATGCGCTTGGTGTCCACCAGCGTGGAGAGCGTGTCGGAGCAGTCGGAGCGTCTGAAGGACGAGGTCCGCCGCTTCGTGGCCGAGGTCAACGCGGCCTGACCAGAAGAGGATGCGCTCCCGGCGGTACAGGCCGCCGGGAGCCAGCCCAGGTGTATTTCTGCCCTCCCATTTCCGCCCTTGTTCCGGTTGTGAAGCCGGGACCAAATAGGGACCTGAAATGGGGCCGTCGCCCGGTGGCGGCGGTCGCCGGTCGGGAAGGCAGATGATGACTGAGATAAAAACGGACCCCTTCGCCGCGGCGGCATCCTTCAATGCCGGCGTCTATGGGACCAGCATCCGGCCGGTGCAGGCCGATAAGTTGGCCGAGGCCGTGCGCCGCCTGCTGCGGGCTGCCGGCAGCGAGGCGGAGGAGGCGAGGGTGGTGGCCGACCATCTGGTCGAGGCGAACCTGCGTGGGCATGACAGCCATGGCGTCGGCATGCTCGCCATGTATATGCCGGCCATCGCCGCCGGATTGCTCCGCCCCAACCAGCACGCGACCGTGATCGGCGAGACGGGGCCCTTCCTGTCGGTCGCGGGCGGCAGCGGCTATGGTCAGGTGATCGCGCGGGAGGCGACGGACCTCGCCATCCAGCGGGCACGGCGGGACGGGCTGGCGGTGCTGTCCCTGCGTGACAGCCATCACATCGGCCGCGTCGGCTCCTATGGCGAGCAGTGCAGCGATGCGGGCCTTGTCGCCATGGCCTTCGTCAATGTCGTCACCCGCCCGGCGGTGGCGCCGCATGACGGCACCCGGCCGCGGCTGGGCACCAATCCGATCTGCATCGCCATCCCGGCCACGCAGGCGACTCCGGCCCTGATCCTGGATTTCGCAACCAGCGCCGTGGCCGTCGGCAAATGCCGGGTCGCCATGGGCAAGGGGCAGGAGATGGCGCCCGGCCTGCTGCTCGACCAGCAAGGCAACCCCACGCGCGATCCCGGCGTGATGTTCCAGGATCCCTCCGGCGCGCTGCTGCCGCTGGGCGGCCACAAGGGCTTCGGCCTGTCGCTGATGTGCGACGTGCTGGCCGGAGCACTGGCGTCGGCGATGCCGGGCACGCCGTCGCACCAGGATTCCGGCCGGGTGATGAACAACATGTTCGCCATCGTCTTCGACCCCGCACGCGGCGGCAATGCCCAGTGGGCCGCGGATCTCGACGATCTGGTCGCCTATATCCGCGACACGCCCACCGCACCCGGTGCCGACTCCATCCAGCTGCCGGGCGAGCCGGAAAGCCGCACCCGCCGGCAGCGGCTGGCCGACGGCATCCCGCTCGACGGCGCCACCCTGGCGATGCTGGACAGCCTGGGCCGGGAGCGGGGTGTGGAGTTGGCGGAGTTGCTGGCCTGACCATCTGCGACGCCTGAAGGGCGCGGCCGCAACCGTTTCCGCGCCCCTGTCGCCCCTGCCTTTGCCCGTGTTCCTGCGAAAAATCCGAATTGATCCATATCAAGGTCTTTCGCAGCGCTGCGTACTAGTATACTAGTACACACGAACACAACGCGGCCAGCGAGCCGCGCGCTCCCGGCGCAAACCCCGAGCGGGCATTTCAGGAGCCTAGCGTCATGAACATCAAGAAGCGCATAGACAGCATCCCCGGCGGGATGATGATCGTTCCACTGTTCCTCGGTGCGTGCCTGAACACCTTCGCCCCGAACACCGGCAAGTTCTTCGGCTCCTTCACCAACGGGCTGATCACCGGCACGCTGCCGATCCTGTCGGTCTGGTTCTTCTGCATCGGCGCCAGCATCAGCCTGAAGGCCACTCCGCTGGTCCTGCGAAAGAGCGGCGTCCTGGTTTCGGTGAAGATCATCACCGCGGCGCTGGCCGGCGTCGTCGCCTCCTGGTTCATCCCGACCGAGGGCATCTCATCCGGCTTCCTGACCGGCCTGTCGGTCCTGGCGATCATCGCCGCGATGAACGACACCAACGGCGGCATGTACATGGCGCTGATGCAGCAGTACGGCACCAAGGAGGAAGCCGGCGCCTTCTGCCTGATGTGCCTCGAATCGGGCCCGTTCATGACCATGGTCACGCTGGGCATCGCCGGTCTGGCCGTCTTCCCGTGGCAGACCATGGTCGGCGCCCTGCTGCCCTTCGTCATCGGCTTCGCGCTGGGTAACCTGGACAAGGATCTGCGTGCCTTCTTCACCCAGGGCGTGGGCGTCATGGTTCCCTTCTTCGCCTTTGCGCTGGGCAACAACCTGAACTTCACGACGATCCTGAACACCGGCCTGCTGGGCATCGTCCTGGGCGTCGCCGTGATCGTCGTCACCGGCACGACGCTGGTCCTGGCCGACATCTTCCTGGCCAAGGGCAACGGCACGGCCGGCATCGGTGCCGCCTCCACCGCCGGTGCGGCCGTCACCGTCCCGCCGATCATCGCCTCGATCGAGCCGTCCTTCGCCCCGTCCGCCCCGGCCGCCACGGCCCTGGTCGCCACCAGCGTGGTCGTCACCGCCCTGCTGACGCCGCCGCTGACCGCCTGGTGGGCCCGCCGCTTCGGTGTGCTGTCGCCCCGCTACCAGGCCGCCGAAGCCGCCAAGGGCGTCCAGACGGCGCAGGTCGCCGCCGCCGAGTAAAGCACCAACGCAGTCCCGGCAGCGGTTCGCCGCCGCCGGGACCGCCCGACTTCAAACGGGTCCGACGACACAATCGCCGCCCGCCTTCAGAGGAACGCCATCATGAAGATCACCACCCGGTACGACACCCATCCGGCCGACGCGCGCGCCTACGACACCGAGACCCTGCGCGACCGTTACCTGATCGAATCGATCTTCCAGGCCGACGACATCGTCCTGACCTACAGCCACGTCGACCGCGTCATCGCCGGCGGCGCCATGCCGGTTTCCGCCCCGCTCGCCCTGGTGGCGACCAAGGAGATCGGGTCCGACACCTTCCTGGAGCGTCGCGAGCTCGGCCTGTTCAACGTCGGCGGCGCCGGCCGCGTGACCGTCGACGGGACCGTCTACGATCTGGAGACCCGCGACGCCCTCTATGTCGCGATGGGCAGCGTCGACATCCGCTTCGAAAGCCTGGACAGCAGCAACCCGGCCAAGTTCTATCTGGTCAGCACCCCGGCCCATGCCCGGTTCGAGACCATGAAGATCTCCGCCGCCCAGGCCAAGCAGCGCCCGCTGGGCGAGACCGCCACCGGGAACAAGCGCGTCATCTACCAGATGATCCACCCCGACGTGGTGCGCACCGCGCAGTTGGTCATGGGCCTGACCGTGCTGGAAAACGGCAACATGTGGAATAGCATGCCGTGCCACACCCACGAGCGCCGCTGCGAGTTCTATTTCTACTTCGACCTGCCGGAAAGCGCGCGGCTGTTCCACTTCATGGGTGAGCCGACCCAGACGCGCCACATCGTGGTCGCCAACGAGCAGGCGGTGATCTCGCCCTCCTGGTCGATCCATTGCGGCGTCGGCACCCACAGCTATTCGTTCATCTGGGCGATGGGCGGCGACAACCAGACCTTCGACGACATGGACCAGGTTCCCCTGGCCTCGATGCGCTAACGGAGACGCGACACATGACCAAGCCTTTCGATCTGACCGGTAAGGTGGCCCTGGTTACCGGCGCCAACACAGGCATCGGCCAGGGCATTGCCCTGGCCCTGGCCCAGGCCGGCGCCGACATCGCCGCCGTCGACGTCGTCTCGCTGGACGAGACCAAGGGCCTCGTCGAGGCCGCCGGCCGCAAGTTCCACGCGATCCACGCCGACCTGACCAGCATCGCCCCGGTCCAGGGGTTGGTTGAGGAGACGGTCGGCACCCTCGGCCAACTGGACATCCTGGTCAACAATGCCGGCCTGATCCGTCGTGCCGATGCGGTGGACTTCACCGAGGCCGACTGGGACCTGGTGATGAACATCAACATCAAGACGGTGTTCTTCCTCTGCCAGGCCTTCGGCCGCTATGCGATCAACAACGGGCGCAAGGGCAAGATCGTCAACATCGCGTCCATGCTGTCCTTCCAGGGCGGCATCCGCGTGCCCTCCTACACCGCGTCGAAGAGCGGCGTCGCCGGCATCACCAAGCTGCTGGCCTGCGAATGGGCGGGCAAGGGCATCAACGTGAACGCCATCGCGCCGGGCTACGTCGCCACCAACAACACCGCCGCCCTGCGCGCCGACGAGAAGCGGAACGCCGAGATCCTCGGCCGCATTCCGGCCGGCCGCTGGAGCGTGCCGTCCGACATCGGCGGCCCGGCGGTGTTCCTGGCCTCCGACGCGGCCGACTACATCCACGGCACCATCCTGCCGGTCGACGGCGGCTGGCTGGCGCGCTGACCGCCGGGGGACTACGGTTCCAGCCTTCTGCACGGCCTGCATTCCGGGGGTTCCCCGGGATGCGGGCCGTCTGCATTTCCGGGGTCGTTTCCTTTACGGGCTGGGTGCCTCGACCGGCATGCGGACGAGGTCGCGGTTCCAGGTGATCCTGCACCCGGTCAGGTTCAGCCGCGTCATGTAGAGGTAGGCGGTCCTGCCAACATCCTCGAAATTGCGGCTATCGCTGCCGGGATCGAGCAGGGCGGGGTAGTCGAAGGCGGCGGCATCGCCGCAGCCGTAGCGGAACAGCAACGGTGCAGCCCACAGCAGCTGCGGCTTCGACCAGCTGAGCAGGTCAGGCGAAGTCGTGGTCCAAATGCCGGTCTGTCCGTCACGGGTCATCGCCAGCGTGGCGATGAATTGGCCGCTCGCCCGGTGGCGGACGACGCTGCGGACGGTGCCTTGCAGTGTGCCGGGCGCCACCGGGGCGCAGAGATGGGCTTCCGGCGCGTCGCTGGTCTGTCCGTCGCGGACGAAGCGGACCGCGAAGGACTTCCCATCCCAGCCGCGCCAGGATTGCGGATCGGCGAGGTTGTCGGTCCGCATCAGGCAGGCGCCGCGCTTCTGCGCGCCGAACCGTTCGGCCCATAGGAAGGCGTACCAGTGGTCGCCATGGCGGACGATGTTGCTGGGGGCGAAGTAGCCGGTGCGTTTGCCGGCGTCGCCGCTGTAGGCATAGGGCAGCGTCGCGACGGTGTGGTCGGGGGGCGCGGCGCTCAGCCGGAAGCTCGCCCCGCCGTCGGTGGAGACCGCCGCGGTGATGCTGTTGCGCCAGCAGCGCATGTATTCGCCGGACGGGCAGAGCGCCCGCCGCTTCTGGGCATGGAACTCGTTGCTGACCAGCGCGAACACCGTGCTGCCGTCCAGCGTGTAGAAGGACGAAATCCAGCTGCGGTCGTCGTGCAGGCGCGGGTCGTCCTGCCCATGGCCCTGGAAGATGACGGCGCAGTTGGGGCGCACGGCATCCAGCGACGGGCCGGTGAGGGCCCGCGCGGTGGAGTGCGAGGCGATCAGATGCACGGTGCCGCCGGCATCGCGGAAGGCGCGCGCCGGGGTGTCCGGCGCGTCGCTCTTCGCACAGGCGTCACGTTGCCAGGCGGTGACCGTTTCCGGTTCCCCGGCCTTTCTGACCGTCAGCGCCTGCGCTCCCGCCATCCCGGACATCAAGGCAAGGCCCAGGGATAGCGCGAGCGCCGCAGTCCGGCGGCGCTCGGCCGGAGCCACTGCCGACGTCACTTGCCGGCGGCGATGGACTTCAGGAAGGGGGCCGGCTGCAGCCGGTTGGCGACCAGGAAGTCCAGGTAGCGGGTGGCCGACTCCGCACGGTGGCGGTCGTAGGCGTCGGGATCGAAACTGATCAGCGACTTTAGGCGGTTGCGGGTCAGCGGCGCCGTCAGGTCGGCGGCATCGACATAGGGAACGCCCGTGTTCTCGCACAGTTCGCGCGTGCGGGAGTCGATGGTCACCGTCAGGCCCATCCGCTCCGCCTGGATCGCCAGGGCGACGCCGTGATAGCGGCAGCCGATGGTCAGGTCCTGCTGGCGCAGGGTATCCATCCAGGCCGGCACGTCATAGTAGGAGCGCATGTAGTTCCGGCACCAGGCCTTGAACTCCTCGAAGGAGTAGTGCGGCACGGTGTGGCGATGGATTTCCTTCAGCGCATGCGCGTCGATGCCGTCGAACAGGCCGCGGGAGGCCTTGATCATCTCGCCCATCGACTGGACGATGTACTGGCCCGGCGCGATCGGGTCCATCATCAGGGCGATCAGCTGGTGTTCGATCTCCCGCGTCTTGACCCAGGCCTGATGGCCGCCGGCCACCGTGATCGAGCGCGGCAGGTCGAGAGCCGACCAGTTCGCGTGGATCTTGCGGCCCAGGCCCGGAGCCTGGTTCAGGAAATGCGACGGGCAGCCGCCCGGCAGGGAGCCGGTGATGCCGAGCTTGTCCAGCTGCGCCGTGGTGTAGGCGCCGCGGGTGTAGATGTTGGGGGAGGTCGCGGAGGACGGGTTCGACGCCGCGATCACCTGGGCCCAGCGCAGCGTGCCGGGGCTGAGTTCGATGTCGTGGTCATAGCTGTTCGCCTGGGCGCCGAGGCCGATGGCGACGACCGGCAGGCCCGACTTTTCCAGATTCTCCGCCATCTGCCCGTAATCGGTGTGGCGGCCCAGTTGGTTGGCGCAGGGGATGACGATGATGTCGGCATTGTTCCGCAGCGTCTCGGCCGAGGAGCCCCAGCTGAAATGCTTCACCGGATTGGTGATGTGGCTGCAGATCGAATGCACGAAGGCGAGGTTGCCGTTGTTGTGCCCGATGCCGTTGTACAGGTCGTCGAATGCGGCGTTCGAATACAGGCCGAGATTTGGCGTCTTCCACAGCACCGCGACGCGCAGAGGCTGGGACGACGCACGGCCGGAGCCTTGTCCGGAAGTGTGCGGCCGGTCGACAGGAGTATCGATGACGATGTCTTCAAGCATGTCGGCTCTAGCCTCGGGTCGGTGGATGCTGGAAATGAAACGACCGTATGCGCAGAAGAGGTACGACTGCAAGTGACATCCGAAAAATAACACAAAGGGAAAATTCGCAGACTATGCTTTGAATTTCTATGCAAACTGGGTTGGCGGCGGTTTGATGACCGGAATATAGCCAGACATGCTGTGATAATTCATGGAAACGTATCGAAATTCGAACGAAGTTCCTCCAGGGATCATGAGAGGCGTCGCGCCAGAGCGATGAGCTTGAAACCGGCAATGCGCCGTCCTATTTCAGTCGAGGTTCCCGCCAATCCAGACGCGGGACCAAGCGTAAGCTAAGGTGCCAGGAAAATTCACCTGGGCGCCCCTTTAATCCGTTGCCGAAATTCCTATATAGAGTCCGTTGCGCCGTTGAACGCGCCGGCCCCTACAGGATGGTTTCCTCTTTTGTGATCGATCCGTTCCCTTCGGTTCGGCTGCGCTGAACGGCGTGGCCCTGCCTCTCCTCTCCGGCTCTGTGGCGTGCCGGCTGCCGCGATCCTTCCCCGGTCGCGGCGCTGCCCGCGGGGCTGGAGAGGACCCTTCACGATCCAGCACCGCCACCGGTGCACGCCGTCCGGCAGCGTCGAATGCCGGCAACGCAATGAACAAACAAACCCAACGTCAACAGGACCGACCCGAACGATGCAGGGGGCAATCCCCTGCGCCGCCGTTTCCGTCGGCTGGGAGAGACAGAGACACCATGCAGCGAGACGCCGAAATCCACACCGCTCAAAACCGCACCACCCAATCCAACTCCACCGGGGCCCGCATCAACGAGCCCCGTTCCGCCGAACCGATGCAGCTCTATCTGCAGGATGCCCGCAAGTACCAGTACCTGACGCCCGAGCAGGAGCATGAGCTGACCGTCCGCTGGCACGACCAGCAGGACCCGACGGCACTCGACCAGCTGGTCGGCAGCCATCTGCGGCTCGTCGTCAAGATGGCCCGCGGCTATCTCGGCTACGGCCTGCCGCTGGCCGATCTGGTGGCGGAAGGCAATGTGGGCGTCATGCAGGCGGCGCAGAAGTTCGATCCGTCGAAGGGCTTCCGCTTCGCCACCTATGCGTCCTGGTGGGTGCGTGCGGCGATCCAGGAATATGTGCTGCACAACTGGTCGCTGGTGAAGATCGGCACCACGGCCGGCCAGAAGAAGCTGTTCTTCAGCCTGCGCCGCCTGAAGGCGCGGATGCAGGAACTGGAGAGCGGCGACCTGTCGCCGGACGCGGTGGAGAGCATCGCCACCGAACTGAACGTGTCGAAGGCCGAGGTGGTGGAGATGAACCGCCGCTTGGGCAACGACCGTTCGCTGAATGTCGGGTTGTCGGAAGACGGCGATGCCGAATGGCAGGACCTGCTGGCCGACGATCGTCCCGACCAGGAGACGACGCTTGCCGATTCCGAGGAACGCCGCCGGCGCCAGCAGTTCCTGAAGCTGGGGCTGGGCGTGCTGGACGAACGCGAGCGCCAGATCCTGGTCGCCCGCCGCCTGCGTGACGAGCCGCTGACGCTGGAGGAGCTGAGCCAGACCTTCCACGTCTCGCGCGAGCGCGTCCGGCAGCTGGAGGTGCGTGCTTTCGAGAAGCTCCAGAAGGCGGTGATCGCCAATGCGCGGACGGAACAGGCGGCAGTGGAGAAGAACCGCCTGCTGTCGCGCGCCTGATCGGGTGGACTTGAACCTGTTGTCTCGAATTTGAGTGTCCTGGGGCGCGGCTTTCGAAAGGCCGCGCCTTTTTCTTGTCCGGATTCCTCACTCCCCCTCGAACGACACCACCCGCATGTCGCGCCCGGCGGACAGGCTGCGGTCGTGGCCGCCGCAAGATGGGCAGGGGGAGATCAGGGTTTCCGGGGAGAAGTCGGTTCCGCAGCCGGCGCAGCGGGCCTTCAGCGCGATGCGGTTGACGACGAGATCCGCCCCCGCCGCGACCGTCCCCTCCGTCACGATGGGAAAGCAGAACAGCAGGGCGTCCGGATCGATGGCGGAGGCGACGCCGATGTCGACCGTCACGCGGGTGACCCGGTGCAATCCCTCATGGCGGGCGCTTTCCGCCACCATGGCGACGATGCTTTCGCACAGCGACAGTTCATGCATCGATTACACCCGCCGAACGACCAGCCGCCAATTGTATCAAGTCTTCACCGCAATCGTTCTGCGCGCGTTGATGTAAATCATATCGGAGCATGCCAAGTCGTGATAAAGCTGGCATGTCTGTTCCAAAGATTGCCAGACCCGCCTTCCAGACCAAGTCGCCAGACGGGCCCTATGTTTTTCCGATCATAGCGGGCCAAGATTATGAACGACACCACGGCGCGTAGCCTACTCTTCCCCAACATCTCCTTCCGCGGGATGGAGGCGGTCATCGCCGGTTGCCACCCACCCTGAGCCGGGAACCGTCCTGACGGATCGGCATCGTCCCCGGACCGGTCCCCGACGGACACCACCCGCGCATCCCGTGCGCCGCATGCCGGCGCCCTCCCTGTCGACGCAATAGGACCGCCCGTCATCGTGGCGGCCATCCGTATTGCGTGCGGGGGTGCGGGACCATCCGGGGTCATCCCAGAGCCGGACGCGCAAGAACGGCCGCCAACCGCAAGCGGCGCCCGCGTCACGGTATCGAGGAGGTCATCGACCATGAGCATGATGCTGATGATCCATCCGGACAAATGCACCGGATGCCGCAACTGCGAACTGGCCTGTTCCATGGAGCATGAGGGGAGCTTTCGCCCGAAAGCCTCCCGCGTCCATGTCTATACGTGGGAGCGCGAAGGCTTCTCCGTTCCCATGATGTGCCAGCAGTGCAAGGACCCCGCCTGCGTCGCCGTCTGCATGCCCAAGGCCATGCACCGCAACCCGGCGAACGGACAGGTTGAGCTGGATGCCGGAAAGTGCATCGGCTGCAAGATGTGCGTGCAGGCCTGCCCCTTCGGCTGCGCGTCCTGGGATTTCCAGAGCCTGCAGATTCTGAAATGCGACACTTGCGACGGTGCGCCGTCCTGCGCGGCCATTTGCCCCACCCACGCGCTTGAGTGGGTCGAGGACACCGTCTCGGCGCAGGCGCGCAAGCGCTCCTTCGCCGCCAAGCTCAAGAACGCCTTCGCGGAGGTCTGATCATGCATGGCTGGATTGGAAAAATCCTTCGGGTCGATCTCGGCACCGGCAAGATCACGACCGAAGCGCTGAAGCCCGACTTGGCGCGCGATTACATCGGCGCCCGCGGGCTGGGCACCAAATACATGTATGACGAGGTCGATCCCACGGTGGATCCGCTGTCGCCGGCGAACAAGCTGATCTTCGCCTCCGGGCCGATGACCGGCACCTTCGCGCCGTCGGCCGGGCGCTACGACGTCGTCACCAAGGGTCCGCTGACCGGCACCATCGCCGCGTCGAACTCCGGCGGCGCCTGGGGTCCGGAGCTGAAATACGCCGGTTACGACATGCTGATCCTGGAAGGCCGCGCCGCCAAGCCGGTCTATCTGTGGATCCAGGACGACAAGGTGGAAATCCGCGACGCCTCCCATCTGTGGGGCAAGGACGTGCCGGAAACCACCGAGGCGCTGAACGAGGAGACGGCGGCCGACGCCAAGATCGCCTGCATCGGCCCGGCGGGCGAGAAGCTGTCCTACATCGCCTCGATCATGAACGACATGCAGCGCGCCGCCGGCCGCACGGGCGTCGGCGCGGTGATGGGGTCCAAGAACCTGAAGGCGGTGGTGGTGCGCGGCACCGGCGCCGTGACCGTCGCCGACAAGGAGGCCTTCCTGGCCGCGGTCGCCAAGGCCAGCACCATGATCAAGGAGCATCCGGTCGGCGGCACCGGCCTGCGGCTCTACGGCACCAACGTGCTGGTCAACATCCTGAATTCGGTGGGCGGACTGCCGACCGGCAACTTCCAGGACGGACATTTCCCGACCGCCGACAAGGTGGGCGGCGAGACGCTGGCGGCCAACCAGCTGCAGCGGCCGAAAGGCTGCTTCTCCTGCATCATCTCCTGCGGCCGCGCCACCAAGGTCAGCAATCCCAAATACAAGGGCGAGGGCGAAGGGCCGGAGTACGAGACCGCCTGGGGCTTCGGGCCGGATTGCCGGATCGACGACCTGGATGCGGTGGTCAAGGCCAACTATTACTGCAACGAGTTCGGTCTCGACACCATCTCCATGGGCGGCACGGTCGCCTGCGCCATGGAGCTGTTCCACCGCGGCATCATCACGCGTGACGACACCGAAGGTCTGGAACTCGACTTCGGCAATGCCGACGCGATGGTGGAGGCGGTGCGGCTGACCGGCCTCGGCCAGGGCTTCGGCAAGAAGCTGGCGCTGGGATCCTACCGGCTGGCGAGCCTCTACGGCCATCCGGAACTGTCGATGACCGTCAAGAAGCAGGAAATGCCGGCCTACGACCCGCGCGCGGTGCAGGGCATCGGCCTGAACTATGCCACCAACAACCGCGGCGGCTGCCATGTCCGCGGCTATACCATCAGCCCCGAAGTGCTGGGCGTGCCGGTGAAGGTCGACAAGGACAGCATCGACGGCAAGGCCGAATTGGTGGCGCTGTTCCAGAACCTGACGGCGGCGCTGGATTCGAGCGGCTCCTGCCTGTTCACCACCTTCGGCATCGGCGCGCCCGAATTCGCCGAGCTGATGACCGCGCTGACCGGCTTCTCCTACACCGGCGACAGCTTCATCGAGGCGGGCGAGCGGATCTGGAACCTGGAGCGGCTGTGGAACCTGAAGGCCGGCCTGACGGCTGCCGACGATACGCTGCCGCCGCGCCTGCTGAGCGAGCCGATCGTGACCGGCCCATCGAAGGGGGCGGTCAGCCGCCTGCCTGAAATGTTGCCGCTCTACTACGGTGCCCGCGGCTGGGACGCCCAAGGCGTTCCGACCAAGGAAAAGCTGAGCGCCCTGGCGCTGGCCTGATCCCACCGGACCGCCGCCGCACCCCAGCGGCGGCGGTCCGGTGGGATCCGGTGGCTCTATCCGGGCAGGAAGGCAGCTGTGCCATGAAAGTCTCCTATTTCGCGCTGCTGCGCGAAGCGACCAAAAAACGCAGTGAGATCTGGGAGCGGCCGGCACCGACCGTCCGCGACCTGCTGCGCGATCTGGTCGCCGAATACGGCCCGAACTTCTCCCGCTGGATCCTCAAGGACGGTGAACTGGCCGGCTTCGCGATCATCCTGGTCAACGGCCAGGACGTGCGCGGTCTTCAAGGGCTGGACACGCCGCTGACCCCGGATTCCGACGTCTTCATCTTTCCGCCGCTGGCCGGCGGCTGAGAAAGGGGCGGGCCATGACCTCCATCACGCTCCCCATTCTTCTTCTGCTTGGCGGCTTCGTCCTGCAACTGCTGCTCGCCCGGCTGCTGACGCCCGTCGGCAAGGGCGTGCTCGCGACCGCGGCGGTCTTCGCCTCCTTCCTCGCCACGCTGCCGCTGGTGCCCGTCGCCATGGCCGGCATCGCGATGGAGGCGCCGCTGCTGCCGGTGTGGGACGGGCCGTTCTCCCTTGGCCTGCGCATAGACGGGCTGAGCGTCCTGTTCATGCTGATGGGGACCGGCATCGGCGCCGCCATCCTGCTGTTTTCCGTCCGCTACATGGAGCATGAGGAGCAGGGCACGACGCGCTTCTACGCCATCATGCTGGTCTTCATCGCCGGGCTGCTGCTGCTGGCGGGTGCGGCCGACATGCTGGGCGCCTACATGGCGTGGGAGGTGATCGGGCTGTGCTCCTACAGTCTGGTCGGCTTCTGGTACAGGCAGAGGGCGGCGACCGACGGCGCCCGCAAGGTGCTGGTCATCACCCATCTGGCGGGCTACGGCTTCCTGATCGGGCTGGTGCTGGTCTATTCCCGCGCCGGGACGTTGGTCTGGACCGATCCGGCGGTGGGGTCGGCCTTCACCTCCGGCGTCGCGGCGTTGTTCATCGTCGCGGCCATGGCGAAGTCGGTGATGTTCCCGCTGCACACCTGGATCCCGGAGGCGATGAACGCCCCGACCCCGGTGTCGGCGCTGCTGCATTCCGCCTGCTACGTCAAGGCGGGCGTCTATCTGATCGCCCGCATGTATGTGATCGGGGATGGGCAGTGGCAGGCCGCGCTGGAAGTGCCGCTGCTGGCGGTCGGCTGCGTCACCATCCTGATCGGCGTCATCTTCGCCATGGCGCAGACCGACCTGAAGCGGCTTCTGGCCTTCCACACCGTCAGCCAGCTCGGCTACATCGTCGTCGGGCTGGCGCTCGGCACCGATCTCGGGCTGGCAGCCGGACTGTTCTATTGCCTGAGCCATGCGCTGTTCAAAGGCACGCTGTTCATGTGCGCCGGCGCCATCCAGCACGCGACCGGCACCCGCGACCTGCGGGATCTCGGCGGGCTCGCCACCGCGATGCCGGGAACGGCGAAGGTGTGGATCATCGCCGCCGCGTCGATCGCGGGCGTGCCGCTGACCAATGGCTTCGTCGCCAAATGGCTGCTGTTCGGCGCAGCACTCGACAAGGGGCTGCTGGTCGTGGTGCTGGTCGGCTGGATCGGCAGCATCCTGACCGCCTTCTCCTTCCTCAAGGCCACCGTCAACGCCTTCTACGGCGTGCCGTCCAAGGCGCTGCTCGGCCGGCCGGTGCATGAGGCGTCGCCCAGCATGCTGGCCGGCATGGGCTCCATGGCGGGGCTGTGCCTGCTGTTCGGGCTGGCGCCGCAGCTGCTTATGGTGCCGGTGGTGGCGCCGGCCGTGCGCTCGCTGGGCTTCGACTGGGCGGTGCAGATGAGCTGGCTCGGCATCCTGACCGACCGCGGCAGCATCGCGATGACGGTCGGCGGCGTGGTGGTGCTGGCATCGGCCATGCTGGGACTGCTGGTCTACCGGCTGGCCCAGGCGCCGGCCCCCGGACTGGTGTCGGTCTATTCCGGTGGCGAGCCGCTGCCCGCCGGCGACCGGCCCGGCGCGGTGGACTTCGCCGAGATGGCCGAGCACGCCTTCCATCCCGTCTATTCCCTCGATCCCGATCCCGCCTACCTGCGGATCTGGCACGGCCTGACCCGTGCGGCCGGGGCGGCGCAGACCGCGGCGCGCATGGTTTTCGAGGATCGTCCGCTCCTGGCCATCGGTCTCGTCGCGGTCGCGGCGCTGGCCGGCGTGTGGCTGGTCTGAGCGCAGCCGGAGGCATCCATCATGGACATGGTGCTGATCCCCCTCTTTCTGGCGATCGCGCTCGGCGTCGGCCTCTATGCCCGCGTGATCCCGCAGGGAAACGGCGGATGGTGGCGCTTCGCCGCCGCCACCGTCGCCCTGGCGGTCGCCGCCCGGCTGGCCGGGCATGGCTGGGCCGCCGTCCTGCTGGCCTCATCCGCCGAATTCCTGGCGGTGGGCATGGTGTGGAGCGGCGGGACCGCTGAGGCCCGCGCCGCCGCCTGCAAATACCTGACCGCGGTGGCTCTCGCCACGTTGTGCGGCTGGACGGCGCTGGCGCTGATTCAGCTTGGCGCCGTGCGCCCGTCCGCGCCCTGGGACAAGCTGGCGGTGGCGCTGCTGCTAGTCAGCGTCGCGCTGAAGCTTGGGCTGGTGCCGGTCTATTTCTGGCTACCGGCGGTGGCCCGCGCCTCCTCGGCGATGACGACGGCGCTGATCGTTGCGGTGGTCGATGTCGGCGCCTTCTGCGAGCTGCTGGCCCTGCGCGACGCGGCGCCCTGGCTGTTCACCGACTTCGCGCCGCTGTGGATCGGGCTGGCGGTGCTGTCGCTGCTGGGCGCCGCCCTGCTGGCGCTGGCCCAAAGCGAATTGAAGCCGATGCTGGCTTTCTCCTCGATCGACGACATGGGCTATCTGCTGCTGGGGCTGGTGGCGGGCGGGACCGACGGCATGGCCGGGGCGTGGTTTGGCATCCTGGGCCATGCGATGGGCAAGATCGTGCTGTTCGGCGCGGTTGGCGCGGCCGAATGGCATCTCGGCCGGGCGTTGACGCTGGACGACCGCGGCCTGTCCACCCCGCTGCCGGTGGCGAGCGCCGCCTTCATGCTGGGGGCGCTGGGCTTCATCGGCGTCCCGCCGACGCTGGGCTTCGTCGGGCATTGGCGGCTCTATCTGGCGGGGGCGGAGCTGGGCGGACCGCTGCTGCTGGCGGTGCTCTATGCGTCGTCGGCCATGGCGCTGCTCTGCTATGTCCGAGCCATCCACCGGGTGTGGCTGGGGCCGCTGGAGTCATCTGTCGCCGGGCGATCCCTGCCGCGTGCCGCCGCCCTGGTGCTGCTGGCCTTCGCCATCGCCCCGGTGCTGTTCGGGCTGGCTCCCAACGGGCTTCGTCCGGCTTCCGAGCCGCATCCGCATGTCGCCGCACTGCCGACGGAGTCGGCGGGAGGTGTGAAATGAACCTGATCGAACGGGTCATCGCGATCTCGCGCCGCCGGTCTCCCTGGATCTGCCGCCTGAACGCCGGATCCTGCAACGGCTGCGACATCGAGATCACGCCCCTGCTCAGCCCGCGCTACGACGCCGAACAGCTGGGGGTCGAACTGCACGGCACGCCCAAGCATGCGGACATCGTGCTGATCTCCGGCACGCTGACGCTGCGGTCGCGCGAGGCCATCCTGGACATCTACGCGCAGGTGCCCAATCCGAAGGCGGTGGTGGCGCTGGGCTCCTGCCCGGCATCCGGCAACGTCTTCGCCGGCAGCCCGTTGGTGCTGAGCTGCTCGCTCGACAGCGTCGTTCCGGTCGATGTCTGGGTGCCCGGCTGCCCGCCGCGGCCGCAGGCCATCCTGGACGGCATCGCCCGCGCCGCCAAGCTGCTGGAGGACGGCGCCACCAAGAGCCAGCTGGAGAGCCGGCGGGGGAGGCTGTCATGAACGCCGTCTGGTCCTATCTGGTCGCCTTCGCCGTCTGGCCGGGCATCCTGCTCGCCGCCCCGCTGGGATGGCTGGAACTGTGGTTCATGCGCAAGCTGGTGGCGCGGCTGCAGGGGCGGCAGGGTCCCCCCTTCTTCCAGCCCTTCTTCGATTTCATGAAGCTGCTCGGCAAGGAGACGGTGATCCCCCGCGGCGTCAACCGCGGCATCTTCCTGGCCCTGCCGGTGGTGTCGGTAGCGGCGGTGACGGCGGCGCTGGCCATCGTGCCGCTGCCCGGCAACCCGGCGCCGTCGCTGCCGGGCGACGTCGTGCTGCTGCTCTACCTGATGGAGGTGCCGATCCTGTGCGAGGTGCTGGCCGGCTATGTCAGCCGCTCCATCTACGGGCAAGTCGCGGCGATGCGCGAGGCGCTGCTGTCGCTGGCCTACAACCTTCCCTTCCTGGTCGCCATCATCGCCATGGCGCAGGAGGCCGGCAGCTTCCAGATGAGCGCGCTGCAGGCCGCCCCTTACGGCATCGTCCATCTGCTGGCGGCGGTGACCTTCCTGCTGGCGCTGCCGGCGCGGATGAAGCTGAACCCCTTCTCCATCGCCAATGCCGAGCATGAGATCGTCGCCGACAGCCACATCGAATACAGCGGCCCGCCGCTGGCCCTGTTCAAGCTGTCCCATGCCGTCGAGCTGGTTCTGCTGACCGAGTTGTTCGCCGTGGTCTTCATTCCGGCCACGCCCTGGCCTCTGGTGAACCTGCTGGTCTATCTGGCGGCGGGTGTCGCGGTGTTGGGCGGGGTGACGCTGCTGGCGACGGCAACGGCGCGGCTGCGCCTGACTCAGGCCTTCCGCTTCTACTGGGTCTGGGGCGGGCTGGCGTCGGCCGTCACCATGGCCGCGACGCTGGTCCGTTGAGGGAGGATGCGCCATGGCCATGCTGAAAACCATCCTTGGCAACCTGCTGCGCCCCTCGCGCACCCGGGCGCCTGCCGACATGCCGGAGGTGCCGCCGGTCTACCGCGGCGCGCTGGCCCATGATGCCGCCCGCTGCACGGCCTGCGGCACCTGCGCCTTCGTGTGCGCACCGAAAGCTATCAGCTTCACCCAGGATCCCGGCGTGTCGGTGTCCTGGCATTTCTTCATCGGCCAATGCTCCTTCTGCGGGCTGTGCGCGCAGAACTGCCCGATGCAGGCCATCAGCCTGCAGGCCGACGCGCCCGGTGCGACGAACAGCGCGGCCGGCGATGGGCTGCGACTGGAAAGCGTCATCCGGCTGCAGCCCTGCACCCGCTGCGGTGCCGCCCATGTGCCGCTGCCGGATGCGACCATCGAGGCGCTTTGGGGCGTGGAGGAGGCCGAGCGCGGTCTTTGCCCGGAATGCCGGCGCCGGGCGGCGAGCGAGAAGCTGCGCGCTGCCTTCGTACCGGCGGAGGAGGCCCATCATGACCGCTGACCGCAACCCCCGCCGGCTTGCCGATGCGCTGCAAGCCATCCCCGGCGTCAGCACCATTGCCGAACGCAACGGCGCCCTGTGGGTCGATGCCCCGCTGCTGGAGGTGGAGGCGATGGCGGCCGCCATGGCGGAAATCGGCATCCGGCTCGGCACCGTCACCGCCATCCCGCATGCCGAGGACGCCGAATCGACGGTGATCTACCACTACATCGACGAGCATCGCGTCATCAACGTGAAGACCTGCACCCGCAACGGCGCGCTCGCCTCGCTGGCGCCGACCGTCCGCGCAGCGTCCTGGGCGGAGCGGGAGATCCGCGACCTGTTCGCGGTGGAGTTCCCCGGCCATCCCAACCCGGTGCCGCTGATCCGGCCCGAAGGCATCGACACGGCCACCCTGCGCGCGGCGATGTGCCGCCCGGCGGAGGTCGCACGCAAGCCGGTGTCGCCGCTGGCCTCGCCTTTGGCCGCCAAACCGGCCCGTTCCTAGGAGTTTCCGGCCATGCCCTACAGCTTTCCGCTCGGCCCATACCACCCGGCGCTGGAGGAACCCTTCAAGGTCAAGGTCCAGTGCCGCGGCGAAGTCATCGACAGCGCCACCGTCGAGGTCGGATTCAGCTTCCGTGGGATCGAACTGCTGGCGCAGAAGCGCAACTGGGTGGAGGTCATCACCCTTATCGAGCGTGTCTGCGGCATCTGTTCCAACACCCATGCCATGACCTTCTGCATGGCGGCGGAGACGATCGCCGGGATCGAGGTGCCTAAGCGCGCCGCCCACATCCGCACCATCATCGCCGAGCTGGAGCGGCTGCATTCCCACCTGCTGTGGGCCGGGGTGGGGGCGGAGGACATCGGGTTCCATTCCCTGTTCATGGAGGTCTTCACGCTTCGCGAACTGGTGATGGACACGCTGGAGGCGATCAGCGGCAACCGGGTGAATTATGGGATGAACTGCATCGGCGGCGTCCTTCGCGACATTCCCGATCCCAAGCGCTACCTGCCGGCGCTCGACACCCTGTCCAAGGGACTGGCGGAGATCGTCATTCCGACCTTCACCGAAAATCCGACGGCGCTCGCCCGCACCCGCGGCATCGGTCGGCTGACGCGGGAGCAGGCGGTGGAATGGGCGGTGGTCGGCCCGGTCGCCCGCGCCTCCGGCCTCGACATCGACGTGCGCAAGGACCAGCCCTACCTGTCCTATGCCGATCTCGGCTTTGAAAGCGTCGTCCGGCCGGAGGGCGACGTGCTGGCCCGGGTGGTGGTGCGGGCGCTGGAGATGGTGGAGAGCATCCGCCTGATCCGCGAGGCGCTGCAGTCCCTGCCGGCCGGACCTTTGCGGGCGACCCAGGGCTTGCCGGAAATTCCGGCCGGCGAGGCCACCATCCGCACCGAGGCGCCGCGCGGCGAGGCCTTCTACTATGTCGCCTCCGAGGGCGGGGCCACGCCGGCGCGGGTCAAGATCCGCACGCCGTCCTTCGTGAACATTCCGGCAATCGAGGCGATGGTGGTGGGACAACCGCTGGCCGACCTGTCGATCATCCAGGCCTCCGTCGATCCCTGCATTTCCTGCACCGACAGATAGCGGGGGAGGGATGTCGGAACCACCCTTCACGGGCGGCGGTTGACGGGACAACGCCATCATTCGAAAGGGCAGTCCCATGGCTCGCGCCGCCAACACGCAACTCGCCGTCGTGACCGGAGCCTCCAGCGGCATCGGCCTCGAACTCGCCAAGCAGTGCGCCTCCAACGGTTTCGACCTCGTGATCGCCGCCGACGATCCCGCGATCGAACAGGCGGCGGGCGAGCTTCGCAAGCTGGGGGCCGCGGTCGAGACGGTCCAGGCCGACCTCGCCACCCTGGAGGGAGTGGACCGGCTCTATGCCGCGCTGAAGGGCCGGACGGTCGATGCGCTGCTCGCCAATGCCGGGCACGGGCTGGGCCATGGCTTCCTCGACCAGGATTTCGCCGAAGCCCGCCATGTCATCGACACCAACATCACCGGCACGCTCTATCTGATCCAGAAAATCGGCCGCGACATGCGCGCCCGCAACCAGGGGCGCATCCTGATCACCGGCTCCATCGCCGGTTTCATGCCCGGCAGCTTCCAAGCCGTCTACAACGGCACCAAGGCCTTCATCGACTCCTTCTCCTTCGCGTTGCGCGACGAGTTGAAGGACACCGACATCACCGTGACCTGCCTGATGCCCGGCCCGACCGACACGGAGTTCTTCGAGCGCGCCGACATGATGGACACCGCGGTCGGCCAGGGGAAGAAGGACGATCCGGCGATGGTCGCCAAGGTCGGCTTCGATGCGATGATGAAGGGCGAGGGCGACGTGGTTGCCGGCTGGAAGAACAAGCTGCAGACGACGATGGCGACCGTCACCCCGTCCGGCCTGCTGGCCAGCCAGCACCGCAAGATGGCGGAGCCGGGGTCGGGCAAGCACTGAGGCCCCGGCTCCCACCGCCCGGCGACATCAGGTGTCGAGGCAGCCGCCCCGCGGCGCGACGGTGATGCGGATCAGTTCCGCACTGCCGCCGCCGAAGACGTTGCCGCCGGTGTAGGTCAGGCAGCCTTCGTTGCGGTAGATGACCTGCAGCCGCTGGGCGTCGTTGCCGAAATAGAAGGGGATCCAGCGCTTGCCGGTCTCGTGCCGGATCATGTTGTCCGGCGCGCCGATCAAGGTGGATACCTCTTCCATCGTCATGCCGATCTGCAGCTTGGCGAAGCGGCTGCCGGGGGCGGGGGTGCCGATCAACTCGCCCTCATAGCGGCCGTCACGCGATTTCACCATCCGCCCGCCCGGCGTCGACGGCGCTGCCGACGCCGTCGCGGCGGTGCCATTGCCGGTGCCGTTGGTGGTGGTCGACGCCTGCTGCTGGCCGGCACAGCCGATCAGCAGCGCCACCGCCGACAATGCCGCCCAAGTCGCTTTTCCCGCCATGTCTGTCCCTGCCTGTTCTGTTTTGGTCGATTCCCTGTGCCCGCGACTATGGGTCCGATAACCGCAGGACGGCATCGGCAAAGGCGGATGAAGAACGCCAAAGAGGGGTAATATCAACAGGCAGTCCGCCCGAGTCCCTGCTTTCAGGCGGCGGGATCGGACTGCCGCCGGCCGGTGTAGTTCTTGAACAGGTCGTAATCGGTGTCGCAGCGGACCTGAGCCAGACCGGCGGCGGCCATCGCCGTGGTGATGACCTCCGGTTCCACGCACTGGTCGATGGTCTCCCAGTAGTAGCGCATCAGCGTACGGCCCTCCTCCCCGCCGCCGCTGAGGCGCGAGACCGTCGGCACCACCATGCCGAGATAGGCGTTCATCAGATGCCGGGTGACCGGGCGCCGGGGGCGGCCGATCTCCATCACCAGCACCGTGCCGCCGGGCCGCAGCACGCGGCGGAACTCCCGGAAGGTGGCGGTCAGGTCGCCGACATGGCGAAGCGCGTAGCCGATGGTGACGAGGTCGACGCAGGAATCGGCGAGCGGCAGCGCGTCCGCCACGCCCTGGATCAGCGGTATGGGCAGGCTGCGCCGCGCCTCGGCCAGCATCGCTTCGCTGAGGTCGAGTCCGATGACGTCGTCGGGACCGCCGCAGATCGCCACCGCCTCCCGCGCGACCAGTCCGGTGCCGATGGCGACGTCCAGCATTCGCATCCCCGGCCGCAACCCCGCCCGGCGCAGGCATTGCGCCCGATACCAGGAACCGGAGCCGAGCGCGAAGATCGTGTTGATGCGGTCGTAATGATGGGCGGTCCGGTTGAACAGACCGCGGACGAAGCGCAGCCGCTGCGTCTTGTCGCGATAGTAGGAGTCCAGCACCGGATGTGGTTCGACGGCGCCGACGCGTGGGGTGGGTTCGGTCGGCACGGCGGTGTCTCCTTCGCGGTTGGCGCAAACGTCAGTCGAGGATGTCGCTCACCGCGCTGACCCGGCTGTCCGACCGGTAGAGCGAGATGGTGAGGCCGGCCCCGACCGACAGGTTCACAGTGCGCTTGTAGAGCGGGCTGTCGTCATTGGCCGCACCGGAGAACAGCTCTCCCCGGACGGCGCCGAAGGCGGAGATGCGGTCGGTCACCGGCATGACCAGGGAACTGTGCAGGCGCAGGCCCAGATAGCCGGCGCGCGCGTCGTAGGCGTCGCGTCCGGGGCGGGCATATTGCGGATCGACCTGATAGAAATAATCCATCAGATGGCTGGATGCGAAGATCGGTCCCAGGCCGAGGCGGAACTGGTCGTCGCCGGACATCAGCCCGGCCTTGCTGTAGGCGATATCGGGTGCGAAGACGAGGCCGCGGTACTTGATGCGGCTGAAGTCGGTGGAGAAGACGCTGCGCACCGGCAGGGTCAGGTCGATCCGCTCGCGCAGGCCCCTGTCGCGGTGCAGGTTGATCTTCAGCGCCGGTCCGACCTCCCCCAGCAGGTCGATGTCCGGCATGCCTTGCCGCGCACGGTTGTCGTCGGCGGAGGAGCCGAGCGCCCCTTCCAGGCTGACTTCGAAGTTCACGCGGTCGGAGCGGTAGAGCCGGCCCTGGATGCCGTTCCGGTCGGCGCGGAACACGTCGCCGCGGTAAATGACGTAGGGCAGGGCGGCGGCCTGGACGTGGTTCTGATCGGCCGCCGGATAGTCGGGGATGTATCCGACACCGCCGCCGATGCCGACCTCGAGCAGCGGCTTGCCGTTCTCAGTCCCCGATTCCTGGGCAAGGGCTGGCCCCGATGCGCAGAGGATCGCCGGCAGGGCGCAAGCGGCAACGGCAAGCGTCGTTGTCAACACACGCACCATGCATCCCCGATCGAGTTCGCCGCCTTCAGGCCGTGCGGCATCTTGTAAGCGCCGGACACGGCAGGCAAGTAGCATTGCAAATCGCGAAATGGGTAACCAATCAAGCTAGTTGCGCTTTCCCAAGTGCAATGGCGGAAATCCACGAGCAATGCGTGGGGGTGGTGCAATCGATCCGCAATAATGCTGCCGCGGCGTCTTCAAACAGGAGATGCTGATATCGGAAAGCTGCGGATATATCATTTTGGGTATGCCCCGGATAAAGGGCATGTCGGGCTTTTGTCCCTGGAACGCCCGTGACGGGGTCTGATAAAAACAAGGACATGACCTCCTGGTCGCATTGCAGGAAACGGGTATCGGGAATCGAACAACCCAAAGCAGAACAACCGGGAGAGCGGCAAAGGCCGCAAAGGCGATGATGTCGAACGGCTCCGATTATGATTGCGACGTTCTGGTGGTGGGTGGCGGTCCGGCCGGATCGACCGCGGCGGCTCTTCTGGCCGGCAAGGGCCATCGGGTGATTCTGCTGGAGAAGGACCATCACCCGCGCTTCCACATCGGCGAATCGCTGCTTCCCTGCAATCTGCCCCTGCTGGAGCGGCTGGGCGTGCTGGAGGAAGTGGAGCGGATCGGGATGCTGAAATATGGGGCGGAGTTCGTGTCGCCCTACCATGGCAAAGCCGTCACCTTCGACTTCGCCAACGCCTGGGACAAGACCAAGCCCTATGCCTTTCAGGTCCGCAGGTCGGAATTCGACCATATCCTGATCCGCAACGCCGCCGCCAAGGGGGCGACCGTCATCGAAGGCTGCAAGGTGACCGACGTCGATATCCGCGGGACGGAGGGCACCATCGCCACCGCCCGCCAGGATGACGGCACCGTCCGCAGCCTGCGCACGCGCTTCCTGGTCGATGCGTCGGGCCGCGACACGCTGCTGGCCTCGCGCTTCGGCATCAAGCGGCGCAACGTCAAGCACAACAGTGCGGCGATGTTCGGCCATTTCACCGGCGCAAAGCGGCTGCCGGGCAAGGCCGAGGGCAACATCACCGTCTTCTGGTTCGACCATGGCTGGTTCTGGTTCATCCCGCTGGCGGACGGCACCACCAGCGTCGGCGCGGTCTGCTGGCCCTATTACTTCAAGACGCGCAAGACCGACCAGACCCGCTTCTTCCTGGACACGGTGGCGCTGTGCCCGGCGCTGGCGGAACGGCTGGAGGGGGCGGAGCTGACCGGCCCGGTGACGGGGACCGGCAACTTCTCCTATCAGGCGGACCGCATGTCGGGGCCGGGATACGTCATGCTGGGCGACGCCTTCGCCTTCATCGACCCGGTCTTTTCCACCGGCGTCTATCTGGCGATGACCAGTGCCTTCGAAGGGGCCGAGGCGGTCGATGCCTGCCTGCGCGAACCGGCGCGGCAGAGCCAAGTGCTGAAGCATTTCGAGCAGACCGTCCGGCAGGGGATCGGCACCTTCTCCTGGTACATCTACCGGGTGACGACACCGGCCCTGCGAAACCTGTTCATGGGGCCGCGCAACGTCTTCCGGGTGGAGGAGGCGCTGCTGTCGCTTCTGGCCGGCGACGTCTTCCGTCCGTCGCCGATCAAGGCCCGGCTGAAGATATTCAAGGCGATCTACTACATGAACGCCCTGCTGGACTTGAAAAGGAACTACATGGCATGGCGGAAACGGCGACAGAACGTGCGGACGCCCTTGGGCGACGCCGTCTGACCTTTGTCGGCACAGTCCGGCAGGTCTGGGAACATATCCTGTTCTATGGCCTGCTGTTCCTGTTCGGGCTGATGTCACTGGCCTGGAGCCTGACGGCGGCGCTGATCGGTCCGCTGCTGCCGCGCCGCATCGCCGGTCCGCTCGGCCGGCTGGCGATCAAGACCGGCTTCCGCCTCTATCTCGGCACGTTGCGGGCCTGCGGGGTGCTGAGGACGGATCTGTCGGCGTTGGACGGGCTGAAGGGCGACAGCGGATTGCTGATCTGCCCGAACCATCCGTCGATTCTGGATGCCGTGCTGCTGATCTCGCGGCTGCCGGACGTGGTCTGCATCGCCAAGGCCAAGGTCTACGACAATCTCTTCCTGGGCGGCGGGGCGCGGATGGCCGGCTACATCCGCAACGACGCGCCCAACTCCCTGGTCAAGATGGCGGCGCAGCAGGTCCGTGCCGGCCACCATCTGCTGATCTTCCCCGAAGGAACCCGCACCGAACGTGCGCCGGTCAACTCGCTGAAGGGCGGCTTCGCGCTGATCGCCAAGACGGCGGGGGCGCCGGTGCAGACCGTCTTCATCGACAGCAACAGCAATTTCCTCGGCAAGGGCTGGCCGCTGTTCCGCAAGCCCGAGTTTCCGCTGGTCTACACCGTCCGTCTCGGCCGCAGGTTCGATCCGGTCACGGACGTGCGCGGCCTCGTCGCCGAACTGGAACACCACTACAGGTCCGAATTGTGATCACCGACGCGTCATCCAGCCACCTCGTCCTGATTCCCAGCTACAACACCGGGGCGAAACTGTTCGAGACGGTGCAGGCGGCGCGCCTGCATTGGGCGCCGGTCTGGGTGGTGGTGGACGGCAGCACCGATGGCACGGTGGAGGAACTGCGTGCCATGGCCGCCGACGACCCCCATCTGCGTGTGCTGGAACTGCCGGCGAACCGTGGCAAGGGCGCCGCGGTGCTGCATGGGCTGGAGGAGGCGGAGCGCTGCGGCTTCACCCATGCGCTGACCATGGATGCCGACGGCCAGCATCCGGCCGACCGCATTCCACAGTTCCAAGGCGTTTCGCTGGCAAACCCCGATGCCCTGGTGCTGGGCAAGCCGGTGTTCGATGCCGCCGCCCCGCGGCTGCGGGTGGGTGGGCGCAAGATTTCGAACTGGTGGGCCAATCTGGAGACGCTGTGGGGCGGGATCGGCGATTCGCTGTTCGGCTTCCGCGTCTATCCGATCAAGCCGCTTAGGGCGGTGATGCGGCGCAATCCCTGGATGCGCCGCTTCGACTTCGATCCGGAGGCGGCGGTGCGGCTGTGCTGGCTCGGCCTTCGCACCATCAACGTGGCCGCACCCGTCCGCTACTTCAAACCGGAGGAGGGCGGGGTATCCCACTTCAAGTATGTCCGGGACAACGCCCTGCTGACCTGGATGCACACGCGGCTCGTGCTGGGCTTCATTGGCCGGCTGCCGATGCTGACGATCCGCCGGCTCCGCTCCCGGCCGCTCAGATCATCCCCCCGTTGATCGAGATGATCTGGCCGGAGATGTAGGCGGCGCGGTCGGACGCCAGGAAGGCGACGAGATCCGCCACCTCCTCCGGCCGGCCGGCACGCTTCATCGGCACCATCCGCTTGACGGTTTCGGCGTCGAAGGCGGCATCGGCCATGGGCGAGGCGATGATGCCCGGTGCCACCGCGTTGACGGTGATGCCGCGCGGTGCCAGTTCCAGCGCCAGCGATTTCGTCGCGCCATGCAATCCGGCCTTTGCCGCGGCATAGTTGGTCTGGCCGCGGTTGCCGGCGATGGCTGCCACCGACGACAGAGTGACGATCCGGCCCCAGCGCGTGCCGATCATCGGCATCAGCAGCGGTTGCGTCACGTTGAAGAAGCCGTTGAGCGAGACGTCCACCACGCGGCTCCACTGCTCCCGCCGCATGGCCGGCATCACCGCATCGTCATGGATGCCGGCATTGTTGACCAGAATCTGGATGGGGCCGGCTTCGAGCACGCGCTCCAGCGCGGCGGCGGCGGCATCGGCGTCGGTGACGTCGAATGCCAGCGGCTCCGCCGACCCGCCTGCCGCAGCGATCTCCGCCGCCAGTGCCACGGCGCGGTCGGCGGCGCCATTGGCGTGAACCAGCACATGACAACCATCCGCCGCCAGCGCCCTGCAGATCGCAGCCCCCAACGCCCCGCTGCCGCCGGTGACGAGTGCGCGTCTCATGCCGCCCCCAATTCCGCAACCCCGGCGTCGATCACCACTGCCGCCCGGCCGTTCAGCAACTCGCAGCCGCCTGCCGTGATGGAGAAGGCGTAGATCACGCGGCTGCCTTCGCCGGTCAGGTTCTCGGCATCGATGATCAGGTCGTCCGCCACATCGTCCAGCCGTTCGACATGGCAGGCTAGGTCGCGCAGGCTGGCAAGATATCCTGCGGCCGGGCGCGTTCCGCCGCCAGTCAGTCCGCCATGCACCGCCATGGCTTGCGACGCGTATTCCACCCCGCACAGGGCGGCGAGCCGCCCGGCATGGCGCAGCGGATTGTCCGGATCGCGATGGCTGCGCGCGATGCAGCGGATGCGGGTCTCATCCCAGGACAGCACGCCGTCCAGCAGGCACATGGTGCCGGCATGGGGAATGAGGGCCGCCAACGCATCACGCGTCATCATCATGGCGCGCCCACCCGGATCACCACCCGTCCGCCCGGCGGCAGGTCCAGCACCACCCTCTCTGGGCCGCCCCCCGCACAGACGCGCGCAAGCGCCGGCAGCAGCGGCAGGGCGCGGGCGGTCGGGTTGCCGGTCCGCAGCGCCTCCAGCCCGATGTCGGCCATGCGGGTGACCGGTTCGTCCCCCCGCGCGATGTCAATGTCCAGGCAGGCAAGGCAGCGGTCGGTCGGCGTATGCGTCAGGACCAGCGCGGTGCCGAAGCTCCCGGCGATGGGGCGGGCCCTGTTCAGCGGCTCCGGATAGGGCAGGTCGTAGGCGATCAGCCCGACGGTCCAGCCGTCGGCCACCACCTCCGCCGCCGCCTCCAGCAAGCCGGCCTGGAAGCTCTCGTCATGGGCCGACAGGCTGGTGGAGGGCTCGCGCGAGCGGGTGGCGATGCTCCAATAGCCGGCCGGCGCATTGTGGACGGAGTTGTGGAAGCGCGTTGGCGAGATGTCGCGCTCCTCCGTCGCCAGCGTTTCGAGGATCTGGTGCAAGGTGTCGGGATCACCGCTGGAGGAGGCGAAGACGGTGGCGACGGTCGCGGGATCGCGACCCGCCTGCTCCATCGCCTCCGCGCCCACTGCCATGGCAAGCTTCACGGTCGGCACGCCGCGCCGCCGCTCGGCCGGGGGCAGCAGGGGGCTGGCGCTCAGCACGGCCGGCATCGCCACATAGGGACTGTCGCCGGTGAGGATGGCGCGCGAAGCCGCCCAGCCGGCCAAGCCGGGGCCGAGCAGGCCGATGCCTTCGACATGGACCCGCATCAGGCGGCCCACCCGAAGATCAGGCTGCTGTTGCTGCCGCCGAAACCAAAGGAATTGGTCATCACGCGGTCCATCCGTCCGGTTTCGTTGGCCTGGAGGTAGCGGCTGCGCAGGGCGGGATCGAGAGTGCGGGTCTGCGGGCTGCCGGGGATCAGCCCGGTGCGCAGAGCCAGTATGCTGACGATCGCCTCGACGACGCCGGCGGCGCCCAGCGTGTGGCCGGTGTAGCCCTTGGTCGAGCTGACCGGGGTGCGGGTGCCGAGCAACTCGGTGATCGCGCGGTCCTCCGCCGCGTCGCCATAGGTGGTCGCGGTGCCGTGCAGGTTGACGTAGTCGATGTCCCGAGGCTTTAGGCCGGCATCTGCCAGCGCCCGCTCCATCGCCAGCCGGGCGCCCAGCCCCTCCGGATGCGGGGTGGACATGTGGTGGGCGTCGTTGCTTTCGCCGGCCCCCAGCAGATGGACGCTTCCCGCCGCCGGCCCGGAGGTCGCGCGCTCCAGCAGGGCGAAGCCGGCGCCTTCACCCAGCGAGACGCCGCTGCGCTGAGCGTCGAACGGCCGGCAGGGGGTGGGGGAGACCAGTTCCAGCGAGTGGAAACCATAGAGCGTGGTCAGGCACAGGCTGTCGGCCCCGCCGACCACCGCCGCGTCGCACAGGCCTGCCGCGATCATGCGGGCGGCATTGGCGAAGACCTTCGACGTGGTCGCACAGGCCGACGAGACGACGAAGGCCGGACCCTCCAGCCCCAGGCGGCGGCGGACGAAATCGGCGAGCGAGCCGGTGCTGTGGGTGGTCGCGAAATTGAACTCGGCCGGCAGGGCGCCGGACCGCGGGTCGCGCGCCCGGAAGGCCAATTCCGCAGACAGGATGCCGGAGGTGCTGGTGCCGAGGAAGACGCCGATCCTGTGCGCGCCATAGCGTTCCCGTGCCGCGGCCACCGCTTCGGCGAAGCCGTCCTGCCGCAATGCCATGTCGGCCAGCCGGTTGTTGCGGCACTCGTAGACGGCGAGTTCGGCCGGCAGGCGGACATCGTCCAGCCCCTCCACCTCGCCGATATGCGTGTCGAGCGTGACCGTCTCGAAACTGCAAGGCCTCAGGCCGCCACGGCCATTCCGCAGAGCATCCAGGGTGGCATCCTGCCCAGCGCCAAGGCTGCTGACGATGCTCATATGGCTTACGGCAAGTGGCTGCACGATGAATTTCTTATGAATGTTGGACAGGTCTATGGTCGGTCTGCGTTTTCATTGCACGTTGAATGCTAGCATCTGCAATTTCATGCGAGAAAGGACAAAAATGGACTGGATCGCTGCTTCGGCGGGCTATGAACAAGGTGTTGGCGAAGGGCGTGCCCTGGCTCATCGGCAGGGCGGTGGCGGTCAGGCCCAGCCCGTTCAGCAGGGATAGCCAATCGGCCGAAGGGCGGTAAGTCAGGGTTTGCCGCCATTGGCCGCGTGCGGCGCAGGCGGCCTGCTCGGCCCAGCGGGTAATCTGGAATGGCAGGCCGCCACCGGAATCCGCCTCCCGCAGCAGCAGAACGCCGCCCGGCGCCAGCACCTCGGCGCAGCGCGCCAGCACCGCCGCCTGCTCCTCCGGGTTCAGATAGAGCAGGACGTCCAGGATGACGATGGCGTCGCTGGGCGGCAGGTCGACCTTGCGGATGTCACCGTGGCTGACGGCATCCGCGCCCAGCGCCGCTTGCGCGATCCGAACCCGCCGGGGCGACAGTTCCACCCCCCGGGTGGCGAGGTCGGTGGGCGGGGCCGGCCAGTCCGCCGGCCAGTCGCCGAAGGCGTGCCGTTCGGCCGCCGCGCGCAGCAGCGCGGTCAGCACGCCCTGCCCGCAGCCGAGGTCGAGCAGCCGTCCGCGGGCGGGAAGCAGCGGCTGGCTCAGCAGGTGGCGGAAGACGGGATCGCCGGCAAGCTTGCCCTTGGCGAAATGCCAGGCATAGCGGCCGCAGGGGCGGTAGGGCCGGGCGGCGGCGGTCACTAGTTCCCGGAAGACGGCCTCAGACATCGGGCACTCCATCGGGGGCCACTCCCTCCAGCGATACGGCCGTCAGCCCGCGGGCGGCCAGCTTGTCGAGCAGGCGGGGCAGCACCGTCAGAACAACCGGCCGGCCGTCGCCGTCGCGGGCGGCGGAGCCGTCATGCAGCATCAGCAGGTCGCCGGGGCCGAGCCCGCGGAGCAGGCGCCGTTCCACCGCTGCCGGATCGCGCCGCACCGCATCAAAGCCGCGCCGGGTCCAGGTCGCCAGACGCAGGCCGAATCCGGCGAGGATGGGATCGAGCAGGGGGTTGCGCAATCCCGCCGGCGGCTTGAAGAAGCGCGGCGGCCGGCCGGCGAGATCGTTGAGGATCGTTTGCGCCGCTCCCACCTCGCGCCGGATCGCGCGGATGCCCATGGCGGCGAAGCGGTGGGAATGGTGCCAGCTGTGGTTCTCCACCGTATGGCCGCAACGGACGATGGCTTCGACCAGGGCGGGGTGACGGGCGGCGCGGTCGGCGATGCAAAAGAAACTGGCGCGGGCGCCGGCACGGTCCAGCAGGTCGAGGACGGCGGGCGTCACCTCCGGATCGGGACCATCGTCGAAGCAAAGGCCGACCTGATTCAGCCGGGCGTTGGCCTCCGGCAGGCGGCGCAGGTTGGGGCCGAGCAGGCTGCTGCGCGGCCAAAGCCCGATTGCGCCAAGCAGGGCGTGGTTGCCCACCACTGCTCCCAGCGCCCAAGGCCAGGATGCCGGCGCCGCCGCGACGCCTGCCGCGGCGGCGACATGCAGAAGGGCGGAGGCTCGCAGCAAGGGGGCCGGGCGCCAGCGGATCGGGTCAGGCATGCCCCTCAACCTCCCGTGCCTTGGCGGTGTCCTGCCGGCTCAGCACCGCGGCGAAGGCGAGGCTGAGGAAAGCGCCGATGGCGACGGTCATGCCGATGCCGTGCAGAACGGGGATGCCGGAGAAGGCCAGCGTTCCAAAGCCGATGACGGTGCAGAGGTTGGCGATGGCGACCGACGCGACCGTGCGCTCGCGCAAGGCCGCGGATGGCTCCGGCCGCTCGAACAGCAGCGAATAGTTGGACCCAACCCCGACCACCAAAAGCAGCCCCACCAGATGGAAGATCGACAGCGCCTGTCCCAGTGCCGTCAGCAGCGCCATGGTGACGACCACTGCCGCCGCCAGCGGCATCACCGCCACCGCCAGCGACCGCAGGGAGCGGAGCGCCGCGGCGAGCAGCAGCGTGATGGCGCCCGCACCCAGCACCGCCAGCGTCAGCGCCTCCTGCCGATAAGTGCGGTAGAGGCGGTCGGATTCCTCCTTCAGGTTCAGCAGGACGGCTTCGCGCGCCGTCTCCTCGCCGGCCAGCCGGGCGGCAACGGCCTGCGGGTCGGTGACGCCGCGCAGAGGCAGCATGGCGGTCCAGCCGTCTCCATTGCGGACCAGCAGGGAATCGAGCTTCAGCTTCAGGCTGGTGCCGTCCAGGCTGGCAGGGGTCAGCAGCGGCATGGTCCTGGCCTTCTCCGCATCGGCCAGGAAGGGGGCGAAGGCGTCGGGACGGAAGGGCAGGCCCTGCAGTGCTTCGTTCAGCGCCGCGCGCAGAGTGTCAGGCGGCGGCAGGGCGGCTTGGCGGGCGCGCTGGGTCGCCTGGCTCGGCAGCGTCAGGGCGGGGGTGTCGTAGCCGGCGATCAGCCGGTCGCGGACCAGCGCCTCCAACGGGGCGGCCAGCCGTTCGGCGGCGGCCAGAGCCTCGTCCGCCGTGGCGGCGCCAGTAACCAGCAGGTGGCCGGCGTCGGGCGCGCCGAGATCGCGGCGCAGCGCCTCGTCCAGCTTCTGGTCCGCCTCCGCGATGGGGCTCAGGCTCGACAGCTCCGCCGACCAGACGGCCGGCCCCTGGTGGACCAGCCATGCCAGCGACAGCAGCGTCGCGGCGGCGAGCGGCAGGCGCAAGGCCGGGGCCGCACCGGTCAGGGCGGTCAGCACCGGTGCCAGCCGTGCCGGCCGCTCCGTCGAATATCCCTCCGGCAACAGGGTCGGCAGCACCCAGCGGGTGACGGCCAACGCCACCAGCAGCCCGGTGATGGAGAAGAGACCGAGCTGTGCCAGCCCGCTGAAGCTGGAGACCAGCATCGCTCCGAAACCGACGATGGAGGTCGCCACCCCCAGCATAAGCGTCGGCCAGATGCGCAGCAAGGTCCGCCGCGCCGGGCTGCCCGGCTGGGTCTGGCTGAAGAGATAGATGGCGTAGTCGACGCTCTCGCCCAGCAGGGTGACGCCGAAGCCCAGCGTGATGCCGTGCACCGTGCCGAACCCCAGCCCGACCGCCGCCACGCCGCCCAGCGCCCCGGTCGCCGCGGGCAGCAGCGACAGTGCCAGGACGCGCAAGGACCGGTAGACCAGCAGCAGAACCCCGGCCACCAGCAGCGTCGCGGTGATGGAGGCGCGTGTCGCATTCGCCTCGATCCGGTCGCGCGTCTGGACGGAGAAGACCGCCGGCCCGGTCATCACCAGCCGCGCGGCGCCGTCCGCCCCGCGAACCTGATCGAACGCGCCGCGGACAAGGTCCAGCGTCTTCTGTTGGGCGTCGAGGTCGAAGCCGGGGGCGGTCGTCTGCACCAGCAGCAGCGCCCGTGCCCCATCTGCCGAAACCCACACCCCGTCACGGCTGGCCGGGCCGCTGGTGCTGCCCATAATTTGGTCGGTCAGGCGCAGGATTTCGGCGGTGGGATCGGCCGGCAAAGCCTGTTTCAGGAACATCCCCGCCGGCGATTGCAGAAGGCGCAGGTCGTTCTGCAAGGCCTGCCGCAGCCCGTCGGCGGTGAAACGGTCCGGCGTGACGGCGGGGCTGAGGAGGTAGCGGTTGGTCCAGAGATAGGCACCGTCGGCGCCACGCCCGGTCCGCTCGCCATTCTCCACCGCCGCGACCAGCGGGTTGCCGCGCAGCCGGGCGGCGAGGTCGCGGCTGAGGCCGGTCAACCGGTCCGGGGCGTCGCCCTCTACCGCAACGAGGATCAGGCGGGAGACGACGCCGTCGCGCAGCTGGTCGACCAGCAATTGCTGGGTCGGAGACGGCGAGCGGGGCAGGAAGGCGGAGAGGTCGGCGGTGACGGGCGTGCGCGCCACCAGCAGCCCGCAGGCGATCAGCCCGGCCAGCCACAGCGCGATGCCCCATCCGGCCCCCCATCCGCCCCGTCGCACCGCACCGGTCATGCGGGGTCCGGCTGGATGGTCATGATCGAGCGGTCGCCGTCGGCCTGGAGAATCTCGATCCGGCGGATCACCGCCTCCCGGCCGGCGATGACTATGCGCTGCACGGTTGCGCGCGCCTCATCAGCCCGCGGAGTCAACTGCATGCGCCAATCCTGCTCCGTGCCGTCCAGCGCAACCTCGTAGAAGCGCATGATGGCGGGAACGTCGCCGCGCAGGGTCGCGCGGATGCTCTCCACATAGGTCTGGATTTCCGGCACCGAGGATACCGACAGCGTGCGCGACGCCCCGTCGGCCTGGGTCAGCGTCAGCCGGTCGCCGTCCAGCCGCAGGCTTTCCGCCTGGGGCTGCAGGGTGCGCTTTTCCAGGAAATCCGGCCGCCGGTAGGTCAGCGTTCCGCTGCTCTCCATCGGGGCGTTCAGCAGGCTGACCTCGCGCGTCTCGACGAAGCGGGCATTGGAGCTGCCGATCGCGGCGAAGCGGGCGAACAGGTCCTCCAGACCCCACGGTTCCGCCGCCATTGCCGGCATGGCGCCAGCCGACAGAATGACGGCCAGCCCTGCGGTAATCAGACGCCGGGGCAGGCACCCCCCCGATCTATTTCCAGAAATCATAGAAATTGAACCAGTTGTAGGGGTGGGAGCGGGCGTAATGCTCCAGCCGGTCGGCGAAGCGCCCGGCGGCCCAACGCACCAGACCCGGACGGTCCTGCACCGGCACGTCGGAGAAGTCGGCGATCCGCTCGAAATGGACGTCGTAGCGGCGACCGCCATGGTAGATCCCGACCATCAGCACCACCGGGCGCTTCAGCATCGCCGCCAGCTGGAACGGCCCCAACGCGAAGCCGGCCGGCTGGCCCAGGAAAGGCAGGCGGACCTCCTCCTCCCCGTCGAGGGTACGGTCGGCCAGCATGCCGACGAAATGGCCCTGGTCCAGCCGTTCGCGCACGCGCAGCATCGAATCCGGCCGGCCGAGCCCGATCACCTCCATCGACAGCAGCGGGTTGATGGCGTTGAGCACCGAATTGATCTTGCGCGCGTTCTCCTCGTACATCACCAGGCTGACGCGCAGATCCCTTTGGCGGTGGCCCAGCATGCGGATCGCCTCGAAGCTGCCCATATGGGCGCCGAGCAGCAGGCAACCCTCTCCCCGCTCCATCAGGTCGATGACGATGTCCTCGCCATGGACGCGGATATCGAAATCGTCGGACTGGTCGTTCAGGAAGAAGACGCGGTCGAGCAGGCAGGCGGCGAAGACGTGATAGTGCCGGAACAGGTCGCCGAAGCCGGGCGCCCGTCCCAGCGCCTTGGACAGGAACAGCGCCGAGGCGATCCGCGGCTTGCGCGAGAACAGTACGAAATAGAGGCAAATCGGGTAGAGCAGCAGCCTCGCCGCCCGCCGGCCGAGCCGCAGGGCAACCCAGACGATGAACTTGATCGCCGTCGTCGTGCTGCGCTCCGGCCGGTTCATCCACTCCTTGCGGCGGCGGCGCGGCGGCGGCGGGGCGATGGGGGAGGCCGCGGCGTCCGCTGCCGGCTTCGCGCGCAGGGGAAGCTTCATGAGGTCACGCTTCCCATCATCATGCTGCTCATCGCCACGCTGCCGGTCATCACGGGACGGCCCGCGACGCTGCCGGTGAAGGCGATGCCGCCGGCGGCCGCAGCCTGCCATTCGACCTGCATCCGGTCGCCCGGCCGCACCGGATGCAGGAACTTGGCCGAGCGCAGCAGGCAGGGACCGGGCCGGCGTCCCTCCGCCGCTGCGATGGCGGACAAGGCGGTGTCGAGCAGCACGGCCCCCGGAATGACCGGATTGCCGGGGAAATGCCCGGCGGCGGTGGGATGGTCGACGGGGAACCCGATGTCGGTCTGATGAGGCACGTCAGCGGCACCTAGTCGCGTTGGGGGATGTCGAGCATCCGCAGCAACGCTTCCCGCGGCAGCTTGCCAGTCGGGTTGCGCGGCAGGGCGTCGACGAAGCGCAGCGGGCGCGGCAGGAAGATCGGGTCGATCCGCTCGCGCAAGGAGGCCAGCAGCGTCTCGGCGTTCAGGCCCGGCGCAACCACCAGCGCGGCGAGGCGGGTGGTTCCGCTCTCCCCCTCCTTCGGCATGAAGAAGACGCCGTCCTTCACCCCGTCCACCGAATTCAGATGGTGGTTGAGGAAGGCGAGAGAGCTGCGCTTGCCGGCGATGTTGACCTGATCGGCGGAGCGGCCGTGCAGGATGAAGCGGGTGTCGCTCTTCAGCTCGATCACGTCGGCCAGCAGGGTCTCGCCGTCCAGGAAGTCGCCCGACGCCCAACTGCCCTGTTCGTCCTGGCGCAGGCGGATGCCGTCGATGCACAGCCACTCCGCCGTGGCGCTGGTGCGGCGGACGGCGACCTGACCGGTCTCCGAACAGCCGTAGATCTCGTGCAGCGGCGCACCAAGCTTCGCCTCAGCGTCGATGGCCAGCTGCGGGGCGAGCGGGGCGGTGGCGCAGAGGATCAGGTCTAGCGGCGGCAGGGCGGTGCCGTCGGCGAGCAGGGCCTGCAGGTGGACCGGCGTGGTCACCAGGATGCGGCGGCCCGGGAAGGCGCCGAGGCAGGCGGCGATGTCGGCCGGGAACAGCGGGCGGCCGGCATGGAGGACCAGCCCATGCTGCAGGGCCAGCAGCGCCACCGATTCCAGCCCGTACATGTGCTGGTGCGGCACGGTCCCGACCAGACCGGCGGCGCCGAGCCCGGCGATGCCGAGGGCGGTTCCGGCGCCATGGACGCTGCGCACCAGCGTTCCCCAGCTCTTGACCTGCGGCATCGGCCGGCCGGTGGAGCCGGAGGTGAAGGCGATGGCCGCGACCTGATCGGCCGGGAAGGCGAGATCGTCGTCGAAGGGCAATGCAGCGGCGGACAGGCGGTCGAGCCCGCCCGGCGGCAGCGCTTCGATACAGGTCATGCCGGGATAATCGGCCCCGACATCGGTCAGGCAGACGAGGCCGGGGTAGCTTTCCTCAAGCTGGCGCAGGGTGGCCGGCGTGTCGTTGGGCGGCAGCAGGCTGACCTGACGGCGCAGCAGCGCGGCCCCCAGCCCGACGACGAAGCCCAGCCGGTCGCCGCACAGGTTCAGCACGAAGCCGCCGTCGGGCAGGCGCCGGGCCAGATCGCGCACCGCGGCCAGATAGCCTCGCACCGTGACCGGCCGGCCGTCGTGCCAGGCGAACAGGTCGTCGGGACTGCCGTGCCGGATCAGGGGCAGGCGGGTGGTGGACAGCATCGTCATGGCAGGACCGTCATTATTGGGCCGTCATGGATTTGGCATCTTGGGGATCTGGCCGCTCCGAAAAGACGCGGACGACATCCGCGATGGAGCCGTGGGAATGGTTGCGGAATTTCCGCAGCCGGTAGGCGTATTCGGCCAGGAACATCGCAGCCACCAGCGGCAGGTCCAGCACGTTGATGAAGAAGGACCAGACCGTGTCGGGGGCGAGGCGGAACAGCAGGGCCGACATCGCCAGCTGCCCGGCGAAGAACAGGCACCAGGCGATGGTGACGCGGCGGGTGTAGACCAGCATCCCGTCGGTCAGGGTGCCGCGGATGCGCCGCGCGATCCAGGTGATCAGCGGCTCCCGCCCGGCGAGCAGGGTGCGGCCGAACAGGACAAGCAGGCCGACATAGATGGTGGCGTGGCTGACCGCCGAGGCCGCCAGCAGCCCGTCGCGGGCGGAGCGCCAGGACAGGCCCAGCAGGGCGATGGCGGCGGCCAACGCCACCCAGCGGTATCGGGGAGCGGCACGGCTGACCGCCACGCCGGTCACGGTGGCCTGGACCAGCGCCAGGGCCATGGCGGTGTCGGCATCCAGGTCGGCGACGATGGCGCCATGGACCAGCAGGGGGTAGAGGGCGAACAGCGACAGGCCGGCGCCGACCGCGAGCGCGCTTCTGGCACCGTTTCCGGCACCTCTGCCGCCTCCCCGGGCCTGGGCCGCGACGTCCGGCATCAGGCGGCTTTGAGCTGTTGAATGTGGTCGTTCAGCGTGCGCAGCGAGGTGAAGATCCTGGTGTTGTTCTCGTCATCCGCCCGCAGCTTCACCCCGTAGGTCTTGGAGACGGCGAGGGCCACCTCCAGGATGTCGATCGAATCGAGCCCCAGCCCTTCGCCGTACAGGGCGGCGTCCGGGTCGATGTCCTCCGGGGTGGTTTCCAGCGTCAGGGTATTCACGATCAGGGTCGCCAGATCGAGTTCGGCGGGAGACATGGTCTTCAAGTCACTCATTATGCCTCGCTAAAGCAACGCCTGTGACTCTCGAACTATTCTACCCCTTTCGATATAATCCGAGGGTGTAGAAAACCGTATTCGAGTCCCAAGATTCGCAATTTCAGGAGTCACGATAGCCACGCACCCGAAGCGATGCCATCATTATTTCGGAGTGATCAGTTTGTTTTGTTAAAGATTGAGTTTCTTTGCATCGATGTGTCGCCTGGGCCGCTCGGTAGGGTTGCCGATGGCGGGACCGGGTGAACATTTGAAACACGGTGGAACGGTTTTCCGGCCTCTGTTCACTGTTTCATGCGGCGGCACGGCAGCATGGGCGAAGACATGGCGACGTTTCCGGCGGAAGGCCGGACATGGTCGGAGGTGGGGCGGACAGGGCTGTGGAGACGACGCCAAAGTCTAAGGTCGGGCGAAGCCGCTGACCATCGAAAGTTGGAAAGAGTGGCTTTCAGATCACGATGCCGGCAAGGGCCGGGCTCTGCTCCAACGTGTCGGCCAGGATCTCCAGCATGTGGCGGCAGTCAGCGCGTGTGACCGGGGCGCCAAGGCAGATGCGCAGGGCCTCCGGGGCGGGGCCGGCGGTGAGAAAGGTGTCGCTGACGGCGGCGGCGATGCCGCGGCTGCGCAAATGGGCGGCGTACTCCCCGCGCGTCCAGGCCGGCGGCAGGCGAAGCCACAGGTGGAAGCCCTCCGGATGGGCGGTCATCGCGGAGGACGGCAGCAGGTCGCGCGCCATGCGCTGGCGGACCGTCGCCTCGGCCCGGATGGCGCCGAGAAGCGCGTCGGCGGTGCCGTCGGCGATCCATCGGGTGGCGACCGCGGTGGGGATCGGCGGGGTGCCGAGCATGGTCGCCCGCTGGGCGGCGGCCAGCCGCATCGCCTGACGGGCATCCGGTGCCGCGACATAGGTGATGCGCAGGCCCGGCGCCACGCATTTCGCCAGACCGGTGACATGGAAGGTCAGGTCCGGCGCCAGCGTCGCGATCGGCGGCGGCGCATCCTGCGGCAGCACGCCGTAGATGTCGTCCTCGATGATCGGGAGGCCGTGGTCGCGGGCAATGGCGGCGATGGCGGCGCGCCGGTCCGCCGGCAGGGTCGCCGTCGTCGGGTTGTGCAGGGTGGGGGTGCAGTAGAGCGCCTTCGGCGCATGGGCCTCGACGGCGGCGCGCAGGGCGTCGGGATCGAGCCCGTCGCCGTCCATCGCCACGCCGACCACCCGCAGCCCCAGTTGCCCGGCGATGGCCCTGAAACCGGGATAGGTCAGCGCCTCCGTACAGACAGTGTCGCCGGGGCGCGTCAGCATGCTGAGCAGGGCCAGCAGGGCGCTTTGCGTGCCGGGGCAGACGACGACCCGGCTGGTGTCCAGGCCGGCATCTGGTGCGCCGAGCCGCCGGGACAGCCAATGCGCGCCCGCCGCGCGATCCTCCTCCAGGCCGCCGGCCGCGGTTGCCGTGTCGGGATAGCGCAGCAGCGATTGCGGGTCGATCCGCAGCATGGCCTGGGCCAGACCCTGGCGCACGCGGTCCAGCAACTCCGGCGCGTCGGGCAAGGGCGGCTGGTTCATGGTCATGTCGATGATCGGCGCCGCCTCCCGCCGGACGGCGGTGGGCGGCTGGAGGTTCGGCGCGAGGCCGGTCTGCACGCTGATGAAGGTGCCCTGGCCGACACGGGCGTCGAGAAGCCCCCGGCGCCGCGCCTCGCCATAGGCCCGGCTGACCGTGGTCAGGTCCAGCCCCAGCCAGTCGGCGAGCGTGCGTTGCGGCGGCATCCGGTGCCCCGCCGCCAGCCGGCCGCTGCGGACATCGTCGGCGATGGCGTCGGCGATGGCGAGATAGACCGGCCTGTTGCGGTTCGCCAGATCGGGTTGCCAGATGCCGGAGTCGGATTGCTCCGCCGGATCGGAGCCTCCGGCGGCATGGGCCGGGATATCGGATTGCATGGACTGTCCTGACCGTTTCCTTGGCCCGCACCCTGCGGCGTTGTCCGCATCATATGCGGGTTATGGGGCGAGGAACACGCTGTCGTGCCGGACCGGTTCGCCGGCAGGCTCGGGCGTCAGCGTGAAGGCGAGCGGGGTGGAGGCCCCGGCCAGCACCGATTGCGGCACGCGGACCTGGATGCGGTAGGTCTCCACCGCGTTGCCGCGGGCCGACAGCGCCAGTTCGCCGGCCTCTCCGCTCCCGCCGGACAGGGCGAGGCTGGCCTGCGGCAGGCCGGACAGGGTGAGGCGGTAGTGACGGTCTTCCAGCGACATGTTGGCGATCTTGATGGTGTAGGCGTTCTGGATGCGCCCGTCGCTGAGCGCCACGAACAGCGGCGCCCGGTCGCGCAGCACGGCGATGTCGTTGCTGGGCTTCAGCGCCAGGGCAATGGCCATCGCGCCGCCGACAACCACCAGCATCAGGCCATAGACGATGGTCCGCGGCCGCAGCAGGCGGTAGCGCGGCGGCGGGGCGGCGGTGGCCTTCGCGGCTTGTGCGGTGAGGGTATCGAAGCGGATCAGGTCGCCGGGGCGGCCGATGCGCGCCATCACGTCGTTGCAGGCATCGACGCACAGGCCGCAGCCGATGCACTCCATCTGGATGCCGTCGCGGATGTCGATGCCGGTGGGACAGACCTGGATACACTGGCCGCAATCGATGCAGTCGCCGAAACCCTTGTGGGTGCGGGCGTCCCACCCCTCGCTCTTGCGCAGGGGCGCGCGCCCCTCGCCGCGCCAGTCCTGATAGGTGACGACCAGACTGTCCTCGTCCAGCATGGCGGCCTGGATGCGCGGCCAGGGGCAGACATAGAAGCACATCTGTTCGCGCATGAAGCCGGCCATCAGGTAGGTGCAGGCGGCCATGAACAGGACGGAGCCGGCGGCGAGCGCCGGGGCGTCGAAGCGCAGCAGATCCACCGCCAGCGTCGGCGCGTCCGTCAGGTAGGCGATGCTGAGGAAGCCGGTGACGGCGGAGATCGCCAGCCACGCCGCATGCTTCACCGCCTTCTTCGCCAGCCAGCGCGCGGTCCAGGGTTGCTTGTCCAGCCGGATGCGGTCGGTGCGGTCGCCCTCCACCCGCCGTTCCACCCAGACGAACAGGTCGGTCCACACCGTCTGCGGGCAGGTGAAGCCGCACCAGACCCGGCCGCCCAGCGCCGTCGCCAGGAACAGCCCGATGGCGGCGATGATCATCACCCCGGTGATGTAATAGACATGCTGCGGCCACAGCTGGAGCGCGAAGATGTAGAAGCGCTGGCTGCCGAGATCGAACAGCACCGCCTGGTCAGGCAAGTCCGGCCCGCGGTCCCAGCGCAGGAAGGGCAGCAGGGCGAACAGCGCCAGCAGCACCGCGCCGAGCCAGGTCTTCACCCGCCGGTATCGCCCGCGCACCGCCTTGGGATGGATCTTGCGGTGGGAGGCGTAGGCGGACTGCGGTTCATGCGTGGCGGAAGAGTGGTCCTTGGATTCGCCTGGGCGGCGGGTGATGATCGGCGCATCGCTGGGCATGGGGCACCTGGCACGAAGGAACCGTCAGGCCGCCGCATTCCAACAAAGCGTATGGAGCAGCGGCCTCTCGGCGATGCAGCTTGTATGGATTATTGACTGGATTGCTTCAAGCGGATTGCCGGAATTCTGTACCCGGGAACGGGCGTATGCGGTGGTTTGTCGCAGCGACTATGAGCGATTATGGCCGGAAAAATCCATACAATATTCGATACCGTGAGGCCGTAGAACCTCATTGTATGGATGGCCGGGATGCCCGCCCGGCCATTGCCGAACAGGCATTCCGATGCACATTGTGCTCGCAGGGAAGCGATCATGCGACAGGCGCGATGAGCATCATCAAGTTGGGCGGCAGGAAATCGAAAGACGGCGCGGCGGCCAAGGACACGAGGAATCCCTGCATCGGGCTCTGCCGCTTCGGCGGACAGGGGGCCTGCCTGGGCTGCCACCGCACCAAGGCCGAGGTGAAGGGCTGGAAAAAGCTGAGCGACGCGGCCAAGGCGGCCATCAACGAGCGGATCAGGCAGGGAATGCAGGCCGTGGCAGCAACGGCGGAGGGCAAGGCGCCGCGCAAGCGTCTGCGGAAACTCGACCGGAAGATCGACAAGCTGGAAGCGAAGCTCGCCGCCCTGCGGGCCGAGCGCGATGCCATGGCGGGGGCGGAGTGAGGCTGCGCGTTGAGAACCTGCGAGTTGAATGCAGTCTCGGGTGGCGAGCGGCCCCTCTCCCGCAAGGGGAGAGGGGCACTAGTACCGGCGAGCCTCAGTGCTGTGCAAGAAAGGTCCCGATCGCCTCGACCACCGTGCTCTCGCATTCCCGGTGCGGGACATGGCCGGTGTCGGCAAGCATATGGACCGTTCCGCGCCCGGCGGCGATGCGGGCGGGGTGCTCCGCGGAGCCATATTCGTCGCGGTCGCCATGCAGCGCCAGCACCGGGCAGCGGACCTCCGCCAGCGCGGCGTCTAGCGTCCAGCCGGCGAATTCGGGCGACAGCCACGCTCCGGTCCAGGCATCGACCGCCCAGCGGGCCTTGTCTCCCTGGTATTTCGCCAGCCGGGCGAGTTGATCCGGGTCCTGGAATCCTTGTTCGGCGAGGCGGATGCCGTCGAGCGTCCGGTCCTCGACGAAGGCCTGGGCCGCGATGGTGACCAGCGCCCGGCAGCGCGACTGGAAATATGCCGCGGTCTCGACCGCCATGCCGCCGCCGACGCTGTGGCCGCAGGCGACGAACTCCCCGACCGCGAGCCGGTCCAGCAGGATCGGCACGACGGTCCGCGCCTCCGCCGCCACGAAGTCGAGGGATAGTCGTCCGGGATGCGGGTCGGAGCGGCCGAATCCCAACCGGTCATAGGCGACGACCCGCCTTGCCGTCGCCGCGGCCAGCCGGGCCGGGAAGCTGCGCCACAGATCGACGCAGCCGAGGGAATCGTGGAACAGCAGGATCGGGGGAACGGCGGTCCCGTCCGGGCTGTCCGGCCGCCATTCCTTCACGAACAGGCGGCCGCCCGGGACCTGGATGAAATGGTCTTCGCCATGGACGGCGGGCTGCGAAGGCGGCGTGGTCATCTCATCCATCGGCTGCGGTCCATGGCGGTCCTCGGGCGGCCGGGGGCTGCGGCCGTCCCCGGCCAAGCGACATGCGGGTGAGCGGCTTCGGCGTCAGCGAACCGAGACGTCGTAGCCGAAATGCTGCTGGCTCAGCTTGGCGATGGTGCCGTCCTTGGTGGCCTCGACGATCGCCTTGTCGAAGCGGGCCTTCAGATCGGCATCGGCCTTGCGCAGGCCCACGCCCATGCCTTCGCCCAGGACGCCGCGCGTCATGGTCGGGCCGACCAGCGTCATGCTGTCCTTGCCCATGCTGCGGATGATCGCCTCGATGGGAGAGCGGTCGCCGAAGATGGCGTCCACTCGGCCGGAGGACAGGTCGATGGCGGCGTTGTCGATCTTGTCGTAGCTGCGCACCGTCACGCCCGGCAGGTGCTTTTCCAGGAAATCGACCTGGATGGTGGAGGTCTGAACGCCCACCGCCTTGCCCTTCAGCAGTTCCGCCAGCTTGGCGAGCGCCGCCTTGCTGCCGGCTTCGTCGGCGAGGTCGACGCTTTCGGCGCCGAAGGCGGCACCGTTCAGCTTGGAGGATTTCAGGACGGCGAAGGTGGACTGTTCGGTGCCGTAGGGACCGGCGAAGGCGATGACCTTCTTGCGCTCGTCCGTAATGGTCATGCCGGCCATGATGGCGTCGATCTTGCCCTGCTGCAGCGACGGGATCATGCCGTCCCAATCCTGGGCGATCAACTCGCACTCCGCTTCCATGCGCTTGCACAGATCCCAGGCGAGGTCGATTTCGAAGCCGACCAGCTTGCCCGACGAATCCATGCCGTTCCACGGGGCGAAGGAGCCTTCCGACGCGATGCGGATCTTCTTCGCGTCCTTGGCGGCGGCGGTGTGGTCCATGGTGACGCCGGCGGTCCCGGTCGCCAGCGCACCCAGCACCAGCGCCATAAGGATCTTCTTCATCGGCTTGTTCCTTCCATTCATTGTGCTGCCCGGCACCGGCTGTCCGCCCCGTGCCGTCGGCGAAGCGCCCGGACTTTGGCACAGGCCTCCGCCGGCCGTCACCCCCGCGATGGCGGGAGCCCCTGCGTTTCCATGGCGCAGCCCGTTGGGATGACCGACTGTCCGTGGGCGGGACCGGCCTACAGGCGGGCGCGGGTGCTGCGCGGGGTGTTCAGCAGGAGGTTCGTCTCGCTGGTGGTGATGCCGGGGATCAGGCGGATGCGGCGCAGGATCGCATCGAATTCCGGCAGGCTTGCGGCGGAAAGCTCCACGATCAGGTCCCAGCGTCCGTTGGTGCTGTGGATCTCCATGATCTCGGGGAAGCCGCTGAGCGTGCGCACCACCCGGTCGGTGGCCTGCCCCTCCACCTCGATCAGCATGATGCCGCGCACCGGCGCCTCCACCGTGTCGGCGCGCAGGATGACGGTGTAGCCGATGATGATGCCGGAGGCCTCCAGCCGCTCCATCCGCCCACGCACCGTCGCCCGCGACACGCCCAGTTCGATGGCGAGGTCGGAAATGCTGCGGCGGCCGTCATGGCGCAGCAGGGTGATCAACTTCTCGTCCAGCTGGTCCAGGGTCATTTGCGGCGGTCTCCGCCAATTTGGCAAGCTTAGCTGTTCAGATTGGTAGGCCGGTTGATCGCTTTTGTCAAATTGCCCTGTCCGTTCCGCCATGCGCCTGTGATTTGCTGGTGAGAGGAACAGGCAAGAGACCGAACAATGTCCTACCAGAAGACAAAGACGAAGCAGTGCCGGTTGGTCGGCGTGCCGGTGCAGGATGGGGCGGGGCGCCTCGGCTGCGAGATGGGGCCGAGCGCCTATCGGACGGCGGGCATCGCGCGGGCCTTGTCCGACCTGGGGCACAGCGTCACCGACCTCGGCAACGTGGCGCCGGTGCCGCAGCGGCCGATGGCGCATGGCAACGCGGTGCTGAAGCTGCTTCCGGAGGTGGCGGGCTGGACCGCCGCGCTGTCCAAGGTGGCGTATGAGGCGAGCGCCGGGCAGGACGCCATGCCGATCTTCATGGGCGGCGACCACAGCCTTGCCGCCGGCACGCTGACCGGGCTGGCGCAGCGTGCCGCCGAGATGCGGCGTCCGCTGTTCGTGCTGTGGCTGGACGCGCACCCGGATTTCCACACGCTGGAGACGACGGAGAGCGGCAACCTGCACGGCGTGCCGATGGCCTATGCCACCGGCCGCGCCGGCTTCGACGGCTATTTCCCGCCGCCGCCGGCCCGGCTCGACCCGCACAATGTCTGCATGATGGGCATCCGCAGCGTCGATCCGGCCGAACGGCGGGCGCTGGAGACCTCGGGCATCATTGTCCACGACATGCGCAAGATCGACGAGCACGGCATCGTCTCCCTCCTGCGTCCGTTCCTGGAGCGGGTGGTGGAGGCGGACGGGCTGCTGCATGTCAGCCTGGATGTGGACTTCCTCGATCCCGGCATCGCCCCCGGCGTCGGCACCACGGTTCCCGGCGGCGCGACCTTCCGCGAGGCGCATCTGATCATGGAGATGCTGCACGACACCGGCATGGTCAGCAGTGTCGATCTGGTGGAACTGAACCCCTTCCTGGATGAGCGCGGGCGCACCGCGACCCTGATGGTGGAACTGCTGGCGAGCCTGATGGGGCGCCGCGTTCTCGATTACCCGACCCGCAGCTTCTGACCGTTTGGAGCGTATGACATGATCCCGAACCTCAACCTCGTTCCCTTCGTCAGCGTCGACCACATGATGAAGCTAGTGCTGCACATTGGCGTGGAGCGCTTCCTGACCGAGCTGTCGGCCTATGTGGAGGAGGATTTCCGCCGCTGGGAGAGCTTCGACAAGACGCCGCGGGTCGCCTCCCACAGCGCGGAGGGCGTGATCGAGCTGATGCCGACCAGCGACGGCCGCACCTATGGCTTCAAATACGTCAACGGCCATCCGAAGAACACGCGGGAAGGGCGCCAGACCGTCACCGCCTTCGGCGTGCTGGCCGATGTCGGCAACGGCTATCCCGTGCTGATGACGGAGATGACCATCCTGACGGCGCTGCGCACCGCCGCGACCTCCGCCGTTGCGGCGAAGCATCTGGCGCCGAAGGATGCGACCTGCATGGCGATCATCGGCAATGGCGCCCAGGCGGAGTTCCAGGCGCTGGCCTTCAAGGCGCTGTTGGGCATTCGCAAACTGCGGCTCTACGACATCGACCCGGCCGCCACGCAGAAATGCGTGCGCAACCTGCGCGACCAGGGCTTCGAGATCACGGCGTGCAAATCGACCGAGGAAGCGGTGGAGGGGGCGCAGATCATCACCACCGTCACGGCGGACAAGCAGTATGCCACCATCCTGACCGACAACATGGTCGGCGCCGGCGTGCACATCAACGCGGTCGGCGGCGACTGCCCCGGCAAGACGGAACTGCACCGCGACATCCTGCTGCGGTCGGACATCTTCGTGGAATATCCGCCGCAGACGCGGATCGAAGGCGAGATCCAGCAGCTGGCCCCCGACCATCCGGTGACGGAGCTGTGGACGGTGATGACCGGGCAGGCGGTCGGCCGGCGCGACGCACGGCAGATCACGCTGTTCGATTCGGTCGGCTTCGCGACGGAGGACTTCTCCGCCCTGCGCTATGTCCGCGACAAGGTGGCGGGGACGGGGCTGTACGAGAACCTGGACATGCTGGCCGACCCGGACGAGCCGCGCGACCTGTTCGGCATGATCCTGCGCGCCGCCAAGCCGACCCCGGTGGGGGAGGCGGCGTGACCTTTCCCTCAGTCCGCCGCCCGCAGGCGGTAGCCGACGCCGGTTTCGGTCAGGATGTGCTGCGGGCGGTCGGGTTCGGCCTCGATCTTCTGGCGCAGCTGGCGGATGTAGATGCGCAGGTACTGGATGTCGGTCTCGCCGCCCCAGACCTCGGTCAGGATCATGCGGTGGGTCAGCACCTTGCCGGCATGGGCGACGAGCAGGCGCAGCAGGTCGTATTCGCGCGGCGACAGCTTCACCTCCGCGCCGCGGACGGTGACGATGCGGCGGACGAGATCGACCGTCAGGTCGCCGCCGCGGAAGACCGGACGTTCGCCCTGGCGTTGCAGCCGGTGGCGCAGGGCGGCGCGGATGCGGGCCAGCAGCTCGTCCATGCCGAAGGGCTTGGTGACGTAATCGTCGGCGCCGAGGTCGAGCGCCTCCACCTTGCCGGCCTCGTCCACCCGGCTGGACAGTATGATGATCGGCAGGCTGGCGCCGGGCGAAGCGGGATCGGTGCCGCGCAGGCGGCGGATCACCTCCAGTCCGTCGATGCCCGGCAGGCCGAGGTCGAGCACCAGCAGGTCCGGCGCGCGGCGGCGGATTTCCTTCAGCGCGGCGTCGCCGTCCTCCGCCTCCACGATGTCGTAGCCCTGGGCCGACAGGCTGGTGCGCAGGAAACGGCGGATCGGCGGCTCGTCGTCGACGACCAGGACGCGCAGGGGGGCGGAGGGCTGGGTCATAAGCTGTTGTCCTCCAGGGCCGGCAGGTCGGCCGCGGCGGGGATGGTCAGGGTGAAGACGGCGCCGGAGCGGTCGCTGCGGTTGCCGGCGGCGATGGCGCCCCCCATCGCCTCGACGAAGCCGCGGCAGATCGCCAGCCCCAGCCCGGTGCCGGCGCGCTGCCGGTCCTGGGCGTGGACACGGTAGAACTTGTCGAAGATGCGGTCCACATCGGCGGGTGGGATGCCGTCGCCCTCGTCCATCAACTGGACTTCGACCGCATCGCCCAGCCGCCTGGCCCGCACCGTCACCCGGCTGCCGGTGGGGGCGTATTTGGCGGCATTGTCCAGCAGGTTGAACAGCACCTGCTCGAACAGAACCGGGTCGAGATCGACCATCGGCAGGTCGGGGGCGAGGTCCACCTCCACGCTGTGCCCGGCAAGGATGCGGCCGGTGCGCGCCAGCGCGCTGCCGACCATCTCCGACAGGTCGACCGGGCCGCTGCGCGAACGGACGGCGCCCGATTCCAGGCGGGTCATGTCCAGCAGATTGGCGATGAAGCGGTTCAGCCGCTCCGCCTCCTCCTGGATGTTGGTGGCGAGATCGAGCCTTCCGGCTTCGTCCAGCGTGCTGCCGTAACGGGTCAGGCTGGTGGCGGATCCCAGGATGGAGGCGAGCGGCGTGCGCAGGTCGTGCGAGATCGAGGTGAGCAGGGCGGAGCGCAGCCGTTCGGTTTCCGCCGCCAGCTTGGCGCGGTCGACATCCTCGGCCAGCATCACCCGTTCGATGGCAAGCGCCGCCTGATCGCCGAGCGCGTCGAGCAGCCGCCGCTGGTCGGGGGAGAGCAGACCGCTTTTCCGGCTGCGGTCGCCGCCGCCGGTATCGACCCCCACCAGCGCCACCGGGCCGCGGCCGGTCCGCATCGGCAGGAACAGCCAGCGGGCGCCCGGCAGCGTATCGGCACCGCGGCCGGCGGGCTTGTTGTTCTGCCAGCTCCACATGGCGGCGGCGAGGTCGGCCTCCTCCAGCACATCCTCGGGCGGGTAGCCGGCGCGGACGGTCAGGCGGTCTCCCGGTTTGTCGCCGTCGGGCATCAGCAGGACGACATGCGCCTTCAGCATCGCCGCGATCTGATAGGCGGTGGCCCACAGCAGGTCGTCCATGGTGACGACGCCGGCCAGCTTGCGGCTGAACTGGTAGAGATCCTCGGTGGTCTTGGCACGCTGGCGCGCGGTCAGAGCCTGGGCGCGGACGCGGGCGGTCAGGTTGCTGGCGATTGCCGCGACGACGGCGAAGACCAGCAAGGCGACGATGTTCTCGGGATCGGAAATCGTGAAGGTGTAGAGCGGCGGCAGGAAGAAATAGTTGAAGGACAGGACGCTGGCGACGCAGGCATAGAGCGACGGACCCAGCCCGCCGGTGACGGCGCTGGCGAGCACGGCGGTCAGGAAGACCAGCGCGATGTTGCTGAGCCCCAGCGCCAGATGCAGCAGGTGGCCGAGCCCCAGCGCCGCCGCGACATAGCCGGTGGCGGCGAGATAAGGCAGACCCTGGAAGGACCATCGATCGTCGGTTGCGGTCCGCACCGTCTTGGGCGGCACCGCGTCGCCGGGATTGGCGCCGGGGTTGGCGGCGATGACGTGGACGCTGATGTCGCCGGCCCGGCGGATCAGGCTGTGCGCCACCGATCCGTGCAGCAGTTCCGACCAGCGCGGGCGGCCGGACTTGGCGATGACGAGATGGGTGATGTTGTTGGCGCGGGCATACTCCACCACCGCGTCGGCGACATCGCGGCCGGGAATCGTCACCGCCTCTCCCCCCAAGCGTTCGACGAGGCGCAGGGTGTCGGCGATGCGGTCGCGCTCCGCCTCGCTCAGGCGTAGGTCGCGGCTGGTCTCGACATGGATGGCGCCCCAGCGGGCGCGCAGCCGCTCCGCTTGCCGGCGTGCGTAGCGGACCAGCGCGCCACCGCCGGCGTCCTGGTCGATGCAGACCAGCAGCCGCTCCCCCGCCGCCCAGGGGCCGGCGATGGCGTGGGCCTGCATGTGGGTGAGCAGCTGGTCGTCCACCCGGTCGGCGGTGCGGCGCAGGGCCAGTTCGCGGAGCGCGGTCAGGTTGCCGGGGGAGAAGTAATGGCGGATCGCCTGTTCCGCCGTGCGGGGAACATAGACCTTGCCCTCCTTCAGGCGCTGGATCAGGTCCTCCGGCGTGATGTCGATGACCTCGATGTCGTCGGCGCGGTCGATGACGGAATCGGGCACCGTCTCGCGCACGCGGACCCGCGTGATCTTGGCGACGACGTCGTTCAGGCTTTCGACATGCTGGATGTTCAGCGTGCTGTAGACGTCGATGCCTGCGTCCAGAAGCTCCTGAACGTCGAGGTACCGCTTGGCGTGGCGGCTGCCGGGGGCGTTGGTGTGGGCCAGTTCGTCCACCAGCACGATCTTCGGCCGGCGGGCGAGGATGGCGTCCAGATCCATTTCGGCCAGCGCATGGCCCTTGTGGCGGACGGTGCGGCGGGGGATGACCTCCAGACCGGCGACCAGACCCTCGGTCTCTGCGCGGCCGTGCGTCTCCACCACGCCGACGACGAGGTCGGCGCCGTCGCGCCGCTTGGCCTGGGCGGTCAGCAGCATGGCGAAGGTCTTTCCCACGCCGGGGGCGGCGCCGAGGAAGATCTTCAGCCGCCCGCGCTCTTCCCGCTCCGCCTGCCGCAGCAGCGCGTCCGGCGATGGCCGCTGGTCGCGCCCGCCCTGGTCGTCGGTCATCCGGTTCCGTCTCCCCCGCTCGCTGACAAAGCCCCTCTTCCCTTGTGGGAGAGGGGTTGGGGTGAGGGGTGACATATCCGATGTTTCCAGCGGCCTGCGGCCGGCAGCACCCCTCATCCCAACCCTTCTCCCGCAAGGGGAGAAGGGCTTCAGAGACCCAACGTCATTGCACAAACCCGAATGCTATCGTCTCCGCCGGATCTCTAGCGGGCCGCCGCCGCCCTGTCCAAGGCTAGATTGAGCGCCAGCACATTGACGGTCGGCTCGCCAATGATGCCCAGTTGGCGCGGCGCGGTGGTGTCGGCGACCAGCTTGCGCACGGCGTCTTCCGACATCCCGCGCGCCTTGGCGACGCGCGGCACCTGGAAGTCGGCGGCGGCCGGCGACAGGGCAGGGTCGAGGCCGCTGCCGGAGGCCGTCACCAGCTCCACCGGGACCGGCGCGTCGGGGTTCTCCGCCTTCAGCCTCTCGGCGTCGGCCTGTACCCGCTCGACCAGCGCCTTGCTGGTCGGGCCGAGGTTGGAGCCGCCGGAGCTTGCGGCGTTGTAGGGCGTCTCGGCGGTGGCGGACGGGCGCGGGTGGAAATAGCGGTCGGCGGCGAAGGCCTGGCCGATCAGGGTGGAGCCGATCACCGTGCCGTTCCGCTCGATCAGGCTGCCGTTGGCCTGATGCGGGAAGAGGCTTTGCGCGATGCCGGTGACGGCCAGCGGGTAAGCGAGGCCGGTGACGACCGCCAGGGCGGCGGTCATGACCAGGGCGGGACGCAGGTCCTTCAACATGGGAAAAGTCCTCTCACACGAGCCCGAGGGCGGTGACGGTCAGGTCGATGGCCTTGATGCCGGCGAAGGGCACCGCCAGCCCGCCCAGCCCGTAGATCAGCAGGTTGCGGCGGAGCAGCCCAGCGGCGCCCACCGCGCGGTAGCGCACGCCGCGCAGGGCCAGCGGGATCAGCGCCACGATGATCAGCGCGTTGAAGATGATCGCCGACAGGATGGCGCTTTCCGGGCTGTGCAGCCCCATCACGTTCAACGCCTGAAGCTGCGGGTAGAAGGCGAGGAACATGGCGGGGATGATGGCGAAATACTTCGCCACGTCGTTGGCGATGGAGAAGGTGGTCAGCGCACCGCGGGTCATCAGCAGCTGCTTGCCGATCTCCACGATCTCGATCAGCTTGGTCGGGTCGCTGTCGAGATCGACCATGTTGCCGGCCTCGCGCGCCGCAACCGTGCCGGTGTTCATCGCCACGCCGACATCGGCCTGGGCCAGCGCCGGGGCGTCGTTGGTGCCGTCGCCGCACATGGCGACCAGCTTGCCCTTCGCCTGCTCGTCTCGGATCAGCTGCAGCTTCGCTTCGGGTGTGGCCTGGGCGAGGAAATCGTCCACCCCGGCCTCCGCGGCGATGGCGGCGGCGGTCATCGGGTTGTCGCCGGTGATCATCACCGTGCGGATGCCCATCTGGCGCAGCGCGGCGAAGCGTTCGCGGATGCCGCCCTTGACGATGTCCTTCAGGTGGATGATGCCGAGCAGCCGGCCGTCGCGCGCCACCGCCAGCGGCGTGCCGCCGGACTTGGCGACCCGCTCGGCAAGGGCGAGGATCTCGCGCTCGGCGGCGCCGGCCCCCGGATGAAGGGTCGTCACGCCCCGTCCGCCGGCGACCGCCACGCGCTGCGATCCGCGGATATGGGCGAGCACGGCGTCGACCGCGCCCTTGCGGATCACCGTGCCGCCGGTATCGATGCCGCTGATGCGGGTCTGGGCGGTGAAGGGGACGAAGGTCGCCTGCATCTCCTCCATGGCGCGGGCGCGGATGCCGTACTCCTGCTTGGCGAGCACGACGATGGAGCGGCCTTCCGGCGTCTCGTCGGCCAGCGAGGCGAGCTGGGCGGCGTCGGCCAACTCGTCCTGGGTGACGCCGGCGACCGGCAGGAACTCCGCGGCCTGGCGGTTGCCAAGGGTGATGGTGCCGGTCTTGTCGAGCAGCAGAGTGTCGACGTCGCCCGCCGCCTCAACCGCGCGGCCGGACATGGCGAGCACGTTGAAGCGGACCAGACGGTCCATGCCGGCGATGCCGATGGCCGACAACAGCGCGCCGATGGTGGTCGGGATCAGCGTGACGAACAGCGCCACCAGGACCAGCACGCCGACCGAGCCGCCGGCATAGGCGGCGAAGCTGGGGATCGTCGCCACCGCGATGACGAAGACGATGGTCAGCCCGGCCAGCAGGATGTTCAGCGCGATCTCGTTGGGGGTCTTCTGGCGCTGGGCGCCTTCCACCAGCGAGATCATGCGGTCGAGAAAGGTGGAGCCGGGGGCGGCGGTGATCCGGACCTTGATGTGGTCGGAAATCACCTGGGTGCCGCCGGTGACGGCGGAGCGGTCGCCGCCGCTCTCGCGGATGACGGGGGCGGATTCGCCGGTGATGGCGGCCTCGTTGACGGAGGCGACGCCCTCCACCACCTCGCCGTCGGACGGGATGATGTCGCCGGCCTCGACCAGCACGAGGTCGCCGGTCTTGAGCGCGGTGGCGGGGACGCTGCGGATGGTGCCGTTTTCCAGCTTCTTCGCGCTGGTCTCGGTCCGGGTCTTGCGCAGGCTGGCTGCCTGGGCCTTGCCGCGGCCCTCCGCCACCGCTTCGGCGAAGTTGGCGAAGACCAGGGTGAACCACAGCCAGACGACGATCTGGACGGCGAAGCCGCTCACTCCGGCACCGGTCACCGCATCGCGCAGGACCAGCAGGGTGGTCAGCGCGGCCACCACCTCGACGCAGAACATCACCGGGTTGCGGATCATCTGGCGCGGGGCGAGCTTGGCGAAGGAACCGCCGATGGCCGGCAGCAGGATGGCGGGGTCCAGCAGGGTGCTTGCGGCCGTTTTCGCCTGTATGCGGCCGGACCGTTTGCTATTGGCGTGCATGGGATCGTTCCCGATCAGAAGAGGGTGCCGGTGCTCATCGCCAGATGTTCGACCACCGGGCCGAGGGCGAGAGCCGGGAAGAAGGTGAGGCCGCCGACGATCAGGATGACGCCGACCAGCAGCCCGACGAACAGCCCGTCATGGGTGGGGAAGGTGCCGGCCGATGCCGTGGCCCGTGTCTTGGCGGCCAGCGAGCCGGCGATCGCCATCATCGGCACGATGACCAGGAAACGGCCGACCAGCATGGCGATGGCGATGGTGACGTTGTACCAGGGCGTGTTGCCGCTGAGCCCGCCGAAGGCGCTGCCGTTGTTGGCGGCACCCGACACATAGGCGTAGAGCGCTTCCGAGAAGCCGTGCGCGCCGGCATTGGCCATCGACGCGGTGCCGGTGTCGAGAACCACGGCGGCGGCGGTGAAGCCCAGCATCATCAGCGGCAGGCAGAGGATGGCGAGCATGGTCATCTTGACCTCCTTCGCCTCCAGCTTCTTGCCCAGGTATTCCGGCGTGCGGCCGACCATCAGCCCGGCGACGAACAGCGCGACGATGGCGAACAGCAGCATGCCGTAGAGCCCGGCGCCGACGCCGCCGACGATGATCTCGCCCAGCATCATGTTGATCATCGGCACCATGCCGCCCAAGGGCATGAAGCTGTCATGCATGGCGTTCACCGCACCGCAGGAGGCGGCGGTGGTGACGGCGGCGAACAGGGCGGAGGCGGCGACGCCGAAGCGGGTCTCCTTCCCCTCCATGTTGCCGGCGGCGGTGTCGATGCCGAGCGCGGCGAAGGCCGGGTTGCCCTGCGCCTCCGCCCAATAGGCGATCGTGACGCCAGCGACGAAGAGCACGCCCATGGCGGCCAGGATCGCCCAGCCCTGGCGCTCGTCGCCGACCATGCGGCCGAACAGGTTGGTCAGGCCGGCGCCCAGCGCGAAGATCGACAGCATCTGGACGAGGTTGGTCAGGGCGTTGGGGTTCTCGAAGGGGTGGGCGGAGTTGGCGTTGAAGAAACCGCCGCCATTGGTGCCCAGCATCTTGATCGCCTCCTGCGAGGCGACGGGGCCGAGCGCGATGGTCTGCTTCGCCCCCTCCAGCGTGGTGGCGTCGACGGAGCCTGCCAGCGTCTGCGGCACGCCCTGCCACACCAGGAAGACGGCGTAGACGAGGCAGAGCGGCAGCAGGACGTAGAGGGTCGCGCGGGTCAGGTCGACCCAGAAATTGCCGATGGTGCGGGCCGACGCGCGGGCGAAGCCGCGAACCAGCGCCACGGCCAGCGCGATGCCGGTGGCGGCGGAGACGTAGTTGTGGAAAGTCAGCCCGGCCATCTGGACCAGATGGCCCATGGTGGTCTCGCCGCCGTAATTCTGCCAGTTGGTGTTGGTGGTGAAGCTGGCCGCCGTGTTGAAGGCGAGGTCGGCCGGCACCGCCGCCATGCCCTGCGGGTTCAGCGGCAGGACAGCCTGAAGCCGTTGCAGGACGTAGAGCAGCAGCATGCCCGCGGCGCTGAACAGCAGCATCGACACGGCGTAGCTCACCCAATGCTGCTCGGTGCGCTCGTCGATGCCGGCAAGCCGGTAGAGCCCGCGCTCGACGGGGCGGACGATGGGGGAGAGCAGCGTGCGCTCGCCGGTGAAGACGCGCGTCATGAAGCCGCCCAGGGGCCGCGTCACCGCGACGACCAGGGCGAGGAAGACCAGGATTTGAATCCAGCCGTTGACGGTCATGGGACGGGACTCCTCAGAACCGTTCGGGGTGGATCAGGGCATAGACCAGATAGGCCAGCAGCCCGCCGGTCACGAGGCCGGCCAGCGCGTAATCGAGGATCATCGCCGCCTCCCCTCACAGCCGGTCGCAGGCGTGGACATAGGCAACCGCCGCGGCGAAGAAGCCGACGGTGAGCGCCAGGAACAGAAGGTCGAGCATGGGGTCAAGGCTCCGGTCGAACGGAAAAGGGCCGGACCGCCCGTCCGCCGTGATGCCGGCTGGCGGGTGGTCCGACCCTGCAAGGATGATCCGGAGCCGCGTATAGATTCGATGGGGGGCGGCGGTGCCCGAAAATATATGGGGCGTATATGTGCGGGCGGATCAGCAGGCGGCGGACCTGGATCTGGGGATATATGCCTTTTTGTATAGATGCTGAGCTGTGGCCTTGCGAAAGCCTGCGGACGACCAAATCGGGCACATCGTCCACCCTTGCCTGTAATGTTGTTGATGTACGACGACGGTGAGTGAACGAACCGTTCGCAACAGTCATGGCGCACCAATCAATCCGTATGACTGATGCAAATACCGGAAGACGAGTCAGGGGATTTCTCTAACTTTTCCTTAACCGCTCACCCCCTTTTCCCTTGCCATGACGGTTGCCTAAGGGCAGACGTCCGAAAAAGAAAAACGAACAGTCGGAAATTCGGACCAAACCAGGGGTTGGGTATGAGGATGAAGGCTTTGTCGCTGGCGGGCAAAACGGTGGTGCTTTGCGGCGGCGGATTTCTGTTGCTTGCCTTTGCCACGTTCGGTGTCAACGAGTTGCTGCTGACCCGCTATGCCGAACGGGTGGCGATGGAGCGGCAGGAAACCAACATGCGCGTGGCCTGGGACGTGCTGAACCAGTATGGGCAGGCGTTCGATGTGCGCGATGGCAAGCTTTATGCCGGCGACCGCGCCCTGAACGACTTCCTCGAACCGGTGGACCGGGTCAAGCGGCTGGTCGGCGGCACGGCGACCCTGTTCATGGGCGACCGGCGCGTTTCCACCAATGTGTTGAAGCCGGACGGCAGCCGCGCGGTCGGCACCACGCTGGCGAAGGGGCCGGTCCATGACGCGGTGCTGGGACGCGGCGTGCCCTATCGCGGGCAGGCGGAAATCCTCGGCACGCCTTTCTACACCGCCTACGACCCGATCAAGGCGCCGGACGGGCGCGTGGTCGGCGTGCTCTATGTCGGCATTCCCAAGGCGGAGTTCTTCGCGACCATCCGCGACACCCAGACGATGATCGCCGCCATCAGCGGGACCGTGACCCTGCTGGTCGCCGCCTGCTGCCTGTTGCTGGCCCGGCGCATGTTCCGGCCGCTGTCGGGCATCCGCGGCGCCATGGAGGATCTGGCCCGCGGCAACCTGTCGGTCGCCATCCCGGCGCTTGGCCGCAAGGACGAGATCGGCGGCATGGCGAAGGCGCTCGCCGTGTTCAAGGAGAACGCGATCAAGGTCGCCAAGCTGCACGAGGCCCAGGCGGAGGAGCGCGCCCGCTCGGTCGAGGAGCGGCGCAAGGCGATGGACGCGGTGGCGCAGTCCTTCGAAGGGTCGCTGCTGGGTGTCGTCGGCGTGCTGAGCGCCACCACCACGCAGCTGCAGGCCAATGCCCAGCGCCTGCACGACATCGCCGAGACCGGCAGCGTCCGCGCCGACACCGTCAGCACCGCCGCAGGCGAGGCGAGCGACGACGTCCGCACCGTCGCCGGTGCTTCGGAGGAATTGAGCATCTCCATCGGCGAGGTCAGCCGGCAGGTCGAGGAGTCGGCCCGCATGGTCGGCAACGCGGTGGAGGAGGTGACGCGCACCAACCGGACGATGGACGGGCTGGCGGCGGCTGCCGGCAAGATCGGCGAGGTGGTGACCCTGATCCAGGATATCGCCGGCCAGACCAACCTGCTGGCGCTGAACGCGACCATCGAGGCGGCCCGCGCGGGGGAGGCCGGCAAGGGCTTCGCCGTCGTCGCCGGCGAGGTGAAGATGCTGGCGAACCAGACCGCGCGCGCGACCGACGACATCGCCCGGCAGGTGGCGGAAATCCAAGCGGTGACCGGCCATGCGGTGGAGGCCATCGAGGGGATCGGCCGCACCGTCCTGTCGGTCAGCGACCTCGTCGGCCGCATCGCCGTCTCGGCCGATCACCAGGGCGTCACCACCGCCGACATCGCCCGGTCGGTCCAGCGCGCCGCCGACCGTACGGCGGAGGTGACCGATAACATCCGCGAGGTCTCCCAGTCCGCGCACGAGACCGGGACGATGGCGTCGGAGGTACGCGCCGCCGCCGCCGATCTCGGCCGGCAGGCGATGGCGCTCCGCGATCAGGCGGAGGAGTTCCTTCGCCATGTGCGGGCTGCCTGAGCCGTCGCCATGCGGACCTCGGCCTGGTGATTGTTGGGTACGCCAACGAGCGGCGCAACCTCCGCGCCGCCGCGCCGTTGTATAGGCCGGGCTTTGTGAAATGCGGAGTGGTCCGATGCGTCGGTTCCTGCGTGACAACGGGCTGTCGGTTGCCTTGTTCGGCCTGTTCCTGCTGTCGATCGTTGGGCAGACGCTCGCCGGATGGCGGGCGCTCGTCGAGGAACTCCGCTTTCACGGGCTGCCGGCCATCGGTCTGCCGGAGTATCTGACCACCGGCCATTTCCTATCGGCGGTCTTCGAGAATTGGGAGAGCGAGTTCCTGCAGATGTCGGTCTATGTGCTGCTGACCGTCCTGCTGGTGCAGAAGGGATCCGCGGAATCGAAAACGCCGGGACAGGACAACCCGGAAGACGAAGATCCCGGGAAGAAGCGGGGCGACAGGGATGCGCCCTGGCCGGTCCACCGGGGCGGGCTGCTGCTGCGCCTCTATTCGCACTCGCTCAGCATCGCGCTGCTGACTCTGTTCGCCGTCTCCTTCTGCCTTCATGTGGCGGGAAGCACCCGCCGGTCCAGCGAGGAGGCGTTGCGGCATCACCAGCCGACCAAGACCATGGCGGAAACGCTGGTGGAGCCGGAATTCTGGTACGAAAGCTTCCAGAACTGGCAGAGCGAGTTCCTGTCCATGGGGGCGCTGGTGGTGCTGGGGATTTATCTGCGGGAGCGGGGATCGCCGGAATCCAAGCCGGTCGCGTCCCCGCACGCCAAGACCGGGCATTGACCGGGCCCGATCACTCCCCAACCACTTCCCCCTGTCAGCCGTGGGCGGCCAGCTCCTCGTGGGTAATGCGCTGGATGCCCCCCTCGGCACCGACGACATAGACCTCGTCGGCATTGCGGATCGTCGCCAGCCGGTGGGCGATGATCAGGGTCGTCCGCCCTTCCGCCAACTCCATCAGGGATTTTTGGATCTCCCGCTCCGTCCGGGTGTCCAGCGCCGAGGTCGCTTCGTCCAGGATGAGGATCGGCGGATTCTTCAGGAACATGCGGGCGATGGTCAGGCGCTGCTTCTGGCCGCCCGACAGCTTCACGCCGCGTTCGCCGATGATGGTGTCGAGCCCGTCGGGCAGCGAGGCGATCAGCCCGTCGAGATGGGCGCGGCGCGCCGCCTCGGTGATCTCTGCGTCCGAGGCGCCCAGCCGGCCATAGGCGATGTTCTCGCGGATCGTGCCGCCGAACAGGAAGACGTCCTGCTGGACGATGCCGATCTGCCGGCGCAGCGAGGCCAGCGTCATGCTGCAAATGTCGAGGCCGTCGATGGTGATGGTGCCGCCGGTGATCTCGTAGAAGCGCGGCAGCAGCGAGCAGATCGTCGTCTTGCCGGCACCCGACGGACCGATGAAGGCGACGGTGGACCCCGCCTTGATGGCGAGGTCGACGCCCTTCAGGACCGGGCGGGCGGCGTCATAACCGAAGGACACGTCGGTGAAGCGGATGTCGCCCTTCAGCGGCGGCGCCGGGACGGCGTTGGGCGAATCCGCAATGTCAGGCTGGGTGTCGAGCAGCGCGGTGTAGCGGCGGAAGCCGGCGATGCCGCGCGGGTAGGTCTCGATGACCGCGTTGATCTTCTCGATCGGGCGGAAGAAGGTGTTGACCAGCAGCAGGAAGGCGAAGAATCCGCCCTGGGTCAGTTCCCCAACCAGGACAAAATGGGCGCCGGTCAGCATGACGACGATCAGGATCAGCCGCATGCTCATGTAGCTGAGCGTCGTCGACGCCGCCATGATCTTGTAGGCGTCGAGCTTCGTCTTGCGGTAGCGGTCGTTGTCCTCGGCGAACAGCTTGCGCTCGTGGTCCTCGTTGGTGAAGGCCTGGACGACGCGCATGCCGCCGACATTCTCCTCGATGCGGACGTTGAAGTCGCCGACGCGGGAATAGAGCGACTGCCAGTTCTTGGTCATGCGTCCGCCGTAGCGGCTGGTCAGCCAGGCGATGACCGGCACGATGGCGGCGGTGATCAGCGCCAGCGGCAGATGCACCACCGCCATCAGGGCGAAGGCGCCGACGAAGGTCATCACCGCGATCAGCAGGTCTTCGGGGCCGTGGTGCGCCACCTCGCCGATCTCGTCCAGGTCGCGGGTGACGCGGCCGACGAGATGGCCGGTCTTGTTGTTGTCGTAGAAGCTGAAGGAGAGCTTCTGCAGATGGTCGAAGCTCTTCCGGCGCATCTCCGTCTCGATGTTGACGCCCAGCTTGTGGCCCCAATAGGTCACGATGGCCATCAACCCGCCATTCGCCATGTAGACCGCCAGCAGCAGCGCCGTCGCGGCGACGATCAGCGGCCAGTCCTGGGTGGGCAGCAGCCGGTCCACGAAGGCGCGCACCGCCATCGGGAAGCCCAGCTCCAGCAGTCCCGACAGGATCGCGCAGGAAATGTCGAGAATCAGCAGGCCCTTGTAGGGACGGTAGTAGGCGAGGAAGCGGCGGAGCATGGCTCTTCTCATTCCGGAACTGAAAATGGGAATAGGCACGGGGGAACGGAACGGGCTAGCCGGCGCGCGAGCCGGCCCGGCTGAGCAACCAGATCAGGTAGGGGCCGGCGAGCAGCGCGGCGAACAATCCCAGCGGCAGTTGATACGGGAAGGCGACGGTTCGCGCCAGCCAATCCGACACCACCATCAGTCCGGCGCCGATCAGGATGGCGCCGATGCCCTGCCCCAATGCGCGGCCGAGACCGGCCAGCCGGGCGAGGTGCGGGGCGATCAGCCCGACGAAGCTCAAGGGGCCGACGAAGAGCGCCGCCGCCGCCGTGAGCAGGCCGGCGAACAGCACCAGAAGGATGCGGCAGCGCTGCACCGGCAGGCCGACCGACCGGGCGGTGACGTCGCCGAGCGGCAGGATCTCCAGCCAGCGGGAAGCCAGCGGCAGGGCGGCCAGCAGCAGGACCGCGGCGCCCGCGCAGAACCAGGCGTCGGCCGGGCCGGCGTCATTGGTCGATCCGCTCAGCCAGCGCAGCAGGGTGAAGGCCTGCGGCGTGCCGGTGGCGATGACGGCGGTCAGGACGGCGCTGCACAGCGCGCTCATGGCGATGCCGGCCAGCAGCAGACGTTCCGGTCCGAAGCCGGCGCGCAGCGACAGGGCCAGCATGGCGGCCAGCACCAGCACCGCCCCCGCCGCGGACGCCGCGATCTGGAGGCCGATGCCGGGGGCGGCGACCAGAAACAGCGCGGCGGTCAGCCCGACGCCCGATCCTGTGCCGACGCCGAGGATCTCCGGGCTGGCCAACGGGTTGGCGGTGATGCGCTGCAACAGCATCCCGGCCGCCGCCAGCATGGCGCCCGCCGCCGCCGCGACCACCACCCGCGGACCGCGCCATGCCAGCAGCCGGTCGAGGAGGGAGCCGGTGGCGATAGACCAGCCGTCCGGGCCGTAGCCGACGGTCAGCGCGAGGGCCACGGCGACGAGGCCCAGCAGGGCGATCAGGCCGATCAGCAGGCGGGGACGGGGGCTGCGGCGCGAGGGAGCGGGACGGTTGTTCAGCGACGGCCATTCGAACATGCGCAGGCGCGGCAGCAGCCACAGCAGCAGCGGGCCGCCCAGCAGGGCGGTGGCGGCGCCGGTCGGCACCCGTTCGCCGTTGGCGCCGGCCAGCAACTGCACCAGCCCGTCGGTGACCCAGAGCAGGACGGCGCCGATCAGCGGTGCGGCGATCAGCTTCTGCTTCTGGGTCCGCGCGCCGCTGAGATGCGCCAGGGCGGGGGCTGCAAGTCCGACGAAGCCGATCACGCCGACCTCCGCCGTCACGCTGGCCGCCAGCCAGACCGCCACGCCGATGACGGCGAAGCGCGTCGCGTTGAGGGCGACGCCCAGGCTGCGGGCGCTGGCATCGTCGAGGCCGAGGATGGACAGCGGGCGCATCAGCAGGATGGCGGCGGCGATACCCAGCAGCAGGCGCAGCGCGATGGTCAGCGTGGGACCCCAGCTCTGCTGCGCCAGTGCGCCGCCGCCCCAGATGAAGATCGAAAACAGATAGTCGCCGTTGGCGAGGATCAGTGCGGCACTGGCCATGGTGGCGGTCAGCGCGACCATCATGCCGGCCAGGATCACGGCGACCGGCTCCAGCCCGCGCCGCCATGTCATGGCGAGGATCAACCCGACCACCGTCAGCCCGCCGGCCAGCGCCACGCCCTCGCGCGCATGTTCCATCAGCGCCGGCGCGTAGACCAGCCCGACCGTCATGGCGAGTTGCGCGCCGGCCGACACGCCGAGGGTCGATGGCTCGGCCAACGGGTTGCGCAGCACGCGCTGGAGCAGAAGCCCCGACAGCCCCAGCGCCGCCCCGGCGACCAGCGAGACCGCGATGCGCGGCAGGACGCTGTGATAAAGGATGATGGCGTCGAGCCAGTCGGCGCCGTTCGCCATCGTTCCGACCGATGCCGGAGCTGCGAGGTGCCCCGCGACCTGGACGGTCGACAGGCAGGCGGCGATCAGGGCCAGCCCGCCCCACAGCAGGATGCGGTTCATCGGTGCGCGCTCAGCCATTGCCGCCATTTCCTTGCAGGAGGGTGGCGGTGGCGAGGCGGGCGAAGCGCAGGGCGGCCGGCAGACCGCCGAAATGGTTGACCGGCTCGATCACCGTCACACGGTTCTCCCGCACCATTGGCAGGGCCTGCCACAGGGCGCTGTCGGCCAGCGTCCGCACCGCATCGGCGGGAACCGGCGGCACGACGATGACCGTGGCGTCGGGCATGCGGGCCAGCGCCTCGATGCCCACCGGCGCGGTGGCGCTGTAGCTGGACTGTGCTGCCCAGCCATTCTCGACCCCCAGCCGGCGCAGCACGTCGCCGAACATGCTGTCGGTGCCGAAGGCGCGGAAATGGCGGGCGTCGCCGAAATTGACCGCCAGGACCGGCCGGCGGCCGATGCCGTTCAACGTTTCGCGCAGGCGGGCGATCTCCGCCTCCGTGCCGGCGACGACGGCCTGCGCCTGTGCCTCGCGACCGAGCAGCCGGCCGAGGGTGAGGGCGGCCCCGGCGGCGGCGGCGTAGGGCTGGACGCCCGGCGTGTAGATCGACAGCGACACGGTTTCCGCCACCCGCTCCAGGCTGGTGCGCTGCCCTTCATAGTAATTGGAGGTGAGGATGAGGTCCGGTTCGGCGAGGTTCAGCGCCTCGTAGTTCGGCGTTCCGCGCAGCCCGATGTCGGCGACCGAAGCGGGAACGGCCGGTTCGACGACGGTTTTGCGGAACTGCAGCAGCTCGGTGGCGGCGACCGGGACCACGCCCAGCGCCAGCACCGTTTCCAGCAGTGCCCAGTCGATAACCGCGACCCGTTGCGGCAGTGCCCCCCATGCGAAGCGGGGCGCCAATGCAAGCCCTGCCGCCAAGCCCAGCGCGTGGCGCCGCGGTATGGTCCTCGCCGCCGCCATCACAGGACGTAGCCGATGGGGTCGCCGGTGACCGGGTGCGGGACGATCCCCATGGCGAGGCGGTAGATCGCGCCCAGCGTCTCGCCGGTCATGATGGCGTCCGGCGTTCCCTGCGCGATCAGCACGCCGCCGCGCATCGCCAGGATTTCGTCGCAGACGCGGGCGGCCATGTTGATGTCGTGCAGGACGATGACCGCGCCGATGCCGCGGGCGCGGCTGAGGCGGCGCACCAGCCCCAGCATCTCGACCTGGCTGGCGATGTCGAGCGCCGAGGTCGGTTCGTCCAGCAGCAGGCAGCGCGTGTCCTGCGCCAGCATCATGGCGAGCCACACACGCTGCCGCTCGCCGCCGGACAGGCTGTCCACCAGCCGGTCGGCGAAGGCGTCGAGGTTGGTTTCGGCAATCGCCTCCGCCACCTTGGCGGCGTCCTCCGCCCCGAAGCGGCCGAGCGCGCCGTGCCAGGGGAAGCGGCCGAGCGCCACCAGCTCGCGCACCGTCATGCCCTCCGCCGGCGGGGTGAATTGCGGCATGTAGGCGACGGTGCGCGCGAAGTCGCGCTCGCCGATCCGGCCGATCTCGGTGCCGAGGCAGCGAATGCGCCCGGCCCCCGGCGGCTGCTGGCGGGCGAGCATGCGGATCAGCGTGCTCTTGCCGGAGCCGTTGGGGCCGACCAGCCCGTAGATGCGCCCCTGCTCCAGCCGAAGCGACAGGTCCGACAGGATCGGCCGACCGGAGGCCGAGAATCCGACGGCATCGAGTTCGTAGAGGGCAGGGGTCTGGTCCGGGCCGGGCATCAGGTTACCAAGTCATGTTGAGGGTCAGCAGGGCGGTCCGCCCCTCCGCATAGCCGCAGGAATATTGGGTCTGGCAGCTGGCGACATATTCCTTGTCGAACAGGTTGGTGACCGACAGGTTGGCGCCCCAGTTGTCGCGCTTGTAGCCGATCCGCGCATCGAAGACGGTCGCGGCCGGGACCTTCAGCGTGTTCTCGTTGTCGGCCCAGGACGACCCGACATAGCGCACGCCGCCGCCGACCGACACCCCGTTCAGCACGCTTTCGCGGAAGGTGTAGTCGAGGAAGGCCGAGCCCTGGACCTGCGGCACGATGTAGGGCGTCTTGCCGATCAGGGCCGGGTTGGCGTCCTTCTTGATGTCGAGGTCGAGCGCGGTGAAGGAGGCGGTGGCCTTCAGGCTGGGGGTGATGTTGGCCTTGGCCTCCAGTTCGACGCCGCGGGAATTGACCTCGCCCAGCTGGGTCTCGGCGTTGAAGGCGCCGGTCACCACGTTGGTGCGGGTCAGGTCGAACAGGGCCGCGGTGAAGATGGCGTCCATCCAGGCCGGACGGTACTTGACGCCGACCTCGTACTGGCGGCCGCTTTCCGGCTTGAAGACGCCGACGGCGGCGGAGGAGCCCAGCACCGGGTTGAAGAAGGTGGAGGCGCTGACATAGGGGGTCAGGCCGTTGGCGAACTCATAGGCCAGACCGGCGCGGCCGCTGAACTTGCCGGCCTTGCCGTCATAGGCTGGCGTGCCGTCGGCGTCGGTCGAGGCGATGTCGTAGCGGCCGTTCAGCGTCACCAGGAAGCCCTGGCCGAAGCGCATCTGGTCCTGCAGGTAGACGCCGAGCTGACGCATCGTCAGCTCCTGGTCGATGTAGGCGAAGCGCTGGCCCTGGGGGGCGCCGTAGACCGGGTTGGTGGCGCTGATCGTCGTGGCGGAGCCGGACGCCTGCACCTGATCCATGAGGAAATACTTGTAGTCGACGCCGACCAGCGCGGTGTGCTCGACCGGGCCGGTGCGCAGCTTGCCTTCCAGCTGGTTGTCGAGGAGGAAGCTGTTGACCTCGGTCGTGTGCTCGAAATTGATGCGCGACAGCAGGTTGTTGGGGTCGGTCGGCGTGGCCGAGAAGCCGCTGTACCCGAACGGGTAGACCGAGACCTCGTGGACCTTGCTGTAGTTGTAGCGCGCGTTCTGGCGGAAGATCAGGTCGTTGTCGAAGCGGTGTTCGAACTCGTAGCCGATTGAGGCCTGGCGGCGGCGGTAGGTGTCGATGCCGGGTTCGGTGTAGTTGGCCTTGCGGTCGATCCGGCCGAAGGGCGCGTCCACAACCGTGCCGACATAGGGCAGGAAGGCGCCGCCGTTGTGCGTCTCGTCGATGTCGGTGTAGTTGGCCAGCACCGTCAGGCTGTTGGCATCGTTCGGCGACCACTTGAAGCTGGGCGAAACGGTGCCGCGGAAGCCGTCCGCGAAGTCGGTGTAGGTGTCGCCGCCGGCGATGCGGCCGGTCAGGCGGTAGCTCAGCGTCGGGTCGATCGCGCCGCCGACGTCCAGGCCGAGATGGGCGGTGCCGTGCTGGTTAATGCCGACCTCGACCGAGCGCACGGGCGTATCGCCCGGCCGCTTGGTGACGTAGTTCACCAGACCGCCGGGATTGCTGCCGCCGTAGAGCACCGAGGAGGCGCCGCGCAGAACCTCGATCCGCTCCAGATTGTAGTTGTCGACGAACTGGCCGCCGAAGCCGTAGCTGTAAAGCTGCAGCCCGTCCTGGTAGATGCCCGACTGCGTCGCCTGGAAGCCGCGGATGAAGATCCAGTTTGTGTCGCTGTCCGCGCCGAAGGGCTGGCCGAAGACGCCGGGGGTGTAGCGCAGCGCCTCGTCCACCTTCTGGACGCCGCGGTCGTTCATTTCCTCGCGGCCGATCACTGACACCGACTGCGGGATTTCCTCCAGCGGCGTGTCGGTCTTGGAACCGGTGGCCGAGCGGGCCGGCACATAGCCCTTGACCGGGCTGGTCGCCGTATCGACGGTCCTGCTGCCTTCGACGGTCACCGGACCGAGGATGGCGGGCGTGCTCGCGTCCGTCTGTGATTGCGCCTGGGGCTGCGTTTGCGCCTGGGCAATTGCCGGCACCAGCAAGGCGGCGAGCGCCGTGCCGTTCAAGAGGAAACGGGTCATTCGCAGAATCGAAAAGTGAACCATCGCAATCGGCCTCGGACTGTATGCACCACCCGCGAAGCGCCACCGGACGATCCTGTCCGAAAGTGGATCCGCTGTTGCGAATGATTAGCATATGCATGAAGGCCCGGATTGAACCGTCTTTGGACGGGTTGGACGATCTTTCGACATTCGTCGGGCACCAGCATCGCCATCGCCATCGCCATCGCCATCGGTATCAACTCACGCGGACTGGTCGCGCAGCCAGGCGGCGGGCGTGGCGCCCACGATCTGGCGGAAGACCCGCGTCAGATGCGCCTGATCGGAGAATCCGGCCATCGCCGCCGCGGCGGCCAGCGTCACGTCCGAGGTGGTCAGCAGCGACTTGGCGCGCTCCACCCGCGCCCGCATCTGCCATTTGTGCGGCGGCACGCCGGTCGATGCCTTGAAGGCGGAGCAGAAATGGGCGGGCGACAGGCCGGTGAGTTCGGCCAGTTCCTGCAGGCGGATCGGCCGGCTGCAATGTTCCTCGATGTAGTCGATCACGCGCCTCAACTGGCGCGGCGGTAGTTGGCCGCGCTTGCGGTCGGCCGCCGGTTCGGTCTGGACGAGGCCGATGAACAGGGCGGCCATCAGGCTTTCGCCGTAGAGGTCGTGCAGGGCGCCCGAGGTCCGGCATTCCGCCGCGATCAGCCGGGCGAGCGCAAACAGCCGGTCGTCGGAGAAATTCAGCCGCGGCCGGTCCATCTCGCGGATGTCCAGCCCTTCCATGAAGCGGCCTTCCAGCACCGACATGTCGAAATGCAGGTCCAGATGGGTGAGGCGGCGGATGCTCTCGGTTCGGGACCAGACCTTGAGGCCGGCCGGAACGAAGCTCATGGGCTGGCGCCGGCTCAGCCGGTGGGACTTGCCGCGGTCGGGCGTGTCCATGACATGGAGGGCGCCCTCGCCGAGCTGGTCGAGCACCACGACGAGGCGGGGGGCCTCCGACACATATTCGCCGCCCGCATTCTGGTCGCAGGCCACGGTCCAGATGTCGGCGATCATCCCGTTCCAGGCACGCCACTGCAGGTCGCCGAGAATGGTGATCCCTTCGGTATGGCTCTGCATTCTCGGATGAAACGGCATTGATCGACTTTCTGGCCGCAAATCGCGCGGTTCCGGCACCCTTCGTGACAATCAACTCCTATAGGGCAAAGTGTAGTTGCGAACAAGTCGCATTCTTATTTAGCATGCGGCCCATTGGTGCCGGCGCGGAGAGGCCTGTCTTGAGCAGCAAATATCCCTGTGATCTTCGGTGGGTGGAGGTGGTCGCCGTCTCCACCTTGACGCCGCGCATGCGCCGCATCGTTCTTGGCGGGCCGGCGCTGGAAGGATTCACGCTGAAGCCCGGTGTCCTGGCCCCGCACATCGGTCTGGTGGTTCCGGCGGGGAATGACGGCGGATCTCCGCTACGCATCTACTCCGTGCGGCGCTTCGATGCCGCCGCAGGGACGCTGGAGGTGAATTTCGTGCTTCACGGCGCCGGTGTGGCGTCTGGCTGGGCCGCCCGCGCCAAGCCGGGGGAGAAAGTGGGGATCTCGGTATCGGGTGGGATCGCGATGAAGCCGGCAGGCCGCTATGTGGTGGCCGGCGACCATGCGGCGCTGCCCGCCATCGCCTATCTTCTGGAAAACCTTCCGGTGGATGCCTCGGCCGAGGTGTTCATCGAAGTGCCTGGACCGGCCGAGCAGCAGGAACTGGCCTCGCCGGCCGCAACCTCCATCACCTGGTTCCATCGGGATCGGCATGCGGCGCCGGCCCCGTCGCCCCTGCCGGAGGCGGTAATGGCGGTGGCCTCGGCCGGAGCGAAGGGGCTGGCGGTGTGGAGCGGGACGGAGCATGGCACCGCCCAGCGCATCCGCGGCCATGTCCGCCAGACCCTGCGCCTTCCCGCCGACGCCTGTTCGGTCGTCGCCTATTGGAAGGCGAGCGTCGCCCAGGGCGGCTTCGAGCATTACGGCTGAAGCCGCCCTGTCCTGAGTTGGAAGGAGCTACCGCCGCCGGCCGAGCGTGAGCACGAAGGTGCGCGGCACATGGATGCCCTCGCCTTCGCGGAAGCGCTCGTGGAAGGCGACGAAGTCCCGCTTCAGAGCGGCGCGGCGCTCCTCGTCGAGGCTGGCGGCCAGGGTGCGCGTCGGGCCGTAGCCGGTCACGAAGGTGCTCCAGGCCGCTTCGCCGCCGGTCTCGACATAATGGCTGGTCAGGGTCGTGGCCGTCAGGTCGAAGGCGCCGCCGAGCAGTTCCTCCAGTCGTTCGGGGCGGCCCCACGCGAAGGGCGATACCGCCGGGGGCGCCGCCATGTAGGGGCGCATCAGCGAGAACATCTCGGCGATGGCGCCGTCCGGCGTCCAGGTGGTCAGGGCCAGCCGGCCGCCGGGCCGGCAGACGCGGGCGAGTTCCTGCGCAGCCGCCTCCGGCTTGGCGGCGAACATGACGCCGAAGGTCGACACCACCGCGTCGAAGCTGGCGTCGGCGAAGGGCAGCGCCTCGGCGTCGCCCAGCCGGTAGTCGATGGAAAGCCCATCGGAGAGAGAGCGTGCGGCGTCCAGCAATCCGGCGGCGATGTCGATGCCGGTGACGTGCGCGCCGCGCCGGGCACAGGCACGCGCCGTGATGCCGGTGCCGGTCGCGACGTCGAGGATGTGTTCGCCTGGCTGGGGAGCGAGTCCGGCGACGGCCGCATCGATGCCGTCGTAGACGCCGCGGATGATCTCTTCGTAATCCCGGCCGCCCGAACTCCACACGGCGGCAGCCCGCTCGTTGTGCGGCTGAATGGCGGGAGCGGTGGCGATCAGGTCGTCCATATCGTCCTCCTTGGAATGTGCGATTGCGCCCGGTGACGGCGGGCTTCGGCCGCGAGGATGGCCGGGCCGCGTCAGCCGGGCGTCGGCCGATCGTCAGCCCTCGCGTCAATCGATCGTCAAAATGCCGACCCGTCCTTCAGGGGTAGTCCCCTGGGCCGACGCGTGTCTGACAGGATTCGCTCCGCCTGCTATGATCGGGGCGGTGGGTAATTTCCGTTTTGGTGCGGCATGGCCGGGCCGACGCTTAGGCTGCTGGGCGGCTTTTCGCTCGCCGATGCCGGCGGGCGTGCCCTCCCTCTGCGCGGGCGGAATGCGCAGCTTCTGCTTGCCTATGTCGCGCTGACCGCACCGCGACCGATCTCCCGCGAGCGGTTGGCCGCCCTGCTGTGGGAGGACTGCGAGGAACGGCGGGCGCTGCACAGCCTGCGCCAGTGCCTGATGGAGCTGCGCCACCTCGGCGGGCAGGCGGGCCTCGATTTGATCCGCACGGACAGGAACGAGGTGTCGCTGGCCCTACCGCCCGAATGCGTCGACGGCGTGATGGTCGACCGGCTGGCGCGGGAGGGTACGGCCGAGAGCCTGCGCGCCGCAGCCGACCTGTGCGCCGGCCCGCTTCTGCCCGAGGCCGAGGCCTGCACCGATGGTGTCAACGACTGGCTGGCCGGCGAGCGTGCCCGCTTCGCCCGCTTGGCGGCCGGGATCTTCGCGCGCCTGACGGCATCGTGCGAGACGGAGGGGGACTGGGACGGCGTTGCGTCCGCGGCGGAGCGCTGGCTGGCGCTCGATCCCGCCTGCGAGGAGGCGCACCGCGCGCTGATGCGGCTGCATGCACGCAACGGCCGGCGGTCGGTTGCCGTTCAGCAGTACCGGATCTGTGCCGAGGCGGTGCGCCGCTGCCTCGATGCCGACCCGGAGGAGGAGACGGTCGAACTGCTGCACGGCATCCGCGACCGCCCCCCTGCGACGACCGTGTCCGCCACCGTGGCCTCAACCGTGTCCGAGCGGCCTGCCGGACTGCTGCTGGACCTCTCCCGGTCAAGCCGGCCGGTGCTGCCGGATCGGCCGTCGCTGGCGGTTCTCCCCTTTGGCGCGATCGGCGGACCGTCCGAAGGCGGCGGCTTCGCCGACGGGGTGGCCGCCGACGTGCTGGTGCGGCTTTCGCGGCTGCGTTCGCTGTTCGTCATTGCCCGAGGGTCCTCCTTCCGCTTTCGCGGAACCCAGATCGACCCCTGCACGGTCGGCAGGGCGCTCGGCGTGCGTTACCTTGCCACCGGGGCGATCCGCACGGACGGGCACCGGCTTCGGCTGACCGTCGAGTTGGTGGAGGCCGAAAGCGGCGCCGTGATGTGGGGTGACATCTACGACCGGCGCCTGGACGCCGTGTTCGACCTGCAGGACGAGCTTGCCGCCCGCATCGCCGCCGCTCTCGACGACGAGATCGAGGCGGCCGAGATGCGGCGCGCCCTGACGGTTCCGCCGTCCTCGCTGGATGGCTGGAGCGCCTATCATCGGGGCCTTTGGCACATGTACCGGTTCACCCGCGACGACAACGAGACGGCGCGCGGTCTTTTCCAACAGGCGCTTCGCACCGACCCGCTGAGCGCCCGGCTGCATGCCGGCCTGTCCTTCACCCATTTCCAGGACGCCTTTCTGCATCGCACCGGACAGCGTAGCATCGAGGCGGAGCACGCCTATCGCTTCGCCGAGCAGAGCGTCAGTTTGGACGAGCGCGATCCGACGAGCCATCTCGCCCTGGGCCGTGCGCTGTGGCTGCTGGGGAGACAGGACGATGCGGTGGAGGAACTGAGCCTTGCGGTCGGCCTCAATCCCAACTTCGCCCTTGGACATTATTCCCTCGCCTTCGTCCAGGCGCAGGGTGGCGATGCGCGGGCGGCCCTGAGTGCCGCCGACGTCGCGCAGCGGCTGAGCCCGTTCGACCCGCTGCTGTTCGGCATGCTCGGCGCGCGGGCGCTCGCCTGCCTCAATCTGAAGGAGCATGCCCAGGCGGCGCTGTGGGGCGACCGGGCCGCGCGGCGGCCGAACGCCCATGTCCACATCCAGGCCATCGCCGCCTTCTCCAACGCCTTGGCGGACCGGCGGGAGGAGGCCGGGGGATATGCCCGTCGTATCAAGGAGACGGCGCCGTCCTACCGGTGCGACGACTTCCTCGCCGCCTTCCACACGCTGACGCCATCCGTGGTCGACCTCATCCGGCGCGTCGGGCCGAGCATCGGGCTGCCGTCCTGATCGCCTCTGTCCCGATCAGGGCTCGTCGGTGGCGACGACCTTGCCCGGATTCATGATGCCCTGCGGGTCGAACAGCCGCTTGATGCCGCGCATCAACGCCATCTCCGCCGGTCCCTTGAAGGCGGCGAGCGCGTCGCGCACGCTCTGGCCGATGCCATGCTCGGCGCTGATGGTGCCGTCCAGTTCGATCGTCACGCGGTGGACGGCGGCGCTGACGGCATGGGCGGTGGCCTCCAGCGGTTGGCTTTCCGTCCTCGCGCTGTCCGGCAGGATGACGACCAGATGGATGTTGCCGTCGCCGATATGGCCGACCGCCACCACGCGCGCATCCGGGCGCAGAGCCTCGACGGCGGCGGTGGCGCGGGCGACGAAGGCGGGAATGCGGGCGACCGGCACCGCCGTATCGTGGCCGATGACGATGCCGCTCTTTCGGTTGGCCTCCGACACGCTGTGGCGCAGTTTCCACAGGGCCTCGGCCTGGGCATCGCTGCGGGCGATTGTCGCGTCGGCGACGCTGCCGTCCTCCAGCGCTTCGGCCAGCAGATCCTCCAGCGCGGCGGCGAGGTCCAGCCCGGCCATCGGGTCGGTGATCTCGGCCAGCAGATACCAGGGCATGGCGGTGGCGAGCGGTCGGACGGTGCCCGGAACATGGGCGAGCACGGCGGCGAGTTGCGATTCCGACAGGATTTCCGCGGTGGTCACCCGGTCGCCCAGCGTTCCGCGCAACCGGGCGAACACCCGCAGCGCCGCGTCCAGCGAGGGCAGGGCAATAAAGGCGGTGGCGGTGCTGCGCGGGCGCGGAAACAGCTTCAGCGTCGCCGCGGTGACGATGCCCAATGTCCCTTCCGCACCGATGAACAGATGCTTCAGCGCATAGCCGGTGTTGTCCTTGCGCAGGGCGCGCAGGCCGTTCCACAGCGTGCCGTCGGGCAGCACCACCTCCAGCCCCAGCACGAGGTCGCGCATCGGGCCGTAGCGCAGGACGGCGGTGCCGCCGGCATTGGTGGCGATGGTGCCGCCGATCTGGCAACTGCCCTCGCTGCCCAGGCTCATCGGGAACAGCCGGCCGGCCTGTTCTGCGGCGGCCTGCACGGCGGCCAGCGTGCAGCCGGCCTCCACCGTCAGGCTGTCGCCGATGGGATCGGCCTCGCGGATGCGATTCAGGCGCGACAGGCACAGAACCAGGCTGCGCCCGGAGGCATCGGGAATGGCGCCGCCGACCACGCCGGTGTTGCCGCCTTGCGGAACCAGCGGCGTGCCGGTCTCCGCGCAGAGCCGGACGATGGCAGCCACCTGCGCCGCGTCGGCCGGGCGGACGACGCCCAGCGCCTCCCCCCGGTAGCGGCCGCGCCAGTCAGCCAGGAAGGGCGCGGTGTCCGCCGGGTCCGACAGCACATGCGCCGGTCCGACGATGGCGCGCGCCCGGTCGAGGACATCGCTGCTCCCCATGCCCTCACAGCCCCAGATAGGCGGTCTTGATGCGCGGGTCGGCCAGCAGGGTTTGGGCCGCATCCTCCATCACCACCCGGCCGGTTTCCAGCACATAGGCGCGGTCGGCCAGACGCAGCGCCAGATCGACCCGCTGTTCGACCAGCAGGACGGTGATGCCGGACTTGTGCAGGCTTTTGATCGTGTCGGCCAGCGTGTCGACGATGATCGGCGCCAGACCCAGCGTCGGTTCGTCCAGCATCAGGCATTTCGGGTTGGCCATCAGGCCGCGCCCGAAGGCGACAAGCTGCTGCTGACCGCCGCTCATGGTGCCGGCGCGCTGGGTGCGGCGTTCTGCCAGGATGGGGAACAGCTCGTAGACCCAGCGCAGCCGCTCGGCGAAGCCCATGCTGCCGGGCCGGCCGCGCAGGGCACCGAGTTCCAGATGCTCCAGCACCGTCATGTCGGGGAAAAGCTGGCGGCCTTCCGGCACATGGACCAGCCCGCGTTCGATCACCTGATGCGGCGCCATGCGGTCGATGCGCTCGCCGTCGAAGGTGATCGTCCCGCCGCTCGGCCGCAGCAGGGCGGAGATCGCCTTCAGCGTCGTCGTCTTGCCGGCGCCGTTGGAGCCGACCAGCGTTACCAACTCCCCTTCCTCGACGGTCAGGGAGACGTTGTGGACCGCCTCGCGGTGGCCGTAGCTGACCTTCAGACCTTCGACCTTAAGCATCGACCGGCTCCCGTCCCAGATACACGCGGATCACTTCCGCGTCGTTCAGCACCTGGGCCGGCGGCCCTTCGGCGATCTTTACCCCATGGTCCAGCACCACCAGCCGGTCGCAGACGCTGGCGACCACGCGCATGTGGTGCTCCACCAGCAGCACGGTGACGCCGCGGGCGCGGATGCGGCGGATCATCTCGACCAGCCGCTGGCCTTCCTCCGGGTTCATGCCGGCGGCGGGCTCGTCCAGCAGAAGCAGGCGCGGCTCGGCGGCCAGCGCGATGGCGATCTCCAGCCGGCGCTGCTCGCCGTAGGACATGGAGTCCGCCAGCGTGTCGGCCCGGTGGTCGAGGTCGCAGAAGGCCAGGATCTCCATCGCCTTGCGCCGCAGCTCCGCCTCTTCCCGGCGATAGGCGGCGTTGCGCAGGATGGCGGCGCCCCAGCCGGCCCGCGTCGTGCGGAAGGCGGCGCTGCGCACATTGTCGAGCGCGGTGAGGCTTGGGAACAGGCTGGTGATCTGGAAGGTGCGCGACACGCCGCGCTGGCCCATGACGTGCGACGGCGCGCCGGTGCAGTCGGTGCCGTCGAAGCGGACGCTGCCCGACGAGGGCGGCAGCGAGCCGCCCAGCATGTTGAACAGCGTCGTCTTGCCGGCGCCGTTCGGCCCGATCAGCCCGACCACCTCGCCGGCCTGCACCGTCATGCTGACGTCGCGCACCGCGGTCAGCCCGCCGAAGATGCGGGTCAGGTTGCTGACCGACAGGATCTCTTGAGCCGCAGGGTTCATTTCGCACCTCCTTCGGCGCTTGGCAAACCGGTGGGGGGCAAACCGGTGGGGGCCGCCGGCTGGGCGTTCTCCGACTTGTTGGCATTGCGCCAGCGCTGCCACAGGCTGACCAGCCCGCCCGGCAGGAAGACGACGGTGCCGGTGAGCAGGGCCGCGAAGATGACCATGCGCAGCGGACCGGCGACGCGCAGCGACTCCAGCAGGCCGATATAGACCAGCGCCCCCAGGATCGGCCCCAGGATGGTGCCGCGCCCGCCGATGATCACCACGATGATCAGCGCCGCGACATTGTGGACGCCCATGATGTCGGGGGTGATGACGCGGATGTAGTGGGCGTAGATGGCGCCGCCGATGCCGGCGATGGCGGTGGCGGCGACGAAGCCCAGCAGCTTGGTGTGGAAGACGTTGATGCCGAGCGAGGCGGCGAGCGGCGCATTCTCGCGCACCGCCAGGAAGGCGCGGCCGGTGCGGCTGCTCACCAGTGCATGGCAGAGGTAGGCGGTCGCCAGAACCAGGGCCAGCACCAAGTAATAGGTCTCGCGCGCAGCGGTGAAGGTGAGCGGGCCGATCGCCATCGGCGGGATGTCGGTGATGCCCATCGGACCGCGCGTCAGGTCGACCCAATGATTGGTGATGGTGAACAGGATGGCGCCGAAACCCAGCGTCAGGATCGCGAACTGCGGCCCGACCACCCGCAAGGCCGCATAGCCGATCACCAGCCCGAACGACGCGGCCACCAGACCGGCCAGCGGCAGCCCGAGCAGCGGCGGCAGGCCGAACTGGGTGGAGAGGATGGCGGAGGTGTAGGCGCCGACGCCGACGAAGGCGGCGTGGCCGAAGGTGAGCTCGCCCAGATAGCCGATGACGATGTTGAGGCTGAGCGCCAGCAGCGCATACAGCATCCACAGCACCAGCAGATGTTCCAGATAGGCATTGCCGGACAGGAAGGGCAGGACGGCCAGCGCCGCCACGCCGCCTGCAATCGCCAGGGTCTGGCCGTGGGAGTTGGTGTTCATCGCAGACCCCTTGCCGTGCTGAACAGGCCGTTGGGGCGCCACAGCAGGACCGCGATGATCATCGCGTAGCCGATCGCCTCCATGAAGCCGAGGGAGATGTAGCCGCCGCCCAGCGATTCGATGACGCCCAGCAGCAGGCCGGCGAACAGGGCGCCGGTGACGCTGCCCAGACCGCCCATGATGACCACGATGAAGCCCTTCAGCACCGCCCAGTTGCCGATGGTCGGGAAGATCATCACGGTGGGGCCGACCAGGGCGCCGGACAGCGCCGCCAACCCGCAGGCCAGCGCGAAGGTGTAGGCATGGACCAGCTTGATGTTGATGCCGGTCAGCGCCGCGCCGTTCGGATTCTGCGCCGTCGCCCGCATCATCTTGCCGAAGCGCGAATAGCGGATGAACAGGTAGACTGCGATCAGCGCCACCACCGCGGCGGCGAAGACCAGCACGCGCTGCTGGGTCAGCGTCACCGTGCCGATGTCCAGAACCTCGTCGGCGAAGGGGCTCTCGACATATTTCGGATCGGCGCCGAACAGCAGCTCGCCGCCGTTGGCGATCAGCAGGGCAAGGCCCAGGCTGGACAGCAGGATGGTGAATTCATGGTCGCGGCGCAGCGGCCAGAAGATCAGCCTGTTGGCGGCGATGCCAAGCCCCGCCACCACCACCGCCGAGATGGCCGCAGCCGCGATGTAGTCGAGCCCGAGCAGGGTGCCGATGAAATAGGTGATGTAGGCGCCGAGCATGTAGAACTCGCCATGGGCGAAGTTCACGATGCGCAGCACCCCGAAGACCAGCGTCAGCCCTGTGGCGATGAGCACATAGGCCATCCCGTTGACCAGGCCGTTCGCGATCTGCTGGGCGAAGACGGTGAAATCCATGTCGATTCTTCCTGTCGGGAGCTGTCGGTCGGATGCACATGTCTCGCGACCCCGGAACAATCCCCTCTCCCCCCGGGGAGAGGGTTAGGGTGAGGGGGGAGCGTGGCAGCCGTCACCGAGAATCCACCACTTGCATCCCCCTCACCCCGACCCTCTCCCCAGGGGGGAGAGGGGGAAGAAGGGGGAGAGGGAGACCCTCGCTATCCGCCCCTCAGTCCCGGACGCTGACGATCTGCTTCTTCTGGACCTGCACCAGATGGATCGACTGGCTCGCCTGGCCCTTGTCGGAGAAGCGCAGGTTGCCCATCACCGTCGGCACTTCCTGCGACTTCAGGGCGGCTGCGATCTTGTCGTAGGCGCGCGGGTCGCCGCCGGCGGCATCGACGCCGAAGGCCAGGGTCTGGACCGCCTGGGCGCCGAGGGCGGCGATGAAGGACGGCTCGTTCTTGTAGGATTTGCGGTATTGCTCCAGCCACGGCTTCAGCGACGGGGCGGCGCCGTCCTCGGTGAAGGGGGAGGCGGAATAGACCTGCTCCAGCGAGTTGCCGGACAGCTCCACCAGCTTCGGGTTCATGTTGCCGGCGGACGCGATGACCTTGCCGCGGTAGCCGGTCTGCTTGATCTGCCGGTAGATGGTGGCGCCCTGCGAGGTGTTGATCGCAGCGACATAGATCGCGTCGGCGTTCAGCGACTTCAGCTTGGTCAGAGCGGTGGTGAAGTCCGTGTCGGTGCGGTTGTAGAACTCGTGCCCCTTCACCTCGATGCCGCAGCCGGTCAGCAGCTTGGTGTAGTTGTCCAGCTCCAGGCGGCCCCAGTCGTCGTTGACGTTCATGAAGGCGATTGACTTCGGCTTGATGCGCTCGCAGATCGCCTTGGAATAGAACTCCGACATCATGGCCGAGGTGGCGTTCAGGCGGAACAGGTACTTGTGCCCCTTCTCCGTCACCTTCGGGTGCTGGGAGCTGGTCATGACGGTGATGATCTTGTCGCGCGTCACTTCCTTCATCGACAGGGCGACGGCGCTGAACCAGCCGCCGACGATCATGTCGACGTTGTCCTGCTCCATCGCCCGCTTGGCGGCGCTGACGCCGTCCTCGGGGGAACCCTTGTCGTCGTAGGTCAGCAGCTCGATCTTGCGGCCGCCGGCCACGCCGCCGTTGGCGTTGATGACCGCGGCCATCGCCTGCGCGCCTTCCAGGCCGAGCTGGCCCTCGAAGGCGCCGGTGCCGCTCATCGGGCCGATCAGGGCGATGCGGACCGGGGGCTGCTGTGCCTGCGCGGATGTGCCGGCGACGGGGATGGTCAGGGCCAGGGCCGCCGCGGCGGCAAGGAGAGTGCGCCTACCGAACATGGGGTTCCTCCGTGGATTGGTCGTCTTTTGATTGGCCGTCTTTTAGTTGGCCGTCTTTTAGTTGGCCCTTGGAACCGGCGGGTGGTGCGCGCCGGCAAAGGATCGTCAGGCGGTTTTCAGGTAGCGCTTCTGCAGTTCCTCGATCTGCGGGAAGCCGATGAAGTCGATGAAGCTGTTGTGGTCGGTGACCGGGCGCGGCAGGCCGCTGGTGGAGCGGCGTTCCGCAAGCGCGGCCAGATTCTCCTTCAGCGCCGAGGCGACGGTCATCAGCGGCACCAGCGCGTAGGTCGCCATGCCGGCCACCTCCTCCACCTCGTCGGCCGACAGTTTTTCCAGCCAGCCGAGCAGCTGCAGCGACAACGGCACGCCGACCGCCTCGCGCATGGCGCGCAGTCCGTCGATGTCCTTGAAGCACTTGCTGATCGGCTGGATCATGTCGGCGCCGGCCGCGACATAGGCGCGTCCGCGCTCCATGGCGGCGGCCGGATCGACCACGTCGGTGCGGGCGATGATCAGCATGTTGGGATCGCGCCGGGCCTCCACCGCCGCCTGGATCTTGGCGACGCCCTCGTCCATCGGGATCACCTCGACCCCGCCGACGCAGATCGGGCAGCGCTTGGGCGCGACCTGGTCCTCCATGATGACGGCGGAGACGCCCGCCGCCTCGAACTCGCGGATCGTGCGCATCACGTTGATGGCGTTGCCGTATCCGGTGTCGATGTCGGCGATGACCGGGACGTTGACCGCCGATACCACGTTGCGGACCACCGTCAGGTTTTCCGACATGGTGTACAGCTCGGCATCCGGCTGGCCGAGGAAGGAGGCGGAGACGCCGAAGCCCGAGGTCATCAGCGCGTCGAAGCCGGCCGCCTCGATGAAGCGGGCGGACAAGGCGTCATAGGCGCCGGCCGACCAGACGGTCTTCTGAGCCAGCACGCGGTTGCGGAAATCAGGTCCCCGAGACATGAGCATGGTCCTTTTGTTCGCGTTGCTGGGCCGCCTGCCGCTTCAGGAAGGGGACGAGGCCGCCGGCCTCGATCATCTCGGCATCCGCCTGCGGCAGCGGCTCATAGGGAATTTCGGTGCCTTGCGTGTGGTTGCGGACCACGCCCGCCGCCCAATCCACCTCGATCTCGTCCCAGCGGCGGACGAAACCGAGGATCCCGGGGCAGCTGACCTGCGGGAAGCCCATGCTGATCTCGCCGCGCCAATAGCCGGGAGAGAAGGACACCGCGATCACCCCGGTGATGCCGAGATGGCGCATCGCCTTCATCGGCGGGTAATGCGGGTGGCCGTAGCCGAAATTGTCCGCACCGACCAGCAGGTCGCCCGGCCGCACCGACTTGGCGAAATCCGGGTCGTAGCTCTGCATGGCGAGCTGCGCCAGTTCGGCCACGTCGGTGATCTTGATGTTCTTGACGCCGACGATCTGGTCGACGTCGAAGTTCACCTCGTCGAAGATGAAGGCGACACGGCCCTTCATCGCCGGCATCTTGAGTGTGGCTTCGGTCATTGCCGGCCTCACAGGTAGGGGCGCGGATCGGCGATCCGGCCTTCGATGGCGGAGGCGGCGACCACCGCCGCGTTGCACAGGTAAATCTCAGAATCCGGGCTGCCCATCCGGCCGCGGACGTTCAGCGTGCCGGTCGACACCGCGCGCTGGCCCGCCGTCATCGTCGCGATGCGGCCAAAGCAATAGTCGCAGCTGGGCGAGGAGACGAAGGCCCCGGCCTCCACCAGAGTGGACACCAGCCCCTCGCGCGCCGCCGCCGCCATCAGTTCCTGGCTGGTCGGCACGATGTGCAGAGAGACGCCGGTCTTGACCCGCCGTCCTTCCAGCACCTTGGCCGCCGCCCGCAGATCCTCCAGCCGGCCCGACGCGCAGGAGCCGAGATAGCCGGCATTGATCTCCAGCCCGAGGAACTCGGTCAGGTCGCGTGTGTCCGCCGGGGTCGGGGGCACGACGACGATGGGCTCCAGATCCGACAGGTCGATGTCGTGAACGGCGGAATAGCGCGCGTCCGGATCGCTCGACACCGGCTCCAGCTTCTTCCGGGCGCGGGGCAGGGCGTAGTCGAGCCGGACGGGATCGGGGTTGACGATGGCGGTCAGCGCGCCGGTGAACATGGCGAGACCGGTGATGGTCTGCAGTCCCTCCGTCGACATCGCCGCCACCGACGGGCCGCCCAGCTCCAAAACCTGGAAGCGGCAGGAACTCGGCCCCAGCCGGCGCACCAGATGGTGGAAGACGTCGCGCGCCATCACGCCGGGCCGCAAACTGCCGCGCAGGTTCACCCGCACGGTATCCGGCACGCGGATCGACACGGTGTCGCTGACGAAGGCCTCCATCACGTTGCGGCGCAGACCGATGGCGAGCGTCCCGAAGGTGCCGAGCTGGCTGACATGGCCGTCGAAATGGACGACGAAGGCACCCGGCGTCGCATAGCCGACCTCCGCCGCCACCTGATGGCCGATGCCGTGCCGTTCGAACAGCGGCACATCGTTCTCCGCGCACCAGTTGCGCGTGTTGATGTGAAGCTCTTCCTCCTTCGCCGTGGCGGTCGGCACCATGTGGTCGATGAAGATGCCGAAGCGCTCCGGCTCGGCCACCCGCTCGATGCCGAAATCCTCCTTCATCGTCTTGAAATAGACGTCGGTGTAGCCGGGGAAGTCGTAGGCCAGCACGAAGTCCGGCTTCGCCTTGATGTCCTGTCCGGCGCGGACTGCAGGCAGACCCGCCGCGCGTGCCAGGATTTTCTCGGTGATGGTGTAGCCCATGGCGTGGATCTCTCCGCTCCCGTCCGTCAGCCGCCGAGGCCGAGGGAGCCGGGATTCATCAGCCCCTGCGGATCGACGGCGCGCTTGACGCCCTCCAGCAGCGACCAGGTTTCGGGGGTCATGATCTCGCGGAACGGATAGTCGCGGGCGACCTGCCAGCTGACGCCGCCCAGGCTGCAGTACAGCTCCTGCGTCGCGCGGCGCAGTTCGGCCACCGCGTTGCGGGCCGCCGGGTTGGCCGGGCGGTCGCGCCAGGGCTTCACCACGTCCTCGCCCAGGCTGGCGGCGTGCAGCGGCGTGATCTCGTCATTCCAATAGAAGGCCGGCTCAAGGAAGAAGTCGTTGCCGACCGTCATGGTCATCACCGAATAGATGATGCCGTGCTGCTCCATGAAGCCGCGCTTTTCCGCGAAGAAGGCGTCGTTGGCGGCGACCACCTTGTCGGCGTCGCCCAGCGGGAAGATGGCGTGGATCGGCACCCAGCGCTGGCCCTCGCGACCCAGCATGCCGCGCACAGGCCCGAAGGGCTTGGAGCGCATGACCTTCGGCACGCTGTTCTCGATCTCCTTGCCGTGGCGGGCGCCGATCTCGCGCACGGTCTGCATCGCCTCGCGCAGCTGGGCTTCGCTGCGGCCCTCCACCACCAGATGGAGGGTGAAGTTGTGGTCCTTGAGGAAGGCGGTGCCGGCGGTGGCGACGCTCAGAGCCTCCTTGGCACCCTGGAACAGCGATTTGCCGGCCTTCGCCACGTTGCCCAACGTCTTCAGCCCGTCCGACAGCTTGTTGACGCTGGCCGAATGCTCGACCTTCGTGCGGTCGATGCCGAAGCCTTCCGACACGCAACGCGCCCGCGCCATCTCCACCTGTGCGGCGGCCATCGCCTGCATGGTGGCGAAGCCGAAGGACAGGAAATCGCTGTGTTCGGGCCGGCGGTGGAGGCGCAACGTCGCCGCCACCTTGAAGCCCATGGCGCCGTTGTCGCCCAGGAACAGGCCGGTCAGGTCGGGACCGCCGGAGCGGGTGAAGGGCTTGGTTCCGACGCGCCCGCCCGATCCGGTGGTGACGGTGCGCCCGTCGGCCAGCACCACGGTGACGCCCAGCACGCTTTCCGCCACGGTGCCGTGCAGGGCCGAGCCGAAGAAGGCGCTGTTCTGCGACAGGGCGCCGCCGATGGTGGCGTTGATGCCCGACAGCGGCCCCCAATAGCCGGTGCGCAGGCCGGTGCCCTCCAACGCCTCGTTCAGCGCGGCCCAGGTGCAGCCGGTCTCCACCGTCACATAAAGGCTGTCGGTGTCGAGATCGATGATGCGGTTCAGCCGGCGGCTGTCGATGACGACCGAATCCGGCCGCTTCGGCAGATAGCCCTTGGTGTAGGACATGCCGCCGCCGCGCGGCACGACCGCCACGCCGGCGTCATGCGCGGCGCGGATGGTGGCGGCGACCTGATCGCGGTCGCGCGGCAGGGCGATGGCGAGCGGCGGGATGCCCGGCTGCCAGAACACGTCGTTAGCGTAGAAGTCGCGGCTCTTCTCGTCATCCAGCAGGCCATCGGCGCCGAGTGCGGCGCGCAGGGTGTCAAGCAGGGTGGCCGTGCCTTCGAGGGCGGCGATGCTCATGGAAAATCCCTCTGGGTAAGGTCGGGCGGCGTTCTTCAGGCAGCGTCTTTCAGCGGCTCGAACCGGAAATCCTCGCCGGTACGGCGCACATAGCCGGTATGGGGAGCGCCGAAATGGGCCGGGAACACCAGGGCGTTGCGGTCGGCGGCATGGTCCAGCAGTCGGCGGCGGGTCGCCACCGCCTGCGCCTGGTCCTCGCAGAAGCGGCTGTTCCAGTCCGGACGGCACACCTGCATCGGCTGGTGCAGGCAGTCGCCGGTGAAGTAGGCGGCGTGGCGGTCGGACTCCAGCCGGACGAACATCTGCCCCGCCGTGTGGCCGGGGGCCAGTTCGACCGACAGCCCGTCGAGGATGCGGTCGCCGTCCTCGATCAGCTCCACCTGACCGGCTTCCCACACCGGCATGACGCTGTCCTCCATCACCGGGCCGTTGCCGGGCATGCCAATCAGGCCGCCGTCGGGGCTGCGCCAATGCTTGAATTCCTGCGCGCCGTAGATGTAGCGGGCATTGGGGAAGGTCGGCACCCAGCGCCCGTCGACCAGCTGCGTGTTCCAGCCGACATGGTCGATGTGCAGATGGGTGTTGATGACCAGCGTCACATCCTCCGGCCGCACGCCGGCCTCGGCGAGGTGGCGCAGATAGGGCTTGTCCAGCATGTGGAAGCGCTCGAAACCTGGCGTGTGGCGTTCCTTGTGGTTGCCGCAGCCGGTGTCGACCAGGATCACATGGCGGTCGGTGCGGATCAGCCAGCTGTGCATGCTCGACATCAGGCGCCGCGACGCCGGGTCGAGGAAGTTCGGTTCGGCCAGATCGGGGTTCCGGGTCAGGATCGCCTCGTCATAGGCGGGAAACAGGAAGCCGGGATCGAAACCCGGCGTCAGCATTTCCTCGATCCGCGTGACCGTGAACGCACCCAGGGCGATGGTTTGCATTGTCCTCCCCTCGTGCAGGGTGCCGGCGGCCGTGTCTCATGAAATCGGAAGACTGACGTCGGGAGACTGCGGCGAGCCGGAGCATGGGGCGCCGGCCATCTGCCGGGGCGATGGCGGCGCGCTTGTTCTGTTTGTTTGGTAATGAAACCATTTGCCCTTCACAGTGTCAACAGGCAAAAATGGTGTCACTGTTTGACACGGATGGTGGACTGCGGCAGGGATGGCGGAAAGGGGTTGCGCAACCGCGCGAGCGCCTTCAATGCTACCGGCGCACTGCACCTGTGACGGGATCAGCGCGACCGCGCCGCCATCCACCGGCTGTGCCGGACACCGGGGCTTCCGCCTGGCATCGGGGCACGCGACATCCATAAGGGGCTTGAACGTATGGACACCGAACAGGACGACAACCAGGGCGCGGAAAAGAACGGCCTCAGCGTTCGCGCCGTGTCGCGCGCTCTGGCCGTGCTGCGCAGCTTCTATCAGGAAGGACCGACGCTGACCCTGACCGAGGTCGCGAGCGCTGCGAAGCTCGACAAGGGAACGGCGCGGCGCATCCTGCTGACGCTGGTGCAGGACGGCTTCGCCGCCTTCGACGCGCAGAGCCAGAAATACAGCCTGGGGCTGGAGATCCTGAAGCTGGCGGGGGCGGTGCCGGAGCGCCGCGACCTGCGCCAGATCGCTTCCACCATCCTGTCGCGGCTGGCGAAAACCACCGGCAGCACCGTGTTCCTGTCGGTCTACCATGACGGATCGGCGGTGTGCCTGGACCAGTTCCACAGCGACCGGTCGGTGGAGGTGCGCTGGTGGATCGTCGGAGGGCAGCTGCCGATGAATTGCGGCGCCGCGCCGCGCGTGCTGCTGGCCTATCTGCCGGAGGCGGAGGTGGAGCGCGTGCTGGCGCGCGGGACCACCCGCCTCACCCCCCACACCACCACCGACCCCCGCCAATTGGCTAAGGAGCTGGAGGAGGTGCGGAAGCGCGGATGGTCGATGGCGGTCGACGACGTGATCGAGGGGCTGGCCGCCATCGCCATGCCGCTGTTCGACCCGGACGGCCGGCTGATCGCGGCGGTCAGCCTGACCGGCCTGACCCCCCACATCGTCCGCAACGGCCAGCCCAATTTCCTGGAGGATATGCGCGGCGCGGTGCGGGAGATCTCGTCCAACCTCAATTCGCTGTCGGCCCTGCCGCTGCACCGGGCGGCCCGTGCCCAATCGGTGCTCGGGGGGTGACGACGAAGGCCGACAGCGGTAAGGGCGCTGTGTCGCTCTATGCCACGCGGTGCGAATCAGCGGCATCCCCGCGCAGGAAGGCGGCATAGCGGGCAATGGTCGCCTCCACGGCGGAGGCTTCCTGGCCGGGATACCAGACGGTGGCCGGGGTCGGTGCCACCTCCGTCCCCGCCGGTGCCAGTTGCTTCGCCTCGGCCAGCCCTTCGACCAGCATGTCGGCAGGACCGGCGCAGATCAGCGCCGGGCGGGTCAGGCGCGGCAGACGGGCGCGGGTGTCGTAGTGGAAGGCGGCGCGGTAGGAGCGGTCGTAATGGGCGCCGCTCGCCAGCAGACCCATGGTCCAGTCATGCAGCACCGCCGCGTCGGGAACGCCGATGGCGCGGGCGGCTCCACGCTCCTGCCTGTACCACGGCCAGAACAGGAACATGTCGCGCCGCATGTTCCAGGCCTGGAGCAGATGCAGTCCCCAGCGGTCGGCGGCCAGCGGCGGGAAATAGTTGGTCAGGATGTCGGCACTGAAGTCTGGCGGGATCAGCACCGGCGCCTCTAGCACCGCGCGGTCGACGCGGTCGGGATGGCGGACCGTCAGTTCCAGCGCCACCAGCGCCCCCGTGTGGGTTCCCCACAGGTCGAAGCGGTCGAGGCCGAGCGCATCGGCGACAGCCAGCGCATCCTCTGCCAGCATGCCGATATCGACCGTGCGCTCCGGCTTGTCCGATTCGCCGTTGCCGAGATAGTCGGGAGCGATGACCTCCCATCCCGGAGCCAGCCCGTGCAGAAGCGGCAGCAGCGGCTTCGAGGATCCGGGGGCCGATTGCAATGCCAGCAGCGGCCGGCCGCGTCCGGCCCGGCGCAGATGGACGCGGCCCTGCGGCGTGTCGGCATAGTCGTGCCAGACCCGCATCGGGTCGGAGACCGGCTGAGTCGGCGGCAGCGGTTGGGCATCGGGCCGGCATGAGGCCATAGCCGACAAGGCTTTGGCCGCGGCGTCAAGGTCATCGACACGGACAAGACCGGTCCGGTCGGTGAGTCTCGGCATGGCGTCGAGGCACAGTTTCCACAGCGCTTCATAGCGGTGAGGCGCCGCTGCGGCGGTGCGCAGCATCGCGTCGAGGGCGGCGGGGTCGGGCAAGGGCGCGCCCTGTGGCGCCGGATGCCGGGCGTCGCGCGGCTCCAGCACATGGGCATCGCGCAGATGCGCCCACAGCACAACCAGATGGGTGCCGTCGTCGCGCGGTGCCAGCGGGGCGGGGGTCAGGCGGCGTTGCGTCCAGCCTTCCGCCGCTGCCGCATCGGCGAGCAGGACGGTGTCCGGTTGCCAACTCGATCCGCTGTTCTGCAGCGCGACGGCCAACGGCGCCGCAAGGTCGAAGGAGAGCAGCGGGCAGGGGGGAAGGCCCAGCGCGCTTGCGGTCTCTGCGATGAGGCGGGCCAAACCGGCGGTATCCTCCGCCCACACACCGCTGGACCCGCCGGTTCCCGGAAGATCGACCGCGGTGACGGTCCAGCCGGGCAGGTCGCGAGCCAACTGGTCGGCGCGGGTGGAGGCGGCGGCGATCAGGCCGGGCAGCACCAGCAGGTCGGGGCCGGAACCGCTGCGCCAGACACGCAGTTGGCCCTGTCCGATGGTCACGTAATGGGGTGTCGACATGGATGTCCTCCCGGTCGGCAGGCGGAGACTGCCTGCATTTCTTTATGCGAAAGGGGTGGGGAGTGCCGCGGGCCGCCTGGGTCCGTCCGTTGCGGGGCGGGGGCGGGCAATTTGTTGGCGGCGCGGACTGTGCCGCTGTTTGACACTCAGTTCATAGAATGACATAGTCTTTGGGAGATCGACAAGGGCGGTGCCGGTTCATGCAGGGTTGTAGCACGTAGGTCTGATCGGCTGCTTAAGCCCTTCTCCCGCAAGGGGAGAAGGGCTTCCGTGATGGAAAGCGGCTACTCCGGCCTTAGGCGCGGTAACCCTGCGGCTCATGCGCGGAGATCCGCGGCTGCGGCGCCGGCCCCTTCATGGAATTCAACGAAATCGACAGGGAGGACGGGCATGTCCTGGCCGGAAGGAACGGGCGTTCCCAAACGGCGCGAGCTGCTTTTCGGCACGCGTCTCGTACCATGCTACAGCGAGCGTCCGGCGACCATCGACGCCATGTTCCGCGACGCCGTGTCCCGCCGGCCCGATGGCGAGGCGCTGGTGGATAATGAGCGGCGTTACAGCTATTCCCAACTCGACGGGCTGGTGACGCGCGCCGCTGCTGCGCTGATGGCGCGGGGCGTGCGGCCGGGCGAGCGCATGGCCCTGGTGATGAGCAACCGGGCGGAGTTCCTGATCGCGCTGCTGGCGGCGGCGCGTGCCGGCATCGTCGCGGTGCCGATCAGCGCGCGCGAACAGCGGCCGGGCATCGCCGGAATCCTCAACGATTGCGGCGCCTCAATCCTGGTCCATGACGCAGCCCTCGCCGACCGCATGCCCACTGCCGAGGAGGTGCCGTCACTGGCCCTGCGGCTGTCGGTCGGCGGCGCAGTGGAGGGCTGCCGGCCATTCGAGGATCTGCTGGAAGCCGACGCATCTGTTCCGGGTCCCGCAACGGCGCAGGGGGAGGAGGACACCGCCGTCATCCTCTACACCTCCGGGACCACGGGGAAGCCGAAGGGCGCGCTGCTGGCCCATGTGAACATCATCCACTCCTCCATGCATTTCGAGGAATGCTGGGACTATCGCGAGGGGGAGCGGGCGGTGCTGGCCGTGCCGGCCTCGCATGTCACCGGGCTGGTCGCCGTGGTGATGGCGATGATCCGCGTCGCCGGCTGCACGGTGATGATGCCGGCCTTCGACGTCGCCGGATTCCTGGAGTTGGCGAGCCGGGAGCGCATGACCACCACCGTGCTGGTCCCGGCGATGTACAATCTCTGCCTGCTGCGCGCCGATTTCAGCCGCTACGACCTGTCTTCCTGGCGGATCGGCGGCTTCGGCGGTGCGCCGATGCCGGAAGCGACGGTGGAGGCGATGGCGGAGCGGCTGCCCGACCTGCATCTGCTAAACGCCTACGGTTCCACCGAATGCGCCACCATCATCAGCGTGGTCCCCATCGGCCATACCCGCGCCTGCCTGGATTCGGTCGGCATGTGCGTGCCCTGCGGCGACCTGCGCATCATCGACGAACATGGCCGCGAATGCCCGCCGGGTGTGAGCGGGGAGGTCTGGATCCGCGGGCCGATGACCATTCGCGGCTATTGGAACCGCGAGGACGCCACCCGCGACAGCTTCGTCGATGGCTATTGGCGGTCGGGTGACATCGGGGCGGTGGATGCGCAGGGCTATCTGCGGCTCTATGACCGCAAGAACGACGTCATCAACCGCGGCGGCCACAAGATCTACAGTGTGGAGGTCGAAAACCTGCTGGTCCGCCATGCCGACGTGGTGGAGGCGGCGGTGGTCGCCCATCCCGATCCGGTGCTGGGCGAGAAGATCCACGTCTTCGTCATCTCCAAGTCCGGCGGCCTGACCGAGGACGACGTGCGCGACTTCTGCCGGGCCAACCTCGCCGACTACAAGGTGCCGGACTATGTGACCCTGCTGGGCGATGCGCTGCCGCGCAACGCCAACGGCAAGGTGACGAAGCGCGTGCTGCGCGATCAGGTCTCTGCCACGTAGACCCTGCTCATGCGGACGGGTGGATCACCGAACGATCGATCTCGGCCAGGGTCGCGCGGCCGGTCAGCGCCATCGCGACCTCCAACTCGGTCTGGAGAAGCGTCAGCATATGGGCGACGCCGGCCAATCCGCCGACCGCCAGCGCGTGCAGCACCGGCTGGCCGACCAGCACGGCATCGGCGCCGAGGGCCAGCGCCTTCAGGATGTCGGTGCCGCGGCGGATGCCGCCGTCCATCAGCACCGGCAGGCGGCGGGCGGCCTTGGCGGCGACCGCGGGCAGCGCGTCGATGGTGGCGGGCAGGGTGTCCAGCGTCCGGCCACCATGGTTGGAGACGATGAGGCCGCCGGCCCCCGCCGCAATGGCGGGCTCCACGTCGTCGGGGTTGAGGATGCCCTTGAGCAGGACGGGCAGGGGCGTCTCTCCGCACAGCCACGCCACCGTCTCCCAGGTCGGGGCGGCATGGAGCATGCCCTGGAACACCGGGCTGCCGGGGCGGGCCGGCCTGAACGTGTCGGGGGCGAGGCCGGCGAGGTTGACCGGCGCGATGGTGGGCGGCAGGCGGAAGCCGGCGCGCTGTTCCATGTTGCGCATGCCGTTGACCGGTGCGTCCACCGTCAGGACCAGCGCCCGGCACCCGGCATCCTCCGCCCGGCGCACCAGCGTCAGCGTGTCCTCCCGCCGGGGCTGGGTGTAGAGCTGGAACCACAGCGGCGCCGAAGCCCGCCGGGCGATCTCGTCCAGGCGCACGCTGGCCTGGGTGCTGACGGTCATCCAGCTGCGCGTCAGGCCGGCGGCCTCCACCGTCGCCAGTTCGCCATCGGGATGGACCAGCTTGTGATAGGCCATCGGGGCTAGAATGATGGGGTAGTCGAGCGTCTCGCCGAACAGGCTTGAGCTTGCGGTGGCGTTGGACAGGTCGCGCAGCACGCGCGGCATCAGGCGCAGGCGGTCGAAGGCCTCGCGGTTGGCGCGCTGGGTGATGCCGTCCGCCCCGGCGCCGCCGATATAGGCGCGGGTGGCCGGATCGACGCGATCGTTGAAGTGGCGTTCATAGTCGAACAGCGAAACGGTATCGGGCGGAACGCTCATCGATGGGCTTTCGCTTCCTGCGGGGAGTCCGGTTCGGCAAGCGCAGCGGCTTGCGCTGCCAGCGCCTGGATCCGCGGATCGGGGTGCGGCGCCAACGCGGCGGCCATGCTGCGGTAGAAGTCGGGGAAACCGCTGTCGAGCGCAAGGCGGAACCAGCGCAGCGCCTCGTCGCGCAGCCCGTCGAGCAGAAGCATGCGGGCATAATTGAAGCGGCCCCAGCAGTCGCCGCCTTCCGCCGCCGCCTTGAACAGGGCACGCGCCGCGGCATCGTCGGCGGGCACCGCGCGTCCGCTCTCGTGGAAAAGGCCCAGCATGTTCAGCGCCTTGGCGATGCCCTTGGCGGCGGAAACGGCGTAGAGCCGGTAGGCGGCTTCGTCGTCGGCGGGAACGCCGACGCCGCGGCAATGGAGGTCCGCCAGATTGAACAGCGCCCAGCCGTCGCCGAGATCGGCAGCCTTGCGGTAGTGCGCGGCGGCCTGGACCGGATCGGCGGGAACGCCCCAGCCATGTTCGAGGCAGCGGCCCAGCATGTTGATGGCGCGTGCGTCGCCGCCGCGCGCGGCGCTGCGGAACCAGCCATAGGCCTGTTCGCCCTCGCCGCGGTCGAGGCAGGACTGGCCGAGCGCCAGCAGCGTGTCCGCGACGCTCAACCCCGGCATGGCCGTCCGCGCACGCTCCGCCATCACACCTCCGCCCAGCGGCGCAGCAGGTTGTGATAGTGGTTGACCAGGGACAGGACGGCGTGGTGGCCGTCGCCCAGCTCCTGCCGCAACTCGATGATCGCCATGTCGAGGTCGTAGAGCATGGCGCGCAGCCCGTCGTCGCGCACCATCGACTGGGTGAAAAAGAAGGAGGCCCAGCGGGACCCGCGCATCACCGGGCTGACTTGATGCAGGCTGCTGGACGGGTAGACCACGGCGTGGCCGGCCGGCAGCTTGACCGATTTGGTGCCGTAGGTGTCCTCGACGATCAGCTCGCCGCCGTCGTAATCCTCGGGATCGCTGAGGAAGATGGTGGTCGACACGTCGGCCCGCATGCGCATGCCGCCGGTGCCGGGAATGGCGCGGATGCTGTTGTCGACATGATAGCCGTAGGTCATCGCCCGGTCATACCGGTTGAACATCGGCGGCAGGACCCGCAGCGGCAGGACGGCCGAATTGAAGGCCGGGCTGCGGGCGAGCGCGCGGAGGATGACGACGCCGAGTTCCCGCGCGGTCTCGCTTTCCTCGGGGATCTGCAGGTTGTGCTTGGCGCCGGCGGCCTGATCGCCCGCGGTGACGCGCCCGTCGACCCAGGGCGAGGTTTCCAGCACCGACCGGCACTGCGCAACCTCGTCCGCGGTGAGGATTTCGGGGATCTGCAGGAGCACGTGAGAAGGTCCTTGTGATGGGGTGAAGGGGGAAGCACCGCGTGTTGGTCCGAGAATCCTCGCCGCGCGTCCCCCTCACCCTAACCCTCTCCCCAGGGGGGAGAGGGAACTTTCAGAACGTCAGCCCCGTCGTCAGCATGACGGTGCGGCCGGAGGCCGGGACCGCGCGGACGGCGTTGAAGGCCGAGGTGTAGTTGCGATGGTCAGTCAGGTTGTAGCCGTTTAGGGCCACGGAGACGTTGCGGTATTCGTAGGACACCACCGCATCGGCCGAGAAGGTGTGGGGAACGCGGGCGGTGTTGGCGCTGTCCGACCAGTATTCCGACGCCACCTGCATGCCGCCGCCGACCGTGAACTTGCCGGGAATGCCGGCCTCGAACTCGTAGGTCGTCCACAGGCTGGCATTGTGCTTCGGCACGTTGGGGGCCACCTTTCCGACCAGCGCCGGGTTGGTGCGGGACTCCGTCACCTTGCCGTTCAGGTAGGCGTAGTTGGTGTAGATGTTCCAGTGCTCCGTCACCTTGCCGCTGATGCTGGCCTCGAAGCCGCGGACGCGGACGCCGAGACCGGATTCGGAGAAGCCGTCGGTGACGGTGCCGGTGGCGGGATCGACCGAGTAGGTGTTCGACTTCTCGGCCTGGAAGATGGCGCCGCTGACGCCCAGGCGGCCGTTCAGGAAATCGGCCTTGCCGCCGATCTCGTACAGGTCGGTCTGCTCCGGATCGAAGCTGCGGGCGCCGTTCGGCGTCTCCGCCGTGCCGTTGGTGACCGCCGCGGCGATGTCGGTGCCGATCGGCTTGTAGGAGCGCGAGTAGGAGGCGTAGACCGACGAATCCGGTGTCGGTTCATAGATCAGGCTGACCGACGGGCTCCAGGTGCGCTCGGAGGCCGAGCCGCCGGCAATCGCCGGATCGGCGGCGCTGAAGCTGGTGCGGAAATAGTCCCAGCGCAGGCCGCCCTGGACCGACAGCTTGTCGAACAGCCACACGCGGTCGGTGACGAACAGGCCGGCGTTGGTCACGCTGGATTCACGTCCGCCGGCCGCCGGATAGAGGATGGCGGTGTTGGCGGCATAGCTGTGGGACGGGTTGCGGATGGTCTGGGTGTTGGTGCGGTTGACCCAGCTGCCGGATTCGCGCTTGTCGCGCTGATAGCTGACGTCGAGGCCGCCGTTCAGCGAATGGCGCATGCCGAACAGCTCGCCGTTCACCTTGGCGCCGGTGACGTTCTGGACGCCGAAGCCCTGCTGCTTGAAGGCCATGCCGCCGCCGGCACCATAGCTGATCACCGGGTTGCGGCCGGCCAGGAACTGGGTGGCGGCGGTGCCGGTGAGCGCGGCCGGGTTGGTGGCGGCGAAGTTGCGCTCGTAATGGCTGAAGCGGGAGTCGTTGTAGACCGACAGCGCCTTGTTCACCTCATGCGCGAAGGTCGAGGTGAGGATGTGGTTCTCGGTGTCGTCGCGGTCGAGGTTGCGGACGTAGGAGGTCGAGCGGTCCAGGCCGAACTCCCCCGCCGGACGGAAGATGCCGTCGCGGCCCTGCACCATCGGCTGGCCCATGTCGGGCGTCTTCTCGCCCTTCAGGAAGGCGTAGTTCAGGTGCCAGGTGGTCGGCGTGCCCAGGCCCAGGCCCAGGTCCGCGGCGATGCCGCGGCGGTCGGCTTCCACCTCGTCGCGGTCGGCGACGTTCTGGGTGTGGTAGAGGCCGTTCACCCGCAGCGCCGCGGTATCGCTGAGCGGCTGGTTGATGTCCACCGTGGTGCGGTAGGTCGGGCCGGTGCCCACCGACTGGTCGATCTGGACCTTCGGCTGCAGCGACGCCTTCTTGGTGCCCTGGTTGATCACGCCGCCGGAGTTGCCGACGCCGAAGCCGTTGCCCGACGGCCCCTTGAAGACCTGCACCGTTTCGGTGTTGAAGACGTCGTGGGTGTAGACGCCGAAGTCCTTCAGGCCGTCGGTGTAGATGTCGCCGCGGGCGGTCAGGCCGCGGATGCGGAACTGGTCGCCGTTCTGGCCGCCGTTGCCTTCACCGGTCGAAATGGTGATGCCCGGCACGTTGCGCAGGGTCTGTTCCAGCGAGGTGGCGCGCTGCTGCTCGATGATCTCCTGCGGCACGACGTTGACGACGCGGGGCGTGTCCTTGACCGTTTCCGGCAGGCGGGACACGCCGGTGGGGGCGGCGTTGACGTTGCCGGTTTCCGGCGCAACGGCATCGACCTTGATCGAATCGAGCTGGAGGGCGTCGGTGGAGGAGCGTTGCGGCGTCGGACCCGTCCCCGGAGCGCCCGTTCCCGTGCCGGCCGTCTGCGCATCGGCCGTCGCCGGAATGGCGAAGGTCATGGCCAGGCTGGCCGTGGCGGCCGCACCGGCCAGAAGGGGTCTCAGTCCGTTGGGGGACGTGGTCTGTCGCATCAAGCTCTCCCGAAATGCGCCAAGGTGATTGGACGATCGCTGGACCGCCTTCTACCAATGGGATAGCCGCCTCCTACAACAGGCGAGATTCAGAATCATTCTAAATTGCAAAATCGCTAACCTACCAAGGCGGGTGCGGATGAGATTCTCTGCGCCACGAGGGCGTGGAGAGGCACCCGGCACCCATGAGGGAGCGCTGCCGGGGGATATTTATGTTTCCCTTTCATGTCAGTGCTTTAGGAGTGACTGATGCAGCGATTCCGGTGTCATGGAGCGACGGCGGTGGACGCCGGATTCAGCCTTGTTGCTGAAATATCACGCCGTTAATAAGAATGATTTGCATCCGCATCGCGGCTCAGCGTGATTGACGTTGCTTCCACAGATAGTCCGCCTTGGCCATTGCCTCATCGAACCCGCCGCCGTCGCCGGGCAGCGAAAACAGGGCGAAGGCCGCGGTACCGACGATGATCCGCTCCGCCCGCGCATCGCGCATCGCACCGGTCCACACCCCCTGCCAGTATTCCAGGCTGGTGCCACGCGGCCGGGGCGTGGCCGGCGGCTCCGCCATGCGGGAGGGAAGGGCCAGGTCGTTCGGCTCGCCGTCGATCAGGCGATGGATGGTTGCCGGGCGGAAGGGCGTGTATTGGGCGACGTCGCGCACGCTGCCCAGCACGGAGATGTGGGGCAAGCCCAGCAGGCGCGCGGTGTCGCGATGCAGTTCGCGGTGCGACGGCTTGGTCACGCCCAGCAGGCTGGTGCGCCCGCCGGCCGGCCTCAGCAGATGGACCGCCTCCAGGGCTGCGTTGCGGAACTGGGTCAGCCGGTGCAGGCCGATCAGCCGATGGATCTGCGGGGCGAGCGCAGTCAGCGGAACATAGGCGATCCGCTGGGTCGCCAGAGCGGCGCCGATGTCGTCCGCGGTCGAGCAGACCGGAATCCCCAGCGCGGCGGCCACCACCTCGTACCGTCCGGCGGCGGGGCCGCTGCCGGTGTTGCCGTGCAGAAGGACGCGGTGCCCCGCCTGCGCCACCAGCTTCGCGGCATGAAAGAACCAGGGCGGGTTGTGGTAGTTGGGCGAGGTGAAGCAGGGCCAGTCCAGGTCGGCTTCGGGAATGGGGGACGGGGCTGCCGGGTGCCCCCGGCCCAAGCGCCCCTCGAACCGGGCGGCGACATGGCCCTGCATCGCCCGCACGAAGCCGGCGAGTTCCGGCGCGGTGGCGCCGCGCACGCGCATCATGCCGAACAGCGCGCCGGTCTGGATCGGGTCCGCCTCGCCGGCCAGGATGATGCCCATCGCCTCTTCCGCTTCCTCCATGGTCAGCGGGCGGCCATGGCCGCCGCCGGCGATGCCGAGGACGCCGATGTTCCGGGCCAGCCGGTCATGGGGGGAGTTGCTTTGGCCGACCCGCTCCAGATTGGCGGCCACCTCCGCCGGGGAGGGTTGGCCGTCCAGCAGGTTGGCCGGCCGCGTCGCCAGCGGCGGGACCGGAACGGAGGACGGGACGTTCCAGCCCGGATCGAAGGGCTCGGACTGCAGGGCGGTGACGGTCGGCTGGAACAGGTCGTCGATGGCCGCCGCCAATCCCTGCACCTTCGGCCGCAGCGCCTCGGCGAAGGGGGTGGGAACGAGGCCGCGGCCGGAGCGGACGAACAGCGGATCGCCGAACTCCTCCCGCATCTGGCCGAGCAGGCGGCTGAGCGCCGGGGTCTGCATGTCCAGTTCCCGAGCGGCCAGCGTGACGTTCCGCTTCGACAGAAGGGCATCCAGCGCCACGATCATGCGCCCGCGCGTCAATTTGTCGCTCGCTCGGCTGGCTCCCTGGCGGGATTCGAACCGGTCCGCAGGCGCGGGGGGAAGATCGCTCATGCTGCCCATATGGTGCTCTCTTCGGTCTCTTGAAGGCCAGCGATAATGATATGCAGTCGCGTTGCGGGGCAAGCGGCCTACTTGAAGGCCAGCAGGATCACACCGGCGGCGATCAGGACCACGCCGAGCCAGTTCGGTGCCGACAGCTTCTCACCGAGGAACAGCACGCCGAACAGGGCGACCAGCACCACGCTGAGCTTGTCGACGGGCGCCACCTGCGAGGCGGGACCGAGCTTCAGCGCGCGGAAATAGCAGAGCCAGGAGGCCCCGGTGGCGAGGCCCGACAGGACCAGGAACAGCCAGGTCTTTCCCGATACCGCCGATGGCGACAGCGACTGGCCCGTCGAGACGACGATGCCGATCAGCAGCAGGAAGATGACGGCCGTCCGGATCAGTGTCGCCATGTCGGAGCCGACACCCTCCACCCCGACTTTGGCGAAGATGGCGGTCAGCGCCGCGAAGCAGGCGGACAACAGGGCCCACAGCATCCAGGACGGAAACAGGCCATCGGTCATTCTCTTGATTTCCCTCATTGTTTTCACCGCGGTCGCCAAGGCGCCGACGGCACCCGAGACATGGAGCCTGCAACGGATGCGATGGCTTCGGGAAGCCCGCTCACTGCCGCGGGGCAGGGCGGCAGGGTCCAAGCGCGGGCATGGCCGCCATCCGTGCTGCGTCGCATCGCCCCACGCGGAAGTTTTTGCAAGTGAGAATTAGAGTCGTTAGCATGTGCCATCGGGGACCGGTCCCGGGGGGCGCACCGGCCCGCTCTGCCCGCCCGGACCTGTCCTGCGCCTATCGGCGTCCGCAGGTTCGGTGCATTCTGGATAATTTTGGGAGTTGTGATGACCATCGTGACGCGCCGCAGGGACCTGTTGACGGCAGGTCTGGCGATCGGGGTTTCCGGCTTGGCGCCCTTCCTCATGCCGCGGGCGGCCTTCGCCCAGACCGCCGCCCCTGGCACCATCCGCCATTCCCAGGGCGAGACGAAGCTGCCCAAGACGGTCAACAAGGTGCTGTGCTTCGACATGGCGTCGCTCGACACGCTGGATGCGCTGGGCGTTCCGGTCGCGGGCGCGCCGAGCGGGCTGAAGCCCGGCAACCTCGCCAAGTATGACGGCCCCGGCTATGCCAGGATCGGCACGCTGTTCGAGCCGGATTACGAGGCGGTGAACGCCGCACAGCCCGACCTGATCATCGTCGGCGGCCGGTCTGGCCCGAAATACGCCGAGCTTTCAGCCATCGCCCCCACCATCGACCTGACGGTGAAGCCCGAGCGCTTCTTCGACAGCGCGCTGGAGAATGCCGACACGCTGGGCCGCATCTTCGGCAAGAGCGCCGAGGTGAAGGCCCGTGCCGACAAGCTGCGCGCGACGATCGCCGAGGTGAAGTCGATCGCGGGCAAGGCGGGCAAGGGCCTGCTGATCCTGACGACCGGCGGCAAGATCAGCGCCTATGGTCCGGGATCGCGCTTTGGCGTGCTCCACACCGAATATGGCGTGGTGCCTGCGGCCGAGAAGCTCGACACCTCCAACCACGGGCAGGCGATCAACTTCGAGTTCATCCTGCAGACCAACCCGGACTGGCTGTTCGTGATCGACCGCGATTCCGCCATCGGGCGAGAGGGCCAGTCGGCCAAGCAGCTGCTGGACAACGAGATCGTGCGCCGGACCGCCGCATGGCAGAAGGGGCAGGTGGTCTATCTGAACGCGGCGAACTGGTACCTGATCGGCGGCGGGCTGAACGCCATGCAGCAGGATGCCGACGACATCAAGGCGGCCCTGACGAGAAAGGCGTGACGATGTCCGCCTTCGCAATCGCTGCCGGCGGTGGGTCGCCGGCATGAGGGGGATTGTTCTGGCTGCCGCCGGCGTCATCGCGCTGGCGGCAGCCAGCCTGTTCGTCGGCGTCAGCGACGTGACGATCGGCACGATCCTGAGCGGAGCCTCGGACGAGGCGACGCAGGTGCTGCTGGTCAGCCGCATACCGCGCACGCTGGCATTGGTGCTGGCCGGGGCCGGCATGGCGGTGTCGGGCCTGATCCTGCAGATGCTTGCCCGCAACAAGTTCGTCGAGCCGTCCACCGCCGGGACCGCGGAATCGGCGGTGTTCGGCATGCTGATGGTGACGCTGCTGGCGCCGGAAACCCCGATGCTGGGCCGGATGCTGGTGGCGGGCGTCTGCGCACTGGCGGGAACCGCGCTGTTCCTGGGCATCCTGCGGCGGATGCCGCTGCGCTCCCCGCTGATCGTGCCGCTGGTCGGCATCATGCTGGGGGCGGTCATCACCGCTTCGACGGAGTTCGTCGCCTACCGCTTCGACATGCTGCAGTCGGTGCGGGCATGGGAGACCGGCGACTTCTCCGGCGTTCTGCGCGGGCGCTACGAACTGCTGTGGATCGGCGCCGTGCTGACCGCCGTCGCCTATGCCGCGGCGGACCGCTTCACCGTCGCCGGGCTGGGGGAGGATTTCACCACCAACCTGGGCCTGAACCACCGGCGCGTGGTGTCGCTCGGGCTGGTCATCGTGTCGCTGGTGACGGCGGCGGTGATCGCCACCTGCGGCATGATCCCGTTCCTGGGCCTGATCGTGCCCAACCTGATCAGCCTGATGCGCGGCGACAACATGCGCCTCTCGCTGCCCTGGGTGGCGCTGTTCGGCGCCGGGCTGGTGCTGGCCTGCGACATCGCCGGCCGTCTGGTGATCCGCCCCTACGAGATCCCGATTGGTACGACCATGGGCATCGTCGGCAGCGCGATCTTCCTTTATCTGCTGCTGCGGAAGAACCGCCATGCCGCCTGATCGCCGTTCGCTGCCTCCTGCCGTCCTGATCGCAGGGCTGGGCGGGCTGGCGGCCGCGTCCATCGTCCTGTTCCTGACCGTCGGCGCGAAGGGAAGCTGGAGCTTCATCCTGACCTTCCGCGGCACCAAGGTCGCGGCGATGGTGCTGGTCGGCTATGCCATCGCCATGTCCACCGTGCTGTTCCAGACCATCACCAACAACCGGATCCTGACCCCGTCGATCATGGGGTTCGACGCCCTCTACCGGCTGATCCAGACGTTGCTGGTGTTCCAGTTGGGATCCGCCGCTGTGTCGGCCTTCGACCCGCGCCTGCGCTTCGGGATCGAGGTCGCGGCGATGGTGGCCTTTTCCTGGCTGCTCTATCGCTGGCTGTTTTCGGGAAGCCTGCGCGGGCTTCACCTGCTGATGCTGGTGGGCATCGTATTCGGCGTGCTGTTCCGCAGCCTCACCAGCTTCCTGTACCGGGTGATCGACCCCAACGAGTTCCTGGTGGTGCAGGACCGCATGTTCGCCAGCTTCAACCGGGTGGACGGCCAGCTTCTGGCTGTGTCGGCGCTGGTCGTGCTGGCGGTGTCGGTGATGGTGTGGCGCAAGGCCGGCGTGCTGGACGTTCTGGCGCTGGGGCGGGACGCCGCCATCAACCTGGGCGTCGATCACCGACGCGAGGTGATGCGGGTGCTGGTGATGGTGTCGGTGCTGGTCGCCGTCTCCACCGCCCTGGTCGGACCGGTCACCTTCTTCGGCCTGTTGGTCGCCAATTTGGCTTATCTGCTGGTGGATACGCACCGCCACCGGCTGATCCTGCCGGTGGCGGCGCTGGTCGCCATCCTGGTGCTGATGAGCGGCCAGCTTGTGCTGGAACGGCTGCTGGGCCTCAACGGCGCGCTCAGCATCGTCATCGAGTTCCTGGGCGGAATTGTCTTCCTGATCATCCTTGTGCGGAGAGCGGCCCGATGATCGAGGTCCGGAATGCCAGCAAGTCCTACGGCGAAACCCTGGTGGTCGACGACGTGTCGATCACGCTGCCGGCCGGCGGCGTCATCTCGCTGATTGGGGCGAACGGGGCCGGCAAATCGACCCTGCTGTCGATGATCAGCCGCCTGCTGCCGGTGCCCGCCGGCACGGTGACGGTGGAGGGCATGGACGTCACGACGACGCCCGGCGACGTGCTGGCGCGGCACCTGTCGATCCTGCGGCAGGACAACCAGATGACCGCGCGGCTGAGCGTGCGCGACCTGATCGCCTTCGGCCGCTATCCCCACAGCAAGGGGCGGCTGACGGTGGAGGACCAGGGCCATATCGAGCGGGTCATCCGCTATCTGGAACTGGAGGCGGTGGCCCACCGCTTCCTCGACGAGCTGTCGGGCGGCCAGCGCCAGCGCGCCTTCATCGCCATGGTGCTGTGCCAGGACACCGACTATGTCCTGCTGGACGAGCCGCTGAACAACCTGGACGTCAAGCATGCTGTGGCGATGATGAAGCTGTTCCGCCGCACCGCCGACGAGTTCCGCAAGACCATCATCCTGGTGCTGCACGACATCAACTTCGCCTCCTGCTATTCGGACCGGATCGTGGCGATGCGCAACGGCCGCATCGCGCATCAGGGCCCGCCGGAGGACATCATCACCCCCTGCGTCATCCGCGACGTCTATGGTGTGGATGCGGACATCCACGAGATCGACGGCAAGCGGGTGGCGCTGTATTTCCGTTGACTCAGTCGTCCCAGGGCTTCGGGTCGGGGCGGGTGTCGGGCGGCAGCAGGTCGTTGGTGTCCCAGCTCAGCATCAGCAGCAGCACCCACTCCGCGCGGTTGGAGAAACCGTATTGCGGCCCGCTGGAGGAGACCAGCGCACCGGTGTTCTTGTCATAGGCGGTGGCGGCGATCTTGGCGACGCCCTGCGTCAGCTCCTTCTTGAACAGCGAGATCTCCGGGGTGGAGGAGGTGCCGCTGACCGGCATCGGGATGTCGATGCTGGGAATGCCGAGAAGCGAGCTTTCGCTGTCCACCGACAGGGCGCCGACCCGCAGTTCCACGACTGTGGCGGCGGCGTCGCGCGTCTGGGCCATGGCGGCACCATGGCGCAGCAGGGCGTCGCGGACGGCGAAGACGGCGTATTTGGTGTCGTAGCCTTCGACGCCGCTGGCATCGACATAGACGCTGCCCTTCACCGCCAGCCGCCCGGCCAGACGCTCCGCCGCCTGGTCCGCGGCGGTCGAGATCAGAAGCTGTTCGGTGGCGGAGCGGGCAGGCGTGGTGACATGCGCGGTGGAGCATCCGGCGAGACCAAGACAGATCGTGGCGAATAGTATTGGGATGGAGGTCCGGTATAGACGGTGCCATGCCCTGTCCCTACCCGGTACCGGCATGTGAAACGAAGTGGTCCGTCCGCCGAACATTGTGCTTTTCCCTGAACTCTACCATCTGTGGCCACATGCGAAGCAACGAGCCACCTGAAGCGGCCTATCCAGACCTACGCGTCCGCTCCGGTCAATGGCGCAGATGTTCAGGTCGGTCTCTATGCGTTTGGAGCAAGTTGACGGATCCGACATTACGCGAAGGTTAGAGATCTATGGAAATCGTCACGGCGCGACAGCGGCGATATTGATAATCATTCGCAGTCCTGCTATCAGCGACAGACGGATTTTCCTCATTCCCGCCCTCAGGCTTCCTGACCCTGGACCCAACCCATTCTGGACCGACATGGCTTCCAATCGGGCTTCCGATCGGGTTTCCGATCGGACTGCGGATATGGCCTCCCACATGCGCCGCCTGCTGGTCGATGGCCTCTTCCGGCAGCACAATTCGGGCCTCCTGCGCTTCCTCGTCCGCCGGCTGGGCTGTCGGGAGAGTGCGGCCGATGCCGCGCAGGAGGTCTATCTGCGCCTGCTGCGCTTTGCCGGATCGGGGCCGATCAGCCATGAGACGTCGTACCTGTATGCCGCCGCCGCCAACGTCGCGTCCGACCTTGCGCGCGCCCGCCGGGCGGAGGAGCAGCGCGCGGCCGGCGACCTGCCGGATTGCCTGCCCGACCCGGCCGGCGCGGCCGAGACGGCGCGGCCGGACGATGCCGCCGCCGCCCGCCAACGGGTGCGCCTGATGCAGGCGGTGGTGGACGAATTGCCGCCGCGTTGCCGCGAGGTGTTCCTGCTCAACAAGGTCGACGGGCTGAGCCATGGCGAGATTGCGAATCGCCTTGGAATTTCGCGCAACATGGTTGAAAAGCACATCATCAAGGCGCTGCTGCATTGCCGGCAGAGGCTGGGCGACGGCACAGACGACCAACCGTAGGGGTACTCCGTCCTTGGGCGTCAGGGAAGGAGCGCCTTTCCAGGTCCAATACGGTATGGGTCCAGCGAGCGTCAGGAACAGGCGATGACCTCCGATCATAAATGCGCATCGGGAACCGCACCGGATGCCCTCACCGAAGAGGCGGCGCGGCGTCTCGTACGCCTGCAGTCCGACGCGGTGACGGACGCCGAACGCCGCGATACCGAGGCGTGGCTCGCCGCCAGTCCGCAGCACCGTGCCGCCTTCGACGGCCTGCGCGCGGTATGGAGCGCACTGGACAGGATGCCCGACCCGCGCCCGGCGGCACCCGTTCCCCCAATGCGCCGGAACCGCCCCGCCCATTCCTCCGTCAGCCGCCGTTTCGCCCCGCTGGCTTTGTTGGCTGCGAGCGTTGCCACTGCTGCGGTCTTCGGCCCCGCCACCCTGGACCGCCTGGGCAGCGAGCACAGCACCGCGGCGGGGGAGCGGCGGACCGTGACGCTTGCCGACGGATCGCAGGTCCAACTCAACACCGACAGCGCCATCGCGGTCGATTTCAGCGGCTCGAACCGCCGCGTGACCCTTCGTCGGGGCGAGGCGTTCTTCACGGTCACGTCCGACCGCAGCCGCCCGTTCGAAGTGACGGCGATGGGTGCGGTCACCCGCGTTGTCGGCACGCGCTTCGCCGTGCGCCGGATGGACGGCTCCACCCGCGTGGCGGTGGACGAGGGCATTGTCGAAGTCCATTGCCCGGCCGGCATGGCGTCGGCGGAGGACGGCGTCCGCCTGACCGCGGGGGAGACCGCGCGCTATGAGCAGGGCGCCTGCCCGGTGCGCGAGACTGGACTGAACGTCGCCCGCCTCACGGCATGGCGCGACGGCCGCGTGGTCTTCGACGACCGCAGCCTCAGCGAGGTGGTGGGGGAGCTGAACCGCTATCGGGCAGGCCCCATCGTCCTGCTGGATTCCAAGCTGGGGGAGCGGCGGGTCACCGGCGTCTTCGACATCCGCGATCCCGACCGCGCCCTGTCTGCCATCGAACAGGTGCTGCCCATCCGCGTCCACCGCATCACCGGCTACTTCGCCGTCCTGACCGGGCGGGAGGGGTGAGCGGATTCGCGATCAGGTGATGTCGTCGAGGTCGACTTGCAGGGCTTCGGCGATCCGCTTCAACACGTCCACCGTGCCGATCCGGGAACCCGCTTCGATCTGGGACACGTATGCCTGCTTCAACCCGGCGGCGTCGCCCAACTGCGTTTGCGTCAAGCCCCTGTATTCCCGGAACACCTTCACCGGATGCTCGCCGTCGATAAGGCGGTCGGCCACATCCGCAGGATAGGTTTCCGGCTTTGCGGCCTGATAGGCATCGAAGGCACGAAGGCCGATCGCTTCGTCGGCAGCTTCCAGGAGCCGTTCGTATTCTGCGATTGGCAGCACCGCAAAAGCGGGCCGGCCCTGGTCGTCCCTGATGATCTGAGCGGGGTTAGTCATAAATGTCTCCTCTCGGGCCGATTTCGATAACGATCAGGACCAGAACGCCGGCTTCTATCGTATAGATCACCCGCCAGTCTCCGACGCGGAGCCGATAGCCGTCGCGGCCCTTCAACTTCTTCACATTGCGTGCCTTTGCCGGATCGGCAGCCACTTCTTCGATTTTTTGGCGAATCAGACCCGCCGTGTTGCGCGGCATCCGACGGAGGATCTTCAGCGCATCGGCTGTGTAGCGGATCGAGTGCATGCCAAAAAATAGCGATTTGCAATGACATTTCCCAGCGAAATGTGATTTTGAGCGTTCCTTAGATTAGCCCTTCGGCAGACATCCTGAGAATAATTCGCAAAATCGTCAAAACGGACATCAGGGGTTTCGCGCCGCCGCCGGTCTTAACGGTCAGGAGGATCCCGGCTTGGCCTTGGCAACGGGCGGCGGGATCGATCGAGAAGCGACGAGACGACAATGGCGAGCGACATCCGGACGGCGGGGAACAGGGGCCTGCTTCCGCTGCGACATTCCCTGCGGCATTACTTCCCCGGCAAGACCCTGCGCGTCCTGCTGCTGGCGACCATGGCCGGCGTGGCGGTGGAAGGCGGCGCGGCGCAGGCCCAGACGGCCGCGGCGAGCGATGCCCGCCAATACGACATCCCGGCGCAGCCGCTGTCCTCCGCCTTGACCGACTTCGCCAGCCGGGCGGGCATCCAGCTTCTCTACAGCTCCGACATGACGGCGAACCTGCGGTCGCCGGGGGTCAGCGGGCGGCTGTCGGCGGATCAGGCGCTGCCGAAGCTGCTGCAGGGGACCGGCCTGACCTGGCGCTACACCGATGCCGGCACGGTGACGCTGCTGCCGACACCTTCGGTGTCCGGCGATGCGGGCAGTGCCATCCAGCTGCCGGAGGTCAATGTCCAGGCCACCGCCTGGCGAAGCTGGCAGCCGGTGGACGGCTATGTCGCTGGGGTGACCACCACCGGCACCAAGACCGACACGCCGCTGATCGAATCGCCGCAGTCGGTCAGCGTGGTGACGCGCGACCAGATGGACGACCAGGGATCGCAGACGGTGTCGCAGACCCTGCGCTACACCCCCGGCGTCCTGGCGGAGGTGCGGCCCAGCGCCCGCTATGACAGCGTGTTCGTGCGCGGGTTCGGCGGGCAGGGTGCCGGTGCGGCCTATGTCAACTTCCTGGATGGGCTGCGGCAGCAACGCAGCATCTCCTACGCCATCCCGACGGTGGATCCCTGGCTGCTGGAGCGCATCGAGATCCTGCGCGGTCCGGCCTCCGTCCTCTACGGTCAGGCGGGTTCGGGCGGCATCGTCAATCTGGTCAGCCGGCGCCCGACCGAAACCGCCACCCACGAGGTGCGGGTGGAGGCCGGCAGCAACAACCGGCTGCAGACCATGTTCGATACCGGTGGCAAGCTGACGGAGGATGGGCAGTTCCTGTACCGCCTGACCGGCATCGGCCGCAAATCGGGCACGCAATTCGACGATGTGGACGACGACCGCATCGCCATCGCGCCGGCCATCACCTGGAAGCCGACGTCCGACACCAGCCTGACCGTGCTCGCCAGCTATCAGCGCGACCCGGAGGGAGGGTTCTACAACTTCGCGCCCGCCGTGGGCACCGTGCTGCCGAACCGCAACGGCAAGCTCGGTTCCGGTTTCTATGCCGGCGATCCGGCTTACGACAACTACACGCGCAATTCGGCTTCCATCGGCTACCAGTTCGAACACCGGCTGAGCGACGTGTGGACCCTGCGGCAGAACGCCCGCTACAACCATGTCAACTCGTCCTTCAACGCGATTTCGTTCTCGTCGCTGCAGGCCAACCAGCGCACGGCCAGCCGGTCGATCAGCGACGTCAACGACATGGCCAACACGGTGGCCATCGACAACCAGGCGCAGGCCACGGTGATGACCGGGCCGGTCGACCACACGCTGCTGTTCGGCACCGACTGGTCGCGCGGCTTCGCCCGCCGCGACCTGGGGCAGTTCACCGGCGTGACCGTGCCGACGATGGACATCTTCAACCCGGTCTACGGCTACAGCTATCCCACCGCGCGCAGCGTGCAGACCACGCGGCAGATCCAGACCCAGCTGGGCTTCTACGCACAGGATCAGGTCGCCTACGAGAACTGGCGCCTGACGGTCGGCGTGCGCTACGACCGCGCCGACAGCGAGACGACGGTGCTGACCTCCAACAACAGCCGGACCAGCCAGTCGGACAGCGCCTTCACCTGGCGGGCAGGGCTGCTCTATCTGTTCGACAACGGCATCACGCCCTACGTCAACTATTCCACCAGCTTCCTGCCGAACTCCGGCAGCTATTCGCCGGCACGTGGCGGCAACGCCTTCAGCCCGACCAAGGGCGAACAGTATGAGGCCGGCGTCAAGTACCAGCCGCCGGGCATGAACAGCTTCATCCAGCTGGCCGGCTATTCGATCCGCCAGCGCGACGTGCTGACCGTCGATCCGCTGAACAATCTCTACAGCGTCCAGACCGGCGAGATCCGCTCCCGCGGCATCGAACTGGAAGGGCGGGCGAGCCTGACCAGCAGCCTGGACCTGATCGGCGCCTACAGCTACATCGACGCCGAGGTGACCAAGTCCAACACGGCCGGCGTCGCCGGCAATCGCGTGCCGCAGGTGCCGCATCACATGGCAAGCGGCTGGGTCAACTACCGCTTCCAGAGCGGCCCGCTCACCGGGCTGGAATTGGGAGGCGGCGTCCGCTATGTCGGACCGACCGCCGGCAACGACGTGAACAGCTTCGAAGTGCCGGGCTACACGCTGGCCGACGCCGCGATCCGCTACGACCTGGGCGCCCTGAAGACGGAGTTGACGGGGGCAGAACTGACGCTGAACGTCACCAACCTGTTCGACAAGGAATTCGTTTCCAGCTGTTCCAGCGCCACCGCCTGCTTCTTCGGCGACCGGCGCCTGGTGCTGGCGGGGGTGCGCTACAAATGGTGAATGATCGGATGCTGAATGATAGGACGATGACGCGGCGCGGCATGATCGGCGCTTCGATTGCGACGGCTGCCGCGGCTGCCGACCTGATGCTGTGCGGTCCCGCCGCCGCCGGGGAGCCGGTGGCGGTGACGCTGCCCCGCACGGTGCAGTGGGACATGACGGCCGGCGGCGATCCGGCCCGGTCCCATCGCATCTTCGCGTCCTGGCCGGAAACCCCTCCGCCGCCGGAAGGCTGGCCGGTGCTGTATCTGCTGGACGGCAACAGCATCTTCGGCACGGCGACCGAGGCGATGCGGGTGGTCGGCGGGCATGGCGCTGCGGTGGGCATCCCGCCGGCCCTGGTGATCGCCATCGGCTATCCGACGGACAGGGCCTTCGACCAGCCCCGGCGGGCGCGGGACTATACGCCGCCGGCCGCCGGGGCGCCGTCCGGCACCGGCGGGGCCGACGCCTTCCTGGACTTCATCGAAGCGGAGGTGAAGCCGGAGGTGGAGCGGCGGTTCCGGGTCGACCGCAGCCGCCAGACCCTGTTCGGCCATTCCTATGGCGGGCTGTTCGTCCTGCATGCGCTGTTCACGCGCTGCGAGGCGTTCCAGCGCTTCGTCGCCGCCAGCCCATCGATCTGGTGGCAGGACCGCGCCATCCTAGGCGAGGAACGCCGCTTCACCGACGCCCTTCCGCCGGCCGCCGCCACGCGCAGCCTGCTGGTGACGGTGGGCGAGAACGAACTGCAGGCCCCGCCCGGCGAGCCGCCCGACCCGGCGCGCGAGGAGCGGCGGCGCAAGGCGCGGATGGAGGACAACGCGCGCGAATTGGCGGAGCGTCTGGCAGCGCTGGGTCCGCGCGGACCGGCGGTGAGCTTCGTGTCCTTCGCGGGCGAGAACCATGGTTCGGTCATTCCGGCGGCGGTCAGCCGCGCGGTGGCCGTGGCGCTCCGGCGTTAGCCGGGCCTTCAGCGGGTCGGCAGGCGGTCGAGCTGGTCGGGGTTGGGGGTGCCGTTCGCTCGCAGCAGCACCGCCTCGCCCGATGCCGGGAAGATGCCGGTCAGCGCGGTGACAGTGACCTGATGCGTCACCAGCACGACCGGTTGGCCATCGCGCGGCAGGTCGGCAAGGAACTGGCGGAGTTCGGTGATCTTGTCCTTTTCCTCCTCCGGCCGACGGATGAAGGAATTGAGGGCGGACATCTCCTTCACCGGACCGAGGTCCAGCAGCCGCGCGGTCTCCAGGCAGCGGCACCATTGGCTGGACAGCACGCGGGCCTTGGCGATGCCGAGCTGCCGCAGCCGCTCGCCGATGCGCTCGGCCTGGGCGCGGCCGTCGCCGCTGAGGTTGCGCTGGGTCGCGCAATCGTCCAGCGTGAAGCCGGGCGGGTCGCCGGTGCCCGGAGCCTCCGCATGGCGCATCAGCACGACGAGACCGGCGGTCTCCACCGCTGCGGCGGGAAGCGCACTGCCCAAGACGGCAAGCACCGCGGCAGCGGAAAGAACCATCAGGGTATGGCGGCGCGGGATGGGCATCGGCATCTCCGTTGGCGGTGCGGCTCTCCGCCCCCCACTTGCCGGGAAGGCGGTCCACCCCATGTGTGGCGAGGATGCCTGATGAGAGGGAGTGCGTCACCATGGTCCGCAGCCGCCTGCTCAACACCCGATCCCGTGTCTTTGTTGCCGCAAGCTTTGCCGCCGTTACGGCGGCGGTGGCGCTGCCGGCGCTCGCCCATCATGGCTGGGGCGGCTATGATTCCGAAAAGACGCTGACCCTGACCGGCACGGTCGAACAGTTCGCCTTCAGCAACCCGCACGCGATGCTGAACCTGCAATCGGACGGCAAGCTGTGGCATGTGGTGCTGGCGCCGCCCGGCCGCATGACCGCGCGCGGCCTGCCGGACGGGACGATCAAGCCCGGCCAGACGGTGACGGTGGTCGGCTATGCCCACAAGTCCGAGCCGGCTGAGCTGCGGGCGGAACGCATCACGGCCGGCGGCCAGACGGTCGAGCTGCGCTGATGGACCACAGCCAGGGCCCGACCGGACCCGGCTGGCTGGTGGCGCTGGAGACCTCCGGCTTGGGCGAGGCGCTGCGCCAGTCGTTGTGGGTGTATCCGCTGGTCGAGGTGCTGCACATCCTGGGGCTGGCGCTGCTGGTCGGGGGGATCGCGGCCTTCGATCTGCGGCTGATGGGCCTGCACGCCCGCCTGCCGGCCGAGGCGCTGTCCCGCCTGCTGCTGCCGGTGGCAGTCATCGGCTTCGTCCTGGCGGTGCCGACCGGAATGCTGCTGTTCATCAGCGAGGCGACCGCGTTGGCCGGCAATCCGGCCTTCCTCGTCAAGATGGGGCTTCTGGTCGCCGCGCTTGCCAACATCGCGCTGTTCCATCGCGGCGCCGGGCGCCGGATCCTCGACTGGGGCGGGGGAGGGCGGCCACCGCCGGCTGCGCGCGTGGCGGGCGCGGCCTCGCTGCTGCTGTGGATCGCGGTTCTGGCCGCCGGGCGGCTGATCGCCTACGTCTAGGGGGTGCCGTATAGAACCTTCGGAGTATCGCCGGCCTTGCAAGCGCAGGCGTTGCCTGGGCAGAGTGGCAGCGACGCTTCCGATCCGAAGGATAATGGCTGTGAGCACCCTGGGACGCACCCCCGCGCTGGCCTTGTCGCTGGCCCTGTCCCTCTTCGTCTGGGTGTCCGGGCCATGCTGGGCGGCGGGAACGGAACGGCGGGTGGCGCTGATCCTGGGCAACAGCGCCTATCAGCATGCGCCGCGGCTGCCCAACCCGGTCAACGATGCCAAGGCGATGGCCGAATCCCTGCGGGCGGCCGGGTTCGAATTGATCGGCGGGGCGCCGCAGATCGATCTGGACCGGACAGGCACCGAGCGGGTGATCCGCAGCTTCGGCGCCCGGCTGGCCGGGGCGGATGTCGGGCTGTTCTTCTATGCCGGGCACGGCATGCAGGCGCGCGGCACCAATTACCTCCTGCCGGTCTCCGCCAATCTGGAGAAGGAGTCGGACGTCCGCTATGAGCTGATCGACATCGCCATGGTGCTGGACGAGATGGCGCTGGCGGAAAGCCGGATGAACATCGTCATCCTGGACGCCTGCCGCAACAATCCCTTCGGCGGCAGGGGACTGCGCGCGGCGTCGCCCGGGCTGGCGCAGATGCAGGCGCCGGCCGGCACGATCATCGCCTATGCGACGCAGCCGGGCGCGGTGGCGGCCGACGGCACCGGGTCGAACAGCCCCTACACCGAAGCCTTGTCGAAAGCCCTGCTGAAACCCGGGGAAACGGTGTTCGACGTCTTCAACGATGTCGGCATCACGGTCAAGCGCAACACCGGCGGCGTCCAGCAGCCGTGGGTGTCGGCATCCCCCATCGAAGGGCGCTTCTATTTCCTGGGGCCGACGACGGTGGTGGCCCAGCCGCCGGCCGAGGCGCCCACTGCCGCGGGAGCCGCCGCCGGGGCCGCCGCGGGAGCCGACAAGGAAACGCTGTTCTGGGACAGCATCAAGGGCAGTTCCAACCGCGGGCTGTTCGAAGCCTATCTGAAGCAGTTTCCACAGGGCACCTTCACGGCGATCGCCGAGGCGCGGGTCGCCGAACTTGGCGGGACATCGAGTGCAGCCGCCACCGCGGAACGGGCGCCGGTGTCGGTCGCCGCCCTGGCCGCTCCGCCGGTTCCTGCGCCCGCCCCGGCCGCTCCACCCATGCCGGCCGCCCGGCCGGTCGATGTCGAGGCGATCCCCTATCTCAGCGGCAAGTCGCGGGCCGCTCTGGCCGTGTATCCCGACCTGCCGTCGCCCAAGGCCCTGGCGATCTCGACCAAGGGGAACTACGCCTACTTCACGAACAAGTCGAACAGCCGGACTGCGGACGACGTCAGGCGCAGCGCCCTGCAATATTGCCAGTATAGGGCGGAGGAGCCCTGCACCCTCTACGCCGTCGACGATGGCGTGGTGATGGAGGGCAAGCGCTTCGTGCCGATGCCTATGGAAATCCTGGGCTCCGGCTCCTTCGATCCGGCGCGCGTCCCCTTCGTCAGCGACCGCACGCGCAAGGTCGGCATGGTCAACTACCAGCGCAATGCCGGGCATAAGGCTCTCGCCCTGACGCTGACCGGCCGCTGGGCGTCGGTGTGGGACCGCGACAGCGAGGAGGAGGCCGGCACCGCGGCGGTCGAGAAGTGCGAGCAGGACGGCGGCAAGGAAGAATGCCTGCTCTACGCCGTGAATGACGAGATCGTCCTGGACGCACCGCCGGAGGAGGAGACGGCCGACGACGAGGAGGAGTGATCCGGCATCCCCGTAAGCGGTGTCGGGAAACGGAACGGGCCGGCACCCTGAAGGGTACCGGCCCGTTCCGCATCATGGTCCTGATGCCGACCGCTCAGCGGTCGCCCAGATCGTGCTCGATCTCGGTGACCAGCCGTTCCGCGCATTGCAGGGCGCGCTGGCGGTCCTCGTCGGTCATGCCCTGCATGGGATCGGATTGCGCCGGGAAGGATTCCGACCGGCAGAGCCGGCGACCCGATGCGCAGACCATCACTTCGTACTGGCGGCTGTCCTCGTTGAACAGGCACTCGGACTCGAAGCCCTTGGCGTCGGTTTCGGCCCACATGATCGTCTTGCTCATCGTCCGGCTCCTTTGGTCTGGGTCGGCATTTTTGGTTCGGCGCGGCCTACTTGGCGTTCGCCATCGCCACGGCGGTGTCGGCCATGCGGTTGGAGAAGCCCCATTCGTTATCATACCACGCCATGACGCGCACGAAATTGCCGTCGATGACCTTGGTCTCGTTCAGCGCGAAGGTCGAGCTGTGCGGGTCGTGGTTGAAGTCGGTGGACACCAGCTCCTCGTCATAGGCGCCCAGCACGCCCTTCAGCGGGCCGTTGGCGGCATCGCTGATCGCCTTGGTGATCTCCTCCACCGAGGTGGCGCGCTTGGACGTGAACTTGAAGTCGACGACCGAGACGTTCGGGGTCGGAACGCGCATGGCGGTGCCGTCCAGCTTGCCCTTCAGCTCCGGCAGCACCTTGCCGACGGCCTTGGCCGCACCGGTGGAGGTCGGGATCATGTTCAGGGCCGCCGCGCGGGCGCGGTGCAGGTCCTTGTGGTTGGTGTCGACGATCCGCTGGTCACCCGTGTAGGAGTGGATCGTGGTCATGAAGCCCTTCTCGATGCCCACCAGGTTGTGGAGGACATGGGCGACCGGCGCCAGGCAGTTGGTGGTGCAGGAGGCGTTCGAAACGATCTTGTGCTCGGCCGTCAGCTTGTCGTGGTTGACGCCGTAGACGACGGTGATGTCCTCGTCGGTGGCCGGGGCGGAGATCAGCACCTTCTCGGCGCCGGCTTCCAGATGCTTGGCGGCATCGGCGCGCTTGGTGAAGATGCCCGAGCATTCCATGGCGATCTGGACGCCCAGGTCCTTCCACGGCAGCTTGGCCGGGTCACGCTCCTGCACGACCTTGATGGAGTGGCCGTTGACGATCAGGACGCCGTCACCCGTCTCGATGGTGCCGGGGAAGCGGCCGTGGACGCTGTCGTACTTCAGCAGGTGCGCGTTGGCCTTCAGATCGGCCAGGTCGTTGATCGCCACGACCTCCACGTCCTTGCGGCCGCTCTCGTAGATGGCGCGCAGAACCAGACGGCCGATGCGGCCAAAACCGTTGATCGCTACCCGTACAGCCATGATGTGCTCCAGTCGTTCCGTTGCGGTCTCGTGCCGGTAGGGGCGGAGACTCGTTTTAACCGGGAAAGGCGGGTTTCGGCCCGCCGGGGGTACAATTTTAAGGCGTGGGCCGGCCGTCAGGCCGGGACCGCGCGAGGAGAGGCGATGTCCAGCCAGGCCGGCAGGGCATCGCGGGTGGTCAGCTCGCTGAAGCGGCCGTCCACCCCTGCTGCGGCCAGAGCCGCGATGGTGTCGTCACCGGCCGCCACCGAGCGCAGGCCGGCGTCGCGGGTGCGACGGGCGATGAACCAGGCCAGCGCGTTGGTGCCGACGTCGAAGGGGGCGATCTCGTAGACGCCGAGCGGCCCGGTCCAGACGACCGTTCCGGCGGCCTCGACGCAGCCGGTCAACCGGGCCGCCGTCGCCGGACCGATGTCGAGCACCATGTCCTCCGGACCGATGGCGGCGCAGGAGACGACGCGGTCCTCCACGCCCTGCCGCGCCTCGGTCGCCACCACCACGTCCACCGGCAGCAGCAGTTCGCACCGGCAGGCCCTCGCCTTGTCCAGGAGTTTGCGCGCCTCGCCGATCAGCTCGTGGTCGCACAGCGAGGCACCCATGTCGGTGCCGGCCGCGGCCAGGAAGCTGTTGGCGATGCCGCCGCCGAGCGCCAGCACGTCGACCCGCGTCATGAGCCGGGCCAGAAGGTCCAGCTTGGCGGACAGGCCGGTGCCGCCGACGATGGCGCAGACCCTGCCGGTGGTGGCAAAATGCGTTGGGCGGGTGGTGATCGGTTCCTCATCGGTCCGTCCACCCTGGATCAGTTGCATCCGGCCGGTCAGGCGGGGAGCCGGATTGTCCTGGACATCGGTCGTAACCATGATGCCTGTCCTTTCCTTGGAACTCGAGTATATTAATATATTAGTATCCGGCGCAAGGACAATCCACCCTCAGGCGGGGGCATGCCACTTTGCCGCAATAACTCGGCTCACGCGGTCCGGACCGGACCGGCGCTTTGGGCTTGCGTGTTCGGGCATGAATCCACCTGCGGGGCGGGAGCCGCCGCGCGGCGGGTCTCGCGGTACAGGATCAGCAGGCCGCTGGCGATGACGATGGCGGCGCCGATCATCACATGGGCGGCCGGCACGTCACCCCAGACCAACCAGCCGAGGATCGTCGCATAGATCAGGCTGGCGTAGCTGAAGGGGCCGACCACTACGGCGCGCGCCAGCGAATAGGCCCGCGTGCTGAAATATTGGGCGCCGCCGCCAGCGATCCCCATGCCCGCCATCAGCATCAGCGCATGGGCATCCGGCGTGATCCAGTCGAATGGAAGGGCGAGCGCGCTCAGTGCCGTGGAGATGACGGTGAAGTAGAACACCGTGGTCACCGGCTTTTCCGTCCGTCCCAGCTGGCGCATGGCGATCATCGCCAGGGCGTAGCAGACGGCTGCGGTCAGGGCGACGATGGCGCCGCGGTCGATCATGTCGGGACCGGGCTGCACCATGATCAGCACCCCGGCGAATCCGACCACCACCGCACCCCAGCGGAAGGCGCCGACCTTCTCACCCAGCAGCGGAACCGACAGGGCGGTCAGGAACAACGGGGCGGAGTAGGAGATCGCCACCGCATTGGCGAGCGGCATCAGGTGATAGGCCCAGAACAGCAGGACCATGGACGCGAGGCCGATGACGGCCCGCCACAGATGCCCCTGCCAGTGGGTGGTGTGCAGGCAGCTCCGCCCGCCCGCCGCGACCACCATGGCGACCGCCGGCAGAAGGGCGAACAGGTTGCGGAAGAAGGTGACCTCGCCCAGCGGGTAGGTTTCCGCCAGGATCTTGGCCAGGGCGTTCATGATGGTCATCAGGACCATCGCCAGCAGCATCGACAGGATGCCGAGCCGGACATTTTCAGCCGGGCGTGCGGCGGGAGCGGCGGAGCTTGTGGGGATCTGTTCCATGATGACCGTTCCTGCCCAGGAGACTCCCCCTCTCCCCCCCGGGGAGTGGGTCGGGGTGAGGGGGATGCATTGCATGATCCCCCCGAAGGTCCCGCCACACTTCCCCCTCACCCTAACCCTCTCCCCGGGGGGGAGAGGGGATCCTACCGGTGGGAGAGGGCGCAATTCCGGCGTCAGGTTCGCTCAAGCCGCCCGGCTCAACGCATCGGCGGCGATGACGCCGAGCGTATGGCGGGCGATCATCCGTTCCTCGTCGGTCGGGATGATGAACACCGGCACCCGGCTGTCCTGGGCGGAGATGCGCGTCGCCTTCGCCCGGTTGGCGGCCGGATCGATGGCGACGCCGAGCCAGCCCAGCTTCTCCGCCACCCGCGACCGCACCAGCGTGGAGTTCTCGCCCACGCCCGCGGTGAACACCACCGCGTCCAGGCCGCCCATCGAGCCGGCCAGCGCCGCCACCTGCTTGGCGACGTTGTGGCAGAACAGTTCGACCGCCTCGGCAGCCGCCGGAAGGTCGGAGTTCTCCAGGTCGCGCATGTCGTTGGAGATGCCCGACACGCCCAGCATGCCCGACTTGTGGTAGAGCAGCTTCTCCAGCTCGTCGGCGCCGTAGCCCTTCTCGCGCATCAGGTAGATCAGCACGCCGGGATCGATTGCGCCCGGCCGGGTGCCCATCGGCACGCCGTCCAGCGCGGTGAAGCCCATGGTGGTGTCGACGCTGTGCCCGGCGCGCATGGCGCACAGGCTGGCGCCGCTGCCGAGATGGCAGACCACCACATGCGCGTCGGCCAGCTCCGGCGCCACCTGCGGCAGGCGATGCGCGATGTACTCGTAGCTGAGGCCGTGGAAGCCGTAGCGCCGGATACCCTCCGCCGTCAGTTCGCGCGGGATGGCGAAGGTCTGCGACTGCCAGGGCTGGGTCTGATGGAAGGCGGTGTCGAAGCAGGCCACCTGCGGCAGGGAGGGGTATACCTGCGCCAGCGCCCGCATGGCGGCGATGTTGTGCGGCTCGTGCAGGGGAGCGAGCGGAATCAGCTCCTCCAGCTGGTCGAGCACGGTCGGGGTGACGCGCACCGGGGCGGAGAAGCGGGTGCCGCCATGGACGACGCGATGGCCGGCGGCCACCAGCGCCGCGCCCTTCAGCGTGTCGCCGATCCAGTCGAGCAGATGGTGCAGAAGCTCCGGACGGCCCGGATTCTCACCGGCGGCCCAGCTGTGGTCGGCGATCTTGTGGCGGGCGGCGTCCTTCGCCTCGAAGCGGGGAGCCGTGCCGATGCCGGAGATCTGGCCGGTGACGACCGGCTCCAGCTCCGCGGCGCTGCCGCCCTGGAAGACGGAGAACTTCAGGCTGGAGGAGCCGGCGTTGATGACGAGGCAGGCGTCGCTGCCGGAATTGGAGTGTGCAGCCATGACGAAAGCGTCCTATTCGGCGGCCAGCGCGAGCTTGGGCTGGCGTTGAGCGGCGGCGACCAGCGAGGCGACGGCGCAGGAGGCGAGACGCGCCCGCACGTTGTCGGCGCGGCTGGTGAGGATGACCGGCACCTTGGCGCCCAGCACGATGCCGGCGAGGTCGGCGTTGGCCAGGAAGGACAGCTGCTTGACCAGCATGTTGCCGGCTTCCAGGTCGGGGGCGAGCAGGATGTCCGGCTGCCCGGCGACCGGGGAGACGATGCCCTTGGTGCGGGCGGCCTCTGCGGAGATGGCGTTGTCGAAGGCCAGCGGGCCGTCCAGGATGCCGCCGGTGATCTGGCCGCGGTCGGCCATCTTGCAGAGCGCGGCGGCTTCCAGCGTGGTGTTGATCTTCGGGTTGATCGTCTCGACCGCCGACAGGATGGCGACACGCGGGGTGTCGACGCCCAGCACCTTGGCGAGGTTGATGGCGTTCTGGACGATGTGGACCTTGTCCTCCAGCGTCGGGTAGATGTTGATCGCCGCGTCGGTGATCAGCAGCGTCTTGGAGTAGGTCGGCACATTCATCAGGAAGACGTGGCTGATCCGGCTGGCGGTGCGCAGGCCGGTCTCCTTCTTCACCACCTCGCCCATCAGTTCGTCGGTGTGCAGGCTGCCCTTCATCACCGCTTCTGCCTCGCCGGTGCGGGCCAGCGCCACGGCGGCTGCCGCAGCGGCGCGGCTATGGGCGGCGTCGACGATGCGGTAGCGGGAGATGTCGAGACCGCCTGCCGTGGCGACCTTGCGGATGAGGGCTTCCGGCCCGACCAGGATCGGCTCGATCAGCCCGGCCTGGGCGGCCTCGACCGCACCCTGGAGGGAGCTGGCGTCGCAGGGATAGGCCACGGCGGTGACGACCGGCGGCAGCTCGTCGCACTTGGCGAGCAGCGCGTCATGCTTGTCGTGGCGGATCATCTGGATCTGCGGCAGCTCGTGCGCCGGGCGGATGACCTTCTGGGTCGGGGCGACGACCTCCGCGGTGCCGAGGACGACGACTTCGCCATCCTGGTTGGTGCAGACGCAGTCGAAGACGACGATGTTCTTGGCCGGGCGCTTTTCGATGACCGTGACGGTGGCGGTGACGATGTCGCCGAGGCCGACCGGGCGGCGGAACTGCAGGCTCTGGCCGGCATAGAGCGACCCGGCGCCGGGCAGGTAGGTGCCGAGCACGCCGGAGATCAGCGAGCCCGACCACATGCCCGGCCCGATCACCTTCTGGAAGCGGCTGTCGGCCGCGAATTTCGGGTCCAGATGGGCCGGGTTGATGTTGCCCGACACGGTCGCGAACAGCTCCACATCCATCAGCGTCAGCTGGCGGGAAAGGCTGGCCGTCTGGCCGATCTGGATTTCGTCGAAGGTCACATTCTCGACCACGGCGCCGATGCCGTTGCCGAACGCTTCACCACTGGCACGCATTTTTTGAACACTCCGGTTGACCGGGTCGATCGAGCGGCCCGTTTTTGCGGTCCGACAGGGCAGCGCCTGGAAAATCGGAAACGTTCCGCTGCCGGCTTGGGCCGGCATTCTGCGCCGCGAGGGAACCATAGATATATTAGTATATTAAATGTGCATTGCAACATAGAACCAACGGAATCCCCCGGCCCTTGACACTATGCCGCAGGTCTATGGTGCGGCTGGGCGGGGAACCCCCCTTCCCCCGGGGAGAGATCGGGGGAAGGGGGCAGAAGGGCGAGCAATCTCAGCGATCACGACGCTCGCCGCCCGTCCTGGAAGTCCCTTTGGGCGCGGCCCTTCCGGTCCTTGTCGCCTCTCCGGGGGCGGGAGAGGGCGGGGCGGGACGGTCGCGGGGCAGGGGGCCTCCGGATCCCTGGAAATCAGGCCTTCAGGATGCCGCGACCGGCGAAGCGGGCGGCGACACCGAGCTGCTCCTCGATGCGGATCAGCTGGTTGTACTTGGCGAGGCGGTCAGAACGGCTCAGCGAGCCGGTCTTGATCTGGCCGCAGTTGGTGGCGACCGCCAGATCGGCGATGGTGCTGTCCTCGGTCTCGCCCGAACGGTGCGACAGCACGGCGGTGTAGCCGGCCTTGTGCGCCATATCGACCGCTTCCAGCGTCTCCGACAGCGTGCCGATCTGGTTGACCTTCACCAGGATGGAGTTGGCGACACCTTGGCGGATGCCCTGGGCCAGACGCTTCGGGTTGGTGACGAACAGGTCGTCGCCGACCAACTGCACCTTGCTGCCGATGGCATCGGTCAGCGCCTTCCAGCCTTCCCAATCGTCCTCCGCCATCCCGTCCTCGATCGAGATGATCGGGAAGCGGCCGGCCAGATCGGCCCAGTAGGCGACCATCTGCTCCGGCGACAGCGACTTGCCCTCACCGGCCAGCTCGTACTTGCCATTCTTGAAGAACTCGGTCGAGGCGGCGTCGATGGCGAGCATGACGTCGTCGCCCGGCTTGTAGCCGGCGGCCTCGATGGCCTTCATGACGAAGCCGAGCGCCTCCTCCGTGGAGCCGATGTTGGGGGCGAAGCCGCCCTCGTCGCCGACGTTGGTGTTGTGGCCGGCGTCCTTGAGCTTCTTCTTCAGCGACTGGAAGATCTCGGAACCCATGCGGATGGCGTCGGCGCCGGTTTCGGCACCCACCGGCATGATCATGAATTCCTGGATGTCGATCGGGTTGTCGGCATGGGCGCCGCCGTTGATGATGTTCATCATCGGCACCGGCAGCAGCGAGGCAAAGGCGCCGCCGACATAGCGGTAGAGCGGCAGGCCGGCATCCTCGGCGGCGGCGCGGGCGACCGCCAGCGACACGCCCAGGATGGCGTTCGCGCCCAGGCGGCCCTTGTTCTCGGTGCCGTCGATCTCGATCATGGTCATGTCGAGCACGCGCTGGTCGGCGGCATCCATGCCGATCAGGGCCTTGGCGAGTTCGCCGTTGACCGACTGCACGGCCTTCAGCACGCCCTTGCCGCCGAAGCGGTTCTTCTCGCCGTCGCGCAGCTCGACCGCTTCATGGGCGCCGGTGGAGGCGCCCGACGGCACCGCGGCGCGGCCGAAGGCACCGGTCTCGAGGGTGACGTCGACCTCGACGGTGGGGTTGCCGCGGCTGTCCAGGATTTCGCGGGCGCGGATTTCGGTGATGGCGCTCATGGGAAGGGATGTCCCGTATCTTGAAGGGTTGTTCGATCAGGCCGATGGCCGCTTAGGGATGGCCGCTTCGATTTGGACCGTCATTCCCGCGGAAGGCGGGACTCCAGGGCATGCGGAGGGAAGCCGGCGAGGCGGCCTGGATCCCCGCTTTCGCGGGGATGACGGATGGGAGAAAGGGGCGGGTTGGGGGAGGACGTACGCCGCCGCTCAGCGCAGCTTGGGGCGGCGGTAGATGAACCAGTAGACCGCACCCACCATGACCGCACCGCCGATCCAGTTGCCGATGGTGACCGCGGCGAGGTTGATCAGGTAATGGCCGACCGGGATGGAGGGGGCGGAGCGGCCGAGGTCGGCCCAGAAGCTGTCCGGCGCACCCCATTCGATCAGCAGGCCGAGCGGGACAAAGTACATGTTGGCGACGCAGTGCTCGAAGCCGGCGGCGACGAAGGCGGCGACCGGGAAGGTGATCGCCAGGATCTTGTCGCCGACGCTGCGCGCGCCCAAGGCCAGCCAGACGGCGAGGCAGACCAGCACGTTGCAGAGGATGCCGAGGAAGAAGGCCTGGCTTGTCGGCAGCGAGCTTTTGGCCACCGCGAAATACAGCGCCGATGCGCCGACCGCGCCGTGCCCGAAGGTGTATTGCCCCGACAGGAAGACCAGCAGCGCCGTGCCGGCGGCGCCGACGAAGTTGCCGATCCACACCGTGGTCCACACCCGCAGCATCTCGCGGGCATGCAACCGGCCGCTGGCCCAGGCCATCACCATCAGCGCGTCGCCGGTGAACAGCTGCGCGCCGCCGACGATCACCAGGATCAGGCCCATGGAGAAGACCAGCCCGCCCAGCAGCCGCGTCACGCCGTAGGGCATCATGCCTTCCGCCCCCGACATGGTGACGGTGGCGAACAGGCCGCCCAGCGCGATGAAGGCGCCGGCCAGCACGGCCAGGGCGAACAGGGTGGGGGTGTCGTAATGTGCCTTCTTGACGCCGAGATTCTCGGCGGCGAGAGCGATGGCGTCGGGCATCAGTGCGTCGAGAGTCTGCGGAGTCGGCTGGCTCCAGCCCCCCACGTCCTTGCTGTCCATGTTCATCGGTCGATGTCCTTGCTGCCGCGCATCGGTGCAGGCCCGTCGGTGGGAAACAGTTCCGGACCCTGCCGGTTTCCGCCCCCGCCTTGTAGCTTTACTACATACTCCTGTCGGGGCAGCCCGTGCAAGCGTGCCCCCTGGGTAATTCCGTCGCAGGGGGCGCACAGGCGGAAGGTTGGAAAACAAGGGTTTTCCAGGAAAAACGGTCGATACGTGCTTCGGTTGCGGTTCTGTAGTGTTGCTACATCATGCCTGGAGGACGGTCAGGACGCGCGGTTCAGCGCCGCGGATCGCAGACGGCATAGCGGCCCCGGCCGGCATGCTTGGCACGGTAGAGCGCGTCGTCCGCCGCCTTCACGAGGGACCGGGTGTCGTCGGCATCCCGCGGGTACAGCGCGATGCCGATGCTGGCGCCGACCGACACGCGCTCGCTGCCGAGCGTGATCTCCGCAGACAGGGCGCGGATCAGCTTGCCGGCGATCCGCTCCGCATCGGCAGGCGCGCCGATTCCCTCCAGCAGGACGGTGAACTCGTCGCCGCCGATGCGTGCGACGAGATCGGAGCCGCGCAGACATCCCGACAGCCGCTCCGCCGTCACGCGCAGCACCTGGTCGCCCGCGCCGTGGCCGAGACGGTCGTTCACCGGCTTGAAGCCGTCGAGATCGATGAACAGCAAGGCCAGCGGCTGGCCGATGCGGCACGACCGTTCGAGTTCCGCGTCGGTGCGGGCGAAGAACAGCCGGCGGTTCGGCAGGCCGGTCAGCGGATCGTGGTTGGCGAGATGGTCCTTTTCCGCTTCGCTGCGCCGAAGCATTTCCTCCATGGCGCGCCGATCGGTGACGTCGCGGGAAATGCCGACGACGCCAAGAACGGTCCCTTCGCGGTCGCGACAGACGGTCTTGACGGTTTCCATCAGCCGCTGCCGGCCGTCGGGGTAGACGAACCATTCCTCGTTGCGCGCCATCCCCTGTTCCATCGCGCGCAGGTCCCCCCGCCGACGGCGCTCCGCCGTTTCGGGGTCGACCAGATCGGCATCGCGCAAGCGATCGTCGGGATTCGGACGCCAGCCGACATAATCGAGGGCCGCAAGATTGTAGTTGAGGTACACGCCGTCCCGGTCCTTGAAGAAGACGATGTCCGGCATCGAATCGATCAGGCTTTGCAGAACCGCGCGCTCGTGGTGCAGAGCCTCCAGCGTGGCGCGATGATCGGTCACATCCTCCATCAGCCAGACCTCGCCGCCCCGGGTCAGATAGGCGAAGAAGCGGATCCAGCGGCGATTGCCGTTTTTGCAGGTGATCTCAAGGTCAGTCAGGACCGAGGCTTCAGCCAGCCGTGCCGCGTCGTACCGGCTGCGGATCTCGCGGTCATGGCCGGGGTAAGCGGTGGAGAACCATGCGTCCATGCCGGGCAGGTCTTCCTGCCGGTAGCCGGTCAGCCGTTCCGCCGCCTTGTTGATGAAGATCCGCTCGTCCTCGACATAGGCCGCCGCCATCGGCAGATGTTCCACCATCCGCGACAGGTGCAGCGCGGAGGACGGCACCGATTCGGCCGGATGCGGCCTGCCATGGACGAGCATCGCCGTCCGACCGTCCGCCAGACGGATGCCGGAGCAGTGGCAGGACAGGTAGGCCGGGCCGCACGCAGCCGCAACGATCCAGCGCTCGCTCACGCTGGCGCCGTCCGAAAGCAGCAGGGCGTATTCGGGAAGCCGCTGCCGGACCGATGCCGGCAGGATGCAATCGGCGTCCGAGGGGAGTTCATTCGGCGACTGCAATCCCCAGAGGGCGCAAGCCGCGCGGTTCGCCCAAAGGGCGTGGCCCGTCCGCAGATCGGCGACCCAGATCGGGTCGGCGATCAGGGTAAGTGCTGCAAAATCATTCGTTGACCAATGTTGGTCGGACGTATGGTTGATGCAGGCTGCCGCGCCCATGTCGGAGTACGTCCAAGATGATAATTGTGAGCATTTTATCAGACAGAAACGTTAATTTCATACGAACGCAACACGGCGGACTCTCCGAATTGCGCGGAGAGGTTGGGCGCTTCATTTGGACACTTAAGTATTTTTATGCTGTGCTTCAGGAAACGGGAGATTGCCTGGAGTACGGTTTTAATGCTCATACAACTGGGCACTGGTCAGCCAAGCAGCCGTTCGAACAGGTCGTCGCCGCCCATCTGGCCGCCCTTCAGCATCAACTCCAGCCCGTCCGCCGCGGGATCGTCGGCATGGGTGCGGCTTACGGTGACGCCGGGCACCAGGGTGCAGCGGTAGGACAGCCCCCAGCAGCCAAGCGCCCGTACCGCGAGACTCGACGTGTCGCCGCCGGCGATGCCGACCCGGCGCAGGGGCACGGCGCGCAGCACCGCCGCGACGAATGCCGCCGTGGCCGCCGCGACCCGACCGGCGCGGGTGGTGTCGGCGGTCCCCGGCTCGGCCGGGGCGGTCCAGACCAGCGTGTGGCGTCCGGCGCGCAAGGAGGCGGCAACCTCCGCCAGCAGGCGTTCGCCATAGGCAGGGTCGTCGCACAGGGCGGCGGCATCGGCCTGGATGCGGCAATAGGAGTGTGCCGCCTCGATCTGCCGGCGGGTTACCGGCGACAGGCTGCCGGCCATCAGGAAGACCGGGGCTGCCGCGGCGGCGAGCGGCGTCTCCTCGGTGAGCGCGGTCAGGGATTGGGCGTCCCAATGGGCGGTCAGGGCCTGGGCGACGCTGCTCGGCCCCACGGCCAGGAGCGGCTGGCGTAGCGCATGGTTCCAGATCAGCCGACCGACGGCGGCGAGATCCGTGCTGCGCGATACGTCCAGCAGGACGGCGGATGGTTGTTCCGCCAGCAGGCGTTCAAGCCGGATGTCGAGCGCTGCGTCGTCCAGGCAATAATCGGGGTAGTGCAGAGCCGCCATCCCGTCCAGCCCCTGCGCGGCGAGGTGGCTGCGCAGGTCGGCCTCCGCCATCGGGGTGACGGGGTGGACGCTCATGGTCGGATGCCGGTCGATCCGGTGGACCGTCCCGCCGGTACCGGCGGCGGCGAACAGGGTGCTGAACAGGCAATAGCGGCCGATGTTCGGCTGGCCGCCCACCACCGGGCGGAATGGGTTGGGGAAATAGGGCGCAAGGCTGCGCACCGCCTCCCCGATGCTGCCGACCGTGGGGGCGCTGTCGAAGGTGGAGCAGCATTTGTAATGCATCACCGGCACGCCCAGCGCGGCGAAGAAGCGGCCGACCGGCTCCAACTCAGCCCGCATGGCGTCGGGCGGCATGCTGCGCGCGGCGCCGGCGATGCCGACTGCGTCGAGCGGGCCGGCGGCTCCCAGCCGGGCGACATCCGGCACGTCGAGGAACAGCAGCGCTCGCCGCCCGGCCTTCGCCAGCGAGGCCAGCGTGTCGGTCGCCCCGGTGAAATCGTCGCCGTACCAGCCGAGCTTCGGGATCGCCGGCATTGTGGTCAGCCCTTCTTTCCGAAGAAGTCCAGCGACCGGCGCAGTTCCGGCAGGCCCACCGCCGCGTCGTCGAGGCTGCGCCCGGCACGGACGGCGTCCCAGGCCTGCCGAATGCTCAGCACGCCGGCTGCCGGCCCGTCGGGGTGGGCCATGATGCCGCCGCCGGACATGAACAGCAGGTCGGCCGTTCCCACCGACTCCCAGGTGACGGGAACCGTGCCGGCCCATTGGCCGGAGGAGAAGGCGGGCATGACGGCGTCGCTCACATCCCCTCTCCCCCCCGGGGAGAGGGTTAGGGTGAGGGGGGCGCGTTGCGTGGAGGTGTCGGCTGGCATGGACGTATGCGGCTCCCCCGAATCCACGCCATGCATCCCCCTCACCCCGTCCCTCTCCCCGGGGGGGAGAGGGGGAAGATCGCACGCCAACGGCGCAAGGCACGCCCGTGCGCCGTCGATCACCTCGGCATCGGGCTGGGCGAACTTGCCGTTCAGCCCGTGCACATGCATGTGGTCCACACCGGCCAGCCGCCACAGCGCCTGATAGGCGTCGAAGCCGATGCCCAGCAGCGGATGGCGCGACAAGGCGCCGAAGCCGTTGCGGTGGCCGTGCAACACAAGACCGCTGTGCCGGCGCAGGGTCTGGACCGCCGAATAGCCGCACCAGTTCAGGCTGACCATGATGCAGGACCCGCCTTCGCGCTCCACCAAATCGGCATGGCGGCGCATGGCGTCGGTCTCGTCGGTGATGTTGAAGGCGACCATCACATGCTTGCCGGTGCGGTCCTGGTGGCGGCGCACCCGGTCCATCACCGCGGGGATGCGTTGGGCCAGCGGCGCATGGGCCGGGTCGGCGCAGATCTCGTCGTCCTTGATGAAGTCCAGCCCGGCGGCGCACAGGGTGCCGACCAGCTCGCCGGTTTCCTCGGCCGAGAGCCCGACATTCGGCTTGATGATGGAGCCGACCAACGGCCCGTCCGCCACCCCGGTCAGGCGGCGCGTGCCGGCGACGCCGTGGCGGGGCAGGTCGAACTGCGCGCGGTAGGCCTGCGGAATGTGAAGGGATTCCAGGCGGAGGCCGGTGACTTCGCCGAGGTCGTAGAGGTTGCCGGCGACCGTCGCGGCCAGCGTGGGCAGGTTGGCGCCGATGTTGGCGGTGGGGAAGGAGATGGTGATGCGGGCGCGCTGCCAGGGACCGGGGGTGCGCTGACGTTCTGCCCAAGTGTTGGGCAGGGCAGGGGTGTCGGCGGTGTCGAGCTTCTCCACCGATTCGACGATGGCGCGGGCGCGGGCGCGCAGGTCGTCGGTCTCGCCATGGACGCGGGTGAAGGTGCCGCAGGACTGCTCGCCCGCCATCACCTCCGCCACCTTGGCCGGGGCTAGGGGAGTTTCGATCAGGTATGTGGCTTCGATGCGGTCGGCGTGCATGGGCTTGGCCTTGTTCGGTCGCATGGGGAGTGGTGGCTTACGAATGCCCCCTCCCCATCCCTCCCCCTCTTCGAGGGAGAGGGGGCAGGAGCTTTGCGGGAGTAAGGCGGCAGTCCCCTCTCCCGCGTAGCGGGGGAGGGTTAGGGAGGGGGCAAGACGCTCCTACGAAACGCCCCTTACAGCTTGCTCAAATCCGGAAACGGCCGCACCGGATCGGACCCGTCCCAGCCCATCGACGCCTCGCGGATCAGGTCGAACATCTTGCCTTTCGGCCCGGCGACCTCCGACAGCTCGATCACCGTGCCGGGGTGGTATTCGGTGTCGAAATAGACGAAGCGGCCCTTCTCGCCGACCTCGCCGCTCATCACCGGCTTGAAGCCCTGGCCGAGCAGCCGCTCCAGGTCGGCGTCGTAATCCTCGGTCCAGTAGGCGACATGCTGCAGGCCCGTGTTTCCGGCCTGGAGGAAGTCGCGGTACATCGACGGCGCGTCGTTGCGGGTCTGGATCAGCTCCATCTGCAGCGGGCCGGAGTTGGCCAGCGCCACCGAATTGTGAACCTCGTAGGATTCGCCGCGGTAGGTGTAGTTCCGGATCGGAACCCGCTCGTTGTAGAACCACGGACCGATGCCGAGCGTGCGGCTCCAGTAGTCCATGGCGGCCTCGATGTCGCGCACGACGTAGCCAGCCTGACGGATCTGGCCGAAGAATCGGCTCATTGAAAGCACTCCGGATAAGAGGGGATTCGGGGAAGACCGGCGGCCGTAACGGGCGCTGAAACCAAGCCCGCTTTCAACGCGCCAGGAAGCCGGTCGAAATCCAGGGGATGGCGGCGACGATCACCAGACCGACCAGCAGGGCGCCGACATAGCCCCAGATGTGTTTCAGGCCTTCGTCGGGGTTCACCTTGCTGATGGCGCAGGCGCCGTAGTAGCCGACGCCGAAGGGCGGGGCGAACAGGCCGATGCCCATGGCGAAGATGACGACCATCGCGTAATGCACCTCGTGCACCCCGGCGGCGCGGGCGATGGGGAACAGCAGCGGGCCGAACAGGACGATGGCGGGGATGCCCTCCAGAACGCTGCCCAGGATGATGAAGGCGACGATGGAGATGGCGAGGAAGCCGTAGGCGCCGCCGGGGATGCCGGCCATGAAGCGGGCGAGGTCGGACGAGAAGCCGGACTGGGTCAGGCCCCAGGCCATGGAGGTGGCGCAACCGACGATGAAGATGATGGCCCCGGTCAGCGACGCCGTTTCGATCAGCATCGGCTTCAGCCGGCCCCAGTCGAACTGGCGGTAGATCAGCAGCCCGACGATGGTGGAATAGGCGATGCCGATGGTCGACACCTCGGTCGCCGTCGCGATGCCCTCGACCACCGCGGCGCGGATGACGAAGGGCAGCAGGATGGCGGGCAGCGCCACCATGGCGAGCCGGGCGATCTCGCGGCCGGGGGTGCGCTCGACATGGTTCAGGTCCTCATGGCGGTAGCGCCGCCAGACGACGAAGCACAGGCAGGCGCCCAGAACCACGCCCGGCAGCATGCCGCCGGTGAAGAGGGCGGCGATCGACACGCCGGTGACCGACCCGATGGTGATCAGCACGATGCTGGGCGGGATCGTCTCGGTCTGCGCACCCGTCGCCGACAGCAGCGCCACCAGATCGCCCGGAGGGGCGCCGCGCTTCTTCATTTCCGGGAACAGGACCGGCGCGATGGCCGCCATGTCGGCGATCTTCGAGCCGGAGATGCCCGACACCAGATACATCGCGCCGATCAGCACATAGGACAGGCCGCCGCGCACATGGCCGAGCAGGCTGGCCAGGAACTGGATCATGGCGCGGGCCATGCCGGTCATCTCGATCAGCAGGCCGAGGAAGACGAACAGCGGCACCGCCAGCAGGATCAGGTGGCTCATCCCCTCGTCCAGCCGGCCGACCATCACCAGCAGCGGCGTGGAGGTGGTCAGCGCCAGATAGGCGAAGGTGGCGAGCGCGAAGGAGAAGGCGATGGGCACGCCGGCGAAGACGTTGGCGGCGACCAGCCCGACGAAGAAGATGATGAGGTTCAACTGTCCCAGCGGCTTCAGCACCGGACCGGCGACCCAGAAGCCGGCGACGATGGCGCCCGTCACCAGCGCCGCCGCCAGCACGGTCAGCGGCCGGGCGACCCGCAGCAGGCGGAACAGCGCCGCCACCAGCATCAGCCCCAGCCCGACCGGCAGGGCCGAGGCGCGCCAGGCGTTGGACACCTCCATCGCCGGGGTGGTGATGAACTGCTCCTCGATCGCGTAATCCACCGCGTGGTAGAGCACCAGCGCCAGGAAGGCGATGGGGGCGGTGATGGCGATGCATTCCAGCAGGCTGCGCGCCTGCGGGCCGACGCGGCTGACTAGACCGGTCATCCGCATATGCTCGCCCCGGCGCAGCGCCACCACGGCCCCCAGCATCGACAGCCAGAGGAACAGGATCGAGGCCAGTTCGTCCGACCAGACCAGCGGGGTGTGGAACAGGTAGCGGGCGACGACGCCGGCCAGCAGGACGATGATCTCGATTAGAACCAGAAGTCCCGCCGCCATCTCCACCCCGACCGACAGGCCGTGGTCGATCTTGCGGACCAGCGAAGAGGCACCACCGGTGCCGAGGCTGCCGGGTGCCTCCGCGAAGCCGTGGACCGGTTCGGACAGGTGGGACATGACGGGGGGTTCCTTCATGGGTGGGAAGACCGGGTAGGGCAGGGGCGGCGGATCAGGCGAGCTTGCCGACCGCTTCCTCCAGCAGGCCCCAGGCCTCGTCCCCGAAACGGCTCTTCCATTCGCCGTAGAAGCCGCTGTCGCGCAGCTTGGCGCGGAAGCTGTCGGGCGACGGCTGGTTGAAGGCCAGTCCCTTCGATTCCAGGTCGGTCTTCACCGACTGGTTCAGCGCCTTGATGTCACCGCGCTGTGCCATGCCGGCGTCGTTGATCGCGTTGGCGACGATGGTCTGCATGTCCGCCGGCAGGCCCTTCCAGGCGCGGCCGTTGGCGATGAACCAGAAGCCGTCCCAGATGTGGTTCGACAGGGAGCAGTATTTCTGCACTTCGTACAGCTTGGCGACCTGGATGATCGGCAGCGGATTCTCCTGCGCGTCGACGATCCGGGTCTGCAGCGAGGAATAGACCTCGCTGAACTGCAGGCTGGTGGGAGCGGCGCCCAGCCCCTTGAACATGGCGATGCTGAGCGGGCTGACCGGAACGCGGATCTTCAGGCCGCCCATGTCGGCGGCCGAGCCGATGGCCTTGTCGCCGCTGGTCATCTGGCGGAAGCCGTTGTCCCACATCTTGTCGAAGGCGTAGAGGCCGACCTTGGAAATGGCGTTGCGGACATGGGCGCCCAGCTTGCCGTCCATCGCCTTCCACACTTGGTCATAGTCGGAGAAGGCGAAGCCGACCGCGTTGATGGCGGCGACCGGAACCAGCGTGGCGATGACCAGGGCCGACGGCGTGAAGAAGGTCAGGCCGCCGCTGCGCACCTGGGACAGCATGTCGGTGTCGCCGCCCAGCTGGTTGTTTGGGAAAATCTTGACCTCGACCCGGCCGTTCGACTCCTTGGCGATCCGCTCCGCCGCCTCGTGGGCGCGGACGTTCAGCGGATGGGTCAGCGGCAGGTTGTTGCCGTACTTCAGCTCGAATTCCGCGGCGCGTGCGATGTGCGGCATGCCGATGACGGCACTGGCGGCCCCGATGGCGGGAAGGGCGGCGGGGGCGGTGGCGAAGGCCTTCAGCATGGTGCGGCGGGTCAGACTGGTCATGTTCGATCCTCCCATAAGGTTCCGGCCGACATTGCTGCTTCCGGCCTTGCGTTTCTGATGTGATCTGATGTCAATTGATGATTGTTGGGTGGACGGTAGGTCCAGGGCTGACAAGTGTCAAACGCGAATGATGATGGTTTTTGATGGTTTCCCCGATGGATGATGCGGACACCAAGGGACTCCAGCGCGGACTGCCGCGGGTGGTCGACATCGCGCAGGCCGCGGGCGTGTCCACCGCAACGGTCGACCGCGTGCTGAACCACCGGCCGGGCGTGCGTGCGGCCACGGTGCAGCGGGTGCTGAAGGCCGCGGCGGAGCTGGACTATCTGCCGGAATCCGAACTGCATGCGGCGGCGGTGCAAAAGCCGATGCGGCTGTCCTTCCTGCTGCCGGCCGGCAACAACCGGTTCCTGACCGGACTGGGCGAGATGATTCGCCGGGCCGACGCCATGCTGGCCCCGCATGGGGTGAAGGCGCAGGTCGAGTTCATCAAGAGCTTCAATCCCGAACTGCTGGCCCGCTGCCTGTTCCAGCATGGCCGCAAGGCCGACGGCGTCGCCTTCATGGCGCTAGAGCATCCGGCGGTGCGCGAGGCGGTGGATGCGCTGGCGGAGCGCAACGTGCCCGCGGTGACGCTGATCTCCGACATCCTGAACTGCCGCCGGGCCGGCTATGTCGGGCTGGACAACCGGGCGGCGGGGCGGACCGCCGGCTACCTGATCGCGCGGTTCCTGGGCAAGCGGCCGGCGAAGGTGGCGATGATCGCCGGCAGCCTCAGCTACCGCGCCCATGAGGACCGCGAGATGGGGTTCCTGCATGTCCTGAAGGAGATCGCCCCCGACATCGAGGTGGTCGGCCTGCGCGAGGGCCATGACGACGAGGGCAAGAGCTACCGCCAGACCCGCATGCTGCTGGGGCTGCACCCCGACCTTGCCGGGGTCTACAACATCGGCGGCGGGGCGGAGGGTGTGGCCCGCGCGCTGAAGGAGACCCGGCGGGAGCGGGAGATGGTCTGCATCGGCCACGGCCTGACCAACGAGACCCGCGGCCTGTTGATCGACGGCACGCTGGACGCGGTCATCACCCAGGACCCGCGCAACACGCTGTCGGCCTGCGTGGCGATCTTCACCAACCTGCGGGCCGGCCGCCCGCCGATGCAGGGGGTGGAGACGCCGCGCGGCGAGGTGATCTTCCGCGAGAACCTGCCGCAGGGCATGCTGCCGGACGAGTAACGTCAAGACGAGTGATTGCCGGGTGAGTGATTGCCTGGCGACCCGTGTCGCGCCCTTATCGCATACGGGGTGTTACCGGTAACGCGGATGCGGCATGGTCCGTCAGACGCTATGCTGGCGCCCGCTCTAATGGTGCCCGCACCCGCAAGCCGAGGGGAGATATGCAGCCAATCATTCAGATTCGTGGGTTGGAAAAGACCTACGCATCCGGCTTCCAGGCCCTGAAGGGCGTCGATCTCGACATTCGCCGCGGCGAGATCTTCGCGCTGCTGGGGCCGAACGGCGCCGGCAAGACGACGCTGATCAGCATCGTCTGCGGCATCGTCCGTGGGACGGCCGGCAGCGTGACGGTGGACGGCCACGACATCATGCGCGACTGGCGCGCCGCGCGGTCCCTGATCGGCCTCGTCCCGCAGGAACTGACGACCGAAGCGTTCGAAAGCGTCTGGGCGACCGTCAGCTTCAGCCGCGGCCTGTTCGGCAAGCCGCCCGACCCGGCGGTGATCGAGCGGATCCTGAAGGACCTGTCCCTGTGGGACAAGAAGGACACCAAGGTCATGGCGCTGTCCGGCGGCATGAAGCGGCGCGTGCTGATCGCCAAGGCGCTGTCGCACGAGCCGCGCGTGCTGTTCCTGGACGAACCGACCGCGGGCGTGGATGTGGAACTGCGCCGCGGCATGTGGGAGATGATCGGGCGCCTGCGCGACAGCGGCGTCACCATCATCCTGACCACCCACTACATCGAAGAGGCCGAGGAGATGGCCGACAGCATCGGCGTGATCTCCGGCGGGCGGATCATCCTGGTGGAGGAAAAGGCCGCGCTGATGGAAAAGCTGGGCAAGCGTCTGCTGACCCTGCAACTGCTGGCGCCGCTCGACGCCATCCCGCCCGAATTCGCCGGCTATCCGCTGACCCTGTCGGCCGATGGGCGGGAGCTGGTCTACAGCTTCGACACGCAGGGCGAACGCACCGGCATCGCCGGGCTGCTGCGCAAGCTGGGCGACCACGGCATCAACTATACGAACCTGCGCACCGAGGAGAGCTCCCTGGAGGAGATCTTCGTCAGCCTCGTGAAGGAGCGGGCATGAACCTGCATGCGATCAAGGCCATCTACATCTTCGAGCTGGCCCGCACCTGGCGCACGCTGTTCCAGAGCATCGCCGGGCCGGTGATCTCCACCTCGCTGTACTTCATCGTCTTCGGCGCGGCGATCGGCGGACGATTCGCGTCGGTGGAGGGCGTCAGCTACGGCGCGTTCCTCGTCCCCGGCCTCGTCATGATGTCGGTGCTGACGGAAAGCGTGTCGAACGCGTCCTTCGGCATCTACATGCCGCGCTATTCCGGCACGATCTATGAACTGCTGTCGGCCCCCGTTTCCGCCTTCGAGACGGTGATCGGCTATGTCGGGGCGGCGGCGACCAAGTCCGTCATCCTCGGCACGCTGATCCTGCTGACCGCAAGGCTGTTCGTGGATTTCTCCATCGCCCACCCGGTCTGGATGGTCGCCTTCCTGGTGATGACCTCGGTGACCTTCAGCCTGCTGGGCTTCATCCTGGGCATCTGGGCCGATGGTTGGGAAAAGCTGCAGATCGTGCCGATGCTGATCGTCACGCCGCTGGCCTTCCTAGGCGGCAGCTTCTATTCGATCAGCATGCTGCCGCCCTTCTGGCAGAAGGTCACCCTGTTCAACCCGGTCGTCTATCTGGTCAGCGGCTTCCGCTGGAGCTTCTACGGCGCCGCCGACGTGCCCGTCACGCTGAGCCTTGCCATGGTCGCACTGATGATGGCGATCTGCCTCGCCGTCGTCTGGTGGATCTTCCGCACCGGCTACAAGCTGAAGAACTGAGGGTTCGATTCAGGGGTGAGGCGATTGCCGCTTCGGCCGCAAGCGCCTCATCCGCGACCCAAGGCGGTCCGCGCGAGTGCGGCATAGTGCCTGACGTCGAAGGCGATGAACTCGACCTCCGCGTCGGTGACGTCGCGCAGGTACCTGGCCGGGCTGCCGGCCCAGAGCTGGCGGGCGGGGATGCGCTTGCGCGGCGTCAGGACGGCGCCCGCGGCCAGCATGGCGCCGCTTTCCACCACCGCCCCGTCCAGCACGATGGAGCCGATGCCGATCAGGCAGCCGTCGGCCAGCGTGCAGCCATGCATCCGCACGCCATGGCCGATCACCACATCGGCGCCGATGACGGTGGGATACTCGTTCAGCATGACATGGATGATGGTGCCGTCCTGGATGTTGGTGCGCGGCCCCACCGTGATGCTGTGGTCGTCGCCGCGCAGGACGCAGCCGTACCAGACGCTGGCCTCCGCACCGATGGTGACGTCGCCCACCACCACCGCGCCGGGGGCGATGTAGGCGTCGGCGGCGATGCGCGGCCACACACCCTTGAAGGGCTGGATGATGGCGCCGGGATGGCGGGCCCGCAGGGCTTCGCCGGTCTCAAAAGCCGTTTCGGGTGCGCTCTCGGAGGTCATTGCTTCTTTCCTTTTTTCACCGGTCAGGAGGCGAGCCGTTCCTCCCCCGCCTGCGCCTTCGGTCCTTCGGCCGGATCGGCCACTACCCCGGCGGCAAGCATCTGCTCGATCTCCGCCGGAGTATAGCCCAGTTCGGCCAGCAGTGCCGCGCTCTGCGCGCCCACCGGCGGCAGCGCCATGCGTGGGCCCAGCCGCTGCCCGTCCAGCGTCAGCGGCAGCAGCGGCACGCGCGTCTCGCCGCCGGTCTCGGTGGTGATGGAGGCCAGGCCCCCGCTCTGGTTCAGGTGGGGATCGTCGAACAGCTCCTCCGGCCGGTTGATCGGGGCATAGGGCAGGCCGTTGCGCTCGAACAGTTCGGAGATTTCGGCCTTGCTGTAGGCGGCGAGGCGGCGGCGGATTTCCGGCAGCATCCAGTCGCGGGCGTGGCAGCGCTTGGTGTTGCCGTCCAGCCTGGGGTCGGCCAGCAGATCGTCGAAGCCGAAGGCGGTGCAGAAGGTCCGCCACTGCACGTCGCTGACCGCCCCCAGGAAGATCTGCTCGCCGTCCTTCACTTCGAAGGTGTCGTAGATGCTGAAGGCGGCGATGCGCTCGGGGAAGGGCGGCGGGGCTTCGCCGGTCACTGCGAACTGCTGCATGTGCTGGGCCGACAGCAGGACGCAGGTCTCATACAGGCCGGACTGGATGTCCTGGCCGCGGCCGGTGGCGTCGCGGGTGCGCAGCGCCGCCAGGATGCCGATCACCCCGAACATGCCGCCCATGATGTCGTTGACCGAGCTGCCGGCGCGCAGCGGCCGGCCGGTGGGACCGGTCATGTAGGCGAGCCCGGCCATCATCTGCACCACCTCGTCCAGCGCGGTGCGCTTCTCGTAGGGGCCGGGCAGGAAGCCCTTCAGCGACAGGTTGATGATGCGCGGGTTGCGCGCTTTGAGGCTGGCGTAGTCGAGGCCGTAACGCGCCATCAGGCCGGGGCGGAAATTCTCCAGCACCACGTCGGCAGTGTCGACCAGCTTGTGGACGGCGGCCAGCCCGTCCGGGCTGTTCAGGTCGACCGCCAGCGACTTCTTGTTGCGGTTGAAGGTGCGGAAGAAGCCGGCGGCGGCCCCCGGCAGGGCGCGGGTCTTGTCGCCGGTCACCGGTTCAACCTTGATCACGTCGGCGCCGAGATCGCCCAGGATCATGCCGCAGGTCGGCCCCATCACCATGTGGGAGAATTCGACGACGCGGATGCCGGCCAAGGGCAGGTTGGGAGGGGTGGCGTCAGACATGGACGGGGCTCCGGTGATAATGGCTTTGGTCGAAATGCTTGGGCAGGCCGGCGGCGGCGATCTTGCCGTGCAGCGTCTGGCCGGGAAGAAGGGTGGCGAGCAGGCGTTGCGCCTCGATCAGGGCGTCCAAGTCGATGCCGGTGTCGAAGCCCATCGACTCCAGCATGAAGACCAGATCCTCGGTCGCGACGTTGCCGCTGGCGCCGGGGGCGTGCGGGCAGCCGCCGAGCCCGCCGAGCGAGGCGTCGAACTCGCGGATGCCGATGTCCAGCACGGCAAGGCAGTTGGCGAGGCCGAGCCCGCGGGTGTCGTGGAAATGGGCGCTCTGCAGCCGGTCGCCGGCGATGTCCTTGACCCGCCGGTAGAGGCGGCGGACCTGGGCCGGATTTGCGTATCCAACGGTATCGGCCAGCGCCACGCGGTCGGCCCCGACCTCCAGGCAGGCTTCGGCGAGGCGGACCACCTCGTCCTCCGGCACCTCGCCTTGGATGGTGCAGCCGAAGGCGGTGGAGATGCCGGCGTCGATGCGGGTCCTGTAGCCACCCTCATCGCGGGCGCGGCAGACGCGGGCCAACTCCTCCACCGACTCCTCGCGGGTCTTGCGGATGTTGGCGCGGCTGTGCGCCTCGCTGGCCGACAGGGGCAGGACGATGACGTCGGAGCCGGCGGCGAGCGCCGCCAAGGCGCCCTTCAGGTTGGGGGCCAGCGTGTGGACGATGACGCTGGGCAGCTTGCGGGCGCCGGCCACCACTTCGGCCGCGTCGGCCATCTGGGGCAGCAGCCTGGGCGGAACGAAGGAGGCGGCTTCGAAGCGGCGGACGCCGGCGCGGTGCTCTGCCTCCAGCCAGCGCAGCTTGTCGGCGGTGGGCACCACGCGGTCGAGAATCTGGAGCCCGTCGCGCAGGCCGACCTCGACGATGGTCACGGGGTCTTTCGTCATGGCAAGGGTCCTCCGTCCGGATGCGCGGGGAGGGTGCGCATCCGATGGAAACGGGAAGGGATAAGGTCGGGACGGTTTAAGGGGCGGTTAGAGGCCGAATCCCGCAATCAGATTCCGAAGCCCGCGGCTTGCGGCAGCCAGAGCGACAGCGACGGGACCAGCCAGGTCACGAACAGGCCCGCCATCATCAGCAGAACATAGGGCAGGGCGCCGCGCGTGACCTCGGCAAGGGACGACGTGGTGATGCCCTTGATGACGAACAGGTTCATGCCCACAGGCGGGGTGATCAGCGCCAGTTCCAGGTTGATCATCAGCATCACGCCGTACCAGATCGGGTCGATGCCCAGCGCGGTCATCACCGGCAGGATGATGGGGGTGGTGATCAGGATGATGGCGATGGTCTCCAGGAACATGCCCAGGATGAAGATCGCGAACATCACCGCCAGGATGAAGCCGCCCTGCGACAGGCCCAGCGCCGTCACCGTCTCCATGATCTGGGCCGGCAGGCGGATGATGGTGATGGCATGGCCGAACATGCCGGCGGCGGCGATGATCATGAACAGCATCACGCTGGTCCGCATCGTCTGCACGCCGCAATCCAGCAGGTCGGCGAAGGAGACGTTGCGGTAGACCAGCAGCGCCACCGCCAGCGCATAGACCGCACCGACCGCCGCGGCCTCGCCCGGCGTGAAGACGCCGAGATAGATGCCGCCCAGGATCAGCGGCGGCATCAGGACCGCCCAGATCGACCTGCGGAAGGCGGAGGCGACGGCGCCAAAGCCGGGCCAGGGCTGCGACTGCACGCTGTCCTGCCGCTTGGCCTGCAGCCAGCTGTAGCCGGCGAACAGAACCGCCATCATCAGGCCCGGAATGATCCCGGCCAGGAACAGGGCGCCGATGGACGCGTCGGTGACGATGGCGTAGAGGATCATCGGCCCCGACGGCGGGATCAGGATGCCCAGCGTGCCGCCGGCCGCGATCAGCCCGTAGGTGTCGCGCTGGCGGTAGCCGAAGCGCTTCATCTGCGGGATGGAGATCGAGCCGATGGTCAGCGCCGTCGCCACCGATGACCCGGAGATGGTCGAGAAGATGGTGCAGGACAGGATGGTGGCGAAGCTGAGCCCGCCCTTGATGTGCCCGACCAGCGTGTTCGACATCTCGTAGAGGTCGTCGACCACCTTGGCCTTGATCATGATGTGCGCCATCAGGGCGAACATCGGGATGGTGGCCAGCAGCGGGTTGTTCAGGCTGGAGAACACCGCATCGGCCATGCTGTCGATGCTGCCCTCGAACAGGACCAGCACGCCGAGCGAGGTGAGGGAGAGAGCCGCGAAGATCGGCATGCCGCTGAACAGCAGGAGCAGCAGCAGGCCCAGGATCAGGAACGTCATCAGTGGCCTCCCGTCCGCTCGTCGGTCTCATTTCCCGCCAGGGCGGCGAGCAGCTTGGCGAAGGCGACGATCCCCAGCAGGGCGGCGCCGATGGGAAGCGTGGCCTGCGGGATCCACATCGGCAGCTCCAGCTGCCCCGGCGAGAAGGCGTCGAAGTCGTAGGAGAACATGGCGGTGTGCCAGCCGGTGCGGGCCAGCAGCACGGCGAAGACCAGCACCGCCAGATTGGACCAGGCATCCAGCCAGCGCCGGCCGCGCGGACCGACGAAGCCCATGATCAGATCGATGCGGATATGGTGGTCGGTGCGCAGCGCCTCGGCCGCGCCGGCCATCACCATGGCGACGACCATGAAGCCGCAGGCCTCGTCCACGCCCTCCAGCGGCTGACCCACGACATAGCGGGCGAGCACGCCGGCGGTGGTCAGGGCCAGCACGACGACGATCAGCAGGATGCTGAGCGCGCCGCCGATGCGCGACAGGACCGACGCTGTGCCGGTCAGCAGGCGCAGGGCGCCATGGGAGGCTCCCTTTCCGCTGACGGGGGTAACGGTGTCGGGAGTGGACATGCTGCTCATGGCCGGTCCCCTCTTCACTGGAGCTTGTTGACGAGTTCCAGAAGCTTGCGGCCGTCGGCGCCGGTTTCGTCGGCGAAGCCCTCGGCGAAGGCGGGAGCCATGGCGGCCTTGAAGGCGGCATTCTCCTCCGGCGTCGCGACGTGCACCTTGACGCCCTTCGATGCCAAATCCGCAGGCGCGCTGGCCGCGGCCTCCTGCGAGGCTTCGATCGCCCAGCCGGAGGCAAGGTCGCCGGCCTTCTTCAGGGCGGCCTTGTCCTTGTCGGTCAGCTTGTTGTACCAGCCGGGATTGACGTAGCCGTGGAGATAGGCAGCCAGCGCCGGCACCACGGTCATGTGGTCCTGCACCTCGTAGTATTTGCGCGACCAGGCGGCGGCGACGTCGGTGATGGCGGAGTCGATGACGCCGGTCGCCAGCGCCTGATAGACCTCGCTGCCGGGAATCGCCACCGGGGTGGCACCCATCGCCTTCAGCCCGCGGTCGAAGGCGGGGCCGATGCCGCGCATCTTCTGTCCCTGGAAGTCGGCCGGCTTCAGCAGCGGCTTGCCTTTGGAAGTGAAGACGCTGGTGTTGGTCTGGAACATCCAGACGACGTTCTTCACGCCCTTCTTCAGCAGCCGCTCTTCAAGGAAGGCGGCGGCTTCGGAATCCGGCCATTTCTTCCACGCCTCGATCGAGGACATGGTGTAGGGGCCGACCGTGACGTTCATCAGCGGCAGGGTCTTGCCCCACTGGAAATTCAGCGAGAAGGCGCATTCGATGTCGCCCTTGGCGACGGCCAGGATGTTCTCGTTGGCCTTGATCAGGCTGTCGGAACCGAACACCTGGACGTCCAGATTGCCGTCGGACAGTGTCTTCACCTCCGCGGCCCAGCGGTCGACGACCTTCGCGATGTGATGGGACGGCGGCAGCTGATGGCTGCAACGCATCCGCGTCGCAGCCTCCGCATCCGTCGGCAGCGCCATCAGCGCCGTGGCCGAAGCGGCGGCGAGCAGCGCCAGCATCGGCTTCGCGCGGGTAAGACCATGGGCGGACGTCTTGGTGGTCGTCATGTCCTGCACCTCCCTTCGATGGTTCATTGCGGCGTTCCGGCGGCGGAGAAGCCAGGGCCGGAAACCGGGCCCATTCAACTGCGGGCCTTCGGATTGTTTGCTTGCAAAACAGAACAGCACGGGGGAGCAGGGTCGTAAAATACAAAGAAACGAAGCGAGCTATCTGGTTTCCAGATGGATGTCGCGCAGCCGGCCGGGCCAGCGGCCGCTCGCCTGCGCCTCGCGCACTACGTCGATCATCAGCCGCCGAGCCTCCACCACCGCACGGGACGCGGTCTTCATGCGCGAGGACACCAGATACAGGGTGCGTCCCATCGTCGGGTTCACCACCGGCCGCGCCACCAGTTCGCCGCGGGCGATCTCGTCACCGGCCAGCGCCGCCGACTGGATGGTCACGCCCAGCCCGGCGCTGACCGCCCGTTTCAACGGGATGGCCGATTCGATTTCCATATAGACCTTCGCGGCGATGGCGTTGCGCACCTCGGCATCGCTGGCCAGCGCCTGCAGCACGGCGGTGCGGCCGGGCATGATCAGCGGCAGGCGCAGCGCGTCGGCCAGATCGATGGGTCCCCCGTCGCCGAGCATCGCGCGGGTGCCGAGGCAGACCAGTTCCTCGTCCAGCAGCGGCACGCCTTCCAGGCGGTCGTCGTTGGGAGGCACCAGGGTCAGGGCAAGGTCGGCCTGCCCGGACAGCATCCACTGGTGCATAATTTCGCTGTGCGCCTCGATGACGCGGAGCTTCACCTCGGTCAGGGTGGAGGCGACCCGGCGGATGAAGGGCAGGCCGATGGCCTCCATCGCGGTGTAGTTGAAGCCGACCATCACGGGCCCCACCACCGCCCGCGCCAGCGACAGCACGTCCAGTTCCGCCTGCTCCAGCGCGTGCAGCACGCCCCTGGCATGGGCATGGAGCCGTTCCCCCGCCTCGGTCCGGCTGACGCCGCGCGGCTGGCGCACCAGAAGCTGGACGCCCAGATCCTCCTCCAGCGTCGCCACATGCTGGCTGATCGCCGATTGGGCGACGTTCAGGAACTCGCTGGCCTTGGAAAAGCTGCCCAGTTCGCAGACGGCGACGAAATAGCGGAGGCGGCGGAAGTCCAGCTTGGTCGACATTCGGGCTTGTCCCAGGGTTGCCCGGCGAGATTGCGCCGGTTTGAGAGATCAGATCCGATGTCGATCCCGATCGGCGAGGACCTTGCCGATCTCCCCCGCCAGCGCTTCCGGCGCATAGGGCTTGCGCAGGAGCGGCCCCGGCGCGTTCGGCGAGGGCCTGCTTTCCACCTCAGTGTAACCGGTGGCGTAGATCACCTTGATGGCCGGGCGAAGGGCACAGACACGCTCGGCCAGTTGGAAACCGTCGATGCCCGGCATGCGGATATCGGTGAACAGCAGGTCGATGCCGGGGTCGTTCCGGACCACCTCCAGCGCCTCCTGCGCGGACGCCGCCGGGATCACATGGTGTCCCATGTCCTCAAGGAGGTTCACGGTCATGATGCGGAGGAGATCCTCGTCTTCAACGACGAGAATGACCGCCGATCCGCCGGGCTGATGTGCTGTCGTCTGCATGGGCCTAATCCGCCACTGGCAAATACAAGGTGACCGTCGTTCCGTCGCCGGTCCTGCTGTCGATGGCGACACGGCCCCCCGACTGGCTGGCAAAGCCGTAGACTTGGCTGAGCCCCAGTCCGGTCCCTTTCCCCACCGGCTTGGTGGTGAAAAATGGCTCGAACGCCCGCTTGGCGACGTCCGGCGGCATTCCGCTGCCGCTGTCCACCACCCGCATGCAGACGAACCGCCCACCACCATGCGGGGCTGCACCGGCCTCGGCCAGCTTGGTCTCAAACCGCAGCAGACCACCGTCCGGCATCGCATCGCGGGCATTCACGGCGAGGTTCAGGAGCGCCGCATCCAGTTCCGAGCGGTCGAGCAGGACAGCCGGCACGTCATCCAGCTTCAGCTCGACCCGGATATTCTCCGGGAAGGCGCGGTCGAGAACCGGCGCCAGTTCTTCCAGCAATCCATTGAGGTCGACTGGCTGCGGGTCCAGACGCTGGCGCCGGGAGAAGGACAGCAGCTGCCGGGTCATCAGCGCTCCGCGCTCGATCGCCTCCGTCGCATGGCCCAGGACGCTGCGCAGGGCGGGATCGTCGGTGCGGCGGCCGATCAGGTGAACGGCCCCGCGCAGAACCATCAGGAGATTGTTGAAATCATGGGCGACGCCGGAGGTCAGCTGGCCCAGCGCCCGCATCCTTTCCGCATCATGGTGGGCGCTCGCCACCTCCCGCCGCAGCCGTGCCATGGTCAGGTTGGATTTCACGCGGGCGACGAGTTCCCGCGCCGAGAAGGGCTTCACCAGATAGTCGTCGGCGCCGACATCCAGCCCCTCGACGCTCGCCTCCTCGCCGGCACGGGCGGAGAGCAACACCACCGGCACGTCCCGCAGTACCGGATCGCGCCGCAAGGCCGCCAGCAACCCGAAGCCGTCGAGCCGCGGCATCATCACGTCGCTGAGCACCAGATCGGGTTTGGCCTGCCGCAGGATGCTCAGCGCCTCCTCCCCATCGGCCGCGGTGACGACCGTGAATTCGGCACCCAGAAGCCGGACGAGGTAGTCGCGCATGTCCGCATTGTCGTCCACGACAAGGACCCGGCCGCGCATGCCGTCACCCGCCGTCTCCGCCGGGCCGGCGTCGCTTGCGCCCGGGCCGACCCATCGTCCGGCCTCGGCGAGGAAGGCATGGGCCCTGACCGGCGTGGGCTCCAGATCCGCGCCGTCCAGATCAGCGCCTTCCAGATCTGCGTCGTCGGGCTCATCCGCGGACATTGCCGCTCCCGACCCCCACGGCAGCGAGACCGTGAAGGTCGAGCCCCTGCCCGGAACGCTGGCGACCTGCGCGTCGCCGCCGTGCAGCCGGGCGAGTTCGCGGACCAGGGCCAAGCCGATGCCGGTCCCCTCATGCGTTCTTCCCTGTGCCGAGGCGATTCGGTGGAAGCGGTCGAAGATCCGCTCATGCTCCGCCTCGGGGATGCCGATTCCGGTGTCGCTCACAGACAGCCGGATTCCCTCCGGCCCGCAGGACAGACTGAGGCCTATAGAGCCCGACATCGTGTATTTCAGGGCATTGGACAGCAGATTGAGGACGATCTTCTCCCACATGTCGCGGTCGACCCCGACCGGCTGCGGCAGGGGATCGCAGGCCACCGTGAAGCGCAAGCCGGCGGTCTCGATGGCGGAGCGGAAGCTGCCGGCGATATCGGCGGTGAAGGCCGCAAGATCGGTTTTCTCGATCCTGACCTGCGCCCGTCCCGCTTCGATCCGGGCGAAGTCGAGCAGTGAGTTCACCAGCTTGAGCAACCGCAACCCGTTGCGATGAACGGTGTGGATCAGGTCGCGGTCGGGTGGAGCCCATGTCTCGGCCCGCGTCAGCAGTTCCTCCAACGGGCCGAGCAGCAGGGTCAGCGGCGTGCGGAACTCGTGGCTGACGTTGGAAAAGAAAAGGGTTTTGGCACGGTCCAGTTCGGCAAGCGCATCGGCCCGCTGGCGCTCGGCCTCATAGGCCAGGGCGTTGCCCAGGCCGATCGCGACCTGTCCAGCCAACAGGTGCAGAAAGGACCGGTAGCCGTCATCCAGCCCCCGGTTCGGGCTCGTGCCGGTGACGAGCACGCCGATCGGCATCCCCTGTCCGGTGGCGCCGATGGGCTGGCTGACCGCCGTGCGCACCGGATCCCCCCATGGTCCCGCGGCTTTCGACAGACAACGATCGACACCGTCGGTAACCACCGTCTCGCCGGCCACGGCACGGCGCAATCCCCAAAAATCGGGCTCGTCACCACCGAACCGGATGGCGGCTGGTATCAACGGGGCATCGGCGGGAAGCCCGACGGCGGCCTGGAGGGTGAGCGCAGTCCCCTCCGCATTGGTGAGGTAAAGCAGCGAGAAAGGCACGTCCTGCGGGTGCTCCTCGACGACCACCGCCGCTCCGCGGCAGGCCGCCTCCACCGTACGCGTCTCTGCTGTCCGCGCGGCGAGCTCCCGAAGCAGCACCATGCGCCGTTCCCCGACAACCTGGGGCGTCACCTCGCTGCACACCGCCAGCATGCCGACGATCCGGCCGTCGTCATCCTCCGCCGGGGCGTGGGACACGCTGAAATAGGCCTCCTCCCGGTAGCCCGCCCTTTCCAGCAGAAGCAGCAGCGCCGGAGTCCAGTTGGCGACGCCGGTGCGCATGACCGCGTCGATCATCGGCCCCAACGTGTCCCAGGCCTCGGCGAGCGTGATCCTGATGTCGATGCCGAGCGCGCCCGGATGCTTGTCGCCGATCAACTGCGCGTAGGCATCGTTGTAGAACTGGGTGAACTCCGGTCCCCAGGTCAGGATCATCGGATAGCGGGAGGTCAGCAGCGTGCGGATGGTCGCCTTGAGGCTCTGCGGCCAGCCATCTACCGGACCGACGGGGGTGCGCGACCAATCGAGATCCCGCATGAGCGCCGCGACGGTACCGGCCCGGTCGAACACCCCCCGCTTGCTCTGGCTACCCACGCTCATTCCGGCCCACATCTGCAGTTAAGCTGCAATCATATATAGAGCCGATGCGCGGCCTGCCAGCAATCGTGGCGCCTGCGCCGTCTCGAAGGAGGGTTCCGGCCAAGCGCCTTTCACCGGCTGTTCAGAGCCGAAGCGCCGCATTTCGGTTGACGCGGCTTGCAACGGCCCACCACTGTGACCTGTCCGCACAGACGGAGAGTGCTTCGATGGTGATGCTGACCGAACAGTTCCTGATCGACTATCTCCTGATCACAGCCGGTCTGCTCACCGTTGCCAGCTGCGTGCTGGGAGGCCTGTTTCTCGGCACGGTCTACCGGCAGCCGAACATGTGGATGCGCTTGCCGCTCTGGGGGCTGCCGGCCACGTTGCTCACCACCGCACCATGGTCGCTTCTCCTGCCGATGCAGATGGCTCTGCTGATCGGTGCGGCCACCGCAGCCGCGATGATCGGCGGGCTGCTTCTGATGCCCTGCCGTGCAGGCCTGCCGGGCCGCGGGTGGACCGGAGTGGTCGCCGACGGTCTGTCCGGCATCGGCCGGACGATGCTGATGCTGGCGCCGGCGGTCGTGATCGGGAACGCCCCGGGATGGGTGCTGTGGCTTTCGCTGAGCGCCCTCGTTCCATCCCTCTATCGTGCGATCGTCCATTTCCGTCAGGTCGGCGGCGGCTTGCCGGCCGATGACAGCATCGTCTGGGGCGGCACCCAGGGCGCCGTGCTGGCCGGCGTTCCGGCCCTCCTGATGGTGCTGTGACGCTGCGGCCATCGTCTGGGTGGAACATTCCGCCTACGCCGTTGATGAACCTCCCGATTTGCGTCTATTGGTCTACAATCCGCAAAGCCAGCGGATTGGCCGCAAAAGGAAGGAACGGCACCGGTGAATCTGTTCTCCCTTCTCGATCAAGCGGCGGCCCGATTCCCTGACCGGGGAGCGGTGTTCCGCGGCACAGAAGAGGTCCACAGCTTCGCATCGCTTCGCTCGCGGGCTTTGCGCATCGCCGCGGGATTGCGCGCGAGCGGACAGCCGGGCGACCGCATCGCCATCGCCACCGAGAATGTGCCGGACTATGTCGAGCTGTTCTTCGCCATCTGGGCCGCCGGCATGGCGGCGACGCCGGTGAACGCCAAGCTGCATCCGCGCGAGCTGGTGCAGATCCTGGAGGATTCCGCGGCGACCACCGTCTTCGTTTCGCCCAAGCTGGCCGGCGGGTTGGAACAGGCGTTGACCGGGTCGTCCGCCGCATCTTGCCGCCGCATCGTCATCGGCGGGGCGGACCATGCGGCGCTGGCGGAGGGGGAGGAATGGGCCGGACCGATCGACCCCGACCCGCAGGCGTTGGGCTGGTTGTTCTACACCAGCGGCACCACCGGGCGGTCGAAGGGGGCGATGCTGTCCCACCGCAACCTGCTGGCCATGACCATTGCCCATCTCGCCGATGTTGAAACAGTGGACGAGGAATGCAGCCTGCTGCATGCCGCGCCGATGTCGCACGGCTCCGGCCTCTACATGGCGGCCTATGTCGCCCGCGGCGCCCGGCAGGTGGTTCCGGCTTCCTCGGCCTTCGAGCCGGCGGAATTCCTCGATCTCTGCGACCGTCATCCCGGTTGCGGCGCCTTCCTGGCCCCGACCATGGTGCAGCGGCTGCGGCTGGAGGCGGAGCGCGGCGGACGCCGGCCGGCTCATCTGCGCTCCATCGTCTATGGCGGCGGCCCGATGTATGTGGAGGAACTGCGGCGGTCGCTCGCGGCCTTCGGTCCTGTCTTCGCCCAGATCTACGGCCAGGGCGAGGCGCCGATGACCATCACGTCCCTGCGACGCCGCGACCATGCCGCCGACGATGACGCAGTGCTGGGATCCGTCGGCTTCGCCCGCAGCGGCGTCGAGGTGGCGGTGGTGGATGCCGAAGGCCGGCCGCTTCCCCCCGGCGAGGTGGGCGAGATCGTCTGCCGCGGCGACGTGGTGATGGCCGGATACTGGAACAATGCCAAGGCGACGGCCGAGGCGCTGCGCGACGGCTGGCTCTACACCGGCGATATGGGGTCCTTCGACCGGCGCGGCTACCTGACGCTGCGCGACCGGTCGAAGGACGTCATCATCAGCGGCGGCACCAACATCTATCCGCGCGAGGTGGAGGAGGTGCTGCTGCGCCATGCCGACGTCGCCGAGGTCTGCGTCACCGGCCAGCCCGATCCGGAATGGGGCGAGATCGTCGTCGCCTTCATCGTCGCCGAACCCGGCCGCGAGATATCCTCCGACAGCCTCGACGCCCACTGCAACGCCAGCATCGCCCGCTTCAAGCGGCCCAAGCGCTACCTGTTCGTCGAGGGACTGCCGAAGAACAACTACGGCAAGGTGGTCAAGCGCGAGTTGCGGGCGCGCCTGACCGGCGGGGCGTAGGGCAGGGTCTTTTTCAGCGTCCGGCCGCCTGCCGCCGCAGGGCCTTCAACTCTTCGAAGCGTGCCGATACGTCGCGCATGACCGATGCCATTCCCATCATCGTTCCATCCGCGTCCTTCAAGGGCACGATGGTGAACTCGACGGAAATGCGGCTGCCGTCCTTGCGTAGCGCCGGCACCGACAGCAGATCGCCGCTGCCATAGCGGCTCACGCCCGTCCGCATCACCTCGCCATAGCCCTCCCAATGGCGTTGGCGCTGGCGTTCGGGAATGATGATGTCCAGCGATTGGCCGAGCGCATCCTCGGCGGTGAAGCCGAACACACGCTCCGCCCCCGCGTTCCAGAACCGGATCAAGCCCTCCCGGTCGGAATAGACGATGGCCTCCGCCGGGCTGTTCAACAGCGCCAGTCCGAGCCGCTGCAGGTCTTCCTCGGTCATCATTCCTCCCAATGTCTTGTTGTGACGCATCGAATATCAGACATCCAACACCAATCTTGCGCTTCGGGCACGCGACACGCACAGCATCATCGTCTTGCCGGCGGCCCGTTCGGCGTCGGACAGCACGCTGTCGCGGTGGTCGGGTTCACCCTCCAGCACTGCCGTCTCGCAGGTGCCGCAGATGCCCTGCTCGCAGGACGAGTCGACCGCGACACCGGCGCCATCGAGCGCCTCCAGAATGCTGGTCCCCGCCGCCACAGTGACGGTCACGCCGGAGCGGGCGCAGACCACCTCGAAGCTGTCGTCCGACGCATCCTCCCGCACCGGCTCCGTGCGCGGCGCGAACCACTCGAAGCGCACGTCCTGCGTCGGCCGGGCGGCGGCGGCGACGGGCTCCATCAGCCGCTGCGGACCACAGCAATAGACCAGGACATCGTCGGGCGTCTCTGCGAGCAGCGCATCCACCGTCAGTTTCCTGCCTTCGTCGGCAGCATGGACCTCGACCCGGCCGTTGGCGCCCTTGCTGCCGGCCAATGCGCGGAGTTCCGGGAGGAACGGCGCCGCGGCTGCGCTGCGCACGCAATAGTGAAGAGCCCAGGCGGCCTCCCGGCGGGCCGCCTCGCGGATCATCGGCAGCAGCGGGGTGATGCCGATGCCCCCGGCGATGAACAGGTAGCGTGGCGCCTCGTCGAAGCGGAAACTGTTGCGGGGCAGGGCGACGGTGATGTCGGTGCCCGGCTCCAGATCCCCATGGATGAAGCGCGATCCCCGTCCGCCCTGCACGTTCAGAACGGCGATGCTGTAGGCGTGCCGGTCCGCCGGATCGCCGCACAGCGAATAGGACCGCACCGCCCCGTCCGGCAGATGGACGTCGATGTGGGCACCCGGTTCCGCTGGCGGCAGCAATTCGCTTTCGGGATCGCGCAGTTCGACCAGCAGGACCTGCGGTGTCACCTTTTCCAGACGGTGCACGCGCAGCGTCCGTGTTGTCGGGGGCGAGCGCCGCGGCGTTTCCAGCTGAACACTGCTCATCGTCTTACCTGCCTCAGAGGTTTATCGGCCAAGATCGGCTGCCTGTCTGGTATGCCAGATCCCAGACAGGCAGCCTAAAACCTCAAGTTAACTTCAGGTCAAGCGGAAATACCGGAGGACCGTTCATGGATCATCCACCCATTGCCGAGTGTTGTTCGAAAAACGGTGCGCACCGGCACCCCAGCGGGAGGAGCGGTCATGTCACGGAAAGCGATGTTGGTCCTGGTTGCGGCACTCGGCTTGGCAGGAACGCCGGTGGTTCCGGCGTTGGCCGCATCGGGCGATGTTCATGCGGTGGTGGGGGAGAAGGTGAACCTGCGTGCCGGCCCCTCGGACGACGCGGCGGTTCGCTCCACCATCGCGCGCGGGGACGAGGTCGTGGAGTTGCGGCGGGACGGCAGTTGGCTGGGCGTCCGGGTGCTGCGCACCGGAGAGGAGGGGTGGCTGTTCGCCGATCTCGTCAAGCGGAACTCTGCCAGCACGCTGGGCGGCGGTGATACGGCTCCGGCGCAGGCCGGCTTCGGGCGGCTTTCACCCGGCTTCGACGGATTGGTGGCAAACATCAGCGACAAGCTTGGCTACCGTTTCGCCGAAAAGGTGGAGCAGTCCGGCAACGGCACCCTGCGCGTCGTGCCGACCCAGGAATGGCAGTACAACACCGGCCGCGACGGCAAGATGTTCGCGGCTCTGGCCCTGTACCAGATGTGGAAGAACTACAACAATGGCCGCCCGGTGACGATGACGTTGGGCTCACAAGGCCCGACCGCCATCACCATCGCGGATGCCGCGAACGGCCCCGAACTGACCGGCCCGATGTTGAACTCGGCCCGTTGACGAGGAAGGTCAGCGCTCGGCTGGGCTCGGCAAAATCGATCTGCGAGCAATATTCACCCATCAGCGCTGACCACCCGTAAACCACTGTGGTTGCAAGAAAGTTGTACTTCAGAATAGAACCTGCCCGTTCAAATCTCGATCAGCGCATAAGGCCGGCCGGTTTCCTTCGGGATGGTCTGCGCCACGTTGTAGACCGGCGTGCCGCGAAGCGTCTTCCCCGAATAGGTCCCGTGATGGGCATGGCCGTGGGCGATGGCGCGGACATTGTCGAAGCGGTCGATGGTCTCGGCCAGCCGCGACGACCCCAGGAACGGGAAGATCTCCGTCGGCTCCCCCTCCACCGTCGCGGCGATGGGGGCGTAATGCAGAACCACGAACACCCGCTCCGTGTCCAACTGGCGCAGCGCGCTTTCCAGCCGCATCGCTTCGTTCACCGCCTCATGGACGAATTGCTTGATCGCCGGTTCGCCGAAGCTGTCCAGCATCCGGTTGCCGAACCCGCCGCCGAAGCCCTTGACCCCGGCGAACCCCACCCCGCCGATCTCCTGCGGGGCGCCGTCCAGGAAACGCACGCCGGCCTGGGTCAGGATGTGCTGGACCTCTTCCAAATGGCCGCATTCGTAATCATGGTTGCCGAAGACGGCGACGATCGGGATGCCGATGGCGCGCAGGGCGTCGGCCAGGATTTCCGCCTCGCGCGGCTTGCCGTGGTTGGTCAGGTCGCCGCACAGCGCCAGCACGTCGGCCTTGGCGGCGATCTCCTGGAACAGCTCGCGATAGGGATACTGCGTGGTCTCCCCGACATGGATGTCGCCGATGGCGGCGACGGTCAGCCTGCGCTCATCCATTCTTCTTCTCCCTCGGGATCTCCTTCGTGCCCTCCTCCCCGACGACGTCGGCGAAGCCCCATTGGGTGACGTCGATCAGGTAATCCTCGCGCGAGAAGAGCCGGCCGCGGCAGATGCGGGTCTGGGCGACCGGCAGCTTGGCGCGTTCCTGCATCCGTTCCAGCAGTTCGGCCACCAGCCAGTCGGGCACGCAATCGCGTTCGGTCGGATAGATGAACCGGAAATTCAGGAGGTGGATCAGCAGCACCTCCCAATATTGCTCCATATGGGCGAGCAGCCTTTTCCAGTCGACCTTGTCGTGCTGCTTCAGGATCAGGTGCGCCACGTCCGGGCCATCGTATTTGTGGCGCATCTGGACGAAGGACTTGGAGAAGATCATCTCCGTCGGCGCCACCAGCCGCACGTCGGCTCCGCAGATCACCGCGCGATGTTCTTCCTTGAACCAGCGGTCGTTGACCGGGTTGATGGCGACGGCCGAATTGAAGATGACGTCGAAGAACAGGTCGCCATGCTTGACCTTGCCGATCCAGCGTTCGTCTTCGATCTCCGTCCCGAAGCCATGGTCCTGGAAGTGACCCAGGATGCGCGGGAAGTCGCCACCGCAGCAGAAGATGTCGATGTCCTTGGTCGGCCGGTTGATCCCGGTATAGGCGCTGACCGCATAGGTCCCGCCCAAAAGGAACGGGATTCCCGACTGGGTCAGCAGCTTCAGGCTTTCGGTATAGAAGGCTTCGGCCTCCGCGGAGACGGTGGCGCTGCCCTCACGGAGTTCGCTCATGAACCACTCCCCATTGCGCGCCGACATGGCACGTTGCCCCGATACAACAGGGCAGAGGGGCAAGCGTTGCAGGGGGCAGTGCGGTGGTCCCGTCAGCCCGCTTTCAGAAGGGTGGCGAGCTGCTCGGCGAGAGCCTGCGGCCTGAACGGCTTGTGCAGAACCGCGCAGTGCTCGATGCCGTCCGGCTTGTCGGCATATCCGGTGATGAGAAGAACCGGCAACTCCGGCGTCAGGCGCCGCGTCTCCTGGATCAGGGCGACGCCGCTCATTCCGGGCATGGCGTAGTCGGTGATCAGGACGTCGACCGCCTCCGCGTCCTGCAGAACCTGCAGCGCCTCCACTCCGCTCGCGGCGGCGAGCACGTTGTAGCCGAGCATCTCCAGAACAGCCGAGGCGCCGGTTCGCACCAGATGGTCGTCGTCGGCCAGCAGCACGACCTTGCGGCTTGCCGGCATCGTTTCCGGTGTCGGCGCCGGTGCCGTGGTCTCGACATCCACGGCGCGGGGAATGAAGATGGTCACGGATGTGCCCTTGCCGGCCTCGCTGGCCATCGTCACCCCGCCGCCGGACTGGGCAACCATGCCATAGACCATCGACAGGCCGAGGCCCGAGCCCCTGCCGACCTCCTTGGTGGTGAAGAAGGGCTCGAAGGCCCTGGCCAGCGTCGGCTCGTCCATGCCGGTCCCGGTGTCGGCCAGGGTGATCGCCACATATTCGCCGGGCACCAGTTCCGCCGGGCGTCCAGCTTCGCCCTGCCGCCGGATGACGACGTTGTCGGTGTGCAGCGTCAGAACCCCGCCCTGGGGCATCGCATCCCTTGCATTGATCGCGAGATTGAGGATCGCCGATTCCAGCTGTGCCGGATCGACCATCACCGGTGCCGTGTCGGCGGGCACATCGATGTCGAAGTGGATCAGGCCGCCCAGCGTGCGTTCAAGCAACGGCTGCATGCTCTCGACGAGGGAAAGCAGCCGCGTCGGCTTCGGCGTCAACATCTGGCGCCGGGCGAAGGCGAGCATCGAATGCGTCAGTTGGGCGCCGCGCGTGATGGCCTCCTCCGCGGCGGTGAAAAGCCGGCGCGGCGAGCCGTCCGGAACAAACCTGTCCAGCACGGCGAGGCAACCGCCGATTCCCTGAAGCAGGTTGTTGAAATCGTGTGCCATGCCGCCGCTGAGCTGCCCGACGATCTCCATCTTCTGCGCCTGCACCAGCTGGATGGTCCGCTCTTGGACCAGCCGTTCCAGTTCCTCGCGCGAGCGTTCCAGAACGGCCTCGGCCTCGCGCTGCTCGGTCACGTCGGTATGGACGCCGACCCACTCGCGGATGGCCCCGCCGGCATCGACCAACGGGATGGCCCGGATGCTGAAACGGCGCCAGACGCCGTCATGGCGCCGCACCCGATGCTCGAAGACATAGGTCCGCCCTTCCGCCACCGCGGCTTTCCAGGCGTCGACGGTCGCCTGGGCGTCGTCGGGGTGAACGGCCCGGGCCCAGCCATAGCCGCGATACTCGTCGAAGGATTGCCCGGTGAGCGCGGACCAGCCGGGCTGCTCGCCCTGCATCTCGCCATGCGCGGTGTTGGTCCACAGAATGCCGTTGACGGCATGAACGGCGGCCCGGAAGCGCTCCTCACTGTCGCGCAGCGCGGTTTCCGCAGCCCTGCGGCTTTCCACATCGATGAGGACGCCCGGAAAGTTCAGCGGCGTGCCGTCGGGCGCGTGTTCGACCCGGCCGTTCGCTTCGATCCAGTGGTAACGCCCGTCGTGGCGGCACACCCGATATTGATGGGCGTAGGCCCCGCCGCGCCCGATCACCTCGGCGATTGCGGCCATCAGACCCGGCTTGTCGTCCGGATGGACCGTCGCGACGACCTGTTCGATGCCGAGGCCCGTGCTGCAGACCTCCGAAGACAGCCCGAACGAGCGGGCGAACTGTTCGTCCGCCGTGAAATGGTCGGTCGGCAGATGCCAGAACCAGGTGCCGATGATGGCGCCCGCATCAAGGGCAAGCTGCACGCGCTGGGCATCGGCGCGGGCGCGGGCCTCGCTTTCCATCAGCCGGCGCTGCACCATCACCGGTTCGGTGATTTCGGTACAGGCACAGAACAGGCCGGCGACCGAACCGACATCGATCCTGAGAGGAGAGTAGAAGAAGGAGAAATGAGTTTCTTCCCGGTAGCCGCGCCGCTCCATGAACAGTGTGATGTCGTCCATCTGCACCGGTTCGCCGCGATAGGCCTGGGCCACGATGCCCTCGAGATCGCCGCGTATCTCGTTCCAGACATCGAGAAAATCCTGCCCCATCGCCAGCGGATGCTTGTTGGCGAGGATTTCGGCATAGGGCGCGTTGTAGATCAGCGTGCGCTCCGCCCCCCAGACGACGAACATCGGCTGGTTCGAGCCGAGCATGACGCCGATGATCGTCTTGAGGGGCTGTGGCCAAAGCTCCGGCGGCCCCAGGGATGTGTTCGCCCAGTCCTGCGCCAGGATGAATTCACCGAAGGCGCCGCCGCCGGTCAGGAAAGCCAGGGTGGCCCGATCATGCCCGGAGGGCTGGCTTTCGCCGTCCGCAGGGTCGAGTGAAGATGTCAACTGCGGTCTCGTCGGTCAGGGCCAATGGAGAATCACTATGCCATGAGATTGAGGAAGCGGCTTGCACTTTCCACTATCCCATGTGGGTGCATCTTTCTCGTCAAAGCTTCTTTCAGGCCTTGAGCATGGCAATATTGTTCTTGACGAGCTGAAGCGTGACTGACGAACCGGTCACTATTATTTCGGGATTGTAACATTTTGGGGCTTCTCTTCGACCAGCACCCATGCAGGCAAGCCCTGGACCCGCCCGGGAAGACGGTGAGGAACAGCGCCGGAAACCCGTTCCACGCCGTTCCACCCCGCCAAAGCTGCCGTCCTGGCCATCAGCGAACCGGTCAGACCCCGAAATCGGGCTTCCCGGCCAGGATGTTGGAGGTGACGTGCTTGATGTCGCGCAGGCCGCACATCGCCATGGTGACGTCCATCTCCTTGCGGATGATCTCCAGGCACTGGGCCACGCCGGCCTCGCCGCCGGCCCCCAGGCCGTAGAGGAAGGCGCGGCCAATGAAGGTGCCCTTGGCGCCCAGCGCCAGCGCCTTCACCACGTCCTGGCCGGAGCGGATGCCGCCGTCCATCAGCACCTCGATCCGGTCGCCGACCGCCTCGACGATGGCCGGCAGCGCCGCGATGGACGAGATGGCGCCGTCCAGCTGCCGCCCGCCATGGTTGGAGACGATGAGCGCGTCGGCCCCGGTGTCGGCGGCCATCACCGCGTCTTCAGCGTCGAGAATACCCTTCAGGATCAGCTTGCCGCCCCAGCGGTCGCGGATGCGGCGCACGTCGTCCCAGTTCAGCGTCGGGTCGAACTGCTCCGCCGTCCAGGAGGACAGCGACGACAGGTTGCTGACGCCGGTGGCGTGGCCAACGATGTTGCGGAAGGTGCGGCGGTGGGTGCGCAGCATGTTGATGGACCAGCGCGGCTTGGTCGCCATGTCCAGAATATTGCCGACGGTCAGCTTCGGCGGGGTGGACAGGCCGTTCTTGATGTCCTTGTGGCGCTGGCCGAGGATCTGCAGGTCCAGCGTCAGCACCAGCGCCGAACAGCCGGCCGCCTTGGCGCGGTCGATCAGCTTGTCGATGAAGGCGCGGTCGCGCATGACGTACAGCTGGAACCAGAAGGGCTTGTCGGTATTCTCCGCCACATCCTCGATCGAGCAGATGCTCATGGTCGACAGCGTGAAGGGAACGCCGGCCTTGGCGGCGGCGCGGGCGGCCAGGATCTCGCCGTCGGCATGCTGCATGCCGGTCAGGCCGGTCGGGGCCAGCGCCACCGGCATCGCCACCGGCTGGCCGACCATGGTGCTGGCCAGCGTCCGGTTGGTCATGTCCACCGCCACGCGCTGGCGCAGCTTGATCCGGCCGAAGTCCGATTCGTTGGCGCGATAGGTCGACTCCGTGTAGGAGCCGGAATCCGCGTAATCGTAGAACATCCGCGGCACGCGCCATTCCGCCAGTTGCCGCAGATCCTCGATGCAGGTGACGGGCCGGTCGGTGAACAGGTTCGCCCAGCGCGACGGAGGCCGCGACGAGGGCATGCGAACGGAGGTCATGGGGCGTGTCTCAACGGTTGCGCGTGAAACGAAGGGGGTAGGATTTGGCCATCCCCTCCGCGCACCGTCAAGCACGCCCTCGTCAGATCCCTGCTGAATCCGTTCGCCCGCCGGTCAGCGCGCCGGTTTGGCCTTGCGCTTCGGCTTGGCGGGTTTCGGCGGAGTCATCATGGATTTCAACGCCGCCGACTGGTTGCGCTTGGCCGCCGACATGGCGGCGGTAGTCCACATCCCGGTGGCCCGGTTGGCCCAGGACAACCAGGCGCTCATGAAAGGATTCTTGGCCATGGCGGGTCGACTCCGGAACAGTTGGGGTGCCGACTCAACAGCGGCGAGCGGGCATTTGTTGCACCGCACCGGAAGCGGCCGAAATGTGCGTAAATTTTCGGCGAAGTCGCTGCATTCTTAGGCAACCGCATGAACGCAGAGCGGCCGGCTTGCGGCGTAGAAGCCCTTCTCCCCTTGCGGGAGAAGGGTTGGGATGAGGGGTGCAGCGGACCGCAAGGACGGGGGAATCCCGGACTTCCACCCCCCCTCACCCCAACCCCTCTCCCGCAAGGGGAGAGGGGCCTGTTTCCGCTGGCATATCCATTGCTTATCGGCTCCTGGGGCAGCGCGATCATGGGGGAACGGGCCGGATGGTGACGCAGCAGGAAACCAAGGACAGCGGAGCGGGCACCGCGGCCGCAAGGTTCCTGCGCGCCGCCAAGCTGTGCCGCATCCGCGACGTCGAACAGCTACTGGCCGTCAGCTCCCTGGTCCGCGACATGAGCGGGCTGATCCACGCGCTTCAGAAGGAACGCGGCGCGTCCTCCATCTATCTGGGCTCCAGCGGAAAGCGCTTCGCCGAGGATCGCGCCCGCTGGCAGGCCGACGCCAAGGCGCTGGAAGCGGTCCTGCGCGACCGGCTCGACCATGTGGACCGGCAGCTCGACCGCCTCAGTTCGGGCGCGCAATTCTACAACCGCGTCGCCATCGCCCTGCATGCGCTGGACGGGCTGCCGGCGCTGCGGGAACAGGTGGCGTCGCTGGCACTGGTGCCGCAGGATGCCGTGAAGTCCTTCACCGACATCGTCGGCCATCTGTTGGCCGTGGTGTTCGAGGCGGCGGATATCGCCGCCGACCCGGCGATCTCCCGCGCGCTGGTGGCGCTGTTCAACATCGTGCAGGGCAAGGAATTCGCCGGGCAGGAGCGGGCGACGGCCAGCGCCGGCTTCTCGCGCGGGCGGTTCGACGGGGCGGAGCATGGCCGGCTGGCCCGGCTGATCGACGCGCAGAACCGCGCCTTCCGCATCGTCGCGGAATTCGCCGACCCGGCCCACACCGCCGCTTTCCGCGCTGCACTTTCCGATCCGGCGGTGGCGGAAGTGGAGCGGATGCGGGCGGTGGCGCTCGGCGACGGCGCCCGTCATGGCGAGCTGTCGGGAATCACGCCAGAATCCTGGTTCGAACAGGCCACCCGCCGCATGGATCTGCTGAAGACGGTGGAGGACCGGCTGACCGAGGATCTGCGCCTGCTGTGCGAGGCGAAGCTGGCCCAGGCGCGCGCAGATCTTGAACAGGCCGACCTGCGCGGACATGATGCGGTGATGCCGGTGGCGATGGTGCTGGTCGACGCCGATCCCGCCCTGCCCGGACAGGACGGCACCGGGCTCTACGCCCCGGACGGGTTGCGGCCGAAGCTGATGCGCTCCGTGCTCGACGTCGTGCAAGCGCAGTCGCAGCGTCTGCGCGACGTCAGCCTGGAGTTGGAGAGCGCCAAGGCGGCGCTGAACGAGCGCAAGGTGATCGACCGCGCCAAGGGCCTGCTGATGTCCACCCGCAACCTGTCGGAGGAGGAGGCCTACAAGCTGATCCGCAAGACGGCGATGAACCAGAACAAGCGCATCATCGAGGTCGCCGAGGCGATCCTCAGCATGTCCGACATCCTGCGCGGCGTGACGGCGGCCGGGGTCGGGGCCAGCTGACGACTGCCCCGCCTCACTGCATCGTGCGCACCGGCGAGAAGGGCAGGCCGGCCTGATCCAGCGCCCGGTCGATCACCTCCTCCGACTTCTGGTCGAACAGCTGCAGAAGCAGGTCGTCGACCATCCAGTCGTTGGTGGGGGTGCAGGCGGTGAACAGTTCGCTGATGACCTCCGACTGGAAGTCCTCGCGCCGGTTCTCCTCGCCCTCATACTCCATCCGCTTGGCGACGCCGACCGCGACCTGGAAGGGATGGGTCAGGCCGGGGGCGACGGTCGCCTTCTTCATCAGCGCCGCCATGCCCAGCTCGCCATCGTCCCAGGCCAACCGGCGGGCGTTCTCCGCCGGAATGCCTGCGCGCAGCGCCATGCCGGCGACGAACAGCGACAGGTCGCCGGCGCACAGCGCCCGGAACAGCAGCACCGGCGTCAGGCGGCGGTTGGCGTGCAGCCACTGGATCACCGAATCGATGTCCTCGGCGCCGCGCAGCACCGGGCGCAGCAGCCGCATGGTCGCCGCCTCCCGTCCGCGCTCCACCAGCCGTTCCACCAGTTCGCGCGACAGGCCGTGCGCCTGCATCAGGGTGGTGCGCATGCTGTCCGACACGAATGCGACGACGCGCTCCACCATCGCCAGCGACAGGCCGGGACGGGTCGCCGCCGCCTCGCTGACCATGCGGACCCGGCCGAAGCGGTCGAGCGCGCGGTGCATCGCGCTGTCCGGCACCTCGGCCCCGTCGTTGCGCAGCAAGGCGGTCACGGCGACGACGTTGCCGCGCTCCGCGATGGCTCCCGACACGCGGGCCGAGACCTTCGACCGGCTGGCGACCGCCACATGCTTGCCGGAATCCGGATCGGACAGCACGTCCAGCAGCAGGTCGTCGGTCAGGCCCGCCGCGTCGCGCAGGATCGGGAAGGCCACCCGCCCGACGTCGCGGACCAGCCGTTCGGCCAAGTCCTCGGTCAGCAGCGGGCTGTTGCGCAGCTGCCAGGCCACCGCCTCGCGCACCGCCACCTGGGCGTCCCCGGCGAAGCAATGCACCACCTCGATGGCCAGCGACCGTTCCGCCGGGCTGAGCGCGCCGGCTTCCAGGTCATGGAACAGCTTGTTCATCGTCTCGATCCGCGTTTCCGCGGTGGGCGAGGTCAGCAGGCGTTCCACATCCCGCGACGACAGGGCGTTCGGGTTGGGTGCATCTGGCTGCGAGGTCTGCGGTTGGACGGCATGTGGCATAGGGGCACCCGGCTGCGGCATCGGACGAAAACCCATCAGTCGAAATCGAGGCAGGAATAGCGGACCATGTCGCCCCACAGCCGGTCCAGCCGGCGGAGCGTGCGGTAGCTGGCCTTCAGGTCGCGCGCCTCGGTCTCGTTGCGCACCAGCGCCTCGGCCTGGGCGTGTTCCATCCGCCGCAGCCCTTCCCAAAGCTCCCGTCCCTTGTCGGTCAGCTGGAGCCGCGCAGTGCGGCGGTCGCGCTGGTTGGCGGCGCGGTTGATGTAGCCGGCATCGACCAGGATCTTCAGGCTGTAGGACGCGTTGGAGCCCAGGTAATAGCCGCGTTCCATCAGGTCGCGGACCGACAGCTCGTCCTCGCCGATCAGCATCACCATCAGCGCCTGGACCGGGCCGATGTCCTCGATGCCCTGCTTGGACAGGCCGACGCGCACGACGTCCAGATACCGCCGGTGCATCCGCTCGATCAGGCGCGCCATGCCGTGGAAGTCGGCGAGGTCGAGGTCCTCGCCGGGCTTCCGGGCGGGGTCGCCGCCGGGCTTGTCGTCCGGTCCAGGCTCGGGCGCGTCGTCATCGTCCCAGTTCAGGTTGCTCATCGCGTCCATGATCCCGGCTCTGCCATTGCCGCCATCCTTCTCGCTTCTGCCTTATTCCGCCGCGGCGGCGAGGCCGCGGAAACCATGCGGGTGCGCGCTGCGCCAGGCCCAGGCGCCGGCGATGATGCTGTCCAGCTCCGGGAAGCGTGGCTGCCAGCCTAGATCGCGGCGGATCCGCTCCGACGAGGCGATCAGCACCGGCAGGTCGCCGGGGCGCCGCGGGCCGATCTTCACCGGCACCGTGCGCCCGGTGATGCGCTCGACCGACGAGATCACTTCGCGCACGCTGTAGCCGGTGCCGTTGCCGAGGTTGTAGCGGACCGACCGCTCATCCAGCGCGTTCAGCACCCGCAGATGGGCGTCGGCCAGATCGCAGACATGGATATAGTCGCGGATGCAGGTGCCGTCGCGCGTGTCATAATCGTCGCCGAAGATCTCGATGTGCGGACGCTTGCCGGTGGCGGCATCCATCACCAGCGGGATCAGGTGCGTCTCCGGGCTGTGATCCTCGCCCAGCTTTCCGTTGGGATGCGCCCCGGCGGCGTTGAAGTAGCGCAGGCAGGCGGAGCGCAGCCCGTGGCAGCGGTCGGCCCAATGCAGGGCGCGCTCGATCATGAACTTCGATTCGCCATAGGGGCTGCCGGGATCGATCGCCTCATCCTCGTCGATGGGGATCCGCTTGGGCGAACCGAACAGGTTGGCGGTGGAGGAGAAGACCAGCTTCATCACCCCGGCCTTCACCGCGGCGCGGATCAGGTTCAGCGAGGTGACGGTGTTGCCGTGCAGGTAGGCGTGCGGGTCGCGCATCGATTCGCCGACCACCGACAAGGCGGCGAAATGGAACACCGCGTCGAAACGCCACTCAGCGAAGACGCGGGCCAGCGCCGCCTCGTCGGCGAGGTCGGCCTGGACGAAGGCGGCCTCGGGCGGAACCGCCGCGATGTGACCCTGACGCAGATTGTCGAACACCACGACACGATGGCCATGGTCGAGAAGCTCCGCCACGCAATGGCTGCCGACATAGCCGGCGCCGCCTGTGACGAGGATGGTCTTCGGGGTCGTCATGGATCGGGTTTCCTTGAACCGGTCTCCGGGGAACCGGATTTCGGGCCGCAACCGGAAACGGGCGGCCTGCATGGTGGAAGGAAAGGGGGGCGGGGCAGGGGGCGGGGCAGGGGCCGGATGGGGGAGGTCCGACGCCCTGCGCAATTCATCGCGACGCAGCATGCACGATAACCGAGCGCTCTGACCAGATGGCTGGAAACCCCACGCAAAACGGCCTAATACCTTCGGTGAAGCGCCGGATTTCGCAGAAAAATCAACCATTTGCCGCCCAGTTTCCACCCCTTTTGCGGGAACTGGAAAGGGGTAGGACCCGAAACTTGTCACACGTCTCTAAAATGTCCCCGGTGTAAAGCTTGAGCGTGCCAAGTCCGCAGATGCTCCCCCCGCGTCCGGATCCGCCACGCATAGGCGACCGTTCCTTTATTGGACCGGCCGCACCCGGCGCCCCCCAGCCGGCTTCCTGTCCAGCGTCACGCCGCCGGCAGCTTTTTCCGTTTCCTCCGCCCTCACGAGTTCCAGCGCCGTCTTGATCGGCCAATCCTCCATCGGGAAGGATCGAAGATGAGTTCCGTGGATCGGCCCCTGCTGACCCAAGCCTACCGGAAGATCGGGCATGGCCTGCTGCTGGCCGGCATCCTCAGCCTGTTCGTCAATGTCCTGATGCTGGTGGTTCCGCTCTTCACCATGCAGGTCTACGACCGGGTGATGAGCAGCCGCAGCCTGGAAACGCTGACGATGCTGGCGATCATCGCGGTGGGGGCGCTGGCGCTGTACGGCGTGCTGGACTTCATCCGCGCCCGCGCCTTCCTGGTGACGAGCGCCGTCATCGCCCACCGCTTCAACGTGCCGGCGCTGGAGGCGTCCATCGTCGATGCGCTGTCCGGCGGGCCGCGCAATGCGGCGCAGACCATGCGCGACCTGAACGACCTGCGCGCCTTCATGACCAGCAGCGCCGTGACCGCACCGCTGGAGCTCATCTGGGCGCCGATCTTCCTGGTGATCCTGTTCCTGCTGCATCCGGTCTACGGCTTCCTCGCCATCGGCGCCGCGCTGGTCCTGCTGGTAATGGGCATTCTGACCGACGCGCTGACCCGGCGGCCGATGGCCGAGGCGAACGAGGCGTCGGCCCGCGTCTTCGCCGACATCGCCGGCACCGTCCGCCATGCCGAAGCCATCGAGGCGATGGGCATGCTGCCGGCGCTGGCGCGGCGCTGGCAGGCGGCGCAGAGCGGATCGGCCGGCATGATCGACCGCGGCGCCACCATGTCGCGCGGGCTGGCCGCGGCCTCCCGTTCGCTGCGGCTGATGCTGCAGGTCGGGGTGATCGCCGCCGGCGCCACGCTGGTGATCGACAATCTGGTGACCCCCGGCAGCATGATGGCGGCCGGCCTGATCACCGGTCGGCTGCTGCATCCCTTCGAACAGCTGGTGGACGGCTGGCGCCAATGGGTCAAGGCGCTGGAGGCGCACCGGCGCATCCGCGACCTGCTGAACAACGGAGCCTCAGCGCGCTCCACCATGCCGCTGCCGGCGCCGCAGGGGACGCTGGCGGTCGACCGCGTCAGCCATGTGCCGGCCGGCCTGAACCGCCCTGTGCTGCGCAACGTCTCCTTCTCCGCCGAGGCGGGGGAGGTGCTGGGCATCATCGGCCCGTCGGGTGCCGGCAAATCGACGCTGGCCCGCCTGCTCGTCGGCGTCTGGCAGCCGACCGCCGGCGGCATCTATCTGGACGGCACCAGCACCTATCTGTGGGAGCGCGAGAGCTTCGGCAAATATGTCGGCTATGTCCCGCAGTCGGTGGCGCTGCTCGACGGCACCATCGGCGAGAACATCGCCCGCATGGCCAGCGCCGATCCGGCGGAGATCGTCCGCGCCGCGCGGCTGGCCGGCGTGCACGAGATGATCGGGCGCCTGCCCTTCGGCTACGACACGCCGGTGGGTGAGAGCGCCTTTTCCCTGTCCGGCGGCCAGCGGCAGCGCATCGCGCTGGCCCGCGCCTTGTTCGGCCGGCCGCGGCTGCTTGTGCTGGACGAGCCCAATTCCAACCTCGACCATGAGGGCGAGCAGGCCCTGCTGAACGCCGTTCACAAGGTGAAGGCCGAGGGCACCACCGTGGTGATGATCGCCCACCGCCCCTCCATCGTCGCGGTGGCCGACAAGCTGGTGGTGATGAAGGAGGGCGTCGTCGAGCATTTCGGCGCCCGCGCCGATGTCCTGAAACTGGTGCAGCCGGGCGGCGTCCCCGCCGGCGTGACCCGCCTCGTCCGCAGCGGAGAGCAACGATGACCAGCGAAACGCCAGCATTGACGACCCCGACGGTCTGGACGGCGACCATCGACGTGGATCCTGCCGAACCGTCGCTGCGCAACACCGCGCTGGCCGGAGCGCTGGCCGTGCTGGTCGGCTTCGGCGGCTTCCTGACCTGGGGCTTCACCGCCAGCCTGGACAGCGCGGCGCTCGCCGCCGGGACGGTTATGGTGGAAAGCCACCGCAAGACCGTCTCCCATCTGGAAGGCGGCATCCTGCGCGACCTGTTGGTCAAGGACGGCGACCTCGTGCGGGCGGGGCAGGTGCTGCTGCGGATGGATTCGACGCAGAGCCAGGCGGTGGTGTCGCAGCTGCAAGGCCAATACTGGACGGCGCTGGCCCGGCTCGGCCGGCTGCGGGCCGAACAGTCCGATGGTCTGAAGCCGCTGTTCAGCGAGGAGCTGGTGAAGGCGGCGCGCGACAACCCGGTCGCGGCGGAGGCGATGTCGGTCGAGGAGAGGTTGTTCCGCTCCAGGCTGGACAGTCACGAGGCGCAGTTGGGCATCCAGCGCCGGCAGATCTCCCAGCTGCGGGACGAGATCGCGGCGCTGGAATCCCAGCGCGTCGCCACCGCCGACCGGCTGCGCTACACCCGGGACGAATTGCAGGTGGTGCAGGGGCTGCTGGCGAAGGGGTATGAGCGCAAGCCGCGCATGCTGGAGCTTCAGCGCAACGTCGCCGATTCCGAAGGGCGGCTGGGCGAGCTGATGGCGAACAAGTCCAAGGCCGAACAAGCCATCGCGGCGGCCGAACTGACCATGATCAATCTCGGCAACACCCGCCGGTCGGAGGTGGCGGTCGATCTGCAGACGGCCCAGGCCAGCGTTTCCGACCTGTCGGAACGGTTGCGCAGTGCAGACGACATCCTGTTGCGCCAAGCGATCACCGCGCCGCAGGCGGGGCGCGTGACGGGCCTGCGCTTCTTCACGTCCGGCGGCGTCATTCCGGCCGGTGCCGGCATCCTCGACATCGTGCCGCAGGACGACGCCATGATCGTGGAGGCCCGCGTCTCCCCCCATGACGTGCAGAATGTGGAGGTCGGCAGCAAGGCGATGGTGAAGCTGACCGGCTATCGCCAGCGTGCGGTGCCGCCGGTGGCAGGGCAGGTGGTGTCCCTGTCTGCCGACCAACTGCAGGACGAGCGCACCGGCGCCTTCTATTTCGCTGCCCGGATCAGCATGGATGCGGCGGAATTGAAGGCACTGCCGGACGTCGATCTTCATCCCGGCATGCCGGCCGAAGTCATGATCCATGGCCATGCCCGCCGCGCCATCGACTATTTCATGACACCGCTGACGGATGGGATGCAGCGGGCCTTCCGAGAGAAATAGACGGCCGAGAGAAATAGACGGCCCGAGTGAAATAGACGGCACGCCCGTCCCCCCGGCCCTCCCCCGTTCGGGCCGGTGCGGGCTGGGGCCGCCGGCATGTGGGTCCATCCCCCGCAAGCGGTCCCGTGAAAGGGCCGGCGCCCCCCACGCCGGCCCTTTTGCCCTTCCGGGTCAGTTCCATGACGCTTTTACTGTGCCGAAATTCACCGTTACTTGCATACTTGAGTATTGCGCCGAGGACATCCTCGGATGGGAAAGGCATCTCCCGCGTCCGCCCGGGATGATGACCGGCCATCGAATCCACCGGCTCACCGACCCTGTGGCATTAAGTGGGTGAACTGATTTTTAAAAACTATCTCTTAACCAAGAAAACTTTTCATGGTGATCCCGAGGGTTCGCGGCAATCCGGAGTTTGGAAGTGAGTCTGACCAACGTTTTTAAAATGGGAACTGCTTAGAAATTCGAAGCAATTCAGACTAACTCTCTTTTTGAAAATATAGACAATGCGTTGTTCTGTGAGATTCTTCTGTTCCGACTCAACTTTTTCTTCCCACAGCCCATCTTTTATCACACTATCCCCCCGATAGATTTGGTTACACCGAAAGGCGAGCTCAGCCTTTCGAGCGAGGCCGAAAGACGGCCCAAAAATTCCAATCACATCGCAAGGAGATACCTACGATGGCTACGGTTCCTGGGGGCAGCTACGACGATGTGAAGGTCGGCGGCAATCACGCCGATCTTCTCGATGGCGGGCAGGGTAACGATCTGTTGCTGGGGGGCAACGGCGCGGACACCCTGCTCGGTGGCGCTGGACACGATGCTCTGTTCGGGGGGAACGGGCAGGACGTGATCCATGGCGGCACTTCGGCGGATATGCTGCTGGGGGGTAATGGCAACGATATCATCGACGGCGGTTCGGGCGACGACATCATCCTGGGGGGGGGTGGTGACGACGTTCTGATCGGCGGTGCCGGTCGCGACGTGCTGGACGGCGGCGCCGGCGACGACGTGCTGTCCGGGGGGGACGGCAACGACGTGCTGACGGGCGGCAAGGGTGACGACATCCTGACCGGCGGCGGCCACGACGACATCCTCGACGGCGGCAAGGGCGACGACATCCTGCGCGGCGGCACCGGCAACGACGTGCTGAACGGCGGCGACGGCGACGACATGCTGTTCGGCGACGAAGGCAACGATCGCCTGGAAGGCGGCAAGGGCGACGATCTGCTGTCCGGCGGCGCCGGCCACGACGTCTTCATCTTCTCCGGCGGCGGCGGCCAGGACGTGGTCCTGGACTTCAAGGCCGGCGAGGACGTCCTGCAGATCTCCCGCAACATCAACGGTTTGAAGGTGAACGACGCCGCCGATCTGGCCGCCCGCGTCACCGACCAGCATGGCGATGCCGTGATCGACCTCGGCCATGGCGACAGCATCACGCTGAAGGGTGTCTCCGCTGCGGACATCCACAACCACCCGAACGACTTCTTCGTCATCCACTAACCGGGCACTGATCGTCCGCTGCTTCTTTGAGCAGTGAATGAAAGGGACGGACCGGTGGTGTCAAAGCCGCCGCCGGTCCTCCTTTGCCCGAAATCAGCACTTCCGAAGTTCAAACCCCTGACTTTCAAACCATCGACGCTGCCGGAATCCAATCCATGACCGTCATCGCCGTCCTGCCGAATTCGGTGTCGATCGCCCCCGCGCAACGTCTGGCGCTGGGCCGCCGCTTCCTCCTCGTCTCCTGGACGATGGATGGGACGATGGATGGCGCGGCCGATGTCGTCGGCCCGATCACGCCGAGCGTCGACGGCGAACCGGTGCGTCCGCCCTTCACCACGCTGACCATCGACAGCGGCTGGGGCGCCCGGCGCGTCCTGTCGATCCTGCCGGCACCGCGCGACCCGCGGATGCCCATCCATTTCATCGCCAACAACCGCGTGATCGCCGAGCTTCGCACAGAATCCGGCGCCGCCGACCTTGACCCCGCCGGGCTGCTGGGCAGCCTGGATGGTGCCGGCCGCTTGCGGGTTCTGCGTTTCCTGTTCGATTTCGCCAGCTCCACCCCGGCGCTTCGCCGCGACGCCGCCTTCGCTTCGCTGTGCCGCCGCCTGGTGCTGGACCGTGCGGCGGAGCCGGCGATGCTGGCGGTCCGCGCGACGGCGGGCGGCGACCTTCTGCTGTGCGCCGGTGCTCTGTCTGGCCGCTTCGGCGCCATCACCGGTCTGGTGGTTCTGTCCGCGAAAGCGGTGGCACGGGCGCCGTTCGATGCCTGCATCGGCCCCGATCCGGCCGGCAGGGGGCGCATCGCCTTCGACCTGCTGATGGATCGCGAACTGTGTGCGCCGGGCAACCTGCTGGTGGTGCTGGGCGCCAACGGCGTCGCCTGCCGCCGCTTCCCGGAGGAGCCCGCCGGTCTGCCGACCCTGACCGACCGGCTGAACGCCCGTCCTGACACGCCAGCAACCCTCCGTCACTACCTGCTCTCCTGCCTCGCCAAGCGTGGCCGCAACGATGCGTCCGCCGCGTCGGCGGTCAGCGAGTTGCAGGCGCTGGCCCCGCTGCCGCGCCGGCAGGCCGCCGACGCCAAGCGGCCGATCGGCGCCTCGCTCGACCTGGCGGTTCCCACGGCCGACGGCGGGCTGTTCCTGGCGGGCTGGCTGCATGACCCGCATGGTCTGGCGGCGGAGCTGGTGGTACGCACCCCCTTCGGCGGCGAACGCCGGGTGGATCGCTTCACCAACCGCTTCCCGCGCGAAGATGTGGCCAAGCTCTACGGCAACACCGGCCTCGACCGCAGTGGCTTCGTCCTGCATCTGCCGGGCAATCCCGAACCGGCGGAGGCGCTTCAGGTGACGGCGGAGTTTCGGCTGGCGTCGGGCGGCGCGCTGCGCCTCGTCCCGCCGCCGCGTCCGCGCGCCGATGCCGACGCCCGCGCCGCCGTGCTGGGCAGCCTGCCGCCCCGCTTCGCCACGCCGGAGCTGCTGGAGACCGTCATTGGTCCGGCCGTCGCCCCGCTGCATGCCGCCCATCTCGCCACCCGCGGCGAGCCGGAACTGGTCGTCTATGGCGAGCGCAAGGCCAAGCCCGCGGTGTCGGTCATCATCCCGCTCTACCGCACGCTGGAGTTCCTGCGCTTCCAGATCGCGTGCTTCGCCACTGATCCGGCGATGGCCGATGCCGAACTGGTCTTCGTGCTCGACAGCCCGGAGCAGCGCGACGAGGTGGTGCATCTGCTGCGCGGCTTCCACGGCCTCTACGGCCTGCCGATGCTGCTGCTGGTGCAGAGCGCCAATTACGGCTATTCCGCCGCCAACAATGCCGGCGTCGCGGTGGCCCGCGCCAACCGCCTGCTGCTGCTCAACTCCGACGTGGTGCCCGACCGCGCCGGCTGGCTGCCGCAGCTGGTCGCGGCGCTGGAGAAACGTCCGGGCATCGGCGCGGTCGGCCCGAAGCTGTTGTTCGACGACGACAGCCTTCAGCATGCCGGGCTCTATTTCGACCGCGATCTGCAGGGCGCCTGGTACAACCACCATTACTTCAAGGGCCTGCCGCGCGACTTCGCCGCCGCCTGCCGTCCGCGCTCCGTTCCGGGCGTCACCGGCGCCTGCCTGCTGACCACGCGCGCCGCCTACACCGCCGCCGGCGGCTTTTGCGAAGACTACATCATCGGCGACTTCGAGGATTCGGACCTCTGCCTGCGCATCCGCGGTCAGGGTCTCGACATCCGCTATGCCCCGTCGGTCGAGCTGTACCATCTGGAACGCCGCTCAATCGGCCGGCACCAGGGCTACACCCGGGGAGTCGCCTCCGAATACAACCGCTGGCTCCATGGCCGCCGCTGGGCCGACCGCATGGCCGAGCTGATGGCGCGCGACTGGTACGCCGACGACGAGGCGCAGCCGTCCAAGACAGGCCGCGCCCGCAAGACCGCACAGGTGACCCGATGAATGCGCTTCTGCCGACCCCGCAGCTTGCCGTCCTGCGCCGCCAAACCGATCCGCGGCTGGAATGGCTCTGTGCCCAGATCGCGCGCAACCGCTTCCTGCCGGTGCCGCCGCCCGAGCTGCATTTCATCGGTGATGGTGATTTCCGCGCCATCGGGGCGGAGTTCCTGCGCCATTTCGTCCGGCTGGGCGGCCTGCGTCCCGACCACAAGGTGCTGGAGATCGGCTGCGGCGTCGGCCGCATGGCGCTGCCGCTGACCCAGTATCTGGATTCGTCCTACGACGGCATCGACATCGTGCTGGACGGCATTCGCTGGTGCGCGTCGACCATCACGCCGGCCTATCCGGAGTTCCGCTTCCACCATCTCGACGTCGCCAATGGCCTGTACAATCCCGACGGCCGGATCGAGGGGGAGACGGCGACGCTGCCCTTCAAGGCGGCGGCTTACGACTTCGTCATCCTGACCTCGGTCATCACCCACCTGCGCACGGCCGACACCGAGCGCTATGCGGCGGAGATCGCGCGGGTGCTGAAGCCGGGCGGGCGCTGCTTCCTCAGCCTGTTCCTGGCCGACGCCACCGCGCGCGCCGGCATCGCCAAGGGCACCGCCCGCCCGCCATTCCGGGACGTGCCGGGAGTCGAGCTGCTGGCCGATCCGGAGCATCCCAACGCCGCCGTCGCCTATGACGAGGAGTTCCTGCTCGGCCGCTTCGCCGCCCATGGCTTGCGTCCCGCCCGCGCCGTGATGCGCGGCCATTGGAGCGGCCAGCGAGAGGCCGAGAATTTCCAGGATCTGGTGGTTCTGGAGAAGGGGGCTGTGCCATGAGCCGGCGCCGTCTCCCTCTTCTCCCCGCCAATCAAGCCGCCCGTCCAGCCCCGCGCCAGCCGTCCCGCCCGCTGGTGGCCTCCCGGCCGCCGCGGGTGCTGCTGATTGCGCACAACCATCCGAGCCTGCATCCCGGCGGCACCGAGATCTTCGCGCATGAGCTGTTCGGCGGCCTGAAGGCAGCGGGGGCGGAGTGCCTGTTCCTGGCCTGCACCAACGACACCCACCGTGCGCCGCGTCCCGGCACCGGATTCCAGACGCTGGGCCGCAGCGCCGACGAGGTGCTGCTGTGGGCCGGTCATTTCGACCATTTCCACCAGAGCCAGATCGACCTGCACGGGCTGGTCCCCGACCTGTCCAACCTGCTGCGCGCCTTCCGGCCGGACATCGTGCACGTGCATCACACGCTGCTGCTGGGCGTGGAGATGCTGTTCCTGATCCGCCGCGTCTGCCCGGCTGCGAAGATCGTCTACACGCTGCACGACTATTACCCGATCTGCGCCAATGACGGGCAGATGGTTACCCCGCCGCGTGGCGAGGGTGGAGCACGCGCGCTCTGCAGCAAGGCGTCGCCGGATGCCTGCCACCGCTGCTTCCCCGACCGGCCGGCCGACCAGTTCCTGCTGCGCGAAAAGCACATCAAGGCGATGTTCGGGCTGGTCGACCGTTTCCTGGCGCCCAGCCGCTTCCTGCGCGACCGCTATGTCGCCTGGGGCCTGGACCCCAACCGAATCGAGGTGATGGCGAACAGCCGCCCCGCCGTGGATCCTGCCCCGGCCCGCGACCTCGCTCCCGGTGCGGTGCGCGACGCCTTCGCCTATTTCGGCAACTTGAACCCGTTCAAGGGCGTCACCGTGGCGCTGGACGCCGTCGCCCGCATGGCGCGCCAGGGCCTGTCCCCGTCGCTTGCCGTCCATGGCGGCAGCCTGTATCAGGCGCCGGAGTTCCGCCAGCGGGTGGCAGACGGTTTCGACGCGACGCGCAGCCTCGCCACCGCCCACGGCCCCTACCGGCCGCAGGAGATGCCGGCGCTGATGGCCGCCGCCGACTGGGTGGTGATGCCGTCGATCTGGTGGGAGAACGCGCCCCTGGTGATCCAGGAAGCCTTCCAGCACCGCCGCCCGGTCATCGTCAGCGGCATCGGCGGCATGGCGGAGGCGGTGCGCGACGGTGTCGACGGCCTGCATGTCCGCCCCAACGACCCGGCCGACCTCGCCCGCGTCATGACCCGCGCCATGACCGAACCCGATCTGTGGGACCGGCTGTCGGCCAACATCCCCGCCGTCCGTCCGACGGAGGAGGCCGCGTCGCTCCACCTCGCCCTCTACGGCGAACTTCTGTCTCCGGCACCCGCCGCTCTCAACCAGGGGAACCGCACCCGATGAAGGACCGCAGCACCAAGGCCGACATCACCGCCGCCGTCCTGCTGGACGAGGACACGCTGATGCTGTTCGGGGCCATCGACCAGCCCCTGCCGGCCGACAGCGTGGTGATGCTGGACGGCATGCTCGACGGGCGTTTCCGTGGCGGCTGCTGGACCGACGAAGCGGGGGAGCGCTGGTTCCTGGGCGCCATCCGCGTCACCGGGCTCGCCCACATGCGCCCGTCGCGCATCGAGATCGAGGATGCGCAGGGCAAGCACCTGCTTCTGCCGCGCCTGTCCAACGTCCGCACCAACCCCGCCCATCTGGTCGCGGCATTGCGCGAGGTGCAGCCGCAGTCGCTCGACACCGCGCTGGATGTCGCCGTGACCCTGCTGTCCGGGTTGGAGACGGGCGAGGGCGAAGCCGACCGCCGCACCCGGCTGCTGGCCGGTCTGGCGCAGGAGGCCTCCCGTCCCGATGGCTTCGCCGAGGTGCTGGGCCGCTTCCGCGACGGCGCGCTGATGGTGCAGGGCTGGTCGCACGGCTTCCCGGCCGGCGCCGCCCATGTGCTGGTCGAGGCCGACGATCTGCGCGCCCATGCCAGCGCCGCCGCCCCCTTCCATCGTCCGGACCTGCCCGACGATGCCGCCGGCCTGCTGACGGTGCTGGAAGGGCCGGTGGCATCCCCCGACACCATTCGCCGCATTCATTTCCGTTCCGCCGACGGCTGGCGCCATCTGGCGATCTTCCAGCATCGGCAGCTTCTGGCCGACGGCGTCGCCTCCGCCCATGCCCGCGACATGCTGGGCCATCTGCAGGGCGATGCCGCCCGCCGCGGTGTCGCCGCCGCCATCGCCGCCCGCTACAACGGGGTGGAGACGGTGTCGCAACTGCAGTTGCCGGTCCGCATGGGGCTGGACATGGCGGTGCGGGTGCCGGGCGCCGGGCTGTTCGTCTGCGGCTGGCTGCTCGACCCCACCGGCTCGGTGCGGGCGGTGACGGTCAAGGGCGGCGGCCTGACGGCGCGGCTGGACCAGGATTGGTCGCGGCTGGGCCGCAAGGACGTTTCCGACGCCTTCGCCCATGACCCGCTGTTCGCCGGCCGCATGGTTCCGGGCAACGACGCCCACGGCTTCACCGCCTTCGCCCGGGAGCCGGCCGGTATCTCAGTCGACGCCGAGTTCCATCTGGAACTGGCTCTCGCCGACGGCATCGCCTTCCTGCCGCTGCCCTGCCAGCCGCCGACCGGCGAGGCGCTGCGCCGCATGCTGGGGTCGGTCAATCCGGACAGCCCCTCCATCGACCGCGTCGTCGCCACCCACCTGGGGCCGATGCTGCGCAGCGCGGCGTCGGGCCGAGCGGCGCCGTCCTCCGTCCTGCACCCGATGGGCCGCGCGCTCAAGAGCCCGCGCGTGTCGGTGATCCTGCCGGTCTGCGACGGGCGCGAGGATGTCGACCTGAACCTTGCCCGCATGGCGAACGACCCGCATTTCGCCGAGGCGGAGATCCTGGTGGTGGCCGGCGCCGGCACCCATGAGCGGCTGGCCGGCATGGTCCGGCAGGCCGCCGGCTTCTACCGCCTGGCGGTCGGCTTCGTCGCCGCACCCACGGCATCCGACCCGTTCGAAGCGGTGGCGGCGGCCCTGCCGCATGTTCGTGCCGACCGTGTCCTTCTGCTGTCCCCCTCGGTTCTGCCGACCGAACGCGGCTGGCTGTCGGCGCTGGAACGGGCGATCCGCAAGCCGAATGCCGTGGGCTCCGCCGCGCTCGCGCCGGTGATGGCCAGCCCGACCCTGCTGTACGAGGACCACTCGATCCGCTTCGCCGGCATCGTCGCGGTCGAAGGGCCGGGCGGCACGGTCACCTACGAGCGCCGCTTCGCCGGCTATCCGCGCGACTGGCTGAAGGAGCAGGAAGCGTCGGCGGTGGATGCCGCGTCGGCCGATTGCGCCCTGCTGCCGCGCGAGCTGCTGGTGCGGGCGATGGCCGACGGCGGCCGCTATCTGGCGCCGGAGCCGAAGGGGCTGGACCTGTGCCTGAGGGTGCGGGCGGCCGGCGGCTCCTGCCTGTGGTTGCCGAAGGTCCGGCTGGTGGCGGTCGACGAACAGTCCCGCCACACCCGCGACCCCCGGCTGGAACGCATGAGCGCGCTGGTCGACGAATGGAGCTTCGCCGAGCGCTGGAAGGCGTCGATTGCGGCTTAGTGCTTTGCCCCCACCCTAACCCTCCCCCGCTTCGCAGGGGAGGGGACTCCGCCGCCCTTGCACTAAACTCCCTCCCCCGCCCAGCGGGGGAGGGTCGGGGTGGGGGCAAGCGACACAACCACTTCACCCCCGCTTAGAACGAACGGTCACCCGATGAGCAAGACCAAGCGCGCGCTGATCATCAGCCATGGCCACCCCTCCTTCTCGCTGGGCGGGGGTGAGGTCGCCTCCTACAACCTGCACAACGGCCTGCACGACCTGCCGGGCTGGGAAAGCCATTATCTGGCCCGCGTGGCGCCGCCCATCGCCCAGCATCGCGGTTCCGCCCTGATGGCGCTCCGCCAGAAGGAGCGGGAGGTGCTGTATTATGCCAACGAATACGACCATTTCCGCCTGTCCAACCGCAACCTGCCCGGTTTGGAGAAGGACTTCGTCCGCTATGTCCGCGACCTTCAGCCGGACGTGGTGAACTTCCACCATTTCCTGGGGCTGGGCATCGAGACGATCCAGGCGGTGCGTCAGGCGCTGCCGCGCGTGCCCATCGTGGTCACGCTGCATGAATACCTGTCGATCTGCCATCACCACGGCCAGATGGTGAAGACCAGCCGCAACACGCTGTGCTACCGCGCCAGCCCGGCCGACTGCGCCGGCTGCTTCCCGCACATCGGCGAGGCGGAGTTCTTCAAGCGCGAGCTGTTCCTGAAGACCTTCCTGGAGCAGGCGGACTTCTACGTCAGCCCGTCGAACTTCCTGATCGACCGCTATGTCGACTGGGGGCTGCCGCGCGAGAAGTTCCGGATGATCGAGAACGGCCTGACCATCGAGGGCATCGCCCCGCCGCGCCCGGTCACCCGCGCCGGCAAGCGCAACCGCTTCGCCTTCTTCGGCCAGCTGACCGAATTCAAGGGCGCGCACCTGCTGGTGGAGGCGGTGTCCCGCATCTCAGAAAAGGCCTGGGGCGAGGACGGCGCGCTGATGATCTTCGGCGGCAACCTGGAACGCCAGCCGGAAGCCTACCAGAAGCGCTTCAACGACGCGGTGGAGAAGGCCGGCGACCGGGTGCGCTTCTACGGCAGCTACCGCTCGGCCGAACTGCCGGGCCTGATGAAGGACGTCGACTGGATGATCATCCCGTCGATCTGGTGGGAGAACTCCCCCGTCGTCATCCAGGAGGCCTTCCTGCACGGCCGTCCGATCATCGCCAGCAACATCGGCGGCATGGCGGAGAAGGTGACCCACGGCGTCGATGGCCTGCATTTCCGCAACGGCAGCGTCGAGGATCTGGTGGACCGCATGACCGAGGCGCTGACCTCGCCCGACCTGTGGGACCGCCTGCGCCTGCGCATCCGCCGCCCGATCGACCGCGCCGAATGCGCGCGCCAGCATGCGGAGGTGTTCGACGCGCTGCTGGCCGCCGGCGGTGCGGCGCCCTCCATTCCCGAACGGGCGGTGGCGCAGCGGTCCTGATAGGAAAGAATGGGATAGCCTGTGATATTTTCGAAGTCGCAGAATAATTCATTCCATCCTTCACAGAATAAATTGGTATGGTTGGAATGAAAGCCGCGGGGCCTTCCATTCAGGTCCTGTGCGCCGATTCGAATTCGCCCGGCGACGATCCGGGTGCCATCCACCCCTATTGCCGCCCAACCCAGGGAGTGCCGCCGTGGCCAACATCCTCGTCATGATTCCGTCGGGCGAAGTCTATGATCACGACTGCGTGCGTTGGTACAGCTACCAGGACATTCAGCGCAGCATCGACCATTACCACAACATCGGCGACGCGTTCGTTTTCGACTCTTCGTTGAAGCTGCTGACCTACGACAAGCTCGACGTGCTGGAAATCCGCGAGTTCCGGCAGGAGGCTGTCGACCGGATCAACGCCGAGTATGATTACGTCTTCCTGCGCGGCAGCAACTACATCCACGATTCGATGGAATGGCCGGCGGCGACCATCCAGGTGCTGACGAAACTGCGCATCCCCGTCATCGCCTTCGGCGTCGGCGCCCAGGCGCCGGCCACCGGCAAGCTGACGCTGAGCGAGGAAAGCAAGCGCATCTGGCGGATGATCGCCGACAAGTCGACGACGCTGGGCGTGCGCGGCACCTATACCGCCGAAGTGCTGTGGGACCTGGGCATCAAGAACACCCGCATCGTCGGCTGCCCGACCGCCTTCCGCAACCGCGATCCGGAACTGCGCATCGACCTGCCGGCTCTCGACAGCGTGCGCAAGGTCGGCATCACCATGCGCCGCGAGGTGTCCAAGCACTATTCGCCGGACGTGCGGAAGTATCTGGAGCGCCACCGCGATTTCGTGAAGGACATCTCCCGCCGCTTCGACACGGTCCTGATGATGCAGGGCGAGGTCGAGGAGAAGAAGCTGCTGTGGGGCACCGAGGAACAGAAGGCGGAGGCCTGGACGCATCTGCATGACAGCGCGTGGTTGAAGCAGTGGTATTTCGACGACGAGATGGATGCGCTGTACCGCGAGCGCCTGTGGTACTCGGACGTCGTCGCCGACTACGAGAACCTGGTGCGGTCGAAGGACCTCGTGCTGGGCTATCGCCTGCACGGCAACCTGATGGCCCTGTCGAACGCCACGCCGTCGATTTACTTCAGCTATGACAGCCGTACGGCGGAGTTCGCGGAGACCTTCGCGATCCCCTGCTACAACGTCTATTCGGACAAGCCCTTCGTCCTCGAGGAATATTGGGACCAGAGCCTGTTCGAGAAGTTCAACCGCACCTACTACCAGCGCTATCGCGACATGCGGGAATTCCTGGACGAGAACTACGTCCCCCACCGCATGCCGAGCCACACCCTGCGCCGCACGACCGACCGCAAGGCGGCGTGAGAACTCTGTTCATCCCCTCTCCCCCCGGGGAGAGGGTTAGGGTGAGGGGGATGCACCGCGTGGCTTCGACAGGTGGGAAGCTCCTTTACACCCTAGAATCCGCCCTGTGCTCCCCCCTCACCCCGACCCTCTCCCCGGGGGGGGAGAGGGGGATCTCCACTCCAACCAACCGGAACGGGTCCGATGTCCGCCACCGCCAAGATCGTCGAGCTTCACGACCCCGCCCCCGCGGTCGAGGCGCCGCAGGGGGCTGCGATCGTCGGCCATATCGATGCCTTGCAGGGTGGCCGCGTTTTCGGCTGGGGCTGGGACGGCAATCATCCCGGCGACCGGCTGGAGGTGGAACTGCGGCTGGAGCGGGACGGCGGTCCGCCGGTGACGCTGGCGCGGGTGCTGGCCGACCGGCCGCGGCCCGATCTGGCCGGCGGCGGCATCGGCGACGGCGCGCATGCCTTCGAAGCCGAACTGACCCTGCCCGACGGGGCCGATCCGTCGCGGGTGGTGGCCGTCGTCCGGTCGCCGTCCACCGGCGAGACGGCGACCTTCGCGCAGCCCAACCCCGAGGATCAGCGGCTCGACCGTCTGCTGGGGCCGCATCTACAGCGCATCGGCGAGCGGATCGACGCTCTTCGCCGCGACCAGCGCCAGCTCGCCGCCGCCCAGCAGACCATCGGCCGACTTCTGCGCGATGCCGGCGAAGGAGTGGCGGCACTCCGCACCGACGCCACCCGCCTGGCGACCACGCAGGCGGAGCGGACGGAAGCAATGGCTGCCACCCTGCAGGACCTGACGGAGCGCGTCGGTGGGCTGGAAGTGTTCCTGATGCGGATGGACCAGACCCTGCGCGGACTGGATGGGGGCGCAGCCGAAAAGAGCACCGGGGCAGGCTGGTCGCCGCTGCTGACCGTGCTGGGATCGACGGCCGGCGCCTTCATTGCCGTGCTGGCCGGTTGGTTGACGCTGCATTGACCGGGAAGGTTCCGCTAGACTGAAGGGTAGGCAACCGGAGGGGCTTGGCGGTGTTGACACCCTGCGGCCCTCCCGCCGCACGGTGTCACCGACCGGAGCCCTCCACCATGTCTGCCCATCATGCTTGACGGAGTTCCCGTCGCCGATCCCGCTCCCGAGGCGCCGTCGTCCGCGCCCTCCTCCCCGCCAAGCCTGACCGTCCAAAGCGAGGGCGAACTGGCCGTCCGGCTGGCGGCGCTCGCCCGCCGTCCCGGTGGTGTCCTGCTGCTTGCGCGCAGCGATGGGCGTGCCGCCCGGCTGGCCCGCTTGGCCGGCGACATCGCGCCCGATCTCGACGTCGTTCTGCTTCCCATCGACGAAACGGCCGCCGGGGACCGTGCCGCGCCGTCGCGTGCCGTATTGGGTCGCCGTGCCGCCGGGTTGATGCGGCTTGCCGGTGATGCGGCACCAACCGTCGGCCGGCTGGTGGTGGCCTCGGCCGACCTCGCCCTGCAACGGCTGCCGCCGCCGGAAGCCTGGACTGGCGCACGGTTCCACGTGACCCGTGGTATGGCCTTTGACGAGGCGGCATGGCGCGGTTGGTTCGCCAAGGCCGGCTATGTGATGGACGAACGGGTCGACGAACCCGGCGAGGCGGCGATCCGCGGTGCGGTGGTGGAGGTGTTCCCCGGCGACGGCGACCGGCCGGTCCGCTGCGACATCGCCGACGGGATGGTGCGCGAATTGCGGCTGTTCGATCCGGTATCCCAGCGTTCCATCGCCTCCATCGACGAGGTCACGCTCGGCCCGGTCACCGACCTGATCGTCGGGCCGGAGATGCTCGACCGGCTGACCGCCAACCTTTCCAAGCTGGGCTATGCGTTGCCGGAGGAACTGCGGCGGGATCTGGTGGAGGGGCGGCGGCCCTATGCCTTCGACCTTCAGCTTCCCAACGTTTTCGACGGCTGCCCGCTGCTGCTCGACCTGCTGCCGGAAGCGCTGGTGGTGCTGGATGCCGGCGCGCGCGACCGGATCGAGGCGCGGGCCGACGATCTGGCCGGGTCCGGTCCCGACCGCCGCATCCGCCGCGACGACGCCTGCATCCTGCCGGTTCCGGTGCTGGAACGTCGCCTGATCGATGCCGAAACCCTGGACGAGAAGCTCGCCGCCCGTACCGCGCTGCCGGTGGAGGTGACGGCCGGGCAGGCGGTGGAGGCGGTGCGGACCGAGCGAACGCTGCTGCGCCGGGCGGCGGCACTGGTCGAGGATGGCGGCGCCGTGCTGCTCGCCGCCCACCCCGGTGGCGGCGCAGGCGAGCCGGACCGGTTGGCGGAGCGGACGGAGGCGGCGTTGGGGCAGCCGGTGCCCCGGCTGGACCGCTGGCCGGATCCGCCGCTCGCGCCGGGCGACTGCGCCGTGCTGGCGCTCAGGACCGGCAGTGGCTTCGTCTGTGACGGCATGACCGTGCTGGTGGCGCCGCGCCGTGCCGGCGACGCAGGCAGGGAAACGCCGGTCCGTCCGCCGCTGGCGCCATCGGAACTGGCGACCGGCGACTTCGTCGTCCATCTGGATTACGGCATCGGGCAACTGGTCGGGCTTGAGGCCATAGCGTCGGACGATGGCGCCGGCGGGGAGTCCACCGCCGATTTCCTGGTGCTGGACTATGCCCATGACGACCGGCTGCTGGTTCCGACAGCCGACTTCGACCGGTTGTGGCGCCACGGCTCGGCCGACACCGGGGCCCGGCTCGACAGCCTGAAGAACGCCAATTGGCTGGAGCGCCGTGCGGTGTTGGAGGCGGAGATCGGCGAGACCGCCAAGGGCATCCTGCGCGAAGCCCGCCGCCGCGCGCGGGAGACGGCGCCGGTCATCGACCCGTCGGCCGACCGCATGCGCCGCTTCGGCGCCCGGTTCGGCTTCGACCTGACGGAGGGGCAGACTCACGCCATCCGGTCCGTGCTCGACGCCATGGGCGGGGGCCACCCGATGGACCATCTGGTCTGCGCCGACGTCGGATACGGCAAGACGGAGGTGGCGTTGCGTGCGGCGGCGGCCGTCGCCTTTGCCGGCCATCAGGTGGCGGTGATGGCCCCGACCTCCGTCCTTGCCCGCCAGCATCTGGACGTGTTCCGCCGCCGCTTCGCCGGCTTCGGCCTGACGGTGGAGCCCTTGACCGGTTCCATGACCAAGGCGGAGAGCGAGCGGGTGCGGGCCGGTTTGGCCGACGGGTCGGTGGACATCGTCATCGGCACCCATGCCCTGCTGTCCAAGGATGTCCGCTTCCAGCGCCTGGGCCTGATGGTGGTGGACGAGGAGCAGCGTTTCGGCGCCGCGCAGAAGCAGGCGTTGAAGCGGCGGACCGAGGGCGTGCACAGCCTGGCGCTGAGCGCCACCCCGATCCCGCGCACGCTGCAGGGCGCATTGGCCGGCTTGCGCGGCCTCAGCATCATCGACACCCCGCCGGCCCGCCGCCGTCCGGTCCGTACCGCGGTGACCCCGCGCGATCCCATCACCGCCCGCGCCGCCCTGCTGCGGGAACTCGGCCGCGGCGGGCAGGCCTTCTGCGTCACCCCGCGCATCGCCGACCTGGGCGAGTTGGAGGCGTGGATCCGGGAGCTTGTGCCGGCCGCGCGCATCGCGACCGCGCATGGCCGGCTGGGGGCGGCTGCGCTGGACGATGCGGTGATGGGCTTCGTCGACGGCGAGAGCGACATCCTGCTGTCGACGCCGATCATCGAATCCGGCATCGACATCCCGCGCGCCAACACGCTGCTGCTGTTCCGCGCCGACCTGTTCGGGCTGGGCCAGCTGCACCAGCTGCGCGGCCGGGTAGGGCGCGGAGCGGTCCAGGGCTACGCCTATCTCCTGACCGATCCCGACCATCCGCTGGAGGAGCGGGCGGCCCGGCGGCTCGGCTCGCTGGAAGTGATCGAGAGCTTGGGCGGCGGCTTCGTTCTGAGCATGCTCGACCTCGACCAGCGCGGGGCGGGCGACCTGCTGGGCGAGGACCAGACCGGCCATGTGCGCGCGGTAGGCACGGAGCTGTACCAGCGCATTTTGGCCGACGCCCTGCGGTCGCTGCGCCGCCAACCGGACGAGCGTTGGGACCCGGAGGTGACGGTCGCGGTGCCGCACTGCATCCCCGCCGCCTACATCCCGGAGGAGGAGCTGCGCATCGGCCTGCACCGCCGCATCGCCCGCACCCGCGAGGCCGGCGATCTGGACGCCCTGCGCGAGGAGATGGAGGACCGCTTCGGCCCGCTGCCCGACCCGGTGGAGCGCCTCCTCGCCATCGCGTCCCTGCGCTGCCGATGCCGGGCGCTGGGCGTCGCCTCGCTCGGCTGCGGACCGGCCGGGGTCGCGGCAACCCTGCGCGGCGACCGCGCCGCGGCGCGGGCGGCGACACTGGCGAAGCGCTCCAAGGGCTTGCTGCGCGCCCAGGACGACCGCCTGGCCGCCGCGCTGGAGGCTCCCGACGCCGACGGGCGGCTCGCCAATGCCGAACGGGTGCTGGACTGCATCGAGGCGATCGTCCGCAAGGCGCAGAGGAAAAGGAAGGAAAGCGCAATTCGATAGCAAGCGGCGGAGTGCGCGACGCCGTCCGCCGGCCCACATTGCCCCCTCAACACGCCGTGATGCCTGTATGATTCGCGGAAGGGAGAGGGAGCCATGACCGTCGCACCGGATACAGTCGCACTCGATAACGCCGCACCCGATATTGCCGACACCGCATCCGAGCGTTGGGATGCTCTGCGCCGCCGCGATTCCGCCGCCGATGGGCGGTTCGTCTATGCGGTCCGCAGCACCGGCGTCTATTGCCGTCCCAGCTGTGCCGCGCGCCCGGCGCGGCCGGAGAATGTCATGTTCTACGACACCAACGCCGATGCCGAACGTGCAGGCTTCCGCCCCTGCAAGCGCTGCCGCCCGGATGGACCGAGCCAGGCCGAGCGGCGGGCCGATGCCGTCGCCCGCGCCTGCCGCCTGATCGAGGAGGCGGAGGAGGTCCCGCCGCTGGACGAGCTTGCCGCCGCGGCCAGACTGAGCCCGCACCACTTCCACCGCATCTTCCGGCAGGCGACCGGCGTCACCCCGCGCGCCTATGCCGAGGCCCGCCGCGCCGCCCGCGTCGCCGGCACCCTGCAGGAGGCGGGCAGCGTGACCCAGGCGATCTATGAGGCCGGCTACGGCTCGTCGGGCCGTTTCTACGAGACGGCGGGGGCGCGGCTGGGCATGACGCCCACCGCTTATCGCCGCGGCGGGGTGGGGGAGGCGATCCGCTTCGCGGTCGGCGCCTGCTCACTGGGCTCCATCCTGGTGGCGGCGACGGAGCGCGGGGTCTGCGCCATCCTGCTGGGCGACGATCCGGAGGCCTTGCTGCGCGACCTGCAGGACCGCTTCCCCAAGGCCGAGCTGATCGGCGGCGACGCAGGCTTCGAGGCGACCGTGGCGCAGGTGGTGGGGCTGGTGGAGGCGCCGGGAACCGGGCTGACCCTGCCACTGGACATCGGCGGCACCGCCTTTCAGCAACGCGTCTGGCAGGCCCTGCGCGCCATTCCCGCCGGGCGGACCGCCAGCTATGCCGAGATCGCCAGGGCCATCGGCGAGCCGGCGGCGGTGCGGGCGGTGGCGCGGGCCTGCGGCGCCAACCCGCTGGCTGTCGCGATCCCCTGCCACCGGGTTGTGCGGTCCGACGGTGGCCTGTCCGGCTACCGCTGGGGCGTGGAACGCAAGCGCGACCTGCTGGACAGGGAACGGGCGTCCAAGGGCGTGGAGACGGCCCCATGACGGCGGTGGATGATCTGGACTGGACCCGCATCGGGATGGATCTCGACACCGCCGGCCATGCCCTGACGGGACCGCTTCTGGATGCCCGGACCTGTGCGGCGCTGGCCGGCCTCTATCCGCGGGACGCGCCGTTCCGCAGCCGGGTGGTGATGGAGCGGCACGGCTTCGGCAGGGGGGAATACAAATACTTCACCCACCCGCTGCCGGATCCGATTGCCGCCCTGCGGGCGCCGCTCTACCGCCGGCTGGCGCCGGTCGCCAACCGCTGGGCGGAGGCGATGGGGCTCGACACCCGCTACCCGGCGGAGCATGCGGAATTCCTGGAGCGCTGCCACGCCGCGGGGCAGACGCGCCCGACGCCGCTTCTGCTGAAATACGGCCCCGGCGACTACAACTGCCTGCATCAGGACCTCTATGGCGAGACGGTGTTCCCGCTGCAGATCGCCATCCTGCTGTCGGAGCCCGGCAGCGGCTTCACCGGCGGCGAGTTCGTGCTGACCGAACAGCGCCCGCGCATGCAGTCGCGCGCCACCGTCGTGCCGCTGGCGCTGGGGGAGGGGGTGATCTTCGCGGTGGACCAGCGCCCGGTCCAGGGCAGCCGCGGACCCTATCGGGTCCGCCACCGCCACGGCGTCAGCCCGGTCAGGTCGGGTGAACGCTACACGCTGGGCATCATCTTCCACGACGCGGCGTGAGGCGTCACCCCGCCGCCGACGGCGCCCGCGATCCCATGCCGCGGGCGGGGGAGTAGCCGCGCACCGCCAGCGCCGCGAACAGCAGGGTGGCGCCGGCAACCACGGCCAGAGCCAGCCCATCCACCTGTCCGTAGAGCGCGAAACGGATCAGCTCCACCCCATGGGTGAAGGGGTTCAGGCTGCACAGCCACCACAGCAGCGGCCCGGCCTCCTCCATGCGGTAGAGCGGATAGAGGGCGGAGGACAGGAAGAAGAGGGGGAAGACGACGAAGTTCATCACCCCGGCGAAATTCTCCAGCTGCCGGATGGTGGAGGCCAGCACCATGCCCAGCGCGCCCAGCATCAGCCCGTTCAGCAGCAGCGCCGGCAGCACGGTCAGCGGCGCCCAGGCAGGCAGGTCGATGCCGTAGAGCCGGACGATCAGCAGGAAGGCCGCCACCTGCAGCACCGACACCACCACACCGCCCAGCAGCCGCGCCAGCAGCAGGAAGCCGCGCGGCAGCGGGCTGGTCAGCAGGATGCGCATGCTGCCCATCTCGCGGTCGTAGACCATCGACAGGGAGCCCTGCATGCCGTTGAACAGCTGGATCATGCCGATCAGCCCCGGCACGATGTAGGTCTCGTAGGGAATGTAGGTCTCGTAGGGCGGGATGATGGCGATGCCGAGCGCCGCGCGGAATCCCGCCGCGAAGACGAACAGCCAGACCAGCGGCCGGACCAGCGCACCGAGAAAGCGTTCGCGCTGATGGACGAAGCGCAGGACCTCGCGCGCCACGATCCCCTGGAAGGCGATCCACCATCCGCTCATGCCGCGGCCTCCGCATTTGCGCCCATATCGGCGACTGGTCTGGCGGCGGTCAGCCGGTCGAAGCTCTCGGCCACGGTGGCGCAGCCGGTCTCGGCATTCACCGCGGCAACCGGGCCGCTGGCCCGCACCCGGCCGCGGTGCAGGACCACGACATGGTCGGTGGCCGGGTCGATCTCGTCGATCAGGTGGGTGGCCCACAGAACGGCGATGCCCTCTCCCTCGCACAGAGCATGGACATGGCGGATCAGCGTGCGGCGGGCGGGGATGTCCAGCCCGACCGTCGGTTCGTCCAGCAGCAGCAGGGACGGGCGGTGCAGCAGGGCGCGGGCGATCTCCACCCGGCGGCGATGCCCGCCGTTCAGGGCGCGAACCTTTTCCCCCCGCCGTTCGAACAGGAACAGGCGGGTCAGCTCCGTCTCGATCCGCCGGTCGGCCTCGCGCCGGCCGATGCCGTGCAGAGCCGCGAAATAGCGCAGGTTCTGCACCACCGTCAGGTCGAGGTCGAGGGTAGGCTGCTGGAACACCACGCCCATCCGGGCCAGCGCCTCGCCAGGCGCTTGCGCCATGTCGTGGCCGTGGATGCGCACACGGCCATGATTGGGCCGCAGAAGCCCGGTGGCGAGCGCGAACAGCGTGCTCTTGCCCGCCCCGTTGGGGCCGAGCAGGCAGGTGAAGGCGCCGGGCATCACACGGAACCCGACATCCTCCAGCGCATTGCGCTCCCCGCCATAGCTGTGGCGCAGCCCCTCCACCTCCAGTGCCGGCACCGTCATCCTGCTGCTCCCGTTTCCTGAGGATGGAAGCCCCTCTCCCCTTGTGGGAGAGGGGTTGGGGTGAGGGGTTGCAAGCCTGATTTCCACCGGCCTTCGGCCGGCTCTGAACCCCTCATCCCAACCCTTCTCCCGCAAGGGGAGAAGGGCTTCAACCTCAAATGCGAAGCCCCCTCCACCCTTCACCCCTTGACGACGACGCCCCAGGGATAGCGGCCGACCTTGATCGACTTCGTCACCTTCAGGCTGTCGACGTCGATCACCGACACGTCGCCGCTGACCCCGTTGGTGCTGTACAGCGTCTTCTGGTCGGGCGTCAGCGCCAGATGCCAGACGCGGCGGCCGACCAGCAGGTAATCCTTCACCTCGAAGGTCTTCGCGTCCACCACCGCGACGTGGTTGGCCGGCCCCAGCGCCACGAAGGCATAGCGGCCGTCGTCGGTCAGCTTGACGCCGACCGGCTGGATGCGGTCCTTGGCGACGCCCTTGATGTGGAAATCGATGGCCTTCTTGACCTGGCGCGTGGCGGTGTCGATGACGCTGACGGTCCCGCCGATCTCCGACGACACCCACAGCTGCGCGCCATCCCTGGTGAACTCCGCATGGCGCGGGCGCGGTCCGACGAGGGTGTTGTCGACGACCTGCCGCTTCTCCACGTCGATCCAGTGGACCATGCTGGTGGTCTCGGACGTGTTGACGGCCCAGCGGCCATCGGGGCTGACGTCCATGCCTTCCGGCTCCACCCCGACATCGACCTGGAAGGCCACCTTGCGCGCGGGCACGTCGACCACGGTGACGACGTTGCTGTCCTCGTTGGCGATGAACAGGTTCTTGCCGTCGGGGCTGAGCGCGAACTGCTCCGGATCGTCGCCGGAGGGCAGGTTATGCACGACCTTCTTGCTGGCGAGGTCGAGAACCTGCACCGCATGGTCGTCGCTGGCGCAGATGAACAGCTGGGTGCCGTCCTTCGACAGGGTGATGCCGCGCGGACGCTTGCCGACCTTGATGGTGTCGATGACCGCCAGCGTCTTGCCGTCGATCACCGACAGGCTGTTGTCCTTCTCGTTCGACACGTAGATCGTCTGGGCCGACGCGGCGGACGCCAGGAAGGTGGTCAGCAGGGAAGCCGTTAAAGGCAACCAAAGCAGGCGGGCGGATGTCATGGCGTCTTCTTCCCTCGCGTCTTGCAGAGCGTTTCAGGTTGGTCGTAGCCCAGGCTGTCCAGTTCGGTCCGCGGGTGCAGGAACCCCTCCTGCGGCGACACCGACACGACCGAGCGGTCGGCGGCGAGCAGCACCGGCTGGCGCAGCTGCCCGTCCCACGGACGGACGGTAAGCGGCGCGCCGCGGAAGGCGGACATGGTGAAGTCGGGCGATTGGATGAAGGCGATCAGCCGGTCCGGATCGGCGGTGCGGGCACGGGCGGCGGCTTCTCCCACCACGCGGACGGCTGTCCAGCCATTGTGGTCGCGGGCGGTCATCGGGCGCTTCGCCGCCGATTTGAAGCGGGACTGCAGCTGTGCCGCCCCCCATTGCTCGTGGGTGCGGTGCCAGACCGTGGGAACCAGTCCCTGCGTGCCGGCCACCGGGCGTGGATCGGCGGTGCGGTAGGACAGGTAGTCGCCGAACTCCCCGACCTCGTCGGCGACGATCAGCACGTCATAGGACTTGGCCTGGGTGAAGACGGGGATTTCCGCCTCCGCCGTGCGGTTCACGTCGCTGTCGGCGGTCCAGTCCTTTTCCGCCACGATCTGGGCGCCGACACGCTTGGCGGTGCGGCGGACGGCGTCGGCATAGAGCCTGTCCTCCGCCCGGCGGCCGGTGACGAGGAACCAGCGCGGCCAGCGCTTCTTCACCAGATATTGCCCGAGCGCATCGGCCAGCATCGCCCGGCTGGGCGCCACATGCAGCAGGTTGGGCGCACAGGCCGCGCCGCGCAGGGCATCGTCGGGCGCATTGGCGTTCAGAAGCAGCAGGTTGCGCGCCTCCGGCAGCTTCGTCAGCGCTTCCACCGTCGCACCCGGCGCGTCGACGACGATGAAGCGCCCGCCGCGACCCGCCAGTTCGCGCAGGGCTGCCGCCGCGTCGCCGTCAGGCGGGACCTCCACGCTGTCCAGCACGAACGACTGCTTGAGGAACTTGCCGGTCGTGTTGTTGTCGGCGATGGCGAGCGTGGCGCCGGCCAGCCCGTTGTCCGCCGCCGGCTCGTCCGGATTGGCGACGGAAGGCGGCGGTTCCGGCGTCTGCGACAGGAAGCCGATGCGGATCTCGCCGGCATCCTGCTGTGCGGCGACGGGTGTGCCGGCCAGCAAGACGGCGCCGAATGCGGCGAGCGACAGGCTGTGGAACAGGCGGGTCTTCGTCATCGTATCCGTCGGAACGCAAACAGTTTGGAGTGCAGCCTATCCGGCGTATCCGGTCTCCGGAATGCGACTATGGGAGGATGGACAGCGATCCGAGGGGGCGGGACGTCCGCCGACCGGTCACGGTCACGCCACACCTTGTACGAAAGTCCAATTATTGGCATTGCTGACCAATCGCTATCCTGATTTCCAGCCGTTCAGCAAACCACTGCCGGAACCTCCGATGGCGCCCGTGACCCGCCGCTGCTTTCTCTCCGGGCTTGCCGCATCCGCGGCAGCGCTTCCGCGCGGTGCCTCCGCCCGTCCGCTGGACGAGGTGATGGAGCGCGGCCGGCTGCGCGTCGCCGTCTATCGCGATTTCCGCCCCTTCTCCTTCCAGCAGGACGGAACCCTGGTCGGCATCGACGTGGATCTCGCCAGGGCGATTGCGGGGAAGCTGGGCGTGAAGGCCGACATCGTGGAGCAGATCGCCGGGGAGACCGTGTCCGACGACCTGCGCGTCGCGGTCTGGCGCGGCAGCCTGTTCGGCGGCGAGCTGGCCGACCTCATGATGCACATCCCCTATGACAAGCAGTTCGGCCTGATGAACCCGGAGGCGGTGCTGTTCGGCCCCTATCATCACGAGGTGTTCGCACTGGCCCGCAATCCGCAGCGGGTGCGCTCCGCCATGCTGGCGACCCTGCCGGAGGAGCCGATCGCGGTGGAGATCGACAGCATCCCCGATTTCTTCCTGCTGGGCCTGCAAGGCGGCCGGCTGCGCAGCCACATCATCCATTGCCCGACACCCGAAGCCGCCGTGGAGAAGCTGACCGCCGGCGAGGCTGCCGCGGTGCTGGCGCCGCTCAGCCAGGTCCAGGCGGCGCTTGGCGCCCGGGCGGAGCAGTTCCCCATCACCACGGTGACCCTGCCGGGGATGATGACGTCGAGCTGGAACGTCGGCATGGCGACCAAGGAGAACTCCCGCGATCTCGTCTATGCCGTCGGCGACGCGGTGGCCGCCCTGACCGAGGACGGGACGATGGCGAGGATCTTCGCCAGCTACGGCGTCACCCACACCCCGCCCCCGCTGGTGGAGTGAAGCTCTCAGGATCCCCTCTCCTCCCGGGGAGAGGGAGCAGCCCGCGGTACGGGAGACGTTCATGCGACACGCCTTGATCGGAATCTGCTTCAGCGCCGCGCTGCTGGCGGCAGCCACCCCGGCATTCGCCGCGGCCTCTCCGTCCGATCCGCTGAACTCCGTCATGTGGGAGGCCCTGCGCGAGCAGTATTTCGCCGGCGCACCGGTGGTGTTCGATGACAAGGTGAAGGTCACGGCACCCGCCTCGGCAGAAGACACGCGCGCCGTGCCGTTGTCCGTCGACGCCACGGCCCTGGGGCAGGTGGTGGAGATGCTGGCGATCGCAGACCTCAACCCCTTCCCGCTGATCCTGCGCTATCACCCCGGCACCGCCGCGCCCTACATCGCCACCCGCATCAAGATCCAGCAGGCGACCGCCGTGCGCGGCGCGGCGCGGACAGCCGATGGCGTGTGGCATGTGTCTGGCGTCCTGGTCGATGCGGCGGGCGGCGGCTGCAGCGCCCCGCCGGTGTCCTACGCGCAGAAGGATTGGGCCGACCATGTCGGCGAGGTGCAGGCCCGGCTGTGGCCGGCGGATGCGGACGGGGTGGCGCGGCTTCGGCTGCGCATCCGGCACCCCAACGACACCGGCCTCGTCGACGGCATCCCCGCCTTCTTCGTCGAGACGCTGACGGTGCAGGCGCAGACTCCCGGCGGTCCGTCCGAACTGGCACGGATCGACAGCCTGGAGCCGGTGTCGGAAAACCCGGTCTATTCGCTGGATCTCCGCCCGCCGCCGGATGCCAAGGCGCTGATGCTGCGCGGCCGCGACAACCAGGGCGGCGAGATCGACGCGATCATCCCGATGCCGCCGCCCGGCGCCCGCCCAGCCATGACGCTGCGCCCGGGCGACCCGCTGCGGAGTGTCGGGCAATGACGACGAAGCTCCTGCACCGGCTGGCGCTGGCCGCCGCTCTTGCCATGGGTCTGACAGCCACCGCACAGGCCGCCGGCCCTCTCACCTACGACCTGAAACCGACGCGCATCGCCCCCGACACTTATGTGTTCGAGGGATCGACCAAGCATTTCACCCGCTCCAACGGCGGCAACATCCTGAATTCCGGCTTCATCGTCACCGCCGACGGGGTGATCGTCATCCAGACCGGCCCGTCCCGCCGCTATGGCGAGGAGATGCGCGCCGCCATCCGCAAGGTCACCGACAAGCCGATCCGCAAGGTCTTCATCAGCAACCTGCACCCCGATTACTGGCTGGGCTCCCAGGCCTTCGCCGACGTGCCGCTCGCGGCGCTGCCCGGCACCATCGCCGGCATCCAAGAGGAGGGGAGCGGCATCGCCGACAACATGTACCGGCTGGTCGGCGACTGGATGCGCGGGACCGAGGTGACGGTTCCGACCGAGCCGGTCTATGGCTCCACCGTCAAGTTCGGCGACCACCGGCTGCGGTTGATCCCGCTCGCCGGCCACACCGCCGCCGATTTGATGATCCTGGACGAAACGACGGGCGTGCTGTTCGCCGGCGGCGTCGTGTTCTGCAACCGCACCCCAACCACGCCCCATGCCTCAATCGCCGACTGGCTGAAGGAGTTGGACGCGGTGGATGCGCTGGACATCCGGCTGCTGGTGCCCAACCACGGCCATATCCGTCCCGACAAGGCCTGCGTCGCCCAGACGCGCGACTGGCTGACCTGGCTGGACGGTACACTGCGCCACGCGATGGAGTCGGGCATGGACATGGCGGAAGCGCTGGAACTGCCGATCCCGGAACGCTTCGCAGTGCTCGATGTGCTGCGCGAAGAGTATCGCCGCTCCGCCGCCCATCTCTGGCCGAAGATCGAGCAGGAGAGCCTTCCCAAAGTCAATTGACGCTTGCGCCTGCTACTATCCGACAATTTACCCGACCGATCATCCGTCTACACTGCCGATATCGTGAAGCGACGCGGCCCTTGCGGCCGCCAACATCCTGATAGCCGCCCCGATCCCGTCCCAGCACCGCCGGACCCGCCCGTCCTGCGGCAACGGCCGGACCTTGCCCGGGCGGTGCCGTCATCATCAGTATTGGGAGGCAACCGCACATGAAGCGCCTGGTTACAAGTCTCGCCCTGGCAGCCTCGCTGACCGCGTTCAGCGCCACCGGCGTTCTCGCCGCCGACGGCCCGTCCAATGACGACCTGCTGAAGAGCGCCACCAACACCGACGCGGTCCTGACCTATGGCATGGGTCCGCAGGCCCAGCGCTTCAGCCCGCTGACCGACCTGAACGCCGACACCGTCAAGAAGCTGGTCCCGGTCTGGTCCTTCTCCTTCGGTGGCGAGAAGCAGCGCGGGCAGGAAGCCCAGCCCATCGTCTATGACGGCACCATGTACGTCACCGGTTCCTACTCCCGCCTCTATGCGGTCGATGCCCGCACAGGCCAGAAGAAGTGGGAATACAACCATCGCCTGCCCGACGGCATCATGCCCTGCTGCGACGTGGTGAACCGCGGTGCGGCGATCTACAAGGACAAGATCTACTTCGCCACGCTGGACGCCCGCCTCGTCGCGCTGAACCGCGAGACCGGCAAGGTCGTCTGGAACAAGAAGCTGCAGGACTACAAGGAAGGCTATTCCAACACCGCCGCTCCGATGATCGTCGACGGCAAGATCATCACCGGCAATTCCGGCGGCGAGTTCGGCGTCATCGGCATGGTCGAGGCCCGCGATGCCGAGACGGGCGAGCTGGTCTGGCAGCGCCCGACCATCGAAGGTAACATGGGCATGCTGAACGGGAAGGAGTCGACCGTCACCGGCAAGACCAACGCCAGCTGGCCGGGCGACATGTACAAGACCGGCGGCGGCGCCACCTGGCTGGGCGGCACCTACGATCCCGAGACCAAGAGCCTGTTCTTCGGCACCGGCAACCCGGCGCCGTGGAATTCGCACCTGCGCCCCGGCGACAACCTCTACACCTCCTCCACGCTCGCCATCAATCCGGACAACGGCGAGATCAAGTGGCACTACCAGACCACGCCGCATGACGGCTGGGACTTCGACGGCGTGAACGAGTTCGTGTCCTTCGACCTGAAGAAGGACGGCAAGGTGATCAAGGCCGGCGGCAAGGCCGACCGCAACGGCTTCTTCTACGTCATCGACCGCAACACCGGCAAACTGATCAACGCCACGCCCTTCGTCACCAAGATCACCTGGGCCAAGGGCATCGACATCGAGACCGGCCGTCCGATCTATGTCGACGAAAACCGTCCGGGTGCCCCGACCGAGGGCAGCGGCGATGCCAAGGGCAAGTCGGTCTTCGCGGCTCCCGCCTTCCTGGGCGCCAAGAACTGGATGCCGATGGCCTACAACCCGCAGACCGAGCTGTTCTACGTCCCGGCCAACGAGTGGGGCATGGACATCTGGAACGAGCCGATCACCTACAAGAAGGGTGCGGCCTATCTCGGCGCCGGCTTCACCATCAAGCCGCTGTATGACGACTACATCGGCGCGCTGCGCGCGGTCGATCCGAAGACCGGCAAGATCGTCTGGGAATACAAGAACCCGGCCCCGCTGTGGGGCGGCGTCCTGACCACCGCCGGCAACCTCGTCTTCACCGGCACGCCGGAGGGCTTCCTGAAGGCCTTCGACGCCAAGTCGGGCAAGGAGGTCTGGAAGTTCCAGACCGGCTCCGGCGTGGTCGGCAGCCCGGTCACCTGGAAGATGGATGGCGAGCAGTATGTCGCCGTCGTCTCCGGCTGGGGCGGTGCCGTGCCGCTGTGGGGCGGCGACGTCGCCAAGCTGGTGAAGGACATCAACCAGGGCGGCTCGCTCTGGGTCTTCAAGCTGCCCAAGGCCTGATCGGTTCACGACCGGCAGTGAGCCGAGCGGACCGGAGCAATCCGGCCCGCTCGGCTCGTTATTCAGTATCGGCCAGTCTAATTGTTCCTCTGTTCTGTTGTGTCCTACCATAGTCCAATTATTTGCCTGACCCACTGCTGATAACGTCGGCTCATGCGAAGCAGAAGCCGCAGGGCGGCGAGAAACAGAGGGAACGTCTTACTCATGAATGCACGGATTCTTCGAATTGTAGCCGCCGTTGGTCTGATCGGCGCCGTGGCTCTCCCCGGCCTTGTTTATGCCCATGGAGATGTCGTCCCGCAGGCGGTCGATACCACCGGGCTGGAGAAGCTGGGCGACAAGTGGCGCGACAGCAATCCCTACCGCAGCAACCAGCGCGCCATCGAGATCGGCTCCTCCGCCTTCAACCAGAATTGCGCGCGCTGCCATGGGCTGGGTGCGGTCTCCGGCGGCATCGCACCCGACCTGCGCTATCTCGAAAAGGGCGATGCCGGCGACGAGTGGTTCAAGGAGCGTGTGATCAACGGATCCATCCGCAACGGTGTCACCTATATGCCGGCCTTCGGCGAGGCACTGGGGCAGGAGGCGCTTTGGTCGATCCGCTCCTGGCTGGAAACCGTGCACGAGGAGTGATCCCCCGCCAGCTGTCACCAAGCACCGGCTTTCCGATCCCGTTTTACTTCCCTGAAGGTGGTCATCCATGATCCGCAGAACCATTCGCAGAACCGCTTCCCTGGTCGCCGTCGCCGCGGCCCTTCTGGGCGCGCCGGCCGCCACGTCGTTTGCCGCCGATCGCGCCACCCCCGAACAGGCCAAGTCGCTGGTCGCCGACGCCGTCGCCTATCTGAAGGCCAAGGGGCCGGAGGAAGCCACCAAGGCCTTCCAGGACCCGAAGGGCAGCTTCCGCCGTGGCGAGCTGTATGTCTTCGTTTTCGACGCCAACGGCCGTTACATTGCCTCCGGCGCCAACCCGCGCCTTGCCGGTTCCGAGGCCGCCGACCTGAAGGACGCCGAAGGCAAGCCCATCGTCCAGGCGATGATCACCGAGACCAAGGACAAGCCGAGCGCCGTCATCGACTATGTCTGGCTGAACCGCCAGACCAACAAGGTCGAGCACAAGCATTCCTACGTCACCCGCGACGGCAACTACATCGTCGGGGCGGGCACCTACGATCAGTGACGGTGCGGGGAGCGGGAAGGGGGGTGTCGGGGACCGGCACCTCCGCATACTCCGCCCCATCCTCCTATCGTTGAATATACGAACCATCCGCAATGCCCCTAGACTGAGGGTTCAACCAGACGCCGGGGATCGGACCATGTCGGCAGGCTGTACGAGACGGGCGACGCTGCTGGCCGCCGGCGCGCTTGCCGCATCGGCGGCGCTCCGGCCCTGCTTCGCCGCCGAGCGGCCGGTGGTCCGCGCCGGGGTACTGAAGTTCGGAACGGTCAGCTGGGAACTCGACACCGTCCGCGCCAACCGCTTCGACGAGCAGGCGGGAATCGACCTGCGGTTGGTGGAACTGGCGGGCAATCCGGCCACGCAGGTCGCGCTGCAGGCGGGCGGGGTGGAGGTCATCGTCTCCGACTGGCTGTGGGTGTCGCGGATGCGCACGAAGGGGGAGGCGGTGTCCTTCATCCCCTATTCGACTGCCGTCGGCGCGCTGGTGGTGCCGGCCGGCTCCGCAATCTCCGGAATCGCCGACCTGCGCGGCAAACGCGTCGGCGTCGCCGGCAGCCCGCTGGACAAGAGCTGGCTTCTGCTGAAGGCTTTGGCCGGCGACCGGCACGGCCTTGCGCTCGACCGCGACGCCCAGCCCTTCTACGGCGCGCCGCCACTGCTGAACAGCAAGATCGCCGACGGCGACCTTGATGCCGTGCTGACCTACTGGCCTTTCGCCGCCCGGCTGGAGGCGCGGGGCATGCGGGTGCTGGTCACGGTGTCGGACATGCTGACCGCATTGGGCCAGCCGGCGGACATCCCATCCATCGGCTATGTCTTCCGCGAGGAATGGGCGCGCGCCAACCCGGCCGCGCTGGCCGGCTTCCAGGCGGCCACCGGCAAGGCGAAGGCGCTGCTGGCGCAATCCGATGCCGCCTGGGACCGGCTGGCCCCGCTGATGCAGGCGGAGGACGACGCCACCTTCCGCACCCTGCGCGACCGCTACCGCGAGGGCATCCCCCGCCGCTGGACCGCGGAGGAACAGGCCGGCGCCGCACAGCTCTATGCGCTGCTGGCCCGGCTCGGCGGGCGGGAGTTGGTCGGCGATGCGGCGACGATCGCGCCCGGCACCTTCTGGACCGGCGGGGCATAGCCGGTGCGCCGCGCCCTGATGCCGCTGCTGTCCATCCTGCTGCTGCTGGCTTGCTGGCAGGCTGCGGCGATGCTGGTCGGCGGGCGCCTGCTGCCGGGACCGCTGCCGGTCGCCCAATCCCTGCTGCGCGAGGCGGAGAGCGGGGCGCTGTTCCACCATCTCGGCGCCACGCTGCTGCGGGTGCTGGGTGCCTTCGCGCTCGCCATGTCCATCGGCACCGGGCTGGGGGTTGCCATGGGCCGCTCCCTGTTCATTGACCGGCTGTTCGGGCCGTGGCTGGTCTTCTTTCTGAATTTGCCGGCGCTGGTGGTGATCGTGTTGGCCTATGTCTGGTTCGGCCTGACCGAGGCCGCGGCCATCGGTGCGGTGGCCGTCAACAAGATCCCCAACACGGTCGTCCTGGTGCGTGCCGGCGCGCGCGCCATCGACGAGGGGCTGATCGACATGGCCCATGTTTATCGGATGTCGCCTGCCGACCGGCTGCGCCATGTGCTGCTGCCGCAACTCACCCCCACCATCGCCGCTGCTGCGCGGTCCGGCCTGGCCCTGATCTGGAAGATCGTGCTGGTGGTCGAACTGCTGGGCCGCAGCGACGGTGTCGGATTCCAGATCAACCTCCTTTTCCAGACGTTCGATGTCGCAGGAATCCTGGCTTACACCGTCGCGTTCGTCGCCGTGGTCCAGCTTTTGGAATACGGCGTCCTCCAACCGGTCGAGCGGCGCTGCCAGCGCTGGCGGCGCTTGCCCGCTGAAGCTTGAAATCCGCTCCAAGCGCTTCGGCGCGGTGGAGGCCGTGCGCGGCCTCAGCCTGTCCGCGGCGGCGGGGGAGGTCGTGGCCCTGGTCGGCCCCAGCGGCTGCGGCAAGACGACGGCGCTCGGCATCGTCGCCGGGTTGGACCGCGCCTTCGAAGGGGAGGTCACCATCGGCGCGCGGCCCGACGGCGAACCGGCGCGGCTCGGTTACGTGTTCCAGGAACCGCGGCTGCTGCCCTGGCGCAGCGTGCGGCAGAATCTGGCCCTGGTCCTGCCCAGGGCGCAACGCAAGGGGCCGGCGGTCGGCGCCATGCTGGACGCGCTGGAGCTGACGCCCTTCGCCGACCGCTTCCCAACCCAGCTGTCGCTGGGCATGGCGCGGCGGGTGGCGCTGGCCCGTGCCTTCGTGGTGGAACCGGACCTGCTGCTGATGGATGAGCCCTTCGTTTCGCTGGACGAGCCGACGGCGCTCCGGCTGCGCGCGCTGCTGGCGGAATTGCTTGACCGGCGGCCGACCACCGTCCTGCTGGTGACACACAATCTGCGCGAGGCGCTGGCGCTCGCCGATCGGCTGCTGCTGCTGGCGCCCTCGCCGGGGCGGGTGGTGGCCGAGGTGCCGGTGTCCATCCCCCGCGCCGCCCGCGACGATGCCACCATCGAAGCGTTGCGCCGCGACCTGCTGTCCCGCCCGGAACCGGCCTTCCGCCTGCTGGCGTGAGTGCTGCCGATTTTCGATGCATTTGCCCCTCGTCCGGTCGGACCGGCTGCGTTATGGTGCTGTCGTGCCGGCTTGGTCCGGCGGTGTCGAAGGGCGGCGGAGCCGGATGGCGTTCGGTCGGTGGACAGTGCGACAGGTGCGGAGGCTTGGCCTGTTGGCCGGGATGGCGGCGCTGTTGCTTCAGGTCATCGCCTGGGGCTGGATGCCCGTCGCGACCGCCGTCGCCCGTACCGGAGAAACGACCTCCCTGCAAATCTGTTCGGCCGGCGGCTTCGCGACGATCGACGTCGATCCTGCGGAATTCGGACCGGGGAACTACGGCATCGCCTTGATCGGTGCGGATCACGACCCCGGTGAAAGCCACGGCGGCACCTCAGACCCGACACCCTTCGGCAGCGGCCATTGTCCGCTTTGTCCATTGATTGCCGGGCTTGCCTTGCCTCCGCCGCCGTTGACGGTGCAGCCGGCCATGGCCGTCGCCAGCGACAGCCGCCTGCTGCCGGGCGAGCGCATCGCCGCGGGCTGGTTCCTGTCGACGCTCCAGGCCCGCGGGCCTCCGTCGCGCGCCTGACCTTTCTCTTCAGCCATTCAATTCGCTGCGCATCGCGTGCCCGATCTCGAAGAGGGATCCTGCCGGCCGCATGCCATGCCCACATCCTGTTCAGGAGCACAAGTCAATGAAGCGCATTCTCGGCATCGCCACCGCTCTCGCTCTGTTCGGCGCCGGTGCCGCTCTGGCCCATAGCTACAAGGCCGGTCCGATCGACATCGGCCATCCCTGGGCCCGCGCCACCGCGCCGTCGGCGCCCAACGGCGGCGCCTATCTGTCGCTGACCAACACCGGCGCGGCGGAAGACCGGCTGGTCGCCGCCTCCACACCCGCCGCCGAAAAGGCGGAACTGCACACCCATCTGAATGAGAACGGGGTGATGAAGATGCGCGAGGTGCCCTTCATCGCCGTCGCCCCGGGAGAGTCGGTGAAGCTGGCGCCGGGCGGGCTGCACGTCATGCTGCTCGGCCTCAAGCAGCCGCTCGTGAAGGGCGAGCGCGTGCCGCTGACCCTGCGTTTCGAGAAGGCCGGCACCGTCGAGGTCGAACTCGCTGTCGAGGCCGCCGGCCAGAGCGGTTCCGACCACGGCCATAACCACATGGGCGCCGCGGCCGGCGCCGCGCATGGCCAGCCTCAGAAGCAGTGACTCAAAAAAAGCCCGCCGGCAGGGTATCCCCTGTCGGCGGGCTTCTTGAAATGGCCCTGTGGCGGCCGGTCAGCGCGGACGGTGACGGGCCAGCGCGTCGGTGATGTCCACGTCGCGGAAGGGCTTGCCGATCACCGGACGCGTACGGTGGGCGTCGGGCAGCCCCTCCGCCCCATGGCCGGTGGTGAAGATGAAGGGGATGCCGGCCGCAGCCAATCGGTCGGCCACCGCATCCACCCGCTCGCCGCGCAGGTTCACGTCGAGCAGCGCGATGTCGAAGCCGCCCGCCTCGATCATTCCCAGCGCCGCCGCCACCGAGCCGGCCGGGCCGAGGCAGGTAACGCCCTGGTCGAGCAGGGCATCCTCCAAGCTCATGGCGATCAGCGGCTCGTCTTCGACGATCAGCACGGTCAGGTCGGAAATGTTCGCGTCGGTCACTGCGGGCTCACTCGCGACGACAGGGGAATCACCAGCCGGCATCGCACGCCTGCGGGGTCGAAAGCAAGAGCAACATCGCCCTCCAACTCATGCGCAAGGCCGCGTTCGATCAGGCGCGATCCGAAGCCGCGGCGGGTCGGCGTCACCACCGGCGGCCCGCCGCTCTCGCGCCAGCGCAGCACCAGCGCGCCCGCGTGGCCGTCCTTGCCGGCGCGCACCGGCGGCTGGGCCGGCTTCGCGATCTCCCAATCCAGCTCCACCCGCCCGTTCTCCGCGGACAGGGCGCCATATTTGGCGGCATTGGTGGCAAGCTCGTGGAAGGCGAGGTGAAGGGACACCGCGACCCCGGTCGTAAGGTTGACCGGCGGCCCGCCGACCGTGACCCGGCCGGCATGGACATGGGGTTCCAGCGTCAGCGCAGCGATCTCGCTCAGCGAGGCGCCCTGCCATTGGCGGCGGGTCAACAGGTCGTGCGCCTGGGCCAGCGCGCGCAGACGGGATTGGAAGGCATCCGGGAAGGCTTCCACCGACGGGGCGGCGCGCAAGGTCTGCTTGGCGATGGACTGCACCATCGCCAGCGTGTTCTTCACCCGGTGGTTCAGCTCTTCCAGCAGGAGAAGCTGCCGTTCCTCCGCCTTCTTGCGGTCGGTGATGTTCAGCGAGACGCCGGCCAGTCCGGTCGGCGTGCCGTCCCGGTCGTAAACGGCGCGGCCGCGCACCTGCACCCAATGGACGCTGCCGTCGGGCCAGATGGTGCGGTACTCCATGTCCAGCGGGGAGCCGCTGTTCACCGCCTGCTGGACCATCGCCTGCTGATAGTCGCGGTCCTCCGGATGGACATGCGCCAGCAGCTGGTCATAGCTGGTGAGCTTATCCGGGTCTGACAGGCCCAGGTTGGCGGCGCAGATCGAGGACACGCGCAGCCGGTTGTCCGCCAGCGTCAATTCCCACGAGCCGAGCCGCCCGGCCTCAAGCGCGAAGCGCAGCCGCGCCTCGCTCTCCGCCAAGGCTTGGCGCTTGTCGGCCAGTTCGTTGCGGTCGCGCGCCTCCACCAGGGCGCGGCGCACCACCACCTGCAGGCGCTCCATCCGCAGCTTGACCACATAGTCGGTGGCGCCCTTCTTCAGCGCCTCGATGGCGTTCTCTTCGCCGAGCATGCCGGACACGAAGATGAAGGGCACCCGCGGCAGCCGCTCCCGCGCGATGGCCAGCGCCGACATGCCGTCGAAGTCGGGCAGGTCGAAGTCCGACAGGATCAGGTCGTACGGGCCGCCATTTGCGACCGCGTCGATGAAGGATTGCCGGGTGTCGACGCGCTGGATGTCGAAATCATGGTCGTCGATCATCAGCAGGTGCTCGCGCACCAGATCGGCGTCCATGCCGTTGTCCTCCAGCAGCAGGACGCGGCAGGGAATCAGCAGTCCCCGACCGGCGGGCATGCCGTCCGATGCGAGGGTCCCTGCGGGCGGGTCGAGCAGTCTGGTCATCAGGTGCCGCGCGGACGTCGGGGATGGCAGCCGGGCGGCGGCTCGTTCAGGATCGCCCAGAAGCTGCCGATGTCGCGGATGGCGTCGAAGAACTCCTTGAAGCCGACCGGCTTGACGACGAAGGCGTTCACCCCCAGCCGGTAGCTGCGGACCAGATCCTGCTCCTCCTTGGAAGAGGTCAGCATGACCACGGGGATGGCGCGGGTGCTGTCGTTGGCCTTGATCCGCTGCAGCACCTCGATCCCGTCCACCTTCGGCAGCTTGATGTCGAGGATGATGACGGCCGGATATTTCGGGTCGGTCGGCTTGGACACCGCCTGACCATCCTCGTGGAACAGGTAGGACAGCGCTTCCGCCCCGTCGCGGGCAACGACGATGTCGTTGGCGAGTTGGGCCTCCTCGAAGGCCTCCAGCGTCAGCTCCAGGTCCTTCGGGTTGTCCTCGACCAGCAGGATCGGTTTCAGCGTGGCCATCGGGCTACCTCGATTCTGCGGCTGCGGACCGCGGCAGAGAGAAATGGAAGGTTGCACCTTGGTCAAGCTTGCCTTCCGCCCACACCCGGCCGCCGTGGCGTTCCACGATGCGACGGACATTGGCGAGGCCGATGCCGATGCCCTCGAACTCTTCCTCGCGGTGCAGGCGCTGGAAAACGCCGAAGAGTTTACCGGCATATGCCATATCGAATCCACGGCCATTATCGCGCACATAGAACTCATGCGCCTCGGGCGTGCTGCGGCAGCCGATCTCGATCTCCGGTTCGGCGCGGTCGCGGGAATATTTGATGGCGTTGGACAGCAAATTCTGCACCACCAGCCGCAGCATGGTCGGATCGCCGGTGACGCTGGGCAGCGGATGCACCGTCCAATGGACGTTGCGCCCCCGCAGGTCGGGCTCCAGCAGGTTGCGGACCTCCTCCACCAGCCGGGCTACGTCGACCTCCACCCGCGCCAGCGTGGCGCGGCCGAGCTGCGAGAAGTGCAGAAGCCCGTCGACCAGCGTGCCTGCCGAACTCGCCGCCTCGATGATGCTGTCCAGATAGTGGCGCTCCCGATCGCTCAGCTTGTCGGCGGCGCGGGAGCGCAGAAGCTCGGCATAGCTGGAGACGTGGCGGAAGGGGGCCCGCAGGTCGTGCGAGACGGAGTAGGAGAAGGCGGCAAGCTCGCCGTTGCTTCGGCGAAGCTCCTCGTTCAGCGCGGCCATTTCCTCGGCCTTGCGCAGCACGATGCTGACGATGGCGTTGCGGAAGTCTCCGGCGGCTTCGATCTCGCCATGGCTCCAAGGCAGGGACTGGCCGCGCACCGTCTCCTTCCAGGTCTCGAAGGAGTTGCGCGGCGATAGCCTGCCGCTGTCGTCGACGGGCTTGTTGGGATCGCCGGCCCATTCGATGGAGCGCACGATCTCCGGCCGGAACCACAGGACGTAGCTGGGATGCAGCTGCGAGATGGAGATCGCCAGCAGCCCGCTGGCGCTGGCGTCCATCCCGGCGGCGGCCTGCATCTCCACGGGCAGCTGGTGGCTGGCGAACAGATCCTTGATGCCCTGACCGGCCAGTTCCGCGGCGATGGCCTCCACCACCGCCTGCGGCGGGGTGTGGCCGATCAGGCGGCAATCGCCGTCGAACAGGATGGCGGCGCCGTCGGCATTCACCAGCGACAGCAGATCCTCGCCATCCTCCGCCAGCCCGTCGATGAAGTGGTCCGCCGCGGCCATGTGGGCGAGCAGCCGGGCCTGGATGCTCTTGGAACGGATGCGGTGATCGGCATCCTCCGCCCGCTCCAGCGCGATCATCTGGCTGGACAGCACCTGTCCCAGCAGGTCGCAGGCGGTGCGGATGGCGAAGGACACCTGCCGCGGTTCGGCATGATGGCAGGAAATCAGGCCCCACAGCCGTTCCCCGTCCATGACGGAGATCGACATCGAAGCCGGCGTGCCCATGTTGCGCATGTATTCCAGATGCACGGGCGACACGCTGCGCAGAACGGAGAAGCTGAGGTCGAGAGGCTCCGGTTCCCTCTCCGCCGCCTCATCAACCGCCAGGATGCGAACCGGCCGATAGCGGGCATCGGCGATCAGCCGCAGGCGGTTCAGCGCGTAGAGGCGGCGCGCCTGCTCCGGAATGTCGGAGGCGGGAAAGCGCAGGCCACGGTAGGAGGGCAGGCGGCCGTTGCCGTCCTCGGCGATGACGGTGCCGTTCCACTGTTCGCCGAACCGATAGATCAGGACACGGTCGAAGCCGGTCAGCGACCGCACCTCCTCCGCCGTGCAGGTCAGCAGCGTCTCGAAATCATGGGACGCCTGCATCCGCCGGATGCCTTCGCGCATCTGCGGGTAGAGCGCCTCCAGCGTGCCGACGCCGGTGGCTTCGAGGTCCTCCAACTCCAGGATCACCAGCCCGCCGGACCGGTGGGCGATGGCCTGATGGTCGCTTCCGCCGCGCAGGTGCAGGATGTCGAGCTGCACCGGTTCGGCCGGGGCGCTACGCAGCCGGCGGACGAGCGACGCCATGCCGTCGGCGTCGATCAGCCGATCGACAGGCTGGCCGAAGGCCTCGGCGAGGGGGCGGTTGAGCACGGCGCCGGCTTCCGCACTTGCCCGGACCAGGCGCAGGCCGTCGGGTTCCAGCGCCAGGAGATGGCCGTGCGGCTGGATGCTGCCGGGAATGTGAATCGGTTCGCGCGCGCAGGCGTCGAGGTCAAAGCTGCCCGCCATGGTCTGGGGCCACGGTTCCGGTCCGGTTGCAGGCGTCACGATCGTCCTTTGCTCGTCTCGGTCACAGTCCGGCAGGTCCGCTTGACTCAGGCCCTCGTCACCAGAGTCTGCCGGATTCCCGTCGAGATTTCGACGGCAGTCTGAACAGTCCACGATGCAAAACCCCGCTCCGACCGCATGCGTCGCGTTGCGGCGACCGGCACGGCAGGATATTCATCAGACCCTATACTTTCATTATCATAGGTCAAGTTTTCGACCTGTTCCCAGAATTTTGTCTGTTCTACGCTTTAATCATAGATCGAAGATCATATACCGTTTCGTCTTATGGATCAGCTTATAAGTTCGGGTACTCCCGTTGCGCCGGATGGCAAGCCGGGAGCGGTGGAAAAGCGGCCACGACAAGGCTGGTGAAGGGGAGGGATTGACGGCATGAAGACCGAGGTGACGCACCTGCTGGGCATCGATTTTCCGATCGTCCAGGGGGGGATGCAGTGGGTCGGGCTGGCGGAATTGGCATCGGCGGTGTCCAACGCTGGCGGGCTCGGCATCCTGACCGCGCTGACCCAACCGACGCCGGAGGATCTGGCGCGGGAGATCCAGCGCTGCCGCGGCATGACCGACCGACCCTTCGGCGTCAACCTGACCATGCTGCCGGCGGTGACGCCGCCGCCCTACGAGCGCTATCTGGACGTCATCATCGACAGCGGCATCACCATCGTCGAGACCGCCGGCAACAGCCCGCGCGCCTTCGTCGAGCGCATGAAGGCGCACGGCATCCGCATCCTGCACAAATGCACCAGCGTCCGCCATGCGCTGAGCGCCGAGCGGGCCGGGGTGGACGTCATCAGCATCGATGGCTTCGAATGCGCCGGCCATCCAGGGGAGGACGACATTCCAGGCCTGGTCCTGATCCCGGCGGCGGTCCGGGCGCTGAAGATCCCCGTCATCGCCTCCGGCGGCATCGGGGACGGCCGCGGCATGGCGGCGGCGCTGGCGCTCGGCGCTCAGGGCGTCAATATGGGTACCCGCTTCCTCTGCACGCGGGAGGCGCCGGTGCATGACGCCGTCAAGCAGGCGCTGGTCGCGGCCGGCGAGCGCGACACCAACCTGATCCTGCGCAGCCTGCGCAACACCGCGCGCGTCTTCAAGAATGCCGTGTCGGACGAGGTGGTTGCGTTGGAACGCCGTCCCGGCGGCGCCGGTTTTGACGAGGTCCGCCCCCTCGTCGCCGGCCAGCGCGGCCGGGCGGCTTTGGAGTCCGGCGACGTCCAGGCCGGGGTGGTGTCGGCCGGCATGGTCATCGGCCTGATCGATGACATCCCGACCTGCGACGAACTGATCCGCCGCATGGTCGCGGAGTGCCGGACCCACCTGCGCCGGGCGCTGGCGATGGCAGAGGAGTAGGCGGTCAGAAGATCAGCTTCAGGATGCCGGTGACGACCAGCAAGCCGATGATGAAGATGATCAGGATGGCCCAGCCGAGGATCTTGAGCATGGTGACGGTCCCTGTATGGCTTCGTTCATCGCGTGGCGCCTCCGCTCTGCGGTGACGCCACGCCCATGCTTGGATCAACCCGCCAGCCACGCTTCGGTTCCCGTGGGAGGCGTGTGCCTACGGTCGATGACCCGCCGCGATAGGTGGCCGGGCTCCTCGTCGCTCACGCGAATTTCCTGGCGCCCGCGACGCACAGCACCACCAGTCCGGTCACCGCGACCATGCTCCAGGCGACCGGCTCGTGCAGCAGCAGCCCCGCCAGCGCGAGACCGAGGAGGGGCTGAAGCAACTGCAATTGCCCCACACCGGCGATGCCGCCGAGCGCCAGACCGCGATACCAGAAGACGAACCCCACCAGCATGCTGAAGACTGAGACGTAACCAAGCCCGATCCAGGCCGGCGCACCGACACCGGCCCAGTCGTCCGGCATCGTCAGGACCGCGGCCACCGCCATCGCCGGCGATGCCAGCACGAGCGCCCAGGAAATGACCTGCCAGCCGCCCAGCCGCCGGGACAGGACCGCGCCCTCGGCATAGCCGAGCCCGCAGAGCAGAATCGCCGCGACCATCAGCAGGCCGCCCGCAAGCGACGCGCCGCCACCCTGGGCCAGGGCGAAACCGGCGACGGCGAAGCCCCCGAGGGTCGAGAACAGCCAGAAGGCGGGTTTCGGCCGTTCCCTCGACCGCAGCACGCCGAACAAGGCGGTGGCGAGCGGCAGCAGCCCGATGAACACGATCGACTGCGCCGAGGTGATCTGTTGAAGCGCCAGCGCCGTCAGCAGGGGAAAGCCGACGACGACCCCGAGCGCCACGACGGCCAGCGGGCGCAGGTCGCTGCGGGCCGGCCGCGTCTGCCGCAGGATCGACAGCAGGGCGGCTGCCAGCAAGGCGGCGATCACCGCCCGTGCCGAGGTCAGGAACAGCGGCGGGAAGCCGGCGACCGCGACACGCGTTGCCGGCAGCGAACCGCTGAAGATGACCACGCCGAGCATCCCGCTGCCCCATCCCGCCGAAGCCCACCGCATCCTGCCCCCCGATCCACTCCGTTCGCAGCGATGCTAGCGTCATGCCCCCTGGCGAAGACAGCGACAGTCCCATACAATTCTACCAAACTGTATTGGCTACGGAAGCCATACACATGGGGACGGCGCCTATGGCGGTGGTTGCACGATGAACAGCCGGACCGGCACGCGGAGCGGCACTCGGACTGGCGAGGTGATGGATGCGATCCGCCGCAGGATGGCGAGCCGTACGCTGTCGCCGGGTGAGAAGCTGCCTTCGATCCGCGGCTTCGCCGCCACCATGGGCGTGTCGCCGTCGACGGTGGTGGAGGCTTACGACCGGCTCGCCGCCGAAGGCGTGATCCGCTCGCGCCCCGGTTCGGGATTCTACGTGTCCGGCGCCTTGCCGCCGCTCGCCCTGGCCGAGGTCGAACCCCGGCTCGACCGGACCATCGACCCGTTCTGGGTGTCGCGCCAGTCGCTCGATGCGGCGGCAGGGGTCCCGAAGCCGGGATGCGGCTGGCTGCCGGCCGACTGGATGCCGAACGCCGCGATCCGCCGGGCGATACGCCGTCTCGCGACTGCCGACGATGCCGTGCTGGCGGACTATAGCGGCACGCGCGGATCGCTGTCCCTGCGCCGTCTGCTCGCCCGCCAGTTCGCGGACGAAGGGATATCGGCGGGCGCCGATCAAATCCTTCTGACCGGCTCCGGAACCCAGGCCATCGACCTGATCTGCCGGTTTCTGCTGCGCCCCGGCGACGCGGTGCTCGTCGACGACCCCTGCTACTTCAATTTCCAGGCGCTGCTTCGCGCCCATCAGGCCCGGATCGTCGGTGTTCCCTATACGAGGAATGGACCCGATGTGGCCCTGTTCACCGAAGCCCTGACGGCGCACCGGCCAAGGCTCTACATCACCAACTCGGCGCTCCACAACCCGACCGGCGCGACGATGTCGCCGCAAACCGCACACAAGCTGCTCGGCGCCGCCGCCGCTCACGATCTCACCATCGTCGAGGACGATATCTTCGCCGGCTTCGAGCATGAGCCGTCGCCGCGGCTGGCCGTCCTCGACGGGTTCGCGCAGGTCATCCGCATCGGCAGCTTTTCCAAGACGCTGTCCGCCTCGATCCGCTGCGGCTACATCGCGGCCCGGCCGGATTGGGTGGAGGCGCTGGTCGATCTGCAGGTTGCGACGAGTTTCGGCGGTCCCAGTCCCGTTGCCGCCGAACTCGTCCTGGCAACCTTGAGCGACGGCAGCTATCGCAAGCATCTCGACGCGCTTCGCCGGCGGCTGTCGCGGACCCGCCGCGAGGTTGCGGCCAGACTGGACGCGCTCGGCCTGCGGCCATGGCTGATGCCGCGCGGCGGATTCTATCTCTGGTGCAGCCTTCCCGACGGCCGGAACGCCGCCGACGTCGCCCGGGCGGCCTTGCGCGAGACCGTGGTTCTCGCCCCCGGAGACGTGTTCAGCGTGTCCCGGTCGGCTTCGGCGTTTCTGCGCTTCAACGTCGCCCAGATGGAGGATCCGCGGGTGTTCGACGTGCTGGCGCGTGCGATGGCGGCAGGAGAGTAGACGTCGGGCTTGTCTATCGTTTCAGCGCCTCGGCTTCCGCCACCCGAGACAGGACGCCGTGGATTTGCGCGACCACGGCGGCGCCTTCCCCCACCGCGGCGGCCACCCGCTTGGTCGAGCCGGCCCGGACATCGCCGATGGCGAACAGGCCGGGGCAACTCGTCTCCAGCGGAAGGCGCCGAGCCCCATCCGGCTTCGTAGCGTCGCCGGTCAGTACGAATCCTTTCGCATCCAGGGCGACGCGCCCCTCCAGCCATGCTGTGTTCGGGTCCGCTCCGATGAACAGAAACAGATGGCGCGCGGCCAACTGGCGATCCACGCCGGTCGCCCGGTGCCGAAGCGTGACGGCGGAGAGCCCGGCCGAGGCATCGCCCTCCAGCTTGACGATCTCGCTGCCGGTATGCAGCTCCACATTCGGCAAGGCCATGATCCGGTCGATCAGATAGCGCGACATAGACGCTTCAAGACCGCCGCCCCGTATGACGAGATGGAGCGTCTCGACGAATGGCGCGAGGAAGACCACCGCCTGCCCGGCGGAGTTTCCGCCCCCCATCAGCACCACTTCCTGCCCGCGGCACAGCTTCGCTTCGATGGGGGACGCCCAAAAGGACAGGCCCGCGCCCTTGAACGCCTCCAGATCCGGAATGTCCGGCCGCCGGTATCGTGCCCCCGAGGCGATCACCACCGTCCGAGCCTGCATGATGGTCTCCTGTTCGGCGGTTCCGCCACCGACATGGATGCGGAATGGCCCGCCTTCGGCAGGCTCGATAGCGCCCACCTGAACCGGGATGGCGATCTCGGCGCCGAACTTCTGCGCCTGATTGAAGGCCCTGCCGGCAAGAGCCTGGCCGGAGATGCCGGTCGGAAAGCCCAAATAGTTCTCGATGCGAGCGGAGGCTCCCGCCTGCCCACCGATGGCCCGGCCGTCGAGCACCAGGACGGACAAGCCCTCAGAAGCGGCATAGACCGCGCCGGCCAGCCCGGCGGGACCGGCCCCGACCACAGCCACGTCATACACCCGTTCCGGATCGAGAACGGGCGTCAGGCCCAGCGCGGCACCGGCCTGGGCATTGCTCGGCCGGCGCAGGATCATGCCGTCGGGGCAGATCATCAGCGGCATGTCATCGTCGGCGATTCCCGCCCGGTCCAGCAGGTCGCGCGCCTCGACATCCTGCCCGGGATCGAGGACGGAGCAGGGATGCCCGTTGCGGAGCAGGAAGTTCTGAAGCTCGACCGTTTCGGGGGCGTTGTGACGCCCGACCAGCACCGAACCGGCATCGGCCGTCTCCAACAGACCGACCCGCCGCAGGATCAGGGCGCGCAGAACGATTTCGCCGATATCCGCCGATCCGACCAGCAGCGCACGCAGATGGGCGGCATCGCAGGGGAAGGCTTCGCACCCGTCCGGACCGGCCGTCCCCATGGCCAGCGACGGACGGCCGCCGAGCTGGCTGATTTCCCCGGTGAACTGGCCGGGTTCAATCGTCGCGATCAAGCCCTGGTGCCCAAGCCCGTTGCGATGCATGACCTCGATGTCGCCTCGCAGGACGAACCATGCCGGAGGGTGGCGGTCACCGACATTGAACACTGCTTCACCGGGGCTGAAACGTCTCGGGCTGGAGCCCGCGAACCGGCGGACGGTTTCGAGCTGTCCGGCATTCAGCGTCGGCAGCATCTGGTGTTTACGCGTATCGATCAGGCTCATGGCATCCTCGCGGCCGATCCGGAGATAGGCCGCACCGCGACAGCGCCACTGCGCCACAAAGCCGGCCATGGACAGACTCTATGGCGCGCCGAGCGTCCCGCACACTATACGGGGGTTTGGGTAAAGCACGCCGAACCGCCATCTCGGCGGATGCCGCAGGATCATGGGCGCCTGGACTTTGCGCCATCACGGTATGCGACATCGCATGCGCCCGCGTCAGTGCGTTCCAGGATTGGCCCTCGCCCTCGCCACCACGGTCGCAATGTCCGTCCAGGCCGGCTTGTCCGGAGCGAAGCGGCCGCGCAGATACGCCATCAGATCGGCAACCTGTTTGTCGGACAGGCTGTCGCGGAAGGCCGGCATATAGCCGAGGTCGCGGGTCGCCGGGTTCTGGATGCCGTGCAGAATGACGCGGGCGAGATTGTCGGGGCTGTCGCTGTGGACGTTGCTGTTCACCGCCATCGACGGGCTGACGCCGAACAGCGTCGGTCCGTTGCCGTCGCTGTGGCAGGCTTGGCAGGCGCCGTTGAAGATGCGCTCTCCATTGGCAGAGTTGACGGGGGCCGGGGTGAGTGCCGGCGTTTCCACGGCATCGCCGCCCACATCGCTGCCGAGCGAGGCGAGATAGACCGCCATCGCCCGCACATCCGCTTCGGGGACGGTGGACAGCTCATGCACCACCGCGGCCATCGGGCCGGCGGCGACGCCGTGGCGCTGGGAGAAGCCGGTACGCAGGTAGGTGAACAGGTCATCCTCCGTCCAGGGCTTCGGCGCCTTGGACAGCGCGGTCAGGGCCGGCGCTTCCCAGCCATCGACGGTGCCGCCGGCCAGGAAGGCCGCGCCCAGCTTCTCCGCCCCCAAGGCATTGCGAGGGCTGTGGCAGGCGGCGCAATGGCCGAGGCCGTTGACCAGATAGTTGCCGCGGTTCCACTCAGCAGTCTTCTGCGGGTCCGGCTTGTAGGTCTCGCGGTTGAGAAACAGCGTGTTCCACCCCGCCATCATCGGGCGCAGGTTGAAGGGGAAGCGCATGGTGTTGGCGGGTGTTTCGCTGCGCACCGGCTGCTGCGTCATCATGTAGGCGTAGAGCGCCTGCATGTCGTCGTCGGTCATGTTGCGGAAGGCGGTGTAGGGGAAGGCCGGGTAGAGATGCCGGCCGTCGCGGCTGATCCCCTCGCGCATCGCCCGGTCGAAGGCGGCGAAGGACCAGCGCCCGATCCCGTTGTCAGGATCCGGCGTGATGTTGGTGCTGTAGACGGTGCCGAACGGCGTCTCGAACGGCCGGCCGCCGGCATTGGTCGCACCGTTCTCCACCGTGTGGCAGACCGCGCAGTCGCCGAGCGCCGCCAACTGCCGCCCGCGTTCGATGGTAGCGTTTGACCACAGCCCGGCCGACGGCGGCGACACCGGGGCGATTTCGGCGCGGAAGGGCAGGGCGCTGCTCGCCATGCCGATTATCACACCGCATAAGCCGGTCAGCGATGCGCCGAGCCACGCCTTCCAGCCGCGCTTGCGCGGCTTGGCCGCTTCGGGCGGGACCGGTTCGGACGGGCCGTTCAGCGCCTCGCGCACCCGCTCCGCCGTGATCGGCAATTCGCGGAAGCGGATGCCGGTGGCATCGAAGATGGCGTTGGCGATGGCCGCCGCGCTGGGGACGGAGGCGGATTCGCCCGATCCCAGCGGCGGCTCGTTCTCGCGCGGCATCATCAGCACGTCGATGTCCGGCACCTCGGGGAAGGTCATGATCGGGTAGCCGCCCCATTCCTTGGCGGCGACCACCGAGTCCTCGAACTCGACCTGTTCCTTCAGCACGCGGCTGGTCGATTGGATGACGTTGCCGTGGATCTGGTGGCGCACGCCGTCGGGGTTGATCATCTGCCCGGCGTCGTGACCGACGACCACGCGGGTCACCGCAATCTCGCCGGTCTTGCGGTCCACCGCCACATCCGCCACCCAGGCCGCCCAGGCGGCGCCGAAGCCGGGGAACTTGCTGTGGATGTAGCGGGCATAGGCGAAGCCGCGGCCACGCAGCACGTCGCCTTCCGGCGGTGTCTGCTGCGGGGCGGTGCGCGGCTGCCAGCCGGCGCGGCCGGCGACGGCGCGGATCAGGTCGGCGGCGCGTTCGTCCTCGCGCAGGTGGCGCAGGCGGAACTCCACCGGATCGACCCCGGCGGCGAAGGCCAGCTCATCGATGTAGCTGTCATGGGCGAAGCTGTTGGGCATCGCCGATACGCCGCGCATCCAGGAGGCGCGGACGATGGGGGCCATGTCGTTGATGACCACCCGCATGTTCTCGTAATCATAGGGCGGGATGGAGGTGCGGTCGCCCATCTCGAACACGGCGGCCACCGGATCGACCCGCCCGGTCAGCAGCAGCGCCAGAGTCGGCGCGCCGTTCGACGGATAGCTGGTGGCGAAGTCGTAGGCGACAATGGCGCCGTCGGCGCTGATGCCGCCATCGACCTCCATCAGCTGGGCGGTGCCCTTCGGCTCCCACAGATGCTCCTGCTCGCGGGTCAGCTGGACGCGCACCGGCCGGCCGACCGCCTGCGACAGCAGCAGCGCATCCGCCGCCACGTCGTCGGCGCAGTTGCGGCCATAGCAGCCGGCCGCCTCCATCCGCACCACGTCGATCCGCTCCTCCGGCCATTCCAGCAGCCAGGCGAGGTCGGCGCGCAGCAGATGCGGATTCTGGGTGCCGGACCAGACCGTCGCGTGATCCGCCTTGCAGTCGGCCACAGCGCAGGACGGCCCGATGGAGCCGTGCATCTGATAGGGCCAGACATAGGTGCGCGTCATCCGCTGGTCGGCGGCGGCAAGCGCGGCATCGACGTCGCCCTTGTCCAGCACCTTGCGCGGCGTGCTGGGATTCTCGCGCAGCGCCTGGGCGAGGTTCGACAGGTCGGGCAGCTTGCGGGTCCAGGGCCTCCAGGTGATCTTCAGCTCGCGCGTGGCCTTGATCGCCTGCTCCTCCCGCTCCGCCACCACGCCGACGAAGTCGCGCAGCACCACCACCTTGATGACGCCGGGGATGTGGGCGATGGAGGATTCGTCGATGCTCTCCAGGCTGTTGCCGACGAACTCGCCGCTGTCGATGCCGGCATAGGGCGGTCGGACCACCCGGCCATGCAGCATGCCCGGCAGCCGCAGGTCATGCACGTACGAGAATTCGCCGGTCGCCTTGGCCGGGATGTCGACGCGCGGCGCACCCTTGCCGACCAGCTTGTACTGCTCGCGTGCCTTCAGCGGGGCGTTGCCGCTGATGCGCAACTCCACCCGCTCGCCCCGAACCAGTTCGCCGTAGGAGATGCGGCGGTTGCCGATTCCACCGTTTTCCGGGGCGATCACCACGCCTTCTTCGACGCGCAACTCTCCCGCCGGCACGCCAAACAGGGCAGCGGCGCGGTCCAGCAGGTGGCGGCGCGCCTCCGCGGCGGCATTGCGCAAGGGGACCGCCGAAATCTGGATGGTGGCACTGGCGATGGTGGCGCCCTGGTTGGGCGTGCGGCCGGTGTCGCCCAGCACCATGCTCAGCTGATCCATCCGCAGATCCAGCTCCTCCGCGACGATCTGGGTCAGCGCCGTCTGGATGCCGGTGCCGAGATCGACATGGCCGTTGAAGGCGAAGACCTGCCCGTCGTCGCGCACCGCCAGGAACAGCGCCGTTTCCGGCGGCTTCGGCGTCGCGGTGGCACCCTTGGCGACCGGGCCGGAGGGTGGCTGGATCTCGTCAACGATCAGCAGGACGCCGGTCGCCGCCATCAGCTCCGCACGCGTCGGCGTCGGCTGGGACTGCAATTCGGGCGTTGGGTTGATCGTCATGATGTGCTCCGGGGGAGGAGAGAAGCCGCGCGGCCCGCATGACGGCGCGCAGGATTTCGACATGGGTGCCGCAGCGGCACAGGTTGCCGGACAGGGCGCGGCGCACCTCGTCCATGGTCGGGTTCCGGTTGCGGTCGAGCAGGGCCTTGGCGGTCATGATCATGCCGTTCATGCAATAGCCGCACTGGGCGGCCTGCTCGTCGATGAAGGCCTGCTGGACCGGGTGCGGGGCGGCGCTGCTGCCCAGCCCTTCCAGCGTCACCACCTCGCGCCCCTCCGCTCCCGCCAGCGGGATCACGCAGGAGCGCGCGGCGACGCCGTCGAGGATGACGGTGCAGGCCCCGCATTCGCCGAGCCCGCAGCCGTATTTCGGCCCGTTCAGGGCCAGATCGTTGCGCAGGATGTAGAGCAGCGGCGTGTCGGCCATCGCCGTCACCGAGACGGCGCGGCCATTCACCCGCAGCGCGATGGTCTTTTCCATAAAGCGTCCGTCCGGTGCGATAGGTCCCGCATCCCCGCGGCATCTGCGGGTCGGGATGGCGCGTCGGCCATCCAGCGGTGGGTTACTCCTCCCCGTCCTGCGCGATCATCTTCTGCAGGACATGGGTGACCGCTAGCCGTTCCGCCGGGTTCAGCTGTCCCATGGTCAACTCGCTGATCCGCTTGGCGCAGGGGACCATGTCCTCCAGCAGCTGCCGCCCCTCGTCTGTCAGGCAGTTGATGACCTTGCGCCGGTCCTGCGCATCGGAGGTCTGGCGGATCAGCCCGCGCGCCTTCAGCCGGTCGACGATGCCGCGGATCGTCGCCTGATCGATGGCAGTGGACTTCACCAGCTCGATCAGCGAACTCGGCCCATTGTCGCGGATGGCGCAGAGCGTGACGAACTGCACCGAGGTCAGCTGCGGATCGCAGGCGTTGCGCTGGAAGATGGCGAGGTGCCGCTGATAGGCCCGCCGCAGCAGATGGCCGATCTGGTCGGAGAAGACGTAATCCGCCTCTCCGGGGCCAGCTTTGTGACCGTCTTCGGGCAGCAGGTCTTGGGACATCGGGGACAACATGCGGTGGACCGGGTGTGTGGCGAACGATAGCAGCGGCGGCGGGGGCAGGGAAGGGCGGTGGGCTTTCGGCCTCCTGCCACCCTTCAAGCCGGAGATCATGCCCTGGAGGCCTCCGGCGCCACCACGTCGCCGGCCAGCACCACCGGTTCGCCGTCCAGCAGGATGTCGCAGCCGCGCAAGGGGATGTCCATGTGGCAGGGGGTCTTGCGGCTGCCGCCGACCTCGGTGTTCGGGCCGGTGGAGAACAGGAAGTTGCCGTAGAAGGCGCGGGCGTCCATGCACATGCCGTCGTTCTTGTCGTGCAGGCCCATCGCCGTCCATTGCGCCCGCGGCTGCAGGCCCCAGCCGATGTGGGAGATGCCGTAGACCTCCGGATCCTTGAAATAGGCCATGTAGTCGCGCAGGTATTCCGCCTCGAACCCGCCATGGATGCGGCGGATGAAGCCCTCCTCGATCTCCAGCGTCACCTTCTCCCGCACATAGGTCTTGAAGGGCAGCAGGATGTCGCCGAAGTCGAGCACCAGCGTGCCTTCCGCGCTGCCCTCGTCCGGCCAGGAGAACAGGAAACCGCTCGGCCAATGATCCCAGCGGCCAGGCTCGTCGGCGAAGCCGTACTCCGTCACCGTCGGATACTGGCCGAGCGTCGCGCGGAAATCGCTGCCGGCCTTGGAGGTCACGGCAATGGAGCGGGCGCGTTTCAGCCGTTCCGCCGCGGCGTTGACGCGAATCTTGTCCTCCTCCGTCGGCATGATGCGGGCCAGCACCTCCGGCGGCTCGACCGCCAGCAGGATGCGGGTGCCGGTCTTCAGGATCTGCTCCTGCTCCGGCGAATGCAGAAGCATCATGGTGTCGACGATCAGGTCGGCCGCCTCCAGCGCGCGCTGGGCGGCGATGTTGCCGGTCAGGGGCGTGTCGCCGCAATAGGCGGTCATGTCCATGCCCATGGCGCGCGGGTGGTTGAAGGCCGGCAGTTCGACGCCGTAGACGTTCGCCCCCAGGCGCTGGGCCGCGTCCATCGCCGCACGCACGATGCGCGGGTTGGAATAGTCGCTTTTCAACACAGCGACGCTCTGGGTCTTGTCCACCTTGGACAGGGTCAGAACCCGTTCGAACATCTGCGTCAGTTCGCGATCGCTCACCGGCATCTCATCTCTCCCAACCTTGGTGGCCGCAGCCGCTGAAAACGCGATCCGGGCCGTGTTTCCGGGTGGACATCCGCTGTCATCGCAGCGGGCTGACCAGGACATATAGAGCGTATAAGCTTAATTCGACCATGAACAGTGTGGGGGTAAGCCCTTCGCTGTTGCTGTGCCGATATGAGTGTTAAATAGGCAACCGTGATTTAAAATGAGGCTAAGCAAGGCTAAATCGCGGTCACTCCGCGCCGCAAACGGCCCTGCCAGCCCCGCAAAGCCTGAGTAGCGTTGTATGACGAATTGTGTTGCGTGGCAAGTTGAAACAGCGTACACACTTCATATCGAGTTCAATGCAACGGTCGACGGCCGGAGCCGGGGCGAGAAGCCCCCGGACACTCCTCCCGCACCCTTGCATCCGGTCGCGAGCCCTTCGGCGGCGCCGACCGAACACCCCCACGTCAGCAAAGGGCCATACCCATGGGAAAGACTCAGAGAATCGCCATTGTCGGAGCCGGCCTGGGCGGAGCCGCCGCCGCCGGGCTTCTGCAGCGGGCCGGGTTCCAGGTGGATGTCTACGAACAGGCGCCTGAATTCTCCCGGCTTGGCGCGGGGATTCATGTCGGTCCCAACGTGATGAAGGTGTTCCGCCGGCTCGGCATCGAAAAGCCGCTGGAGGCGATGGGCTCCAAGCCGGACTTCTGGTTCAGCCGCGACGGCTTCACCGGCGATTACCTGTCGCGCATCCCGCTGGGCGACTTCGCCAAGCGCGAATACGGCGCCGCCTATGTCACCGTCCACCGCGGCGACATGCATCTGCTGCAGATGGACACGCTGGCCCCCGGCTCCGTCCACTTCGATAAGCGGCTGGAGACGATTACCGACAGCGGCGATGACGTGCATCTGACCTTCGCCGACGGGACCGAGGCGCGCGCCGACATCGTCATCGGTGCCGACGGCATCAACTCCCGCATCCGCGAGGCCCTGCTGGGCGCCGAGGCGCCGAACTACAGCGGCTGGGTCGCGCACCGCGCGCTGATCCGCGGCGATCAGCTCGCCAAATACGACCTGACATTCGAGGACTGCATCAAGTGGTGGACCGAGGACCGTCACATGATGGTCTATTTCACCACCGGGAAGCGCGACGAATATTACTACGTCACCGGCGTGCCGCATCCGGCCTGGGACTTCCAGGAGGCCTTCGTCGACAGCAGCCGCGAGGAGATGTTCGAGGCCTTCCAGGGCTATCACCCGACCGTCCAGGCGCTGATCGAGTGCACGGAAGAGGTCACCAAGTGGCCGCTGCGCAACCGCAACCCGCTGCCGCTGTGGAGTCGCGGCCGGCTGGTCCTGTTGGGCGACGCCTGCCACCCGATGAAGCCGCACATGGCCCAGGGCGCCGGCATGGCGATCGAGGACGCGGCGATGCTGACCCGCTGTTTGAGCGAGACCGGCCTGACCGACTACCGCGCCGCCTTCGCCCTCTACGAGGCCAACCGCAAGGACCGCGCGACGCGGGTGCAGGCGGTGTCGAACGCCAACACCTTCCTGCGTACGCAGGAGGATCCGGCTTGGGTCTTCGGCTACGACGTGTATGAGCAGCCGCTGCGCGAAGGCATTGCGGCATGACCGCCTCGACCTTCCTCTACGGCGCCAACGTCCAGGCCAACGGCATCCGCCAGCATTACCTGCGTTACGGCGGCGAGCGACATGCCGGCCGCCCGGCCATCGTGCTGATCCCGGGCATCACCAGCCCGGCCGTCACCTGGGGCTTCGTCGCCGAGCGCTTCGGGCAGCAGTTCGACACCTATGTGCTGGACGTGCGCGGGCGCGGTCTGTCGGAAAGCGGGCCGCATCTGGATTACGGCATCGATGCCTGCGCCGACGACGTGAACGCCTTCGTCGCTGCGCTGGGCCTGACCGACTACGTCCTTGTCGGCCATTCGATGGGCGCCCGCTTCGCCATCCGCGCTTCGGTGCGCAGCGATGCGAAGGGGCTGCGCCAACTGGTGCTGATCGATCCGCCGGTGTCCGGCCCCGGCCGCCGGCCCTATCCCAGCGGCCTGCCCTGGTACGTCGATTCGATCCGCCAGTCTTTGAAGGGCATGGATGCCGACGCCATGCGCGCCTTCTGCCCGACCTGGACGGAGGAGCAACTGCGGCTGCGCGCGGAATGGCTGCACACCTGCTACGAGCCGGCCATCGTCCGGACCTATGAAGGCTTCCACCAGGACGATATCCACGCGGACCTGCCGAAGCTGCCGGTCCCGGCCCTGCTGATCGTCGCCGGCCGCGGCGGCGTGATCCAGTTGGAGGACGAGGAGGAGATCGCCCGCCTCCAGCCCGCCATCCGCATCGCCCGCGTCCCCAATGCCGGGCACATGATCCCCTGGGATGACCTCGACGGCTTCTTCGCCGCCTTCGGCGACAGCCTCGGCACCCAAATCCCCGGCCCGCTCGCCTGATTGATAGGAACCACCCGCATGTCTTCGCTGTACCGCATCGGCCAGATCGTCCCCAGCTCCAACGTCACCATGGAAACGGAAATTCCGGCCATGCTGACCGCGCGTCAGGCGATCCGTCCGGAACGCTTCACCTTCCATTCCGCCCGCATGCGGATGAAGACGGTCAGGAAGGAAGAACTGGCGGCGATGGACGCCGAATCCGACCGTTGCGCCGTCGAGCTGTCGGACGCCCGCGTCGATGTGCTGGGCTATGCCTGCCTCGTCGCCATCATGTCGATGGGTCTCGGCTACCACCGCGATTCCGAGGCGCGGCTTGCCCGCAAGACGCTGGAGAACGACGCGCCGGCCCCGGTCGTCACCAGCGCCGGCGCCCTGGTCGACGGGCTGAAGGTGATGGGCGCCAAGCGCATCGCCATCGTCGCCCCCTACATGCGCCCGCTGACCGAACTGGTGGTGGATTACATCCGCGCCGAAGGCTTCGAGGTGCAGGACTGGCGCGCGCTGGAGATCCCCGACAACCTCGACGTCGCCCGCCACGACCCCAACAACCTGCCGGACATCGTGCGCGGCATGAACCTGGATGGCGTGGACGTGGTCGTCCTGTCCGCCTGCGTGCAGATGCCGTCGCTGCCGGTGGTGCCGCGGGTGGAGGCGGAGACCGGCAAGCCGGTGCTGACCGCCGCCATCGCCACGACCTACGCCATGCTGAAGGCGCTGAAGCTGGAGCCGGTCGTGCCCGGCGCCGGCGCCCTGCTGTCCGGCGCTTACTGAGGAGTGAGGCGCATGACTGACGGGCAGAGCGCATCCGACAATTACAAGGGCGTCTGGGGCAACCGGATCGGCTTCGGCGAGCGGCCGGCCCTGCTGGTGATCGACTTCATGCAGGGCTACACCACCGAAGGCGCGCCGCTCTACGCCCCCGGCGTGGTGAGCGCGGTGGCGGAGACGGTGGAGTTGCTGGACGCCGCCCGCCGCCATGGCATTCCGGTCGTCCACACCAACATCCGCTATCATCCCGGCCATTTCGCCGATGGCGGCATGTGGGTGCGCAAGGCCCCGGTGATGAAGGACATGGTGGAGGGCAACCCGCTCGCCGCCTTCTGCCCGGAGGTCATGCCGAGGCCCGATGAGGTGGTGATCTCCAAGCAGTATGCCAGTTCCTTCTTCGGCACCAGCCTCGCGCCGATGCTTCACGCGATGGGGGTGGACACGGTGGTGCTGACCGGCTGCTCGACCAGCGGCTGCATCCGCGCCACCGCCGTGGATGCGGTCCAGCACGGCTTCCGCACCATCGTGGTGCGCGAGTGCGTCGGCGACCGCCATGACGGCCCGCACGAGGCCAACCTGTTCGACATCGACAGCAAGTATGGCGATGTGGTGAACAAGCAGGAGGCGCTTGCACAGTTCAATCGATGAAGGGCGGGGATACCCCCTCTCCCCCCCGGGGAGAGGGTTAGGGTGAGGGGGTCGCACCGCGTGACTTCCCGAAAATCCATGCCATGCATCCCCCTCACCCCGACCCTCTCCCCGCTTTCGGCGGACCAAAGGTCCGCCTGTCGCGTCAGCGCAAACGAAGTTTGCGCGTGAGCGGGGGGAGAGGGGGAAGAGCACTACAGGACCAATAAAAACAAAACTGGGGCCAACACCCGGCGCCGCACCCGAGACAGGCGGCGTCGGCATGAAAAAACAGGACGGGTTCACAACGCGATCAGCGTAAGGAGACAGACGACATGTCCTATGCCCAGACGACAACAGCGAATGCCGCACCCAATGCAGTTTTGGGCGCGGCGCAGTCCGTCGATGCGGACCAACTCTACAAGAAGATCACCTGGCGCCTCATTCCCTTCCTCTGCTTCTGCTATCTGGCGGCCTATCTCGACCGCATCAACATCGGCTTCGCCAAGCTGCAGATGATGGGCGACCTGCAGTTCAGCGAGGCCGCCTATGGTCTGGGCGCCGGCCTGTTCTTCGTCGGCTACATCCTGTTCGAGGTGCCGAGCAACCTCGTGCTGACCAAGGTCGGCGCTCGGCTGTGGATCGCCCGCATCATGATCACCTGGGGCCTGCTGTCGGCCGCGACCATGCTGGTCACCACGCCGACGCAGTTCTACATCGTCCGTTTCCTTCTGGGCGCCGCCGAGGCCGGCTTCCTGCCCGGCGTGCTTTATTACCTGACGCTGTGGTTCCCGACCTACCGCCGCGGCCGCATCATGGCGCTGTTCGTCATCGGCCTGCCGCTGTCCAGCGTGATCGGCGGCCCGCTATCGGGCTGGATCATGAGCCACTTCGACAATGTCCAGGGCTTGCGCGGCTGGCAGTGGCTGTTCCTGCTGGAAGCGCTGCCCAGCGTGCTCCTGGGCTTCCTGACCTTCGTGGCGCTGCCCAACTCCTACAAGGATGCCAAGTGGCTGTCCGGGGATGAGAAGGCCCGGCTGGCCGCCGACCTGCACGGCGACGATGCCGATGCCAAGCATGCCGGCCACAGCTTCAAGGAAGGGCTGCTGAACCTGAAGGTCTGGATGCTGGGCGGCATCGACTTCGCCATCCTGCTGACCGCCTACGCCATCGGCTTCTGGCTGCCCACCTTCATCCGCAAGACCGGCGTGATCGATCCGTTCCACATCGGCCTGCTGACGATGATTCCCAACATCGTCGCGGTGGTCGGCATCCTGCTGATCGGCGCCAGTTCCGACCGGATGCGCGAGCGCCGCTGGCACATCATCATCCCCTTCCTGGCCGCCTCGGCCGCCATGGCGACCAGCACCTTCTTCGCCGACAACCTCGTCGCCACCGTGGCGCTGTTCACCGTCGCGTCGGTCGGCGTTCTGGGGCCGCTTCCCGCCTATTTCAGCCTGCCGGCCACCTTCCTGAAGGGCACTGCGGCGGCCACCGGCTTCGCCATGGCGATCTCGCTCGCCAGCATCGCCGGTCTGGTCAGCAACTCTCTGATCGGTATCGTCATCGACCTGACCGGCAGCAGCAGCGCCGCCTTGTGGTTCTTCTCCGGCTGCCTCCTGCTCGGCGCCCTGCTGGTCTACGCCCTCCCGCCCAAGGTGGTGAATCGCTGACCGGTTTTGTGCAGCGTGTAAACCATCTGTGAAAGATCACGCGATATGAGTGTGTAAGCGGTCCGGCCGGTGCTGCCCCTGCGGGTGCGGCGCCGGTTCGGCCGTTCCGGCGGGTCCGGCCACGGCGCGGCCGAGACGCATGCCGCAAAAAGCCAGTCGCCGGGGACAACAGAGACATGATTTCCGCATTGCGTGGCATCCGGGGGCGCCTGCTGCTGCTGCCCCTGATCACCGTCCTGGCGCTGGTCGGCGCCGGGGCCATGACCGCAAGGTCGCTCGGCACCGTGATGATGGAGGAGCGCCAAGCCCGCGCCCGCGTCGCGGTTGAGATGGTCACCTCCATCATCGAGCGGTTCGAACAGCGGGCCGCGTCCGGCGAGCTGTCGGTCGCCGACGCGCAGAAGCTGGCGCTCGACATCGCGCGGTCGGCCCGCTACGACGGCACGGAATATGCGCTGATCCTCGACCGCAAGGGCAACATCCTGGCCCACCTGAACCCGCAGGTCGAAGGCAGGGCCATGTGGGACAGCACCGACAAGACCGGCCGGCTGTTCGTGCGCGACGAGATCGCGGCGGCCGAATCCGGCGGCGGCTATTCCTCCTTCTTCTTTCCCAAGCCGGGATCGAGCGATCCGGTGGAGAAGTCGGCCTATTCCAAGCTGACCAAGGGCTGGGGCTGGGTCGTCAGCTCCGGCGTTTATCTCGACACCGTGGCCGCTGCGCGCCTGCAGACCATGCTGAACATCGCCGCCGTGATCGCAACGTTGGCCGCGATCAGTCTCGGCCTCGCCGTCTGGATCGGCCGGCGCATCACCACGCCCATCCTGCAGCTGACCAAGGCCACCAACCGCATTTCCACCGGCGATCTGTCGGTCGCCATCGGCCACCAGGACCGTGGGGACGAGGTCGGCACGCTCGCCCGCGCGCTGGAGGAGTTCAAGCGCAACGGCCTGGAGGTGCGCCGCCTGCAAGCCGAGGCCGAGGCGCAGAAGGAGCGCATGGAGGCCGAACGCCGCGCCTCCCTGCTCGACATGGCCGCCCGGTTCGAGGCGCGTGTGATGGGCGTGGTGGGCGCCGTCGCCGCGGCGTCCCATCAGATGGAAAGCACCGCCACCGGCATGGCCGGCGCCGCCGACCGGTCGGGCACCCAGGCGCATGCGGTGTCGCAGGCGTCCGAGCAGGCCAGCAGCAACGTCAACACCGTCGCCGCCGCGACGGAGGAGCTGTTCGCCTCCATCGCCGAGATCGGCCGTCAGGTGACGATGTCCACCTCCGTCGCCGGCCGCGCGGTGGACGAGGCGGCGAAGATCGACGGCATGATCCAGAGCCTTGCATCCGCCGCCCAGGAGATCGGGCAGGTGGTGGAACTGATCAACGCCATCGCCGGCCAGACCAATCTGCTGGCGCTGAACGCCACCATCGAAGCGGCGCGCGCCGGCGAACACGGCAAGGGCTTCGCCGTCGTGGCAAGCGAGGTGAAGGCTCTGGCCAACCAGACCGCCCGCGCCACCGACGACATCCAGGCCAAGGTGCTGGAGATCCAGCAGTTCACCGGCAGCACGGTGACGGCGGTGCAGGGCATCGGCGCCACCATCACCTCGGTCAGCGACATCGCAACCGCCATCGCCTCGGCGGTGGAACAGCAGAGTGCCGCCACCAAGGACATCGGCGCCAACATCCAGCAGGCCGCCCGCCACACGGCGGAGGTCAACAGCAACATCGCCGGCGTCGCCCAGACCGTCGGGCAGACCGGCACCGCCGCGTCCGGCGTGCTGGAGGCTGCCAGCGGTCTGGTGCGCGAGACCGTCAAGCTGCGCAGCGAGGTCGAGGACTTCCTCTCCACCGTCCGCGCCGCTTGAGCATGGGGTGTGCCGTCACGGTGCCTGGATCGTCCGGAAGGCGATGGGCACCGCGACGCGCATCGCCTCGATGAAGCGCCGGAGGCGCGTCGGCTGGTGTCGGGCCGGCGGATAGACCAGATGCACCGGCAGCGCCGCCGCCCGCCAGTCCGGCGCCAAATGGACCAGCCGGCCGGCCGTCAGATCGTCCACCAGCGCCCATTGCGATCCAATGGCCGCTCCCAGCCCGCGAAGCGCCGCATTGCGGATCGCCTGCAACCCGTCGGTGGACAGCCGCGGGCGGATCGGGAAGGTCACCGCTTCGCCGCTTTCGGCATGAGTCAGCGTGACCTCGTCGCGATAGAAGGTGCGCAGCGCCAGCCAGGGCAAATCCGCCAACTCCGACGCATGAACCGGAACCGGGTGCCCGTCGAGCAGGGCAGGGGAGGCGACGGCGATCCGCGGCACCTCCGCCAACCGCAGCGCGATGACGGACGGATCGCCGACCTCGCCGACGCGGATGGCGCAGTCGATGCCTTCGCCGATGAAATCCGGCATGCGGTCGTGCAGCAGCCATTCCACCGTCATCCGCGGGTAGCGTTGCAGATAGTCGGCCACCGGCCCGATCAGCTGTTGCTGTCCGAACGCATGCGGCGCCACCACCCGCAGATGGCCGGACGGCTGGTCGTCCGCCCCCCGCACGTCGCTTTCCAGCATCTGCCAGCCGGCGAGCAGGTCCTTTGCCCGCTCGTAACAGCGCGCTCCGTCGTCGGTCAGCGCCATCCGGTGGGTGGAGCGCTGCAGCAGCCGGACGCCCAGCATCCGCTCTAGCTGTTGCAGGCGGCGGCTGACCGTCGGCTGGGTGCTGCCGAGCTGTGCCGCCGCAGCCGACAGGCTGCCCGCCTCCACGATGCGGACGAAGGTTCCCAGCAGGGCGATGCGGTCGCTGCCGGCCAACGGAAGGTCTGTGTTCATACGCTCAACGTATAGCAAATCTACACCTGATCCGGCTACCGTCCCAGTTATCCCGCGGCCATAGTCCCTCTCGTTCAGTTTCTTGAGAGGGTCTCACGATGACGACCATTCAAACCGCGCATAGCGCCGCAGCCACGATGCCGGCGTCCTCCGATGCCGGGCTGAGCCGGCCGCTGGTATTCCTGCTGGCCGCCGGTGCCGGTCTGGCGGCGGCATCGCTCTATTACAGCCAGCCCATGCTGGGCATCCTCGGCCCCGACATCCAGGCCGATGGCAGGTCGGTCGGCTGGGTGCCGACGCTGACCCAGCTCGGCTATGCCGCCGGCATCCTGTTGCTGGCGCCGCTGGGCGACCGTTTCGACCGGCGCCGGATCATCCTGGCCAAGGCGGCGGTGCTGGTCGCGGCATTGCTCGCGGCGGGCTTCGCACCGTCCATCGCCGGCCTTCTGGCGGCGAGCCTGGTCCTCGGCTTGTCGGCGACGCTGGCGCAGGACATCGTGCCCGCCGCCGCGACGCTGGCCCCGGCGGAACATCGCGGCCGGGTAGTCGGCACGGTGATGACCGGCCTTCTGTTGGGCATCCTGCTGTCGCGGGTGGTCAGCGGCCTGATCGCCGAGCATTTCGGCTGGCGCGCCGTGTTCGTGGCGGCGGCCGGCAGCATTGCGCTGCTGGGCGTGGCACTGTGGCGCGGCCTGCCGCGCTTCGCACCGACGACCAGCCTTGGATACGGGGAACTGCTGGCATCTTTGACCGTCCTGTGGGGCCGTCATCGGGCGTTGCGCCGTGCAGCAATCGCCCAAGCTCTGCTGTCGGTGGGCTTCAGCGCCTTTTGGTCGACCCTGGCGGTCATGCTGCATGGCGCGCCGTTCCATCTGGGCGCCGCCGCGGCCGGCGCCTTCGGTCTGGCCGGTGCGGCGGGAGCGCTGGTGGCGCCGGTCGCCGGTCGGATCGCCGACAGCCGCGGGCCGGAACTGATGACCCGGCTGGGTGCCGGTCTGGCCGCGCTGTCCTTTGCCGCCATGTTCCTGTCGCCGCTGGTGCCGGAGGGTGGCCGCCTGTGGCTGCTGGTTGCGAGCGCCGTCGGCTTCGACCTTGGCGTCCAGGCGTCGCTGATAGCCCATCAGACCATCGTCTACGGCATTGACCCGGCCGCCCGCAGCCGCCTGAACGCGGTGCTGATGGTGGGCATGTTCATCGGCATGGCGGCCGGCGCCACGCTGGGCAGCCAAGCGCTGGCAAACTGGGGCTGGAACGGCGTCATCGCGGTGGCGACCATCGCCTCCCTCGGCGCCCTGATCCTTCGGCTCTTCACCCGGCCCGAGCGTTAAGGCGGGGTCCGTCACCAAGGTTCAGCTTCGTCTCTCCACATTCCCCGGGATCATGCGGCGTTGCATGATCCCGGGGCATTTCATTGTTCAAAGCTCCCTTGCTTCCCGGCTCAGGCGATCGGTGCCGGTCGCCTTGATGGCGATGAGCTGGTCGATGTTCTCCAGGAAGATCCGCAGGATGGGGGAGGGGTTGTCAGCCCGATACCCCGCGGCAATCTCGATCACCGGCGCGTTGCCCGCGAGCGGCCGGCTCACCAGCGAGCGCGGCAGCAGGGTCTCGACATAGGCGGGCAGCAGCGTGATTCCGCCGGTGGATGCCACGAGCGAGATTCCCGTGGCAATGCCGTCAAGCTTATGAGCCGGCGACACCACGACGCCGCGGTCCCGCAGATAGCGCTCCACGATGCCGCCCAGCACATGCGGTGTTTCGGTGTAGCCGATGAAGGATGCCGGGTCGATGTCGCGCACGTCGATCGCGGAGCAGGCGGCCAGCGGATGATCCCTCGGCAGGATGACCACAATCGCCTCGTGCGCGATGACCTTGTAGGACACGTCCGGCTGCGGTTCGAGGCGGCAGAAGCCGAGATCGATCTCCCCCCGCTGGATGGCTTCGCCGATGTCGGGCGAGAAGTCGCTCGACACCCGGAAATCGATATCCTTCAGATGGCCGCGGAGCATCTGGGTGACGTGCGACAGCCACTCCACCTCCTGGCCGGTCAGGAAACCGACCGAGAAGCTGGGCTTGGGCGGCCGGACGGCCCGCCGTGCCGCGGCAACGGCATCGGCCGCCGCCTGCAACGACAGCCGGGCGTGCTCCAGGAAGGCACGACCGGCCGGCGTGAGTTCGACGCCGCGGGAACTCCGCAGGAAAAGCTGTGCACCGACCTCCAACTCAAGATCGCGCAACTGGCGGCTCAGCGACGGCTGCGCGGTGTGCAGGCGCCGTTCGGCGGCGACCGTGAGGCTGCCCTCCTCGGCCACGGCGACGAAGTACCGGAGATGACGGAGTTCCATCGGACGCCATGCCTGTGAGGTATGGACGCTACATATACGAAGTCGTTCCCACGCGGCAAGCCGGCCGTTATCAAGGCGCTGCAGACACGAACTCTTTGCCGCCTGGGCATCGCCGGAGAACAGAAGGCCGTCATCGCCGGGAATTCGGAAAACGGTGCCGGAACCGGCCTTCGACGCCAGCCTTCGACGATGTCTCTCCGCCGGCTGATGGCGGCCCCACACTCCGCAACGGGAAACACTCAATGACCACCATCTCGATCGTGACCGGCGGCAGCCGCGGGCTCGGCCGCAATACCGCCCTCAGCATCGCGCGACGCGGCGGCGACGTGATCCTCACCTACCGCAGCCAGGCTGCGGAGGCACAGGCCGTCGTGTCCGAAATCCAGGCGCTTGGCCGTCGGGCAGCCGCGCTGCAACTCGACACCGCCGATATTTCCGGCTTCCCCGCCTTCGTCGAGCGTGTCCGCTCTACCCTTGGAACCTGGGACCGCGACCGCTTCGACCATCTGGTCAACAACGCCGGCCACGGGGAAATGGCCGGTTTCGCCGAAACGACCGAAGCGCAGTTCGACCTGATCTTCAACGTCCATGTGAAGGGCGTCTTCTTCCTGACCCAGGCCTTGTTGCCGCTGCTGGCGGACGGCGGCCGGATCGTGAATTTCTCCTCGGGCCTGACCCGTGTGTCCTTTCCCGGATTCTCGGCCTATTCGGCGGCCAAGGGTGCAGTGGAAATCCTCACCCACTATCTGGCGAAGGAACTCGGCGCCCGCGGCATCACCGCAAATGCGATCGCGCCCGGAGCCATCGAGACCGACTTCCTCGGCGGCGCGGTGCGCGACACTCCGGCCTACAACGAGGCCTTCGCCACCATGACGGCGCTTGGCCGCGTCGGTGTGCCGGACGATATCGGCCCGGCCGTGGCGAGCCTGCTCGGTCCCGACAACCGCTGGGTCACCGCCCAGCGCATCGAGGTCTCGGGCGGCCAGAACATCTGAGCCAGGGGCAGAGAACAGGTATTTCCATTTACCTGTAGGAAGTGCACTGATGTGGCTGAAATTCAGGGTCTAACACGCAGTTGACATGTCCACTTAGCAGGATGGTTAGCAATAAAGAGGGTATTTGAACGCCGTACTTGAGCGGGTTTCAGGAGTTGGTTTAGCCTCGTATTGCGGTACAGGCTGGGGAGCCGATGGCCGCCGCCGAACTTGAAACTGTCCTGGGGTGCGCTACGGCGGCCCCAGGCTCGGCGCTCATCAGCCGTCGTTCCGGATCAGCCGTCCGCGCAATTCCAGCAGTTCTGCCAAGGCGCGCTGATGCCGTTGGCGCCATTCCTCGGCCTCGCCCAGGGCTCTTTCGTAGCGGCGCTCCAGCGCAGTCTTCTGCTTGCGGAGTTCCGTGGCCTCCTCTTCCAAGCGCGTGATCTTGTTGCGCAACGCCGCCTCGATGGTGGCCGAGCGGCGGGCGGTGCGCATTGGCACCGGTTCGCCCTCCATCTCGATGCGCCGGCTATGCGTCGCTGTCCGCAGCTGCTCGATGTCTGCCTTGAAGTTCTGGTAAAGGTATTCGCGGCTGACGCCGGCTTTCTCGGCGATGATCTTGAAGGTGATCGCCTCGCCGGCGTGCCGCATGTCCTGGATGGCGGCCTCAACGGCCCGGCGCTTGCGGATGCGCTTCTCCTCCGTTGCTGCCCGTAGGCCGCTGGTATTTGTGGGTGTCGCCACGGTAGCTGCCTTCTGCCTTGATGGTCGCGATGATGGTGGTGAGGTTTATGAACAGAGCTTGGTTGTGCGCCAGCCGCTTTTCGCCAATCTCCGCCATGCGAGTCCGTCCCTGCTCGCGGTATTTGGCAACCTCCTGCTTCAAACGGGCGATGGTGTCGGTAATGGCCGCGTACTCCTGGTCGAAGAAAGCCAGTTGATCGACGTCTGCGCGGAAATGGATGCAAGTCATGCAGGCGCGGTTGTGCTCGCACCATTCGCCCAGTTGGCCAGGTAGGGAGCACAGGCCGCCAGGCACATCCACGGCCAGCGTGGCATCCCGGCGCACGGCAAGGGCCGCCATCTTGTTGTCCACTTGGCCCTTGATGTCGATGAATCGGCCGCCGCCCTTCTCCAACAAGGCCTTCTTTTTCAGGTGCAGGCGGCGGTTGATGTAAACCATCGTCATGTCGGCGGAGCCATGGCCCAGTTCCATCTGGATCAGCGCAATGTCATGGCCTTGCAGCGCCAGTTCGGTGCCATGAAAGTGCCGCAAGCCATGCCAACCGAACTCCCAAAAAACTCCATCCTTGGTGCGGATGCCTTCCGTAAGCATCCATTTCTTGATGGCATCGCGTGTATAGTCGCCGGTCAGGGTCGTTTCGCCGTCGCCGGTTCGTGTCGGAAACAAATACTTTGTCTCATGCTCCCACTGCTGGCGCACCTCGGTCTGCTGCTCGCGAATGGTCATGATTACAAGCGCGTGGGCGGCGTCTTCCCTCAGAAGAGGCTTGGTGTTCCAGCGTTGCACCTTGGATTGGTAGAACGTCAGAATCATAAAGCGTGGATCGTCAGGATCGTCCTTCAGGCAGTCGAAGTCGAGGGCGTGAAGATCTGCACTCCGCATGCCGGTGTAGCGGCCAAGAATGAGAAGGCGCTTCAGGACAGGGTCGAGACTGTCGAGCTTCTGGAACATCTGCTCGATAATATCATCGGGTATGGTGCGCTCCGTCACCTTCAACTGATAGCCACGTCCTCCAGGCCACATGCCTTCGACACGGCGGAGATCGCGCTTGTCCAGCATGAGGTTTGGCCAACCGCGGTCGGCCAAGTAACAGGAGGCGTAGCGAACGAGATTGCAGACGTCGGCGTACCAGTTCTTGCCGACGCACTTGCGGGTATTCCCCCAATTCAGGAAGCGCTCCCTAATAAAGGACTCGGTAACGTGCTCGATTTGAGGATCGGCATGCTCTTCACGTAAGCAGGTTTCAAGCAATTGAAGGCGTGAAATGAACCCCGGCAATGATGTTGGGCGAAGTTCCTGGTGATTGATCTTGCTGAGAATGAAATGGCGAGCGGCATGGCGTAGCCAATCCAACCGGAATCCGTAAAAATGAATGTAGGATTCTCTTCGCGGGGCCTCGGCAATCTCCTCTTCGGGGTAGAGATCCCGCATAAGAATAAGATCACGCCGCTCCAGAAGCTTCATCCGCTCCCGCAGCAGCACCAAGATAAAGGTCAGCTCGTTGGCGGGCATGCTGTTTTGGCAGCGGTAGTTATGTCGAATGATAACGCGAGAACCGCTTTCATCACGTGTAATGATTTCCGGAGTGTCAATTGTCGTGCTCAACCCAACTTCGTTCAACCAAAGTTCCATACTATTCCGAAGCGGAGAGCTTCCATTTCCCGCTCCAAACTCTATAGGATGTCCGTAGTCAATCAGCCGGGGCAAGGCCGTGGGATTGGCAGAAAGCTGATGGCAGAAGGCAATGAGCCGAACCGTACGGCAGTGTGGCTCACGGGAACGATGCTGGGGCCGGGCTAGTCGCCAAGCAAAGAAAGCCTTCAGTTCAGTCCGAAATGGTTCAGGAACGATGGTGAAATCATAACCAATTCCACGCAGAAAAACGTCGGATAAGATTTGATCTGCGCTCGGCCGGATGGAAATCCCCTTTGCCCTCGAGTCGCTTCTACTATAAAGGTGTGATGTCTCGTCAATGCCATAAGCCTCTTTTAGCGTCTGGAACCCCCAGCGATCCCGGTCGAGGAGAGCAGGGGAGATGGAAGCGATCACAGCCCGCAAACCGCCGAGGTAGGCGTCTGCCGGCGGATTGACGTGGACGGCGGTCAGAGCCATTTTACTGCTCCTTCGGTCAGCGCTCGGCGCCGAAGGGGATCCAGCTTGTCTGCCAACTCCTCATGGCTGCGCAGATAAAGCTTGCGATACTCGACGTTGAACAGGTGCTTGTAGATGTCGTTCGTCGTTTGCGGACTGGCGTGCCCGAGGCGATCGGCGACGTCGAGCAGGCTATAGCCCTGGGCAATGGCTTCGCTCGCGTGCGAGTGCCGGAACATGTGCCAAGTGAACGCGATACCCGACTTGCCGATCAGACGGTCCTGGATGTCGTAAGCGTTGGCCTCCGTGAGGCCGCGGCCGATCCGTCCACCCTGCACGTTGCAGAACACGTAGTCGGTGCCGGTCTCGAACGCCGGCAGGTACTCGTCGCTGGCCAGGTAGTCCTCGTACAGGCGCAGGATGAAGCCGGGAACCGGGATGGGGCGGGGCTTGCCGTTCTTGACCCGGGCACCGTTTTCCAGGGTCCGTGGCGTCACCCAGATGACGTTCTCGTCGAGCCGGATGTCTTCGTGGTGGAGCCCGCGCGCCTCGCCGATCCGCATGCCGGTCGTGTACAGGAGAACCACCAAGAAGGCATCGCGGGCCAAGGTGGCCGCCTCGATGATCCGCAAGACCTGTTCGGGCCGCAGCCGGGCATCGGCCGCCCGTTTGGCGGCGGCAGCCTTGACGGTCCGGTCGGCCCGGCGCTCCGACCGGCGCTGCGCCTTGCGGCCGGAAATGTGGTGGAGGAACGGCCGGTAGCTGTCCAAGGCATCGTAGGCCCGGTGGCGTTCGGCCTCAGCGAAGACCGCTGAACTCTGCCGCTGGTCCAGGAACTGATAGAAGCCCTTGATGGAAAACAAGACTTGGTTGTGCAAGCTGGCGGAGCCGGCATGGCGTTCCTGATGCAATGGCACAATTCGAGCGTGGGCGGAAGCCTGGCTGCTACCATATCGAACCGCTGTCATGAGGAAACGGTCGAATTCTGGAGCCGTCAACTGCGCGAAGCTCTTACCCAAGGCTCCGAGATGATTTCCCAACTGCACGACATGACGGGCGTAGTGTCGGACGGTGCTGGGCGCATAGCGGCGTGCCTCCAGGAACAGCACAAAGTCGCGGATTTCCGGAACCACCACACCGTGGTCGTCGAAAGCTGTCCAACTGACCAAGCCCGAAGGCATCACGATACGCTGAAGGTGCATGACGCACCTGACACGTTGTTGACAGCCTCAGGGTAAGCCTGTCAGCAACAGGGATCAAACGCGCAGAGTGGTTAGGTATCTGACGTTCCTGACATGAGCAATCCTCCTACAGGTATTTCCATAATTCCGCTTATGTGTCTCTCTATAGGGGACAGGGTAGGTTCCGCGACGCGTTGAAGAACCTCTTCGACCGTCATTCCCGCGAAGGCGGGAATCCAGGCTTTGCAAGCCGATGCACTGGAAACTCTGGATCCCGGCCTTCGCGGGGATGACGAAAAATCCTTGCAACTCCATAGGCTCAGCTAAGCTGCGGCCAGGATCGGGGGGCCGGCACTGCTGAACTCGCGTTTGCGGCGCCTCCCCCTCCCCCGTCGTTCCCCTTCGCCAGAGGCGGCGGGGTCGGGCGTCAGCCCATAATGTTCTCGCCCAGCGAGCGGCGCGGCATGTCCACACGCTGTTCGCGATCCTGCTTCGGCGGCTTGGTGATGCTGAAGCCGATCCCGGACAGCAGAAGGACGCCAAGCGAGGCGACCGTGACGATGTTGCAAAGCATGGTGACCAACCCTTTCCCTAACCTCTTGCGGCCACCCGACCGGGGTGGCCAGACCCTTATTTTGCGGTCTCCTGCGCAATGGACGCGAGAACCCCGTCTTTTCTTCCGTCAGCTTTGCGGGGATGAAGGAAATTTAATCATCCGCGTTGCGGACTGCCTTTATTTCCAACATCTTGCCAGCGTGGACTGTGCGGAGCGGTCACATAATCCCGCACCTGCGAACTGGCAATGGACGGGCTGCGGAAATCGGCGCAGCTCTGGTTAACAAAATTGTCATGGCAGAGCGGGGAGGTAGGTTTTCGGCCGGTCGGGGCAGTGTTCGGGAGAGGCGTTCAGACGGCGACCGTCCGGCCGGAGACGATGTGGTTCATGATGCAGGTCATCACCGGTTCCCCCCGCTGGTTGACCGTGGTGTAGGCCAGCCGCACGGTTCCGCGGTCACCGCGGCGCGACGGGATCGTCTCCACCACCTCCACCCGGACCCGGATGGTGTCGCCGGGGCGCACCGGCCGCAGCCAGCGCAACTCGTCCATGCCGGAGCCGCCCAGGCTGGTGCCGGTGATGATGCCGGTGTCGCGGATCAGGCGGAAGGTCAGCGACAGGGTGTGGAATCCGCTGGCGATCAGCCCCTGGAACGGCCCGTCGGCCGCAGCGACCGCATCCATATGAAAGGGCTGCGGGTCGAAGCGCAGGGCGAAATCCATGATCTGGCTGTCGGTGAGGGTCGCCCCTTCCGATTCGATCACGTCGCCGATGCGGAAATCCTCGAAATGGCGGCCGGGCATCGTCTCGTCTCTCCCTTTGTCGTTGGTTTGGCTGGTCGTTGCCGGATTTTCGGCATGGCGGAAGACAGTAGACCGGCGAAGCAATCCGGCAAAGGTCCCGATTCCGGCAGCCAGGGCATAGATCGTCCGGCGTAAACCTTTGGCGTAATTCGCATTCCAGTCGTGATCGGGCATGTTCCCGGTCGGATTCCAGACCATCGACGGACGGATGTCACCGCACCCCACGCACAGCCTCTCCCAAAGCACCTCCCACGGCCCTTCCGCGCCATCGCCCTTCCGTTGCGTCGTGTTCTCGGTTGCCGGTCAAGCGCTGGCGCTGCCGGTGGAATCCGTGCGGCGCTTTCTGCCGTTGCCGCGGCTCGACCGCCTTCCCACCGCACCGCAGCCGGTCGAGGGGGTGTTCCGTTATCATGGAGAGGTCGTGCCGGTCCTGCGCCTGGGCGTTCTGCTGGATCTTGCGGCGGGTGGGGCGGCGGGCGGCGGGGAGACGGGGCTTTACGCCCCGCTGATCCTGATCACCTGGCAGGGGCGTCCGACCGCGCTGCTGGTGGATCAGGTCCATGGCGACGTGGCGCTGCCGGCGGAGGAGCGCTTGGCCTCCGACCCGTCGCTGTCCTTCAACGGCTGTGCGGCCGGCGCCTTCCCGGACCGGGCGACCGGGCGTGCCGGCACCGTGACGCTGCTCGACCCCGACCGGCTGCTGAGCGAGGCGGAGGGCCGGCTGCTCGACGCCTTCCGCGCAACGGAGGAACGGCGGCTGGCCCGCTGGGACGGTGCGGCATGAATTCCGCCGCCACCGCAGCCGCGGCCATCGAGGCGATCCGCCGCGACCCCCATTTCCCGCGCCTGAAGGCGATGGTGATCGACGCCACCGGGCTCGCCTATTACGCCGACAAGGATTCCGCCTTCGCCGAGCGGATCAACCGCCGCCTGCCCTTCGGCCGGATCACGACCGTCGCCGGCTATCTGGCGGCCCTGGAGGCGCAGGGACCGGGCGGGCCGGAGTACCAGGGTCTGATCAACGAGCTGGCGGTGGGGGAGACCTTCTTCTTCCGCTACATCGAGCAGTTCGACGCTTTGCGCGCCGTTGCCATTCCGGAGTGCATCCGCCGCAACCAGGCGACGCGGCTGCTGCGGATCTGGAGCGCGGGCTGTTCCATCGGGCCGGAAGCCTACACGATGGAAATCCTGCTGAAGCAGCATTTCGCCGAACAGTTGGAAGGCTGGCAGGTCCACATCGTCGGCACCGACATCAATGGCGCCTTCCTGGAACAGGCCCGCCGCGGCACCTATGGCGACTGGGCGGTCCGCGGCCTGTCGCCGGAGACGCTGGAGGCCTGCTTCGACCGCCAGGACAAGTTGTGGTCGGTGAAGCCGAAATACCGGCAATGGACCAGCTTCATGCCGTTCAATCTGGTGGAAGGATCGATCCCGTCCTATCCCCACGGCATCGGGCATTTCGACATCATCCTCTGCCGCAACGTCATGATCTATTTCGACGAGGCGACGCGGCACCGGCTGCTGGCGAACCTGCACGACGCGCTTTCCGACGCCGGATGGCTGGTGGTCGGCCATGCCGAGGCCGGACCGCAGATGAACGAACTGTTCATCCCGGTATCGGTCCCCGGCGCCACGCTCTATCGCAAGCAGGGCGACCGGGCCGCCCCGGCGCCCGTCGCCACGCCGGGCCCCTCCCCGGTCGCACCGGCACCGATGCCGGCCGTCAAGCCGCGGCGCGCGGCGGCGGCCAAGCCCGCGACAAAGGCGGCGTCCAAGGCGCCGTCCAGGGCGCCGTCCAGGGCGGCTACCCCGCCCGCGGCACCGACCCCGCCGGATCAGTCGGAAACCAACGAGCGCTCCTCCCTGCTGGAAGCCTGTCTGGCGCGGGTGGAGGCCAACCGGATGGACCCCGCGGCCCATTACCAGCTGGGGCTGGTCGAGGAGGAGCTTGGGGTCGGCGATCCGGTCGCGGCCTTCAAGCGGGCGCTGTATCTCGACCCGCGCTTCGTGCTGGCCGACTATCATCTGGCGCTGGCTTATTGGCGCCGCGGCCGGCTGGTCCCCGCGCAGCGCCATTTCCGCAACGCCCGCGAAGCGCTGGAGAGCCTTGCCGACGACGTGGCGGTGACGGAGGGCGGCGGACTGACCGTGCAGGAACTGCGCGGGATGCTCGACCTCTGGCTGACCGGTGAGGAGGGCTGATGGACCGGGATCCTTCCCAAGGACGGGATCAGGGCGCCTCCCCAGGCAGTTCCATCGACTGGCAGGAGGTGCGCGAGAGGTTGGCGCGCCGCAACGCCGTCCTGGCGCAGACCTTCGCCGGCCGCGGCCCCTGGGCCGACGCCGTGCTGGACCGCCGAGCCGAGGAACTCGCCGAACCGCCGCCCGCCTTCGACCGGGAGAGCGCCGGCATCCCCATGCTGGTCGCGCGCGGGGCCGAGACGCTGTACGGGCTGGAGCTGCGCCATCTCGGCCAGATCGTTCCGATGCCGCGGCTGGCCCGCGTGCCAGGGGCGCCGCACGCCGTGCTGGGGGTGATCGCCGTCGCCGGCCGGGTGATGCGGCTGTTCGACGTCGACCGGCTGTGCGGGAGCGGTCCGGGCGCCGTGACCGAGGCGGAACAGCCCGGCTATGCCGTGGTCCTGCGCACCGGCAGCGGCCGTCCGGCGGCATTGCGGCTGAGGGAGGTGGAGCGGGTGGCCGACATCGTCCCGCCACGCACCCCTGCCCCGGCGGAGGCCGGGCCGCTGGTCAGGGCGATCGCCGCGGACCGCATGGCAATCCTCGACATGGCGGCATTGCTCGACGCCGTGAAGACCTGAATCCTGCCGTCAAGAACGATCCACCTGCATTTTGAGCCGACCGGGGCTGGAGTCCGAGAATGAACATCAAAGTCGCGCACAAGCTGGTCCTGGGATTCGGCGTGGTCTGCGTCCTGACCGCGCTGCTGGCGCTGTACCAGATGGCGCGCTTCTCCGACGCGCTGACCGTCATCATGGCGGTGTCCAGCTACGATACCGAGGCCGCCAGCCTGGTGACGGACGTCAGCAATCTGCAGGCGGAGCTGCGCAGCACGCGCGAGACGGCGCTGAACGCGGTGTCCATCGCCAACGCCGAAGGTCGGAACGGCGATATCCCGAACATCATGCTGCCGCTGCACCAGCAGTATGACGTGGTCGGAGCGAAGCTGCGCGACACGCTGGGCCGGCTGCGCGCGCTGGTGGCGGAACGCTCCTCCTACAGCGTGACCGACAACCGCCGCAAGGGCTGGGTCGAGCTGGACACCGCGGTCACCGAGATGAGCCGCGCCATCACCGCAGTGGGCGAGGAGGCGCGGACCATCTACACCATGCTCGAGCGCAATCAGGTACCCGAGGCGCTGCAGCGCCGCCAGCGGGTGGATGAGTTGCGCAAGAACATGGAGGCGCGCATCGCCGCCGCCCAGACCGCCATCGACCATCTGACGGAGACCGGCCGCGGCGACATCCGGGCGATCTACAACTCGGCCATCCAGTCCTCGATCATCGCCCTGGTCGTCGTCTTTCTGATCGCGGTTGGGGTGGCCTATCTGATCGGAAGTTCCATCACCCGCCGGCTGGGCCGCGCCATCGATTTCGTCACCAGGATCGGCCACGGCGACCTGACGCAGGAGATCACCATCCCCGGCAAGGACGAACTGGCCATCCTGGGCCAGCATCTGAACGAGATGGCCGGCCGGCTGAAGTCGATGGCCCGCACCACCCGCGAGACCGCCGAAAGCGTCCACGCCGCCACCGCCCAGATCCGCGCCTCGACCCAGCAGCAGTCGGCCAGCGTCGCCGAACAGCTGGCGGCGGTGGAGCAGACGACGGCCACCCTGTCGGAAATCACGGAATCGGGCGCCCAGATCAACCGCCGCGCCCAGGACGTCGCCCACGGCGCCCAGACGGTGGCGACCTCCAGCCATTCCGGCATGAAGGCGGTCGACGACACCATCCAGGCGATGGACGCCATCCGCGAGCAGGCCGAGGCGGTTGCCGAGAACATCGTCATGCTGTCGGAACGCACCCAGGCGATCGGCGAGATCATCGTGACGGTGAACGACATCGCCGAGCGCTGCCACCTGCTGGCGCTGAATGCTGCCATCGAAGCGGCGGCGGCCGGCGAGCATGGCCGCACCTTCTCCATCGTGGCGGGCGAGATCAAGAGCCTGGCCGACCAGTCGAAGGAGGCGACCGCGCAGGTCCGCTCCAACCTGTCGGAAATCCAGCACGGCATCAACGCCTCTGTCATGCTGACGGAGGAGGCGGTAAAGCGCGTTGCCGCCGGCAAGCGCCAGACCGACGCCACCCAGTCCACCATCCGCACCATGGCGGAAAACATCCAGGAGAGCGTGCTGGCCTTCCAGCAGATCGTCGCCGGCACCAACCAGCAGCAGATCGGCCTGGAACAGGTGATCCAGGCGCTGCAGAACATCCGCGAGGCCAGCAGCCAGACCGCCGCCGGCACCCGCCAGCTGGAAGGCGCCGCTGGGAACCTGAACAACCTCGGCCAGGGCCTGGTCGAGGCGGTGCGGAACTACCGGGTGTGATGCGGGTGCTGTGGCTTTCCCACTCTCCCACGCCCGACTCTCCCTCTCCCCCCCAGGGAGAGGGTCGGGGTGAGGGGGATGCGTTGCGTGGTGTTTCTGGGAATGCCGGCGCCTCGCAATCCTTGCCATTCCTCGCCACGCTCCCCCCTCACCCTAACCCTCTCCCCGCTCTCAGCAGACCTTTGGTCCGCCTGCCGCGACAGCGCAAACTTCGTTTGCGCGAAAGCGGGGGGGAGAGGGGACCGGCGCCTGGTTGGAGAACGGCCTGATGGACATCCGCCAGCGCCTGCTCGCCGCGTTCGAGCTTGAGCACAAGGATCATCTCGCGGTGATCCGCGCCGGGCTGCGCGAGGCCGAGGCGACCGGTGAGGCGTCGGACCTCGTCGATATCCACCGGCGCGCCCACAGCCTGAAGGGCGCCGCCCGCGCCGTCGACCTGCCGGAGGTGGAGGCGATCTCCCACCGGCTGGAGGCCGCCTTCATCGCGGTGCAGAAGGGCGACGCGGCGCTGGACGCCGCCGCCATCGCCGTGGTGCGCAGGTCGCTCGACGCCATCGAGGATCTGGTCGCCTGGTCGCTGCAGGGCGGCGAGGAGGTGGAGATCGCCGGCGTGCTGGCCGATCTCGACGGTCTGGCCGGTGGCCGGAACGGCGACACCCCGCCGCCCGCCCGAAGCACGGCCGCTTCGGCGGCACCGGCACGGGCGGAGCGCCGGACGCCGCGGCCGCGCGGGGAAGCGGTCGACGCCGAGTCCGCGGCGCTGGTCCGCATCGCGGCGCAAGGGCTGGAGCGGCTGTCGGAAACCGCCTCGGCCCTGCTGCCGGAGGTGGAGGCGCAGGCCGGGCTCGGCGAGGAATTGCGGGCGATGCGCCAGGAATGGCGGGCGCTGGACCGGGCATGGCGCCATCTGCGGGTGCAGATCGGGCGCGGCGCCCAGATGGACAAGGGTGCCGATGGGCTGGACGGGCGCGGCGCCCTGCCCGCGCTGATGGCGTTCGAACGGCGCTTCCGCGCGCTGGGCGGGGCGCTGGATTCGGCGCACCGGAGCCATGACCGGCTGCTGTGGTCGATGCGGCGCTGGGGCGGCGGCTTCCAGCAGGACATGCGGCGCCTGCGCATGCTGCCGGCGGAAAACCAGTTGAGCGGTCTCGGCCGCATGGTGCGCGACATCAGCCGGGCCGAGGGCAAGGAGGTCGAGGTCGATGTCCGTGGTCTGGAGGTGGAGGCCGACCGCACCGTCCTGCAACGGCTGAAGGACCCGATCCTGCACATCGCCCGCAACGCCATCAGCCACGGCATCGAGACGCCGGCGGAACGGCTGGCGCTGGGCAAGCGGCCGGCGGCGCGCGTGACCATCGCCGCGTCGGTGGAGGGCTCGCGCCTGCGCCTGCGCATCGAGGATGACGGGCGCGGGCTGGACCGCGGCGCGATCCTGCGCAAGGCGGCGGAGCGCGGGCTGATCGACGCAGACGAGCTGTCGTCGGGCGAGGAAATGCCGCTCGAACGGCTGACCGAATTCCTGTTCCATCCCGGCTTCTCCACCGCCGCCCGCACCACCGAATTGGCCGGGCGCGGCATGGGGCTGCCCATTGCCCGGCGGGAGGTGGAGCGGCTGCAGGGCAACCTGACCATCGCCGAGCGGCCGGACGGCGGCACCGCCGTCACCATCGAAGTGCCGTTGAGCCTGTTGAGCCAGCGGCTGGTCTTCGTCGCCGTGCAGGACCAGATCGTGGCGATCCCGTCGGCCGACGTGGTCCGGCTGCGCACCACCACCGCGGAATCCCTGTTCTCCGGCGTCGGCACCCCGATGATCCGCATCGGCGAGGAGGAAATCCCCGTCACCTCGCTGGCGGCGCTGCTGGGCATGGAGGCGCCGGTGGTGCCGAGCGCCGAACGGTCCTTGTCGCTGGTCGTCGTGCGGGCGGCGGACCGGCGGCTGGCGCTGGCGGTCGACCGCTTCGTCGCCACGCGCGAGACGGTGGTGACCGCGGCGGAAGAGACCGGTCTCGATTCCGGGCGCTATCTCGGCACCGTGCTGATGGACGATGGCGGCCCGGCGCTGGTGCTGAACATTCCCGGCCTGATGCCGCTGCCCGGCAGCGTCCTGCCCGCCCCGGCCCGCCCTGCGGAGGAGGCCACCCCTGCCCGTGCGCATATCCTGGTTGTCGATGACAGCATCACCACCCGCACGCTGGAAAAGAGCATCCTCGAAGCCCATGGTTATCGGGTGACGCTGTGCGTTGACGGGCGAGAGGCCCTGGAACGCCTGTCGGAAGGGATGGAGGTTGGCCTGATCATCAGCGACGTCGAGATGCCGCGCATGGACGGTTTCGCCCTGTTGCAGGCGGTGAAGGCGGACAAGCGGCTGGCGGAGATCCCGGTGATCCTCGTCACCTCGCGCGCCAGCGACGAGGACCGCGAACGCGGCCTGCGGCTGGGCGCCGACGCCTACATCGTCAAGACGCGCTTCGACCAGAACGAGCTTCTGGCCGGCATCCGGCGGCTGCTGTGAGCGGGGCGGAGAAAGCGGGTTCCCGACGCATCCGTGTGCTGGTGGTCGAGGACAGCCCCGTCATCCAACAGCTTCTCAGCCACGTCATCGGCGCCGACCCGCGGCTGGAAGTGGCGGGCATCGCATCCAGCGGCGAACAGGCGTTGCGCATGATCGAGCGGGCGGCGCCCGACGTGGTGTCGCTCGACATCCGCCTGCCGGGTATCGACGGATTCGAGGTGACCAGCCGCATCATGCGCCAGAACCCGCTGCCGATCGTGGTGGTGGCCTCGGACGTGCGCGACCTCGACATTCCCATGCGGGCGCTGCAGGCCGGCGCGCTGGCGGTGGTGGAGAAGCCGGGCAGCATGGCGCGCGCCGATTACCAGACGGTGGCGCACCATCTCTGCACCCAGCTGGTCATCATGAGCCAGGTGAAGGTGATCCGCCACCGCATCGCCGCGCGCTCCGCCCGCCCTGCCGGGAATGCGGCGCCGGACGCCGTTCCCGCCGATGCATCCGCCTATGGGCGGCTGCCCGAGGCGGCGGTGACGGCCGACGGACGCCTGCGGCGCTTCCGCGCCGTCGGGCTGGTGGCGTCCACCGGCGGCCCGGCGGCGCTGGCGCGCATCCTGAAGGATTTGCCGCCGGGTTTTCCCCTGCCGGTCTTCGTGGTCCAGCATATGGGCGCCCCCTTCATGGCCGGCTTCGCCAACTGGCTGGGCACCGTTTCCCCCCTGCCGGTGCGGCTGGGCGAAGCGGGGCTGGTCCCGCGGCCCGGCACCGTCTATGTGGCGCCCGGCGACCGCCACATGCTGGTGGAAGGCGGCACCATCCGCCTGTCCGGCGACTCGCTGGTCTGCGGCCAGCGCCCGTCCGGCGATGAGTTGTTCCGGTCAATGGCGCGCGCCTATGGCGCGTCCGGAATCGGCGTGCTGCTGACCGGCATGGGCGAGGACGGCGCGCGGGGATTGGTGGACATGCATAAGGTTGGGGCCTACACCATTGCCGAACACGCCTCCACGGCGGTGATCCACAGCATGCCCGGCACCGCGGTGCGGCTGGGCGGTGCGGTGGAGGAACTGCCTCTCGACCGGGTGGCCGGACGGCTGCTGCAATTGACCTCCGACGATAAGATGGCGTCATGAACGGACTCCGCACCTTGGTTGTCATGGGTTCCCAGACGCAGGGGCTTCTGCTGAAGCTGCTGCTTGAGGAACGCGGCGTGGAGACCGTCTGCGTCGATGGGGTGGAACCGGCCCTGGCCGAGATCGCCGGCAGGCCGCAGGATCTGCTGATCGTCGAGGGCGAGCTTGCCGGTCCGCAAGGGCTGGCGGAACTACGGGCGCGCAGCGATGCCGCCGTGCTGGTGCTCGGCCGCGGCGCGGGCGAGCATGACCCGTCCGACCCCAAGGCGGTGGTGGACGATGCCTGCGCCGTGCTGGAGCGGCGCAGCGCGCCACCGACCGTGCCGGAGATCTTCCGCCGCGCCCGCATCCTGATCGTCGACGACAGCGCGACCTACCGCGAGTTCCTGCGCGCCGAGCTGGAGCAGGAAGGTTGCACCGTCACCGCCGCCCGCAATGCCGACGAGGCGGTGGCGGCGCTCTCCGGCGGCGGGCTGGACTGCGTCATCCTGGATTTGGTGATGCCGGGAACCAGCGGCACCCAGCTCTGCGAAAGATTCGACAGGTTTCGGCGCCAGCGCGGCCTGTTCTTCCAGATCGTCATCCTGACCAGCCAGGACGACGAAGAACAATTGATGATCAGCCTGAATGCCGGCGCCGATGATTTCGTTGGTAAGGCACAGGAGATGGATGTCCTGAAAGTCCGACTGATGGCGCTTCTGCGCCGGAAATACTTCGTGGAGGACCATCTGATGCGGCTGCCGCGGCCTTCACCTTCCGCATAGGAGGGAGTAGAGCCATCGTGTGATTTCACAAGCAGGAAGGTCCGTTTATTCTCAGCCGGCTTCCCGAAACTGTCCGACGGTCGAGCCGGTGCCCATGGCGATCAGCCTCCAGCCCTTCCACGGGACCTCGATCCCCAAAGATACCGACGCGAAAGACACCGACGCGATGCCCCGATCCTCGGCCAACCCCATGTCACCGACCGATCAGCGTTACCGGGAGTGTCTGGACAACGCACGGCGCGTCTGCGCCGCCGGTACGGTCCCGACCATGCTGGTGATCGGCGGACCGGAGATGGCCGCCGTCCGCTGCAACGAACCGCTGGCCGCCCTGCTGAACCGCCCGCGCGCAGCATCCCGTGACGAGAGCGGCCCCAGCCTGCTGCCCGGCGGCTGGACCGCGGTGGCCGAGGCGCTGCGCCCGCTCTATGTGGACGAAGGGGATGCGACGGCGGCAAACCGGCCGGAATCGTCGCTGCTGAGCCTGCCGACCGACCCGCCGCTGAGCCTGCGCGCGGCGCCGCTGCTGGTCGACGGGCATGTGGTGGGGGTGCTGGCCTCGGCGACGCTGGACGGCGCCATCGCCCAGATGGCCGAGACCATGAGGGCGGAGGTGGCGCGCACCACCGCGGCGCGCTCCCGCTTTCTCGCCTCGGCCAGCCATGACCTGCGCCAACCCTTCCAGGCGATGCGGCTGTTCCTGGACGCACTGACCAGCCAGGTCGACGGCAACGCACGGGCCACCCGCACCGCCGGCATGCTGGCCAACGCCATGACTGCGGGCGAGCAGCTGCTGAACGCGCTGCTGGACATCTCCACGCTCGACGCCGGGACGGTGGAGCCCGACCTCCAGGCGGTGTCGGTTGATGCGCTGCTGCAGTCGCTGGCCGAGGAATTCCGCCCGCAGGCGGAGGAGAAAGGACTGCGCCTGCGCGTCCATGTGCCGGACGTGGCGGGCGGAGCGGTCACTCGCAGCGACCCGATCCTGCTGGGCCGCATCGTCCGCAACCTGCTGGCCAACGCCATCCGCTACACCCAGCGCGGCGGCATCCTGCTGGGCCTGCGCAAGCGTGACGGGCAGTGGCGGATCGAGGTGTGGGACACCGGCTTCGGCATCCCGCAGGACAAGCTGGACGTCATCTTCGACGAGTTCCACCAGCTGACGAACCCCAGCCGCGACCCCACGCGCGGCCTCGGCCTCGGCCTTGCCATCGTGCGCCGGCTGTCGGTGCTGCTGCAGGCGCCGATCGAGGTGCAGTCGCGGTCGGGGCGCGGGTCGGTCTTCGCCGTCACCGTGAACCGGTTGGAGGGGGAGGCGCCGGCCGACGCGCTGACGGTCGGTGCTCACGCCGACGGCGGCCCGTCCGGGGTGCCGCTCGACGGCATGCGCGTTTTGGTGGTGGACGACGACAGCATGGTGCTGTCCGGCCTGCTGCTGACGCTGGAAAGCTGGGGCTGCGCCTTCGTCTCCGCGTCGAACATGCGCGAGGTGTTCGCGGCGGTCGACGGGCTGGAAGGACCGCCGGACGCCATCTTGACCGACCTCCGCCTGCCGGGGAAGGTGTCCGGATTCGACGTGATCGACCGGGTGCGCAAGCTGTTCAAGACCGACATCCCGGCCGTGGTGTTGACCGGCGAGACGGCGCCCGAATCCCTGCTGGAGGGCCAGCGCCGCGGCTGCGCCTTCCTGCACAAGCCGCTGCACCCCGGCGAACTGCGCCGGGTTCTGGAAGAGGTGCGGCGGGACGGGAAGACGGCCTGCTAATCCCGCGGCGGACTCTGCATGTAGAGGACCAGCAACCGCACGAGGCTTTCCAGCGCGTCGGCATGGATGCGCTCGTAGCCGTGCGAGGCGTCGATGCCGAAGCAGACCAGTGCGGTGCGGATGTCGTTGCCGGCCTCGATGGCGGACGCGCTGTCGCAGCGGTAATAGCGGAAGACGTCGCGCTGGTGCGGGATGTTCTGCGCCTGGCACAGCGCGATCAACGAGTGGGTCAGCGCCATGTCGAAGGGGCCGGTGCTGTCGGCCATGGCGATGGTGACGCCGAATTCGCTGCTGTTCTGGCCGGGGGCGGTGGTGCCGTTGTCGATGGTCACCATCTCCGCCACGTCCTGGTGCAGGATCGACGAGGCGCCGGACCCGACCTCTTCGGAGATGGTGAACAGCAGGTGGCAGTCGACCGGCAGGGATGCCCCAGCATCGACCACCGCCTTGGCCGCGCCCAGCATCACCGCCACGCCCGCCTTGTCGTCGAGATGGCGGGAGACGATGTAGCCGTTCTCAAGGAATTCCGGCTGCGGATCGATGGCGACGATGTCGCCGATGTTGAAGCCGCGCTCCTCCAGTTCCCGCCGGTTGCCGACCGGGGCGTCGACGCGCAGTTCCACCTGCTGCCAGTTGACCGGCTGGGTATCGACCTCCTTGTTGAAGGTGTGACCGGACGCCTTCAGCGGCAGGATGGTGCCGCGCCAGGGGCCGCGGTCGGTCAGGACGGTGCAGCGCGCGCCCTCGGCGAAGCGGGACGACCAGTGGCCGATGGGCACCAGCTCCATCCGGCCATTGTCCTTCAGCATCTTCACCTGGGCGCCCAGCGTGTCGACATGGGCGACCAGCGCCCGGTCCGGGCTGCCCCGCACGCCCTTCAGGTCGGCGCGTATGGCGCCGCGCCGGGTCAGTTCGTAGGGGATGCCCAGCCGCTCCAGTTCCGCGCAGCACAGCCGGACCACGTCGGTGGTGTAGCCGGTCGGGCTGGGCGTGGTCAGCAGCCGGTAGAGGATGTCGGTGACATAGCCCATGTCTATGGGCAGCGGCACGGCCATGATTGGATTTTCCTCCTGCTCATCGCTGACACTTGCCCCCACCCCGACCCTCCCCCGCTGGGCGGGAGAGGGAGATAGGAGCTTTGTCGGCGTTCAGCGGCAGTCCCTCCCCCGCCCAGCGGGGGAGGCTAGGTGGGGGTTTAACTCCCCCCTCAGAACACCCCCCGCGTCTGCGGAAACAGCAGATCGACGAAGCGTTCCGCCGTCGGCTGGGGCTCGTGGTTGGCAAGGCCCGGACGCTCGTTCGCCTCGATGAAGACGTAGCCCGGCCGGTCCGGCGCCTCCACCAGCAGGTCGAAGCCGACGACCGGGATGTCCAGCGCGCGGGCGGCGACCGTCGCGACCTCCACCAGTTCGGGGTGCAGGCTGTCGGTCACGTCGTGGATGGTGCCGCCGGTGTGCAGGTTGGCGGTCTTGCGCACAGGCAGCACCTCCCCCGCCGGGAGCACGTCGTCCAGCGTGCGGCCGGCGGCGGCGAGGCAGCGCTCGGTCTCGGCGTCCATCGGGATGTGGCTTTCCCCGCCGGTGGCGGCGGCGCGGCGGCGGCTCTGCGCCTCGATCAGTTCGCGCACGCTGTGGGTGCCATCACCGGTGATCTCGGCCGGACGGCGCACCGCGGCGGCGACCACCTTCTTGTCGATGACGACGATGCGCAGATCCTGCCCTTCGCAGAACTGTTCCAGCAACACGGTGTCGCAATGCTGGCGGGCCGATGCGATGGCGCGCTCCATCGTCTCGGCGTCGCGGACATCCACGGTGATGCCGCGGCCCTGCTCGCCACGGGCCGGTTTCACCACGATGCGGCCGTGCGTCTCCAGGAAGGCGGCGTTTTCCGCCGGCTCCCCCGCCACCGCCTGGGCGGGGACGTTCAGGCAGGCCCGCTCCAGCACGCGCCGCGTCACCGCCTTGTCGTCGCAGCGGCTCATGGCGACGGCGGTGGTCAGTTCGCTGAGGGATTCGCGGCAGACCACGCTGCGCCCGCCCCAGGTCAGGCAGAAATAGCCGGCCTCCGCGTCCAGCACGTCGACGCCGATGCCGCGCCGCCGCGCCTCGTTGACGATGATGGTGGCATAGGGGTTCAGCCGCTCGCCGGGCTGCGGGCCGGTGAACAGCCGCTCGTTGATCGGGTTCTTCGTCTTCAGCGCAAAGGCCGGGATGCGGCGGAAATTCAGCTTCTCATACAACGCGATGGCGTTCTCGTTGTCGTGCAGCACCGACAGGTCGAGGAAGGCGCGGCCGCGCGCCTGGACATGCTCCGCCACCGTGCGCACCAGCGTCTCGCCGATGCCCGGAAAGGAGGCCTGCGGATCCACCGCCAGGCACCACAGCGAGCTGCCGTTCTCCGGATCGGCGAAGGCATGGCCATGGTCCACCGCCGTCACCGAACCGATCACCTCGCCGGTGGCGTCGTCGCAGGCGACGAAATGGGTCAGCACCCGGCTGTTGCGCGTCGCCACCAGGAAGGAGGAGGAGACCGGCACCATCCGCCGCCGGGCATAGATGCGCTGCACGCCTTCCGCATCCTCGCGCGTGCGCAGGCGCCGGACGCTGTAGCCCTTGGGCCGGCGCCGCGACGGGCGGTAGTCGGTCAGCCAGAGCCGGAAGGTGTGGGAAGGGTCGAGAAACAGCTCCTGCGGGGCGCGGGACAGGGCGACATGCGGGTCCTGCAGGTAGAAGACGATGTCGCGGGTCCCCGGCGCCTCCTGCCGCAGGGTGTCGATCATGCGGTCGAGATCGTCGAAGGTGTGGGCGAAGATCAGCCGGCCCCATCCGCAATCGACCACCACGTCGGCGCGCGGCGCCTCGGCCTCCCCGCCCTCCCCCGCCGTCGGCGGGCGGCCGGTGTAGCGCCGGGTGTGGCGCAGGCTGGCGCTGGCGGCGCGCTCCAGCCGGTGCGGTTTCACGCGGGCGTAGCTCATGGGGTCCCCCTGATCGTCGGATGCGGCTCCACACTCGGGAAACGCCCCGGGGCGCGGATCGGTCCCGCGCCTGGACGCCCCGGCAAAGCGTTCGTTGTGATGGAATGGCCGGATGGGCCGTCAGAAGCCCTGTTCCTGGAACCAGAATTCCAGCAGCGCGACCTGCCACAGCTTCGACCCGCGCAGCGGCGTGATGTGGCGCTCCGGGTCGGCCAGCAGCCGGTCCAGATAGTCGCGCCGGAACAGGCCGCGCTCGCGTGCCGCCGGAGCGTCAAGCACGTCGCGCACCAGTTCCAGGAAGGGGCCGCGCAGGTATTTCAGCGCCGGCACCGGGAAATAGCCCTTCGGCCGGTCGATCACCTCGGCCGGGACGACGCGGCGTGCCGCCTCCTTCAGGACGTATTTGCCGCCTTCGGCCAGCTTCATTTCGGCAGGAATCCGGGCGGCAAGCTCCACCAGCTCGTAATCGAGGAAGGGGACGCGCGCTTCCAGCCCGGCGGCCATCGTCATGTTGTCGACCCGCTTCACCGGATCGTCCACCAGCATCACCGTGGTGTCGAGCCGCAGCGCCTTGTCCACCGCCCGCTCGGCGCCGGGCATGGCGAACTGCCGCTCCAGCCAGCGGCGGGAATGGTCCTCGCCGATGAAGCGGGGATCGAGCGCGTCGGCCATCTCCGCATGGTCGCGGTCGAAGAAGACGCGGGCATAGTCGTCCACCGCGTCCTTGCTTTCCAGAAGCGGCGGGTACCAGTGATAGCCGCCGAAGACCTCGTCGGCGCCCTGCCCCGACTGCACCACCTTCACCTGTTTCGCCACCTCCTGCGACAGCAGGAAGAAGCCGATGTTGTCGTGGCTGACCATCGGCTCCGACATGGCGCGCACGCAGTCGCGCAATTCAGGCAGGGCGCGGGCGGAATCGACGAAGATGCGGTTGTGGTCGGTGCCGAAATGCTTGGCGACGATGTCGGAATACTGGAATTCGTCGCCGCGCTCGTCCCCCACCGTCTCGAAACCGATGGAGAAGGTCTTCAGTCCGCTCTGTCCGTTCTCGGCCAGCAGCGCGGTGATCAGCGAGCTGTCCAGCCCGCCCGACAGCAGTACGCCGACCGGAACGTCGGCGACCAGCCGGCGGCGCACGGCGCGGGTCAGCGTCTCCAGCACCAGCTCGCGCCAGTCGGCGAAGTCGCGCCCCTCGTCGCTGGCCTGCGGCCCGAAAGTCAGCGACCAATAGGTGGTCTCGCGCCGGGTGCCGTCCGGCTCGACGATCAGGGTGGTGGCGGGGGGAAGCTTGCGCACGCCCTTCAGGATGGTGTGCGGCGCCGGGACGACTGCGTGGAAGCTCATGTAATGGTGCAGCGCCACTGGGTCGATGTCGGTGTCGATGCCACCGGAGGCGACCAGGGCCGGAAGCGAGGAGGCGAAGCGCAGACCGCCCGGAATGTCGGCGAGGTAGAGCGGCTTGATGCCCAGTCGGTCACGGCCCAGCACGACGCGCCCGCTGTCGCGCTCGTGGATGGCGAAGGCGAACATGCCGTTCATGCGCTTGACGAAGTCGGGACCCCAGGCGTGATACGCCTTGATCAGGACCTCGGTATCCCCGTCGGAGAAGAAGCTGTAGCCGAGCCCGGCCAACTCCTCGCGCAATTCGCGGTGGTTGTAGATGCAGCCGTTGAAGACGATGGCGAGGCCGAGGGCGGAGTCCACCATCGGCTGCTGCGATGCCTCGCTGAGGTCGATGATCTTCAGCCGGCGATGGCCGAAGGCGACGCGGCCATGGGCGAACAGGCCATGGCCGTCCGGCCCGCGCGCCGCAAGCCGGTCGCACATGGCCTGGACCGCCGCCGTGCTGGCCGCCTCGCCGGTTTTGAAACGTATCTCGCCACTCAGTCCGCACATCGGCTGTCGAGCCTCCTCGTTGGTTCAGGACGAAGGGGCGCTCGACCCGCAACAAGGGCCAAACACCGGGGGCGCCGGCTGCGGAATGCGGCCGCCACCCGTTGGGAGCGATCAAGGATGCCGGCCCTTCTCCCGCTCGATGCACCACCGGCACCCGCGCGGCATAACGGTTGGCAGCGCCCAAGGTTCCCCCGCGGCGGGCGTTTTCGGGGGTTAATCACCCTCTCTCCTCCGGGGAGAGGGGATAAAGGTGCCCCTCCTCCTCAGAGCTTGAAGAAGTTGCGCAGGCGGGCCAGGAGGGCTTGCGATTCCACCGGCGGGGGCGGGGCGACGCCCTGCTGCCGGTTGCGTTCGGCGGTGTTGCGGGTCTGGCGGTCGGCCATCAGGTCGGCCAGCCGCTCCGCCAACTGCGGGCGCTGGCGCAGCACCGGGTCGAGATGGCTGCGCGCCAACTCGTACACCACAGCGTCGGTGCAGGCGACGACCGAGGCGCTGCGCGGCTGGCCGGTCAGCAGCGACATCTCGCCGAACAGGTCGCCCGGCCGCAGGCGGGTCAGGTGGATCACGCCGGGATGCTGGTCGCCATTTGGATTGATGGAGGCGGCGTCGGTGGAGGCGGGCGCGGCGGCCTGGACGTCGAACACCCCCTCCGCAATGACGAAGAGCGATTCGCCGGCCTCGCCCTGCCGGACGGCGGCGGTGCCGACGGGGAGGTAAAGCTCGCGCATCGCCTGGGCCAGCGCCCCGATCTCCTCGTCGTCGAAGGCGTCGAACAGCTCCAACTGGCGCAGCAGGCTGTGCCGCAACGTGTCGGTGCCGGGCTGGGCGGGCTGGCGCCGGCGGGCCTCCTGCTTGGGGCGCGCGGGCTCGATCCCGGCGCGGGCGAGGTTGGCCAGTGCCTCGGTCAGCACGGCGTCGCGCACCAGCGACACGCGCCCGCCGTCGTCGGTCCAGAAGCGGGCCTGATAGGAGATGCCGTTGGGCGTCACCGCCTCGACGATCACATCCGGCCGCGGGGTGGGCAGAACGCCGTCGGCGCAGAGCATGGCGGACAGCAGGATGCGCTTGCCCCGCTCCACCGGCACCTCATGGTCCAGCAGGATCGGCACGGTGGCGCGGAAGGCCGGGTTGGGACGGCTGAAATTGACGAAGCGGCTGCCGGCGACCATGCCGTTCGGCACGATGACGGCGGTGCCGTCGCCAGCGATCAGGCGGGTGGCGCGCCAGTTGATCTCGTCCACCCGGCCGGCCACGCCGGGCGACAGCTCCAGCCAGTCGCCGATGCGATAGGGGTGCTCGATGTTCAGCGCGATGCCGGCGAAGATGTCGGCGATCATGTTGCGCAACGCGAAGCCCAGCACGGCGATGGCGACGCCGGAAGTCGCCAGCAGGCCGGTAACCGGCTGTTCCAGCACGAAGGCCAGGATCGCCAGCACCGCGACGCCATAAACGAAGAAGCGCAGCAGGTCGGCCAGCAGCCGCGGGATGCGCGGCGGCCGGGGCATGCCGTCCAGGCCGGTGCCGCCATTGCCGGCCGCCAGCAGGTCGATCAGGCGCGCGCCGCCCCAGGCTGCGACCAGCCACGCGGCCGATGCGACCACGATGTCGAATCCGGTGCTGAGCGAACGGCCGACGACCGGCTCCAGATGGCCGTGCAGCCAGGGTTTGGCTGCGACCAGGGCGGCCAGCAGGGCAAGCAGCAGGGCGGGAATGGACAGACGCCGCAAGGCGTTCATCGGACGGGGTTCTCCTCGGCGACCGGCCACCCTTGGCCGGGCGAGGTGCGACGATGGCACAAACACGCGCCACCCCGTCAAGCGGTCAATTGTTTCAGAGACTTGTGTATTCAGACACTGACCGGCTGCCGGACCGGTCGGGACAGCCCCATCACGAAGTCGCCGATCACCGGGTCCGCCCCCGCGACCTTGCCGGCGAAGGCATAGGCGCGGCACAGCACGGCGAGTGCGGTTTCCGGATCGCAACTCCTGCGTCGGAACGCCTGGGGGTCGCGCAGGGGGGCGAATTCGCCGTCCCAGAAATCCGGGTCGTCCAACGGCCCGAAGTTCATTGCCCAGAACCCGAAGGAACGCTCCGGCTGTTCCCAGCGGCCGAGCACGGCGAGGTTGCGGTGCCGCGTGTCGCTGGAGATGCTGGCGAACAAGGTGCCGACGGCGTCCGCCTCCCCTTCCAGCACCTGGAGGAAGGTGCCTTCATGCTCGATCAGGAAACCGGTGACACCCAGGCGCCGGTTGTTTGAAGAGCTTCGTACACAAATGTCCGCCAATGCCGAGAAGGGCAGCAAAGCGACGGCATCGCTGCGATAGAGAAGAGTGAGCATCGGTTTCCTCCACTTCTTACCCCCTTGAGGTAATAATGGTGAGGAAACCGACAATCAGTAACCCTTTCTTTCGTCGATGCGGTGTCGCACCCGGCGGACATATCCGGGATGGCAGTGAGACGGATTGCCGCTGCACGGATGTCGGGACACCAGTGGCCCGTCGGATGACGCTCAGTTTTCTTCGGCCGCCATTCCCGCGAAGGCGGAAATCCAGACTCAGCAAGGACCTGCACTGGAAACCCTGGATCCCCGCCTTCGCGGGGTGACGGCCGAAGGAGCGGCAATCGAACCCTGCCATCTCTCAACCCATTCCCTCCCTTTTGCCGATTGCGAACCTGCGCCGCTTATATGATCTCCCGCGCGCGGTCCTTGAAGACGGTGGCGGCGATCTTCAGCGCGTCGGGGGTGCCGCGGGCCAGCGCCTCGGCGAAATGGGCGGCCTGCTTGGCCTTCACCTTGGGCGGCATCGGCGGTTCGTTGGTGTCCACGAGGCAATCCACCACCACCGGGCCGGGATGGGCGAGTGCGGCGTCCAGGATGGCGCCGCAGTCCTTGGGGTCGCGGATGGTGAAGCCCTTGCCGCCGCAGGCCTCAGCCACCTTGGCGAAGTCGATGGGGTGCAGGTCGCAGACATATTCGGGATTGCCCAGCATCACCATCTGCTCCCACTTGATCTGGCCGAGCGAGCTGTTGTTGTTGATGATGACCTTGACCGGCAGGTTATACTTCACCGCCGTCACGAAATCGGCCATCAGCATCGAGAAACCGCCGTCTCCGACATAGGCGATGACCTGCCGGTCCGGGTAGGCGATCTGCGCGGCGATGGCATAGGGCAGCCCCGGCGCCATGGTGGCGAGATTGCCGGACAGCGAATGCATCTGGCCCCGCTTCACCGGGATCTGCCGCGCCCACCATGTGGCGATGGTGCCGCTGTCGCAGGCGACGATGGCGGTGTCGGTCAGCCGCTTGCCCAGTTCCCATGCCGCCACCTGCGGCTTCATCGGCATGTCCTGGCGGGTGCCGCGCTCCTCCATCAGGCGCATCCACTCCGCCTTGCCGGCCTGCGCCTTCTCCAGGAAGCTGCGGTCCTCATGCGGCTGCACCCGCTCGGTCAGGATATCGAGCGCCAGCCGGCAATCGCCGACCAGCCCGGCCTCCACCGGATAGCGCAGGCCGATCCGGGCGGCGTCGATGTCGATCTGGATGCCGCGGGCCTGATCCGGCTTCGGGTAATATTCGATGTAGGGGAAGGTGGATCCCGCGATCAGCAGCGTGTCGCAGGTCTCCAGCGCGGTCTGCGACGGTTCGGTGCCCAGCAGCCCGACCGACCCGGTGGTGTAGGGGCTGTCGTCCGGCACCGCCGCCTTGCCCAGCAGCGCCTTGACGATCACCGCCCCGGTCTTCTCCGCCAGCCGTTCCAGCTGGTCCGTAGCGTTGAGCGCGCCCTGGCCCGCCAGGATGACGATGCGCTTGCCGGCGTCCATGATCTCCACCGCCCTGCGCATCTCCGCCTCCGACGGCACCGGCAGTTCGGGGGCGAACAGGGCGGTGTTGTGGCCCTTGACGTTGCGCGGCGCCCGCATGTCGTCGCCTGCCGCCTGATCCTGCAGATCGACGGGGATGGTGATGTGGGCGACGCCGCGGCGGGCCAGCGCGGTGCGGCAGGCCAGCGTTGCGATGTTGCGGACATGGGCGGCGCCCATGATGCGCTGGTTGAAGACCGACACGTCCTGGAAGACCTTGTCCAGTTCCACGTCCTGCTGGGTGTGGGTGCCGACAAGGTCGTGATACTGCAGCCCGGTGATCGCCAGCACCGGCTGGTGGTCCAGCTTGGCGTCGTAGAGGCCGTTCAGCAGATGCAGCCCGCCGGGGCCGGAGGTGGCGAGGCAGACGCCGAGCTTCCCGGTGAACTTGGCATAGCCGCAGGCGGCGAAGGCGGCGGCTTCCTCGTGCCGGACCTGGATGAAGCGGATCTCGTCCCTGCGCTGGCGCAGCGCCTCCACCACGCCGTTGATGCCGTCGCCGGGAATGCCGAAGATGGTGTCCACCCCCCAATCCACCAGGACGTCCACCAGGATGTCGGCTGCCGTGCGTGCCATGGGTCCTCTCCCTTGCCGGGTCGTGTCGCGTTCGTCTTGAGCCCAGCAACAGGAGGCCCATGGGGCGGTTCCCTCAACGGCAAGTGCTGAAGGCGCCCATGTCCAGGTGGAAGTGGTTGCGGTGGGCCTCGTTGTAGTCCGGGCCCAGCACCACGTCGAAGAAGCGGCAGGCGCCGTCGCGCACGTCGCGCAGGAACGCGGCCTTCCGTGCGTCGCCGGTCTTCTTCCAGTCGTTCAGAACGCTGATCCGCGTGCCGTCGGCCAGAACGAAGCCGCCGAGGTCGATGGCGTTGGCGCCGGCATGTTCGCTGCGCCGCCCCTCCGCCCGGCCATAGACGTTGCGGCAGGCATAGGTGCCGAGATGCTCGACACGCGCCACCTTCTGGCCGAAATGCGTTTGCGCCGCCGGCTGCAGGGCATGCGTCTCGAACAGGGTCCAGGCGGCGGCGAGGCCGCAGGTGGCGAGAAAGCCGCTGCTGAAGGCGATGTCGGAGCGTGACACCCTCACCACGCCACTCAAGGCGCAATTCTCGTCCGATGGCCGGTCGGGCACGGGGGTGAAGCGCAAACCCGTGTCGCCCAGCGCCGCCCGGCATTGCTCCGGGTCGCGCTCCAGCCGCGACAGCTTGAATCCGGTGAGCCAGTCCGGCTCCGCCCGCAGGTCGAGCGGCGCCCAGGGGTCGTAACGCGGTGGCACCACGATCAGCCCGCCCCACACCCCGGCCGCCGCCCCGGCCAGCGCCAGCAGGACCAGCAGCGCCACCCATCGCAGCAGCCTTGCCATCATGGGCCGCCTAGCGGTCCAGCAAGCCGTGGCGCCGGTGCCAGTCCTCCAGCGATTCCTCCGGGTATCGGGCGAAATGCACGTCGTTCGGTCCGCTGGGCACCTCCACCCAGGGCGCCTTGAAGTCCAGCATGATGTGCACCCGCTCCGGCGGAGTCGGCAGCGGCGTGTCGATGGCCGACGCGAAGGGGTGGACCAGATCCGGCCAGGCCGGATCCTCCGCCCACAGCGCGGTGCCGCAATGCTTGCAGAAATGGCGGTGCGACGGGCCGAGGTGGGTATGGCCCGGATGGTCGGGATCGTCGATGGGCGCGCGCCACATCTCAACGGCCTCGCGTCCCTCCACCTCCAGCGTGTCGGCATTGCCGCCCAGGTTGATGGCGTAACCGCCGCCGCCGGCGCTCTTGCGGCAGATCGTGCAGTAGCAGTGCATGTAGGGCACCGGCGTCGGCGAGTTCAGCGTGAAGCGGACGGCACCGCAGCGGCAGGAACCGGAGAGTTTCATGGCAGGGGGTCTCCACGAAGGGATGGCGCCGGCAGGGGACGCCGCACCCCGCACCAGATGGGACCGCGATCACCGTTTGCCACCACCCCCGCCGAGGGAACGCAGCGGAAGGGCGGCTGTTACCCCCGCAAGCCAAGACGCGCCGCCGCACCCCCGCGGCCGGCGGCGCAACCCCCTGCCAGCAGTCGGAGCGGTCATGTCCCAGCCAACAGGTCCAGCGTCCCAGGGCCATGCCCACATGCAGCCGGCACCGCCGCCGGAAGCGATGCCCCCTGAAGAGATGGAAGTCACCCTGACCCTCAACGGAGGCCGCAGGACGCTGCATGTCGCCCCCTGGACCAGCCTGCTCGACGCGTTGCGCCTGCATCTCGACCTGACCGGCACCAAGAAGGGCTGCGACCATGGACAATGCGGCGCCTGCACCGTGCTGGTCGACGGGCGGCGCATCAACTCCTGCCTGACGCTGGCGGTGATGATGGAGGGGCGGAGCATCACCACCATTGAGGGGCTGGCCAGCGGCGACACGCTCCATCCGCTGCAGGAGGCCTTTGTCGAACATGACGCCTTCCAGTGCGGCTATTGCACGCCGGGCCAGATCTGCTCCGCCGTCGGCATGCTGGAGGAAGGCCACGCCAAGACCGACGACGACATCCGCGAGCTGATGAGCGGCAACCTGTGCCGCTGCGGCGCCTATCCCAACATCGTCGCGGCAATCCGGCAGGTGATGGATGGGCAATCGAAGGATGGAGGCAAGCCATGAGGGCCTTCTCCTACGACCGCCCCGACAGCGTCGATGCGGCGCTGCGCGGCGTTTCGGGCCAGTCCGGCACGACGACCGAGGCGGCGGTGAAGTTCGTCGCCGGCGGCACCAACCTGCTGGATCTGATGAAGGCCGACGTGATGCGGCCGGAACGGCTGGTCGACATCTCGCGCCTCGGCCTCGACCGGATCGAGGAGACGGACAGCGGCGGCTTGCGGCTCGGCGCGCTCGCCCGCAATGCCGATACCGCTTATGACGAGCGGGTGCGGACGCGCTATCCGATGCTGTCCAAGGCGATCCTGGCCGGGGCGTCGGCGCAGCTGCGCAACATGGCCACCAACGGCGGCAACCTGCTGCAGCGGACGCGCTGCTATTACTTCTACGACACCGGCACCCCTTGCAACAAACGGGAGCCGGGGACCGGCTGCGGGGCGCTGACCGGGGTCAACCGCATCCACGCCATCCTGGGGGCCAGCGACCAGTGCATCGCCGTCCACCCGTCCGACATGTGCGTGGCGCTGGCCGCCCTTGATGCCATGGTGCGCGTCAGCGGGCCACGGGGCGAGCGGACCATCCCCTTCGCCGAGTTCCACCGCCTGCCCGGCGACACCCCGCACATCGACAGCACTCTGGCCGCCGACGAACTGATCACCGCCATCGACCTGCCGGCCCAAGGTTTCGCCCAGCATTCCACCTACCTGAAGGTGCGCGACCGCGCCTCCTACGCCTTCGCGCTGGTGTCGGTGGCGGCGGCGTTGGAGATGGACGGGCAGACGATCCGAATTGCGCGGCTGGCGTTGGGCGGCGTCGCCCACAAGCCCTGGCGCGATGCGGCGGCCGAAGCCGAACTGGCGGGCAAGCCGGCTTCGCTGGAGACATTCCGCGAGGCGGCGCGCGTGCTGCTGCGCGACGCCAAGGGCCATTCCCACAACGCCTTCAAGATCGGACTTGCCGAGCGCGCCATCGTCCGGGCGCTGGCCGAAGCCGCCGGAGTGGAGCATCCATGATCGCCAAACCGACCATTCCCGATCCGCTGGAGCGTCCCAATGGCTCTTCGGGTTCCCAGATCGGCAAGCCCGTCAGCCGCGTCGACGGCCGGTTGAAGGTGACCGGCGGCGCCAAATACGCCGCGGAGTTCAACACGCCCGGCCTCGCCCACGGCTATATCCTGTCGAGCGCCATTGCCCGCGGGCGGATCCTGAGCATCGACACCTCCAAGGCGCTGGCCCTGCCCGGCGTCTTTCAAATCTTCACCCATGAGAACCGGCCGAGCCTGCCTTGGTTCGACCGCAAGTGGAAGGACGACGACGCGCCCAAGGGATCGCCCTTCCGTCCGCTCTACGACGCGACGATCCACCATGCGCTCCAGCCCATCGCGCTGGTGGTGGCCGAGAGCTTCGAACTGGCGCGCTACGCCACCCGCCTGATCCATGTCGTCTATGAGGCCGACGAGCACCAGACCGACCTGCACGCGGCGCAGGCCAAGGCCTTCACCCCCGGCAAGGACAAGGGCGGGTTCCAGCCGCCGCCGAAGCCGCGCGGCGACGCCGACCGGGCGCTGGCGGAGGCGGAGGTCAGCATCGACCTGCACTTCACCCAGGCGGTCGAGCACCACAACCCGATGGAGATGCACGCCTCCACCGTCATCCACCACAACGACGGCACCCTGACCGTCCATGACAAGACCCAGGGGCCGCTGAACACCCAGACCTATGTCTGCAACGTCTTCAACCTGTCCAAGGACGCGGTGCGGGTGATCTCGCCCTTCGTCGGCGGCGCCTTCGGCTCGGGGCTGCGACCGCAGCACCAGTTGTTCATGGCGGTACTGGCGGCGACCACGCTGAAGCGCTCCGTCCGCGTGGAGTTGTCGCGCCCGCAGATGTTCAGCTTCGGCCACCGGCCTGAAACGCTGCAGCGCGTTGCGCTGGGCGCCCGCAAGGACGGCACGCTGACCGCCATGATCCACGAGGCGGTGCAGGAGACCTCGCAGACCGAGAATTATGTCGAGGTCGTCGTCAACTGGTCGGGCCAGCAGTACAAGTGCGACAATGTCCGGCTGGACTACAAGCTGGCGCGGATGGACACCCACACCCCGCTCGACCAGCGCGCCCCCGGTGCAGCGACCGGCGTCCCGGCGCTGGAGATCGCCATGGACGAGCTGGCGGCCAAGCTGGGCATGGACCCGCTGGAACTGCGGCTGAAGAACTACACCGAGGTCGATCCCAACACGGACAAGCCCTTCTCCAGCAAGGAACTGCGCGCCTGCTTCCAACAGGGGGCGGAGCGCTTCGGCTGGCACAAGCGCACCCATACGCCGCGGTCGATGAGGGAAGGGCGGCAGCTGATCGGCTGGGGCATGGCGGCCGGCGTGTGGGATGCGATGCAGGGGCAGGCGGCGGCCTCCGCCCGGCTCGGCATCGACGGCACTCTGACGGTCGGCAGCGCCACCGCCGACATCGGCCCCGGCACCTACACGGCGATGACGCAGATCGCCGCCGACATCCTGGGCCTGCCCATCGACAAGGTGTCGTTCCAGTTGGGCGACAGCAACCTGCCGATGGCGCCGTTGCAGGGCGGATCCTGGACGGTGTCGTCGGTCGGGTCGGCGGTGAAGGCGGTGTGCGACCGGCTGCGCGACAGGCTCGCCGGTCTGGCGGTGGGGCTGAACGACGGGCCGCTGAAGGGGCTGAAGGCCGACGATCTGGTCTTCGCCGACGGCCACCTGATCGCCAAGGCCGATCCGTCCTGGCGCATGTCGATCACCGAGGTGATGCGCGCCAACGACTTGGCTGTGCTGGAGGACGAGGCGCGCTCCATCCCCTATTACAAGTCGCAGATGCAGCATGCGCTCGGCACCCACTCCGCCATCTTCGCGGAGGTGCGGGTGGACGAGGATCTGGGCACGGTGCAGGTCACCCGCGTGGTCAGCGCGGTCGCCGCCGGCCGCATCATCAACCCGAAGACGGCGCGCAGTCAGGTGCTGGGTGCGGTGGTGTGGGGCATCGGCATGGCGCTGGAGGAGGAGTCGATGACCGACCAGCGGCTCGGCCGCTTCATGAACCACGACTTCGCCGAATACCACATCCCGGTGAACGCCGACGTCCACGACATCGACGTCATCTTCGTCGAGGAGCATGACGACATTGTAAACCCGCTGGGCGCCAAGGGCGTCGGCGAGATCGGCATCGTCGGCGTCCCCGCCGCCATCGCCAACGCCATTTACCACGCCACCGGCAAGCGCCTCTGCGACCTGCCGATCACGGTGGACAAGGTATTGGGGGCATAGGTGCAGGGAGGAGGCGCCATGTAGAAGGGCCTCCTCCCCGAACCCACACTTGGCACGGTCGCTCCTCTTTTTGAACCCGTTATCACCGTTCCAATTCGTCGCCGGTCTGTGGCGGTCTGTCCGGCACCCTGTCCAGGAAGGAGCGCAAGCCTGCACCGGTTGCGGTGCCGGCACGGGCCTTCAGGAAGGAGGCTGCCGTTTCGACGGCACCGACCTTCTCGGCGACGGCGGCGGCGATCCACTGGTTCAGAGACACGCCATCCTCACGGGCCAGCCGGGCAGCGGCATCCTTGACGGACGCGGGCAGCTTCAGGGGGTAGGTCGCCTTGCTCATATCGCCACTCCTCGCAGAAACTCCGCCGGTCGGAGCTTCCTATTAACCCCGTGCCGCCAGGGTCCGGATCGCCAGCGCCGCGGCGGAGGCGCGGTTCTCCACGCCCAGCTTGGCGAAGACCTGTTCCAGGTGCTTGTTGACCGTGCGCGGGCTGATGCCCAGGATCTCGCCGATGTCGCGGTTGGGCTTGCCGTTGGCGATCCACAGCAGGACCTCCGCCTCGCGCACGGTCAGGCCCAAAGCATCGCGCAGAATCGCCTCCTGCCGGCCGGCGGCCGGCTCGCTGAGGCGGAACAGGTATTCGTCCGGGTTGGCCGGGCTGAGATAGGTGAATTCCAGCCGGCGCACACCCTCGCCGTCCGGCAGGTCGAGCGCGAAGGTCTCCGCCGCAGCGCCGGGGCCAGCCCCCTGACGCAGGCGGACCAGCCCCGCCGCCATGGTCGTGGCCAACTCCGGCCGCACGCCGTCCGCCCCGGGCAGCAGCCCGCCCAGCAGCCGTTCCGCCTGGGGGGTGCACCACAGCAGCCTCCCCTCCCCGTCCGTCGCCAGCAGGAAGCGGCCGGTGGCGTCCAGCGCGGCGCGGGCGCCATAGGCGACGCGGGCGTTGGTCAGGTGAACGCGGATGCGGGCGATCAGCTCGTCCACCACGATGGGCTTGGTGACGTAATCGACGCCGCCGGCTTCCAGCCCCTTCACCACATGCTCGGTGTCGCTGAGCCCAGTCATGAAGATCACGGGCAGGTGCGACAAATGGGGGATCTGCTTCAGCCGCCGGCAGGTCTCGAAGCCGTCCAGCCCCGGCATGACGGCGTCCATCAGGATCAGGTCCGGCGTGATCTGGCCGACCAGTTCCAGCGCGCTTTCACCGTCCACGGCGACCAGCACGGTCAGGTCGGCCTGTTCGATGGCCTCCGTCAGGAATCCCAGCGTGTCGGGGGTGTCGTCCACCACCAGGATCATGTCGCGGCGTTTCATCCTGTCACGGCCCCGTCCACTGCCTCTCCCTCCGGTCCCCTACCATCGACTTGCTTGCCATCGACTTGGGCGGCCTCTTCCACCGCGCGCATATAGCCCTTCAGGTCGAAGGCGCGCACCAGCGTCCGCAGCCGTTCGACGAAGGGCGTTGCGGCCGCATCCTCCGCCTCAATCTCGCGCAGCTTGGCCTCGATTCCGCGAATGTAACCGATCCGGCCCAATTGGCGCAGGTCGTCGAGATGACGCAGCGCCGAATCCGGCGGCCGGGCTGGAGCCGCCGCTACGATGGGAGCAGGAGGCGGCTCCGCAGACTTGACCGCCACCGGTGCCGGCGCAAGCGGTTCCGGCGGCTTTTCCGCCGCATGGATCCATTCCAGCCCGGTCAGCGCCTGAACCCGATCCAGCAGAGCGTGGATCTCGATGGGCTTGGCGACGAAGGCGTCGTGCGGAGCCCGCCCATCGCCCGGCCCCTGCGCCTCGTAGGCGTTGGCGGACACCATGATGATCCGAATGCCGTCGCCGAACTGCCGGCGCAGCCCGTCGGCCACGTCCCAGCCGCTCTCTCCCGGCATGGAGATGTCGAGCATGGCGAGATCCGGCTTGCACTGCGCCGCCAGTTCCAGACAGCCGGCGGCGTCCGACGCGGTGAACAGCACGAATCCCAGCGGGCGCAGGATGTCGGTCATCAGCGCCAGATGGTCGCGGTCGTCGTCGGCCAGCAGGATGGTGATCTGCGGCCCGGCATAGCCGGTGATGGAGCGCCGCTCCGCCTGCTCGCCCGGCCGGTGCATCGCCTCCGACAGCAGCAGGCGGACGGTGAAGACGCTGCCCTGCCCCAGCGTGCTGCGCACGGCGATGTCGCCGCCCATGATCCGGGTCAGCACCCGCGTGATGGTGAGGCCGAGGCCGGTGCCGGCCACCGCCCGCACCGCCGCCCCGCGCCCGCGCTCGAACGGCTCGAAGACGCGGTCGAGATCCTCGTCCCGGATGCCAATGCCGGTGTCGACGATCTCGAACTCGGCGATCTGGCTGCGGTAGCGGACGTTCAGCGCAACATGGCCGGTCTCGGTGTATTTCACCGCGTTGGACAGCAGGTTGATCAGGATCTGGCGCAGGATCTTGCTGTCGGTGTGAACCCAGGCCGGCAGGTGCGGCACGCGGGCATAGCGGAACTCCAGCCCCTTGGCGGTGGCCTGGATGCGGAACATGTCGGCCAGCTGGTCGAGGAAGTCGATCAGCTGCACCTTGTCGCGGCTGAGCCGGCGCAGGCCCGATTCGATCTTCGAGATGTCCAGCAGCCCATCGATCAGGTTCGACAGATGCTCCGCGCTGCGGCGGATGACGCGCACCGCGTCCTGCGGGCGCTGGGTGCTGTTGCTTTCCAGAAGCTGGGCATAACCGGAGATGGCATTGAGAGGCGCGCGAATTTCGTGGCTGACGCCGATGATGTAGCGGCTCTTGGCGGCGTTGGCGGCCTCCGCCACTTCCTTGGCCTTCTGCAAGGCGGCATCGGTACGTTCGTGGGCGGCGATCTCGTCCATCAGCATGGCGGTCTGGCGGGCGGTCTCCTCCTCCGCCTTGTGGCGGCTCTCATGGGCAAGGACCAGCAGCCAGGCGGCGACGCCGGACAGGATGAACAGGCAGACGAAGACGGTGAACAGCGCGGTGTGGATCGCCGCCCGCTCCGCCGCGTCGGCGTTGGCGTACTGGAAGTCGATGACGATCAGCACCCCGCCCAGCACCAGCGAGAACAGCGTCATCACCCCGATGAAGTGGCCGGTGCGGGTGTGGACCCCCGCCGCCATCCGCTTGGGCAGCACCCGTTGCAGGCTGTGGGCGATCTGGTCGGCGAAGCGGCTGTCTTTCTTGCACAGATCGTGGCAGCGCGCCTCCAGCGTGCAGCAGAGCGAGCAGATCGGCGCGTCGTAGGCCGGGCAGAAGGCCATGTCCGGCCGTTCGAAGTGGTTTTCGCAGATCGAACAGCGGATGGTCGCGGCATCGCCGGGCAGAGTGTCGGACTTGCGGGCGATGTAGTAGCGGCCCCTGGTCCTCCAGGCGATCAGCGGGGCGGCGGCGAAGGCGACCACCAGCCCGATGAAGGGGGCCAGCGCCTGGGCCACCGGCCCCAGCAGCCCGAAGAAGGCGGTGGTGGAGCACAGCACCGACAGGCCCATCGCCCCGGTGCCCACCGGGTTGATGTCGTAGAGGTGGGCGCGCTTGAACTCGATTCCCGGCGGGCTGAAGCGGAGCGGCTTGTTGATGGCGAGATCGGCGGCGACCGCCCCCAGCCAGCCCACCGCGACGTTGGCGTAGAGGCCGAGGATGCTCTCGATCACGCCGAGGATGCCGATCTCCATCAGCAGCAGGGCCAGCAGCACGTTGAAGACCAGCCAGACGACGCGGCCGGGATGGCTGCGGGTCAGGCGGGAGAAGAAGTTCGACCAGGCGATGGAGCCGGCATAGGCGTTGGTGACGTTGATCTTCATCTGGCAGACCACGACGAAGATGCCGGTCAGCGCCAGCGCCGCGGCGGGAGAGCCGAACACGTCGAGGAAGGCCATGTGGTACATGCTGTTGGGCTGCACCGCGTCCTCGGCCGGCATTCCGTGCTTGAGTGCGAGGAAGGCAAGCAGCGAGCCCGCCGCCAGCTTCAGGCTGCCGATCAGCACCCAGCCCGGCCCGCCGGCCAGCATCGCCGCCCACCAGCGCAGCTTGCCGATGCGGGCCTGGGAGGGCAGGAAGCGCAGATAGTCCACCTGCTCGCCGATCTGCGGCAGCAACGACAGCAGGACCGAGGCCGCCATGCCGAAGGGCAGCAGCGACAGCCCGCCCTCCGGCGCATAAACTCCGGGCAGCGAGGTCCATTGCGCCAGGGTTTCGCGGTCGAGCAGGAAGAAATAGGCCAGCGGCACGCATTGCAGCAGGATCCACACCGGCTGCGTCGCCCATTGCATGCGGCTGATGAAGCGGATGCCGTAGACGGCGATGGGAATCACCGCCAGCGAACTGATGACGTGGGCGACCGAGGCCGGGATGCCCAGCACCATGGTCAGCCCGGCCGACATGATGCTCGCCTCGATGGAGAACAGGATGAAGGTGAAGGAGGCGTAGACCAGCGACGTGATGGTAGAGCCCAGATAGCCGAAGCCCGCCCCGCGGGCCAGCAGGTCGATGTCCACCCCGGCCTTGGCCGCATGGTAGGTGATCGGCAGCCCGACCAGGATGCTGAGAACCGCCACCGCCAGGATGGCGGCCATGGCGTTCTCGAAGCCGTAGGTCAGGGTGACCGCTGCGCCGATCGCCTCGCAGGCCAGGAAGGAGATCGCACCCAGCGCCGTGTTGGCGACGCGCCAGGCGGTCCAGCGCCGCGCCCGCTCCGCCGTGTAGCGGAGCGCATAGTCCTCCATGGTCTGATCGGCGGCGAGCTGGTTGTACTGCCGGCGTTCACGGACGATCCGTTGCCTCGCGCTCATGCCCGTCCGCCGTTTCCGTCCTTGAAGTCCGCCCGACCGCATCGTCGGGAGTTTGCCGGTGGTTGGCAAGCGTCTCCCTCTCCCGATCGGTGAGAGGGCGGCGTTGACAGAGCAGGGAACGGACTCTAGCTGTCGGTCCGCATGGCCCCCGAAAACAGTTTCGAAAGCGGAATCATGACCGTCGAGCTAGTCGTCTGCGAAACCTGCCGCCGTCCGGAAGACCCGCCCGACGCCGTACGTCCAGGGGCGGAGCTGGTAGCGCTGATGGAGCGGGTGCTGGCAGACGCCCCCGATCTGGCCGGACAGGTGCGGCTGCGGCCGATGCGTTGCCTGATGACCTGCAAGCGCCCTTGCGCCGTCGCGGTGCGCTCGGCCCGGCGGATGAGCTATGTGCTGGGCGACTTCGCCCCGGACGAAGTGACGGCGGAAACGCTAACCGCCTATCTGCGTGCCTATGCGGCGACCGCGGATGGGATCGTTCCGTTCAAGCAATGGCCCCAGGGAGTCAAAGGTCGTTTCGTTTCCCGCCTGCCGCCGCTGGAAGAGTGACGGCGAGCAGACGGTACTTAGGTACTTTCCACTACTTCCGAAGGACGTGTTTGACAGACCAAGGCCGCGCCCCAATTATTGTTAGTCATACCATCCGATCTCCCCCCGCGAGCAAGGAGGAGCGCCCGATGAAGGTCGACCCCGAGGTCCTGAACTGCGCCACCGGTCTGTTGCACATGGCGCGCGAGGCGGAACGCTCCAACGGTTGGGAGGCCGGCGACCTGCTGCGGACCACCCTGCGCCTGCTGGTGGTTGCCGGCGCCGACGGGCATGGCTGGAGCGCGGACGACCTGACCGAAGAGGTGCGCGACTTGGTGCAGGCGGTGCGGATGACGAACGGGGACGAGGGCGTACGGTTCTGCGGCGGCGGGACGGCGGTGCATTGAGGGGGGTGGACGGGGGGATATAGATTGAGGTGAGTTAGACCCCCACCTATCCTCCCCCGCTGGGCGGGGGAGGGACTGCCGCCGCTCTCCCGCTCAAGCGCTTGCCCCCTCCCCCGCCCAGCGGGGGAGGGTTGGGGTGGGGGTATGACTTCCCCAACTCACCCCTCCGAAATCTCCGGGTTCAGCTGGATCAGCACCTTGTCGATGCGGCGGCCGTCCATGTCGACGACCTCGAAGCGGATGCCGTTCCAGAACAGATGCTCCGCCGCGGTCGGAATGTGGCCGAAATGATCGAGGAGGAAGCCGGCGATGGTGTGGAAATCGCCCTCCCCCTTCATGTTCTTGACGCCGACCAGCGCCTCGACCTCCTCCACCGGGGTCATGCCGTCGACCAGCCAGCTGCCGTCCTCGCGCTGGATGGCGGCGGCCTCGCCCTCGTGGGTGCTGTCGGGCAACTCGCCGGCGATGGCCTCCAGGATGTCGGTCATGGTGACCAGACCTTCGACGCTGCCATATTCGTCCACCACGATCGCCATGTGGACGCTGGCCTGCTTGAACAGGTCGAGAAGGCGGAAGACCGGCGTGCCGTCATGGACGACCAGCGGCTGGACCATCGCCGCCTTCAGGTCGAAGGCAATGCCGTTCAGCGACTGGTCGAGCAGGGCCTTGGCGGCCACCACGCCCTGCAGCTCGTCCACGTCGCCGCGGCAGACCGGGAAGCGGGAATAGCCGCTATCGCAGATCTCCCGGCCGACCACGTCGGGCTTGTCGTCGATGTCCAGCCAGATCAGGTCGGGACGCGGGGTCATGATCGACCGCACCGTCCGGTCGGACAGGTGCATCACACCCTCGATCATCTGGCGTTCGGCGGGCTCGAAGACGCCGCTCTGGGTGCCTTCGGCGATCAGGGTCTTGACCTCCTCCTCCGTCACCGTCTGCTCGCGCGAGGTCGGCAGGCGCAGAAGCTTCAAAACCGCGTCGCTCGACACGCCCAGCAGCCAGACCACCGGGGCGGATAGGCGCGCGATCGTCCGCATCGGGGCGGCCACCAGGGCGGCGATCCGCTCCGCCGAGATCAGCGCCACGCGCTTGGGCACCAGTTCGCCGACGATCAGAGAGAAATAGGTGATGGCGGCGACCACCAGCGCGAAGGCGACGGTGTGGCCATAGGGCGCGATCCACTCGACCCGCTCGTTCAGGACGCCGCCCAGCCGTTCGGCCAGGGTGGAGCCGCCGTAAGCGCCGGCGATGATGCCGGTCAGGCTGATGCCGACCTGCACGGTCGACAGGAAGCGGCTCGGATCCTCCGACAGATCCAATGCTGCGCGGGCGCCGGCGCCGCCTTTTTCCTCGGCCATCTGCTGAAGCCGGCCGCGGCGCGCGGACACCAGCGCCATCTCCGACATCGCGAAGAAGGCGTTGATCAGGATCAGCAGGACGATGACCAACAATTCCCAAATCATGGCGGTATGCCCAAAGGGCGCTCCCTCAACCGATCAATTGTTGCGCCACGGCGACCGCCGCCTGCCCGAGACCGAGCAGGATGGCGACGATGATGGCGATGGAAAGAAGGCCGGCGACGAGGCCGGCCGACACGAAAACTCCGTCGGACTCCATAAGTCCCAGCGCGATCAGCGCGATGGCGAGGGCGGGGGGCTGGTTTCCGAAGACGATGGGAAGGGACAGGATGCCGGCGAGCACCATCACCGCCAGCCCCAGGAAACGCTCGGCGGTGGGGCCGGCCAGCGCCGGCATGCGGGCGCGCAGGCGCCGCTCCAGCCGGTCGGCCCAAGGTTTTGCCCGGCGGATCACGCCCAGGAAGGCCTTGCGGTCGAAGGTGACCGCCAGCATTCGGCGCGGCAGCCAGGGGCCATGCCGGCCCACTGCCATCTGGGCGCCGATCAGGATCATCGGCACGCCGGTGGCGGTCGACAGGCCGGGCACCGGAAGGACATTGGGGATGGACAGGATCAGCAGCAGCGCGCCGAAGGCGCGGTCGCCCAGCGCATCCATCACCTCGCCCAACGATATGCGGTCGGGAGAAACGGGGCCGGAAGAGGACTGCGAGGCGCCGCCGGAGGCAGCCTCGTCACCGCGAGCCAGAAAGTCGTCCAGCAGGTCGGAAACGCGCGCACAAGCCCGGTCCGCACCGGGGGGACGGGCGTCGTTCGACCTGGGGGACGACCTGGGAGGTCGGTCTTTGCTCACGGCTCTCCCCGATGCCGGAAACGGGATCGGAGCGGGCCGGGCGAAGGATGGCAGGAACCCATGGACCTTTCGCGTCGCGGCGGCATCAATCTCCCTTCTACAGGAAGGGCGGCCAAAGCGCCAGCGCAGGTTGGCCCCCGCAAAAGGCGATCCGGCCGGACAAACGGCCTATTGCTTCTTCTGGATGGCGAAGCTCAGCCGCTTGGTCAGGTCGGCCTTCGATACCGGCTTCACCAGATATCCGGAGATGCCGTATGCGATGGCGCGCTTGACCACATCCGCCTCGCGATGGCCCGTGAGTACCAGGACCGGCAGGTCGGCCAGCGGGTTGCCGGTGGCCGTGCGCAGCGCGTGCAGCAGGTCCAGCCCGCCCATGCGCGGCATCTCCAGGTCGCAGATCGCCGCATCCACGTCCCCGCCGTTCTTGCGGAGGATGTCGAGCGCCTGGATGCCGTCCGCCGCCTCGAACACCGCCCGCACCTTGATGTCGTGCAGCAGGCGCGAGATCAGCTTTCGGGTAAAATCATCGTCCTCGACCAGCAGCACACCCAGATCGTGGATCGTCCGGATCTGACGAGTGCCGCCGCCTGCCTCCACCACCATGACGCTCTCCGCTTGGCCCCGTTGCCTCCGGCGCTCGCGCCGGCGGTCATCGGTCACAGTTTTTGTAATGCACCGTTGCACAGTCGTTAACGGAATTGCATTAGCGAGAGCCGGACCGCACAAATCCGACCGGCGGGGAATGGCAATCGCCGGCGCGACGCCTTATCCTTGCAGCCCGAACCGGAGAAGGACCTCCCACCCCGTGACCGCACCGCCTGCCGATCCCGCCCTGCCCTTCGGCGCCTCGCCCGACGCGGCGATGCTCGCCGCCGTGGTGGAGGCCAGCGGTGCCGGGATCGTGGTGCACGACGCGACGCTCCCCGGCCAGCCGATCGTCTATTGCAACCGCGCCTTCCTGGAGATTATCGGCTACCGGGCGGACGAGGTGATCGGCCACGACGGTTTCTTCCTGCAGGGGCCCGACACCGATCAGGAGACCGCGGCGGCGATCCGCGCCGCCCTGGCGGAGGCTCGCCCGCTGTCGGTGGAGGTGCTGAACCACCGCAAGGACGGCAGCGCCTTCTGGAACGCGCTGACCCTGCGGCCGGTGCCGGGGCCGGACGGGTCGGCACGTTGGATCACCGCGTCCTGCGCCGACGTCACCCGCAGCCGCCGGTCGGAACAGGAACTGCGCGCCGCCGAGGAGCAGCTGACCCGGCTGGCGGCGGAGACCTTCGCGCTGGCCGAGAAGCTGGACGGCGCGCGGGAGGAGGCCGAGGCCGCCCAGATGGCGGCGGAAAATGCCAGCCGCGCCAAGTCGCGCTTCCTGGCGATGATGAGCCACGAGCTGCGCACGCCGATGACCGCGGTGATCGGCATGGGCGACCTTCTGATGGGAACCGGCCTGTCGGACCAGCAGAAATCCTTCGTGCGGACCCTGCGGTCGTCGGCGGACACGCTGATGACCATTCTGAACGACGTGCTCGACTTCTCCAAGATCGAGGCCGGGCAGCTGATGCTGGAGGAGATCGACTTCTCCCTGCCCCGGCTGGTCGACGACGTGGTCCAGCTTTTCCTGGTACGCGCGGCGGCGAAGGGGCTGACCCTGTCCGCCTCCATCGCCGACGATACGCCGCGCCACATCCGCGGCGACCCGACGCGGCTGCGGCAGGTGCTGTTCAATCTGGTGTCCAACGCCATCAAATTCACCGAACGCGGCGCCATCGAGATCGCGGTGTGGTCGCCCGATCCACCCGCCATGCCGTCCGGCGGGCACGCCTCGGATGAAGGCGCAACGGTGCCGGCCTCCCTGCCGGTCACGCTGCGGTTCGAGGTGGAGGACAGCGGGATCGGCATGACGGCGGAGCAGCGCGGGCGGCTGTTCGACGCCTTCGTCCAGGCCGACGCCTCGACCAGCCGCAAATATGGCGGCACCGGGCTGGGGCTGGCGATCTGCAAGCGGCTGGTGGAGGCGATGGGCGGCGAGATCACCGTCGCCAGCGCGCCCGCCCGCGGTTCCACCTTCCGCTTCTCGATCAGGACGCGCACGGCGGAAGCCCAGCCGGTCGGCGATCTGGGCACCCGCGGCCTGCTGTCCGCTTCCGCGGAGGAGCCGCAGCAGAGCCCCGTCGCCCTGCGGCTTCTGCTGGCCGAGGACAACGACATCAACCGCATGCTGATCACCGCCATGATGACCCGCATCGGCCACCGCATCGACGCGGTCAACGACGGGCGGGCGGTGCTGGACGCGGTCAAGGCGGCCGATTACGACGTGCTGATCCTGGACATGGAGATGCCGGTGCTGGACGGGCGGTCGGCTGCGCGGGCGATCCGGCGGATGGACGGCGCGGTGGCGCGCATCCCCATCGTCGGCCTGTCCGCCGATGCCCTGCCGGAACATCGGGATGGCCACATGGCCGCCGGGCTCGACGCCTACCTGACCAAGCCCATCGACTGGGAGCAGCTGAACGCCGTGCTGGTGGATCTGGCGACCCGGCCGGAGGACGGGCGCGTGGTGCCGATTCCCAGCCGCCCGGCGCTGGAGGGCGGCCACTTCATGGCCCTGCCGCTGCTCGACCGGGTGAAGCTGGCGGAACTGCGGCTGGCGCTGGGCGGCGAGGCGCTGGACGGCATGCTGCAGCTCCTGCCGGAGACGGCGTTGCGCGAACTGACAGCCATCCGCTCCGCCCTGCAGGCCGGACGTCCGAAGGAACTGAAGCAGGCCGCCCACACCCTGTCCGGGCTGGCGGCCAATTTCGGCGCGCCGCGCATGGCCGCCATCGCCCGCGCGATCAACGACAACCCCGGCGACATCGACAAGGTCGCCGCCCTGCTCCCGCTGCTGGAGACCACCGTCGGCGCCACCAGCAGCCTGGTGCGGGAACCGGCGGGCAGTAACGATTGAGGGATTGAGGGGCGTACGGACGCGCGGTTGAGCGACGGACGGCCGATCTGCTAGAGATCCGGGGATGAAGAAAGCCACGCCGAAACGGCGCAGCGGGTCTCCCCGCATCACCCATCCGGACCAGTTCGATCTGCTCGACGTGCCCGAGCCGACCGCGGTCATGATCACCTATTCGGGCCGCACGGTGGACCTGGAGCGGCCTGACTTCGGCCCCTTCGACATCGAGGACATCGCCCGCCCGCTGGCCTACCAGTGCCGCTTCGTCGGCAACACGCAAGCCTTCTTCAGCGTCGCCCAGCACTGCGTCCTGGCCAGCCGGCTGGCGCCGGAAGGCTATGCCTACGACGCGCTGATGCATGATTGCGAGGAGGCCTTCACCGGCGACTGGCCGACGCCGTGGAAGGTGCGGATCGGCCGCGACGCCATCCGGCAGGCGGTGGAACCGATCAAGAGCGCGCTCGCCCTGCGCTTCGGCTTCCGCCACCCGGAGCCGAAGGCGGTCAAGCTGGCCGACCAGCGCGCGCTCGCGACGGAACTGCGCGACCTCTGCGCGCCGCACCGCGTCAACTGGCGCGACCTGCCGGCCCCGGACGAGGCAGCCATCGTGCCGCTCGGCCCGGAAGAGGCGTTGGCCGACTTCCTGGAGCATTACCGGCGGCTGCGGCCGGCCTGAACCCCTTTCACCCGAAGCGAGGGAAGCGGGTTCAGGCGTGCCCGCCCTGCTCCGCCCGGCGGGCACGGCCGCGCTTGACCGCCGGCGCCGTGCCTTCACCGCCGCCGTCCGTCTGCTGCTCGGCACAGCGCTCCGCCAGTTCGCGGATGGCGGCGCGGATCTGCGGGTCGCGGATGCTCTGGAAATAGCGGGCCAGCATCAGCGCCTCGCGCGACTGCAGGGTGTTCTCCTGCTCCTCGCCGCCACCGGCCGCCGGCATCTCGCCGCCCTCGGCCGCCGGCTGGCGGTTCTCCAGCCCTTCGAAGAAGACGGAGACGGGTACGCGGAAGAACTGGCCCAACTTGAACAGGCGGCTGGAGGACACGCGGTTGAAGCCGCGCTCGTACTTCTGCAACTGCTGGAAGGTCAGCCCGAGGGCGGAGGCCACGTCGCTCTGGCTGAGGCCGGCCAGCATGCGCAGTTCCCGCAGGCGCTGGCCGACGAACACATCGACCTCGTTCAGGCCTTCCTTCTTTTCGCGGCCACGCCGTTTCATGGCTCTCCCCCTTCGATCCTGTACAGGTCCCGGCCGCCGAACCGTGTCGACGCTCACCGGGACACCGGTTGGCCCTTCGAACCGGAACGCGTCGCAGGCGGCGTCGAAGCTGGAAAGACGTCGGCGGGCAAGACGAATCGGCCGGTTGCGGGCACGGAATGCAACTCAGCTATGACCGACACCTGCCGATGTCAACCGCCGCTCCGCCGGATACCTCTTTTGGACAGTAGGCCTTTCGCGGGAATCGTACGGCACCACGCGCGCATACACTCTTTTCGTGCAAGGGCTGGTATCGTCCTACCCATGGTCGCGACGCCGCACGGCACCGTCCAAGCCGGGAAGCCGATGCGGCGCAAATCCGATGCGGCATCGTGACCCACGGTTGCCGAAGGGTACCGTCGCAGGGCTGCAACATTTGCGGGGCACTAGGCATATTTTGCCGGGCGCCCGGCAAAAACTGCCGCTGATTAACCCTCTCTTCATCAAGACGCCGCAGCATGCCCCAACGTAGGCAAGCCCGGCGCGGAACTTGCAAAAACCGTTTCGCATCAGCGAAGCGGCCGATGCGAAGAGAATGCCGGGGAGACTTCCGATCGGGGACCGCGCGTGAACAACCTGCTGCAGACCTTGCGCAATCTCGGGCCCGCCCGCCTCGCGGCGATCGGCGGCGTCGGGCTGCTGCTGATCGGATTCTTCGTCTACCTGACGACCCGCCTGTCCACGCCGGAGATGGAGCTGCTCTACGCCGAGCTCCAGCAGACGGAAGCCGCGGCGATCGCCAAGAAGCTGGAGGAGGCGAAGGTCCCCTTCACCGTCGACAAGACGGGCACCAAGATCATGGTCCCGGCCGATCAGGTCGGGCCGATGCGCATGCGCATGGCGGCGCAGGGGCTGCCGTCCGGCGGCTCGGTCGGCTACGAGCTGTTCGACAAGGGCGAAGGCTTCGGCGCCACCAGCTTCATGCAGAACATCAACCACCTGCGCGCGCTGGAAGGCGAGATGGCGCGCACGGTGCAGACCCTGAATGGCGTCCAGCAGGCCCGCGTCCATCTGGTCCTTCCCAAGCGCGAGCTGTTCGCCCGCCAGCAGAACCCGGCCACCGCCAGCGTCTTCCTGAAGCTGCGCCCCGGCGCCCAGCTGAGCCGCGAGAACATCCAGGCGATCCAGCAGCTGATCGCCGCCTCGGTCCCCAACCTGGACCCCAACCGCATCTCCATCGTCGACGACAAGGGCAAGCTCCTGGCCCGCGGCACCGGCAGCGACACCGCCGAAGCGATGATGGCAAGCGCGGAGGAGAAGAAGCAGGCCTACGAGGGCCGGCTTGCCCGCACCATCGAGGATCTGCTGGGCCGCACTCTCGGCTACGGCAAGGTCCGGGCGGAGGTGTCGGCCGACCTCGACTTCGACCGCATCACCACGCAGTCGGAAATCTTCGATCCGGAAAGCCAGGTCGTCCGCTCCACCCAGACGGTGGCCGAATCGAACGAGAGCAGCGACCGCGACCCGCTGGCCCCGGTCACGGTGGACCAGAACCTGCCAACGGCGCAGGCCAGCAGCAGCGCCAGCCCGCTGTCGTCGAACAAGTCGAACCGCAACGAAGAGACGATCAACTACGAGATCACCAAGACCACCAAGTCGCATGTGCGCGAGGCCGGCACCGTCCGCCGCCTGTCGGTCGCCGTGCTGGTGGACGGCACCTACCAGCTCTCCAAGGAGGCGCCGCCGGCCTACCAGCCGCGCAGCGAACAGGAGATCGAGAGCATCAAGGCGCTGGTGCGGTCCGCCGTGGGGCTGGACGCCGTGCGCGGCGACTCGCTGGAGGTGATCAACCTGCGCTTCTGGTCGCCCGAGGACGACATCCAGAAGCCGGAAGAGCTGTTCATGGGCATGACCAAGGACGACCTGTTCCGCATCGCGGAGATGGTGGTCCTGGGCATCGTCGCCGTCCTGATCATCCTGCTGGTCATCCGCCCCCTGATCTCCCGCGCCTTCGAGAAGGCCGAGATGCAGGAGGAGGACGAGATGGACCGCCTGCTGACCGATCAGGCCGGCATGCCGGCCGCCCTTGCCGCCCCGACCGGCGCGCTGGCCCAGGATCTGGCGCTGGAAGCCGCGCAGGCCGACGAGGAGCTGGAGCAGATGATCGACATCAACCGGGTGGAAGGCCGCGTCCGCGCGTCGTCCCTGCGCAAGGTCGGCGAGATCGTCGACAAGCACCCGGAAGAGGCGGTCTCGATCCTGCGCAACTGGCTGTACCAGGAGAGCTGAGCCATGCCGGCCTCCGTTTCCATACCGTCTTCTGAGGGAGTGCCGCGGCGATGAGCGTGCGCAAATTCCTCTTCGACGAGTCCTTCGACGTGGACGCCGTGCCCCGCATGACCCATGTGGAGGACGACGATCTGCTACCGGAGGACGAATTCGCCCTGCCGCCGGAGCCGGAGGAGCCGCCGCCCCCGCCCGCGCCGACCTTCGGCGAGGAGGAGTTGGCCGCCGCCCGCGCCCAGGGCTACGAGGAGGGTCTGGCCGCCGGCAAGTCGGAGGGCACGGCCGCCGGATACGGCAAGGGCTTCACCGACGGCATGGCCGCCGGTCAGAACACCGGGTATGAGCGCGGCAAGGCTGAGGTCGAGGCGACGGTGAACAACCGCATCGCCAACGCGCTCTCCCAGATCGCCGACGGGGTGTCCCGCCTGCTGGCGGAGCACGAGGCGGGCAACGCCATGCGCTCCGAACAGCCGGTCCATCTGGCGCTGGCCATCGTCCGCAAGCTGTTGCCCGAATGGGCGCGGCGCGGCGGGATGGCCGAGGTGGAGGCGATGGTCCGCACCTGCCTGACCGACCTGATCGACGAGCCGCGGCTGGTCATCCGGGTGGCGGAGGACACGATGGGGCTGGTGCGCGACCATCTGGACCAGACGGTCGGGTCGCGCGGCTTCGGCGCCAAGCTGATGGTGATCGGCGACCCGTCGATCGCGCCCGGCGGCTGCCGCATCGAATGGGCCGAAGGCGGCATGGAGCGGGACACCGCCCAGCTGCTGGCAGAGATCGAACGCCGTGCCGCGCACATGCTGGAGGCTCCGGCCCCCGTCTAAGGGGTGACCGGATTGAAGGAGGTCCGAGACCGACATGCCGAGCGACAATTTCTCGCTGAACGACCTGCACGGTGGCGATGGCGACGACTACGCCAGCCCCGGGATCGCCAAGGATCTGGAGGCGGTGTACGACATTCCCGTCCAGATCTCCGCGGTGCTGGGCAAGTCGACCATGCAGGTGGCGCAGCTGCTGAAGCTGGGCCGGGGCGCCGTGGTGGAGCTGGACCGCAAGGTCGGCGAGGCCATCGACATCTACGTCAACAACCGCCTGGTCGCCCGCGGCGAGGTGGTGGTGGTGGAAGACCGGCTTGGCGTGACCATGACGGAAATCATCAAGTCGGACCGGGGCTGATGGCGATATCGTCCGACAGCGCCGCATCCCGCGCCAAGGCGGCCCAACCGCAGCCGGCGGCACCCGCCGCCGCCGCTCCGGGGCGGGGCGTGCGGCTGCGCGGCGGGCTGGACGTGGCGACCCTGGTCGGGCTTGCCGCGGCGGCGGCGGTGATCCTGCTGGCGATCACCACCGGCGGTTCCGCGCGCGCCTTCCTCGACCCGCCGTCGCTGCTGATCGTGCTGGGCGGGACGCTGGCGGTCACCACCGCCTCCTTCTCGCTGGGCGACGTTGCGGTGGCGTGGCGGAGCGCGGCGGCGGTGCTGGTCCACCAGACGCTGGACCCCAAGGGCGTGGCGCGGCAGGTGATCCTGCTGGCCGAGGCCGCCCGCCGGGCCGGGCCGGAGACCCTGCGCAACGTCCTGCCGGAACTGCGCGGCGAGCCCTTCCTGCACCGCAGCGTCACCCTGATCACCGAAGGGCATCCGCCCGACACCATCGAGCAGATGCTGACCGGCGAGGTCGAGGCGACCGCGGGCGCCCTGGGCAAGAGCGCCGGCGTGCTGCGCCGCGCGTCGGAAGTGGCGCCGGCCATGGGGCTGATCGGCACGCTGGTCGGTCTCGTGCAGATGCTGGGCAGCCTGAGCGACCCGTCGGCCATCGGGCCGGCGATGGCGCTGGCATTGCTGACGACCTTCTACGGGGCCGTGCTCGGCAACGTCGTCCTCTCCCCGCTCGCCGCCAAGGTGGAGCGGTCGGCGGAGGAGGACGCTCTGGTCAAGACCCTCTTTACCATCGGCGCCGTATCCATCGCGCGCCAGGAGAATCCGCGGCGTCTGGAGATGCTCCTGAACGCCGTCCTGCCGCCTGGAAAGCGGATCCAGTATTTCGACCGGGAAGCCCCGAGAGTGGGAGCGTAAGGCTATGCGTCTGCTGATCGTTGGAACGTTGGAAGGCTACATCACCGCCGCCGGCAAGATCGCCATGAAGCGGGGGGCCAAGGTGTCGCACACCGACAGCATCGAAGGGGCGCTGAACGCCTTGCGTGCCGCCGCCGGTGCCGATCTGGTGATGATCGACGTCAAGCTGGACATCGCAACCTTCATCGACAGCCTGAAGTCGGAGCGGATCACCATCCCGGTGGTCGCCTGCGGCATCGGCACCGATGCGGCCGCCGCCGTGCGCGCCATCCGCGCCGGCGCCAAGGAATATCTGCCGCTGCCGCCGAACGCCGAGCTGATCGCCGCGGTGCTGGAGGCGGTGGCGGAGGAAAGCCATTCCATCGTCTGCAGCGACCCCGCCATGCTGGCGACGCTGCGGCTGGCCGAGCAGGTGGCCCCCAGCGACGCGTCGGTGATGATCACCGGCGAGAGCGGCACCGGCAAGGAGCTGATGGCCCGCTTCATCCACCGCAAGAGCCGGCGGTCGGGCGAGCCCTTCGTCGCGGTGAACTGCGCCGCCATCCCGGAAAACCTGCTGGAATCGGAGCTGTTCGGGCACGAGAAGGGCGCCTTCACCGGCGCCGTGGCCCGGCGTCTCGGCAAGTTCGAGGAGGCCAACAACGGCACCCTGCTGCTGGACGAGCTGTCGGAGATGCATCCCCGCCTGCAGGCCAAGCTGCTGCGCGCCATCCAGGAGAAGGAGATCGACCGCATCGGCTCCAGCCAGCCGGTGAAGGTCAATGTCCGCCTGATCGCCACCTCCAACCGCAACCTGGAGGCGGAGGTCCGCTCCGGCAATTTCCGCGAGGATCTGTATTTCCGCCTGAACGTGTTCAGCGTGGCGATCCCGTCCTTGCGCGAACGCCCGGCCGACATCCCGATGATCGCCGAGCATTTCCTGAAGAAATACGCGGAGGCCAACGGGCTGGGAGACAAGCGCCTGACCGAGGACGCCCTGCTGATGCTGAAGACCCACCACTGGCGCGGCAACGTGCGCGAGCTGGAAAACACCATGCATCGCGCCGTCCTGCTGTCGCGCGGCGAAGAGGTGGGACCCGAGGCCATCATGCTGACCAGCAAGATGCTGGCGCCGGAGGGCAGCGCCCAGGCCTCCATCCCCGCCGACTCGCCGGTCGCCAACCCCTTCGCCGGCCCCGGCGGCACCGTGCCCGCCGCGCAGCCGCATGCGCCCCAGCCTCCCGTCTCCGCCCCGCCCCTGGTGGTTCCGCCGCCGGGCGCCCTGCCGACCAGCTACGGCCCGCCCAAGGGCGGCAAGGCAGGTCCCTACGGCATGGCCGCCAACAGCGGTGCCGCCGCCGCGGCCAATGCCGGCGGGACCGGTGCCGGCCTGGCGGCGCTGATCGGCCGCACGGTGGCCGACGTGGAGCGCGACCTGATCCTGGAGACTCTGACCCACTGCCTGGGCAACCGCACCCATGCCGCCAACATCCTGGGCATCTCGATCCGTACGCTGCGCAACAAGCTGAAGCAGTACGGCGACGAGGGCCGCAGCGTGCCCTCGCCGGGCAACGACGAACGGGCGACGGCCTGACGGCCGGTCCGGCACCGGGCCCTGAGCGGCGGGAGCATCCATGGCGCTGACGGAACAGAATGGCGGAGGCGGAGGCAGGGGCGGCGGTCCCGGCAACATGGCCGCCTTCGGCGAGATGTGGGCGGTCACCAAGGCGTCGCTGAAGCGCGGCGACGTGGCGATGGCCATCGGCATCCTGATCGTCGTGGTCGGGCTGATCATGCCGCTGCCCAGCGTCATGCTCGACATGATGCTGGGGCTGAACATCACCATCTCCATCCTGATCCTGATGGTGGTGCTGTTCATCGAGAAGCCGCTGGAGCTGTCGTCCTACCCGACGATCCTGCTGATCACCACGCTTCTGCGCCTGTCCTTGAACATGGCCTCCACGCGCCTGATCCTGACGCAGGGGCATGAGGGCACGTCGGCCGCCGGCCATGTGATCGAGGCCTTCGCCAGCCTGGTCATGGGCGGCGATTTCGTCATCGGCGTGATCATCTACGCCATCCTGACGATCGTGAACTTCAAGGTCATCACCGCCGGTTCGGGCCGCATCGCCGAAGTGGCGGCGCGCTTCACCCTCGACGCCATGCCCGGCAAGCAGATGGCCATCGACGCCGACCTGTCGGCCGGCATGATCGACGAAGGCACGGCGCGCGCGCGGCGCAAGGAGCTGGAGGACGAAAGCGCCTTCTTCGGCTCCATGGACGGTGCGTCGAAGTTCGTCAAGGGCGACGCGGTCGCCGGCCTGATGATCATGTTCATCAACATCATCGGTGGCGTCACCATCGCGGTGCTGCGCCACGACATGCCGGTGATGCAGGCGCTCGACACCTTCACCAAGCTGACCATCGGCGACGGCCTCGTCTCCCAGATCCCGGCGCTGGTGATCTCGATCTCCGCCGGCTTCCTGGTGTCGAAGGCCGGCATGGGCGGCTCCACCGACAAGGCGGTGGTGGGGCAGCTGACCGGCCACAGCCAGGCGCTGGCCCTGTCGGCCGGCGCCATCGGCGTGCTGGCCCTGCTGCCGGGCATGCCGATCCTGACCCTGGCCCCGGTCATCGCCGCCGTCGGCGCCGCAGCCTGGTACATGCCGCGCCTGCGCGCGAAGAAGGAGGCGGAGGAGGCCGCCGCGGCGGAGGAGGCAGCGGCCGGCGCAGGACCGGGCGGCATGCCCGGAGCAGGGCCGGTACCGGACGAGCCGATCTCCACCGCGCTCGCCATCGACCTGATCCGGCTGGAGCTGGGCTACGGCCTCTTGTCGCTGATCAACCAGCCGCAGGCGGGAAGCCACCGGCTGACCGACCAGATCAAGGGCCTGCGCCGGCAGATCGCCGGCGAGGTCGGCTTCGTCATGCCGGCCGTGCGCATCCAGGACAACCTGCAGCTTCCGCCCAACACCTACATCATCCGCGTGAAGGAGATCGAGGCCGGGCGCGGCGACATCCGGCCCAACATGCTTCTGGTCATGGACCCGCGCGGCGACGCCATGAGCCTGCCCGGCGAGCAGACGGTGGAGCCGACCTTCGGCCTGCCCGCCATCTGGATCGAGCCCGGCTACCGCGAGGAGGCTCTGTTCAAGGGATACACCGTGGTCGACCCGTCCACCGTGGTCACCACCCATCTGACCGAGCTGATCAAGGACAACATGCAGGAGCTGCTGTCCTTCACCGAGACGCAGAAGCTGCTGGACGAGACCGACAAGGAACACCAGAAGCTGATCGCCGACGTGGTGCCGAATCAGATCACTGTGGGCGGATTGCAACGGGTGTTGCAGAATCTCCTTGCCGAACGCGTTTCGATCCGGGATCTTCCCACCATATTGGAAGGGGTATCCGAAGCGACCAGCCAGACCCGCAGCATCACCCAGATCACCGAGCATGTGCGGTCCCGCCTTGCCCGGCAGATCTGCGACGCGAACACGAACGAGATGGGCTTCATCCCGCTCGTCACCCTGTCACCCGAATGGGAGCAGGCGTTCGCCGAGTCTCTGGTGGGCGACGGCGACGACCGGCAGCTGACGATGGCCCCGTCCCGCCTGCAGCAGTTCATCACCTCCGTCCGCCAAACCTTCGAGCGACATGCCATGATGGGCGAGAGCCCCGTTCTGTTGACCAGCCCGCTGATCCGGCCGTTCGTCCGCTCCATCGTGGAGCGGTTCCGGCCGGCTACCGTGGTCATGTCCCAGAACGAAATCCACCCGAAGGCCCGCATCAAGACCCTGGGGCAGATCTGATGGTGCGCGCCGTTCTCTCCCCCCTGCCTGACGGAAGGCACCGCCGATGCGGCTGAAGTCCTTCCACGCCAAGACCATGTCCGACGCCATGCGGATGGTGCGCCAGTCGCTGGGCGACGACGCCATCATCGTCGCAACGCGCGAGGAGGAAGGCGGCGGCGTGCGCGTCACGGCGGCGGTGGAAGAGGACGACCTGCCGGCCGCCCCCGTTTCCGGCGGTGCGCGCGGCGGTCGCGCCAAGGCCCCGCCGAAGCCGGTCGAACCCGAGATCGACGTGGGCGAGGTGGTGGCCGACGCCCTGCAGCGCCACGGTGTCCCCGCCACCCTGGCCGAACAGCTGATCGACGCCGCGTCGGGCCTCGACACCGAGGATCCGCGGCTGGCGCTGGGCTCGGCGCTCGATTCCTATTTCACCTTCAATCCGCTGCCGGACGGCCGCAGCCCGGTGAAGCCGCTGGCGCTGGTCGGGCCGCCGGGATCGGGCAAGACGCTGGTCGCGGCCAAGCTGGCGGCCCGCGCCGTCTTCAAGAAGCGGTCGGTCGGCGTCATCACCACCGACACGGTGCGCGCCGGCGGCGTCGACCAGCTGGCCGCCTTCACCCGGCTGATGAAGCTGAAGCTGGCGACGGTGGAGGACCCCGACGCGCTGGCCGGCGCCTTCGAAGTGCACCGCAAGACCGACCTCGTTCTGGTCGACACCGCCGGCCGCAACCCCTTCGACGCCGTAGACATGCAGGATCTCCGCGCCCTGCTCGGCGCCGGGGAGGTGGAGCCGGTGCTGGTCCTGCCCGCCGGGCTGGACGCGCTGGAGGCCGCCGACATGGCGCTGGCCTTCAAGGCGGTCGGCGTGCGGCGGATGCTGGTCACCCGGCTGGACATGGCCCGCCGGCTGGGCAGCCTGCTTGCGATCGCCGCCCGCGCCCGGCTGTCCTTCTGCGACGCCAGCGTGTCGTCCAAGGTGGCGGAAGGGCTGACCGCCCTGAACCCGCTGGCGCTCGCCCGCATGATGATCCCGGCCGAGGAGAAGGCGCCCGCCGCCAAGGAGTCGGCACCGCGCCGCACCGCCCGCACCGCGGACTGGGAAGAGGAAGGCGACGGGCAGCCGGATCATGAGCCGGACCATACGCGCGCGCGCAAGCCGACCTTCGGGCGGGGCTATGAGCCGGAGGACGACGAGCCGGAGATCGAGCCGGCGCCGCCACCCCCGCCACCACGCAGGGCCGCCGCCAAGCCAACGAAACCCGCAAACGCAAAATCCGCAACCAAGGCAAAAGCCTCCAGTTCCCCCTCGTCGAGGACCCTGCCATGACCGATCCGGTGTTCCCGGCCGCCCTCAAGAACGTTCGCCCGCTGCGCGGCGCCAACGTCATCGCCGTGGCCAGCGGGAAGGGCGGCGTCGGCAAGACGTGGTTCTCCATCACGCTCAGCCACGCCCTCACCAAGGCGGGAATGAACACCCTGCTGTTCGACGGCGACCTCGGCCTCGCCAACGTCGACATCCAGCTGGGCTTTTCTCCCAAGAACGATCTGGGCGCCGTCATCAACGGCGAGGTGACGCTTGCCAAGGCGGCGCAGCGCTTCCCCGACACCGGGTTCGACATCATCGCCGGCCGGTCGGGCTCCGGCACGCTGGCGCAGCTGCCGAGCCAGCGCCTGTCGGGCCTGCGCAACGACCTGCTGGAACTGGCCAAGGGCTATGACCGGGTGGTGATGGACATGGGCGCCGGCGTCGACCGCACGGTGCGCACCCTGTCGGGGCCGGCCGGCACCACGCTGGTGGTGACGACGGACGAGCCGACCTCGCTGACCGACGCCTATGCCTTCATCAAGCTGACCCATGCCACCAACCCGTCGGCCGACCTGCGGATCGTCGTGAACATGGCGCAGAGCGTGAAGGACGGCGAACGCACCTACGGCACCATCCTGAAGGCCTGCCAGAACTTCCTGAAATACAAGCCGGCGCTGGCGGGCATCATCCGCCGAGACCTGAAGGTGCGCGACGCCATCCGCAACCAGACCCCGCTGCTGACCCGCTCGCCCGCCTGCGACGCGGCACGCGACGTCGAGGCGATCGTGCAGCGGCTGCTGGCCGGTTCCAAGTAGCGGAACCGATGGGCGGGGCGCTCCCACCATCGGTCACGCCCGCTGCCGCCACCGCCGTGGCGGCTCCCGCCACGCCCGCACCCGTCACGGCCGAGGCCACGGTCGTCCAGCTGCCCGAACGGCTGCCGGAGGTGACCCGCCCGGTGGTGCTGACCGGCACCGTCGCCGGCCAGACGCCGGAAGGCCTGACCCGCGTGCGCACGTCGGCAGGCGAACTGCTGCTCGACAGCAAGGCGGAGCTGCCGCCCGACAAGCCGGTCACCGTCCAGATCACCCCCGGCAACGGCACACCAACGCCCACCACACCGGCGACGGTCACAGCCAAGCCGACCGCGCTGATCCTGCTGCAGGCGCTGGGCACCCCAACCGGGACGGGGGCGGCCGGAACGGCGGCAGGCGGGACGACGGCAGCCACGCCCGCGGGCAGCCCGGCGCCCGGAAATGCCGCGACTCCCGCCGTCCTGCTGCCGACCCCCACCCCGACCACGGTGCCCGCCCTGCCGCCCCTGCTGCCCGGCACGGTGGTGCCGGCACTGGTGATCGCCGGCGGATCGGGCGCCAAGCCAACGCTGGCGGCGCCGGCCGGCGGCGCCGCACCCCAGCCGCCTCCCCCCTCCCCAACCGGCGCCAACCCGGTCGGACCGGCCAAGCCCGAGGCTGCGGCACCCGCCACACCGGCACCCGCCACCCCATCCATGCCGGCACCGCCGATGGCCGGGGGAAGTGCAACCTTCGGCACGCCGGTCCAACTGGGCGGCGATGCGGCGCACCCCGGCGCGGGAACCCCGGCATCGCCTGACCAGCCGCCCGGCACTGCCGCCGGCACCGCTGCCGAGCCGCCCGATCTGCCGCGCGGCGCCACGGTGGCGTTGAGGATCCTGACCGTCACCCCGCCTCCGCAACAGCCGCGCCCGCCCGGCGACTCTGACGCCGGTGGACGGATCGGGCAGGGCGGAAGCCAGACCGGCAGTAGCCAGGCTGGCAGTAGCCCGGCTGGGAGCCAGGCCGGCGGCCAATCCTCTCCGGAAGCGGCAGCTCCCGCCCTTCCGCCCGACACCCCCGTCCTGCGCGGCACGGTCGCCGGCAGCACGCCGCAGGGTCAGCCGATTTTGGCGACCAAACAGGGCATGCTGGCCCTCAACGTCGCGGCCAGCCTGCCGCCGGGCGCCAAGGTCACCGCGGCTCTCACCGACCTCGCCCAGGCGACCCAGGCGGCGGCCCCCACCCTGCCCGGCCCGCCGGGGCCGGTCGGCGAGCGCGACTGGCCGGCGATGCGGCAGCTGATGGCGACATTGGCGGCGTCCGACCCGACGTTGGCGAAGTCGATGCTGGCAACCATGCCTCAGCCGAACCGCAAGCTGACCGCGGCGCTTGGCTTCTTCCTGGCGGCGATGCGCGGCGGCGATGCCCGGGGCTGGCTGGGCGACGATGCCTCCTCCGCGCTCGACAAGGCCGGCCGGCGCGACCTGCTGGAGCGGCTGGACAAGGATTTCGAGGGGTTGCGCCGCGAGGCCGCGGAACCGCTGCCGGGCGACTGGCGCAGCTACACCATCCCGCTGATGGATTCGACCGGTCCGAAGCCGATCAAGCTGCATGTCCATCCCCTGAAGGAGGACGAGGAGGGCGACGGCAGGCCGCGCGGCAAGCCCGGCAGCCGTTTCCTCATCGATCTGGACCTCAGCCGCTTCGGGCCGATGCAATTGGACGGCTTGGTCCGGCCGAACCATTTCGACCTGATCCTGCGCAGCCACGCCACCCTGCCGCCGGAGCTGCGGGTGGAGCTGATCCAAGTCTTCGCCGACAGCGTGCGGGCGGTGGGCTACAGCGGCGGGCTGTCCTTCCAGTCGGGCGCCCGCAGCTGGGTGAAGCTGACCCGCGCCGGGCAGGCCGGACTTGGAGTTTCCGCATGAGGCGCGAGCGCCTGACCACCCGCCCCTCCCCCGACGCCCGCCACGACTATCTGGTGGAACTGCACGGCGAACCGATGGCCGGCACGCGCCTGACCCTGCGTCTGGTGCCAGACCGGCTGGTGCCGGACCCGGCCTCCGTCGCCGCCTATCTGGCTGAGTTCGCCGGTTTCGCGGACGGGCTGGAGGCGTTGGCGCTCGCCATTCTCGACGACCTCAACAACGAGCTGGTGCCGCGCTGGGTCGAGGTGGTGCTGGAACGCGACACGCCCCTGCTCCACCGCGTGGTGATTGAGGACCGGCAGCCGAACTGGGACAACCCGCAACTGATGGGGCGGCTGCGGCGGATTTGAGGAAGCCCGGTCAATCCGACGGCGGTGGCGGCACCTCGTCGCTTCCCTCCGTGCGGTCGCGGTAGAGGGCGGCGCGGGCCAGCAGCATCAGGGTGATCGGCGTGGTGACCACCATCAAGGCGGTGATCAGCAGTTCGTGGATGATCGCCCGCGATTCCAGGACGGAGAAGAACAGCATCGAGGCCAGCAGGATGCAGCCGATGCCCAGCGTCGAGCCCAATGTCGGAGCGTGGACGCGCTGGTAGAAGCTGTCGAAGCGCAGCAGACCGACCGTCCCGATCAGCGTCAGGACGGCGCCGGTCAGCAGCAGCACTGCGGTCAGGACCGCCGCCCAGGCGGGAATTTCGGCCAGATGGGTCATTCGATCACCTCCCCGCGCATCAGGAACTTCGCCAGCGCCGCCGTCGACACGAATCCCAACAGGGCGATGATCAGCGCCGCTTCGAAATACAGGATGCTGCCGGTGCGGATGCCGAAGGTCAGCAGCAGCATGGTCGCCGTGACATAGAGGGTGTCCATTCCCAGCACGCGGTCCTGAGCCCGCGGCCCGCGCAGCACCCGGAAGGTCGCGAAGGCCATGGCGACGACCAGCAGGATCTGGGTCAGAAGGATCGTTCCCATCAGCAGCTTCACGATCATTCGAACAGCTCCATCAACCGTGTCTCGTACCGCCCCTTGATGGTCTCGATCCACACCTGCTCGTCCACGAGATCGAGGATGTGCAGGAGGATGGTATTCCGCGTCCGGTCATAGGCGACCCACACCGTGCCTGGCGTGGCGGTGACGATGCAGGCCAGCGTCGCCAGCCCATAAGGTGCCCGGAGGTCGAGCGGAATGCGCACGAAGCCCGAAACCCGGCCGCCCTTGCCCGGCCGAAGGATGATCCGGGCGACGGCGATGTTGGAGCGCACGATGTCCTCCAGCACCAGCAGCAGGAGCGACACGGCGGCCCGCGGCCGACGGAGCCGTCCGCCCGGAAGGCCGAGCGTGTTCAGCGTCGCGGCGGTCACAAGCGACAGCACGCCGCCGAGGATGATCGTGCCCGGAGCCACGCTTTCGTTCAGCAGCAGCCAGACTCCCAGCAGGGTCGCGGTCATCATGGGGTAGGGAAGCCATCGGCTCATCGACGGTCTCATTGGGAGCCTCCCGTCGTTCCGGGTGTACGGGCAACGGACATCACGGCGCCGTTGTAGTCGCGCGGCGCATGCAGCGACCTCGCGGTGTCCTCCATGTAGCGCATCGCCGGCCCGGACTGGACGGTCAGCGCCACGTTGAGGGCGAGCAGAAGCAGGACCGGCGCGATTTCCGCCACCCGCACGCGCGGCGCCTCCTCGGAGGGGGAGGCCCAGAATGCGTCGATGCCGGCCCGCGTCATGGCCACCACCGTCGCCAGCCCGGACAGGACCAGCGCCGCCATCAGCACCCAGGTGGTGACCGGCACGTCCGGGCCGGCGGCCAGCAGCGGCGACAGGATCGCGAACTTGGCGAGGAAGCCCGACAGCGGCGGCAGGCCGGCCAGCAGCAGCGCGCTGGACATGAAGCCGATGCCGAGAATTGCCATCGTCGCCGGGATGGCGACGCCGGCCCCGCCATCGTCGGACTCCTCGTCATCGCCCTCACCGTACGCCTCGCGGGTCACCGCCAGCACGTCGGCGCCGACTGCGCGGCCGCGCTCCACCAGTTCCACCACCAGGAAGAAGCCGGCGACCGCCAGGACCGAGCTGCTGAGATAGAACAGGGCGCCGCCGGTCACCGACAGCTGCCCGGCGCCGATGGCCGCCAGCAGCGTGCCGGACGACACCAGCACGCTCGCCCCGGCCAGCCGCGCCATGTTCTGCGTCGCCAGCACGGCGATCGACCCGAAGCCGATGGTCAGCAGCCCGCCGACCAGCAGGACGGTGCCGCCGAAGCCGGAGGAGGCCCCTGCCCCGTCGCCGAACACCAGCAGCCACAGCCGCAGCACGGCATAGACGCCGACCTTGCTGAGGATGGAGACGATGGCGGCAGAGGCCGCACCCAGGGTGGAATAGGTGTTGGGCAGCCAGAAGCCGAGCGGCCACATCCCCGCCTTGATCAGGAAGGCGACGCCCAGAATGGCCGCCCCGGCCTCCAGAAGTCCCCGGTCCTCCGCTGCCAGACCGGCGACGCGGCCGGCCAGATCGGCCATGTTGAGGGTGCCGGAGATGCCGTAGATCATGCTGACGCCGATCAGGAACAGCAGCGACGCCGACAGGTTGATGGCGATGTAGTGCAGCCCCGCCCGCACCCGCGCAAGGCCCGAGCCGTGCAGGGCAAGCCCGTAGGAGGCGGCCAGCATGATCTCGAAGAAGACGAACAGGTTGAACAGGTCGCCGGTCAGGAAGGCGCCGTTCAGCCCCATCAGCTGGAACTGGAACAGCGAATGGAAATGCGCGCCCGCCTTCTGCCAGCGCGGCAGCGAGAACAGCAGGGCGGCCACCCCCAGGATGCCGGTCAGCACCAGCATCAGCGCGGCGAAGCGGTCCAGAACCAGCACGATGCCGAAATTGGCCGGCCAGTCGCCCAGCCGGTAGACGCGGACGCCGGCCGCGCCCGAATCCGCGACCGTCATCGCCAGGATGGCCAGCCCGAGCAGGGCAAGCGCCGACGCCATGCCGATCACGGCCTTCAGCGTGCGCTGCCGCTCGTCGATCAGCATCATCACCGCTCCCGCCAGCATGGGCAGGACGATGGGCGCGATCGTCAGGTGATCCATCCAGCCGGTCACCGGCTCTTCTCCTTTCCGTCGACATGGTCGGTCCCGGTCAGGCCGCGGGCGGCGAGCAGCAGGACGAGGAACAGGGCGGTGGTGGCGAAGCCGATGACGATGGCGGTCAGCACCAGCGCCTGCGGCACCGGATCGGCATGCATGGCGAGGTTGCCGGCCCGGCCGCCCTCCAGGATCGGTTCGGCGCCGGTGCGCAGGCCGCCGGTGGAGAAGATGAACAGGTTGACGGCATAGGACAGCAGCGACAGGCCGATGATCACCTGGAAAGTGCGGGGCCGCAGCAGCAACCACACGCCGGAGCCTGTCAGCACGCCGATGCCGAGCGAAAGGATCAGTTCCATGTCAGTCGTCTCCCACGGCGGACGGCACCGGCCCGGATTGCACCGGTTCAGGTACGGCCGGCATCTCCGCCGGTCGCGGCGCGGCGGCGCGATGGCCGCGCAGCGACTGGCGGGCCAGCGCGATCAGGATCAGGATGGTGGCGCCCACCACCAGGGCGAAGACACCGATGTCGAACAGCAGGGCGCTCGCCACCGGGATCTTGCCCAGCACGGGCAGCTCGGCGTAGGCGAAATAGCTGGTCAGGAAGGGCCGTCCGAAGATCCAGGCGCCGAGCCCGGTGCCGGCGGCCAGCAGGATCCCGACCCCCATCCAGCGCATCGGCAGGACGCGCAGCCGCGCCTCCACCCACTGGGTACCGCCGAACATGTATTGCAGGATCATGGCGATCGCCACGGTCAGCCCGGCCGCGAAGCCGCCGCCCGGCAGATCGTGACCGCGCAGGAGCAGGAACAGCGCCACCATCAGGATCAGCGGAAACAGAAGCCGTGCGATCAGCGATGGGATGAACAGCCATTCCGCCGCCGTATCGCCCTCCTCGCGGTCGGGTTGGGAGGCGTCGAAGGCGCTCTGGTCGCGCTGCTGTTCGGGAACGTCGACGCTGTCCGGCGCCGGGCGGAAGCGGCGCAGCAGCGCATAGGCGGTCAGCGCCACGGCGCCCAGTACGGTGATCTCCCCCATGGTGTCGAAGCCGCGGAAATCCACCAGGATGACGTTGACGACGTTGGTGCCGCCGCCCTCGCTGTAGGCAAGCTCCAGGAAATGCTGGGCCAGCAGTTCCGGCGGGAAGCGGGTCATCACGCCGAAGGAGAGACCCGCCATGCCGGCCCCGGCGGCGATTGAGATGCCGAGATCGCGCAGGCGGCGTGTCAGGGTGACCGCCTCCGACCCGCGGGCGCCGGGAACGTCCAGCCGCTTGGGCAGCCAGCGCAGGCCCAGCAGAAGCAAGATGGTGGTGACGACCTCCACCAGCAGCTGGGTGAGCGCGAGGTCCGGGGCGGAGAACCAGACGAAGGTGACGCAGACGACCAGCCCGGCACCGCCCAGCAGGATCAGCGCCGCCAGCCGGTGGAACTTCGCCTGCCAGGCGGCGCCCAGCGCGAAGGCGGCGCCCAGCGCCCAGATCAGCGCCAGCACCGGATCGATGCCCGACGGCACCAGGTTGCCCGGCCCCAACCCGCGCAGCCAGACCGTCCAGCCGGCGGCCAGCACCGCCACGCACACCACCAGACGAAGCTGCGGCTGCAGGCGGCGGGTGCCGACCAGCCCCTCCGCCGTGCGGGCGAGGCGCCAGGACAGGAAGACCATGGTCCGTTCGAACATGCGCCGGCCTTCCAGCGCGCGGATCAACGGCGGACCCTCGATCCCCTTGGCGAGATGGCTCTGCAGCAGGCGGTAGAGGCAGACCCCGGCGATGAGCGCTGTGATGCTCATCATCAGCGGCCGGTTGAAGCCGTGCCAGACCGCAAGGCTGTATTCGGGCGTCGCCGCACCCAGCGCCGCCCGGGCGGCCATGTCGAGATAGGGGCCGACGGTGGCGGCCGGCAGGATGCCGATGACGATGCAGGCCAGCACCAGCACCTCGACCGGGAAGCGCATCCAGGCCGGCGGTTCGTGCGGCTTCTTCGGCAGGTCCACCGGGTCCGGTCCGAAGAAGGCGCCATGGATGAAGCGCAGCGAATAGGCGACGCTGAAGGCGCTCGCCACCATGGCGGCGATCGGCAGGACGTCGAAAAAGACCGGCAGCGGACCCTTGGCCGACAGCGCCTCGGCGAAGAACATCTCCTTGGACAGGAAGCCGTTCAGCAGCGGCACGCCCGCCATTGCGGCGGCGGCGACCAGCGCGAGGCGCGCGGTGAAGGGCATCAGGCGGTTCAGGCCGGACAGTCGCCGGATGTCGCGCGTCCCCGTCTCGTGGTCGATGATGCCGGCGGCCATGAACAGCGAAGCCTTGAAGGTCGCATGGTTGATGATGTGGAAGATCGCCGCCACCAGCGCCAGCTCGCTGTTCAGGCCCAGCAGCAGGGTGATCAGCCCGAGATGGCTGATGGTCGAATAGGCCAGCAGCCCCTTCAGGTCGTGCTGGAAGATGGCGATGTATGCGCCGAGCAGCAGGGTGGCGAGGCCGGCGGACCCGACGATCCAGAACCACGCCTCCGTCCCCGCCAGCGCCGGCCACAGCCGCGCCAACAGGAAAACGCCCGCCTTCACCAGCGTCGCCGAATGCAGATAGGCCGACACCGGGGTCGGCGCCGCCATGGCGTGCGGCAGCCAGAAATGGAAGGGGAACTGCGCGCTCTTGGTCAGGGCGCCGAGCAGGATCAGCACCAGTGCCGGCAGATAGAGCGGATGCGCGCGGATGCGGTCGCCCGCAGCCAGCACGGCGTCCAGTTCGTAGCTGCCGACGATGTGGCCGAGGATCAGGACGCCCGCGAACAGGCAGAGGCCGCCGGTCGCCGTGACGGTCAACGCCATGCGCGCGCCGTCGCGCGCGGCGGCGGTGTGGTGCCAATAGCCGATCAGCAGGAAGGAGAAGAGGCTGGTCAGTTCCCAGAAGAAGGCGAGCTGGATCAGGTTGCCCGACAGCACCACCCCGGTCATCGACCCCATGAAGGCGAGAAGGAAGGCGAAGAAGCGCGGCACCGGGTCCTCGGCCGCCATGTAATAGCGGGCATAGACCACCACCAGCGCACCGACGCCGAACACCAGCCCGGCGAACAGCCAGGCCAAGCCGTCCATGCGCAAGGAGAAGTCCAGCCCCAGCGTCGGCATCCATTCGGCCGAATAACGCACCACGCCGCCCGCCGACACCGTCGGATAGACGGACCACACCATCGCCAGCCCGACCAGCGCCACGCCGCCGGCCAGCCACGCCGCCGCGTTGCGCGCATGCGTGGGCAGCAGCCCGGCGACGAGCGCACCGGCGAACGGGAATGCAACGGCGATCAGGAGCAGCAGTGCGTCGGGCATGAAGTCCTACGGTCGAATGGATCGGCGGAGCCGGGCGAAATCAAGGGCCGGGCGGGATCAGAGGCCGGGCGGCGCGTCGTCCGGATCCTTGACGATGTCCGGATCCTCCCCATCCCGGGCGACGGCCTGGAGGACGATCTGGGCCGCGTCGGCGGGCGTCTTCGCACCGCGCAGCCGGCGCACCGATTGCGGATCGCGCAGGGCCCCGCAGATCTCGGCCATGGCGGCCAGCAGCCCCTTGCGGTTCGATGCCGGCCACAGGGCGAGGAAGACGAGATCGACCGGTTCGTCGTCGCGCGCGTCGAAGTCGATCGCGCGCTGGAGCCGGGCGAACAGGACGACCGGGGCCGCCAGTTCGGCAAGCTCCGTATGAGGAAGGGCCACGCCCTTGCCGAGCGCGGTGGAGCCGATCTTCTCGCGCGCCAGCAGGGCATCCAGGATTTCCGGCGCCGGCCGGCCGCTCCGGGTCGCCGCCTCCGCCGCCAGCCGGTCGAGCAAGGCCGGCTTGGTGGCGGGAGCGGCGTCGAGGATGACGTCGGCCGCGGAAAAAAGCTCAGTGATGGCCATCTGGTTCTCCGGCATCCGACTCTCCATTGAGGCCAAAGGTGGAGGCGGGCACCGGGGACCGAACGCCACCCGTACCGCCGATCAACACGTCACAGGGCAGCGCCTCGATCACTTCGGAGGCCGTGCTGCCCAGCAGGGCACGGGAAACGCCGCTGCGCCGGGCGGAGCCCAGGGCGACCAGATCGTACCGTCCGTCCCGCGCGAGATCGACGATCCGCCGCCCCGGAGAACCGGTGAGCAGGATCGTCTCGACCGCCGGTTCCTGATCCGGTTCGCCGGACGGGGTGCCCAGCACTTTCCGGAAATCGTGCGCGACCTGCGCCGTGTCCAGGGGCGCCGTGTCCAGGGGAGAACTGGACCGGCCCGCCATCCCCGGCAGATCGACGACATGCAGCAGGTGGATGCTTCCCTCCCGCATCAGCATCCGCACGCCGTCAACCGAAGGGCGCGAGCGTTCGGAGAAATCGACCGGCACCAGCGCCCGCAGATAGGGCTGGAGCGGCTTGTCTCGCACGATCAGCATCGGCGTTCCATCGGCGATCGCGATCCGCTCGACGGTGGAGGCCAGGAACAGGTCAGCCACACGGTCGCGCTGGTGCAGTCCCACCACCAGCAGGTCGGGGAGCCACAGCCCGGCATAGCCGGCGACCCGGTGTTCGACGGCGTCGCCGCGCACCGCGACCGCCTGGGACCGGATTTCCATCCCGCCGGGCACTGCCAGGATGTGGCGCTGGAGTTCCGCTTCCACATGGTGCAGCGGCAGGCAGCCATAGGGACCGCCGGTGCCGTCGACGACATGCAGCGCCGTCAACTCCGCATCGAACCGGCGGGCGAGATGGACGGCGCGCTCCAACGCGCGGTCCGATTTCGGTTCCAGGTCGGTTGCCAGCAGAATTCGCCGGAGGCTCGCCATCGTGACTTTCGATTCATTTGCAGAGACCCCTTGATGATCGGAAGTCGGCCGCAGTCTGTCCATGCCGGGAAATACGGACCTGAAAGGGTCGCGCGGCGCTCTGCCGAATGTCCGTAGTAATACGGGGCGGATCATTTCACCTGATGCAGTCCGGACCGGTTGGCGTTACCATCGGTCCATGCCACAGACTATCCGCCGCCGATGGATGTTCATTCCGGCCTATCTGGCCGCCCATATGTTCCTGGATTGGATCAGCTTCATCCATGCGGTGTCGTCGATCAACATCACGCCGTGGAATCCGCCGGCCGGCCTGATGATGGGGCTGTCGGTGCTGCTGGGCCTGCGCGCGGTGCCGCTGGTCTGGCTGGGACTGACCGTCGCCGACATCGTGGTCCGCGACCTCCCGGTCGCCCTGGGAACGCCCCTTCTGGCGAATGGCATCGTCGCCCTGGGCTATGGGACGGCGGGAGGGATGCTGCGCAAGGTCATCGATCCGGGGCTGTCCAGCCTGCGTGACATCGTCCTGCTGCTCGGCGGCAGCGCGGCGGCGGTTCTGGTCATCGGGCTGGGCTTCATCGCCGTCCACACGGCGGCCGGGCTGTTCGAATGGGCGCGTTTTCCGGAGGTGCTGCTGCGCTTCTGGACCGGCGAGATCATCGGCATCGCCGTCCTGACTCCGATGGTGCTGATGGTACGGCGCATGCCGGCGCTGCGCTGGTCATGGAGCGGTGCCGCCGAGATTCTGGCCCAGGGCGCGCTGATCGGCTTCACCCTGTGGCTCGATTTCGGTCCGCTGGCCTCGTCGCAGTACGAGCATTTCTACCTTCTGTTCCTGCCGGCCATCGCGGTCGCGGTGCGGCACGGGCTGGGCGGGGCGGTGCTGGCGTCGGCCGCCACGCAGGCCGGGCTGATCGCCGCCATCCAGGCGACCGGCGTCGACACCGCGCGCATGGCGCATTTCCAGCTTCTGATGTTGACGCTCGCCATCACCATCCTGCTGCTGGGCGCCGTGGTCAGCGAACGACGCCGGGTGGAGGACAGGCTGCGGGTGCGGCAGTCCGACCTTGCCCACGCCTCCCGCCTGATCGAGGCGGGGGAAATGGCGGCGGCGCTGGCCCATGAGCTGAACCAGCCGCTGGCGGCGACCATGGGCTACGCCCGCGCCGCCCGCAAGATCGCGCGCCTGGATGACGCGTCCCCCCGGCTGATGGAGATCCTCGACAAGACGGTCACTCAGGCGGAGCGGGCCGACCGCGTCATCCGCAGCCTGCGCGACTTCGTGCGCAAGGGTGCCCGCGATCGGGCGCCGCTGCCGGTCGCCACGCTGATCGCCGACTGCCTGACGCTGGCCGGCCCGCTCGCCAGCCGGCATGCGGTGGAGATCGCGGCGGAGGTCGCTCCCGCCCTGCCGGCCATTGCCGGCGATGCGGTCCAATTGCAGCAGGCGATCCTAAACCTCGTCCGCAATGCGGCGGAGGCAATGACGCCCGACGGCGCCCGGCCGGAGGAACAGCCGGACCGTGAACAGATGGGGCGGCGGCGCATCGTGATCTTCGCCTGTCAGGCGGCCCAGCCCGGTTTCGTCGCCATCGGCGTGCGCGACACCGGCCCCGGCCTTGCCGAGGTGGTGGAGCGCAACCTGTTCGCGCCCTTCGTCACAACCAAGCCGACCGGCATGGGGCTGGGGCTGTCCATCGTGCGCACCATCGTCGATTCCCATGGCGGCACGCTGACGGCACGCAGTGGCGGTGGCGCCGCGAATGGCGCAGAAGGGGGAACCGTGTTCCAGTTCACCATTCCCGTGCATGCGAAGGACAGGCAAGGAGAGTCTGCATGATGATCGAGAAGCCTGTCGCCTTCGTGGTGGACGACGACGAGGCGGTGCGCGATGCCCTGGCGCTCCACCTGGATCTGGCCGGGCTGTCGGTGCGCTGCTGCGCTTCGGCGGCGGAATTCCTGGATGCCGCGTCGCCCGACCAGCCCGGCTGCGCGATCCTCGACATCCGCATGCCGGGCATGGACGGGCTGGATTTGCAGCAGGAGATGATCCGCCGCGGCCTGACCCTGCCCGTCATCATCATCACCGGCCATGGCGACGTGACCGCCGCCGTCCGGGCCTTCCGCGCGGGCGCCGTGGATTTCCTGCAGAAGCCTTTCGACGAGGATCTGCTGATCGAACGGGTGCAGGAGGCCTTCGAGCGCGACCTCGCCGCCCGCCGCGACGAAGTGGAGGCCGGGGAAATCCGCCGGCGGCTCGCCCTGCTCAGCCCGCGCGAACTGGAAGTGATGGAAATGGTCGCCGAGGGCCTGCCCAACAAGATCATCGCCCAGCGGCTTTCCATCGGCATCCGCACGGTGGAGACCCACCGCGCCCGCGTGCTGGAGAAGATGGAGGCGCGCAACGCCCCGGAGCTGGCCCGCATGCAGATGCGGCTGGGCGAACGGCGGGAATAGGCGGACGCCTTACTCGCCGACCTCGGCCACCTGGGTTTCGGCCGGGCTGGTCCGTTCGGCCGGGGCGGGCGGATAGCGGTAGAAGGAATGGTCGCCGATGGAGGCGGTGCGCAGCCGCGCCTCCGCCCAATCCGGCTTCTGGCGCCGGAGCGCCGCCTGGGTGGGCGGGCTGTAGAACAGCGAGGCGCGCGCGGTGGGATCGGGCATCTCGTCGTCGTTCAGGTTCCAGGCGAGGCCGCGAGCGAGGCGCAGCGCCTCCTGGTCCGGCGCCGTGCGCAGCTTCGGCCAGGACGGCATGCCGCCCGCCCGGATCACCTGTGCCTGACGACGGATTTCCGCCAGGATGCGCCGGGCCTCCGCCCGGTTGACGACGCGGGGGTCCTCCGCCACTTGTTGCGGCTCGGCCTGCTTGGCGCGGGATTTCGCCGATTTGATCGGCTTGCGGCGCTTCTCCGGCTCCACCTGCTGGGGTGGGGAGAAGGGTTCGAACTGGCCGGCGGCGACGACGACGCGGCAGGGCAGCGACGGCTGCGACGCCGATGCGGCCCGGTTGGCGACCACCCACATGACGGCGGCCATGGCGTCGGCACCCTCGCCCCGCGCCTCGGCCCAGCCGGCGAGCGCCAGGCAGCGGCGCTCGCGCTCCGCCTGCCAGGGGGTCAGCATGTAGACCGAGGAGCCGATGACCACCGGCTGCTTCGCCCCGCCCCGCTTTGGCACGGTCCCATTCAAATCGCCGACGAAGCGGGCGCAGCCGTCGTCGCCGGAAGGGCAGACCGGCCGATCGGCCTGAAAGCCGCCACTGATCAGAGCGCCGATGTCAGCACCGGTTTCCCGGGCGACTGCCTGGGCGCCTGCGCCGGCGGGAGCCAGGACGGTCGCGAACAGCAGGGCGAGGAGGGAGTGGCGCATCCCGGTCTCTCCGGTCTGGGGAAGGGGACTTCCTTCGACAGGAGGGACGGACCGCAAGTTCCGTGATTCGTCCACTTCTCCGATGGCTTAAGCCTGAGGGCGGCGGATGTAATCCGGCAGAGTCCCGAATGGGTTTTCCGGCGGCTTCGGGTGTCGGGTTCGGGCATGAACCCGATGACGCACATAGGTCCGGCATCGACTAAACCCCTGCCGCACCGAGAACTTTCCGTCATCCCCGCGAAGGCGGGAAGCCAGGGTTCCCAGATGGGGTCTCTCCCGGAAAAGCCTGGATTTCCGCCTTCGGGGGAATGACGGCCAAGTAAGCTCTCCAGTCCCAATGCTTAGCCACAGTCGATGGACCTGTGTTGCGCATATGGATTCGGGCCGGCAAGCTTTCGGAATCCTCCGGCTTCCAGCCCGATCGGCAGAATGGGTGCTGTGGGGAAATGCCGGCGGCGTCAGCCGGGCTGGCGATCCTCGTCCGGTTTGCCGCCTTCGCCGGTCCAGTCGTCGGTCAGATAGTCCTGGGAGCGGCTGATCTCCTCGACCTCCGCGCGGGAGGGAGGTTTCGGCACCTGGTCCTGACCGGACTTGCGGTCGTCATTGTCGTCGGAGCCTTCAGGCTTGCGGGGCATCGGTTCCTCCTGGATCGCCGGGGACTTCCCAGCAAACAGGAACTGGCCTGCAAGATCACGAAACGGAGGAGCGGTTGAAGGAAACCCGCTCCCCCGGCCACATCAGTTGGTGGCGTCGGCCACCGTCACCGGCATGGTCCGCACCATTTCCAGGGCGACAGCGGCACGGACTTCGTCGGCGGCCAGGACGGCGGGCGTGTTCACGTTGGCGATGCCGGCGACGGCCGCGAACAGCAGGGCGCCGATGACGAAGCGGACGATGGCGAACTTGGCGGCATATTCGGCGTTGGCGGCAGCGAATTGGGCTTCATACGAGGTCATGATGATCTTCCTTCAATGTCGGTTTGGATTTCCGGCGGCCGATGCAGCGGCCTGTTGAGGAAGATATTGGCACAATCACGCCGCCGCAAAAGCGGAGACATCACATCCCTGCACTCGTCATTTCGCATTGCAGCATAGCGCTGTGAAAGACGTCATACGGAGTTTTTCTTGTGGTCTCCGCGTCGTTCGCAGCGCTCTACAGGGCTTTATGGGGGATTTCGCAGCGCTATTACTGGCTGCCGTCTGTTCAGATTAAAGACATGTGGGTTGGGTTGTGTCAATGGCAACGGCCGATGCGCCGAATTGGCGCAACCGCCGTCAGCGCCCCGGCGACAGCCGCTCGGCACTGGCCTTCAGCGTATCGATCATCGCCTGCTGCGCCTCTTCCGTCGTGTCGGCCGGGACGACGAAGCAGATGGTGGCGATGCAGCGGCCGGCCGGATCACGGACCGGGGCGGCAAGGCAGGTGGTGAAACGGTCGACCAGCGCCGTGGTACGGACATAGCCCTGGGTGCGGGCACGACGAATGTCCTCCAGGAACTCGTCCTCGGCGATGCGGCGGCCGTCGGGAAGGATGAAGTCTTCGGGCGGAATGAAGCGGAGGATTTCGTCGGCGGCCACGTGATCGACCAGCAACCGGCCGGACGCCGTCCAGGGGATCGGCACCTTGATCCCGATCTCGGAGCTGATGCGGAACATGCGCCGGCCCGGCTCATTCAGCACGACCAGATACTTGTCGCCTTCCAGCGTACAGAACTGCGCCGTCTCCCCCACCGTCTCGGCGATGTGGGCGACCTCCACCCGCGCCTTGCGGATCAGGTCGACGCTGTCGAGGTAATCGCTGCCGTAGTAATGCATCGCCGGCCCGAAATAGACCGTGCCCTCGCCGTCGCGCAGTTCCAGCCAGCGCGCCTCGACCAGCGTGTTGACCAGTTCGTACATGGTGGAGCGCGGGGTGCCGGTATCCCGGGCGATGTCGGCGATGCGCGTGGGAGCGCGCCGGTCGTGCAGATGCTCCATCAGCGCGATGACGCGGTCGATGCCGCGGGCGCGGCCCGTCGTCTTCTCGGAAATCTGCTTCTCCGCCAGACCGTCGCCCGTCATCTGATCCACGCTCCCTCTTGCCGCACTATCGCTTAGCACGCGGATTTTCGGCTTGCCAGCGATGTTTGTCCGATATACCGTTCTCTTGTCTGGAATACAAGACCGATGTCCGATATTTCGGACAAACGGTCGGGGAGGCAGAAATGACAGGGATCACGCGACGTCTGTTCAACACCGCCCTCGGCACGACGCTGGCCGCCGGCGGGCTTTCCTCTGGAATCCTGGGAACCTGGACCACGCCGGCGCAGGCCCAGCAGGGCGGCGCCTCGGTCGTCACGGTCGCCACCATCGGCGAGCCGCCGACGCTGGACCCGGTCGGCACCACGTCCGACCTCGTCAGCATCATCACCCAGCACATGTTCGAGACGCTGTTCACCTTCGACGGCGACTGGAAGCTCGCCCCGCTGGTGGCGTCGGCCCTGCCGCAGGTGTCGGCGGACGGCAAGACCTACACCATCCCCCTGCGCAGCGGCGTCACCTTCCATGACGGCAGCACCGTCACGGCCGACGACGTGGTCGCCTCGCTCGACCATTGGACCAAGGCCTCGCCGCGCGGCAAGACCGTCGCCCCGCTGGTGGAAAGCATCAGCGCCAAGGGTGCGGACGCCGTCGTCATCGCGCTGAAGGAGCCCTTCGCGCCGCTGACCGCGCTGCTGGCGATGAACAACGGCGCCGCCGCCATCGTGCCGAAATCGGCGATCGACGGGCCGGGCGCGCTGAAGTCGCTGATCGGCACCGGTCCGTACAAGCTGCTGGAGCACAAGCCCGACCAGTATATCCGGCTGGTGCGCCACGACGGCTACGCCTCTCCCGCCGGCACGCCCAGCGGCTATGCCGGCAGCCGCAAGGCCGCCATCGGCGAGGTGCGCTTCGTCCCGGTGCCGAACGCCGCGACCCGGGTGTCGGGCGTGCTGGCCGGCCAGTACCAGTTCGCCGACAGCCTGCCGGCGGAAACCCTGCCGCGCATCAAGGACGCCGCCGGCGTCAAGCCGGTGATCGTCAAGCCCTTCGGCTTCCCGCTGATGATCATGAACACCAAGACCGGCGTGATGGCGAACCCGAAGCTGCGCCAGGCGGTTCTGGCGGCGCTGGAGCCGAACGACATGCTGCTGGCCGGCCTCGGCGATCCCGCCTTCGTCCAGGCGGAGGGGTCGATCTACGCCCAGGGCACGCCCTATTTCGATGCGGCCAGCGCCAAGCCCTACAGCGACCATGCCGCGGGCAAGGCGGCGGACCTGCTGAAGGCCGCCGGCTACAAGGGCGAGCCGATCCGCATCATGACCTCGGTCCAGTACGAGTTCCTGTACAAGATGAGCATGGTGGCGCAGGCCCAGCTCGAAATGGCCGGCTTCAAGGTCGATCTGCAGGTGCTGGACTGGGCGACCCTGCTGCAGCGCCGCGGCGACGACAAGGGGTGGGATGCCTTCTTCACCTATCACACCTTCGTGCCGGAACCGTCGCTGATCACGGTGCTGAACCCCAGCTATCCCGGCTGGTGGGACAGCCCCGCCAAGCGCGAGGCGCTTGCCGCCTTCAACCGCGAGATGGACCCGGCGGCCCGCAAGACGAAGTGGGTGGCATTGCAGACACTGTTCTACAGCGAGGTGCCCAGCGTTAAGGTCGGCGAGTTCTACAACCTCGCCGCCAGCAGCGACAAGCTGACCGGCTACACGCCGACGCCCTGGCCCTTCTTCTGGAACACCGAACTGAAGGGCTGAGGGGGGCTGAAAGCTCCCTCTCCCGCCCCGGGAGAGGGAAGGGGCCCGCCGCGAAGCGGTGGGAAGGGTGAGGGGTGGCGCAAGGAACCATGCGCTTTCGGCTTCTTGGATTCCCCCTCACCCTCCCCGCCTTCGGCGGGTCCCCTCCCTCTCCCGGGACGGGAGAGGGCGATTGGATGTCTCCCCTCAGTCCGGGACCGCAACCATGCTCGTTTACTTCGTCCGCCGGTTCGCCGGCATGATGATCGTCATGCTGCTCGTCGCCATGGTGGTCTTCGTGATCGCCCGCGTGGTGCCGGGCGATCCCGCCGCCGTCATGCTGGGGTCTTCCGCCACGCCGGAGGACATCGCGGCGCTGCGCGGCCGGCTGGGGCTCGACGAGCCGCTGCTGACGCAGTTCCTGCTCTATCTCGGGCAGATCGTCCGCTTCGACCTTGGCGAGTCCATCTTCCTCAACCGTCCGGTGGCGCAGGCGCTGGCCGAACGGTCGGAGCTGACGGCGCTGCTGACGATGATGTCGGTGGGGATCGCCATGCTGATCGGCGTGCCCATCGGCATCCTGTCGGCGGCCAAGCGCGGTGGGCTGATCGACCAGACCGCGGTCGGGCTGGCCATGCTGGCGGCGAGCATTCCCAGCTTCTGGATCGGGCTGACGCTCATCAAGTATCTGGCGGTCGACCATGCCTGGTTCCCGGTCGCCGGCTATGGCCCGCCCGAAGCCGACCTGATGGAGCGGATGCGCCATCTGGTGCTGCCGGCCATCGCGCTCGGCATTCCGAACTCGGCGCTGATCCTGCGCTTCACCCGCACCAGCATGCTGGACGTGATGAGCAACGATTACGTCCGCACCGCGCGGGCCAAGGGGTTGCCGCCGCTGGTCGTCGTGCTGAAGCATGCGTTGCGCAACGCGATGATCCCGATCCTGACGGTGATCGGCTTGACCACCGCGGTGATGATCGCCGGCGCCATCGTGACGGAAACCGTGTTCGGCCTGCCCGGCGTCGGCAACCTGATCGTCTCGGCCGTGCTGCGCCGCGACTATCCGGTGATCCAGGGCGCCCTGCTGGTGGTGTCCGCCATCTATGTGCTGATCAACCTGACGGTCGACCTGCTCTATGCCGTGGTCGATCCGCGGGTCCGTTATTGAGAGGGAGGGTTTCCATGGCAAGCGTCCCCGCCGGTCACGGCAGCGTCACCCTTCCCTCCTCCGCCAAGCCGCCGCGCAGCCGCTCGCCGGCAGCCCTGCTGATGCGCCAGTTGTTCCGGCGCAGGCTGGTGGTGCTGTCCTTCCTGATCATGGCAGCGATCCTGGCGGTGGCATTGCTGGCGCCGTGGATCACCCCCTTCAACCCGATGAAGATGGACATCCTCGGCCGGCTGAAAGCGCCATCCGCCGCCCACTGGTTCGGCACTGACGAATATGGCCGCGACGTGCTGTCCCGCGTGATGCTGGGCGCCCGGCTGTCGCTGCTGGTCGGGCTGCTGGTGGTGGTGGTGGCGACGCTGATGGGTACGCTGCTGGGGCTCGCCGCCGGCTATATCCGGCCGCTGGACGGCGTGCTAATGCGGCTGACCGACGCGCTGATGGCCTTTCCCGACATCCTGCTGGCCATCGCCTTCATGGCGGCGCTGGGGCCGTCGCTCTACAACGTCGTGCTGGCGCTCGGCATCGTCTACACCCCGCGCGTCGCCCGCGTGGTGCGTGCCGCTTGCCTCGTGGTCCGCGAGATGCCGTTCATCGAGGCGGCGACGGCGCTCGGCGCCTCCACGCCGCGCATCGTCTTCCTGCACATCCTGCCCAACCTGATCTCGCCGATCCTGGTGCAGGCCACCTTCATCTTCGCCTACGCGATCCTGACGGAGGCGGCGCTGTCCTTCCTCGGCGTCGGGGTGCCGCCGACCACCCCGACCTGGGGCAACATGATCGCCGGCGCCCAGCAGTATTTCCAGCAGGCCGACTGGCTGATCCTGTTCCCCGGCTGCGCCATCGTCCTGACCGTTCTGTCGTTGCAGATCGTCGGCGACGGGCTGCGCGACGCGCTCGACCCCCGGCTCCAGAAGGCGAAATGAGATGAGTGCCACTTTCCTCATCAAGAGCGCCCGCGTCATCGACGGCACCGGCGCCCCCTGGTTTCCGGCGGATGTGCTGGTGGAGCGCGGACGCATCGCCGCGGTCGGCCCGATGCTGGACGCGCCGCACGCCGAAAAGCTGGAGGCGCAGGGCCGCTTCCTCGCCCCCGGCTTCATCGACGCCCATTGCCACGACGACCTGATCCAGTTGCGCCAGCCCGGCCGGCCGGAAAAGGTGGCACAGGGCGTCACCACCGTGGTGGTCGGCAACTGCTCTTTCGGGCTGTACCCGCAGAACACGGACAGCAGCGCCCCCCTGCGCGAGCATTTCGGCAATCTTCTGGGCACGGTGTCCGATCAGGAGACCTTCGCCGATTTCGCCGGCTACCGCGCGGCACTCGACGGGCGCGGCACCGCCATCAACCTCGTCTCGCTGGTCGGTCACGCCGCGCTGCGCCTCGCCGTCATGGGCTGGCAGAACCGCGCCGCCACGGCCACAGAGCGCGAAGCGATGGCAGCCCTGCTGGCCGAGCAGCTTCGCCAGGGCGCGCATGGCCTGTCGCTCGGCCTCGTCTATCCGCCGAGCGCCTGGGCAGACCGGGCGGAACTGGTGCGGCTGGCGGAGGTGGTGGCCGAGCATGGCGCGCTGCTGACCGCCCATGTCCGCTCCTATGAAGGCGGGCTGATCGCCTCGGTGGACGAGTTCCTCGACCTGCTGAAAGCCGGCGGGGCGAGCGGCCTGCTCTCCCATCTGCAAGCCGCCGGGAGGCCTTATTGGGGCAGCCTGCCACGGGCGGTGGAGCGGCTGGAGATCGCGCGGCACGACGGCACCGACGTCAGCTTCGACATGTACCCCTACCCGGCCGGTTCCAGCACCATCCTGCAGCTTCTGCCCCCCTCGGCCCTGGCCGGCGGGGTGGAGGGGCTGCTGGCGCGCATGGCCGATCCCGACGGTCTGGCGGCCCTGCGCCGCGCCGTGGAAGACGGCGAGGCGCCGCTTGACGCCGGCTGGGAATCCAAGATCCGCCTGATCGGCTGGGAGAATGTCCGCATCGGCGGCGTCTCGGCGGAGGATCTGCGCGATCTTGAGGGGATGTCGCTGGCGGAAATCGCCGAGACGCGGTGGGAGCAGCCCTTCGACACGCTGGTCCGGCTGATCGCCATCGACCGCGGCCGGACCAACATCGTCATGTTCCAGCTGGACGAAGCCGATCTGGAAACCGCGCTGTCGCACCCGCTGCACATGCTGGGGTCCGACGGCTTGCCGCGCGAGACCGGCAAGCCGCACCCCCGCGCCTTCGGCAGCTTCCCGCGCTATCTCGCCTGCGCGATCAAGGGCGAGGGGCGGCTGGGGCTGGAGGATGCCGTGCGCCACATGACCGCCGTCCCGGCCCAGCGTTTCGGCCTGTCCGACCGCGGGCTGATCCGGCCGGGCATGGCGGCCGACCTGACCCTGTTCACCGCCGACGTGGCGGACCGCGCGACCTTCCAGGATCCGACGCGCCCGCCCCACGGCATCACCGACGTGCTCGTCGCCGGACAGTTCGTCCTGCGCGACGGCGGGCACACCGGCGCGCGTCCGGGCAAGGCCCTGGCCCGCGCCTGATCCATCAAGAACATATTTGCAAAACCTGTGAGGACCGAATGACCAACCGCAAGCCGATCTTCGCCGAAAAGGGTGCGAAGCCCGCCGGCCAGTACAGCCACGCGATCGTCGCGAACGGCTTCGTCTATGTGTCGGGCCAGGGGCCGCACCATCCGGAGACCGGCGCGCTGCCCGAGGATTTCGCCGGCGAGGTGCGCCAGACCCTGCGCAACCTGGAGATCATCCTGAAGGCCGCCGGCACCGACCTTGCCCATGTGGTGAAGGTCAACAGCTACCTCAGCGACCTCGGCCGCTTCCAGGAATACAACGCGCTCTATTCGGAGTTCTTCCCGACCGAGCCGCCGGCCCGCACCACCATCGGCTGCCAGCTGAACAACATCCAGGTCGAAATCGACTGCATCGCAGTCCTGCCGTCTGCAGCGTAACATCTTTTGTGCATGGCCGATCCCGCCGGCTTTACCGGCGGGATCGGCCCCTTCCCTCATTTCGCGTTCCGGAGCGGTCCCATGCGCGTCGACGATCTCGACACCCCCGTCCCCGTCATCGACCTCGACCGGGTCGAGCATAACCTGACCAAGATGCAGGCCTATTGCGACCGGCACGGGTTGGCGCTGCGCCCGCACATCAAGACCCACAAGCTTCCCCAATTCGCGCTCCGCCAGATCGAGCTGGGCGCCGTCGGCATCACCTGCCAGAAGATCAGCGAGGCGCTGGTGATGGCCGAGGCCGGCTGTGCCGACATCCTGCTGACCTACCCCATCGTCGGCGCCGCCAAGGTGAAGCCGCTGGCCGAGCTGGCCGGCAAGACCAGGCTGACGGTGGCGCTCGACAACGCCGTCGCGCTCGACACCGTGGCCGCCGCCGCGGCCGAGGCCGGCGTCGAGATCGGCATCCTGGTGGAGTTCGACAGCGGCGACGGCCGCTGCGGCGTGCAGACCCCGGCGGAGGTGCTGGAGTTGGCCCGCCGCGCCGCCGGCAATGGACTGACCCGCTTCCGCGGCCTGATGACCTACCCGCGCGGCCCCCGCACCGTGCCCTTCGTCGCCGAGACGCGCGCGTTGCTGGAGAATGCCGGCATTCCCGTGACCACCGTGTCGGTCGGCGGCACCCCCGGCTGCTGGGACACCCACGAGCTTCCCGGCGTGACCGAGCTGCGCGTCGGCACCTACATCTATCACGACCGCGCCACCGTCGGCGCCGGGGTGGCGACTCTGGACGAGTGCGCCGTGCATGTCCACGCCACCGTGGTCAGCCGCCCCACCCCCGACCGCGCCGTTCTGGATTGCGGCAGCAAGACGCTGTCGAGCGACCGCGTCGCCCCGTCGGTGGGTGAGGGTTACGGCCTGATCCTCGATTACCCCGACGCGGTGATCGTCCGCGTCAACGAGGAGCATGCGGTGGTCGACCTTACCAACAGCGAGGCGAAGCCGGAGATCGGCGATCGCGTGCGCATCCTGCCCAACCATGTCTGCGTGGTGACCAACCTGCACGACCGCATGGCGATCAGCCGCAACGGCGAGGTCGCCGGCGACTGGCCGGTGCCGGCCCGCGGCTGCACCCGCTGAACCGGCGATCTGGGCAATTGCATCCAAGGCTCGTGCATAGACAAAGCCCCTCTCCCCTTGCGGGAGAGGGGTTGGGGTGAGGGGACGCAAACCTCTGTTTCCTAGGCCTGCGGCCTACTGCACCCCTCATCCCAACCCTTCTCCCGCAAGGGGAGAAGGGTATCCGAAATGGGTGAGTTCACGATTTCACTCCAAGTTCGACAAAGCTGAACCCACCCTCCGCTTCCCCTTTACCGGGATCCCGTCATGGACGCTGACCTCACGCTCGACATCCGCAACCTGCAAACCCACTTCACCGCCGATCCCGGCGTGTCGAAGGCGGTGGACGGCGTTTCCTTCGCCGTGCGCCGCAACGAGACGCTGGCCGTCGTCGGCGAATCCGGCAGCGGCAAGTCGGTGACCAGCCTGTCGGCGATGCGGCTGATCCCGTCGCCGCCGGGCATCATCGCCGGCGGCGAGATCCTGTTCCGGGGCCGCGACGGGCAGGTGCGCGACCTCGCCCGCCTCAGCGAGCGCGCCATGCGCAGCGTCCGCGGCAACGAGATCGGCATGATCTTCCAGGAGCCGATGACCTCGCTGAACCCGGTCTACACCGTCGGCGACCAGATCGGCGAGGCGTTGCGCTACCACCAGGGCCTCGACCGCCGGGCGGCGCGGGCGGAGGCGCTCGCCATGCTGAAGAAGGTCGGCATCCCGGCGGCGGAGCGGCGGCTGGACGAATATCCGCACCAGATGTCGGGCGGTATGCGCCAGCGCGTGATGATCGCCATGGCGCTGGCCTGCCGCCCCACCCTGCTGATCGCCGACGAGCCGACCACCGCGCTGGACGTGACCATCCAGGCGCAGATCCTCGACCTGATGCGGCGGCTGCAGGAGGAAACCGGCACCTCGATCCTGTTCATCACCCACAATCTGGGCGTGGTGGCGGAGGTGGCGCACCGGGTGGTGGTGATGTATGCCGGCCGCATCGTCGAGGAAGGCGATGTGCGCTCCCTGCTGAAATCGCCCAAGCACCCCTACACCCGCGGGCTTCTGGCCTGCATGCCGCATCTCGGCCAGCGCCGCGGCGACGGCGGCCGGCTGCACGCCATCCCCGGCAGCGTGCCGAGCCCGGTGAACCGCCCGGCCGGCTGCACCTTCGCCCCGCGCTGCCCGCTGGCCGAACCCGCCTGCACCGCCGCCGAACCCGTGCTGGAGCCGGTCGGCCCCGACCATTCCGCCCGCTGCCGCCGCTGGAGAGACGTGCAATGAGCACCGCTATTGGGACCGCCGAAATCATGACCGAACAGCCCCTGCTGAGCGTCCGCAATCTGGAAAAGCGCTTTCCTGTGCGTGGCGGGCTGCTGCAACGGCCGGTCGGCTGGGTGAAGGCGGTAGACGATTTGTCCTTCGACCTCAATCGCGGCGAGGTGCTGGGGCTGGTCGGTGAATCAGGCTCTGGCAAGACCACCGCCGGGCGCAGCATCCTGCGGCTGATCGAGCCGACCGGCGGCTCCATCCGCTTCAACGGGCAGGAGATCACCGGCCTGCCGACAGCAGAGATGCGGGCGCAGCGCCGCCGCATGCAGATCGTTTTCCAGGACCCCTATGCCAGCCTCGACCCGCGCCAGCGCGTGCGCGACGTGATCGGCGAGGCTCTGACGATCCACAACATCGGCACCCGCGCCGACCGCCGCGACCGCGTGGCCGCATTGCTGGAGAAGGTGGGCCTAAGCGCCGACGCCATGGACCGCTTCCCGCACGAATTCTCCGGCGGCCAGCGCCAGCGCATCGGCATCGCCCGCGCGCTGGCGGTGGAACCCGACTTCATCGTCGCGGACGAACCAGTGTCGGCGCTTGACGTCTCGGTGCAGGCGCAGGTGGTGAATTTGCTGGGCGACCTGCAGCGCGAGTTGGGGCTGGCGGTGCTGTTCATCGCCCATGATCTGGCGGTGGTGCGCTACATCAGCGACCGGGTGGCGGTGATGTATCTCGGCCGCCTGATGGAGATCGCGCCGAGCGACTCCCTCTACGAGCGCCCGCGCCACCCCTACACCATGGCCCTGCTGTCCGCCGCCCCCGACCCGGACCCCGACGCGCCGAAGACCCGCATGCTGCTGGACGGCGACGTGCCGAGCCCGATGAACCCGCCGTCCGGCTGCGTCTTCCGCACCCGCTGCCCCTTCGCGCTGCCGGCTTGTGCGGAGCCGGAGGCTAGGGCGCTGCGGGAAGTGGCGCCGGGGCATTCGGTGGCGTGCATCCGGGATGATGTGGGGGTGGGGTGAGGGTCTGTTCTGCGCCAGGAGCGGACATTCGGCAAACGGCCATCTCTTGATCCAACTGTTAGAGCGTCCAGCCGGAAGCAGACGTTTGGACTGCCGATTTGGATCTCTAGTGGAAGGGGCCGAAGTAAATTACTATTGACGGCCGCGCGTCATAACTATCGCCCTTATTTTTATTATATGTTTACCATTAATTGCTGAAAACGTCTTTGGAGAACGGTTGCCGCGCGCATAATGCGACCTGGATGTGATCTAGAACTTTATTAAGCAGATATGAACTGTCTAAAGTTTCTTCTTTTCTTCCCATCTCAACGCACACACTTTCTTTTGCTATGGTAATACCTAATGCTCCACGGATTAAATCGTGGAATACAGTAGAGCTAATTGGATTAACCGATCTGAAAGTTTGGAAATAATCAAGGTCGATATCCAAAATATATGGTCTTTCAGTGAGAGCGCCAAGGCCGGATGTCACACTCATTGTTGTCATTTCGTTAAGACAAGCTTGAAGATAAATATCCTCAATTGCCTGATTGATATGATCTATAATACATTGATCGTCATGCGGACCTCTCGGACACCCTATTGCACAAGTTTGTCCGATGACAAACATCCGGTCTTCTGGGACGGAATAGGTAAAAGGGGGTCTGGGCCGAGGATTTTGAAAAGTATACATAAAATCCATTTCGAAAAAATCTTCCTCTTCCCTCGAAAGAGTTGACGAAGATTCTCGTTGTATGGTAAATGAGTGGTTTATAATGTCTGATTTTATTGCTGCATCTATATGTTCATCATGCTTTAGCAAGCTGATTGCGTTATTAATGCTGATCGTATCATGTTTATTTAAATTTTTGCACAGCCTATCCCTTTCCGGACCTGCCTTGTCGGGATCTTGACTTACATTCCAGAAGCAGTGATTTAAAAACGCGGGATGAGTATCAGTATGGAAATCCAAGGTAATCAAATAAGGTTTTGTCGATGACACACACGACAATTCAGCCCAGGGCAGCAACGCGGTTGCGTGATCTTCAAACGAATAAACTTTCTTCCCCGCAATTTCAAGAAAAGTATACATGATATCTCCAGTTTATCTAATGCAACATTCAATAGGCATGGCTGCATACAGCGAAGTGGAAGAGCGCAACATTAACTCAAGATTGGCACTTTTACCATTGTTAGATGAAATTCCTACCGTACATTGGTTGGCTGTGCACTTGAAGGAAAAACGAAAGCTGCCTCGGCGCAGCTAACACAACGGTCCGCTTTGGGTCAGGAGCAGACGCAGCTGGCATTGCGATGAGAACCACACCGCATGTGGAGCCTTCCGCCGGATGCCGCTATGTGGCCGCGTGCTCTTCGATGCAATCGACGCGTTCCGGATAAAACGCCAAATGTTCGCGGATGGCGGCCACGGCGGGATAGGGAGTCTCGTAGGTCCAGACAGCGTTGATCGCCATTCGATCACCCACGCGCAGGCTGTAGTAAGTGGCATCGCCCTTGTAAGAGCAATGCGTTGCGTGCGCCGTGCGCTCGAAGGCCGTCATGTCGGCATCCGCCCGGGGAATATATTGGACCACGGGCAACTTCGCCTCCGTCAGCGTCAGGGCGCGTGCCGTTTCGGCAACGACCCGGCCGGCGAAGACGACACGGATCCGATTCGGGTTGGGGATGATCGTGATGGGATGCTCGGGGCCGGGAAATTTCACAGCGATACTCCTTGCTCGCCAGTGGTCGCGCCCATCATGTCTTATACTAACGACTCTAGATCCTGACCTATCAGAATCAAGAGCTTCGGTGGCATGGGCCGGCCGCTTGTGACCGTGGTGTCGCTGATCGGCGGCCGGCGCTTTCGCCATGCTACTCTGGACGGTGTGACAGAGCGTTGTCCTTGTTTCACATCCGTGCCACAGGTGGCTCCACCAATGAAAGATTGGATCTCAATGAGCATGCAGCCATGGGAAGGACGTGACCGGCTGGTCGCGATCGACATCGAGACGACCGGACGACGCCTGCCGAGCCTCCAGGACATCCGTAAGGCGCCCAAGGGCCTGCGTCAGCCCGGCATCATCATCGAAATCGGGTGTCTTGAGATCATCCGAGAGGGCGAAGCCTGGAGGAAAGTGCGCAGCTGGGAGACGCGGGTCAACCCCGACGCCCCTCTCCATCCCGACGCCATCAAGGTGCACGGCATCAAGCCCGCCGACCTGAAGGCGGCGCCCCGCTTCCCCGAGGTGGCCGACGCGCTTCTCGCCTTTCTGGGCGAGGATCTTCTGGTGGCGCATGCCTATGAGAATGAGATGGACTTCCTGAACTACGAGTTCGCGCGCTGCGGACGCGCCGCATGGGGTGCCGACACGTTCTCGGCGGACCGGTTCATCTGTACCAAGGAGATGTCGCACGCGGTCTTCCCCGGTGCTTCCGGCTCGCTCGATGCGCTGTGTGATCGGCTTTGGCTCGACCGGAGTGATCGCTTCGCCCACCATGGCGCGCTGCTCGACGCAGACCTGACGGCTGACGCCTTCGTCAAAATGGCGTTGGGAGATACCGGCCCGCGCGACGCCGTTTATGAGTGAGGCACAGCGCCGGGCATTCGGAAATCGTGCCGCGCCCCTGACTGGCGGAAGGCATCAGGGTCACGTATAGGGCCAGCTTGCGCTGAACGGCACTGGCTGCTCTGGCGCAAAGCGGTCGAAAATGATGGTCCGCTTTGGGTCACCAGCCGACACACCTCCTCCACATTCCCTCCCAATTTCCCTCACCCCCTACGCGCCGCCTCAATCGCCGCCACGTCGATCTTCGTCATCCCCATCATCGCCTCGAACGCCCGCTTGGCCTCCTCTCCACCCGCCGCCAACGCATCGGTCAGCACGCGCGGCGTAATCTGCCAGGAGATCCCCCAGCGGTCCTTGCACCAGCCGCAGGCGCTCTCCTGGCCGCCGTTGCCGACGATGGCGGTCCAATAGCGGTCGGTCTCCTCCTGGTCGTCGGTGGCGATCTGGAACGAGAAGGCCTCGCTGTGGGTGAAGGCCGGGCCGCCGTTCAGGCCGAGGCAGGGGATGCCGGCGACGGTGAACTCGACCGTCAGAACGTCGCCCGCCTTGCCGGACGGGTAGTCGGCGGGGGCGCGGTGGACGGCGTGCACGGCGCTGTCGGGGAAGGTCGCGGCGTAGAAGCGGGCGGCGGACTCGGCGTCCTTGTCGAACCGGAGGCAGATCGTAGTCTTGGCGACGGCCATGGCTTGTCCTTTCGCGCTGAAACCGACTCCCCGGCTTGGGGCCGCGTGCTGCTCACTCAGCTTTTACCACCATACATGTCACGATGGCGATAGCCCCGGCGATGGCGGCGAAGGGCGCCGGACTTGACCGCCCCCGGCCCGGAGGATAGCGTTGGACCGTCTGAAACAGGTTAGGCTCGGGACGGTTGGCCCGGCCCCCGCCATGCGGGTCCTTCCGTTGCCAGGGTAACGACCCAACGGCAACGGCCCAAGACTATCAGGGTGCGTGCATGATGCGGGCGCCGATAGCAGGGGTATGGACATGAAGCCGAGAATTTCCGTTCTGACGCTGGGCGTCGCCGACCTCGACCGGGCGCTTGCCTTCTATCGTGACGGCCTCGGGCTGCCCAGCGACGGCATCATCGGCCGCGAGTTCGACCATGGCGCGGTCGCCTTCTTCGATCTGTCCGGCGGACTGAAGCTGGCGATCTGGGCGCAGGACGACATCTGCCACGACACCGGCTTGGCCAAAACTCCCGTCAGTTCCACCGCCGTCACCATCGGGCACAATGTCGCGCGCAAGAGCGAGGTGGACGAGGTGATGGAGGCCGCAGGACGCGCCGGCGCCGAAATCGTCAAGACCGCGCAGGACACCTTCTATGGCGGCTATGCCGGATATTTCCGGGATCCGGACGGGCATCTGTGGGAGGTCGTCTGGAACCCCCATCTGCTCCCTGCCGATGACTGACCGACCGCAGCCGAGGTCTGTCCGTTGGGCTTCGGCTCAATAGGGCTTCACCACAACCAGCGTGACGATGACGATGACCCCGGCGATCACCGCCAGAGGGGAGAAGCGCAGCAGCGGCGAGACCGGGCGGACACCCGATGCGGGGGCCGGTTCGCCCAGCCGGCGCAGCCCGGCGGCGAGCTTGCCGTGCAGGGCGGACAGGGCGATGACGATGGCGACCTTCGCCACCAGCCACGGCTCCAGGCCCCAGCCGCCCCACACCACGAGCGTGATGCCGAGAATCCAGGCGAGACCTATCGCCGGGGAGGTCACGCGGCGGTCCCAGCGGGATGCCGCGCGCAGGATGCGGGCCGGTCCCTCCTCGGCGGCGGTCGTGGCATCCAGGGCGCTGATCAGGATGGCGGCGACGGACATCCCCGCGATCCACACCGTCACCGCGGCGACGTGCAGCCCGATAAGCCAGATGTAATCCAAGGACCGTCCCTCAAGAGCCTCGCCTGACCGTCAGGCGCCCACTTGCAGGATGATCTTACCGCGACCGTGGCCGGAATCGAGCCGTTCATGCGCCTTGCCCACCTGCTCCAGCGGCAGGACGGCGTCGACGATCACCTTGGCTTGCCCGCGTTCGAACAGCGGCGCCATCTCGCGCAGGCGGGCGCCCTCGCGGGTCAGGAAGGTGCCATAGAGGGTCTGGTTCTTCACATAGAGCGCGTCGAGGTCGCCGGTCGGCGGCAGGATGGTGGCGATGCGGCCGAAGGAGCGCGTCACCTGCGTGCTCATCGGCACATTGCTGCCGGCGGTGTCGAAGGCGGCGTCCACCCCTGCCCCGCCCGCCTCGCGCAGGATCTGGTCCACCACGTCGGTGTCGCGGTAGTCGAGCGTCACGTCGGCGCCGAGATCGCGCATCGCCTCGTGGTTGGCTTTGCTGGCGGTGGCCAGCACGCGGGCGCCCGCCGCCTTGGCGAACTGGATGGCGAAGCTGCCGACGCCGCCGGCCCCGCCATGGATCAGCACCGTCTCGCCCGGCCGCACCGCCAGACGGCGGACGATGGCCTCCCATGCCGTGCCGCCGGCCAGCGGGATGCCCGCCGCCTCGACATGGGCAAGGCCGGGCGGCTTGTGCGCGACGATGGACGCGGCGGCGACGGTGTATTCGGCGTAGCTGCCGTTGGGATTGCCGAAGATCTCCGGCGTGTAGAACACTTCGTCGCCGGCCTTGAAGCCGATCACGCCGGGGCCGACCTCCTCGACCACGCCGGACACGTCATAACCCAGCACCGCCGGAAAGGGGATGCCAGCCCAACTGCCGGCCTGCCGGATCTTGGCGTCCACGGGGTTGGTACCGGATGCCACCACCCGAACCAGCAGTTCTCCCGGCCCAGCGACCGGGCGCGGCCGGTCCTGCAACTCGAACACGTCGGGACCGCCGAACCGCGAAATCACCATCGCACGCATGCCGTCATCCTCCGTCTCGGGAATTGCACCGTTGAAGCCGCAGCGTTGCAAACCGTCCCCCGCCTGTCCAGCCGGGGAAACGGGGCAGAGCCGGACGACAGCGGTCGAGAGGGGTGGGGGTGAGTCATCTTCCCGACTTGCAAAAATTCCCCCTCTCCCCCCCGGGGAGAGGGTCGGGGTGAGGGGGATGCACATGGGTGGATTCTCGAGAATCCTCGCCACGCGTCCCCCTCACCCTAACCCTCTCCCCGGGGGGGAGAGGGGACTTTCCTGGGGGAGAGGGAACCGTCAGCCGATCCGGAACTCCTCGCGGTAGATTGCGGTCATCGCCAGCCCTTCCGGCCCGATGGCGCCGCGATACATGCCGGAGCAGTTGAAGGGCAGCGCCACCCGGCCGTCGCGGTCGATGGCGACGAGACCGCCGGAACCGCCGATCACGCCCAGCTCGTCCACCACGTCGCCGGCGGCACGCTCCAGGGTCTGGCCGGCCCAGCGCATGCGGGCGTCGATCTCGTGGGCGGCGCAGCGGCGGATGAAATGCTCGCCATGGCCGGTGGCGGAGACGGCGCAGGTGATGTTGTCGGCGAAGGTGCCGGCGCCGATCACCGGGCTGTCGCCGACGCGGCCCTTGGCCTTGGCGGTCATCCCACCGGTGGAGGTGGCGGCGGCGAGGTTGCCGTCGCGGTCGCGGGCGACGGCACCGACGGTGCCGTGGCGGCGCTGGTCGTCGCCGTCATCTGCGGCGCCGGAGCGCCGGCGCTCAAGCTCGGCCTGCAGGGCGTCCCAGCGCGGCTGGGTGAAGAAATAGGGGGCTTCCTCCATCGCCAGTCCCTGGCGGCGGCAGAGATCCAGCGCGCCCTCGCCGATCAGCAGGACATGCTCGCTGTGCTCCATCACCGCGCGGGCGGCGAGGATGGGATTGCGCGGGCCGAACAGGCCGGCCACCGCACCGGCGGAGCGGTCACGGCCGTCCATGATGGCGGCGTCCATCTCCTGCACGCCCTCGGCGGTGAAGACGGCGCCGCGGCCGGCGTTGAACAGCGGCTCGTCCTCCAGCGCCATGACGGCGGCGGTGACGGCGGCGAGCGCGCTGCCGCCGTCGGCCAGCACCTCGTGCCCGGCGGCGAGCGCCCGGCGCAGGCCGGCATGGTAGCCCTCGGTCAGGATGGGCGTCAGGGCGTTGCGCTTGATGGTGCCGGCGCCGCCATGGATGGCCAGCGCGAAGGGCTGCGGTTGGGTGAAGGTCATGGTTGCGGGTCTCAGCGCAGGGCGGCCGACATGGCCGACAGGGTGTTGATCCAGCCGAGAGCGGCGGCCATGCTGGCAGCCGGCAGGCGGATGGTCACGGGGTCGAGGCGTTCGGACACCGGGATCAGCGACGCCAGATCGGCCAGCGCCGGGCTGGTCATCTCGATCTCCAGCCGGTAGGGCGCGCCGTCGGCTTGCGGGGGGACGCGGAAGGGCGGGATGCTCGCGGACCGGCGGACGGCACGGGCCGCGGCCTCGCGGATGCGGTCGCGGGCGACCGTGGGCGCAACGGAGCGAGCGGCGCGCTGGCCGAGCGCCTGCTTGACCACCACGCGCTCGGACTCCGGGAACAGCGGCGCCATCTCGGCGGCGAAGCGGTCGTCGCCGCTCAGCAGGATCACCGGCACGCCGATCTCTCCGGCATAGGCGCCGTAATTGCCAGCCTCCCCCAGCTCCTGCCCGTTCACCCGGACGCGGCCGAAGGCGAAGCTGTTGGTGGTGTGGGCGAGGATGCCGTATTGTCGGGCCGAGGTGTGGAAGCCGACGCACATGACGCCCGCCGCGTCCGGCTCCAGCCCGGCGAACATGCCGATGGGCTTGGGACGGCCGAGGATCAATTCGGCGGCCGGATGCAGCTCGTCCGGCAGCAGGTTGACCATCGGGCCGTGGCTGTCGTTCACCAGGATCTCGGTCGCACCGGCTTCAAGCGCGCCTTCGATGGCGGCGTTGACCTCAGCGGTCATCAGGCGGCGGGCGCGCTCATACTCTGGGTTGCCCTGCGTCACCTGCTGCTGGGAGACGACGCCGGCCACGCCTTCGATGTCGGCGGAGATGTAGATCTTCACGGAGTGCTCCCGGAGGTGAGCGTGTCGGATAGGCAAGGCCGGCTGGCGCCGTCGCGGCCGACCACCGGCGTGGCGGCGGCCAGCGCGTCGAGAACGGCTTCCTGCGTGGCATCGGCCATCGCTTCGAACAGGGCGTCGATGCGGCGTTCGTTCAACATGCGCAGGGCCAGGATGTCGGCGGTTTCGTCATGGCCGATGCGGTTGGCGGTGGTGAAGCCCAGCGCGATGTCGCCGCTGCCATGGCCCCAGAAGGACCCCACCCGCGCCAGCCCTACCCCGGCGCGGCGGATCACCCGGCGCAGCTGGCGGTGATCGAGCGGCACGTCGGTGGCGGCGATGACGATGACGGAGCCCTTCTCCGGCGCGTCGTCCTTCACGGGCAGGGCGACGCGGCGGCCATCGGGCAGTCGCAGTTCCCCCGGCCGGCCGAAATTCGCCAACACCAGCACGCCCAAGTGATAACGTTTGCCGTCCAGCTTGAGGCGGCGCGAGGATGTCCCGATGCCGCCCTTGAAGCCGAAGCAGGACATGCCGCGCCCGGCACCCACCGATCCGACCGCGACCTCGGCGCCGTCCGGTTCGGCGAGCGCGGCGGACAGCGCGGCGGCGGCATGGGCTTCCGTCACCGCCAGCGCCTGGATGTCGTTCAGCGGACCGTCGTTGCACTCCATCACCACCGGGTTGACGGTGGCGGTGGTGCGGCCGATGTCGGGGTTGGCGGCGATGGCATGGCGGACCAAAGCGGTGGACGCCGTGCCAACCGACAGCGTGTTGGTCAGCAGGATCGGGGTTTCCAGCGCGCCGAGTTCCTCCACCTGCATCAGGCCGACGCTCTTGCCGAAGCCGTTCAGCACCTCCGCCGCGGCTATGGGCTTGTCGCGGTAGAGGTTGCCGGCATGGGGCAGGATGGCGGTGACGCCGGTCTGGATGGCGCCCCCTTGGAATGTGTTCTCGTCGAGCGTGCAATGGCCGACGCGCACGCCCGGAACGTCGGTGATGGCGTTGCGCGGCCCCGGCGTCAGCCGGCCGCAGGCGAGCCCCAAGGCCCGCGCTCGCTTTACCGGTTCAACGGAGTTTCGGGTCGAGGGCATCGCGCAGTCCGTCGCCGAGCAGGTTGAAGGCCAGCACCGTCAGGAAGATGGCGAGGCCGGGATAGAAGGTGACGTGGCTTGCGACGCCGATGTAGCTGCGCCCATCGGCCAGCATGGCGCCCCATTCCGGGCTGGGCGGCTGGGCGCCGAGGCCGATGAAGCTGAGGCTGGCCGCCGTCAGGATCGAGGTGCCGATGCGCATGGAGACATAGACGATCACGCTGGGCAGCGTGCCGGGCAGGATGTGGCGGACCATCAGCAGCCGGTCGCGCACGCCGATGGCGCGGGCGGCGTCGACATAGACCGCGCGCTTCAGCGACAGCGTGCTGCCGCGCACGAGACGGGCGAAAACGGGGATGCTGAAGATCGCGACCGCATAGATGACGTTCTCGATGCCCGGCCCCAGGATGGCGACGATGCCGATGGCCAGCAGGATGCCGGGGAAGGCCAGCAGCACGTCGCAGATGCGCATGATGAGGCTGTCGATCCAGCCGCCGCGGAAGCCCGCGATCAGCCCCAGCGCCACGCCGGCCACCCCGCCGAGCAGGACCGACAGCAGCCCGACCGACAGCGAGATGCGGGCGCCCCACAGGATGCGGCTGAAGATGTCGCGGCCATAGGCGTCGGTGCCGGCCCAATGAGCGGCCGACGGGCCTTCCAGGATGCGGTCGTAATCGAAGGCCGCGGGATCGAACGGCGCGATCCAGGGTGCAGCGGCAGCGGCCAAAGCCAGCGCCAGCAGACAGATGCCGGCCGCCATGGCGGTGCGGTTGCGCCGGAACTTGCGCCAGAACTCGCGCAGCGGCGAACGGACGGCTTCGTGGCCCGTATTTTGGCCGGCGGCCACGCCGGTTGCGTCTGTCGTGGTCATGAGTAGCGAATCTCGGGGTTGGCGAAGGCGTACAGCACATCGACCAGCAGGTTGATGATGATGAACTCCAGCGAGAACAGCAGGATCTCCGCCTGGATGACGGTGTAGTCGCGGTAATTGACGCTATCGACCAGCAGCCGGCCCAGCCCCGGCCAGGAGAACACCGTCTCCACCACGATGGATCCGCCGAGCAGGAAGCCGAACTGCAGGCCGACCATGGTGATGATCGGGATCAGCGCGTTGCGCAGCGTGTGCTTCCACACCACCAGCCGGGCGGGCACGCCCTTGGCCCTGGCGGTGCGGACATAATCCTCGCGCGCGATCTCGATGAAGGCGGAGCGGGTGAAGCGCGCCATCACCGCGGCGACGCCGAGGCCGAGCGTCAGCGACGGCATGACGAAATGCTGCCACGTGCCATAGCCGCTGGTCGGCAGCCAGCCGAGCTTGACCGAGAACAGGTCGATCATCAGCAGGCCGAGCCAGAAGGACGGGAAGGCGATGCCCGACACCGCGACGATCATGCCGGCATGGTCCTGCCAGCGCCCGCGCTTCGTTGCCGACGCCACGCCGATCAGCAGCCCGGCCAGCGTCGCCCACGCCATGGCGGCGACGGTGAGGTAGAGCGTGGGCATGAAGCGTTCGCCGATCTCCTGCGACACCGGCCGCTTGGTCTTCATCGAGCGCCCGAATTCGCCCTGCACCGCGTTGCCGAGGAAGCGGCCATACTGCACCCACAGCGGCTGGTCGAGGCCGAGATCCTGGCGCACCAGTTCGACGTCGCGCTGGGTCGCATCCGGCCCCGCGACCAGCCGCGCCGGATCGCCCGGCAGCAGATGGACGAAGCCGAAGACGAAGACGGAAATCACCAGCAGAACCGGCAGGATGCCGGCGACACGGCCGACGAGATATTTCAGCATGGGGCAGAGGTCCTGGTGGAGGGCCTGGGTGGGGTGTCGGCCGGCGGTGGCGTTAGACCCCCACCTAGCCTCCCCCGCTGGGCGGGGGAGGGACTGCCGCCACTCTCCCGCCAAAGTACTTGTCCCCTCCCCCGCCCAGCTCTCGCACAAAGCTTCGCTTTGTGCTGACGCGGCAGGCGGACCGTAGGTCCGCTGAGAGCGGGGGAGGGTTAGGGTGGGGGTCTAACCCCCCACCCCACACTCACATCACTGCAGATCGGCCTCTTCCATCTGCAGGCCGCCGTCGGCGACGTAGTAGAAGCCGGTCAGCTTCTTCGACTTGCCGGCCAGCAGGTTCTCGACGCCGAGGAAGATCCACGGCGCGTCCTTCCAGATCTGCTCCTGGGCGACGCGGTAGGCGTCGGCGCGCTTGGCGTTGTCGGCGGTGCCGATGCCGGTCTCGATCGCGGTGTCGACCGTCTCGTTCTTATAGTAAGCGACGTTGAAGAACTTCGGCGGGAAGCCCTTGCCCCACAGCAGCGGACGCAGGCCCCAGTCGGCATCGCCGGTCGAAGCCGACCAGCCGCTGTACTGCATCTGCACCGTGGCATCCTCCGGCTTCTCGACGCTCCAGACGCGGGATGCCTCGACACCGGCTTCGAGCGGGGTGACGGTCAGCTTGACGCCGACCTGCGCCAGCTGCTGCTGCACGAACTGCATGCCGCGGATGAAGTTGGTGCTGTTGCGGCCGATCATCTCGGCCTCGAAGCCGTTCGGATAGCCGGCCTCGGCCAGCAGCGCCTTCGCCTTGGCGAGGTCGTAGGTGTACTGGTTCGGCTGCGAGACGTGGAAGCCCAGCTTGGACGGGATGGCCGAATCCAGCGGGCCGGCATAGCCGCGATAGACCACCTTCGCGTAGGCGCTCTTGTCGATGGCGTAGTTCAGCGCCTGACGGACGCGCGGGTCGTTGAACGGCTTCTTCATGGTGTTCATCGCCACATAGCGGGCGATGATCGACGGGGCGTCGATGATCTCCAGCGCCTGGTTGGCTTCCACCATCTTCACCATTTCCGGCGGCAGCGGATAGATGAACTGCGCCTCGTTGGTCTGCAGCATGGCGATGCGGCTGCCGTTCTCCGGCACGCTCTTCAGCGTCACGCTGTCAACCTTCGGCAGGCCGGGCTTCCAGTAGTTGGCGTTCTTCTCGACCTTCAGCGTGTCCGCTTCCCAGCTGACGAACTTGTAGGGGCCGGTGCCGACGGGGTGGCGGCCGATCTCCTTGCCGAAGGTTTCCAGCGCCTTCGGGCTGTGGATCATGGCGCCGGGGTGGGCGAGGTTGTTGTTCAGCGCGCCGAAGGGCTGCGACAGCTTGAGCGTGATGGTGTGGTCGTCGACCACCACCGTCTCGGCCAGCATCGCCAGCAGGCTCTGGCGCTTCAGCCGGTTGGCAGGGTTCGACAGGCGGTCGAAGTTGGTCTTCACCGCCTGGGCGTTGAAGGGCGAACCGTCATGGAAGGTGACGCCCTTGCGCAGGCGGTAGGTGTATTCGGTGGCGGTGTCGTTGACCGTGAAGCTCTCCGCCAGCAGCGGGACCAGCTTCATCTCCTTGTCGAAGCCGAACAGGCCCTGCATCATCGTGCGGCTGGCCGACTGCGACAGGGTGTCGTTGATGTCGGCCGGGTCCAGCGTGGTGATGTTGTCGGGGATGCCGACGACCAGATTCTTGGCGGCGAAGGCCGGACCGGCCAGCGCGGTGCCGGCGAGCAGGCCGGCCAGCAGGGGAAGAGCGAAGCGCGTCACGTGATGTCTCCCTTTTCTTGATTCAGAAGTCGCCGCCGACGGCGTGGCGCGCGACGAAATGGTCGTCGCCAACCGGCACCAGCGGCTGCACCACCGGCTCGTCGCCGATGTTGCGGATCGGGCTTGGGATCTCGCCGGTCAGCAGCCGCAGGTCGCGGGTGCGCCGGCTGGGATCGGCGATCGGCACGGCCGCCATCAGGCGGCGGGTGTAGGGGTGCTGCGGGTTCTCGAACACCGCGCGGCGGGGCCCGAGTTCGACGATCTGGCCCAGATACATGACGGCGACGCGGTGGCTGACCCGCTCCACCACCGCCATGTCATGGCTGATGAACAGGTAGGACAGGCCGCGCCTGGCCTGCAGCTCCATCAGCAGATTGACGATCTGCGCCTGGATCGACACGTCGAGCGCCGCCACCGCCTCGTCGGCGATGATCAGCTTGGGATCGCAGGCGATCGCGCGGGCGATGCAGATGCGCTGGCGCTGTCCGCCGGAGAATTCATGCGGGTAGCGGCGCGCGTGCTCCGGCTTCAGGCCCACCTGGGTCAGCAGCTCCGCAACCCGTTCCTCGATGGCGCGGCGGCGCGACACGCCCGGCCTGGATGTGGGCACGTAATTGTGGACCAGCATCGGTTCGGCGACGCTGAAACCGACGGTCATGCGCGGGTTCAGCGAGGCGAAGGGATCCTGGAAGATGTACTGGATCTTCTCCTTCAGCTTCGCCTGGCCGTTGGAATCCAGCGCCGCGGTGTCGAGGCCGTCGAAGCGGATGCTGCCGGAGGTGGCGGACTGAAGCCCCATGATGGTGCGGCCGGTGGTCGACTTGCCGCAGCCGGATTCACCGACCAGCGCCAGCGTCTCGCCCGGACGGACGGCGAAGCTGACCTTTTCCACCGCATGGACGCGGGCCTTCAGCGATCCGAAGATGCCCTTGCGCACGCCGAAGCGGGTGGTGAGGTCGCGCACCTCCAGAAGCGGGGCGTCGGCCGCGCGCACGGTGTCCTGCACCGGCGGCGGGGCCGGCGGCGCAGCCTCGGCCTTCGCGTCGTCCACCACCAGAAGCGGGAAGCGCATCGGCAGATCATGGCCGCGCAGCGCGCCCAGCTTCGGCACGGCGGACAGCAGCGCCTTGGTGTAGGGGTGCTGCGGCGCCTGGAAGATGCGCTCGACCGTGCCCTCCTCCACCTTGCGGCCACGCCACATCACGACGACGCGGTCGGCCACCTCCGCCACCACGCCCATGTCATGGGTGATGAAGATGACGCCCATCCCCATCTCGTCCTGCAGCAGGCGGATCAGCCGCAGGATCTGGGCCTGGATGGTGACGTCGAGCGCGGTGGTCGGCTCGTCGGCGATCAGCAGGGAGGGCCGGCAGGACAGCGCCATGGCGATCATCACGCGCTGGCGCATGCCGCCCGACAGCTGGTGCGGGTGGCGGTCGAGCAGCCGGGCCGGTTCGGGAATCCGAACCTTCTCCAGCATGCGCAACGCCTCCGCCCGCGCCGCCTTGCGGTCGAGACCCTGGTGCAGCATCACCGCCTCGGCGATCTGGTCGCCGATGGTGAAGACCGGGTTCAGCGACGTCATCGGCTCCTGGAAGACCATGGCGATGTCGTTGCCGCGCATGTCCGTCAGCGCTTCGGCCGGCGGCGTGGCGAGGTCGCGTTCGCGCCCGTCGCGCCCCTTGAAGCGGATGCGCCCGCCAACGATGCGGCCGCCGGCATAATCGACCAGACGCATCAGCGACAGCGAGGTCACCGATTTGCCGGAGCCGGATTCGCCGACGATGGCGACCGTCTCGCCCGGTGCCACGGTGAAGCTGACATCGTCGACCACGCGCACGGGACCATGCTCGCCGTCGAAGGCGACGCTCAGGCCCTCTACGGAAAGCAGCGCCGGCGCGGTCTCGACCGACTTTGCGGCAGCGGCAACGCTCATCGGCCAGTCCCTTCTCGTCCCAGCCTCTCGGCGAACAGCGCGAACATGCGGCGCCACACCATGCCCGGCGCGCCGGTGCCGACCGGCTTGCCGTTCAGGCTGGTGACGGGAGTGATTTCCTTGGTGGTGCTGGCGATCCAGATCTCGTCGGCGGAGTCCAGTTCCGCCGCCGGAATGTCGCGTTCCTCCAGCCGCAGGCCGGCCTCGACGGCCAGCCGCAGGATGACGGTGCGGGTGATGCCCTCGAGAATGCGGTTGTCGTTGAGCGGGGTGGCGATGACGCCGTCCTTGACCACGAAGATGTTGGTCGCCGCGCCCTCCGTCACCAGACCGTCGCGCAGCTGAAGCGCATCGACCACGCCGGCGTCGGTCGCCGCCTGCTGCGCCAGCACGCTGCCGAGCAGCGCAACCGTCTTCAGGTCGCAGCGGCCCCAGCGGATGTCGGGGATGGTGATGGCGGCGACGCCCTGGTCGCGCCATGCCGCGGGCGGGCGCTTCAGCGGGCTGGCCATGCCGAACACCGACGGGGTGACGCCGGCCGGGAAGGCGTGGCCGCGGCTGGCGGCGGCGCCGCGGGTGACCTGGAGATAGACGGTCAGGTCGCCGTCGATGCCGGATCCGGCGGCCAGCCGTTCCATGATGCCCATCCAGTCGCCGGCCGACAGGGCGCAGTCGATGCGCAGTTCGGACATCCCGCGCTGCAGGCGGGCGATGTGCGCCTCCGGCTCGAACAGGCGGCCGTTGTAGGCGGCGGTCACCTCATAGAGGCCGTCGGCGAACAGGAAACCGCGGTCCAGCGGCGACACATGGACCTCGTCCAGCGGCAGGTAACGCCCGTTCCAATAGGAGATCGTCATCGCTTTTCAGCTTCTTTGGCGCGTGGAAAGGAAAGCCCCGCTCACTCCGTCGGCCGCTTGCTCTTCGGCACGACGTGGAGGTAGGGCAGGATGCGTTCGGCGACGTCGGCGGCCTGTCCGACGCTGTCCGGACCGGAGCGGGACAGCGCGGTGCCCAGCGCCACGATCAGCGCCATCAGCCCGGTGGGGGAGCTGTGGCGCACGCCATGGTCGGCCCCGGCCAGCAGGGTGACATCGGCAAGCGGGACGATCGGGCTGTCCGGCGCGTCGGTCAGCGCGATGGCCTTCGCCCCGCGTTCCCGGCACAGCTGCAGATGCTCAATGGTCCGGCGCGAATAGCGCGGCGAGGTGATGGCGATGACCAGATCGCCGGGCTTGACCGTCATCAGCCGGCGGATGGTGCGCTCGGTGCCCGCGAACTCGATGGCTTCGCGGACATGGTCGACATAGGGCTCCAGCACGTCGGCCAGGAACAGGGCGAGATAGGCGCTGTCGCCCAACCCCAGCGCCACGACGCGTTTGGAGTCGCGGATCAGGCGGATCGCCGCCTCGCACTGTTCGGGCTGCAGCAGATCCATGGTGCGGGTGATGTTGCCGGCGTCGCTGGCCAGCGATTCCCGCATGATCTCGGCATTCGAGGTGTCGCGCTGCACGGCCACGCGCAGCTTTTCCACCGGCGCGAAGGTGGATTCGAAGGCGCGCAGCAGATCCTCGCGGAACTCCGGATAGCCCTCATAGCCGAGGAAGCGGGCATAGCGGTTGACGGACGCCACCGACACCTCGGCCGCCGCCGCCAGCTCGCCGATCTTCAGCGTCGCGGTGCGGAACGGATAGGCCAGGGCCCATTCCCCCACCTTGGCGAGCGCCGCCGGCAGCTGCGCCTGGCAGTTCTGCATCCGGATCAGCAGCGATCCCGTCTGAATGGGTGGCTCCATTCCCTCGATGCTCCTCCGGAAAGCCCAAGCGTGGCTTGCGTGAGCACAGAGTTACAGGTTTTCCACATTCCTGTAAATTCATTTTCACATAATGGCGTATGCCAAATGGCGACGCGCCGCGGGCGCCGCCCAGGAGGAGCCGTCCATGAGAAGCCGCCCATGAGAAGCCGCCCATGAGAAGCCCGGGCCGGACAGTGGAGAAGCGTCGGCTACTGCGGCGGGGCGCGCAGTACCTGATCGGGTTCCGTCAACCATTCTTCCAGCCGCTGCGGCCCGGCGGCATCGGCAGGCCGCGATGCGGGCGAGGGCGGAGACGGCGTCGGAACCGCTGCGGACTGGGGCGTGCGGTCGAGCGGCGTACCGGCCCTAATCGTGCCGCGGCCGTCGATCTGCGCCTGGAAGCGGCGGCCGTCGGCGGTGACGAACTCGCCGGGACCGGTGGGGCGATTGCGGTGGAACTCGCCGACATACTTGTTTCCACTTGGGAAAATGAGCGTGCCGAATCCGGTGCGGCGGTCGTCCCGCCATTCACCCTCATAGGTGCGCCCGTCCGCCCAGACATGGGTCGCCTCTCCCGAAACCAGCCCGTCCTTGAAATTGCCGTCGAGGCGGCGGCCGTCCCGCCATGCGATGCGGGCCCGGCCCTCGATCCGTCCATCGACGAGGGTCGCGTCCGCCCGTCCCTCATAGCGTCCGTCATGGAACCAGGTCAGCACGCCGGGTCCGCTCGCCCAGCCGTCCACACAGGCACCGGACCAGCGGATGGTCTTGCGCCGGTCGGGATACTGGTCGCGATAGCGGCAGTCGGAGCCTTCCAGCGTCACCGCCTGCTCCGCCAGGGCCGACCCCGGCAGGGCGACCATCAAGCCGGGAAGGGACAGGGCGGTCGCTGCGCCGCGAAGTCCGGCACGGATCATCAACGCCCGGATGGTGGGGGCGGCAGGGCGGCGGGGAAGGCCCGACGGGGCAGGCATGAACGCCTCCCATTCTTGTGCAGGGGAATGATGCAACCCCCAACCGCCGTGGCCGGATTCGGTTCCGGAACACCGGCGGAAGGCAAGTGCGACCACCGGTTTCGCTATTCCTGACCGGTTTCCTTATCGTTTGTTAACGATGTTTGCCGCAATGATCGGGCTCTGTGAACACGCGCAATCATGAAGGGTAGCAATGGCTCAGAAGGTTCGTGAGGACTACCGGACCCTCACCGGCCCGGAAAAGGCCGCCATCATGATGCTCGCGCTGGGCGAGGAGCATTCGTCCAAGCTGTTCTCGCTGATGGACGACGAGGAGATCAAGGAGCTGTCCCAGGTGATGGCGAACCTGGGCACGGTGTCGGCCAACCTGATCGAGCGCCTGTTCGTCGAATTCGCCGAGCAGATGTCGTCGAGCGGCACCGTCGTCGGCTCCTTCGATTCGACCGAGCGGCTGCTGCTGAAGACCCTGCCGAAGGACAAGGTCGACCAGATCATGGAGGACATCCGTGGTCCGGCCGGCCGCACCATGTGGGACAAGCTGACCAACGTCAACGAATCGGTGCTCTCCAACTACCTGAAGAACGAGTACCCGCAGACCGTCGCGGTGGTGCTTTCCAAGATCCGCTCCGACCATGCCGGCCGCGTCCTTGCCCAGCTTCCGGAAAGCTTCGCGATGGAGGTCATCATGCGCATGCTGCGCATGGAGGCGGTGCAGAAGGAGGTTCTGGATGACGTGGAGCGCACGCTGCGCACCGAGTTCATGACCAACCTCGCCCGCACCAGCCGCCGCGACAGCCACGAGATGCTGGCGGAGATCTTCAACGGTCTGGACCGCACCACCGAGCACCGCTTCATGGCGGCGCTGGAGGAGCGCAACCGCGACAGTGCCGAGCGCATCAAGTCGCTGATGTTCACCTTCGAGGATCTGTCGAAGCTCGACCCCGGCGGCGTCCAGACCGTCCTGCGGACGGTGGACAAGCAGAAGCTGGGCACCGCGCTGAAGGGCGCGTCGGAGTCGCTGAAGGATCTGTTCTTCTCCAACATGTCCGAGCGCGCCGCCAAGATCCTGCGCGAGGACATGGCCGCCATGGGTCCGGTCCGCGTCCGCGACGTGGACGAGGCGCAGATGTACATGGTCCAGCTGGCCAAGGACCTCGCCGCCCGCGGCGAACTGGTCCTGGCCGAGGGCAGCGGCGAGAACGAGTTGATCTACTGAGCGCGTCCACTGGCCCCACCCCCTGGCCGCGGGGCCATAAGGGACGGGCACCGCTGATTTTTTCCCCGGCTGTAACATTGGAGGTTTGACGGAACGCTCGGAACGGTGAACCCTTGGGGACCGAATGGGCAGGATCAGGGAGGCCGCTGTCACGATGCCTTGGCTACGGGCTGCTCGCGCAGGCTCCGGCCGGGCCGGACATCCGGCTTCTGCCCACCGTCCGACCGGCCATAAGGCCAGCGGGCGGCGCTTCGGCCAACAATCAGGGAGCTTCCGAACATCATGACCGCTGACATGCTGCAATCCCGTCTCGTCGCCCGGATGGCCGGCCCGATCGTCGCCGGCCTGCTGGGGCTGGGCGTCGCCGCCGGGCCGCTGGCAGCACTCGCCGAGACCTGGGACATGCCGACCCCCTATCCCGACACGAACCTGCACACCGTCGTGGTGAAGCAGTTCGCGGAGGACGTGAAGGCGGCCACCGGCGGCAAGATCCAGATCACCGTCCATTCCAACGGCTCGCTGATCCGCCATCCGGAGATCAAGCGCGCGGTCCAGTCCGGACAGGCGCAGCTGGGCGAGGTGCTGATCAGCTCCTGGGCGAACGAGGACCCGTTGTTCGGCCTCGATTCGGTGCCCTTCCTCGCCACCGACTTCCAGGCGTCGCGCAAGCTCTACGACGTCTCCAAGCCGTATCTCGAGAAGAAGCTGGAGCGCCAGCGCCTGAAGCTGCTCTACTCGATTCCGTGGCCGCCGCAGGGCCTCTACGTGAAGGACGAGATCCAATCGGTCGAAGCGCTGAAGGGGCAGAAGTTCCGCGCCTACAACCCGGCCACCACCCGCATCGCCGAGCTGAGCGGCGCGGTCCCGGTGAAGATCGAGGCGGCGGAAGTCGCGCAGGCCTTCGGCACCGGCATCGTCACCGCGATGATCACCTCGGCCGCCACCGGCGTCGACACCAAGGCCTGGGACTTCGTGAAGGTCTATTACGACGTCCAAGCCTGGCTGCCGCGCAACATGGTCTTCGTCAACGCCGAGGTGTGGAAGGGTCTGGACGCCAACACGCAGAAGGCGGTCCAGGACGCCGCCGCCAAGGCCGAGGCCGCCGGCTGGGCCGAGTGGGAAAAGAAGACGGCCGAGCTGAACAAGACCATGGCCGGCAACGGCATGAAGGTCCTGCCGCCGTCCGACAAGCTGAAGGAAGGCCTGTCCGCCATCGGCAAGACCATGACCGAGGAATGGACCAAGGCCGCCGGTGCCGACGGCGAGGCGATCATCTCCGCCTTCCGCAAGTAACCGTCCGCAGGGACCTTGGGGTGATCCGGCCGGCGCGCCGCAGCATGGCGGCCGGCCGGATCACCACCGGTCCATGACGCCCCTTCGCTTCGACCGACCGCAGGAGGTGGTTGCGCCATGCGCACCGCACTGTCCATTCTTTATCGAACCGCCGAGATCCTGGGCGCGGTCGCGCTCGCCGCCATCGCCGTGCTGATCATCACGCAGGTGGGAAGCCGCCTCGTCGGCCGCATGGTGCCGGGGGCCGACGAGCTTGCCGGCTATTGCATGGCCGCGTCCTTCTTCCTGATGCTGGGGCCGGCGCTGCGCCGCGGCTCCCACATCCGCGTTAACGTGTTGGTGGAGCGGCTGCACGGCGCGCCCCGCCGCGCCTTCGAACTGGCCTGCCTCACCTTCGGCACGGCGCTCAGCGCCTATTTCGCCTGGTACTGGCTGCGCATGACCTACGATTCCTATGATTTCGGCGACCTCAGCCAGGGCGTGCTGCCGATCCCCTTGTGGATACCGCAGGCGCTGATGGCGGCCGGGCTGGTCGTGCTGGTGATCGCCCTGATCGACGACCTTGTGGCCGTGCTGCGGGGCGGGGACGCGTCCTACCAGCATGCCGGCATGCAGAGCGAGGGCTGAACGATGGATCAGACGACCGCATCCATCGTCGTCGTGGTGACGATGTTCCTGATGCTGGGGGCCGGCGTGTGGGTGGCGCTGGCGCTGGCCGGCGTCGGCTTCGTCGCCATGGCGCTGTTCACCGCGCGGCCGGTGGGAATGGTGATGGCGACCAACATCTGGGGCGCCAGCACCTCATGGACGCTGACGGCCTTGCCGCTGTTCATCTGGATGGGCGAGATCCTGTTCCGCACCCGCATCTCGTCCGACATGTTCAAGGGGCTGGCACCCTGGACCGGCTGGCTGCCCGGCCGCCTGATGCATGTGAACGTCATCGGCTGCTCGATCTTCGCCGCCGTGTCCGGGTCCTCGGCCGCCACCGCCGCCACCATCGGCCGCATGACCATCCCGGAGCTGAATCGGCGCGGCTACGACCAGATGATGACTCTGGGATCGCTGGCCGGGGCCGGCACGCTGGGGCTGCTGATCCCACCTTCGATCATCATGATCGTCTATGGCGTGGCGGCGGACGTGTCCATCGCCCGGCTGTTCATCGCCGGCGTCATTCCCGGCATCGTGCTGACCGGGCTGTTCATGGCCTATGTCGGCGGCTGGTCGCTGCTGAACCCCGGCCGGGTGCCGCCGCCCGAACCGTCGCAGAGTCTGCCTGAGAAGATCCGCGACACCGGCGCGCTGATCCCGGTGATGCTGCTGATCGCCGCGGTTCTGGGCTCCATCTATGTCGGCATCGCCACCCCGACCGAGGCCGCCGGCATCGGCGTGCTGGGGTCGCTGGTGCTGGCGCTGGCGACCGGGACGCTGAACTGGACGACCTTCCGCGACAGCCTGTTCGGCGCCGCCCACACCTCCTGCATGATCGGCTTCATCCTGGCGGGTGCGGCCTTCCTGACGGTGGCGATGGGCTATACCGGCATCCCGCGCCTGCTGGCGGAGTGGATCACCACGATGCAGCTGTCGCCGGCGGCGCTGCTGGTGGCGCTGACCGCCTTCTTCATCGTGATGGGCTGCTTCCTCGACGGTATCTCCATGGTGGTGCTGACCACCTCGGTGATCCTGCCGATGGTGCAGCAGGCGGGCATCGACCTGCTGTGGTTCGGCATCTACATCATCATCGTGGTGGAGATGGCGCAGATCACGCCGCCGGTCGGCTTCAACCTGTTCGTGCTGCAGGCGATGACCGGCAGGAACATCTTCACCATCGGCAAGGCCAGCCTGCCCTTCTTCCTGCTGATGGTGCTGATGGTGGCCCTGTTGTGGCTGTTCCCCGGCATGGTGACGTGGCTGCCGTCGATGATGATCGGGTAAGGAGCGTGGGCGTGGAGATCCGCTTCACCACCGCAGGCGACACCGCCTTCAACGTCGAGTTCGGCGAGGCCATCGACCGGGCGACCAACGCCCGCGTCATGGCCCTGCACGCCCGGCTGAAAGCCGAACCGCCGCCGGGACTGGTGGAAACGGTGCCGACCTTCCGCTCGCTGCTGGTGGTCTACGATCCCGTCGCCACCGGACGGTGGGAGATGCAGGCGGCGGTGGAGGCGGCGCTAGCCGGCAGCGACGCCGCCACGGCGGAGGGGCGGCTGTGGCGCCTGCCGGTCTGCTACGCTCCCGACCTCGGCCCCGATTTGGCCGAACTGGCCAATGGACTGGGGCTGACCACGGAGCGCGTGGCGGAGTTGCACGGCTCGGCCGAGTATTTCGTCTACATGCTGGGCTTCATGCCGGGCTTCGGCTACATGGGCGACCTGCCGGCGGAGCTGGAGCGGCCGCGCCGGACGGAGCCGCGGGTGCGGGTGCCTGCCGGCTCCGTTGCCGTCGCCGGGCGGCTGACCACCGTCTATCCGTGGGAGAGTCCCGGCGGCTGGCACCTGATCGGCCGCTGTCCGGTTCCGCTCTATGACGCCGGACGGGCCGATCCCGTCCTGCTGGCGGCCGGCGACCGGGTGCGATTCGAGGCGGTGGACCGCGCTGCCTTCGACGGCATTGCGCAGGCGGTGGCCGCCGGCCGCTTCGATCCCGCCAGCCTGAGGGCCGCATCATGAGCGCCTTTCTGACGGTGGTGCGGCCGGGCCTGTTCGCGACGATCCAGGATCTGGGCCGCTTCGGCTTCCAGGAGTTGGGCATGCCGGTGGCCGGCGCGCTCGACCCGGTGGCGCTGCGGCTCGCCAATGCGCTGGTCGGCAATCCGCCGGGCATGGCGGGGCTGGAGATCGCGCTGCTCGGCCCCGTCCTGCGGGTGGAGTCTCCCGCCATCCGCCTCGCCGCAGTCGGTCCGCTGGCGATGACGCTGGAGCGCGAGGGGGAGGTCGCCCGGCCGCTGGAGCCCCACCGCAGCCACACCCTGCGCCAGGGCGACCTGCTCCGGCTGGGGGCGGTGGATGGAGCGTCGGTGGCCTATCTGGCGGTGGCCGGCGGCTTCGCGCTGGCACCGGTGATGGGCAGCCTGTCCACCTATGTCCGGGCCGGCATCGGTCCGCTCGGCGGGCGCCCTCTGGGCCAGGATGACCGGTTGCCGCTTGTCCGCGACAGCGCGCCCGATGGGCCGGACGTGGAACTGCCGCAGCCGCCGGATTACGGTGGAGGACCGTTGCGTGTCGTGCTCGGGCCGCAGGACGACCGCTTCACCGAGCAGGCTTTGGCAACCTTCCTGTCGGCGGCCTACCATGTCGGCAAGCAGGCCGACCGCATGGGCCTGCGTCTGGAAGGGCCGGCGCTGAAACATCGCGGGTCGGCCGACATCCCGTCGGACGGGCTCGTCACCGGCTCCATCCAGGTGCCGGGCAACGGACAGCCGATCCTGCTGCTGAACGACCACCAGACCGCCGGGGGCTATGCCAAGATCGCCACGGTGATCTCCGCCGACCTGCCCCGCGCCGGCCGCCTGCGCCCCGGCGACCGCCTGTCCTTCCAGGCGGTAACGGTGGACGAGGCCGAAGCGATCCGCCGCCGGCAGGAACAGGCGATATCTGGCTGGATCCGCGCCATCCGCCCGGTGCGACCGGCCGGGGGCATCGATCTGGAGGCGCTGTATGCAGAAAACCTGATCTCCGGCACGGTGGACATCGTGAATGGCGGCAGCGATCTGCCGCTGGTGTGAGGGGCTCCCCACTTCATTGCCCCCACCCCAACCCTCCCCCGCTCTCGCAGGGGAGGGAGCAAGTGAGTGTTCAGGAGAGTGGCGGCAGTTCCCTCCCCCGCCCAGCGGGGGAGGGTTAGGGCAGGGGCAAATGCTTAGCATCGTTGGCGCCAAATGCGGCATTTGCCTGCGTCTGCCGCTTATTTCAGCATCATCAGGGCGCCGCTACCCGTTCATCAAGCGACCAATAATACGCGTAAGCCACTGACAAAAAGCAATAAGTCCGGAAACGGCATGCGCTTTGCTATCTAACGATCTGCAAAGCGCAACGCGAAACGGACGGTACAGCCATGGTCGGAGCCTCGCAAAGCAGCCAGTCGGCCCAGCGTGGACAGACGCTTCTTCTCGACGGGATCACCCAGCGCTACGGCAACACGCTGGCCGTCAACGACGTGACGCTCGACATCAAGGGCGGCGAACTGGTGGCCCTGCTCGGGCCGTCGGGCTGCGGCAAGACGACCCTGCTGCGGATCATCGCCGGCTTCATGGCCCAGACCAAGGGCCACGTCATCGTCGGCGGCGAGGCCATCGACGGGCTGCCGCCCAACCGCCGCTCCGTCGGCATCGTCTTCCAGAATTACGCGCTGTTTCCGCACATGACGGTGGCGGAGAACGTCGCCTATGGGCTGGACGCCCGCGGCGTCGACCGTGCCACCCAGCGCAGCGAGGCCCAGCGCATGCTGGATCTGGTGAAGCTGGGCCATCTCGGCGACCGCATGCCGCGCCAGCTGTCCGGCGGGCAGCAGCAGCGCGTCGCCCTGGCCCGCGCGCTGGCGGTGAATCCGTCGATCCTTCTGCTCGACGAACCTTTCGCGGCGCTGGACAAGAACCTGCGCCTGGACATGCAGATCGAGGTGAAGCGCATCCAGCGCCTGTCCGGCATCACCACCATCCTCGTCACCCACGACCAGGAGGAGGCGCTGTCGATGGCCGACCGCGTCGCGGTGCTGAGCCAGGGCCGGCTGGAGCAATTCTCCCCGCCGACCGACATCTACGACGCGCCGGACAGCCTGTTCGTCAACACCTTCGTCGGCTCCGCCAACCTGCTGGGCGGCGTTCTGCTCGGTTCCGACCGCAGCGGCGGCACGGTGCGGCTGGATGCCGGCGGCACCATCGAGACGCGCCCACCCAAGGGCGACGTCCGCCCCGGCGGCCGCGTCACCGTCTGCCTGCGGCCGGAGCATCTGCGCGTCGATCCCGCCGCAAACGGCGCCGACACGCTGAACGGCGTCGTGGAGATGGGGCTGCCGCTGGGCGCTACAATCGTCCACGAGGTGCGCGTCGCCGACGGGTCGGCCGTGAAGGTCTCCGAACCGCGCATCGACCGCGCCGCGCTGTTCGCCCCCGGCACCCCGGTTCGCCTCGCGCCGGTCGCGCCTCGCCTCGCCTCGGTCTTTGCCGCGGCCTGATCCGCCTTTCCTTCCCCCTATCGCCTTCCCCACCCGACAGGAGTGATCCATGCTGCTGACCCGCCGCTCCCTGATGCAGACGGCCCTGACGCTGGGTGCCATGCACGCCTTCCCCGGCCTGACCTGGGCGCAGGCGCGCCCGCTGGTCTTCGCGACCTTCACCGGCAGCTGGGAGGAGGCGCACAAGGCCGTGCTCGTCCCCGCCTTCCGCAAGGCGACCGGCAACGCCGACATGGTGCTCGACCCCATGCTGTCCGTCGACCAGATCGCCAAGGTGAACGCGGCGAAGAACAACCCGCCGATCGACGTCATGCTGCATGATCCGGGACCCGCGCTGCAGGCCATCGCCCAGGATCTGGTCGAACCCTATCCGGTGGAAAAGAGCGCCTATTACAAGGATCTGATCCCGGAGGCCCAGGTGCCGATGGGGCCGTCGCCCTTCTTCCAGGTGGTGGGCATCACCTACAACCCGGAAACGGTGAAGACGCCGCCGACCTCCTGGGCCGATCTGTGGAAGCCGGAATTCAAGGGCCGCGTCGGCATCACCAACCTGAACTCCACGCTCGGCACCGGCTTCATGGTGGAACTGGCCAAGATGCATGGCGGGTCGGAATCCAACATCGACCCTGCCTTCAAGGCGCTGGACTCGCTGCGCCCCAGCCTCGCCGCCGTCGCCGCCAACCCCGGCCAGCTCGCCACCCTGTTCCAGCAGGGCCAGATCGACATCTCCCCCGGCAATTTCAACGCCATCCAGATCCTGAAGGCGCGCGGCGTGCCGGTTGAGTTCGTCATCCCCAAGGAAGGCGCCATAGCCTTCAAGACGACCATCCACATCGTCAAGAACTCCCCCAACAAGGAGCTGGCCTTCAAGCTGATCGAAGCCGCCCTGTCGCCGGAGGTGCAGGCCCAACTGATGGAAGAGCCGTTCCTGATCGTGCCGACCAACACCAAGGTCGCGATCAAGGGCGAACTCGCCAAGACGCTGGCGAAGGACCATGCCGAGATCGCGAAGAAGTTCGTGTTCCAGGACTGGGCCAAGATCAACGAGCAGCGCAGCGCCTGGATCGAACGCTTCAACCGCGAGATCAGGGTGTGAGGCTGTAGAGCTCCCCCCTCTCCCCCCTGGGGAGAGGGTCGGGGTGAGGGGGATGCGTTGCGTGATCTGTCAGAAAAACCGCCACGCCCCCGCTCCTGATCAGCTTATCGCTCCGCGTCCCCCTCACCCTAACCCTCTCCCCGGGGGGGAGAGGGGATGGTCGTCGGGGAGAGGTTACTTAAGAGGAACCGAAACCATGGCCGCGACGCTGCGCAACGTCACCACATACGACCTGAAACTGGCGGCGCCGCTCGCGGCGGGGTTCGTCGTCTTCTTCGTCACGCCGCTGGTCATCCTGCTGGCGCTGAGCTTCCAGACCGATCCGCAGGGCGGCCGGTTCGGGCTGACCCAGTACGTCAATTTCCTCGGCGACAGCTTCAGCCTCGGCGTGCTGGGATCGACGCTGTGGCTGGGGGTGAAGGTCACGGCGCTGACGCTGCTGCTGGGCTATCCGGTGGCATGGCTGCACCAGCGCTCCCCCGGCTGGGCCAGGGGTATCATCATGCTGCTGGTGCTGCTGCCGCTGCTGACCAGCGTGGTGGTGCGCACCTTCGCCTGGGTGGTCATCCTGGGGCGGCAGGGGATCGTCAACGCCTCGCTGCTCGGGCTGGGGCTGATCGACACGCCGCTGAAGCTGCTCTACACCGAAGGCGGCGTGGTGATGGCCCTGGCCCAGGTGCAGATGCCGCTGATGGTGCTGCCGCTGATCACCGCGCTGAGCCGCATCGACCCGAACCTCGCCGACGCCTCATCGGTGCTGGGGGCCGGGCATTGGCGGACCTTCCGCAAGGTGATCCTGCCGCTGTCGCTGCCGGGGATCATCGCCGGCTGCCTGCTGACCTATGCCGCAGCCATCACCGCCTTCATCACGCAAAGCCTGATCGGCGGCGGGCAGATGCTGTTCATGCCGATGTACATCTACCAGCAGGCCTCCACCCTGCAGAACTGGCCCTTCGCCGCCGCGATCTCCGTCATTTTCCTGGTCGCGGTGCTGGTGGTGGTGTCGATCTTCAACGTGCTGGGCCGCCTGTCGCGCGGCTACACCAACGCCTGACCCGCAGGGAACCGGACATGAGCAACCGCCGTTTCGATTTCGACGCGCTCAGCTTCCGCATCGTCATGACGGGGGTGGCGCTGCTGGCCCTGCTGCTGCTGGCGGCACCGACGGTCGTGGTGATCTGGGTGTCCTTCACCAGCGGCTATTCGCTGAAATTCCCGCCGCCCGGCTATTCGCTGCGCTGGTATGTCGAGCTGTGGAACGCATGGCAGCTTCAGTTCGCGCTGATGAACAGCCTGAAGGTGGCGGCCTGGGCGACCGCGTTGTCGATCCTGCTGGGCGTCGCCGCCTCGCTGGGCATCGCGCGCTCGGCCAGCCTGAAGGCGCGGGTGCTGGACAGCCTGTTCCTGTCGCCGCTGGTGCTGCCGGCGCTGGCCTTCGGGTTGTCGTCGCTGATGTTCTTCTCGCTGGTCGGCGTGCCGGTATCGCCGCTGACGCTGATCATCGGCCACACCGTGGTGTCGGTGCCCTTCGTCGTGCGCAACACCGTGGCCTCGCTGGCGCAGATGAACCCGACCCTGCTGGAGGCGTCGGCCAGCCTGGGCGCCACCCGCTGGTTCACCTTTCGCCGCATCACCCTGCCGCTGATCCGGCCGGGCATCATGGCCGGCGGATTCATCGCCTTCATGGCCTCCTTCGACAATGTGCCGGTGTCGCTGTTCCTGCGGGACGCCGCGACCGACATGCTGCCGATCCGCATGTGGCAGGATCTTGAAGGCAAGCTCGACGTGACGGTCGCGGCGTTGTCCGGCGTGCTGATCGTCGCGACCATCGCGCTGATGATGGTGATGGAGCGCGTGGCCGGCCTTTCGAAGCGGTTGACCTGACCCGGCCTACACACCCAGAAAGAGAGAAACCCCGAAGGGGGTGAATTTGAAGGGCAGATGCAGATGGCGCTCCAGGTCGGTCACTTTGAAGCGGAACGGCATGATGTCGAGGAAGCGGGTCTGCTCCTCCGGATAGCCCGCCGCGCGCAGCCAGTCGCCGACATGGAACAGCACCTCGTGCGGGCCGGGGGCGATGCCCTCGCCGCGAACCGTGGGGTGGTCGAGCTGCCCGTTGGCGCCCAGCCGGCCGTCCGCCAGCAGGCGGCGGTCGGGCGTCAGGGCGTAAAGCTCCACCCGCAGCCCTTCGGCGGCGACGCCGCGCGCCACGTCCACACCGTGAATCGAAATACCGCCAGCCATGCCGCCTCCAGTTCCGGGTTTCCGCGATGGTAGCCGAGACGGCGACGGTCGCGCCAGCGCCGACCAAGCCTCCGGCGATGCCGCCGCTTCTGCCGGCGCTGATCGGAATGACCGGCCTGCAGGCCCTGGTGGCTCTCGCCCTGTTCGCCCCGGGAGTTCTAGCACCGCGCATGGGGATCGACCCGGCGGGGCTCGGCCTGTTCACCACCACCGGCTTTGCCGTGGGGATGGCGGCGTCGCTCTGCGGCGGGGTGCTGGCCGGGCGGCTGGGCTCCTTCCGGGTGGCCAGCTTCTGCGCGGTGGCGGTGGCCGCCGCCATGCTGTGCGCGATGACGGGGAGCGGCGCCTTGGCGCTGCTGGCGGCCGGGGTTGCCATCGGGCTGGCCTGCGGGCCGGAGACGCCGGCCAGCGCCGCCATCCTCGGCCGGCTGGTGCGGGAGGCCGACCGGCCGATGGTGTTCTCTGTCCGGCAGACCGGCAACCAGATCGGCGCGATGGCCGGATCGCTGGCCCTGCCGCTGCTGGCCGCCGTCACCGATCCGCGCGCCGGCTATGCGGCCATCGCCGCGCTGGCGCTGGTTTGCGTCCTGCCCTTCGAACGGCTGCGGACGGCCTATGATCCGCTGACCCGATCCGCCACGACCGCTTTCGGGCTGGGCGCGGCCATCCGGTTGCTGCGCAGCGACCCGGCGCTGCGACGGCTGGCATTGGCCTCCTTTCCCTATTCGGCGAGCCAACTGACGCTGAACGGATTCTTCGTCGTCTTCGCCGTGGCGGAGCTGGGGCTGGAGCATGTCTCCGCCGGGGTGGCGCTGGCTGCCGGGCAGGCGGGCGGGCTCGCCGGGCGGCTCGGCTGGGGGGTGGTCGCCTCGCGCTGGGTGGCGCCGCGCCGTCTGGTCGGGCTGCTGGGGCTGGGCATGGCGGCGGCATCGGCGCTGGTCGCGCTGGCCGGCGCCGCCCTGCCCTTCCCGGCGCTGGCGGCGGCGACCTTCCTGTTCGGGCTGACCGCCAGCGGCTGGAACGGGGTCTTCCTGGCGGAGGTGGCGCGGCTGGCTCCGGCGGGGCGCATCGGCGAGGCGACGGGGGCGGTGATGGTCGGCGGCTTCGCCGGGCTGATCGCCGGCCCGGTCGTGCTGGTGGCCGCCGCCGCGGTCAGCACGCTGGCCACCGGCTATCTCGTGGTCAGCCTGCTGGCCGCGCTGGCGGGACTGAGCCTTCTCGGAGACAAGCGATGACCCTTCCCCTTCGCGCCGTGGCCCAGGCCGATGCCGTGCGCGGCGGACGCAGCAGCGCCCGCGCCGTGACCGAAGCGGCGCTCGCCCGCATCGCCGCCGGCAATCCCACCCTGAACGCCCTGGTCGCCATTCATGCCGAACAGGCGCTGCTGGACGCCGACGCGGTGGATCGCCGCCTTGCCGCCAGAGAGAATGTGCAGTTGGAGGATTTGCCGCTGGCCGGCGTGCCGGTGGCGGTCAAGGACACCATCTGGGTCGCCGGCCGCCGCGTCACCCAGGGGTCGCGCCTGTTCGCCGATTTCCACGCCCCCGCCGACGCCATGGCGGTGGAACGGCTGCGCCGCGCCGGTGCGGTCGTCGTCGGCATGGCCAACAGCTCCGAATTCGCCTGCAAGGGCGTCACCACCAACCCGCTGTTCGGCCAGACGCGCCACCCGATGGACCCGAATCTGACCCCCGGCGGCTCCAGCGGCGGGCCGGCGGCTGCCGTTGCCGCCGGGCTGGTTCCGCTGGCGCTCGGCACCGATGCCGGCGGGTCGAGCCGCCGCCCGCCGGCCCATGTCGGCGTGGTCGGCTTCAAGCCCAGCTTCGGCGCCATCCCCTACGGCCCCGGCTTCGCCGAGCCCTTCGTCGGCATCGCCGTGTTGGCGCCCATCGCCGCCGATGTCGCCGACACCGCCCTGATGTTCGAGGCGCTGGCCGGCCCCGACCCGCGCGACCCCGACAGCGCCGCGATCGCCCCGGCGGAGGAGCGGCCGGTTTCGTCCCTCACCATCGCCTACAGCCCGACATTCGGCATGGACGCCCCGGTTGACGACGACGTGCGCGACGCGGTGGAGCGGGCGGTGAAGGCTCTGGCCCGCGCCGGTGCCCGCATCGTCCGTCCCGAAGGCCGGTTCCCGCGCTGGCCGGCCGGCGTCACCGAAACCGCGCTGATGCCGCTGCAGCATGCCGGGCTTGCGGCACTTTATGGCGAGGCGTTCCGCCGTGATCCAGGCCTGTTCGATCCCGACATCGCGGTGCAGATCGAACGCGGCCTGTCCTTGAGCGGGGCGGAGGTCGCGGCGGCGCAACTGCTCGGCGTCGAGGTCGGCCGCGCGCTGGCCGCGCAGTTCGCAGGGGCGGACCTGATCGTCGGGCCGACCACCCCCTGCGTCGCCTGGCCGCTGGACCGGCTGGGACCGGAAACCATCGGCGGACAGCCGGTGCCGCCACGAGCACACGCGGTTTTCACCCCGCTGTTCAACCACGCCAAGGTCCCGGCGCTCAGCCTGCCCTGCGGGACCGGGCGCGGCGGGCTGCCGGTGGGCTTGCAGATCGTGGCACCGCGCGGCATGGACCGCCGGGTGCTGCGCTTCGCCGCTTTCGCAGAGGAAACGCTCGCCGCAGGCGTGCCGGATTCCCAGCCATGAGCCCGACCATGACCTTCGACGATGACCGGCCGGACGATACGCCGGACGCCGCCCCAGGCACCGCACCGCCGCGCCGACGCCGCGCGGTGCCGCCGCCGCCCTTGGCGGACATGGCGGTGGACCGGCTGCGCGACATGATCATCTATGGCGAACTGGCGCCGTCCGCCCGCCTGATCGAACCGGAGTTGAGCGAGAAGCTCGGCATCTCCCGCACGCCGTTGCGCGAGGCGCTGAAGCTGCTGGCGGCGGACGGGCTGGTGATGCTGCGTCCCAACCGCAACGCCATCGTCGCCCCGCTCGACGCCGCCGAACTGACCCACCTGTTCGAGGCGGAAGGCTGCATCGAGAGCTTCGCCGCCCGGCTCGCCGCCGAACGGATGACCGCCGCCGACCTGCGCCGCCTGCGCGGCTTCCAGGAAAAGATCGAGGCTTTGCAGGGGGCGGGCGCGCTGGAGGAATATTTCGCGATCAACCAGAAGGTCCACCGGCTGATCGTGTCGAGCGCCAAGAACCCCGCGCTGGTGGAGGCGCATGACCGGCTGCTCGGCCGGTTGGCGCGGGCGCGCTACTTCGCGTTGGGCGCCCAAGGACGGTGGAAGGAGTCGGTGCTGGAACACCGCGAGATCCTGGCGGCGCTGGAGGCCCGCGACGGCAAGACGGCGGAGCATCTGTTCGTCCACCATGTCGGCCGCACCGGCGAGGTGGTCGCCGCCGCCTGCGCCTCCCCCCGCGCCCGGCAGGCGGGGTGACGCGCGGGCTCAGACACCTGCGATCTGCAGCGTGCCGTACAGCAGGCTGATCGGCTGCGTGGAGGCGAGCTGCGTCACCTCGCTCCTGTCGGGGTCGAGGTGGAACAGCGCACCGGCCTGGTTGGCATCCGTCGCACTGAAATAGAGGCTGTCGCCGACAGCGCGCAGAGTCGTGGGCTGCGTCCAAGTCGTGTCATGCGACCTGTCCGTCACCATGTGCGTGCCGGCTTCGGTCCCGTCGCTCATCCAAAGCCCCCGTCCGTGGATGCCGTCATCGGCGGTGAAGAACAGCGTATCGTCCACCACGGCGAAGTCACCGATGCCGGAGCCGGCACTGCCCGGCGCGATGTCCTTCACCATGCGCGTTCCCTGCTCCGTTCCGTCCGATATCCACAGTTCCTCGCCATGCTCCGCGTCGCCGGCGACGAAGGCGAGCCGGTCGTCGAAGGCGCTGAACCGGCTGGGCAGGGAGAGGCCGATCGATGGAAAATCCTTCACCTGGACAGTGCCTTCCGGAGTGCCGTCGCTCTTCCACAGATCCTCTCCGAGGTTGAAGAACAGCGTGTCCTCCACCGCGGTCAGGACCACCGGACGCCCGACCCTCGGGTTGTCGCCAAGCCCGTCGTACAGCTTGGTCGTGCCCTCTTCGGTTCCATCCGTGACCCACAGCTGGCTATAAAAGCCGGTGCCATCCCACGCCGTCAGGAACAACCGATCGTCGACCGCCGTGAAATGCGCCGGAAAGATGGGGAGCGGGACCGGCGGATCGAACGGTCCGGGATAGAAGTCCTTGACCAGCATCGTTCCGGCCTCGGTACCGTCCGACCGCCACAGCGCCCTGCCATGCTCGCTGTCGCTGGCCGAGAAGAACAGCTCGTCTTCCACCGCCGTCAGATTGTATGGATAGACTCCGGCCATGGCGCCGCCGATGTCCTTCACCATGTGCGTGCCGGCGGCGGTCCCGTCGCTGACCCACAGTTCCGCGCCATGCTGGCCGTCATTCGCCTGGAAGAACACCTGACCGTCCACTTCGGTCAGTGACGTGGGCGACGAGCCCACCTCGCCCGGATTGATGTCCGTCACCATGCGGGTTCCTGCCGGGGTCCCGTCGGTGGACCACAATTCGCGGCCATGGATACCATCGTCGGCGCTGAAAAGCACGCGCCCACCCAGTTCCACAAAGTCTCCCGGTTCGGAAGAGGCCGCTCCCGGCGCGAGGTCGCGCAGAAGGAAGGCCCGGCGCCCGTCCGTCCCCCACAACTCGTTGCCATGCGTGCCGTCCGTCGCCGCGAAGACGGCGCTGGCCTTCACCCGCTCGCTTTTCAGCCGCAGATTGTCGGCGGTGAGATCCGCCTGCGACAGGCCCATCAGCTTCACGCCGTCGCGCGGCCCAAAATCCAGAACCAGCCCATCACTGTCCTGGTGGGAGCGGGACAGCACATCCTCCAGGCTGCCGATCCCGCTCCAACTCCGCAGGTCCAGCAGGTCGCCGCCGGTCCCGCCCTGGAAATCGCCGATGCAGTCCCATCCGTCGCCGGGCTTGAGGACAAAGCGGTCGCTGCCGCCACCACCCTCCATGTAGTCGTTGCCTCGATTTCCGATGATGGTGTCATTTCCATCCCCGCCGAACAGAAGGTCGCGACGCCTGCCACCGGTGATCGTCCGCCCGGACGCGCCGTGATCCTGCGCGTGATTCCGTTCCATGACCGCCCCCTTCAATCGCATCAGCAAGGCGGACGGAATCTACATTCTTTGGTTGTTTTCCCGAAGAGCGCGGTCAGCCACTGCCCCATCTGCCATCCGCCTACCCCGATCAGGAAAGGCGCCACCGCTGGACACCCGTCAGAAAGAGGGGCGGACGGAAGCCTGACGAAATGCCGCAGATGGTTCGATTGACCACCGGCCCCGAGCGCAACTACCATACCAGCAACTGGAATGGTAGTATGCAACGCCACGAACGGTACCGAAGCGGCACCGCTCCCGACGATGGCCGGACTGCTCCAGGAGACAGTGCTGAAACGCGAGAAACCACCGCCCGAAGCAGCGTGGGAGCCCGGAATGCCGGCTTCCGCGCATGCTCTTCGGCGTGCCCATGTCCGATGCAGGATCGGCCATGGGTGCGGGATCGAAGACCGGCGGCGGTGAACCGCGTCCTGGCTGGAGACGCCAAATCATGAGCGAACAGATCATTGCCGACGCCGCCCCCGCGCAGTCGGCGGAGCCGGCCGGCAGGGCCGGCGGCATCGGCAAGGCCGCGATCACGGTAAGCAAGGCCATCGGCCGCTACCGCTGGACCATCTGCGCCCTGCTCTTCTTCTCGACCACCATCAACTACATGGACCGTCAGGTTCTGGGCCTGCTGAAGTCCACGTTGATGGGCGACATGGGCTGGACCGAGTCCGACTATGGCGACATCGTCGCCGCCTTCTCGCTGGCCTACGCCTTCGGCTACATCGGCTGCGGCCGTCTGATGGACAAGATCGGCATCCGCATCGGCCTGCCGGCCGCCGTCGCCGGCTGGAGCTTCTTCGCCTGCATCCACGCCTTCATGGGCAGCGTCTTCGGCTTCAAGGTGGCGCGTGCCGGCCTCGGCCTGACCGAGGGCGGCAACTTCCCGGCCTCGATCAAGGCGGTGTCGGAGTGGTTCCCGGCCAAGGAACGGGCGCTCGCCACCGGCATCTTCAACGCCGGCTCCAACGTCGGCGCGGTCGTGGCGCCGATCCTGGTGCCGATCCTGCTGGTCGCCTTCGGCTGGCAGGCGGCGTTCCTGGTCACCGGCGGCATCGGCTTCTTCTGGGTCATCGCCTGGCTGCTGATCTACCGCAAGCCGGAAGAGCATCCGAAGCTGACGGCCGAGGAACTGGCCTATATCCGCAGCGATCCCGTGATGCCGCAGGAAAACATCCCCTGGATCAAGCTGCTGAGCTATCGCGGCACCTGGGCGAACATCGTCGGCACCTGCTTCTCGGCTCCGGTGTGGTGGTTCTACCTGAACTGGGTCCCGGGCTTCCTGAACAAGCAGTATGGCGTCAACCTGTTCGGGGCGATGCTGCCGCTGATCATCATCTACACCATGGCCGATTTCGGCAGCGTCGGCGGCGGCTGGTTCTCCTCCCACCTGATCAAGCGCGGCATGAAGCCGCTGCGCGCCCGCAAGCTGACCTTCCTGATCTGCGGCCTGTGCGTGCTGCCGGTCTTCTTCGCCTCCACCGTGTCCAACATGTGGCTGGCCGTGCTGCTGATCGGCATCGCCGCCTCCGCCCACCAGGGCTATTCGGCCAACGTCTACACCATCGTGTCCGACACCATGCCGCGCAACGCGGTTGGCTCGGTGGTCGGCATCGGCGGCTTCTGCGCTTACTTCGTCGGCATGTTCGTGTCGATGGGCGTCGGCCGCCTGCTGGACGCCACCAACGGCAACTATCAGGTGCTGTTCGGCATCGCCTCCGTCCTCTACCTCGTCGGTCTGGCGATCATGCACTTCGTGCTGCCGAAGACCGGTTCGGGCCGGACGCCCGCCGGCATCGAGGTCTGACACGCCACCCCACGCTCCGGGGCGCCCTGCCCCGGAGACCTTCCGAACCATTCAAGCCTTACCGAATGACGGTGCACCGGCCCCCCGCGACACTCCGCGACAGCGGAAAAACTGGGTGACCGCAGCGACCGCCGCGAACCGGAGCCCATCATGCCCGACGCGAACACCGCCCTGCTGGCGGCCCGTCCTTCCCAAACCCGCCTTTCCCCCGACACCCTCCGCCGCCTTCCCCAGGCCGTCGAACGCCCCGCCTACGACCGCGCCGCGGTGACGCCCGGTATCGTCCATGTCGGCCTCGGTGCCTTCTGCCGCGCCCATCTCGCCACCTACACCGACGACGTGCTGGCGACCGGAGCGAAGGATTGGGGCATCGTCGGCGTCGATCCGCTGTCGCCGGCCATCCGCGACGCGCTGAAGCCGCAGGACTGCCTCTACACGCTGCTGGTGCGCGAGGAGAACCGCGATAGCCTGCGCGTGGTCGGGTCCTTCCTCGACGCCATGGCGACCGCCGACCAGCTGGAAGCGGTGCTGGCCCTGACGGCGAAGCCGGAGATCCGTATCGTCACCCTGACGGTCACGGAGAAGGGCTATTGCCAGGACGCCGCCACCGGCTCCCTGGACGAGGCGCACCCGCTGATCCGTGCCGACCTTGCCGATCCCACGGCACCGCGCAGCGTTCCCGGACTGCTGTGCGAAGCCATCAGCCGCCGCCGCGCCGCCGGAGTGGCGCCCTTCACGGTGCTGGTCTGCGACAACCTCGCCCAGAACGGCATCAAGGTTAAGGGCATCGTCGTCCGCTACGCCGAACTGCGCGATCCCGAGCTTGCCGCCTACATCGCGGAACAGGTCAGCTTCCCCTGCACCATGGTCGACCGCATCACGCCGGCCACCCAGGACGCCGACCGCACGACGGTGGAAACGGCGCTGGGCTGCGCCGACGCCTGGCCGGTGGTGACGGAGCCATTCAAGCAATGGGTGATCGAGGACCGCTTCCCGCTCGGCCGGCCGGCCTGGGAAAAGGCCGGCGCCATCCTGGTCGACGACGTCCACCCGTTCGAGCTGATGAAGCTGCGCTGCCTGAACGGCGCCCATTCGCTGCTGGCCTACCTGTCGGTGATCTCCGGGATCGAGACCATCGCCGACGCCATGGCCGATCCGCAGCTGCCCGCCGTCATGCGCCGCATGTGGGCATCCGACCTGATCCCGACCCTGCCGCCGGTGCCCGGAACCGACATCCCCGCCTATACCGCGGCGCTGGAGGCGCGCTTCCGCAACCCCGGCATCCGCCACCGCACCATCCAGATCTCGTCGGACGGATCGCAGAAGCTGCCGCCGCGCCTGTTGGAACCGGCACGCGAACTGTTCGCCGCCGGCAAGGCACCTAGGGTGATCCCACTGGCCGTCGCCGCCTGGATGCGCTTCCTGCTGGAAAAGGACGAGGCCGGCAACGCCTATGCGGTGGCCGACCCGATGGCGGCGGCGCTGACCCGCATCGCCCGCGTCCATGCCGGCGATCCCGGCGCGCTGGCGGCGGCCCTGTTCGCCATCGAGGACATCTTCGCGCCGGAACTGGTCGCCGAAGCCGGCTTCCGCGACGCGGTGGTCCGCCATCTCGACAGCCTGATGACCGTCGGCGTCGCCAAGACGCTGGCCGCCTTCCTCGCCAATTCGTGAAATCGCAGCGGTCACGACCGCCGCAAGCAAACCCGCTTCTTGAAAGGACCATATCATGCAGGAAACCTGGCGCTGGTTCGGCCCGGACGATCCCGTCACCCTGGAGAAGGCCCGTCAGGCCGGTGCCACCGGCATCGTCACGGCGCTGCACCACATGAATCAGGGCAGCGTCTGGACCACCGAAGAGATCATGAAGCGCCGCGCCATGGTCGAGGCCGCCGGCCTGACCTGGTCGGTGGTGGAAAGCATCGGCGTCGGCGAGGAGATCAAGACCCGCACCGGCGATTTCCGCACCAAGATCGACAATTACAAGCAGTCGATCCGCAATGTGGCCCGCGCCGGCATCCCGGTGATCTGCTACAACTTCATGGTCATCACCGACTGGAGCCGGACCAACCTGATGCACCGGCTGCCGAACGGCGGCTATGCCCTGCGCTACGACAGCGTCGATTTCGCCGCCTACGACCTGTTCGTGCTGAAGCGCCGCAACGCGGAGGCCAGCTACGATCCCGCCCACATCGCCGCCGCCAAGGCGCGGTTCGATGCGATGACCGTAGAGCAGGTGGCCGAGCTTGAACGCAACCTGATCGACTGGCTGCCGGCGCGCGACTTCGCCTATGACCGCGACAGCTTCCGCGGCATGCTGGAGCTGTACCAGGAAATCGGCGTCGAGGATCTGCGCGCCAATCTGGTCGAGTTCCTGCGCGAGATCACGCCGGTCGCGGAAGAGGAAGGGGTGCGGCTGTGCATCCACCCCGACGATCCGTCCTTCCCCATCTTCGGCCTGCCGCGCGTGATGTCCACCGCCGACGACGTGCGGGCGATGTTCGATGCGGTGCCGCAGGAGGCCTGCGGGTTGACCCTGTGCACGGGATCCTTCGGTTCCAACCCGAAGAACGATCTGGTGGCGATGGCGAAGGAGTTCGCTCCGCGCATCCACTTCGTCCATCTGCGCAACACCACGCACGAGCCGGACGGGTCCTTCTACGAGGCCGACCATCTCGGCGGCGACACCGACCTGATCGGCGTGGCCGCGGCGCTGATCGACGAGGAGGCCCGCCGCCGGCAGGCAGGCCGCGCCGACGCCCAGATCCCGATGCGTCCCGACCATGGCCATCTGCTGGGTGACGACATCGGCCAGACGATGAACCCCGGCTACTCCTTCGTCGGCCGGCTGAAGGGCCTCGCCGAGCTGCGGGGCGTGATGCGGACCATCGAGGCCTTCCGCGAGAAGCGGGTGGCGTGACGACGGGCGTGACAGCGGCGGGGGCCCTCTCCAGTGCGGGGGGAGGGGCCCCGCCGCCGAGCGCGCGTCAGAGACGAACTTCGCCGTCCGCCGGGCAGACGTCTGCCGGACAAAGCGGCCCGCTCCCCGCGGCGGTCAGTGTCAGGTCGAAGGACTCGGCAGGAACCGGATGGCCGAGATAGCGACCCTGGGCATAGACGCAGCGCACCTCGCCGGCCAGTGCCTGCTGTTCCCCCGTCTCGATTCCTTCCGCGATCACCGTCAGGTTCATGCTGCGGGCCAGCGCCACGATGGCGCGCACCATCTCCTGGTTGCCGGGGTTCCGCGCCATGTCCTGCAGGATGACCTGATCGATCTTCAGGAACTCCACCGGCAGCCGCCGCAGATGGCCCAGCGACGCATAGCCGGTGCCGAAGCCGCTGATGGAGAAGGCGATCCCCAACGTCCGCAACGTCTGCATCGTCCGTGTCGTCTCATCCGACGGCGACAGCATGGCGGCTTCCGGAAGCTCCAGGATCAGCCGGTCGGGCGGGACGCCATGGCGGGCGAGGCTGCCGGCGACCTGCTCCTCGAAGCCGAAATGGCGGAGCTGCAGGGAGGACACCGGGACGGTCAGACGCAGGGCGGTGGCGCCACGGTCGCGCCAGTCCGCCAGTTGCCGGCAGGCGGCATCCAGCAGCCAGCCGCCGAGCGCCAAGATCAGTCCGTTCGCCTCGGCGAGATGCAGGAATTCACCGGCGGAAAGCAGGCCGCGGTCGGGATGATTCCAGCGCACTTCCGCCTCGGCACCCGCCAGCAGGCCGCTGGCGACATCCACCACCGGCTGGAGGAACAGCGCGAGCTGGCCCTTCGCCACCGCCTCGTGCAGTTCGTTCTCAAGCTGCAGATGCGCCAGGGCGTCGGCATCCATCGCCGGATCGTAGAAGGTCGAGTTGGCCGTGCCCATGCGCTTGGCATGGTACATCGCGACATCGGCGTTCTTCACCAGAAGCTCGGGATCGGTCCCCTGGTCGGGGGCGACGGTGACGCCGATGCTGGCGGAGATGTGCAGGGTCTGGCCGGCGATGCGGAACGGCTCCGACAGGCAGTCGAGCAGGCGGCGGGCCACCCGCTCGGCGTCCTCGCGGTCGCCGATGTCGGACAGGATCACCGTGAACTCGTCGCCGCCGATCCGGGCGATGGTTTCGGAATCGCGCAGGCAGCCGGCCATCCGCTGCGCCGCCTCGCGCAGCAGCACGTCGCCGGTCTGGTGGCCCAGCGTATCGTTGACCCATTTGAAGCGGTTCAGGTCGATGAACAGCAGGGCCATCCGGTTGCGCAGCCGCGACGCCCGCCGCAGTGCCTGCCGCAGCCGGTCGTAGAACAGCGGCCGGTTGGGAAGACCGGTCAGCGCATCGTAATTGGCCTGGTGCCGGATGGTCTCCTCCGCGCGGCGGCGGGCGGTGACGTCCTGGATGGCGGTGATCAGGCCCAGCACGAGGCCATCGGAATCGTGGAACGGCTCCCCCACCTCCTGAAGGTCGAGATGGCCGTCGTCGGAGCGGGTGATGCGGTATTCGATGTCGAAGCGGCTGTTCTCCGCCCAGGCCCGGCGGTAGGCCTCCTGCACGTCCAGGCGGTGCTCCGGCATCACCCGGTCAAGGTAAAGGCCGATGGTGAGCAGGCTGGAATCGCCCGGCAGACCGATCAGCTCGCGGAAATTGGCGGAGACCTCCAGCCGTTCCTCCGGCAGATGGACGGTGTAGGCCAGCCGGGCGACCCGTTGCGCCTGGGCCAGCCGCGCCTCGCTGAGGCGCAGCGGCTCCTGCCGCTTCAGCCGGTGCAACAGGCGCTGGAACAGGAAAAGCAACGCCAGCAGGGCCAATGCGAAGCCGGCGGCATAGGGCGCGATCCGGCGGACCAGAGTGCCGCCGGGTTGTTCCGGCTTCCAGGTCAGGATGCCGACCGGCTGATCCGCGATGGCCTCCAGGGACAGGCTGGCCAGGGCCGGAAGAGCCGGCGTGTCGATCGGGACCACGCGCAATTCGGCGATCCGCCGCGACTCGGCGAGCTTCGCCAACTCGCCTTCCAGCGTGGTCAGGAAGACCTGGACGGGCTGTTGCGGGTCGGGCGGCAGGGCGGCGCGCCCCTCCTCATACTCGATCACGCGGGCGCCGAAGACGAAGGGAGTCTGCCCGATATGGACGATGCCGCTGATCGCCCGGCCGGCGGTCCGCGCCGCCGTCAGAACCGGCCGCAAATCCGCGGCCTCCCGGGCGGCCGCATCCAGGTCGCCGCGCAGGGCGCCGTCCTTCGACGCATAGATCAGCCCGTCACGGCCGTTCCAGGCATAGGAGCGGTCCAGCCCCCACAGGCGTTCCGCATAGGGACCGACATTGGCATTGGCCCAGACGCCGTCGAATCGAACCACCAGATGGTCGACGGCGTCGTTCCACAAGCTGTATTCCTCGGCTTTCTTCCCCATCGCGGCGCCCAGATCGGCCACCGCATCGACGATCTCCGCCTTCGTCCGCTCAGCCATCGCCGTGTCGATTCGCCGCGCCGTCTCCAGCGCCATGAACATCACGAACGCGATGGTCAGCACAACCATGGCGATAAAAATCAGCCCGATCACGTTGAGCCGGCGGGCATCGCCCGTGGCCCGATCGAAGATTTCTGGAGTGCGGGGAGAGATCATCGCGAAAGTTACCGAGTTTCGAATGTCACAATTATTGTGCCCTCCTTCCAGTTAATTTTCCGCTTATGAGAACAGTTCGCAGGGGACGCAGATCAATCTTACCGCGCAGCCGGCCTCCTGTTGCGCGATACCTTGCCTTTCGTCATAGATTTGGGCTTCGCAATCCGGTGTAACCCTTAGAAGGACAATGCCGGCGCCGGCGATCCCTTCGGCCGGGCCGGGGCCGGCAGGCCGCAGGGCAAGAAGGCGCCGCGGCCGGGCGACGCCAGCAGTTCGCCGTCGCGGCACACGACGTCTCCGCGCGACAGCGTGACCACCGGCCAGCCGGTGACCTCGATTCCCTCGTAGGGGGTGTAGTCGACCTCGTGATGCAGGATGTCGTTGGTGATCGTCACCTTGCGTGCCGGATCCCAGATCGCGATGTCGGCGTCCGACCCGACGGCGATGGTGCCCTTGCGCGGGTGCAGGCCATACATGCGGGCAGGGTTGGCGGCGGTCAGCTCGACGAACTTCGTCAGCTCCATGCGGCCTTTCATCACGCCCTCGGAGAACAGCAGAGGCAGTCGCGTCTCCACCCCCGGAATGCCGTTGGGTACGCAGCGGAAGGGGGCCTTCTCGCCGTTCACCTTCTTGCCGCCCGGCCCGTCGAAGCGGAACGGCGCATGGTCGGAGGAGAAGATCTGGAAGGTGCCGCCGGTCAGCCCGTCCCAGATCACCTGCTGGTTGGCGGCGTCGCGCGGCGGCGGCGAACAGATGCATTTCGCGCCCTCGAATCCCTCCCCGCCCAGATCGTCGGCGGTCAGGAACAGGTATTGCGGGCAGGTTTCCGCATAGATGCGCAAGCCCCGGCCCTGGGCCCAGCGGATCTGCTCCACCGCGTCGGCGCCGGAGACATGGACGATCAGGATCGGCACGTCCACCAGCTCGGCCAACGAGATGGCGCGGTGGGTCGCCTCGCGCTCCGCCACACGGGGGCGGGAGACGCCATGGAAGAAGGGCGCGGTCTGGCCGGCGCGCTCCAGCTTCTCGGTCAGCCAGGCGATGCAGTCGGCATTCTCCGCATGCATCATCACCATGGCGCCCTCGGACCGCGCGATGTCCAGCACCTCCAGAATCTGGCGGTCGTTCAGCTTCAGCGCGTCGTAGGTCATGTAGATCTTGAAGGAGGTGTAGCCGTCGCGGATCAGCGCCGGCAACTCCTGCCCCAGGACCTGCTCCGTCGGGTCGGTGACGATCAGGTGGAAGGCATAGTCGATCACCGGCTTGCCCGCGGCCCGGCGGTGATAATCCTCCACCGCGGCGCGCAGGGACTGGCCCTTCTGCTGGCAGGCGAAGGGCAGCACCGTGGTGGTGCCGCCGAACGCCGCCGAGCGGGTGCCCGACAGGAAATCGTCGGCCATCACCGACTCGTCACCGGTCGGCTGGTCGAAATGGACATGGCCGTCGACCCCGCCCGGCAGGACCAGCAGTCCGTCGGCATCGATCTCCTCCCGCCCGGCGGCGAGCCCGCTGCCGAGCGCCGCCACCTTGCCGTCCCGCACGCCGACATCGGCCTTGAACACGTCCGACGCGGTGGCGACCGTGCCGTTGCGGATGACCAGATCGAAGTCCATGCTCCCCTCCCCTTGTTGTCGCCTCAGCCGTGCAATTCCCGGAACAGGCTGCCCCAGCCCTGGACCCGGCGGGTGTCGACGCCGGTCATGCGCAGCGCCTTCCACAGGACGGTGGACACCGTGTCGTAGACGGGGATGCCCAGCGCCTTTTCCACCCGCTCCGCCACCGGGGCGCCACGCATGTTGGTGCAGATGATGGCGATGGCCTCCGGCTTGGCCTCCGCCACCTCCATGCACATGCGCTCGATCCGCTCCTCGCTGATCTCGGAGAAGGAGAAGTTGCCGCGGTCGTTCAGGTGCCGCTCCGCCACCACCTCGAACCCGGCAGCGTTGTAATTGGCGACCATCGTCTGCTGGATCTCGTCCAGATAGGGGCTGACGATGGCCAAGCGCTTGCGCCCCGTCGTCTCCAGGATTTCGTTCAGCGCCAGCATCGAGGTGCAGGCGGGAATCCCCGTCTCATCCTCGATCGCCTTGCACAGCTTCACGTCGGCATCGAAGCCAAGCCAGCCGGCCGAGGTGCCGTTCCAGCCGATCACGTTCAGCTGCGCATCGGCCAGCAGCCGGGCTGCATCGAGGAAGGGCGCATCGGTGAACTGGTCGAGCGCCGCGGCGCGCAACGAGATCTCCTTGACGGTGAAGCGGCCGAAATGGGCGCTCACCTCCGCCAAGCCGCTCAGCATGGCGGCGGTCACCGGTTCGAGCACCGTGTTGGAGGACGGGGTCAGCATGCCCAGAAGAACGCGCTTGGTCATCTCGGGGTCGGTCTTTCTTCAGGAGTTGGGTCAGGCACGCGCCCACAGGGCGCGGGCGGCCTTGTCGGCCTCGGTACAAATCTCTTCCAGGTCGGCGTGGACGGGGCGGCCGCCGTCGACCAGCGTTTCGCCGTCCACCAGCACCATCTCCACATCGCCGCCGCGGCCGGTGTGAACCAGCGTTCCCAGCGGGTTGATCAGTGGGCGCAGGTGCGGCCGGCGGGCGTCGAACACCACGAGGTCGGCCACCTTGCCGACCGCCAGCGTGCCGATCTCGTCGGCCATCCCGACGGCGCGGGCTCCGCCCAGCGTCGCCATGCGGAAGACGTCGGCGGGCTGCCAGTCGGCGGTGACGCCGCCCTGGCCGATGCGTCCGGTGGCGAGCGCCCAGCGCATCGCCTCCACCATGTCGCCATGCTGGGTGTCGGTGCAGAGCGCCAGATTGACGCCTGCCGCCTTCAGCGCCGGGGTCGGCGCCAGCCGGCCCGACGCCGCGTTGCATTTCGGCACATGGACGGCATGGGCGCCTGCCCGCGCCAGCCGGGCGATGTCGTTCTCATCCACATAGAGGCAATGGGTGGCGAGCAGCCGGTCGTTCAGCAGCCCGGTCTCCTCCAGCAGCGCGGCCGGAGTCATGCCGGTGGCGGCCTTCACCCGCTCCACCTCCACCCGGCTTTGCGCCAGATGGGTGTTGACGCGCATGCCCCGCTCCGCCGCCACCTCGCCCAGCGTACGCAGGAAGGCGGGGGAGCAGGTGTCGGGCGCATGGGCCGCCATCTGCACCCGGATGCGCCCGCCACGCGCACCATCCCAGCGGTCGTGCAGGTCGAGAGTCCGCCGCAGCAGATCCTCGCCGAGTGCGGCATCGAAACTCCATTCGCCCTTGGGCACGCGGGCGAAATCGACGTCATGCACCCGCCAGCCGGCATGGATGCGCAAGCCCAGCTCCGCCATCGCCTCCAACGTCGCGTCGGCATGGACGAAATGGTCGCAGACCAGGGTGGAGCCGGCGAGCAGCGCCTCCACCGCACCCAGCCGGGCCAGCGCGCGGGCTTCCTCCGGCGTCGCGTCGGTGCCCTTGGGCACGCCCGGCGTGTAGGACGGCGCGAAGCCCAGGTCGGCGGCGACACCGCGCACCATCACCAGCACCGCATGCAGATGGGCGTTGACGAAGCCCGGCGTCACCAGCCGCCCCGGCAGCGCCAGCGTCCGCCGGGCCGGCGGGACCGGCTGCGCAGCAGGCGCCAGATGGACGATCCGCCCATCGCGGATGCCGAGCGCCGCATCCTCCATCACCCCGGCCTCATCGCCGGTGATGACGGTCACGCCGGTCAGCAGCAGGTCGAGTGGTTGCGGTTCAGTGGCGCCGGTCATGCCGCGGCGACCTGCCGCTTCTGCAGGCCCTCCTCCCGGATCAGGTTCAGGATGTGGCGCTTGTGGTCGTTGAAGCGCGGGCTGGTGATGTCGCGCGGCCGCGGCAGGTCCAGTTCGATGCGTTCGCGCAGGCGGCCCGGCCGGCTGGTCAGCACCGCCACCTGGGTGCCCAGCACCAGCGCCTCGTCGACGCTGTGGGTGACGAAGACGATGGTGCAGCGCTGCTTCTGCCAGATGGCGACCAGTTCCTCCTGCATGTCCATCTTGGTCTGGGCGTCGAGCGCGGCGAAGGGCTCGTCCATCAGGATGACCTGCGGGTTCAGCAGCAGGGCGCGGGCGATGCCGACGCGCTGGCTCATGCCGCCCGACAGTTCGGCCGGGTAATGGTTCTCGAAGCCCTGCAGCCCGACGAGGTCGATGTATTCCTGTGCCGCGGCGCGGCGGTCGGCCTTGCGCCAGCCCTTCAGGCGCAGGTGGAAGGCGATGTTCTCCCACACCGGCAGCCAGGGCATCAGGTTGGCCTGCTGGAACACCATGCCGCGGTCGGCGCCGGGCCCCTCCACCGGCTTGCCGCCAACGGTGACGGTGCCCTTAGTCGGCTTTTCGAAGCCGGCGATCATGTTCAGCAGGGTGGACTTGCCGCAGCCGGACGAGCCGAGCAGGCAGAGGAACTCGTTGCGCTCCACCGTCAGGCTGACGTCGTCGATGGCCAGCAGGTCGCGCTTGCGCTTGGCGTCGCCGTAGATCTTGGTGATGTTCCGAAGTTCGATGGAAGCCATGGGGTCAGCCCTCCCGGCTCTGGAGCGTGGAGGCGTGCTGCCAGTGCAGCGCCGCGGACATCAGCAGCTTGATCAGCGCGTCGGTGGCATAGCCCAGCAGCCCGATGCTGGCCATCGCGGCAAGGACGAGGTCGTAGCGCAGGAAGTAATAGCTGTCCCACAGCACGTACCCCAGCCCGCTCTTGACCGCGACCATCTCGGCGGTGACGGTCAGCATCCAGGCGGCGCCGATGCCGATGCGCAGGCCGGCGAAGATGCTGGGCAGCGCCGCCGGGAACACCACATGGCGCAACAGCTGCTGTTCGGTGGCGCCCATCATCGAGGCGGCGCGGATCAGGTTGCGGTCGGCGGTCTTCACGCCGTGGATGGTGTTCATCAGGATCGGGAAGAAGGCGCCGAGGAAGACCAGGAAGATCGCCGGCTTGTTGGCGATGCCGAACCAGATGATCGCCACCGGGATCCAGGACACCGGCGGCACCGGGCGCAGCATCTGGATGGTCGGCTCGATGGCGCGCTCCACCCAACTCCACCAGCCGATGGCGATGCCCAGCAGCACGCCGCTCGCCACCGCGATGCCATAGCCGGCGGCGACGCGCACTGCGCTGGACAGCGCGTCGGCCAGCCAGCGCCCGCTGTTGGCCTGCGCCGTCTCGTCGAAGCCGAACACCCAGTCGGCCCAACTGTGCAGCACGATCGAGGGCGCCGGCAGCAGCGCCGCCGGCAACAGGCCGGACCGCGACACGATCTCCCAGGCCGCGAGGATCAGGACGGGAACGACCGCGCGCTCCCAGGATTTCGACAATGCGGTCATGGACCGGCCTTTCGATGGTCGTCGGTGGGGTATCTGAGATGGGAGAGGCGCAATTGCCCCCACCCCGACCCTCCCCCGCTGGGCGGGGGAGGGAGTTTGTCGCGGAAGCGGCGGCAGTTCCCTCCCCCGCCCAGCGGGGGAGGGTTAGGGTGGGGGCCGGAGGCTGACGCCCCCTCAGCCCCCCAGCTCGCTCTTCGGCTTCTTCGTCACCGCTTCCAGAAACCGGTAGTCGATGTTCTTCACCGCCACGTCCGACACGTCTTTGCTGATGTATTTCAGTTCCCGCATCATCGTGGCGATGGCGACGGTGCTGTCCTTGTGGATGGCGTAGTCGGGGAAGGCGTTTTCCAGCGACGCCGCCGCGATGTCCTTGTTGAGCCCGGTGTATTTGTTGATGGTGTCGACCCACACCGTACGGTCGGTCTTCAGCTTGTCGACCAGCGCCACGACGGAGGCGACGGTGGCCTCGACCGCCTTCGGATGCTCCTTGATCACGTCGGACCGCGTGACGATCAGGTTGGTCAGGTTGCCGGCCGCCTGGTCATAGGGCAGCGCGAAATGCGCGCCGACGCCGGTGCTGCGGATTTGCGAGGCGAAGGGCTCCACCGTGCAGATCACGTCGACCTCGCCGCGCTGCAGGGCGGCGGCATGGTCGGACGGATTGGGGATGTTGATGAACTGGACGTCCTTGTTGGCGTCGATGCCGTGCTTCTGCAGGGCGCCGCGCATGTGGATGTCCTGCGCGTTCCCGCGCGACGCCGCGACGCGCAGCGGCTCGCCCTTCGCCTTGCGGGCAGCCGCCAGCGCCTTCAGCCCGGCCCAGTCGCCGGCCTTCAGGTCGATGCCCTTGGCGGTGACGATCTCCGACCCGCCATTGACTTGGCCGGAGATGGCGACGACGTCGAAGCCCTTGTCCAGCGCGGTGACGTAGTGGAGGTAGGTGACCTGCGCCACGTCGATGCTCTTGGACACCAGCGCGGTCAGCACGTCGTTGCCGGAATTGAAGTTGATCGCCTCGATCGCAACGCCCTTCGCCAGATCGGGCGTCAGCGCCATCGGCAGGCAGTGGGCGCATTTGGCGAAGCCGAGCTTCACCGCTTCCACATCGGCGGCCTGCGCCGTCGGTGCGGCCGCCGCCAGTGCGGAAAGGGCCAGCGCGGTGGCGGTGACGGCGTTCAGGGTGAGGGACCGGATCGACATGAGGCTTCGGCTCCAGATGCGGTTGCGTTTCCACCTCTGTCGCAAGCACCGTGCCAGATTGTATACAAAATCTCTATTCTGTAATTATAATTACATATCAGTATCTTAGATATATTATTGAGCGGAGGATCATCAACGAGGTTGCTTGCCTTATTTTTAAGCGCATGGCATCGTTTGAGCAAGAATGCCCAAGTATGCAGCAGAACAGGCCCGCCGGATCGACCATGGACAGCCCCGCAAAGACCGCCACCGGCCCCCTGCGCCGCGAAACGCTGCATCACTCCGCGGTGGCGGAATTGCGGGCGATGATCCTTGAGGGGGAGCTGCCGCCCGGCCGCCGCGTGCCGGAAATGGAGTTGTGCGAACAGCTGGGCGTCTCCCGCACGCCGTTGCGCGAGGCGCTGCGCGTGCTGGCGGCCGAAGGGCTGGTGGAACTGCGCCCACACCGTGGTGCCGTGGTGACCCCCGTCGATCCCAAGGAGATCGCCGCGATCTTCCAGGTGATGGAGGCGCTGGAAAGCCTCGCCGGCCGACTCGCCTGCGACAACGGTTCGGCCGAGGAGTTCGCGGAGTTGGACCGGCTGCACGGCGAGCTCGTCGCCCAGTTCCAGGCGGGGGAGCGTGCGGCCTATTCTACCACCAACCGCCGCATCCATGGCTGGATCGTCGCCATGGCCGGCAATCCGGTGCTGGAGGCGACCTACAAGGGTTTCGCCGCCCAGCTGAACCGGGCGCGCTCGCTGGCGAATTACGATGCCGACCGTTGGCAAGAATCGCTGGCGGAGCATGAGGCGGTCATGGAAGCCCTGAAACGCCGCGATGCCACCGCCACCGCAGCCCTGCTGGCCGACCATAGCCGCCGCACCGCCGATGCGGTCCTGCGCACCTTGCGGCAGGGCAATGAGGCAGGTACGGTTTCCGGGAAGGATGGCCGGTCGGTTTCCGACCACCCCGCCGGCATCGGCGTTCGTCAGTAGGCACCCATCACGAGGTTGCTGGGCGAGCCGGCGACGAAATTTTCGATGTTGTCGATCAATTGGTCGGCCAATGCCTGCTGCGCCTCGTCCGACGCCCAGCCCAGATGCGGCGTGACGATCACGTTGGGCCGCCCGGCGATCCGCATCAGCGGGCTGTCGGCCGGAGGCGGCTCGGGCATCGTCACGTCGAAGCCGGCGCCGCCGACCAGCCCTTCGTCCAGGGCCGTCACCAGATCCTCCTCGACCACCAGACCGCCGCGCGCGGTGTTGATGATCAGGGGCTTGCGCTTCATTTGGCGGAACTCGGGCATGGCGATCATGCCGCGCGTCTCCGGCGTGAGCGGGCTGTGCAGGGTGATGACGTCGCTGGTCTCCAGCACCACGTCCCAGGGCGTGTAGAGCGGGCCGAGGCCGGACTTGCCCTTGTGCGCGGCGAACAGCGGAACCATGCCGAAGGCGCGGGCGATGTCGGCGACCCGCTGGCCCAGCACGCCCTCGCCGATGATGCCGAGCCGGGCGCCCTGCAGGTCGTGGATCGGGTGGTTGAAGAAACAGAACTGGCCCGACTTCTGCCATTCGCCGTCCAGCACGTCCTGCCGGAAGGGCACGATGTTGCGGCGGAGCGCCAGCATCAGGGCGAAGGTGTGTTCCGGCACCGTGTTGATGGCATAGCCGCGGATGTTGCTCACCGCGATGCCGTGCGTCCGGCAATATTCCTTGTCGACGCAATCGGTGCCAGTGGCGGCCACGGCGATCAGCTTCAGCTGCGGCAGCTGTTCCAGCAGGTCGGCGGTCAGCTGCACCTTGTTGACGATGGCGATCTCCGCACCGGCCAGACGGTCCAGCACCTGATCCGGCGTGGTTTGGGCGTGTTCGACCAGTTCATGCGGAAAGCCGGGCCTGCGCAAGCGAATCTGCGGGGCGAGGGTGGCGCGGTCGAGGAAGACGATCTTGCGCATCACGATGTCCTTGGTCACGAAAGAGGGGGGGCGGTACGGTCAGAGCCGGCGCTTGACCTCGGCCACGATGTGGGCCGGGGTGATGCCGAAGCGTTCGAACAGGGCGTCGACCGGGCCCGATGCACCGAAGCCGCTCATGCCGATGAAGCCGCCGGTCTCGCCGACATATTTGTCCCAGCCCAGCCGCACCGCCGCCTCGACGCCGACGCGCACCGTGCCATAGCCGATCACCTCCGCGCGGTAGGCGTCGTCCTGCCGGTCGAACAGTTCCCAGCAGGGCATCGACACTACGGCGGTGGGGATCCCCTCCGCCTGCAAGGTCTTGCGGGCATCGAGCGCCAGCGCGACCTCCGACCCGGTGGCCATCAGCGTGACCAGACGCTTGCCGCCTTCGGCCTCGGCCAGTACATAGGCGCCGCGGCGCGTCAGGTTCTCAGACCCGTAGGCACGGCCGGTCGCGGGCAGCGCCTGCTTGGAGCAGACCAGCATGCTGGGGCCTGTCCGGTGTTCCAGCGCGATCTCCCAGCATTCGACGGCTTCGACCGCGTCGGCCGGGCGCATCACCAGGATGTTCGGCATGGCCCGGAAGGAGGCGAGGATCTCCACCGGCTGGTGGGTCGGCCCGTTCTTGCCGACCGCCAGCGAGTCGTGGCTGAAGACGTAGAGCGCCGGCAGGCCCATCAGCGCCGCCATGCGCAAGGTCGGCCGCTGATAGTCGGAGAAGGCGAGATAGGTTACGCTGACCGGGATGATGCCGCCATGCGCGGCCATGCCGTTGACCATCGCCCCCATCGCATGCTCGCGCACACCGCAATGGACATAGGTGCCGGCCGGCTCTTCGGCGGTGAAGGAGGTGCGCGTGCGCTTGTGGTTGGTCGGCGCCTCCAGGTCGGCACAGCCGATCATCATCTCCGGCAGGACGTCGGCCAGCAGCGTGGTGATGTCGCCGGACGCCTGGATGGACGGCTGGGCAACCCGTTCGTCGGCCATGCGCTTCTTGTAGGCGAGCAGCGCGTCGCGCCAGCCGTCGGGCAGCCGGCCCTCGATCACGCGGGTGAACTCGGCGCGCTCCCGGTCCGGCAGGGCGGCGATGCGGCTGTGCCACGCGTCATATTCCCCGCCATGGCGCGCACCGGCATCGCGCCAGCCGTTCAGCACCTCGTCGGGCACGGTGAAGGACGGGTACGGCCAGCCGAGATTGGCGCGCGTCGCCTCCAGATCCTCCTTGAACAGGCGGGCGCTGTGGCCGCCGCGCTGGCCTTCCAGGCGCGGGATACCGCGGGCGATCACCGTGCGGCAGGCGATCATCGACGGGCGCGGGTCCTGCTTCGCCAGCGCGATGGCCGCCGACACCGCCTCGACATCATGGCCGTCGACCTCCTGCACATGCCAGCCGGCGACGCGGAAGCGGGCGGCCACGTCCTCGCTGATCGACAGCACGGTGCTGCCGTCGTCGGTGATGCTGTTGTCGTCCCAGAAGAAGATCAGCTTTCCCAGCCGCAGATGGCCGGCGAGCTGGATGACCTCCTGCCCGACGCCTTCCTGCAGGCAGCCGTCGCCGACGAAGGCGTAGGTGTGGTGGTCGACCAGGGCGGGGCCGTATTTGGCGTTCAGATAGGCTTCGGCGACCGCCATGCCGAAGGCGTTGGCGATGCCCTGGCCAAGGGGACCGGTGGTGACCTCGATGCCCGCGTCGGGATCATATTCGGGATGGCCGGCGCAATGCGATCCGAGCTCGCGGAAACTCCTGATCTGGTCGAGCGAGATGCGCTCGTAGCCCAGCAGGTGCAGCAGGGAATAGAGCAGCATCGACCCGTGACCGTTCGACAGGACGAAGCGGTCGCGGTCCGGCCAGCGCGGATCGGCCGGGTTGCATTTGAAATGCCGGGTGAACAGGGCCGTGGCGATCTCCGCCATGCCCAGCGGCACGCCCTGGTGCCCTTCGGTGGCGCGCTCGATGGCGTCGATGGACAGGAAGCGGATCGCGTTGGCCATCAGGCGGGGGTCGATGGCAGCGGGGGGCATGGCGAAGGTCTCCTCACCGCAATCCCCATTGGGGGCGGCGGTCATTGAAGGAATGGACGGAAATCGGAAAGGACGGGAGCCGCGCGGTCAGCCGTGGATCAGCATGCCGCCATTGACGTCGATGACGGAGCCGGTGATGTAGCCGGACAGGTCGGAGGCCAGGAACAGAAAGGCGCCGGCCACATCCTGCACATTGCCCAGACGGTTCAGCGGGATGCCGGCCAGGATCTCCACCTTCTTGTCGTCGCTGATCTTGCCGGCATTGATGTCGGTCTGGATCAGGCCGGGCGTCACGCAGTTGACGCGGATGCCGTCCTTGCCCAACTCGCGCGCCATCGCCTTGGCGAGGCCGAGCACGCCGGCCTTCGCCGCCGAATAATGCGGGCCGCCGAGGATGCCGCCGCCGCGCTGCGCCGACACCGACGACATGCAGGCGATGGAGCCCTGGCCGCGCCGCTGCATGTGCGGGATCACCGCCTGCGACAGGTAAAGCACGCCGCGCAGGTTGACATCGAGAATGCGGTCCCAGCTTTCCGGATCGATGTCGACGGTCTTGGCCGGCTGGGTGATGCCGGCGTTGTTGATGAGGATGTCGATCTGTCCGAAATCGGCGATGACGCGCTCCACGGCACCCTGGCAGGCGGCCCGGTCGGTGACGTTGCAGGCGTAGCCGCGATGCGCGGGTCCGATCAGCGCCGCTGCCTCGGCCGCGGCCTTGCCGTCCAGGTCGAGGATGGCGACCCTGGCGCCCTGCTCGGCGAACATCCTTGCGGTCGCCATGCCGATGCCGCGGAGAGAGGCGGCGCCGGAGATCACGGCGACCTTGCCGTCGAGGAGCGAACGCTGCTGCATTGTCATGGGACCTTTTCAGTTCGAGGGGCCGATCCCCGGCGCGGCGAGGAGCGAAGGAGTTCGTGAGGAGGGCTCATCTCTGGTGCCGTGCTGGAGCGCGCCGGGACAGGAATGCCGTCGCCGCGCCTTCCGTTCAGGCAGTGCCGGATTTTCCGCCCGATCCGGCAGTTTGATCTCAATAGCGCGCCGAACCGATGGGTCGTGCCTTGGCAGGTTCTTTCGAATGGCTGCGGCGCGATGAAAGACTTGCATTACCCCGGAGCGTCTGACAAACGCATCGTTTGCAACAGGTCATGAATTGGATTCACCTATGACTGGCCGTCTTCCGCTGACCCAGCTACGCGCCTTCGAGGCGGCCTGCCGCCTGGGCAGCTTTGCCGCGGCGGCTCAGGAACTGGCGGTCACCCCCTCCGCGGTCAGCCATGCGATCCGGGAACTGGAGCGCATGCTGGGGACGGTGCTTTTCCAGCGGTCGCCGCGAAAGATCGAGCCGACGCCGGAGGGACGGACGCTCTTCCAGCACGTCACCCGCGGTTTCGACCAACTGCAACGCGGCCTGCAGGAGATCACGACCGCCGGGCCGGCGCGCATCAGGGTTCATTGCGCGCCGTCCTTCGCCGCGCAATGGCTGTCGCCGCGGCTCGGCCGCTTCCTGGGTCTTTACCCGGCGGTGGAGCTGAAGCTGTCGGCCAGCCCGGACTACCCGCGGTTCCCGTCCGAGGAATACGACCTCTCCATCGTCTATGGGGAGCCGCGCCAGACCGACGTGGTTGCGATCCCACTGGGGCAGGAGACGGTCTGCCCACTGTGCGCGCCGGCCATCGCGTCGCGGGTCACCGCCATCGACGATCTCCTGTCGGTCCCGCTCGTCCGCAGCGACCACAACCGGGTCACATGGCCGATGTGGTTCGACGCCAACTCCGCCATAGCAGCCACCCCGGCGGGACCGCGCTTCGACCGCAGCTTCATGGCCATCGCCGCCGCGGTGAACGGGGTCGGCGTGGTGCTGGAATCCACGCGCCTGGCGGAGCGCGAACTGCAGACCGGCCAACTGGTGGCCCCACTGGAGGGACGCTCGCAAAGCCTGCGGCATGTCGCGCATTGGATGGTCTGGCCGAAGGGCGCCGAACGGAAGCAAGCCTTCCGCTGCTTCGTGACCTGGCTTGTCGAAGAGTTGGGCGTTCCGAAGATCGACTTCGACAAGACGGCCCCAAGCCATCGGACGCCGCCCGGTTGACGCATACGGATGCGGTGGTATGTCGCTGGTATGACCACTTCATCGGCGCGCCGGAACGTGGTCTTAAAGGTGGCGGCGGGCGTTCGGTGTCCGCCCTTCTCCAACACCTTATCTTTGCCGCGGGCGGGCTGAAGTTTGCCGCCCGCGAGACTGGAACCAGAATGTCAGTATCCGTTCTCGTCGCGAAACCGGCTTCGCCTGCCGAAGCCGGTCAGACCGTTTCCCACGCCCCGCTCAAGCACGGCAACCCGGCCGTCGTCGGACTTGCCGGCTTCGGGCTGTCGACCCTGCTTCTGCAGTTCCACAATGTCGGCTGGGTCGACATCGGCCCGGTGGTCTGGCTCGGCCTGATCTTCGGCGGGGTGGCGCAGATGATCGCCGGCCTGCAGGAGATGAAGGCGGGCAACAATTTCGGCTACAGCGCCTTCACCTCCTACGGCTGTTTCTGGATCTCGCTGTGCCTGATCCTGATCGGCAACAAGACGGGCCTGTTCACCGTCAGCGAGACGGACATCGGCTGGTTTCTGGTCGCCTGGACGCTCTACACCGCGATCATGACCATCGGTGCCATGCGGATCAGCCGGGTGCTGGGCCTGATCTTCATCACGCTGCTGGCCGGCTTCGTCCTGCTGGATCTGGCCCATTTCGCCGATCACATCTTCACGGTGATCGCCGGCTACGAGTTGATGGTCTGTGCCGGTCTGGCGCTGTACGGCATGGCGCACGCCGTCTTCCTCGACGTTTTCGGCCGCGACGTGCTGCCGATGGGAAAGCCGTTCCTGCGCTGACAGTCCGACCCAATCCTCGCCGATGCTTGCACGATCCTCTTGGACATCTGTGAGCATCGGCATCTGGGCGCTAGGATGGCTGGCTGCGGACCGATCCGGAATGGGAGCCTGCCATCCATGTTCCTGCCATCCAATTTTAAGCAGACCGAATTATCGCTGATCCTGGACCGCGTGACCGCCGATCTGGGGGACGGCGTCCATGAAACGCAAATTCCCCGGCTGGCGGTGGTCCGCGCCGGCAACCCGACCGAACAGATCCACACCGTTTATGAGCCCTCCGTCTGCATCATCGCGCACGGGGCGAAGCGCACCATTGCCGGCGACCAGATCCTGGACTACCGGGCCGGACAGTATATTGCCGTGTCGCTCGACCTGCCGGTGATCGGACAGGTGACGCAGGCGACGGCGGAAAGCCCTTTCCTTTGCCTGCGCCTGACGCTGGACCCGGCGCTGCTGAGCGGCCTGATCCTGGAAGCAGGATTGAAGGCAGCGCCGCAGGTCAACCAGGGGCTCGGCCTGACGACCAGCCTCGCCACGCCGGAGATGATCGACGCGGCGGCCCGGATGGCGCGGCTGCTGGAAACGCCCGACGCCATTCCGGTGCTGGCGCCGCTGGTCGAACGCGAACTGCTCTACCGGCTGCTGACCGCCGACCAGGGAGCCATGCTGCATCGGATCGCGCTGGGCGAGAGCCGCACCGCCCAGATCGGCCGCGCCGTGAAGTGGATCAAGGACAATTTCCGCGAGCCTCTGCGCATCGAGACGGTCGCGGCAAAGGCCAACATGAGCCCGTCGGCATTCCACCAGCATTTCAAGGAGGTCACGGCGCTCAGCCTGCTTCAGTACCAGAAGCAATTGCGCCTGCAGGAGGCGCGGCGGCTGATCCTGGCCAATCTGGCCGATGCCGCCAGCGCCGGCTTCGCCGTGGGCTACGGCAGCCCGTCCCAGTTCAGCCGCGAATACGCCCGCCTGTTCGGGTTGCCGCCCATCCGCGACGCCGCCCGTCTGCGCGCCTCCATGACCGGCGAGGATGCCGGCGCCCGTCAGGCGGCGCGGGCCTGACGGATTTCTCCCGGTTCCGGAGGATCAGGCAATCCTGTCGGACCTCTGGTCTACCGGGTGCGCACCGCCCGCCCCTATCCTCTCTTCATCGGGACCGCAGCGCACTGCGGGTCCTCCAGCGAAGATGGGAGACGGACATGAGCAAGGTTTGGTTCATCACCGGCAGCGCGCGCGGCATCGGGGCGGAGATTGCAAAGGCGGCGCTGGCCGCCGGCGACCGGGTGGTCGCCACCGGCCGCAAGCTCGACCAGCTGCGGGCGGCCTATGCCGGCCATGGCGACCGCGTGCTGACGGTGGCGCTCGACGTCGCCGACGAGGCACAGGCGGTTGCGGCGGTGCAGGCGGCGGTCGACCGCTTCGGGCGTATCGACGTGCTGGTCAACAATGCCGGCTTCGGCCAGCTCGGCCGGTTCGAGGAGATCGAAGCGGCGGACATCGAGCGGCAGTTCACCACCAACGTGTTCGGGCTGTTCCACGTCACCCGCGCCGTTCTGCCGGTGATGCGCCGGCAACGGTCGGGCCGCATCCTGAACCTGTCCTCCATCGGCGGGGTCCTGGGCTTTGCCGGCGCCTCGGTCTATTGCTCGACGAAGTTCGCGGTGGAGGGCTTCTCGGACTCGCTGGCGCTGGAGGTGGCGCCCTTCGGCATCCACGTCACCGTGGTCGAGCCCGGCTTCTTCCGCACCGATTTCCTCGACGGAAGTTCGGTGCGCTACGGCACCAAGGAGATCGCCGATTACGCCGCCCACTCGGCCGAGCAGCGGTCGACTTACGACAGCTACAGCCACAAGCAGCCGGGCGACCCGGTGAAGCTGGCCGCCGTCATGGTCGAACTGGCCGACACGCCGGAACCGCCCCGCCATTTCCTGGCCGGCTCCGATGCGCTCGCGATGGCCGACGGCGTGATCGAGCAGCGCCGTGCCGAGATCGCCGCTTGGCGGGACCGCTCGGCTGGGACCGATTTCGCAGCCTGACAGCGTGGGGATCGGGGGCGGCCACCCCGCCCCTGCCCTCCACTCTCCTGGAGAATCAGGCAAGGAATACCATCACGACAGGAGATGCCGCCATGCTCTGCATCGGGATCGTCGCCGCGTCGCTCGGCCTGCTTCTGCTGGTCGGCAGCGACCGCAGCTTTCAGATTCATACGCGCCATGAGGCGTACCAACCGACCGCCAATCCCCACCGCCCGCGAGGGGAGGAGTTGCTGGGTTGAGGATCAGCCGATCACCGCTTCAAGACCCAAGCAAAGTTGCCAACAGATCTGACTTCGGATCGGCCAGATCGTCGATGACGTCGAAGTGATGGCGCCCGGCGGCCAGCCGCAGTTCGGTCGCCGCCCCCAGCCCATGCCAGATGTTGGCGAGCAGTTCGGTCTGCCGGACGAACTCCGGCCGTTCGGCGGCACCCGCCCAGCAGGTGATGCGGGTGCCCGGCCGCGGGCGCAGAAGGGCCGGGCTTTCCGCAACAGCCTCCGCCTCGTCCATATTCAACGTGCCATTCATGCGGGTGTTCAGCAGCGGCCGCAGGTCATGCAGACCGCTGATGGAGACGACATGCTCCACCCGCCCCTGCACCTCCGCCGACAGTGGCGCGTCGGCACAGGCAAGCCGGCTGACCAGATGGCCGCCGGCGGAATGGCCGGTCAGGCGCAATGGTCCCGGCTGGGTTTGCGCGATGGCCTCCACTGCACGCGCGACCTGCCGGGTGATGCCGGCGATGCGGCTGTCGGGACAAAGCGTGTAGCTGGGCATCGCGACGGCCCAGCCGCGGGCGAGCGCGCCGGCCGCCAGATGCGACCAGCGCCCCCTGTCGAAGGCCATCCAGTAACCGCCATGGACGAACACGACAGTCCCTTTTGCCGCAGCATCGGGGTGGAACAGGTCGTATTGGTCCCGTTCGCCCTCGCCATAGGGCAGGTCCAACTCCGCCCGGCCGGGTGCCGAAAGCTCTGCCCGGAAGGTTGCCGCCTGCTCCGCCCAGCGCGCCGGATAGGCGTCGCCACCGGGGATATAGGCGCTGTTGCTGTAGGCGTCGTCCCAATCGGTGATTGCCTGCAATCCGCTCACAGCACCGTCCTCACGCGCCAGAGTTCCGGGAACAGCTCCACCGCCAGCATGTTGCGCAGGTAGGACACGCCGCCGGTACCGCCGGTGCCGCGCTTGAAGCCGATCACCCGCTCCACCGTCGTCACATGGTTGAAGCGCCAGCGGCGGAAATAATCCTCGAAATCCACCAGTTTCTCGGCAAGCTCGTACAGCGGCCAATGCGCTTCGGGGGACTGGTAGATGACCCGCCACGCCTCCGTCACTCCGTCATGGGGCTGGTGGGTCTGCGTCACGTCGCGCTCCAGCACTTCGGCCGGAACCGGAATGCCGTTGCGGGCCAGCAGGCGCAGCGCCTCGTCGTACAGGCTGGGGCGGGACAGCTCCCGTTCCAGCATGGCGTGGATTTCCGGCCGGTGGGCATGGGGACGCAGCATCGCCGGGTTGCGGTTGCCCAGCAGGAATTCGATCTCCCGGTACTGGTAGGACTGGAAGCCGGAGGATTGGCCCAGATCGTCGCGGAAGCGGGTGTATTCGCTGGGCGTCATCGTGCGCAGAACGTCCCAAGCGGAATTCAGCTGTTCAAAGATGCGGGCGACGCGGGCCAGCATCTTGAAGGCGGGCGACAGCCGATCCTCGCGGATCGCCTCGCGCGCGGCGCGGATCTCGTAGACCGCCAGCCGCATCCACAGCTCCGAAGTCTGGTGCTGGATGATGAACAGCATCTCGTCATGGGCGGTGGAACGCGGGATCTGCGCCCCCAGGATGCGGTCGAGATGCAGATAGTCGTCGTAGGACATCCGCCCGTCGAAGGCCATCTGGGCGCCCTCGGCCGCCGGATCGTAAGGCTTGCTCGTGTCGTGCCCAGTCATGTCACGCTTGCTCATGTTACGGCGGCCTTCCTGTGGTACTCGGGCCGGTCCCAAAGCCCGCCGTCCATCACCTGTTTCAGCACGGCGACGGCGCCGCGCACCTCCGCCTCGCCGATGTAGAGCGGGGTGAAGCCGAAGCGCAGGATGTCGGGCGCGCGGAAATCGCCGATTACGCCGCGGTCGATCAGCGCCTGCATGATGGGGTAGCCGTGGGGATGGCGGAAGGACACCTGGCTGCCGCGCCGCGTGCCGTCGCGCGGCGATGCGAGTTCCAGCGCCGGGCACTGCGCCTCCACCAGTTCGATGAACAGGTCGCAGAGCGCGATGGAGGTGCGGCGGATTTCGGCCATCTCCACCCCGTCCCAGACGTCCAGCGCGGCGTCGAGAGCGGCGAGCGCGATCACCGGCGGGGTGCCGACGCGCATCCGCTCCACCCCCTCGCCGGGGCGGTAGGAGGGGTCGAAGGCGAAGGGCGCCTCATGCCCCATCCAGCCGGACAGGGCCGGCCGCGCCGTCTGCGCATGGCGCGGGGCGACATAGATGAAGGCCGGCGCCCCCGGTCCGCCATTCAGATACTTGTACGTGCAGCCGACCGCGAAATCCGCGCCCGTACCGGCCAGATCGACCGGCAGCGCCCCGGCGGAATGGGCGAGATCCCACACCGTCACCACGCCGGCCGCATGGGCCCTGGCGGTCAGCGCCGCCATGTCGTGCAGGCGGCCGGTCCGGTAATCGACCTCCGTCAGCATCAGCACGGCGACATCCTCGCCGATCGCCCCTTCCACCTCCTCCGGCGCCACCACCTTCAGGACATGGCCGCGGCCGAGCGTCTCGATCAGCCCCTCCGCCATGTAGAGGTCGGTCGGGAAGTTGCCGCTGTCGGACAGGATGACACGGCGGTCCAGCCGCATCGCCAGGGCCGCGGCCAGCGCCTGATAGACCTTGATCGACAGGGTGTCGCCCACCACCACGCTGCCGGCCGGCGCGCCGATCACCCGGGCGATGCGGTCGCCGACGACGCGCGGCTGCACCATCCAGCCGGCGCTGTTCCAGCCGCGGATCAACTGGCCGCCCCATTCCGCGGTCAGGGTGCGGGCCACCCGCTCTTCCGCGGCGACCGGTAGCGGTCCCAGCGAGTTGCCATCCAGATAGATCACGCCGTCGGGAATGCGGAAGCGGGCGCGTGTCGCTTGGAAATCCGTCATCGCTCTGCCTGCTCCTTCAGGCCGGAAGGCGGCAGCACATCCACGGCACGCCGCCCACAACCCGCCGTCGTCCAAGATTTGTTAGTTGTCCGAATAATCTATGAGCTTGGATATCTCCGCCGACCCGAGACTGTCCAGCGGAAAATGGGCGGCGGCGGGCCTCCACCAGCCTATTGACCCAAACGCGCCTATCTGAAAGAAAGTTGTACACTAAGCAATTTTGCGGGTTTCCTTCGTGGCCACGCAGACCGTTCCGTTCCGGCGCTTTTCCACCGGCTTCCTTCCGGAACGCGAGCGTTTCGGCGCATGGCGGGATGCCATGACGTCGGTCTACGAGATCGCCCCGCTCGAAGAGGATGCGTGCCGGCGGTTCAGCGGCACGGCCACCAGCGCCCATCTGGGACCGCTGATCGTCGGCACCATGGATGTCGATGCGCTGGCCTACCACCGGTCTCCGGCGAAAATCCGGTCGGACCACATGGACCATTTCATCATCCGCCTCGACCGGTCCGGCGCGGCCGGAAACGCATCGGATGAAATTCTGGTCAAGGACATGGGCCAACCGCTGGCGTTGCCGCCGATGCGGCTGGACGGCGCCTGCATCATCGTTCCCCGCGATGTCATGACCGGCATGCTGCCGCGGGCGGACGCGCTGCATGGGATGCGCCTCGGCGGCATCATGGGGCGGTTGCTGACCGACCACATGCGGTCCCTGGCCCAGGCGGTGCCGGCGGCGACGGTGGAGGAGGCGCCGCAGATCGTGCGCGTCATCCGCGACATGGTCACGGCCTGTCTGGCGCCCAGCCACGACGCGCTGGTGCAGGCAAAACCGCAGGTCGCCGCCACCCTGATCATGCAGGCGCGGCGCTACATCGACGCCAACCTGACCAATCCGGATCTGTCGCCGGATCGGCTGTGCATGGCGCTCGGCCTGTCGCGCTCGGCGCTCTACACGCTGTTCGAGCCCCATCACGGGGTCAACCGCTACATTCAGGAGCGCCGGCTGCTGCGCGTGCGCGAGCACCTGTGCGACCCCGGCGAGCGGCGGCGCATCGGGGAAATCGCCTTCGCCTACGGCTTCACCAGCGAGGCGCATTTCAGCCGGGCCTTCCGCCGCGCCTTCGGCTGCTCGCCGTCGGAGATGCGGGCCGGAGCATCGGCCGGGCCGGTGAAGGATGCCACCTCAATCGGCGCGGCGGGCGGCATCGGCGGCGAATTTCCGGACTGGCTGCGCCGGCTGCGCGCCTGAGCGCGGACGCATGGTCAAGGAAATTTGGACGCCCGGTCATGGCCCGTCCTCCATTGCCACGCTAGCGTATTACTCTAACCGACCAGCCGATCCGAGGTGAGACCCGTGGCTTACGACTTCAAGAGGCTTCTGGACGCCAAGCTCAGCCTGAACGAGCGCCCGCTGGTGATGATGTGGGCGGCGGTCAGCGGCGGTGCCGCCGAAGCGGTGTTCCTGACCTGCCTGGAGCAGTACAAGCAGTCGCCGTCGAAGGCGAAGGTGAAGGTCATCCATGAATGGCTGATCGACCAGGACTCGTCGAAGGGCGACGGCCACTGGGGGCCGATGAACCTGGAATCGGACGGCATCAGCAACACGACCAAGGCATCGGCCGCCAACATAGCCACCGCATCCAACTATTACATCGGCCGCAAGAGCTGGTGGGGGAAGAGAAGTGCCACCCTCAACGCGGCGCTGGGCAACACCCCCGCTCCCAACATGTTCGACACCCTGGCGGAACCGGTGGCAACAGCGCTCGGCACCGTACAGCCATGGTTCAGCGGCTGGTCGCTCTCCCAGGTGGACAGGAAAGACAGCATCGTCATCAACCGGCTGAAGGGCATGGAATACATGAACAATGCCTTCATGTCCGCCGGCTTCAACACCGCCGCGATGGGCATCCGGCTGCCATTCAAGTTCCGGTGATGGGCAAGTTCCGGTGACGGGACGCACGGGCGGCCCGTCACCATAACGATCACGCGTAGGTCAGTTCGAACGGCCGCTCGGCATCCGCAGGGGCGGCGTGCCGGTCCCAATAGGCTTGCGCAACCGTGGCGGGAGCGAAGCGGCCTTCCTCGGCCAGATAGCCGCAGATCGTGACGATGGCGACGTCGATCTTCTTCGGCGCCAGGTCCTGGGCGAGCGTTGCCGTGAGGTTGCGCAGGGCCGCCTTGCCGGCGCTGAGCGCGGCCATCTCCGGATAGGGATAGAGGGCGAATCCGCCGCCGGTGAACAGCACGCTGCCGCCGCCGTTGGCCTCCAGGGCCGGCGCGGCCGCCTGTGCCGCGGCCAGCGGAGCGGCGACGTCCACGACCAGCTCGGCAGCAAGGGTCTTCGGGTCCAGTGCCATGGGCCGCGCCGGCTGGATGGCGGCGGCGTTGTAGATCAGCGCCTTCAGCGGAGACATGACCGCCACTGCCCGTTCGATGGTGCCGCGCAGTCCGTCGAGGTCCGCAGCGTCGGCCGTCAGGGCGTGGGCGGTGATGCCCAGTTCCTGCAATTCGCGGACGAGAGGGGCGAGCCGGTCGGCCGAACGGGCGATCAGCGCGACCTCCCCGAGTTCACGTCCGAACTGCCGGGCGAGCGCGAAGCCCAGGCCCTGACCGGCGCCGACGACGATGGCGGAATGCTTGGTGCTGTGAGCCGTGCTCATGGATGGGGTCCTCCTGCAAGGTCGGCGTCGCGCCGAACACGGTGGACAGTGCGGCCGGACACCGCTATCTGTCCAAGCGGTAGTTGGTATGTCGAGTATCCATGCCATGAATATAAGGTCGATCGACCTGAACCTCGTGATCGCGCTGGAGGCGCTGCTGGAGGAGCGCAGCGTATCGCGTGCGGCACTTCGCATCGGACGCAGCCAGCCGGCGACGAGCAGCGCTCTGGCGCGGCTCCGCGAGATCTTCGGTGATCCGCTGCTGGTGCGGGAGGGGCGGGGATACCGCCTCAGCCCGCGGGCGGAGGAGATCCGGGTGCATGCCGGACAGGCGCTTGCGGCGTTGACGGCTACCTTCCAGGACTCCATCGCCTTCGACCCGGCGGGTGCGGAAATGGAAATCCGCGTGGCCGCCAGCGATTATCTGGCGGCGGTCCTGTTGCCGCCGCTGATGGCGGCACTGTCCCGCTCGGCACCGGGCATCGATCTGCGGGTGATCGCCGCGGACCGCAGATCCGCCATCTCGCTGCTCAAGGACGGCGCGGTGGACCTGTCGCTGGCCGTCGCAGGAGAGGGCGCGGCGGATGTGCTGAACCGCCCGCTCTTCGACGAGGGGTTCGTCATGGTGACCCGCCCCGGCCACCCCTATCACGATGGACCGCCGACGGCGGAACGGTTCGCCGGCTTTCCCGCGCTGCTGGTCTCGCAGACGGGCGACGCTGCGGGCGTCGTCGACGACTGCCTGTCGCGGATGGGGCTGAAGCGGCGGGTCGCACTCACCGTCGCGCATTTCCTGCTGGCCCCGCACCTCGTCGCCGACAGCGACCTTGTGCTGGTCATCGGCCGCCGGGTTGCGGAGGCCGCGAAAGCCCAGCTCGGACTGACGGTCACCGCCCTGCCCTTTCCGATGCCGGGCTTCACGGCACGGATGTACTGGCATGGCTCGACCGCCAGCTACCCGCCGCTGGTCTGGTTCCGGCAGATCGTCGCAGGACTGGACGTCGGATTGCCGGAGCCGCCGGCTTCATCCTGATCGTCAGCCCGGCGTCGCCGACAGGGGATGCTCCAGGAAGAAGCGCATCATCTCTGCCGTGGCATCCGGTCCCTGCGGGTCGGTGTAGGATCCGGCGGGGCTTCCGCCCGCCCAGGCGTGTCCGGCGCCATGGATGGTCCACTGCTCGCACAGCGCCCGGCCGGATGCATCGGCATACAGGGTCCGGCTGTAGGTGCGCCGGCCGGGGGCTTCGCCGTTCTGCGTTTCGGTGCGCAGGCCGGTGACGGCGGCGGTCGCCTGGGCCGCGACCTGATCGCCGTTCTGCGGATTCACCACCGTGTCCCGGTCGCCGTGGAAGATGATGGTGGGCACCTTGCGTCCGGTCCGCGTGGCAGTCGGCGCCGCCCGGCTGCCCTGGCGCATCGCGGCGAGGGCGGACGGAAGATCGCCGGCCGCACCGGCCGGCAGGCCGGAATGCACGCCGACCGCGGCATAGAGATCGGGATAGGCCGCCGCCATGATCGCCGCCGCGGCGCCGCCGGCCGACAGTCCGGCGATGTAGACGCGGGTGGGGTCGATCGGATGCTCGCGCATGATCCGGCGGGTGATGCCGGCCAGCAGGTCGGGCTCCCCACGGTCGCGACGCTGGTCCTCCGGCTTGAACCAGTTCCAGCAGCGCTGGGGGTTGGCCGAGGCCGGCTGTTCCGGATAGGCGACGAACACGCCATGCTGTTCGGCGAAGGCGTTCATCCGGGTGCCGGCGGCGAAATCGTCGGGCGACTGGGTGCAACCATGCAGCATCACCACCAGCGGACGCGGCCCCTCGCCGCGGTTGGCCGGCACATAGAGCTTGTAGGCGCGGGTCCCCGATGCCCCGCTGTAGGACGCCGTCACGAAAGACGCGCCATCGGGCAGCGGGTCGGCGGCGGGGCGGGGGGCACCCGTGCCCGCACCGTGCAGCCCGGTCGGCCGCAGGCGGGCGGCAAGGCCGCGCAGGGTCTCGCCCAGGCCAGTTCTCGCCGCATGGCCGGACCTGTTTCCCGGCGCCTTGCCGGCAGGGGATGCGGGATCGAGCCGCGTGAACTCGCCCTCGATGACTGAAGGGTCGGGTGCGGCCGTGGGGCCGGGTTCGCCCGACCCCCGCAGCAGGCGCTGGACGAGGCCGGTCGCCTCGGCAAGCCGGCCGGCGCGGGTCAGGCGGGCGACCTCGTCCATGCCGGGCAGGAAGCCGGTGGGGCGTGAGTTGGGCATATGGGTTTCTTTCCGGGTTCGGGAATTGTGCCGGCCGCGTCAGCGGATGCGGTCGGCGAGCGCCGCCTTGACGGCGGCCGGCGCATGCAGCGCGCCCAGCACGGTCAGCGAGGCGATGGTGGCGCGGGCGAGGTCGGCGGAAACGTCCTGGGCGATGGTGGCGAGCCCGAGGACGCGGATGTCCAGCATCCTCCCTTCGGCCTGCGCGGCTTCCAGGTCGGCACGGCTGAAATGGCGCAGGCCGAGGTCGACGCTCTTGCGCGTCACGGTCTGGCGGACGACCTCGGCATGCCGGTCGACCTGATTGCGGATGGCCGTGCGGATGAAGTCGGTGCGGTTCGAATAGAATCCTTCATCGACCAGCAGGTCGATATGGCCCAGGTCGACATAGCCGAGATTGATCGTGATCTTCTCGCTGTCGCCTGCCTTGGGCCGCAGGTCGCGGGCCGTGTCGCTCATAGTCGACCATCCTTCCACCATCCAACTGGATGGTAAGTGGATGTCGTTGCCTTCCCGTTCAAGGCCGCCGCCCGCGTTTTCCCGAACCTGTACGAACGATCAGGTTTCTTTCTGGCTGGGATCGGAACAATGAATTTTCTATTCCGCGGCGGGATGCGCTTTAATCCTGGCCGCAACACAGACATGGCCGGCGACCGCACCGGCCCCGGCCAACTCCCTCTAGAAGGAAAACTTCAGAATGACCGTTCCGCCCAGCGATCAGGTGCAGCTCGTCGCCTATCTCGTCGCCAAGCCCGGACAGGAGCAGGCGCTGGCCGATGCCATCACCGCCATCGTTCCGACCGTGCTGAAGGAGCCGGGCTGCCTCGCCTACTCCGCCCATGTCAGCCGCGAGCGGCCCGGCACCATCGTGATGTACGAGGTGTGGCAGGATCAGGCGGCACTCGACGCCCATGCGGCAGGAGCCGCCTTCACCAGCCTCGCAGCACGGTTCGACACGCTGCTGGGCGAGCCGCTGCGGATCGACCTGCTGCGCCGCATCGGCTGACCACCCTCCGTTTCAGCGCGCCTTGGCCGGGTCGCCGTACTGGATGGCCTGCCCCTCGGCCGGGGCGCTGATCCCGAAACGCCCGGCCATCTGCCGCAGGGCGTCGCGGTTCTTCTGGATCGACACCAGATTGGTAATGGCGAAGGTGGCGAGTTCACGGTCGGGCGTGTGCGACGCTTCGGTCTGGTACAGGTCGACGATGCGGTCGTGGATGCGCAGCTGTGCCTCCAGATAGCCTTTGGCGAATCCCTCCCCGCTGGTCGCCGACAGGGATTTCGCCGCCTCCTGCGCCATCCCTTCTTGCGTGTTCGCCGGGTTGGTCACCGCCCCTGCCGCCCCGAACCGGTCGGCGCGCTGCGGAGTCACCTGATCGGCCGGCGGCAGGGTGCGGGCGGAGGACAGGCGTTTCAGGGCGTCGCCGAGCTTCGCGTGGGTTTGCGCGATCTCCCTGGCCATGGCCTTGAAGGCATCGTCCGGCCCCTTCTCCGCCGCGAGCCGCCCGAGTTCGGCCTGCCCCTCGCTGGCCGCCGCGGCTTGCCTGAGGAACAGCGCGTCCTCCAGCGGCAGCGATTGCCCCGGCTGCGGCGGCAGGCGCGGCGTCGGGTCGGGCCGGAGGTTGGCCTGTGCCCAGGCCGAGCCCGAGCCGGACACCAGGATGGTTCCCAACACGGTTCCAAGAATGGCGGCGCGGAGGATCCTAGGCATGATGGCTCCTGTTCCCGTGAACACTCAGCAGGTCAATTGGCGGTAGATGGCCGGCAATGCCGCCGGCAGGCGCGCGACATGCGGGAAGATGGCGTAGGCGCCGGTGCCGAAGATGTAGGGGAGATAGTCGCGCCCCTGCTTGTCCACCGTGATGCCGAACAGCCGCAATCCGGCGCGGCGCGCCTCCTGCACCGCCACGCGGGTGTCCTCGATGGCATAGCGCCCCTCGTAATGGTCGGTATCGTTGGGCTTGCCGTCGGTCAGCACCAGCAGCAGCCGGTGGGTGTGCGGACGGTCCTTCAGGCGGAAGGTGGCGTGGCGCAGCGCGGCCCCCATCCGGGTGTAGCTGCCGGGCTTGAGCGCCTGTATCCGGCGCAGGACGCGGGCGTCCAGCCGCTCCTCGAAATCCTTCACCGTGCGCACGTCCACGCGGTGCCGGCGATGCGAGGTGAAGGTGAGGATGGCGTGCTCGTCGCCACAGGCGGCCAGCCCGTGCGTCAGCGCCAGCAGCGCCTCCTTTTCCACGTCGAGCACGCGCCGCTCCTCGACATAACTGTCGGTGGACAGGGAGACATCGACCAGCACGCAGACCGACAGGTCGCGGGCGACGGTGCGCACCGCGCTGTAGACCCGCTCCGAGCCGTAACCGCCCGACCGCCGGTCGGCGACGGAGCGCACCAGCGCCGAAAGGTCGAGGTCGTCGCCATCGGGCTGGCCGGCCATCCGCTGGCGGCGCGGCCTCATAGCCTCGAACTGGCGGCGCACCAGACGGATGCGGCGGATCGCATCGTCGTCGGGACGCCACTCCTCGCCTTCCAGCGCGGCGGGCTCGGCGATCACGCGGCAATGGTCGGGAAGATAGCGGCGGCGCTTCCAGTCCCATTCGGGATAGGTGATCTCGGCCCGAAGCGGCGCCGCATCGACCTCCTCGGCGGCAAGATCGAGGTCGAGCTTCAGCTTGGTCGAGGCCTTGCGCTCATGCTGACCGACCGTGATCTCGTCCATGTCCTCGGCCGCCTTGCGCGCGTTCTCCTCGTCGTCGTCCTCGACCTTGCGGTTGAGGTTCACCATCTCCGCCAGTCCCAGGATCTTTTCGAAGCGGTTCAGCATCAGCGGGTCGTCGCGCCGGGTCTGGTCGGTATCGCGGCGCTTGGCCTTGCGGCGCTTGCCGTCCCCCTCCGCACCGCCGCCGCCTTCCTCATCGCCGTCCGCCGCCACGCCCGTTCCGGCGGCGTCGGACACCTCGCCCCACAACGGCACGGGCAGGAACGGCCGATAGCCGGGATCCGCCTGGAACGCGTCGAGCGGCGCGGCCCCATCGGCCACCGCGGAAAACATGGCGGTAAACCTGGTGTCGGCAGGCTGCCGTTCCGCACCGAGCAGAGCGAGGACCACGCTTTCCACCGCGGCCTCCTGCGCGGGCAGGCGCCGCCGCGGCCTTACGGCGCGCATTGCCCGGCAAAGCCGTTCATGCAGGACCCGCAGTCCCGGCCATGCCGTCAGCGCGCGGTCACTCGCCACCCTGGCCGCGCGCAGGCGGGCCAGATCGGCCTGCAGCAGGTCTGCGGGAAGCATCGGCGGCGGCTCGGCATGGGCGAAGAAGGCGGCCAGCCATTCGTAGAGGCCGGCGTTGTCCTCGCGCGCCGGAAAGACGTCGAGACGGTCGGGAAGCTGGAGGGTGGCGCCGTCATAGCGGGCACGGTCGAGCTTTTCGGTTCCCAGCCCGAGCCGCTGCTTCAGGCCCAGCCGGTGGCCGGAGGATTCCGCGGCGCTCGCGGCGATACGGACGGCCCCCGGCCCGCCCAGCGCCCTGAACAGCACGCCCAGCTGCGTCCGCATGTCGTCCAGGCCGACCGCCGCCTCCGGATGGCGCGGGTACGACACGGCATTGCCGACAAGGCGGTGCCACAGCGCGCCGACGAACTCCTCCGGTTCCCAGATGGATGCCATGCGTCACCCCAGCGTGAGTTCGGCCACCCGCAGCAGCGCCTTCTTGACCTCCGGGTCGTCGGTTAGCGGCTCGACCATGGCGGCCAGCACCGCCTCGTCGCGCGCCATGCCGTCCCGGATCAGGCTGGCGCAATAGACCAGCAGCCGCGTCGAGACGCCTTCCTCCAGATCCTGTCCCTTGAGCGCGCGCAGGGCGTTGCCCAGCCGGACCAGCGGCGCCACCCGGTCGGCGGCAAGCCCGCTCTCGCGGGCGACGATGGCGATCTCCGCCTCCGGAGCCGGAAAGCCGAACTCGATGGCGATGAAGCGCTGGCGGGTGCTGGGCTTCAGCGACTTCAGGATGTTCTGGTATCCGGGGTTGTAGGACACGACCAGCATGAAGTCGGGCGGGGCCTCCAGAAGCTCGCCGGTGCGTTCCAGCGGAAGCAGGCGGCGGTCGTCGGTCAGCGGGTGCAGGACCACGGTCACGTCCTTGCGCGCCTCCACCACCTCGTCCAGATAGCAGATGGCGCCTTCGCGCACCGCCCGGGTCAGCGGCCCGTCGGTCCAGACGGTGTCGCCGCCCTTCAGCAGGTAGCGCCCGGTCAGGTCGGCGGCGGTCAGGTCGTCGTGGCAGGACACGGTGTGGAGCGGACGCCCCAGCCGCGCCGCCATATGCGCGACGAAGCGCGTCTTGCCGCAGCCGGTCGGCCCCTTCAGCAGCAGCGGCAGCCGGTTGCGGTGGGCATGTTCGAACAGCGCCACCTCGTTGCCGGTCGGGGCGTAGAAGGGGATGGCGGAGCCCGCCACCCCGTCCCCCGATGCATCTCCGCCCATCATTCCGCCGGGGCGACGCTGGGCCGGCTGCGCGCGGGCAGCTGCTCGCGGGCCGGTCCGAAGACGGAATAGACGAACAGCAGAACCGACAGAACCACGAAGACGCCAGACCCGAGACGCATCCAGTAGAACAGGGCCAACTGCTCCTGCACCTCCATATAGGTCATCCCCAGCACGCGCTGCAGATGGATTTGCACGACGCCGCCGAAGGTCAGGGTGAAGGTCATGAAGGCCATGGCCGAGGTCATGATCCAGAAGCTCCACATATTGAGCACCTGGTTGTAGGGCGCGCGGCCCCGCAAGCCCGGCATGGCGTAGGTGATGATCGACAGGTTCAGCATCACATAGGCGCCGAAGAAGGCGAGATGCCCGTGCGCCGCGGTGACCTGGGTGCCGTGGCTGTAGTAGTTCACGAAGGACAGCGTGTGCAGGAAGCCCCACACGCCCGCTCCGAAGAAGGCGAAGACCGGCGTGCCGAGCGTCCACAGGAATGCCGCCCTGTTCGGGTGGTCGCGCCGCCCCTTCCAGGCCATGGTGAAGGCGAAGAGGACCATGACGAAGAAGGGCGCCACCTCGAGCGTGGAGAACAGCGAACCGATCCATTGCCAATAGCCCGGGGCGCCGATCCAGTAGTAATGGTGCCCGGTGCCGAGCAGGCCGGAGAACAGGGCGAGGCCGACGATGGCGTAGAGCCACTTCTCCACCACCTCGCGGTCGACGCCGGTCATCTTGATGACCAGGAAGGCCAGGATCGACGCCATCACCAGTTCCCACACGCCCTCCACCCACAGATGGACGACGTACCACCAGTACATCTTGTCCAGCGCCAGGTTGGCCGGGTTGTAGAAGGCGAACAGGAAGAAGATGGCGACACCCCACAGCCCCAGCAGCAGGACGTTGGTGATCGCCGTCTTACGGCCGCGGAACACGGTCAGCGAGACATTGTAGAGGAAGATCAGCGCCGCGATGACGATGCCGACCTTCACCCACAGCGGCTGTTCCAGGAACTCGCGTCCTTCATGGATGCCCATGGTGTAGCCGATGACCGCCGCAAGGGCGCCGACCATCAGGATCGCCAGCTGGACATAGGCCAGCATCGGGCTCTCGATGTCACGCTCCGCCTCCTCCGGGATCAGATAATAGGCCGAGCCGAAGAAGCCGAGCAGCAGCCACACGATCAACGCGTTGGTGTGGATCATGCGCAGGATGTTGAAGGGCAGCGTTTCGGACAGGAAATTGGGCAGGACATAGACGGTGCCGGCCAACGTGCCGACCAGCACCTGGACGACGAACAGGACCATCGCGCAGGCGAAGTACCAGTAGGCGATGCGCTGGGTTTCGTATTTCATGCCGCGACCCTCCCCTTCAGCCCGCGTTGTTCGGCGGCCAGCCTTGCGTGTCGATGCGGCTGGTCCATTCGAGGAAATCGACGAGGTCGTTGAGCTCCTGGTCGGTGAGATTGAACTGCGGCATCTGGCGGCGCCCCTCGACCCCGCTGGGCTGCGACTGCATCCAGGCGATCAGCGCCGCGCGCGCACTCTCGGCGTCGTCGCGCCCGCCGTAGCGGACCCAGACATTGCCGAGTTCCGGCGCGAAATAGGCGCCCTCGCCGAGGATCGAATGGCAATTGATGCAGGCGTTCTTTTCCCAGACGTGCTTGCCGCGGGCCACGCTGTCCGACAGCGTCGCCTCGTCCGTGCTGGACGTTCGTATGTAGTAGTGGCTGTGGATCGTCAGGGCGACGAAGGTGACCAGGAAGAAGAGCGATCCGCCATAGAAGATGTTGCGTGCCGCTGATTTCGTGAACCGCTCGGCCATCGCCTCCCCCTCGTTGTCGTTTCGCAACAGGATTGCCAATCCACCTCTAATGAAACCTGTGATGGTTCGCAGGGGCTATGGCGCAAAAGGGGAGAGTGGGCGAATTGAACTCGCGGAGTAACTTTCCGCCTTCCGGAGTGGGACCAAATGGGCTGGCGGTGACTATCCAATATCGCACCCTGTCGTTCAAAGGATAACAAGCACCACCTTCGAACAGACACTCCAGCTTGACTGTATGACCAATTGCATGGCTCGGAGGTCATGGCGCGTCAACAAAGGGATTCGACCGGCTCCGCTGCATCGAATACCGCAGTGCGCTGGTGAACGACTCGACAGGCCTGCTTGCCCTCGCCGACGCGTGACAGGACGGAACCCGGTCCGGCATGCTCAGCCGATTGTCGCAGCCCCGGATATTTCGCCTATCCCCTCGAAGGCTGACAGGTTCACGACAGGTTCGTCTGATAAATAATCACCAACACGAATGATCGCTCTGGGAGAAACGTCATGGCGGACCAGCCTGCACGGCCACCGGAAGAAGACCGCAAACCCGCCTTCCATGGCGCCGCGCACGGCGCCGGCGCTGGCGGATCGATCCTGCTCCCGGACATGCCGTTTCCGGAGCGGCGGCCTGGACAGCCCGGCGGAGGGGCGGCGCAGCCGTCCGGTCCGGGCGATCGACAAGGCGATAAACGATAAGTCCGATCGGGGACGGAATCAGTCGGGAGGGTTCATCATGAAATTCGGCATTTCCGCCAAGCTGGCATTCGCCGCGGCCGTGGCAATCGGCACCGCGTCCTTCACCGCCCCGGCTTCGGCCGAACTGAAGTCGGTGGAGATCATCGCCCCGGCCAATCCCGGCGGCGGGTACGACCAGCATGCCCGCGCGATGCAGCAGGTGATGCAGAACCACAAGCTGGCGTCCGGCGTCCAGGTGGTCAACATCCCCGGCGCCGGCGGCACCATCGGCCTCAGCCAGTTCGTCACGTCGAAGAAGCGCAATCCCGGCATGATGATCAGCGGCCTCGGCATGATCGGCGCCATCCTGATCAACAAGTCGCCGGTGACGCTGGATCAGGTGACGCCGCTGGGCCGCCTGACCGGCGAATACCAGCCGATCGTCGTCGCGGCGGATTCGCCGATCAAGACGCTCGACGACCTGATCCGGAAATTCAAGGCCGATCCCGGTTCGGTGTCCTGGGGCGGCTTCGCCGTCGGCAGCCCCGACCACATCCTCTACGGCCTGATCGTCAAGGCGGTGGGCGGCGACGTCGGCAAGATGAACTACATCGCGGCCGGGGCCGGCGGCGAGATGATGGCGTCGATCCTGGGCGGCCACATCACCGTCGCCACCGGCGGCTACAACGAGATGGCCTCGCAGCTCCAGGCCGGAAAGCTGCGGGCGCTCGCCATCTCTGCGCCGCAGCGCGTGCCCGGAATCGACATCCCGACCTTCAAGGAACAGGGCGTCGACGTTGAACTGGTGAACTGGCGCGCCGTGATGGCGCCGGGGACCCTGAAGGCGGACGAGTTGAAGGCGATGGACGAGGCCGTCGGCGCGATGGTCAAGACCGACGAATGGAAGCAGATCGCCAAGGAGCGCGGTTGGATCGACCTCTACCTGCCGGCCGACCGCTTCGCCGCCTTCCTCAAGGAGGAGCGCAGCCGGATCGGCGCCGTGCTGACCGACCTCGGCCTCGTCAAGTAGGGCTTCAAGTAACCCGCCTTCCCACAAAAAACATTACCAGGAGGAACCCCATGGGCACCCGTCGCGCCACCCTGTTCAAGGGCCTGTTCACCGCCGCCGCCCTGATCGCCGGCACCGTCACCGCCACCCCGTCGCTGGCCGAGATGAAGGGGCTGGAGATCATCGCCCCGGCCAGCCCCGGCGGCGGCTGGGACCAGCATGCGCGCACGCTCCAGCAGGTGCTGCAGAACCAGAAGCTGGCCTCCGGCGTCCAGGTCTCCAACATCCCCGGCGCCGGCGGCACCATCGGACTGGCGCAATTCGTCACCGCCAAGAAGCGCAACCCCGCCATTCTCGTCGGCGGCCAGATCATGCTTGGCGCCATCGTCACCAACAAGTCGGCGGTCACGCTGGACCAGGTGGCGCCGCTGGCCCGGCTGACCGGCGAATACACCGCCATCGTCGTGCCGGCAGATTCGCCCATCAAGTCCTTCGGCGACCTGCTGCAGAAGTTCAAGGCCGACCCCGGATCGGTGTCGTGGGGCGGCGGTTCGGCCGGCGGCAGCGACCAGATCCTCGCCGGGCTGATCGCCAAGACGGTCGGCGTCGACCCGGCCAAGGTCAACTATGTCGCCACCGCCGGCGGCGGCGAGCTGCTGGCCTCGGCGCTGGGCGGCCATGTGACGCTGGGCATGGGCGGCTACAACGAGTTCGCACCGCAGTTCCAGGCCGGAAAGCTGCGCGCCATCGCCGTTTCCGCGCCGCAGCGCCTTCCCGGCACCGACACCCCGACCCTGAAGGAGCAGGGCGTCGACCTGGAATTCGTCAACTGGCGCGGCATCTTCGCCCAGGCCAACGCCAAGCCGGCCGAGATGAAGGAGCTTCAGGAGGCCGTGGCCAAGGCGGTCGCCAGCCCCGAATGGCAGGACATCCTGAAGCAGCGCGGCTGGATCGACCAGTACCAGCCGGCCGACCAGTTCGCCGCCTTCCTGAAGGAAGACCGCGCCCGCATCGAAGGGACGCTGAAGGACATCGGCGTCACCAAGTAACGGCGGCTCCGTCGCGGGCGCCCGCAAGCAGGGGGCGCCCATCGGCCACTGCATGGAAATGGGGAGGATGCGATGACCACTGGCCGCAGTTTGCGGATCGGCGAAGCCTTGCTCGGCGGCGGCCTGTTCGCCCTGGGCGCGCTGATCGCCGTGGAGACCATGCTGACACCGTCCGCCGGCCGCGGCGTCGTCGGCCCCGCCCTGTTCCCCTACCTGATCTCGGCCGGCCTGATGCTGGTCGCCCTGTCGCTGCTGCGCGAGGCCTTCGCCGGACACATCGCGCATGAAGGCGGGCTGGAGCTGGACCTGCGGGCGGTGGTGCTGGTCGCGGCCGGACTGGCCGCCCAGTTCCTGCTGATCGAATATCTCGGCTGGATTCCGGCCGCCGCCATGCTGTTCGTCGCGGTGGCGCGCGCCTTCGGCAATCGCCGCTATCTGCTGAACGCCGTGTTCGGGCTCGTGCTCGCCGGCGGGACCTTCGCGGTCTTCAACTACGGCCTCGACCTGAACCTGCCGATCGGCACCGTCGGCGAGTGGTTCCTGCCGGCCGAATAAGCGTCCTTTCGGGAAGGAAACGCATCCATGGACACCCTCGCCGCGCTCGGCCACGGCTTCCTCGTGGCACTGACGCCCTACAACCTGCTGTGGTCGGCCATCGGGGTCACCGTGGGCACGGCGGTCGGCGTCCTGCCCGGCATCGGCCCGGCGCTCACCGTGGCGCTGCTGTTGCCGGTCACCTACCATCTGGAGCCGACCTCCGCCTTCATCATGTTCGCCGGCATCTATTACGGCGCCATGTATGGCGGCTCCACCACCTCGATCCTGCTGAACGCGCCGGGCGAGTCGGGCAGCATCGTCACCGCCATCGACGGCCACGCCATGGCCCGCCAGGGCCGTGGTGCCCAGGCGCTCGCCACCGCCGCCATCGGTTCCTTCATCGCCGGCACCATCGCCACCGCGGCGCTGACCTTCGTCGCGCCGCTGATGGTGAAGATGGCGCTGCTGTTCGGTCCGGCCGAGTATTTCGCCCTGATGGTGCTGGCGCTGACCACCGTCACGGCGGTGCTGGGCAATTCGCTGGCTCGCGGGCTGGGCAGCCTGTTCCTTGGGCTGGCGCTGGGTCTGGTCGGCATCGACATGCAGACCGGCCAGGCGCGGCTGGCCTTCGGCGTGCCGGAGCTGCTGGACGGCATCGACACCGTCGTCGTCGCGGTCGGGCTGTTTGCGGTGGGTGAGACGCTCTACGTCGCCTCGCGCTTCCGCTTCGAGCGGGAGGAGATCTACGCGCTGAAGGGCTCCAAATGGATGAGCCGTGAGGACTGGTCGCGCTCCTGGAAGCCGTGGCTGCGCGGCACCCTGCTGGGCTTCCCCATCGGCGCGCTTCCGGCCGGCGGCAGCGAGATCCCGACCTTCCTGTCCTACCTCGTCGAAAAGCGGCTGGCGAAGAAGCCGGAGGAGTTCGGCCACGGCGCCATCGAGGCGGTGGCAGGCCCGGAAGCCGCCAACAACGCGTCCGCCGCCGGCGTGCTGGCGCCGCTGCTGTCGCTCGGCCTGCCGACCTCGGCCACCGCGGCGATCATGCTTGCCGCCTTCCAGCAATACGGCCTGCAGCCCGGCCCGACGCTGTTCGACAGCAACCCGGAACTGGTCTGGGGCATGATCGCCAGCCTCTATGTCGGCAATGTCCTGCTGCTTCTGCTGAACCTGCCGCTGGTGGGGATGTGGGTGAAGCTGCTGGTCATCCCGCGGCCCTGGCTCTATGCCGGCATCCTGGTGTTCTCCACGCTGGGCGCCTACACGCTGAACAACAATGTGGTCGATCTGGTCATCCTGTGGGTGATCGGGCTGGTCGGCTTCGGCATGCGGGTGCTGAACGTGCCGGTGGCGCCCTGCGTCGTCGGGCTGATCCTGGGTCCGCTGGCCGAACAGCAGTTCCGCCGCGCGCTCGCCATCAGCCAGGGCGACGCCACCGTCTTCATCACCCATCCGATCTCCGCAGCCCTGCTCGCCATCGCCGTGCTGCTGGTGGTCGGTCCGCTGGTGATGCGCCGCCGCAGCCGGACCGCCGCGTCCGACCATGCCGGCAAGACCTCCGCGGTCTGATCGGCGGCGGTCTGATCGCCCACTCTTTCCGGCTCGCCCCTCCCAGCCTGGAATCCGGAAACCGCCTGGATTCCGCAAGCCGGTCCCTGTACGGAGAACACGCCATGAAGAAGGTTCTCGTTCCCCTCACCGGCCGTCCGCTGGACCGCCGCGCCGTCGCCTCCGCCTTCCTGGTCGCCGAACGCTTCGCCGCCCATGTGGAGGGGCTCAGCGTCATGCCGCAGGTGGAAATCCGCACCTCCATCGAGAGCGCCGCCATCCCCAAGGCGCTGGTGGAGCAGCTGATCCGCATCGGACAGGCCGAACAGGCGGAGGTGGTGGACGCCGCACACCAGCTGTTCGACGAATTCCGCGACCGTCACGGCGGCGTCACCGCCTCCTGGCAGCAGGCGACCGGCCCACTGGCGGAAACCGTGTCGGAAGAGGCGCGATTGGCCGACCTCACCGTGATCGCCCAGGCGTCCGACGGTACCAACGCGATGGGCCCGGTGATCGAGGCGGCGCTGTTCGGCTCCGGCCGGCCGCTTCTGCTGGCGCCGAAGGCGGAGCCGGCGGCGCTCGGCGACACGGTCGCGGTCGCCTGGGACGGCGGGGCGGCGGCGGCCCGCGCGGTCGCCACCGCCATCCCCTTCCTGCACCGGGCGGGCAAGGTCGTCGTGCTGTCCACCGACACGCCGCCGGACACCCGCTCGGCCGATCCCGACCGCCTGACCGGCTATCTCGCCCTGCACGGCATCGTCGCCACTGTCCAGCGCATCGCCGTATCCTCCGGCGTCAGCCGGGCGCTGCTGGAGAACGCCCAGGCGCTGGGCTGCGACCTGCTGGTGATGGGCGGCTACGGGCACAGCCGGGTCCGCGAACGGGTATGGGGCGGCGTGACGCTCGACATCCTGCGCGAGCCGCCTACCCTGCCGATCCTGATGGCCCATTGAGGCATCGGACAGGTCCGGAACGGAGGGGCAGCCCATGCGCATTCTCGTCGTCGAAGACACCGAGGATCTGGCCGACGCCATCGTCCATCGACTGCGCAAGCTGGGCTATGCGGTGGATTGGGTGGCCGACGGCCACGAGGCGGAGGAGTTGCTGCGCCGGGAGCCTTACCAGCTCGTCCTTCTCGACATCATGCTGCCGGGCATCGACGGGCAGGCGCTGCTGGGCCAGTTGCGCCGGCGCCGCAACGCCACCCCGGTTCTGATGATGACCGCGCGGTCGCAGGTGGACGTGAAGATCGACCTGCTCGACCTCGGCGCCGACGACTTCATCGTCAAGCCCTTCGACCTGCGCGAGTTGGAGGCACGCTGTCGCGCGCTGTTGCGTCGCTCCCACGGCATGGCGTCGTCGCGCACCGAGTTCGGCAACATCCTGTTCGACGCCGCGGCCAAGCTGGTGCAGGTCGACGGCAAGCCGGTCGAACTGGGCGGACGCGAGTTCCGGCTGCTGGAGCTGTTCCTCGGCCATCTCGGCGCGGTGATGTCGAAGGAGGACCTGATGGACCGCCTGTTCAGCCTGGACCAGCCCACCGCGCTGAACGCCATCGAGTTGTACGTCTCGCGGCTGCGGCGCAAGATGCAGGGATCGTCGATGGAGATCCGCACGGTTCGGGGGCTGGGATATGTGGCGGAAATCCGCAACGGGGAGTGAGGGAACCTATTCGCTGCGCCGCCGCCTGTTCATCCGGCTGCTCGGCGTGCTGGCGGTGCTGACCGGCTGCCTGTTCCTGTTCGTCGACGCCTATGCGCGGCGCGCCGCCGACGCCGCCTTCGACCGCCTGCTGGCGGCGTCCGCCCTGTCGATCGCCGACACGGTGCGCGTGCAGGACGGCGCGTTCTTGGTCGATCTGCCCTATTCCTCGCTCAGCATCCTGGCCCAGGGTGGAGAGGAGCAGGGCGGCGGGCGCGACCGTCTCTTCTACCGTATCGTCGCGCCGGACGGCTCGCCGGTCACGGGATACGACGACCTGCCGGTGACCGCCAAGCCCAGCGCCAGCGTCCGCCCGCAATTCGCCGACGCCACCTATCGCGATGCACGGGTGCGCGTCGCCACGCTCGACCGCTTCGTGGCGCAGCCGGGCCTTGCCGGCTGGGTGACCATCGCCGTCGCCCAGACGCGGGAGGAACGGCAGGCGCTGGCGCGCGACATCCTCGCCAATGCCTTCCTGCCCATCGTCTTCGCCATGCTGGCCGTGGCCGGGCTGGTGTGGTTCGGCATCCGGCAGGCGCTGGCTCCGCTCGGCTCGCTGGAGCGCGCGCTGCGCGATCGCCACGCCCGCGACCTCTCCCCCATCGCCATGCCGCCGCCGCAGGAGGTGTCGCAGCTGGTCCATGCAATCAACCAGCTGATGGAGCGGCTGAAGTCGAATTTGGACACAATGCAGACCTTCCTTGCCGACGCCGCCCACCAGATCCGCACGCCGCTCGCCAGCCTGCGCCTGCAGGCCGAACTTGCGGCGGACGAGGACGATCCCGCCGCCATGCGCCGCATCGCCCAGCGCGTCCACCGCAACGCCGTGGAGGCAAGCCAGCTCACCAGCCAGCTATTGAACCACGCCATGGTGATGCACCGCAGCGAGGCGCTGAATCCGGAGGATGTGGACATCGGCGCCCTGCTGGAACAGGTGATCCAGCGGGCGCGGCCCGTCGCCGGAGAAACGCCGATCCGGCTGGAAGTCGACCCCGCGGCCGAGCCGGGTCTGGTCCCCGGCGACGCCATCAGCCTGCGCGAGGCGCTGACCAACCTCGTGGACAATGCGGTAAAATACGCCGGCGCCGCAGGCGCCATCGACGTGTCCCTGGCCCGCCGGCCCGGCGACCGTGGCCTGCGCATCGAGGTGGCCGACCGCGGTCCCGGCATCCCGGACGCGGAAAAGACGAAGGTGCTGACCCGCTTCGGACGCGGCAGTTCGGCGGCCGGGGTCGCCGGCAGCGGGCTGGGGCTGGCCATCGTCCATTCCGTGGTCGAGGCGCACGGCGCCGCCCTGTCGCTGCTCGACCGTCCGGGCGGCGGGCTGGTGGCGCGGATCGACTTCCCCAGCGCGCTCGCCGGCATCACCGCCGCCACCGGGTCTGATCCCGTCGCCGGCCCGTCCGTCGGCCGGGCTGCATTGCTGGCCGTGGCCTTCGCGGCATTGACCGCGCTGTGGTCACCCGCGCAGACGGCCGCTCAAACGGCGACCCCAGCAGCGACACAGACCATCACCTATCCGGCCCCCGGCACGGCGCGGGACCGGCTGCGCATCCACGCGGCAACCGACCGCCAGGCGATGGAGCCGCTGGTCCTCGACTTCCAGCGCGCGCATCCGGACGTCACGGTGGAGTATGTCGACGTCGGCACGTCCGAGCTGTACGCCCGCGCGGTCAAGGATGCCGAGACGGACAAGCCGGACCTGCTGATCAGCTCCGCCGCCGACCTGCAGGTCAAGCTGGTGAATGACGGCCACACCCAGCCCCACATCCCGGCCGACAGCCAGTTCCTGCCGGGCTGGGCCAACTGGCGGAACGAAGCCTTCGGCTTCACCTTCGAGCCGGCAGTGATCGCCTATGACCGCAACCGCCTGGCCGAAGACCGGGTGCCGCGCACCCGCGACGCGCTGATCCGGCTGCTGCGCGAGGATCGCGCCCATTACGGCCGGCTGGTCGCCACCTACGACGTCACCATCAGCGGCATCGGCTATCTCCTGGCCTCGCACGACGCGCTGCTGTTCAGCCAATATTGGCAACTGGTGGCGCTGATGGGCAATGCCCAGGTGCGGACGGCCTGCTGCAGCGCCGACCTTCTCGACATGGTGGAGCGGGGCGAGGCGCTGATCGCCTACAATGTCCTGGGGTCCTACGCGCGGGCGCGGGTGGCGGCCGGTGCCCCCATCGGCATCGTGATGCCGGAGGACTACACGCTGGTCATCTCGCGCGTGGCGGTGATCCCGAAATCGGCGCCGCGCCCCCGGCTGGCCGGACTGTTCATCGATTACCTGCTGTCCACCCGCGGGCAGGAGGTGGTCGCCGACCGCTCCGCCCTTTACGCCCTCTCCTCCTCGGTCACCCGAGAGGCGTCGGCCGCCGGCCTGCGCTCCAGCACCGTGGCGCCCCTGCAGCCGATAGCGCTCAGCGCGGCACTGCTGGTCTTCCTCGACCCGCTCAAGCGCGGGACTTTCCTGCGGCAATGGCGGTCGGCGGTGCAGCTGCCCTGATGTTTCCCGGTCAAAGGATTCCGAGCCGCTCCTTGATCTGCGGGAAGAAGCGCCGGCTCACGGGGATGACCTGCCCGCGTTTCGTGCTGATTTCCGCAAGGCCGTTTTCCAGGAAGTTGATCTTCTCGATGCAGTCGGTGTTGACCAGATACTGACGATGGCAGCGCAGCAGAGGCGTGCGGTCCTGAAGGATGTGGAGGGGAAGCTCCGTCGGCCGTTCGGTTCCGTCGGTGGAGACCACATAGACGCCGCTGACGCCGGACGCCACATGCTCGACATCCTCCATGCGCACCAGTTGCACATGGTGCTGCCCGAAACAGGGGATCTGGCGCAGCTGGTTGGCGCCCGGAAGCTGGTCGATCTTCTGCGGTTCGCGGTCGCGGCGAAGGCGCTGCAGCGTCTTGTCGAGACGGGCCTGGTTGACCGGCTTCAGCAGGTAATCGAAGGCATGCTGTTCGAACGCCTGTACCGCGAACTCGTCGTAGGCCGTCAGGAAGACGATGTGCGGCATCTTTTCATGGTCGAGCATGCTCAGCATCTCGATGCCGCTTACCCGCGGCATCTGGATGTCCAGGAACACGACGTCCGGCTTTTCCCGGTTTATCACGCCGATGGCGTCGATGGCGTTGCTGCATTCCCCGATGACGTTGATGTCGTCGGTCTTCGAGAGAACGCGGCGAAGCTCCTTGCGGGCCAGCGGTTCGTCATCGACGATGAGCACGTTGATCATTTGGAAGCGGCCTCCAGAGGAACCCGGATCGTGATGCGGGTGAAGACGTCCCGCTCGGACGCAACGGTAACACCGTATGAAGGGCCGAAACAGTTCTTGATGCGGCGGTCGACCAAGCTCATGCCGAGCCCCTGGCCTGTCGGTTTCGGTTCGTACAGGCCGGCATTGTCTTCGACATCGACGACGAGAACTTCGTTCTCCTGCCGGGCCTTTATGGAAACATGGCCGGGACGGAGCAACTGCGACGTGCCGTGCTTGATCGAATTCTCCACCACCGGCTGGAGCGTGAAGGCCGGCAGCCGCACCCGGCCCAGGCTGTCGGGGATGTCGATGTCCACCGACAGGCTGTCGGAAAAGCGCGCGAGTTCGATCTGCAGATAGGCGTTCACATGCTCGATCTCCTCGGCCAGCGGGGCGATCTGGCTGGGCCGTTTGAGATTCATGCGGAAGAAGGTGGACAGGTCGCCGATCAGGTCGCGGGCCTTTTCCGGATCGTCGCAGGTGACGGCGGCGATGGTGTTCAGCGCGTTGAACAGGAAATGCGGGTTCACCTGGGCATGCAGAAGCTTGATCTCCGCCTGCGCCAGCATCGCCTTCTGCTGTTCGTAGCGGCCGGCGAGGATCTGGCTCGACAAAAGCTTGGCGATGCCCTCGCCGAGCGTGCGGTTAATGGTGGAGAACAGCTTGGTCTTGGGCTCGTACAGCTTGATCGTGCCGATGACGTGGCTGTCCTCGCCGACCAGCGGGATGACCAGCGACGCCCCCAGCGGACAGGTGGGGCTGATCGAGCACTGATAGGCCACCTCGTTGCCATCGGCATAGATGACCTCGTTGTTGGCGATGGCGTCCAGCGTGCTCGCCGAGGAAATCCGCGTGCCGGGCAGATGATGGTCGTCGCCGATGCCGATGAAGGCGAGGATCTTCTCGCGGTCGGTGATGGCGACGGCACCCACCCCGGTCTCCTCATAGATGATCCGGGCGACGGTCATGCTGTTTTCCTGGTTGAAGCCCCGGCGCAGCACGCCGTCGGCCCGCGCGGCGATCGCCAGCGCCTTGGCGGAAAACAGGCTGGACTGCCGTTCGATCAGTGCCCGGCGGTCGAGCAGGATGCCGATGAACATCGCCGCACCCAGCGTATTGGCGATCAGTTCCGGCACCGCGATCAGCAGCACGATCTCCAGCGTCTGGCCGAAGGGCCGCGCCACCGCGAGATCGATCAGCAGTTCGAGCACCACCCCGACGAAGGTCAGGGCGCCCGCCTTGACGGGATCGAACAGGGTGCGGACCTTGCCTTTTTTGATGAGGTGGCGGTGCATCAGGCCGCCCAGCAGGCCTTGCGCGACGATGCCGAGGGCGGCCGCGAGCGCGAAGGATCCGCCCAGCGAATAACGGTACAGCCCCCCGGTGATTCCCACCGCGACGCCGACCACCGGCCCGCCGAGAAGCCCGCCGAGCACCGCGCCGATCGCCGGCGTGTTGGCGATGGCATGGACCACCGGCATGCCGAGGATGGCCCCCATCATGCAGAACACAGAGAAGATGACGTAGCAGGCCAGCTTGTGCGGCGGCCGGATCGTCACATGCGTCAGCGGAATGAAGAACTTCGTCCTGCTGAGGAGGTAGGCCACCACCAGATAGACGCACATCTGCTGGAGAAGGACCAGAGAGAGGTCCACGAGATTGATCTGCATCGGTTGAAGCTCCCTACACCCGCGCATCCGGTCCGTCGGGTCCGGGCAGGTGAGCGACGGCATGTGCTGGGCTGAGGCGCATGGTGTGAACCATCCCCGGCCGAAAGACCAGTGAGAAGCGGTGGGGCGGATTCATGCACCTCAGATCCCCCTCTCCCCCCTGGGGAGAGGGTCGGGGTGAGGGGGATGCACTGCGTGCCCTCCCGAGAATCCCCGCCACGTCACCCCCTCACCCTAACCCTCTCCCCGGGGGGGAGAGGGGACTCCACGGGCATCGGGCGATGTGTGCGCCCCCGCCCGCCTCCGCTCATTTTTCCATTCCGCCGCTCATTTCGCTATTCCACCGCTCCCGGGATCGGTCGGGAATTGCCGACGGAGTGTTGATAGGCTTCCTCCAGGTCAACAAAGCGCAGCCTTTCCGGGATGGCCTGAACATCCACGATCAAAGGCATGCTGGAGGCATAAAAATGGTCAGCATCTCAACGGAATCCACGAGGCTTGGCAATCCTCCACTGCCGTGGACCAAGCATGACACCATGTGGATGCTTGGGCTCTTCGGAACGGCTATTGGCGCAGGCACCCTTTTTCTTCCCATCAACGCCGGCCTTGGCGGTTTCTGGCCGCTGGCGGTGATGGCGGTCATCGCCTTCCCGATGACCTATCTGGCCCACCGGGGCCTGTGCCGCTTCATCCTGTCCTCGTCCAAACCGGGCAGCGACATCACCGAGGTGGTGACCGAGCATTTCGGCGCCACCGCGGGCAAGCTCATCACCCTGCTCTACTTCTTCACCATCCTGCCGATCCTGCTGATCTACGGCGTCGGCCTGACCAACACGGTCCAGAGCTTCATGGTGCATCAGCTGGGCATGGTGCCGCCGCCGCGCATCCTGCTGTCGCTGGGCCTGATCCTCGGGCTGATGGCCGTCATCAAGCTGGGCGAGCAGATGGTCGTCCGGGTCATGAGCTGGCTGGTCTATCCCTTCGTGCTGGTCCTGATGGGCATCGGCCTCTATCTCGCCCCCGACTGGAACGGCGCGATCCTCGAACAAGCCCCGACCGCCGGCCAGTTCAGCCTGACCCTGTGGCTCAGCATCCCGGCCCTGGTGTTCTCCTTCAACCACTCCCCGGCCATTTCCCGCTTCGTCGTCGCCCAGCAGAACCAGTATGGCGAAGAGGCTGAAGCGCAGACCACCCGCATCGAGAAGTATGCGGTCGTCATGATGGTCCTGGTCGTCATGTTCTTCGTCTTCAGCTGCGTCTTCAGCCTGACCCCGCAGGAACTGGCCGACGCGAAGGCCCAGAACATCTCCATCCTGTCCTATCTCGGCAACAAGTTCGACAACCCGCTGATGGCCCTCCTGACCCCGGCCGTGGCGTTCGTGGCGATCACCAAGTCCTTCTTCGGCCACTATCTCGGCGCCCGCGAAGGCCTGAACGGCCTGATCTCCCAGCAGCTTCGCAGCCAGGGCAAGTCCGTCAACCTCAAGGCGATCAACAGCTTCAGCGCCCTGTTCATGGTCGCCGCCGTCTGGATCGCCGCCACGCTCAACCCCAGCATCCTCGGCATGATCGAATCCCTGTGTGGTCCCATCATCGCCGCCCTGCTCTTCATCATGCCGATGTACGCGATCCGCAAGGTGCCGGCCATGCGCAAATACGCCGGCCAGCCGGGCAACGTGGTGGTCCTGTTCATCGGCAGCGTCGCGATGTCCGCCATCCTCTACTCCCTGCTCAGCCTCTGACGATCCCAGTCTCTCCCCTGCCCATCGTTTCCGCTCAAGGCGGCCCCGTCCACCGCGACGGGTGCCGCCTGAAGCGGCGAAGAGAAGACCAAGCAAGGCATCTCCCCATCGGTATCCGGGGCCGTCCACAGGAAGGAAGCACGCCATGATCAGCATGTTCGACCTCTACAAGGTCGGTATCGGCCCCTCCAGTTCGCACACGGTGGGACCGATGAGGGCAGCCAAGCAGTTCGTGGACGCCCTGCGCTCCTGCGGCGGGTTCGATGCCACCACCCGCGTCGCGGTGGACATCTACGGTTCGCTGGCGCTGACCGGCAAGGGCCACCACACCGACGTCGCCCTCATGCTCGGCCTCGCCGGGAACCTGCCGGACACGGTCGCCATCGACACGATCCCCGCCTTCCTGCAGCAGGTGCGCAATTCGCACAGCCTGCCGCTGGGACAGGAGGGCAAGCCGATCGACTTCCCGCCGGCCGCCATCACCTTCCACCGGTCCAACCTGCCCCGGCACGAGAACGGCATGACGATCCAGGCCTTCGACGGCGACCGTCTGCTGCTGGGCAAGACCTATTATTCGATCGGCGGCGGCTTCGTCGTCGAGGACGAGAATTTCGGCAAGCAGAGCGGCGAGGAGGTGGAGCTTCCCTATCCCTACGCTTCGGCCGCCGACCTGCTGGCCCACTGCCGGAGGACCGGCCTGTCCTTCTCCGGCCTGATCCTGCAGAACGAGCTGCGCCTGCACAGCCATCAGGAAATCCGGGACTATTTCGCCAACATCTGGCAGACGATGCGCGCCTGCATGGACCGCGGCATGACGACCGAGGGCGTGCTGCCCGGTCCGATGCGGGTTCCCCGCCGGGCCGCCATCCTGCGCCGCCAACTCGCCTCGTCGGAAGCTCTGTCGCGCGACCCGATGAACGTGGTCGACTGGGTCAACATGTTCGCCTTCGCGGTGAACGAGGAGAATGCGGCCGGCGGCCGCGTCGTCACCGCGCCGACCAACGGCGCCTGCGGCATCGTCCCCGCCGTGCTCGCCTACTACCACAATTTCATCAAGCCGGTGGACGAGGACGCCTGCGTCCGCTTCTTCCTGGCGTCGGCCGCCATCGGCGCGCTCTACAAGCGGAACGCCTCGATCTCCGGCGCCGAGGTCGGCTGCCAGGGCGAGGTCGGCGTCGCCTGCTCGATGGCCGCCGGCGGCCTTGCCGACCTGATGGGCGGCAGCCCCGAACAGGTGTGCATCGCCGCCGAGATCGCGATGGAACACAATCTGGGCCTGACCTGCGACCCGGTCGGCGGGCAGGTGCAGATCCCCTGCATCGAACGCAACGCCATGGGCGCCATGAAGGCGATCAACGCGACGCGCATGGCCCTGCACCGCACCAGCGAACCGCTGGTCTCGCTCGACAAGGTCATCGAGACGATGTTCGAGACCGGCAAGGACATGGATCCGAAATACCGCGAAACCTCCTGCGGCGGTCTGGCGGTCAAGGTGGTCGCGCAGGTCTCGCCGCAGACGCAGGACGCCGACGGCGTCAACTGGGCGGCCTGACGCCGCCCAGCTTCCTCCGAACATGGCCTCTCCACACAGGGCGCCCGTGTCACCCGACGCGTGCGCCCTGCCGCGTCAGCGTGACCGGCGACGCGTTCGGCGGCCACAGCAATGCGGACTCCACGCCCAACCATCGGCAGAGCACCGGCCAGGTGCCGGCATGCGCGACGATCAGGGGCGGGCGGCCGACCGCGGGCACGGGCAAGCCATCCAGCGCCGCGGTGACGCGGGCGCCGAACACGGTGAGGCTTTCCCCATTCGGCACCTCCTCGCGCAACAGGTCGGCGGGAATGGCCCCGCCCTCCAGATCACCCCAGCGGCGCTCCTCCAGACCGGGGACCGGAACGACCGGAACCGCCAGGGCCTCGGCCAGAATGGCCGCCGTTTCCAGCGCCCGGCGTTGCGGGCTGCTGTAGACGACCGGGACCTGCTGCCGCCCGGCGGCCAGCGCCGCGGCGGCCTCCCACGCCTGTGCCCGGCCCCGCTCAGTCAGCGACACGTCGCGCGAACCGGCAAGCCAGCCGCCGAGGTTGCTCTCCGTCTCGCCATGGCGGCAGAAGATCACCGCGGTCAGCATGACAGCCGCTTCACCAGATCGGCGAAGCCGTCGAGAATGCCGTCATGCGGCAGGCTCTCCAGCGGCACTCGGGCGTAGCCGTAGGGCACCACCATCACCCGCGCGACACCGGCCGCGCGGGCTGCCGCCACGTCGTGCTCGTTGTCGCCGACGAAGACGGCTTCCTCCGGCCGGACCTCCAGCCGGGCCAGCAGTCCCAGCACCGGTTCCGGCGACGGCTTGCGGGTCGGGTAGCTGTCGCCGCCGACCACGGCGGCGAAATGGCCGGCGATGCCCAGGTCGTCGAGCAGCCGCAGGGTCGCCGCCATCGGCTTGTTGGTGCAGACGCCGAGCCGCAGGCCGGCCGCCGCCAGCGCCGCCAGCGTTTCGGCGACGCCGGGATAGAGCGCGCTGTGGGCGCTCGGGTCGGCCTCGTAGATTTCCAGGAAACGTTCGACGCAGCGGGCGGCCTCGTCCGGAGCCGGAACCCCGCCGGTGGCGGCCAGCACGCGCTCCACCAGCTTGGGTGCTCCGTCGCCGACGAAGGAGCGTACCGACGGCAGATCGACCGGCGGGCGTCCCAACTCGGCGAGCAGGGCGTTGGAGGCATGCATCAGGTCGGCGACGCTGTCCACCAAAGTGCCGTCGAGGTCGAAGGCGACGGCACGGATGGCGGTGCGGATGGCGGGAAGGTCGAGACTGTCGGCGGGGTTGGTCACGGTCACGGCACCTTACTGGCGGAGGAAGCGGGCCTTGTCGGCCGCAAGGTCGAGGATGATCGGAGCATCCGGGGCGAGCAGAGCATCGCCCGCCTGATGCGGCGCGTCCACCTGTACCAGCTGCCCGCCGACATCCACCGCGTAGCGGATGGAGGCGCCGAGGAACTCCCGGTGCCGGATGACGCCGGTCAGTCGGGCATGGCCGGGAGCCGGCGGTCCGCCATCGGTCCGGATGGCGAGGTTCTGCGGGCGGAACATCAGCTTGCCCCCAGTTCCCGCCCCGGCCGCACCCGCCTCGACCGACGGCGGCAGCGCCACCGGCGTGACGCCGTTGCCGACGAAGACGCTGCCCGCGGCACCGTCGCTGCGCACCTCGCCGTCCAGCACGTTGGCCGTGCCGAGGAAGCCGGCGACGAACAGGTTGGCGGGATGGTCGTAGAGGTCCTGAGGCGTGCCGACCTGCTGCACCTTGCCGTCCTCCATCACCGCAATGCGGTCGCAGATGGTGTTGGCCTCCTCCTGGTCGTGGGTGACGAAGATGGTGGTCAGGCCGAGCTTGCGCTGCAGGCTCAGCAGTTCCTGGCGCATCTGCACGCGCAGCTTGGCGTCGAGGTTCGACAACGGCTCGTCGAGCAGCAGGACCTTCGGCTCGATCACGATGGTGCGGGCCAGCGCCACGCGCTGCTGCTGGCCGCCCGACAGCTGCGACGGCCGGCGGTCGGCCAGATGCTTCAGCCCGACCAGATCGAGGGCAGCGTCCACCCGCCGCTCGATCTCGGCGCGGGGCACGCGCCGCTCCTCCAGCCCGAAGGCGACGTTGCGGCGCACGGTCATGTGCGGCCACAGGGCGTAGCTCTGGAACACCATGCCGACATCGCGGCGGTGCGGAGGCAGGGTGGAGATGTCACGCCCGCCGATGCGCACCGCGCCGCGCTGGGCGGTGTTGAAGCCGGCGATCAGGCGCAGCAGCGTGGTCTTGCCGCAGCCCGACGGTCCAAGGAAGGCGAAGAACTCGCCCGGCTTGATGGCGAGGTTCACGTCCTTCAGCACATGATTGCTGCCGTAGGACAGGTTCACGCCCTCGATGTCGACGCCGACGCTCTCGATCTGGGCGGCGAGCGCGGCCGGGGAAAACTGGTGGTTCATGATGGGGATCCCCTCAGTGCTCTTGGCCGCGGTCTCGGCGGCCGCGCTCGATGACGACGTGCGACAGGTAGGTGCCCAAGCCCACGATGATGACGGCAAAGATGCCCAGCGCCGCCCCCGGACCGCGTCCGGCCGCCGACTGCATGTAGACGTAGAGGCCGTAGGCCAGCGGCGCGTCGCTTTGCGAATGGACCAGCATGATGGTCGCCGACAGCTCGACCGCCGCGGTGGCGAAGCTGGTGACGAAGCCGGCCAGGATACCGCCGGACATCAGCGGCACGACGATGCGACCGACCGTGCGCAGCTTGGTGGCGCCGAGATTCTCGGCCGCCTCCTCCAGCGAGGAGCTGACCTGCTGCAGGGCCGCGGTGCAGGCACGCAGGGCATAAGGCAGCCGGCGGATCGCCAGCGCGAAGACCAGGATCAGCCAGAAATTCGACAGCGGCTGGCCGGTGAAGGGCATCGGCACGCCATAGAAGCTCCGCAGATAGCCGATGCCCAGCACGACGCCCGGCACCGCCAGCGCCGCCATCGCAATGTAGTCCAGCCATTGCCGGCCCGGCAGCTTGGTTCGCAGGACCAGATAGGCGATGGCGGTGCCGATCACCACGTCCAGCAGCGCCGCCAGCGAGGCGTAGAGCAGCGTATTGGTGATGTACTGCCCGCTCTCGGTGAAGACGGTCTGGTAATGCTTCAGCGTGAAGGCGTCGGGAACGGGGCTGAAGGACCAGATGGTGGCGAAGGACAGCAGGCCCAGCCCGATATGCGGTGCCAGCACCAGCACCAGGATCAGCAGCACGATGCCATAGGCCGCCACCATTTCCAGCGGCTTCAGGCGCCGCTTGGCCAGACCGCCGCCGCCGCGCTGCACCGTTGCGTAATCCTTGCCGCGCATCGCCAGCGCCGACACCCAGAGCGCCAGAAGCGAGCAGGCGATCAGCACGACGGAGATGACGTAGCCCATCGGATCGGAGATGCCGATCGAGGAGATGCGCAGATAGGCCTGCGGCGCAAGCATGTCGTTGACGTTCAGCAGCAGCGGCGTGCCGAGATCGTCGAACACCTTGATGAAGACCAGCGAGGCGCCGGCGACGTAGCCCGGCATCGCCAGCGGGAAGACGATGCGGCGGAACAGGCGGAAGCCGTGGCAGCCGAGATTCTGCGCCGACTCCTCCATCGCCCTGTCGATGTTCTTCAGGCTGGCCGACAGGTTGATGAGGATGAAGGGGAAATAATGGATGCTCTGGACGAAGATGACGCCGTTCAGCCCCTCCATGAAGGGGATCGAGAAGCCGAAATGGTCGCGCAGCAGCAGGTTGACCGAGCCGTTGCGCCCGAACAGCAACTGCATCGCCACCGCGCCGATGAAGGGCGGCATGATCAGCGGAATGATACCCAGGCTCTGGATCAGCACGGAGCCGCGGAACTCGAACCGCGTCGTCAGGTAGGCGAGCGGCAGCGCCAGCAGGCTCGCCACCACCACCGACATCGCCGAGACGTAGAAGGAGTTGGCGAAGGACCGCATGAACAGGTCGTTGCTGAAGAAATCAGCGAAATTCACCAGGGTGAAGGCCCCCGTCGTCTTGTCCTGGAACGCGACGAAGATGACCTGGACCACCGGGACGACCAGGAACAGCAGCAGGAAGGCGGCGATCAGCAGCGCGGCCAGCGCCGGCCCCGGCCGCACGCGCGCGATGCGGTCGCGCGTGAGCGCAAGTGACGTCATGGAAAGGCCCGTGAACTGGGGAGAAGGGAGGGGAACGCCTCGAGGCGTCCCCCCACGCAGGGCGCGTCAGCGCGCCAGGGCCAGCGCCTCGTCGGCCTTCTTGCGGGCGGCGGCGTAGTTCTCCTTGGCGAAGGCGGACCACTTCTGCTCGACCTGCGCCTGGCGTTCCGGCACCGCGTCCTTGGCCGACTTGCGCTCCACCGTGAAGGCGCCGGCCAGCTGCGGGTCGGCGGCCTGCTCCGCCGTCACCGGCATGGCGGCGACGAGGTCGCGCGCTTCAGCCAGCAGGGCCTTGGCCTTGTCGTTCGGCTTCTTGGCGACGGCGGCCTCGGCCTTGTGGATGGCCTGGGTCGCCGCCTTGAGGTCGTCGAGCTGGAAGGTGATCAACTGGTCGAACAGCGCGTCCACCACGTTGTAGCGGGCCTGCGAGACGTTGACGTCGAAATTCACCTGGGCGCCCAGCGAGCTGTCCTTGAACGGGTTGGGATAGCCGGCGGGTGCCTTCTCGTAGGTGACGGGGTTGACCGGCAGGCGGCGGATCGCCGGCTCAAGCAGAACCTCCTGCCCCTTCGGCGACAGCAGGAAATCGACGAAGCCCTCGGCTGCGGCCTTGTTGGGCGCGTTCTTCACGACGCCGACATTGGCCGGGACGATGGTGGTGATGGTGGGATAGGCGAACTCCACCGGGAAGCCCGACGCCTGCGACGACAACGCGAAGAAATCGATGACGATGCCGACGCCGAAGGCGCCCGAATTCACCCCGTCCGGCACGCCGAAGCTGCGCTCGGTGATGGTGCGGTAGTTGCCGGCCATCTCCTTGTTGGTGCGCCAACCCTTCTCCCAGCCCTCGCCCTGGAGGATCGTTTCGATGGTCAGGTGGGTCGTGCCGGAGCGCGACGGGGCGGAGATCGCGACGTGGTCGTAATAGACCGGCTTGGCCAGGTCGGCCCATTCCTTGGGAACCGGCAGGTCGTTGGCCTTCATGTAGCGGCTGTTCCACATGATGCCGTAGCCGGACGCGGCGAAGCCGGCATACATCCCCTCGGGATCGTTGACCGGATAGGCGCCGACCTTGGCCGGGATGCCCTCCACCTTGGGCTTGTAGGGCTGCAGCAGCCCGGCGCCCTTCAGCACCTCGAAGGCGTCGGGAGCGGAGGCCCAGAACAGGTCGACGCCGTTGTTCGACGCGGTTTCCTGGAGATACTTCACGCCCGCGTTGGTATTGCGGTTCAGGATCTCGACCGTGACCTTGGGGTTGGCCTTCTGGAAGGCCTGCTGGAAGGCGGTCGTCATGTCCTTGGGAAAGGAGGTGACGATGACCAGCTTGCCGCCGGCATCCTGCGCGAAGGCGGCGGTGCCGGACAGAAGCAGGACGGCCAGGGCGGCGGCGTTGCGCAGAGTGCGTGTGGCGGTGCGCGTGGTGCGAAGCATGGGTGTTGTCCCTCCCTCGATGTTTTATGCTGGGACAATCAGCAATCGGCATGCCAGACGGTCAGCCCTTGCACCACCTCGCTTCGCACGCCATCGATGGGTCAGGACGGGAACATCAGCCCGCATATCGGGGTAATGCGGGAAACATCGACCACACTCACGCTTCAATTTCTCCAGGGCGATTGCTTGGAAAACGAAGCCCTTCTCCCCTTGTGGGGCGGGATCGGCCAAACGCCAACGGCGTATTGCCGACCCGCGGGTTGGGATGAGGGGTGCAGCCCGGACAAAGGCCGGGAAGGTCGCTTTTCCCCCTCACCCCAACCCCTCTCCCACGAGGGGAGAGGGGCTCATCGGTAGCCAAGAAGCGCTTCGTCACTCCTCCATGAAATCGTCCCGGTTCAGGCCGTGGTGGCGCATCTTCAGGTACAGGGTCTTGCGGGTGATCCCCAGCCGCTCCGCCGTTTCGCCGACGCGGCCGCCGCAGCGGGCCAGCGCATCCTCGATCAGCTGCTTCTCGACGCGGTCGAGCTGGTCGGCCAGCGGTTCGATCTCCGCCGTTGCCGCGACCACGCCGCCGACGGGGGCGAGGCCGTCGCCCAGCCCCAGCGCCACCCGTTCGGCTACGTTCCGCAGTTCGCGGACATTGCCGGGCCAGCCATGGGCGGTCAGCCGGGCCAGCATGGCGGGGTCGAGCGGCGGCACCGTCCGGCGCGACCGGGCCGCGGCGGCATCGAGGAAATGGCGGAACAGCAGGGGCACATCCTCGCGCCGCTCCCGCAAGGGGGGCAGCGGCACGGTGACGACGTTGAGGCGGTAATAGAGATCCTCACGGAACTTCCCCTCCGCCGCCAGCCGCAGCAGGTCCACCTTGGTCGCCGCCACCACCCGCAGGTCAAGCGGGATCGTCCGGTTGGCACCGATGCGCTCGATCACCCGTTCCTGCAGCACGCGCAGCAGCTTGACCTGCAGATGCATCGGCATGCTTTCGATCTCGTCGAGGAACAGGGTGCCGCCGGCCGCATGCTCCAGCTTGCCGATGCGCCGGGCTTGCGCCCCGGTGAAGGCGCCCGGCTCGTGGCCGAACAGCTCGCTCTCGATGATGCTGTCGGGCATGGCGCCGCAGTTCAGCGCCACGAAGTTGCCGGCGCGCCGCCGGCCGCCCTCATGCAGGCTGCGGGCGACCAGCTCCTTCCCGGTGCCGGTCTCGCCGAACAGCAGCACGTCCACCTCGGCGTCGGCGAGGTTCGCGACGGTGGCGCGCAGGCGCTCGACGGCCGGGGAACGGCCGATGATCCGCCCCTCCGCCCCACCTTCGGCCAGCTGCGCCCGCAGGCGCCGGTTCTCCAGAACCAGCCCGCGATGGTCCAGGGCGCGCCGCACCACCTCGACCAGATGGTCGGGTTCGGCCGGCTTCTCGATGAAGTCGTAGGCGCCTTCGCGGACCGCCCGCATCGCCATGGCGATGTCGCCATGCCCGGTGACCAGCACCACCGGCACCTCCGCGTCGGCGGCGCGCACCAGCTCCAGCAGGGCGAAGCCGTCCATCCCCGGCATGCGCACGTCGGTCACCACCACGCCGGGCCAGGAGGAACCGAGCCGGGCCAGGGCGGTCGCCGGATCCGTCACGGCCTGGACCGCGAAGCCCTCCAGTTCCAGCGTCTGGCGGCTGGAGTCGAGCACTTCGGGATCGTCGTCGATCAGCAGGACGGTCATGGGCAGGCCTTTGTTCGCCGCTCAGGGGAGGCGGGACAGTGTGAGGACGAAGGCGGTTCCGCCGGGGCCGCTCTCGGCCACCGACAGCACGCCGCCGAAGTCGCGGACGATGTTGTACGAGATCGACAGGCCGAGCCCCAACCCCGTCCCCACCGGCTTGGTGGTGAAGAAGGGATCGAAGATCTGCTCGACCGGATCGGCGGCGATGCCGGGACCGCTGTCGCGCACCTCGATGCGGACGGCATCGCCCTCCTCCCCCTCGCCTTTCTCCACGGCCTCGGCACGGATCAGGATGCGGCGGACCGGCGCACCGGCCACGGCATCCAGCGCGTTGCTCAGCAGGTTTACCAGCACCTGCTCCAGCCGCACCTCCTCGGCGCGGACCCGCAGCGGCGCAGCGGTGTCGGGCAGCTGCATCTCCACCCCGACCGCCTCCTCGCGCAGGCGGTTGCCGAACAGGGACAGGGCGCCCTGGATCACCGGTTCCAACTCCACCGCGCCCAGACGGGCATCGGGGCGCCGGGCGAAGCGCTTCAGGTGGTTGGTGATGTTCGCCATCCGGGCCGTCAGGTCGGCGATCTTGCCCAGGTTGGCGCCCGCCTCCTCCACCCGGCCCAGCCCGATCAGCTTGCGGCCGTTGTGGGCGTAGGAGCGGATGGCGGCGAGCGGCTGGTTCAGCTCGTGCCCGACACCGGCCGCCAGCTGGCCGAGCGCCGCCAGCTTGCCGGCCTGCACCAGCTCCGCCTGGGCCTCGCGCAGCTCGCGCGCAGTGCGCTGGTGCTCGGCGATGGCGCGCTCCAGCCGGTCGTTGGTGGCCTGCAGGTCGGTGGTGCGTTCCCGCACCGTGCGCTCCAGAAGATGCTGGGCCTCCAGCCGTTCGGTCATGTCGGTCAGGGTGACGATGAAGCGCTGCTGCTGGCGCCGCCAGAAGGGGCGGACGCCAACTTGCACCGGAACCGCTCCGCCATCGGGGCGCCGCCCGGTCGCCAGGATGGACAGGGTTGGCGCGACGCCCTTGGCCCCGGCGGACACCTGGGCGAAGAACGCCGCGACGCGGCCGGCACCCTCGGCATCCAGGCGGTCGGCGAGGCGCGCGGCGGCGGCCTCCCCATCACCGCTCCCGTCAGGCGGTGCGATCAGCGCGGCGGCCAGCGGGTTGACGAACTCGATCACGCCCTGCGCGTCGGTGATCGCCAGCCCGGCCTGGGCGTTGTCGATGATCGCCTGGGCGTTAGCCTCCTCCACCGCGATGGCGGTGTCGCGGAAGACCAGCAGCGCCGCCGCCATGTCCGACAGCTCGTCGCGGCCGCCCAGCGGGATGTCGGCCTTCAGGTCCCCGGCGGCGATGGCGCGGGCCGCGTCGCCCAGCCGGGTCAGGCGGGAGATCAGGTTGCGGTTGACGTAGAGCCATGCCACCAGCACCGCCACCAGCAGGCTGACCACAGCACTCGCCAGCAGGGCGGAGCGGCCGAACGCGACCGCCTGGGCCGAGCGCGCGGCGGCGGCGCGGGAATCGCGCTCCACCGCCTGGACCTGCCGGGCGATCAGCCCGTTCAGCCGGGCGACGATGTCGCGGTTCTCGGCCAGCAGGACCTGCCCGCGTCCGGCGGTTTCCAGCTCCTCCCGGCGCAGCGCCGGCACGCTGCCTTCCGCCCCGCGCGCGAGCCCGAGAAGCTGGGCCACCACCTGCCCGAGCGACACGCCGTCCGGCCAATCGGCCAGCGCCGCAAGGTCGCGCTGCAGACGGTCGGCGGTCTCGTCGAGGAAGCCGGCATTGTCGTCGAGCATCTCGGGCGTTGCCAGCGTCGCCGCCCGCGCGATCAGCCCGACCGCGAGGTTGCCGTTGGCGCCGATCTGCAGCACCGCCTCGCTCCGCCGGTTTTCCTCCCGCAGGATGCGGACCGCGTCGGCCGACGCCTTCCCGCTCTCCACCGAGGCCAACGCGCTTTGAATGTTGAAGCGGGCGTCGGCGACGAGCGGGTCGATCTCGTCGAGGAAATCGGCATGCAGCCAGCGCAGCCGCTCGATGGCCTCCTGGTTGCGGCGGGCCAGCGCCAGTCGCTGGCGCACCGTGCCGTCCAGTTCCGCCAGATTGCGGCCGAGCGCGTCCACCACCGGGCGCAGGCCGGGAACGCCGCCCTCTATGGCGCCGGTCAGCGCCCGCAGCGCCGTCAGGCGGCGGCCCAGCGTATCGCGGATCGCGTCCATCTCGGCCTCGGTCCGGCTGCCGGCCAGGATGGGAGCGGTGGCGATGATGGCGCCGCCCTCCTCCGCAAGCTTGGCGGCGAGCCCCAGGGCCGGCAGGTGGCTTTCGGCGAACTCGTCCAGCGTCCCGCCCAGCCGGTCGTAGGACAGCCAGCCGAGCGCGCAGGCCGCCACCGACAGAACGGCCACCGCGACGAAGGCCAGGAACAGCCGGGCGCGGATGCCGAAGCGCAGCGCTCCAGGCCTGCTCCCCGGACTGCTCCCTGGCCCACTGCCGGATACGGACGGTTGCGCCAGCGCGCTCATGGCCAGCCCCCTTCGCCGGCCGTCACCCGCAGGATCACCAGCGCCCGTTCGGCCGCCGACAGCGCGGCGTCGAGCCGGGTCTGGGAGAAGCTCCGCCATTCCGCCGCCAGTTCCTCCTGCCGTGCCGAGACCCGCATGCCGCGGGTCGGCCGCCGCAACGCCGCGGAGAAGGCGGGGTCGACGGCCTCGGCGGCGTCGACCGGAACCGCAATGGCCGCCGCGCGGGCCGTGCGCAACAGGTCGCGGGCCACCGGGTCGGGAGTGGCGGCAAGGCGGCTCTCGCCCTCGTGGATCAGCTGCCAGACGCGGTTGAGCGTCTTGACCCGGAAGGTGATCAGCTCGTCGAACAGGAGGTTGACCAGCTCATAGCGGCGGCTGGACAAGGCCCGGTCGAAGAGGAAGAGGTCGTCACCGGTCTCCCGGGCATAGGGGTTGGGGTAGCCGGCCGGTGCGGCGGCGTAGGCGTCGGGGCGGACCGGCAACCGCCCGATGTCCGGACGCAGCATCAGCGCCTGCCCGGCGGGCGACAGCAGGAAATCGATGAAGACGCCCGCTCCCGCCGGATTGGGCGCGCTGCGCAGCACCGCCACGCTGGCCGGCAGGAAAACGCTGTCGGCGGGATAGGCGAAGCGCAGACCGCCGCCCTCCGATGCCTCCTGGCCCGCCCCCTGGCCCAGAAAGTCGATGGCCAGCCCGATGCCGAAACGCCCCTTGCCCACCCCCTCCACCACGCCATAGCTGCGCGCCGTCACCGTCGCGATGTTGCCGGCGATTTCCAGCCACATGGCCCAGCCGCGCTCCCAGCCATGGAGTTGCAGGACGGTCTCCACCATCAGGTGCATGGTGCCGGAGCGCGACGGCGCGGTGATGCCGAGATGGCGGACATAGGCGGGCTTGCGCAGATCCTCCCAGCTGCGTGGGGCGGCGATCCCGTGGCGGTCGAGATAGGACTGGTCCCAGACCAGCCCATAGCCCGACAGCGCGAAACCGAGATAGGTGCCGTCCGGATCGTCGATCGGCTGGTTGCCGACGGTCGCCGGGGCGCCGGTCGGGCGTGCGGCGACCGGCGCCAGCAGCCCGGCCGCCTTCAGCACCTCGAAGGCATCGGGGGCGGACGCCCAGAAGAGGTCGACGTCCTCGACACGGTCCTGCAGCTGGGTAATGGCCGCCGTCGTCTTGGCGTTGATCACCCGGAGGCGCCGGTCGGGATGGGCCTGTTCGAACGCCTCCCGCACCGGCTCGTAGAAGCCGGCGGGAAAGGACGTCATGACGGTGACCGTTTCCGCCGCCGCCCCCGCCGCCGAGCCCGGCAGCAGCAGCCAGACGGCCAACAGCGCCGGCAGCCACCGTCCACGGCTGCGCCAAATCCATTCCATGCCGCTCCCATCATCGGCCGCTTTCACGCCGCCCGATCCCCCGCTCCGCCGACCCGGCGGACAGCTTGCACGGGACCGGACCCTTTTGATAGTCGCCACTGCATCCATCGTCCCAACCGCGAGCTGCTGCGCGCCACGCACAGCCCAGCCCTGTGAAAGCGGCAATCAAACTTGACGTTGTCGGCACTTCATTCGTACACGTCGCTTCACAAGACTGTGAGAGGGAAGAAATGTCGGTTAAAGCGAAAATTTCGCTCAAGCAGGTGCTTATTCTCGGCGCCTGCATGATCTTGCCGATGCAGGCCGGCGCGGCCTCCCCGTCCGCCGATACGCTCGCGGCGAAGCACTCTTCTGCGAATTACAAGGAATTCGTCGAGCTCCTGGCGCTTCCCAACGATGCTGTTGTTGCCGCTGATATTCAGAAGAACGTCGCGTGGCTGGAGCAGGCGTTCCAGAAGCGGGGCTTCCAGACGCGGCAGCTGCCGAACGACGGCAAGCCGATGCTGTATGCGGAACTGCCCGGCGCCGATCCCGCCAAGAAGACCATCCTGTTCTACGCGCATCTGGACGGCCAGTCGGTCACCCCGCAGCAGTGGAAGCAGAAAAGCCCCTGGGACGCGACGCTGAAGCAGAAGACCGACAAGGGCGAGTGGGAGACGATCCCGCTGGAGAAGCTCTACGGCGAGCAGGTCGATCCGGAATGGCGTCTGTTCGCGCGGTCGTCGTCGGATGACAAGGGTCCGATCATGATGCTGCTGACGGCCATCGACGCCCTGAAGGGGACGGGCAAGACGCCCAGCGTCAACGTCAAGGTCATCCTGGATTCCGAAGAGGAAAAGGGATCGCCGACCCTGGGCGAGGTCATCCGGCAGAATTCCGACCTGCTGAAGAGCGACGCGCTGCTGGTGCTGGACGGCCCCATGCACCAGACCAACAAGCCGACGCTGGTGTTCGGCAACCGGGGCGTGGCCCAGGCGACCCTGACCGTCTTCGGGGCGAAACAGGGCCTGCACAGTGGCCATTTCGGCAACTACGCGGCCAACCCGGCGATGCGGCTGGCGCAGCTGCTGGCGTCCATGAAGGACGAGACCGGGCGGGTGACCATTCCCGGCTACTATGACTCCGTGAAGATCGACGCCGCCGCGGAAAAGATCATGTCCGCCGTTCCCGACGACGAAGCGGCGCTGCGCAAGCGCCTGGGCATCGCCGAGGCCGAGAAGGTCGGCAAGAACTACCAGGAGGCGCTGCAGTACCCGTCGCTCAACATCCGCGGCATGGCGGCCGGCGACGTGGGCGCCAAGGCCCGCACGATCATCCCGGAAAGCGCCGTCGCCGAACTCGACCTCCGCACGGTTCCGGAAACACCGCCGGAGCAGCTGATCGGCATGCTGAAGAAGCACATCGAGGCGCAGGGCTATCATCTGGTCCAGGGAACCCCGACGGACGAGGACCGGGCGAAGCACGACAAGCTGGCCTCGCTGGATTCGGAGAAGGTCTCCGCCTCCAGCTCCGCGGCGCGGACCGACATGCAATCGCAGGTCGGCGAGTGGCTGTACCGCTCCTACAAGGCGACCTACGGCGAGGAGCCGGTGCGCATCCGCATGATGGGCGGCACGGTGCCCACCGGTTCGGCGGTCGAGGCGCTGAAGGTGCCCTTCGTCATCGTGCCCTTGGTGAATGCCGACAACAACCAGCACAGCTATGACGAAAACCTGCGCATCGGCAATTTCGTCTCTGGCGTGAAGGGGCTGATCGGCCTGCTCCAGCAGCCGTTCTGAGGCTGCTCCGGCGCCGGTTTCGGTGACGGCGGGCGGGTGCGGTGAGTCAGGTGCCGCCCATCACCAGCCCGCCATCCACCGTCAGCGTCTGGCCGGTCATGAAGCGGCTCCAGTCGGAGGCGAGGAACAGCACCGGCCCGGCGACATCCTCCGGCGCCGCGATGCGGCCCAGCGGCGTCAGGGCGGTGATGCGGTCCTTCACCGGCTCCGGGGTCGACCGGCTGGCGTCGGTGGGATAGACCAGCCCCGGCGCCACGCAGTTGACGCGGATGCCGAACGGCCCCAGCTCCGCCGCCAGGGTGCGGCTGAAGCCGATCAGCGCCGCCTTGGCGGTGGTATAATCGTGATATGGCACGGTCGGCCGCGCCACGAGGTCGGTCGCCATGTTGACGATGCTGCCCCCGCCCCGCCGGCGCAGCGCGGGCAGCACCGCCCGGCAGACGGCGTGGGTGCTTTTCAGCACCCCGTCGATCTGGGTCTGGTAATCGTCCCACTCGGTTTCCCAGAACAGCCGCCGCCGGTCGGGGTCAAAGACATAGGGCGCGAAGGCGTTGTTGACGACCACGTCCAGCCCGCCGAACTCCGCAACCGCCGTCTCCACCATACCGGCGACCGCCGCGGCGTCGGTCACGTCGGCGCGCAGCGGCAGCCCGTCGCCGCCCAGCGCCCGGCACTCCGCCGCCACCGCCTCCGCCGCCGTCTGGTTGCGCAGGTAGTTGACCACCACCATGGCCCCTTCCGCGGCAAAGGCGCGGGCGATGGCGGCGCCGATGCCGCGCCCGGCGCCGGTGACGAGGATGGCCTTGCCCTGGAAATCCATGATGGTCCCGTTACTGCTTGGGTGGAATCAGGTCGGTGCGCACCACGGCACCCATGTCGAGCGGGCGGGCGATCAGGCCCAGCTGGTGGAAAGTGTCGGCGCCCTTCTGCATCACGCCGGGATCGAAGGCGCCCAGCCCCTCGCGTTCCGTCGTCTCCGACACGGTGGAGGCGTTGCGCAGCTTGATGATGCCCAGGTTGACCGCCTCGTCCGACCCGTTGATGGCGCGGGTGACGGCGAGGCGGGCGGCCTCCTCCGGGTTGGCGATCATCCAGGCGGCGCTGTCGCGGTAGGCGGCGAGGAAGCGGGCGAGCAGCGGTTTCTTGCTGCGGTAAGTCTCCTCCGTCACCACGAAGATGTCGCTCGGCAGGTTCAGGCTGTCGCGCACCTCGATCACGTTCACCTCGGGCAGCCCCTTCAGCCGCGCGACATAGAGGCCGGTGTCGGTCGCCGCCGTGGCGTCCACCTGCCCCTGGATCACCGGGGCGAAGTTCAGCAGCCCGGTCACCTCGATGGTCACGTCCTTCTCGCTCAAGCCCACCTGATGCAGCAGCACGGCCAGATTCTGGCGGGTGCCGCTCGACAGGCTGTAGACGCCGACGCGCTTGCCCTTCAGGTCGGCGGGCTTGACGATACCGTTGGCCTTGGGCGACACCACGTTGAAGACGTTCTGCGGGTAGATGTTGTAGATGGCGACCAGCTTCTCGCCCTTGTCCAGCGCCAGATAGAGGGCAGCAGGATCGGTGAAGGCGATGTCAGCCTTGCCCGTCAGCATGGTCTGGATAGCCGACCCGCCGCCGGTGCCGGGCACATAGTCGAGCGCGATGCCCTTGGCCTTGAAGAAGCCTTTGTCGGGCTCTGCCAGCAGGTTGGTGATTTCGCTGATCGGCTGGCTCCAGCCCGCCACCGTCACCTTGTCCAGTGCTTGGGCAAGTGCGCCTGACATGCCGCCCAGCAGCAGCGCCCCGACGAGGGCGGACACGCCCGCCGCACGAGAAAACAGCCCCATTTCCTGCTATCCTTTCGCCTGTCGAGACAACAGCCACCGCTCGACCAGCAGCGTGGCCTGATACACCAGCATGCCCAGCGCGGTGATGACCGCGAACAGGGCGAACATCAGCGGGGTGTCCATCATGCCCTGCGCGGCGATGATCGAGGCGCCAAGCCCCTGGCGTCCGCCGATGAACTCCCCGACGACGGCGCCGACCAGCGCCAGCACCACCGCCACCCGCAGCCCGGCCAGGATCACCGGCAGGCCCGCGGGGATCTTCAATCGCGTCAGGGTGCGCCAGCGCCCGGCGCGCAGCATGCGGAACAGCTCCCGCTTGGCGGGATCGACGCGGTCCAGCCCGGTCAGCGTGTTCTCCAGCAGCGGGAAGAAGCAGATCAGCGCCGTAATCGCGACGGTGGAGGTCATGCCGAAGCCGAACCACAGGATGAACAGCGGCGCCAGCGCCAGCTTCGGCACCACCTGACTGGCGATGACGTAGGGGTAGAGCAGACGGCGCAAGCCCGCGACCTCCGCCAGCGCCACCCCGGCGACGAAGCCGACGAGACAGCCGATGCCGAGCCCGAGCGCCATTTCCGCCGCCGTCACCGCCAGATGCGGCAGCAGCCGTCCGCTCGCCAGACCGCTCCACAGCGCCGCTCCCACCGCCGAGGGCGGCGGCAGAACCAGCGCCGGAATCCCCGACCAGCGGCAATAGCCCTCCCACCCCGCCAGAAGCAGCAGCGGCAGCAGGATCGCGGCGATGCGGGTCGTCATTCCGCCGCCTCCGCCCGCCGCAGCCCGGCCGCGCCGTCCATGGCATGGCGAAGCTCACGGCACAGCGCGTTGAATCGCGGGTCGTAGCGCAAATCGCGCGGGCGCGGGCGCGGCAGGTCGATGGAAAGGCTGTGGCGAAGCTGCCCATCCGCCATCACCGCCACGCGGTCGCCCAGATAGACCGCCTCGGCGATGTCGTGGGTGACGAACAGCGCGGTGGTGCCACGCTGCGCACACAGCCGCAGCAGATCGTCCTGCAACTCCTCGCGCGTCAGGGCGTCCAGCGCGGCGAAGGGCTCGTCGAGCAGGAGCAGCGCCGGATCGGCGATCAGCGCGCGGGCCAGCGCCACCCGGCTCTGCTGGCCACCCGACAGCGCCCGCGGCCCCCGCTCCGACAGCCCGGTCAGCCCGACCCGCTCCAGCAGATCCAGCGCGCGGGCGCGGTCGTCGGCGGTGGCGCGGCGGTGCAGCGTCACCGGCAGCAGCACATTGTCGAGCACCGTCAGCCATTCCAGCAGCGTCGGCGCCTGGAAGACGAAACCCACCGCATCGCCCGGCCCGCACACCGCCGCGCCGTCCAGCCGCACCCGCCCGGTGGCGGGGGTGAACAGCCCGGCGGCCAGCTTCAGCAGCGTGGTCTTGCCGCAGCCGCTGCGCCCCAGCAGGCAGTGGATGGCGCCGCGGCCGACCGCCCAGTCGACGCCGTCGACGATGGCCGCACCGCCGTAATCGAAGCGTACACCCTCGAACGTCAGGAAGGCCGGCGGGTCAGTCGGCATAGCGGGCCAGCCCCTCCGCCAGCGCTTCCGCCGACCGTTCGATCTCCGTCACCGTCACCAGATCCAGCAGGTTGAACCGGCCGTCATGATGCCAGCCCGCCTCCGGCGCGGTCATGGTGCCGAGCGCGCAGAACCGCGTCACCCCAGCCGCCCCAAGCGGCCCGGCCAGCCTGAACAACTCCTCCGGCGGCGCGGCGATGCCGGCGGTCTGCAGCACGGCACGGTGCGGGGCGACGCGGCCCGCCACCTCCGCCAGATCGTCCACCGCGACCACGGAAATCGTCCGGTTCAGCGCGGTCGGCGCCAGCCCGTCGGGCGCATCGGTGCAGGACACGCACCAGCCGCCCGCCGGATCCGACAGCAGCAGATGGCCGGACCCGTCCAGGCCGCGCATCGCCTGCCCGTCGCGCCAGCCGGCGACCTCCCCGGCCTCCGCCATCGACAGGACACGGCGCGGGTGCTTGCGGGCCTGCACCGCCAGTTCATGGGCGAGCATGGCGGCGAAATCCTGCGGCGACAGCCGGCCGCCGCGCTCGACGAACAGGGTCTGCGGCGAATAGCAGCCCTGCTGGTCGTAGCGGGCGATGTCGTGGGCGGCCAGCCGCGCCGTCTCCCCCGACCGACGCGGGTCCAGCGCGGCGCGCGACACCAGCGCAAAGCTGATCTTGTGGCCGTAGGGCAGGAAGCGGGTGGTCACCGGCACCCGGTCGCGGATCGCCGCCAGCGCCGCGGTGCCGCCATAGGCGACCACCGTATCGGCCTGGGCCAGCCATGCCCGCTCCGCCGCCGCGTCGCCGCCCTTCCACCACACCACGGCCAGACACTCGCCCAGTTTGGGGTCGATCTCCGACAATAGCTGCGCGAACCAGCCCGCGAACAGCGGCTCGGCGCTGGGCAGCTTGCCGACAGTGCCGGACTTGACCAACAAGCCCGAGATCAGGCTCCACAGGGGCAGTCCCGGCACATTGCCCGCCCAGACATGCAGCAGCAAGTCCGGGCCGAAGGCGCGGGTGAAGCCGCCCTTGGGCGCCGGCTGGAATTCGTCCAGCACCAGCGGGTTGGCGAAATCCTCCGCCAGGAAGCGGCGCAGTTCGTGGGCGCGGAAGGTCTTCAGATAGCCGGTCAACCCCAGCCTGACCATCTCGGCGTCATAGCCGGTGACGACGGGCAGCAGCCGCTCCGCCCTTTGGCGCCACGGATCCTCGCGGTCGAGCAGCCGTTGGATCGCCGTGTCGATCACCGCGACGATGTGGGCCGTCGGCAGCGTCTTCAGATAGCCGCGCGCCGCCGCCCGCACCGTCGCGGAGACCCGCTCCACCTGCCCCGCATCCAGCACCGGCACTGCCACGCGCAGCGCCGCATCGCCCGCCCCGAAGGTCAGCACGCGCCGCTCCACCGCCTCCGGCGGCAGGCCGGGCAAATGGCCGGCCAGTTCAATGACGGACGGATCGTCGCCGAAGGCCAAGGCCGCGCTCCCGCTCAAGCGCGCGCGGCGGCGAGGAAATCCTCCACCGCCAGCGAGCAGCCCTTGGCCTGCGCGCCGGCGACGCGGCCCAGCAGGCGGAAGCCGCCCTCCTGCAGGATGCCGGCATCCTCGGTCAGGATGGCGGCGACGGAGTTGATGTGTGCCAGATCATGGTGAACCAGCACGCCCATGCTGCCGGGCGGCACGTCCCGGCCGGACAACGGATCGACGACGCGGCTGCGGATCCAATGCGGGCCGGACTTCAGCGACGGGCAGACCGCGTTGCCGTCGTCGTAGAACTGGGTGCTCAGCTCCGTCATGCCGTACATGTTGATGCAGCGTCGGCGCGGCACGCCGAAGAACTCGGCCAGCTGGCCGTAGAACTCGTCCGGTTCCAGTTCCCGCGACTGGCCCTTGAAGCCGCCGGTGTCGAGAATGCGGCTCCCCTCCGGCAGGGCGAAGCGGCGGCCGTCGCGCGCCATGGCATCCATCAGATGCACAAACCCATAGCTGGCGCCCAGCAGGGCGAAGGGCTCCCCCGACCGTTCGGCGGCGTCCAGCCGGTCATAGAGTCCGGCGATGTCGATGCCGGCTTCGCCGATCCAATGGCGGCTGTCCGGCGTGCCGCATTCCGCCCGCGCCAGCTCCAGGTAATGGGCGAGGGAGGAGTTCGGCATCGCCGTCTCGGTCGGAAACAGGATGCCCATCGCCATCCGCTCCACCCCAGCCTCTGAGCCCTGCATGAAGCGGCGGCGGAAGTTGAGCAGCATGGAGCGGTCGTAGACCGACAGGGTCGTGTGGTGGATCTGGCCGCGGATGCCGCCCTTGGTCGTGCCGCTGGTCATGAAGATGCGGGCGGACTCCTCCGCCGGGCGGCAGCTGAGCGTCAGATCCTTGAAGGCGTTGATCGGCACCGCCGGGATGTCGCGCCAGCTCTTCACCCCGCGCGGCGTCCGGCCGCGCTGCATGGCGAAGCGGCGGTAGGGCTGGTTGTGCTCGAACTGGTGGGCGAAGACCGCCAGCGCCAGGGCGTTGAAGGCCTCGTCGGCCGCCGCCCCGGTTCCGATGTCGGCCTCCATGAAGGCCAGGACCCTGTCGTAGATCACGCTGTCGTAGATCGCGCTCACCGCACCCTCCCCGCCCCGTTCTTCTCCAAGCGGCACCGACCGATGGAGCAACAAACGAATCCGGGACAAGCCTGTGGGGTATGGATCAGCGCGTCGGCCGCGAAGGCCTTCTCGTCCCGCATCCCTACGCCGGCATGACCCGGATCAGGTTCGAAGGGTTGCCGCGTCGCCCGGACGCGAAGGACCGGGCCGGCGGGTGTCTCAGCCTCCTGAACGAGGCTCCCCTGGGAACGGGACGGAGCCTAGAAGACCATCGCGCCGTCTGTCAACGACGGGGATGCCGGCTTTGCGGACGGCGGAAACGGCGCCGCATTGATGATTTCCGCTCTCCGACCTGTTGTACCGCTGCCGCCCCATGCCGCAGCAATCCCGATATCGGCTGGGGTGGATCGGCCCCTCTCTTGAAGGAGACGCAGATGACCGTTCGCAAATTCGCCGTGACGGACGTATCGCTGGAGCGCACCCCCGGACAGGACGCCGACGTGTTCGTCGGCAACGTGGTCGACCAGCGCCATGGCGGACCCGTCACCATCGGCTACGGCCGCTACGAACCCAACCAGAGCATCGACGAGGCGATTGCCGTCGACGACGTGATGGTGGTGCTGGAAGGGCGGGTCTCGGTCGCCTCCGATGCCGGCACGGTCACCGCCGGGCCGGGCGAGATCGTCTACATGCCCAAGGGTTCAAACGTCACCATCCGCTCGCACGAAGAGGGCGCCCTCACCGCCTACGTCACCTATCCGCACTGGCAGGAGGCTTGAGCGGACCCCGATCGCCGCTGATCGACAAAAGCAGGAAGAGTGTGGAGCGGCTCACATCCCAAAATCCGGGGCTTGGGTAGGGTCTGTCCATCGGCAACACGCCGCATCCCGCGGCCCCGAGACAGGAGACCAGATCATGATCCGCACCTCCCTGCTGACCGGCTTCGCTTCGCTCGCCCTGTTCGCCGCCCCGGCGATGGCCCAGAACATCTCCGACATCTCCAACACCGCGGCCGGGATCGGCAACACCGCCAACCAGAGCGCGCTGGTCATGCAGAAGTCCAAGGGTCCCTTCGCCGGTCCGAACGTCGCCACCGTCTCCAACCTCGCCGCCGGCATCGGCAACACCGCCAACCAGGACGCCTTCGTCAAGCAGCGGAGCGGCGGCGTGTTCAGCGGCGGGTCGATGGCGACGGTCGGCAACACCGCGGCCGGCATCGGCAACCTCGCCGGCCAGAGGGCGACGGTGATGCAGAAGAGCGGCGGCCTGCTGAGCGGGGGTTCGGTCGCCAATGTCGGCAACACGGCGGCCGGCATCGGCAACACCGCCCTGCAGCACGGCACCGTTCTCCAGCGTTCGGGCGGGCTGGTCGGCCCCTTCAACCACAGCTCCATGCAGAACCTGTCCGCCGGAACCGGCAACTGGGCGGGACAGAGCGCCCTCGTCAAGCAGCGCTGACCGCCCTTCCTCTACCCGGCTTCCTCCCCTGACCTCGCTCCGGCCGGTTTCCGGCCGGAGCTTTCTTTTGTCCGCTCCTGCCCGCCGGATTCCTTCAGGGAAACGCCCGCATCTGTGGGCCAACTCACAGAGCCGTTTCAAACACTTGGCTAAGCTTCCTTCAACAACGCCGGGGCACGGAAGCCCGAAGCCTCACCCCCACCGAAGGAACTCCCGCCATGATCCGCAAAATTGCTTTCGCCACCCTCGCCGCCGCCCTGCTCGCGACACCTGCGCTGGCGCAGCCCAAGACCGGTGCCGGCACCGGCATGCCGTCGCTGATGTCGGTGCCCGGACTGGTCAGCACCAACGTCGCCAACGCCACCAATGTCGGCGCCGGCATCGGCAATTCGGCGCAGCAGCAGGGCACCGTCCTGCAGGGCGGCGGCGCTCCCATCCGCGGCGTCGGCCCGCTGGTCAGCACCAATGTCGGCACCGCCACCAACGTCGCCGCCGGGATCGGCAACACGGCCGGACAGAAGCTGCTCGGCTTCCAGGGCAACGGCGTCCAGGTCGGGCTGAACTTCAGCGGGCGCGGCCCGCTGGTCAGCACCAATGTCGGGATCGGCACAAACGTCACCGCCGGCCTCGGCAACAGCGCCGCCCAGTCGCTGACCGGCCTTCGCCGCTGAGCAAAGCCTTTCCCCACCCTGCAGCCTTTTGCCCATCTCTTTTGTCCGGGAGACCACCGATGGCGAAGTTCCCGATGATCCTGGCCTTCGTCGCGCCCGTCCTGCTGTTCGGGGCCTCGACGGCCCCGGCGCAGGCCGTCTCCCTCGCCTGCCAGACGGTCAACGGCAAGACCGTCTGCATGCGAGGTTCAGGCACGCTGAACTGCGTGACGCTCGACGGCCGGACCCGCTGTTCCGCCACGCCGTCCGACCCGCAGTCGGAGATCATTCCCGACGCGGACATCCAACTGCTCCCCCGCGCCGTCGCTCCCGACCTGCGTGGCCTGCTTGATCGCCGCGACTTCCCCTTCGGCCCCCAGGCCCGCTCATTGGATTTCGACGACGAGGACCCCGACCTCTGATCCCAACCGAACCGGAGACACCGCCATGTCCCGCCTTCTGACCCTGTCGCTGACGCTCGCCACCCTCGCCGCGGCGCCGGCCTTCGCCGCGACACCGACCATGTCCTACACGCGGGCAACCACCCTCGGCCCGATCATCCTCCAGCCGTCCCCCGGCATCCCGAAGCCGCCGCCCTGCCTGACCTGCGGCACGAGGTTCCTGCCGGGGATCACGCAGGGGATCACGCCCGGCCCCACCTACGGCGGCGACCGCGCCCTGAACCCGCAGCCGCTGCCGCCCAAGGCGATCTTCCGCTGACGGTGGGGCTCCTCACCCCATCATCGCAATCGAAGGGCGACCGGCGGGCACCGGCCGCCCTTTTCGTGTCCGGTCCGCACACGAACGGAGCAGAAGCGTCAACGACGGCGTACCGCCCTTGACGGGGCGGGACGGGTCGGTTGCCGGCGTACCATGCCATGGTTAGAGGACCGGCCCGCGACGTCAGCCAGGGGGCAGCCATGACCGCGATACGGATCAACTTCGACAAGGATCTCGTCCTCGCCGGGCACTTCCTGCTCAAGCATCTGGAGCGCGAGGAACGGCACCGGCTGGCGACCGCCGCACGGCTGTCGCACCACCCGCGCGGCGCCATGATCTTCCAGAAGGGCGACCCCGGCGACAGCATGATGGCGGTCATCCGCGGCCGGGTGAAGATCTGCTGCCATTCCATGGACGGCAAGGAACTGGTGCTGAGCATCATCAACAAGGGCGGCCTGTTCGGCGAGATCGCCCTGCTGGACGGCGAGCCGCGCACCGCCGACGCGGTGGCGCTGGAGGAAACCGACCTGCTGGTCCTCGACCGGTCGCAACTGATGCCGGTGCTGACGGCAAGGCCCGATCTGGCATTCCGCATCATCAGCGTGCTGTGCAAGCGGCTGCGCCAGACCAGCGAGCATCTGGAGGACACGCTGTTCCTGGAAGCGCCCTCCCGCTTCGCCCGCGCGCTGAAACGGCTGGGCGAGGCCTTCGGGCGGCCGGGGCCGGAGGGGCTGCGGCTGGACATCAAGCTGTCGCAGCAGCAGTTGGGCTGTCTCGTCGGCGTCTCGCGGGAAAGCGTCAACAAGCTGCTGAACGAATGGCAGCGCGCGGGCGTCATCGGGATGGATGCCGGCTGCATCGTCATCCGTGACGCCCAGGCGCTGGACGAGATCGCCGAATCCTGCGACTGAGCCGCCAATCCTCCGACAGACTGTGAGCCGCGCCACAGCGCCCGCCCGCGGACGGCCCTACCCTGCTCCCCATGCCCCGCATCGTCCCGGCCAACAGTTTCGAGGGAGCCCGCCATGACGTCGCCCCGCATCATCCTTCTGTCCACCGCCCTGCTGCTGACCGCCGGGACGGCCTCCGCACAGGTGACCGGCGGCATCGCCTTCCCGTCCGGCCCGATCCCCGGCGCGGCGATGGCGCAGGCCTTCGCCCAGGTGCCGCGCCTGCCGGTGTCGGTGGACCCGAACCGCCGCGGCGCTCCTCCCGGCGCGATGGTGACCAACCCGTCGGTCAGCCGGTCCTCCATGCACCAGCAGTCGATCACCCGCATCCGCGGCGATGCCGGCTATCTCGCCGGCTTCAGCAAGGGGCAGCCGCTGGCCGCCAGCCGCCAGCCGCCGGTGCAGCCGGTCGACCCGAGCTTCACCTTCATCGACGCGCCCTTCATCGTGAACAACTTCAACAGCGCGCTGAACTTCGCCTTCGGCGACGGCAACATCAGCCAGCAGCAGCTTGGCGACGACGGCGCCGGGCCGGTGGAAACCGCCGCTCCCGCGCCGGCACCCGAACCGGAACCAGCGCCCGCGCCGACCGCCAAGCCGCATGGTCCGTCGACGCTGGACCTGCTGATGAGCACGGCCGGACCGCTGCCGCATCTGCCCTCGGCGCTGGCCCAGGGCGGGGTGCAGGTCAACAACGTGAACACCACGACCAACACCGCAGTCGGCAGGAGCAACCGCGCGACCCAGACGACCATCACGGTCCAGCGTTGAAGGTGCTCAGTTCACGTCCCGGGCGACGCGGAAGCCGTTGGTGAGATAGCGCACGTCGACGTCGTAGCTGTTGCGCACGGTGCCGTTGATCACCTCAAGCCTGTCGCGCCAGGACCCGCCGCGCAGCACCCGCTTGCGGCAGTTGCCCTGGGTCCAGGCGCCGCCGTCGGCGGGCGCGCCCTGGTAGTTGCGGTTCCAGCAATCGGCCACCCATTCCGCCACCCCGCCGTTCATGTCGTGCAGGCCGAAGGGGTTCGGCTTGTAGCTGCCGACCGCGGCGGGCGTCAGGTGTTCGTGCGGGCCGCCGCAATCGTCGCAGTCGGCCTGAACCCCCGACTCCGCCCCCCACCAATAGGGTGTGGCGGTGCCGGCCCGCGCCGCGAACTCCCACTCCGCCTCGCTCGGCAGGCGGTAACGCTGTCCCGTCTTGCGGCTGAGCCACGCCACATAGGCCTGGGCATCCTGCCAATGCAGATTGTGGACGGGCGACGTGTCGGTGACCTTGACCATGCGCGGCAGGTCGGTGCAGCCCCCCTCCTGCATGCAGGCGCGCCATTCGCCGACGGTCACCTCATACATGCCGAGCGCGAAGGGCTTGGCGATGGTGACGCGGTGCACCGGCCGCTCAGACGGGTCGCCCTTGTCGTTCCCCATCATGAAGCTGCCGGCCGGCACCCGCACCAGCACCGGACAGGTCGGGCAGTCCTGGAAACTGTTGCCGGCCCCGTGATTGCGCGCCGCCCCGTTGGCCGGCCCCGGCGGAGCCGCAGCCGCCACCTGGGGTTCGGCCGGCTGGGGCGCGGGCTGTGGAGCAGCGGCAGGCTGCGGAGCGGGCGGCGGCTCGTGCTTCAGCAAGGCGGCGGCGACGAAACCCTGCGTGCCGTCCTCCAGCGCGATGCGGTACCACCCGCCCTCCGGCACGCGGCCCAGCACCTGGACCGTCGCCCCGCGCGCCACCCGGCCGACCCGCGCGCCGCCGTTGGCCGGCGTCGCCCGCAGGACGCCGTCGGCGGTGACGGTGTAGCGCCCGGGATCGGCCGGCTCCAGTCCGGGACCCAGCGCGACCTCGGCCCTAGGCTCTGTTTTTGGTTGTTCCGTCTTCGGCTGCTCCGCCTTCGGTTGGGACGCCGTCTCCGCCGGCCTGCCGGCCAGCTTCAGCGTCTCCATCTGGCGGCGGGCGATCGGGGCGTAGCCGCTGCCGCCGAACAGCTGCAGGAAGGCCTGATAGTCGCCGGGCTCCCTGCTGGACTGGATGCGTTTCCAGACGCTGTCCTCCAGTTCCGCCACCGGGGTGGTTCCCGGCGGCGCGATCTCCACGCCGACGCTTGCCGTGGCGATGCCGCCGCGCCCGTCATCGACGCTGTAGCGCAAGGTTCCGGCCGGACCGGGCGACGCGGCTTCCGGGTCGAAGGTCAGGGCCGTCAGGGCCTGGACGGTCAGCCGGTCGCCCGGCTTCACCACGGCGGCGCCGTTGCGGACGCTGCCGCGGTCGGGAACGGCGGTAACGGTGACGGTAAGCGCGTCGCCGTCCGGATCGGCCGGAGCGTCGATTCCCATCGGGTTGCCGGCGGCCCGCAGCTTGCGTTCCGCCACCACGGCCGGCGGCTGGTTGCTCGGCCGGATGGTGACGGGGATGGTGCCGGTCACCGTGCCGCCGCGGCCGTCGGCCACCAGGAATTCGAAGGCGCCGGCCTCCCCGCGGAAACTGCCGTCGGGCTTGAAGCTGGTGGCTGCCAGCTGCTCCACCGTCAGGTAATCGCCGATCAGGACGCTGCGCTCCCCGACGCGGACGGTGCCGCCGCGCGGCAGGCCGGTGACGCGGGCGTACATCTGGTCGTCGTCGGGGTCGGTCGGCTTGCCGGGCGCCAGCGGTTCCGGGCTGGCGCGGTCGAGCAGGGTCAGCGCCCGCAACTCTCCCACCACTGGCGGCCGGTTGGGCGGGCGCGGGTTGAAATAGAAGGGCGTGGCGCCGAGCGAGCCATAGACGAACGGCTCCTGCCGGCCGTTGGTCGCCTGCTTCACCGTATCGCGCACGTTGCGGAAGAACAGGCTCAGTTCCAGGCCGGGTGTCTGGAGATGCTGCAGCAGCGCCGCGCTGAAGGGGCTGTGGTCGCCGGTGCCGTCCTCCGCCAGCTGGTCGGCGCGGGTCGCCATCGCCACCAGCGTGTCGCTGGGCGTGTCGTCCACGCTGCCGAGGCCGGGATGCGCCTGGTTGCGGTTCGACCCGCTGCGGGTCAGGCGGTCGACGAAGGGATTGTTGCGGCAGGCGTCGAGGATGAGGATGCCGAGCTTGCGCGCGCCCGCCAGCTCCCCCATCGGCAGGTTGAGCGGGATCGCCTCATAGACCAGATCGCGTTCCCGCTCCAACTGGGCGTCGGCGGGCAGCAGATAGTTGACGCCGTTCACCTGGATGCCGTGCCCGGCGTAGAAGATCACCGCCACGTCGGCCTGCGAGGCCTTCAGGCCGAATTGGCGCAGGGCGGTGGCGAAGCCGCGGGCGTCCAGGTCGTACTGCTCGTCCACCGTGAAATTCAGGGCCCGCAGCGCCTCGCCGATGGCGCGCGCGTCGTTGCGCGGGTTCAGCAGCTCGGGCGCGTTGCGGTAGTTGCTGACCCCGATGACCAGCGCCAGACGGCTTTCCGCCGCCGCACCGCCGGAGGTTGCCCCGGAAGCAGCAGGTCCGGCCGCGCGCGCAAACCCCGCCGGTCCCGCGATCACCAGCAGGAGCACAAGCACCGCGAAAACCTTCCGGCAGGGTCCGACCGGTTCCACCATCCCCGCCTCCGTACCTGGGCAAAGAGGCGCCGCACTCCATCGATCACGTCCGACTGTCACATCCATCTACGGGTCAGCCGGCGAAGCTTACGGCGCATAGCGATGGGCTGTTCAAAATATTTCCGGATATTGCCGGCAACCCGCCATGGATGGAAGAAGCATACCCGCGGCAACAAACAATGCCAAGACGCCCCTTCTGCCTAACTCCGGCAAAAGAGGAGGTGGCAGACCGAAGGGATTACTGCGCGCATCGCGCATGATTTTTTGATTGTCCTCACACGCAACCGTCGGCATCGCCGTCGTCGACCAGCAGCCAGATGCGCACCGTCCTGGTCTTGCCCTTCAGCGCCACCTCTCCCACCGGCAGCGCGGTGCAGCGGCCCTGGACATCCTGCCGCACCGCCTGCCAGGTCGGGTCGCCGACGATGATGCGGCAGTGGCGGGACGTCCGGGCGTCGACCAGCTTGCCGTAGGCCTCCAGCCGGGCGGCGGTGTTGGCGGTGTCCCCCAGCAGCGAATATTCGCTGTGGCGCAGCCCGCCCAGGCTGCCGGCCACCAGGGGACCGGTGTGCAGGCCGACGCGGATGCCGACCGGCGGCAGCCCCTCCGCCTGCCATTGCGGGTTCAGCGCCACCAGCTCCCGCCCCATCTGCAGGGCGCAGCGGACGGCACGGAGGGCGTCGGCGTCGATCTGCGCCTGGGTGGTGCGGGCGACCGGCGCGCCGAAGACCGCCAGGATCGCATCGCCGACGAAGCGCAGCACCACCCCGTCATGGGCGGTGACGATGCGCACCATGGCGTCGAGATAGCCCTCCAGCCAGCGAATGAGCGGCTCCGGCTCCAGCGTTTCGCAGATGGTGGTGAAGCCTTCGATGTCGGAAAACAGCACGGTCGCGGTCAGCTGCTGCGGGCGCGGGCGGTTGCCGGCCATGAAGGTCGCACGCTCGCGCCAGATCTCCTCCGCCACCGGCTGGGAGACGTGATTGGCGAACAGCTGCATCATGACACGCCGGTCGGCCCGCTCCCGCAAGGACAGCTGCACGGTCATGGCGGCGATGCCGGCCACCCAGGCCAGCGATGGCGCCACCAGCGGCACCAGCGGTCCACCCGCTGTGAACAGCGCCGCCGCGCCGGTCCAGCCCGCCGCCGGCACAAGCAGGCCCACCGATGCCAGCAACCACAACGGCAGCCCAGCCAGCGCCACCGCCACCCCGGCCGCCGCCATCAGCAGCGCCAGCGCCGCCTCCCCCGCGACGGGCAGGCGCGGGCTGCTCCGCCCGTCGAGCAGCTGGGCCAGCACATGCGCCTCGATCTCCACGCCCGCCGTCGAGGAGCCGGCGGGCGACAGCGGCGTGCGATGCTGGTCGATGCCCGCCAGCGCCGTCCCCACCAGCACCATCCGCCCGGCCAGCCAGTCCTTGGGCAGCAGGGCGACCGCCTCCGCGGGATAGATGGGAAAGGGGGCGGTGGCGCCGCCCGGCCGCCCATGCCAGTCGATGCGGAAGGGTTCCGCCGGCACGCCGGACACGCCGCCAACGCGGGCAAGCTGCACCGGCAGGCTGGGCGTGCCGTCGCCGCCGAAAGGGACATGCCAGCGCACGGCGGCATCCAGCCGGTCCTTCGCCAGATTGGCGTGGCCGCGCGGCAGCCCTTCGGTGAACGCGTTCAGGAAGTGCCGCTGCCGTTCGGTCAGCGGAGTCTGTTCCAGCGCGGTGATCGCGACCACCGGGACCGACGCGCCGAGCATGGCACGGCGCAGCCGCTCGTCCAGCGCCGGCAGGGTCGGTTGGTCGAACAGCACGTCGATGCCGATGGCCCGCACCCGGGCCGCCTCCAGCACGCCGATCATGTCGGCCAGCATGCCGCGATCCACCGGCGACCGGCAGGCCAACCCAGCGAAACTGTCCTCCCCGAACAGCACCAGCGCGATGGCCGGATGCTGCGGCCGGGCCGGTGCCGACGCGGCGATCAGCCGGTCGCCCAGGCTTTCGTCGGCGGTGCGCAGCGGCGGCACCAGCCTTGCGGCGGCAAGCGCCAGCAGGGCGCTGCCCAGCACGACGGCCACGGCCAGCCGCATCCCCGGCCAACGGCGCCGGCCGGGCTCCGGCGGCTCCGGCTTTACGGCGGGAGAGGCCGGCGGTCTCTCCCTGGGGGTCGCGGGTGCACCGTCCATGCGGCTCCTCAGCGAACCTTCAGGACAAGCTGTGCGGATGCCACCTCGGTCTCGCGCAGGCGGGAGACTGCGCGATCGAGCTGGACGGCGGCCTCCTCGGCAAGCGGGCGGAAGGCGTCGGTGCGGCCGGGCATCTCGCCGTCAAGATTGCGGCTGGCGGCGATGCAGCGCACCTCCAGATCGGCGGGACCGTCGCCGGCCCGCAAGGGCATGCGGTCGCCGGACAGGCTGACCGGCGCATTGCCGGCCACTTGGGCGCTCATGGCGCCGCCGGCCGGGAAGATTGGGATCAACTGGGCGCGCGCATTGCGCAGATAGCAGTAAAGGTGTGCGTCGCGATCGGTCTGGACCAGCAGCCGGATGTCCTCGCCCGGCCGGTAGGTGGCCCCGGCACCAGCTGCGGAAGCCGGATCCGCGGTGAGAAAAAGGGCAAGCGGCACCGTCGCGTCACGCAAGGCCGCCATCGCCGCGCCGATCTGCCCGGTGCAGCCGGCCGAGGCCATGCCCACCGCCAGCGCCGCCCCGGCCGTCGCATCGACCAAGCGGACATGCAAGGTGCCGATCGGCGTTCCATCCGGCCGCAGGGCCGCGATGTCCGCACCGTCGGTCAATGGAAGGCCCGGCGGCCAAGGTGCCAAGCCGGTGCCGGTCCAACCGACCGCCACGCGCCTTCCGCCGCCCATCTCCTGCAGCAGCATGCCATCCAGTCCGGGCTCCACCGGGCGGCGCAGCATGGGTGGGCTTCCCGCCCTGACGCAACGGATGCCGGGAACGGATGGGTCGATCGCCAGCGCCCGCTCCAGCGCCGCCTCCAGCGGGTTCCCCAAGGCGCGGGCCGCACCCAGGTCGCTCTGCATGAAGCGGTCGTCGACGGGACCGGCACGGGCCGAAACGGCGCTGTCGGCCATCTCGCCGGGAACACCGTCATAGGGGCCGCGCAGCCGCAGCAGGCGGCCGTTAGCGAACAGCAGCGTCGCATTGGCCCCGTCGGGAAGCCGGACGGCCTGACCGTCGGCGACGAGTTGGCCCTGGACGTAGCCGGGCGCGCTGGACGCCACCACCACGGCCTCCGCCCGCACCCCGGGGGCGAGCCCGCAGCCCAGGGCCGCGACGGCGGCGGCACCCAGCAGATGGGAGAGAGTTCTCTTGGACATGATGGTCACCTTATTGGTTGGAGCTCGTCAGTCGCGGCTGCGGCCTTTCCCATCGTCGGGGGCGAGCAGGCAGGCGGTGCGGGACTGCGTCATCACCGACACCGTTCCGTCCGTCCCGCCGTTGCGGCGGAAGCGCAGCCCGTTGATCTGGCTGGCGATGCTGAGCGAGACGACGGCGAGGTCCGCCTCGTCGATGATCTTGTGGCCGTCCTGCCAGCACTGGACGCGGACCCGCGTGCCGGCCGGGGCGACGTCCACGCCGCCTTGAACACCACCACTCTGGGCCCCGCCGCTGGCGGCGCCGGAATTCTCCGGACTCTTCTTGCGGACCAGCGTGGCGTCGGCGGCACCGGTGACGGCCAAGCCGAGGCAGGCGGCGAGGAGCAAGGCGTGCTTCATGACATCCCCTCCGTTCCGGCCGCCGCTCAATGGGTCGGCTTGAATTCGACGCGCCGGTTGCGGCCGTCATAGGGATTGGCGGCGAGCGGCGCGGACGGCCCCTTGCCGTCCACGGTGATGCGCTTGGGATCGATCTGGTGGACGCGGACGAGATACTCGCCGACCGACACCGCGCGCCGCTGCGACAGCAGCAGGTTGTAGGGAAGGCTGCCGCTGGCGTCCGTGTGCCCCTCGACCGTCAGTCCCAGGTTCGGATCCTCCTTCATCAGCGCGCCGACGGCGTCGATGTAGGACGCGGAGTCCGCCGGGATCTCAGCGGAATTGAGGGCGAAGTTGATGCGGAACCCGAAGGCTTGCGGCGCCTCACCCGCTTGCGTGGCACTGTCGGCGGGTTGCTCGGCGGCCGGTGCCTCCATCCGCGCCTCCTGCCGGCGCTGCTTGTGGGCGGGTCGGCTCGGCGCCGGTTGGGCGGCAGGTTGGGCATCATACTGAGGAGCCGGCTGCGCCGCGGGCGGGATGGGTGCCGTGCCGTAATTGATCTCGTCGATGGGGCGCGGGCGCTTGGCGGCGGCACCGGCCGCTCCGCCGATGATCTCGATGCTGCGGGTGCGGATTTTCGGTTCCGGCGCCACCACCTCGCGCAGCTCCTCCACGCTGGGCGGCCGGTCGAACATCATCACCTTCGACGGGCCGGACCCTTCCACGGTCTGGGCGGATACCGGTCCGGCGCAAACGACGGCCAGCATCGGCAGGGTGGCGGCCAGGGCCTGGGTCAGGATGGGGGACAGGATGGACTTCGTCATCTGAGGCTCCATGGGCAGGAGAAGGAACGGCGTTGCCCCTGGTTCTATCGCCACCCCCCTCCCCCGCGCTGTGAGCCGGCCAACAGTCGGCGGCGGTTTTCCGGAGGGAACGGGCCTACCCGTCCTGCGCCAGCGTGCCCGGCAGCACCTTCACCGACAGCCGTTTGGCACGGGCGTCGCTTCCCTTCGCCGTCGCGAAGGCGTTGATCACGTCATCCAGCGCGGTGCCGGGGATGGGCTGCAGATCCTCGCTTTTGAGCGCCTCCGGGATCCGCACGCCGATCTCGTCATGCGACAGGATGCAGGCCACCGTCTCTTCCGCGCCCGCACGGTCCATCCGCAGGTTGAAGGGCTTCTGCACGCCGGGCGGGATTTCCACCTGCCGGCCGGCCTCGACGAAGGCGTCGGGCTGGAAACGGTTGGGGAAGATGCGGGAAACCGTGCCGGCGGCGTCGCGGTAATAGCAGTAGACGAAGCCGTCCGCCGTCGGCTGCATCCGCACCACCAGCGCCTCCCCGGCGCGGTAGCGCGGTGCCGGCCCGCGGTCCGACGACAGCAGCAGGTCGAGTTTGGCCGGCGACGGCTGGGGACGCGGCAGCCCCTCGCCGCCGGCATTGCTGACGCTCTGCAGCCGGGCCGGCGGCGCCCCGCCCTGGCCGGGCGGCTTGGCGAGCAGGCGCTGGTAGAGGTCGAAATCGATGCGGCCGGTGGCGATCAGGTCGCTGTCCGCCTGGAAGCGGCCGACGGCCTCGGCGGTCCGCTGGTCGAGCTGCCCGTTGACTGGCCCGTCGTAATAGCCCTGCGCCGACAGCGCCCGCTGGGTGAAGGTGACGCGCTCCGCCGGCGCCATGCCGTCGAACCAGCCGCGCGCCTCCGCCATGAAGGCCGGGTTGGTCTGGTCGATGCCCAGGCATTGCCAGTAGGGCACGCGGGTCAGCTTGCCCAGCACCTCGATGGTGCTGAGTTCGACCAGCGTGCGCACGCCCTGGTGCAGCCCCTCCGACCGGTTCAGCGAGATGTTGAAGGACAGGCCGGCCTTGCCGATCACCCCGCCGGCATCGGCTCCGCGCCCTGACGACACCACCGCCAGCGTGTTGGACGCCGACATGCCGGGGATGATCTGGCGGGTCACCAGTTCCCCGACATTGAGGTCGACGGACACCATCGACATCACCTGGTCGGCCGACACGCCGAGGTCCAGCTTCGGCAGCGACAGCCCCGCCCCCGCCGCCTCGCTGACCACATTGTCGTCCAGCTGGGTGATGGCGCCGCGGATGTAGTAGGACGGCGCGCGGAAGTTCGGCTGCACCCCGATCATCCAGTACAGCGCGTTGACGTCGTCCAGCGCCGGTTCGAAATCCACGAAGCGGAAGGCGTTGGACGTCTCCGACATGCGGGAGACGGCGGTGATCAGCATCTCCTTCGTGCCGCCGGCCACCCGGCCGGTGGCGTCGGGCAGGCCGTTGGCGGTGATGTAGATGTCGCGCTTGCCGTGGGTCCACAGCAGCGTGTCCATGCAGCGCAACGCCTCGCTGAAGCTGCTGATGGTGCGGACGGTGGGTGTCTTCGGCTGCTGCACCACGCGGGCCATCTCGCCGGAGGTGAAGCAGCCGCCCAGCGCCAGCGTCAGGCCGGCGGAAACCCCGAGCGAACCAAGGAACCGGACCATGCTCATCGGCGCTGTCTCCTGTGGGTTAGTGCGTCCGGGGCCGGGTCTCGGGCTTTGGGCCGTCACCGCGCCGACATTTGCTGGCCGCGGTCGGCACGGACGGTGATGGTGATCTTCTTCGACATGATCGGCGGGTCGTGCGGCACATGGTCGGCATCGGCCAGGACCAGCTGCAGCGTGTGCCGCCCCGGCGGCAGTTCCAGGATGGTTTCGGTCTGGCCCTTGCCGAAATGCAGGTGCTGCTTGTCGCTGGGGATCGGCTCGCCAGGGTTCTTCAGGTCGGTATCGATCAGCAGATGGTGGTGCCCGGTGCCGTCCTTGCGCACGCCGGCCGGCGCGACGCCGAAATTCCGCAGCCCGAACCACACCTTGAACCGCGTTCCCACCACCTGGCCGTTGTTGGGCCAGCCGATGTAGAGCCATGCCTCCTTGCGGCCGGGGGTCCGCGGCGCGGCCGGCGGCGCCTGCTCCGCGATCGCGGGCTTCGGCTCGGCCGTCCGGTCGGGAGACGCCTCGGCCGCAGCGGCGGGGCTCGCCATCACGATCAATGGCGCAACCGACAGCGGCGCAACCGACAGCACGCCCCACAGCGCCAGTTTCAAAGCGGCGCGCGGACCGGGGCCGGCGGCAAGCACGGACGATCCAGTCTTCATGGTGCCCTCCCTGACGAACATGAACCGGCGGACATGAACCGGCGGATATCGGCCGGCCGGGGCCGGTCAGCGGACGGTGATGGTCACCTTCTCCGACATCACCGGCGGGTTGTGCGGAATATGGTCGGCGTCGCCCAGCACCATCTGCAGCGTGTGGGTTCCTGGCGGCAGCTCCAGCCGCGCTTCGGTCTGGCCGGCGCCGAAATGCAGGTGCTGCTTGTCGTTGGGGATCGGCTCGTCCGGGTTCGACAGGTCGGTGTCGATCAGCAGGTGGTGGTGTCCGGTGTCGGCATGGCTGATACCGGCCGGCGCCACCCCCATGTTCTGGAGCCCCATGCGCACCCAGAACTTCCCGCCATTGATGACCGTCCCGTTGGACGGCCACAGGATGTAGGCACGCGCGTCGTCGGGCGCTTTCGCCCGGTCGGCCATTCCCTGCCCAGCCAGAAACAGCGGCAGAAGCAGCAGGGCGCCGACTGCGATGACGGCAGTCCGCAGCATGATTTCCCCCTGTTTTCTTCATTGCCCTTTGTCTGATGACCTGCATCTTAGTCTTCGTCCGGGAAGCAGGGTCCCCCCGAATTCTTGGGTAACCCCATCCCGTTGAAACCGCACCGGTTCAGCGCCGCCTGCTTCCGAATTGGCCGAGAATCGCGGCCGGCTTCCCCATACTTGCGGCAATCCGGGATTACGGGGATGCGAGGCGCGCAATGCGCGCGGCCGGCACCGGTCAGCGCCTGATCCCGAACAGCTGTTCGTTCATCGCCGCGCGGTCAGGGGCACCCGCCCCCGTTGCCCTGCCCTGCGGCGGCGCTCCTGCGCTCCTCATCCCCGGCAGCCCGGCGGCCATGGCTTCAGCCCCCGTCCGGCCGCTGCCCATCCAGGGTGGAAAGGCAACGCCGGCGGCCGGCGATGCGGTGCCGGCGCGGTGGGCCGGCATCAAGGTCGCTGCGGCCGGCAGCGGGATGCCGCCGGACTGCACCTCGAACGCCGAGGCCGGCCGGACGGCGGCCGGGAATGCAGCGACGAGGGTCAGGAACAGGGGGGTCAGGAACAGGGGGATGGCGGCAAGTCTGCACATCGGGCATTTCCTTCACGCAAGGACCAGGGCCGGGGAAGACCCACATCCTGCCGTGACCGGCCCGGCGCCCGCTGTGGTCCGGGCCACACTGTCGGCGTGAAAAGCGTCGCCTCGCCCGATGTCGATCAGGACCGCCGCACGCTGTCTGCCATTTTCTTGGCAACCACGAGAAGGTCGCCGTCCGACCGGCTGCCCGCGAGGGTGTAGGCGGTGGCGCCGTTGCGCCAATAGACCAGCTGAAGCCCGCGCTGTTCGACGGCGTGCAGGCCCCTGTCGTCGATCGGATTCTCGGCGACGACCAGAAGCGTCAGCATCTCGCCATCCCTCTCGCGGTAGACGAACTGCAGACCGACGCCGCTGCTCAACGGCACCAAGGTCGCCCGCAACAGCGTGAGGAGGTTCGGGTCCAAGGCCGGCAGGTTGACGGTGATCGCGCCCAGGCGGTGGGGAAGCCCCTCCGCCATCGCCGTCAGGTCCGCCGGGGACAGGTCCGAGAAGGCAAGGCTTTGGCTGACGGCCGTCGCGTGCATCTCGGCGGCTTCCTCCGCGAAGTCCGGCACGGCGTACAAGGCCGTCTTCTGCTGGTGATGGACCAGGGCCGCGATGTTGGCGCCGCCCACCAGCAGCAGGACCGCCGCCGCCAGCGGGCCGAAGCGCCGGACGACGCGCTCCATGCGCAAGCGGCCGTACAGGCGCCCGGTCAGGCTTTCCGTGTGTTGGGGAGGATTGCCGGCCATCCGCGCAAAGCCATGCCGCAGGATCTCCCTTTGATGGAGATAGTCGTGCAGCCGGGCGGCGACCGCCGGGTTGGAGGCGAGGAACGCTTCGAACGCCATCCGGCGCTCGGCATCGAGTTCGCCGTCGATGTAGGCGTGCAGGTCGGCTTGCCGCTCACCGTTCATCCCGTTCCCCATCATGGCTTATTTCACCACCCGCAAAGGGGCCGGCCTGCCGTCGTCCCTGCGGCTTCCATCCCCGCGGCCTCCATCCCCGCGCAAGTCACCGCGCACATCGGCGCGCAGGGCTTCCCGCCCGCGCGCAAGGCGCGACATCAGCGTTCCAAGCGGAATGCCGAGAATCCCGGCGGCCTCCTGGTAGCTCAACCCGTCGACCGCGACCAGCATCAGCGCCCGCCGCTGATCCTCGGGAAGCCGGGCGAAGGCCTCCATGGTGCGGGCAAGCTCGACCTGGTCGGGTTGATTGGGGGCGATGTCGCTGCGGACGAGCGGTTCGATGGACGCCGCTGCACGGGTCCGCACCTGATCGCGGCGCCGATCGCTGACATGGACGTTGTGCAGGATACCGAACAGCCAGGAGCGCAGGTTGGCCTCCGGCCGATAGGTCCTGGCACCGGCGATGGCCCGCACCAGTGTCTCCTGCACGAGATCCTCCGCGTCGTCCCGGTTGCGCACCAGGGTCATCGCGTAGCGGCGCAACGTGCGGACGTGATCCGACAACTGGCTTCGCAGGCTGAACGTCACATCGTCGCTCCATGGATGGGGCTGCTTCCATGTGTTCGCGCGGCAGGCCATTTTAATCCTCGGCCTTTTGACCCCCCGGCCGATGCGGAAACGGCCTCACTGCGCGAAGGGCACGAGGAGCAGCGCGGTGCCCGACACCAGCAGCGCCGCAAGGCTCCGCCGCGCGATGACCACCGCGGCCGGTCCGGGCTCCATCTCGTCCAGCCGCATCGCCAGCAGGCCGCCGAAGAAGCCGGACACGGAGGCCACCACATGCACCAGTGCCAGCGCGTTCAGGACCGGCAGGCCCAGCATGAGCGCGACGAACACCAGGGTGGTTCCATAGAGAAGCGCCTGGGTGAGGATCGGCGCCCAATGTTCGCGCGCGACATAGGTTTCGAAACCCTCGGCGAAGAGGCCGGTGCGCTCGTCGGGATCGGTGTGCAGGCTCATGATGTCCCTCCGCTTTCAAAGATCCCCGCCGTTGCCGCGCCGTGATGCACGGGTCGCGACCGCCCGCGGCATGGCGCTGAACGACAGAAGCATCAGCAGGATCAGCGCGACTCCGATGGAATAGGGCGCCCAGGCCCCGAGCCGCTCGTCGGTGATCCAGTCCAGCGCCAGCAGGACGCCGATGGCGGCGATCACGGTGATGGCAGGGCCGGTGGCCCAGCGGGGATAGGTCATGGTGGCCTCCGCGGTTCGGATGGCTCGATCCGGTCTTCTCGCGCCGCTGAATGGCGACGCCCATTTCGATCGTTCGTTTCCTTGATTACGCGCGGGCGCCCGGAATAATCCGCCGAAGCCACCGAAAATCTTGCGCGTCGGGAGCGGCAGCCGGAATCGGGACCGCTACCGGCCGATCATCGGTTTGAGCCAGGGCGAATTGGCGAAGACCTCGGTGAAATAGCCCTGCCGGATCACCGCCCGCCCGGCCTTGTGGATGCCTTCGGGCAACCCGCCCAACTCGCCCTTCCGGGTCACCAGATGGATGGACCGGCGGAATCCCGAGGTGGGCAGCGGCAGCACGCGGATATGGCCGAGGTGCTGACGGCTCTTCACCAGCGCGGTGGGCGGTAGCAGGCTCCACCCCATCTCCTCCGCCACCATGGCCATCACCGTATCCGTGGCGTCGAAGGCGAAGCTGCGCGGCACCTCCATGCCCAGCCGCCGCAGATGCTGGTCCACCAGCCGGCCCAGCGCGCTGTCCGTCGTGCTGCGGATCAGCGGCAGCGTCCGCGACAATGTCCGCAGTGCGGCCTCGTCGGCGACGTCGGGCCAATTGCGCGGCAGCAGCAGCACGAACGGCTCGACCAGCAGGCGCAGGCTGTCGACCTGGTCCATGTCGTCGAAACTGTCGATGGTGAACAGCACGTCCAGCCGGCGGGCAAGAAACTGTTCGCGCAATTGCCCGCAAAGGCCGGATGCGATGCTGAAGGACGGCACGCTGTCACGCAGCCGTTGCAGCAGCCGCGGGATGAAGGGGGCCGCCAGCGTATCGATGCAGCCGATGCGCAGCTCCGGCATGAAGGACGCGTCGGCCCCGCCGATGGCTGCCGGCAACTGCCGCGCATCGGTCAGGATGCGGTTGCTCCAATGCCAAAGCCGCTGGCCGGCGGCGGTCAGGGCCATCGGCCGGATGCTGCGGTCGAGCAGTTGGCTGGCGAAGGCGGTTTCCAGTTGACGCACGACATGTGAAACGGCCGACTGGGTCAGCCCAAGCCTGCGGGCGGCGCCCGTCATGCTTCCCAATTCGGCCACGGCGACGAACACCTCGAGGGATCCAAGGTCGAAGTCTCGGTGATGCATGGGGCTTCGATCAGGCTCCCGGTGGCCGGCGGGTTCGGACAGCGATCTGCATACTATCTTATGTATAGGGCTCGTGAACAGAGCCGCCATGAACGGCATTCATGCGGATCATGAAATAAATTTCTTCAGCTGACCGGTGTGCGGGCTTCCGCGGCAGCCTCGCAGGGATATTGATCCCCTGCCGGAGTTCCATCCATGACGACGTCCCCTGACGCGCCTGCCCGTCCCATCCCGGCGGCCCGTCGCATCGGCGATTGGGTGGCGGGCCTGCGGCGGGCCGACATCCCGGCGCCGGCAGCCGCCGTCGCGCTGTCCTGCATCGTCGATACACTGGGTGTGGCGCTGGCCGGCGCGGGTACCGAGGCCGCGGTGCTGGCCGCCGATGTTGCGCGCGACACCTACGCCCCTGGTCCGGCGGCGCTTTTGACGGGCGGACGCCTGTGCATGGAGGGGGCTGCTTTCGCAAATGCCGCTGCCGCCCATGCGTTGGATTTCGACGACAACAGCTACGCCGGCTTCGTCCATGGCTCCGCCGTCGTGGTGCCGGCGGCGCTGGCGGCAACCGGGATGGCCGGCGGCACGGGGAGCGACCTGCTCACCGCCGTGGTGGCTGGTGCCGAGGCGCAATATGCCCTGGCGGAGGCGGTCGGCAATGGCGTCTATCATGCCGGCTGGTGGACCACCGCCTTGTTCGGCATGGTCGGCGCCGCGGCGGCAACAGCCAAGGCTCTGGGACTGGACGGACGCTCGGCCGCCGATGCCGTCGCTTTCGCACTCTGCGGGACCGGCGGCCTGCGCGCCTGTTTCGGCACCGGGGCCAAGCCGCTGCTGGCCGCACAGGCGGCGGCGAACGGGGTGCGTGCCGCCCGCCTTGCCGCGCGCGGCCTCACCGTCCCGCATGGCGTCGTGGAGGATCCGCGCGGCTTCGCCCGGCTGGTGGCGGAGGACCGGCTCGATCCGACAGTGCTGGAGTCGCTCGGAAGGCGCTGGCGTCTTCTCGATCCCGGCATCGACACCAAGCTCTACCCGGTCTGCCTGTCCGCCCATGCCGCCATGGACGGGCTGCGCGACCTGATGTCGGAGCAGCAGCTGAGCGCCGCAGACATCGCGTCCGTCCACTGCCGTGTCCCGCCGGTGGTGGCGGCCAACCTGACCTATGACCGCCCGGCGACGGCGGGAGAGGCCCGCTTCAGCCTGCATTTCGCCGTTGCCTGCGTGATGCTGCACGGCACCCTGACACTGGAGCATCTGAGCCGGACCATGCTGACGGATCCGGCGCTGGGTGCAGCGATCGGGCGTGTCTCCATGGCGGCCGATCCGGACTGGAACGCCGACGCCGACCGTGCGCGGCTTGCGCCGGAAGGCGCGGAGGTGACCCTCGAAACGGTGGCGGGGGAGCGGATCACCCGCTTCTGCCCGTCGGCGCGCGGCACGGTGGCCCGCCCGCTGTCGGCAGCGGAGCATGCCGCCAAATTCAAAAGCTGCGCTGCCCATGCGATCGGGTCAGCGGGAGTGGAGCAGCTCCACCTGAAATTGCAAAGCCTGGAGTTGGAAGCGGACCTCTCGAGCCTGCTTCAGCTCTGCACCATGCTGGGGATTCATGATCCCGATGAAAAACGATCATGATCCGCTGCGGGCGCGTCGGTGACCGCCTGTTTTCCGATCAAGCTGCGATGTCGAACAATCGCCAAAAAACTTAGGATTTTCAGCAACTTTCCAGCGCGTGCGCTGCACAAAAACCATGCGCACGCTTCATTTGCGCAACATTTGGGCAGAATCTTGCCCGATCAACCATCCTGCCGCCGCCCTTTCCTCCTGCCGCAGCCTTGTGACACCGTTTGGATCGAGCGGAAACCAAGGTCCACCGCAAGGACCGGAAAACAGAGGGGCTTTCATGATGATGCGACGTTTGGTGGCACGGGCCGTGCTCTCGGCGATCCTCCTGTCCGGAACGGCGATGTCGGTCCAGGCCGCGGGCACGCTCAAGGTCTCGGTGGACTCCAACCTGAACACGCTCGATCCCGCCAAGATGAAGGGCGGACAGGAGTATGTCGCCGCCTACCTGATCTTCAACGGCCTGACCATCATCGGCCATGACATGACGGTGAAACCCGATCTGGCCGAACGCTGGGAACACAGCGACGATCTGAAGACCTGGACCTTCCATCTCCGCAAGGGCGTGAAGTTCCACAACGGCCGCGACCTGGAGGCCGAGGACGTCGTCGCCACCATCGCCCGCATCCAGGACAAGGCGACCGGTTCCACCGCCCGCGTCAATTTCGAGATCGTGGAGGCGATGAAGGCGCTGGACCCGGCGACCGTCCAGTTCCAGCTGAAGAGCCCCTACGCAGGCTTCGCCGAACTGTTCGGCGAGCGGCAGGCGCGCATCGTTCCGCGCGATGCCGTCGACACGCTGGCCACCAAGCCGGTCGGCACCGGCCCGTTCGAGTTCGTGTCCTTCGCCCCCGGCGACCGTGTCGTCCTGAAGCGCAACGCCAACTACTTCGAACCGGGGCTGCCGAAGCTGGACGAGGTGGTGGTGCGGATCCTGCCGGAGTCGGCGGCCCAGGTGGCGGCGCTGACCACCGGCGAACTGGATCTGGTGTGGAACCTGCCGCTGGAGGCCATCGAGAAGGTCAAGGCCGACACGAAGCTGAAGGTCGATTCCGTCCCGACATCCACCTGGGACGGCGTCATCATGAACAACACGGTGAAGCCCTTCGACGATCCGCGCGTGCGCAAGGCGGTGGCGATGGCGCTGGACAAGCAGGCCATCACCCAGATCGCGCTGTTCGGCAACGGCACGCCCACCCATTCGCCAATCCCGCCCAGCCACCCCTTCTTCAACAAGGACCTGAAGATCGCCAAGGGCGATCCGGCGGGCGCGAAGAAGCTGCTGGCCGAGGCGGGATATCCCAACGGGTTCGAGGTCACGCTGCACACGCCCGCCGGCCGCGCCACCCGTGAACGGCTCGGCCTCGCCGTGCGCGAGCTGCTGAAGCCGGCCGGCATCACCGTCAATGTGCAGCGTGTGCCGTTCGACGTCTTCCTGAAGGACATCGAGGGCAAGGCCGGCTTCTACATCGACGGCTTCTTCAGCCGCCCGACCGTCGATACGTCCGTCTACCCCTGGTACCATTCGCGCGGGTCGTGGAACACCGCGCTGTGGAGCTATTCCAACCCGAAGATGGACACGCTGCTGGACGGCGCCCGCCAAGCCAAGAGCGAGGATGAGGCCAAGTCGCTCTACACCCAGGTCCAGGCGCTGGCGGTGGAGGATTCGCCGGGCGTCATTCCCTATGTCATCAACCACATCAACGGGTTGAACGCCAAGGTCAAGGGGTTCCAGTCGCATCCGATGATGTTCCTCGACCTGCGCAACGTGTCGGTCGATTGAGGCCGAACCGGGGACCGGCCGCGCCCGCCGCCGCCGGTCCCCTCCTCCTTCCGACGGGGATGCCGCCATGTTCGCCTACATCCTGACCCGGCTCGCCTCCCTGGCGCTGATCCTGGTGGTCATGTCGGTCCTGATCTTCCTAGTGACCCAGGCGATGCCGGGCGACGTCGCCTCGATGATCGCCGGCCAGTTCGCCTCCAAGGAGGTCGTGGACGCCATCGCGGTCAAGCTGGGCCTCGACCAGCCGCTGATCGTCCAGTATGGCCGCTGGGCCGCCGGCATCCTGCAGGGCGACCTCGGCCGCTCGCTGGTGCTGGAACAGCCGATCGGTCCCATCCTGATGGAGGCGCTGGCCCGGTCGCTGGTGCTGGCCGTCGTGGCGCTGGTGGTGGTGGCGGTGGTCGGCATCGCGCTCGGCGTGCTGGCGGCGGTCCGGCGCGGCAAGCTGACCGACCAGATGGTCTCCGGAATCTCCTATCTCGGCATCGCGGTTCCCGACTTCTTCTGGGCCATCGTGCTGGTCCTGATCTTCGGCAGCTACCTGAAACTGCTGCCCACCGGCGGCTATACCCCGATCTCCGAGGGTTTCCTGCCCTGGGCCGCCCATCTGGTGCTGCCGGTCGTCACGCTGGTGCTGATGCTGCTCGCCCGCATCGCCCGGTTGACCCGCTCCAGCATGATCGACGTTCTCCAGACCAACTACGTGAAGTTCGCCCGCGCCAAGGGCATGCCGGAATCGGTGGTGATCCTGCGCCACGCGCTGAAGAACGCGCTTTTGCCGACGATCACGGTGCTGGCCATCGATTTCGGCCTGATCCTGGGCGGTGTGGTGGTGATCGAGACGATCTTCTCCTATCCCGGCATGGGGCGGCTGCTGCTGTTCGCTATCCAGCGCCACGACCTGCCGCTGATCCAGGCGACCATCCTGATCGTGTCCGCCGCCTACTGTCTCGCCAACCTGACCGCCGACCTGCTCTACGCCTTCGTGAACCCGAAGATCCGCCACGGCATGAGGGCCTCCTGACATGACCGACGCGACTTCCATCCGACCGGCCCCGCGGCGCCTGCGCATGTCCGCGTTGCCCGGCTCGCTGATCGTCGGCATCGTCCTGCTGGCCCCGCTGGTGGTGGCAGCCGTCGCCGGTTCCTGGCTCGCGCCCTACCCGTACGACGAAATGAACATCATGAGCCGGCTGCAGCCGCCGGGGTCCGATTTCTGGTTCGGCACCGACGAGTTCGGCCGCGACGTGTTCAGCCGCACCCTGGTCGGCACCGGCAGCTCGCTGGTGATGGGCGTCGCCGCCACGGCGCTGAGCCTGTTGGCCGGCGTGCCGCTGGGGCTGGTCGCCGGCTACAAGGGCGGGCGCGTCGGCGAGGCGATCATGCGCGCCATGGACGTGCTGATGTCCTTCCCGCCGATCCTGCTGGGCATCCTGGTGCTGGCCGTCACCCCGCCGGCTCAGTGGAAGGCCATCGCCGCCATCGGCATCGTCTATGTGCCGCAGGTGGTGCGCCTGACCCGCGCCATCACGCTGGAACTGATGCAGGAGGAGTTCATCACCGCCGCCCACCTGCGCGGAGAGAGCGCCACCTACATCCTGTTCAAGGAAATCCTGCCGAACATCTGGCCGCCGCTGGCGGTGGAAGCCAGCCTGCGCGTCGTCTTCGCCATCCTGCTCGGCGCCTCGCTCAGCTTCATCGGCATGGGGGCGCAGCCGCCCTCCTCCGACTGGGGCCTGATGATCAGCGAGGCGCGGCCCTTCGTGGAACAGGCGCCGTGGATCGCGCTGTGCCCCGGCTTCGCCCTGGCCATCGCGGTGATCGGCATCAACCTGCTGGGCGACGGGCTGCGTGCCCTGCTCGACCCCCGCAACACGGGAGCGCACTGAGATGATGACCGCTCCGCAAGCATATCCGGCCGTGCCGCCGGTGATCGCTCCGGCGATGACAGCTGCGCCGGCGCCGTTGCTGGACATCCGCGGCCTGACCATCAGCTACGGCAATGCCCGCGGCACGCTGCGCGCGGCCAGCGACGTCAGCTTCGCCATCCGCCCCGGCGAGGTGATGGGGCTGGTCGGCGAATCCGGATCGGGAAAGAGCACGATCGCCATGGCGATCCTCGATCTGCTGGGCGGCGGGGGACGGGTTGATTCGGGCGAGATCCTGTTCGACGGCGTTGATCTCCGCCGGCTGCCGGCCGCCGAGCGCCGGGCGCTGCGGGGCGACAGGATCGCCGCCGTCTTCCAGGATCCCTTCACTTCCCTGAACCCAGCGCTGACCGTCGGCCGCCAGATCGCCGAGCCGCTGATCCAGCACAAGGGCTTCTCATCCCGGCAGGCCGCGGTCCGGGTGGAGGAACTGCTGGCCGAGGTCGGCATCCGCGATCCCCGCCGGGTCGCCGCATCCTACCCGCACGAGCTGTCGGGCGGCATGCAGCAGCGGGCGCTGATCGCCACCGCGCTCGGCTGCGAACCCAAGCTGCTGATCCTCGACGAGCCGACCACCGCGCTGGACGTGACGGTGGAGGCCCGCATCATCGACCTGCTGGCGAAGCTGTGCGACAGCCACCGGCTGAGCGCGCTGTTCGTTTCCCACAATCTGGGCATCGTCAACCGGATCTGCGAAACCGTCACCGTGCTCTATGGCGGGGTGGTGGTGGAAACGGGGCGGACCGGCCGCGTGCTGTCCCGTCCGGCCCACCCCTATGCGAAGGGACTGGTCGCAGCCCTGCCGCGCATCACCGCGGACCGGCGCCACCGCCTGCCATCCATCCCAGGGACGGTCGCCAAGCTGAGCGGCGCCGTCACCGCCTGCGTCTTCGCCCCCCGCTGCCCCTTCGCCGAGGAGACCTGCCGCAGCCTGCCGCAGACGATGCGGATGGACGAGGCCGGGGACGGCGTGCGCTGCTGGAAGGCCGAGGCCTTGGCCGGCACGCCGTGGCCGGACGAGGATGCCGGCGCCGCCCGCCCGTCCAGGGCGCTGCCGCAGCAGTCCGGTCCGCTGGTCGAGGTGGACCATCTGCGCAAGGTCTACGGCGCGAATCGCTCCATCCTGCCCTGGCTGCGCCGCACCGGCACCGTGGCGGTGGAGGATGTGTCCTTCACCATCGGCCGCGGCGAGGTGGTGGGGGTGGTCGGCGAAAGCGGCAGCGGCAAGAGCACCATCGGCCGTGCCCTGCTGGCGCTGACCGAACCCAGCGCCGGCACCGTGCTGTTCGACGGCGCCGACCTGACGGAGCGGGTCAAGCGCGGCGACCAGGATCTGCGCCGCCGTGCCCAGTTGGTCTTCCAGAACTCGGCCGCCTCGCTGAACCCGCGCAAGACCGTGGGGGCGGCGATGGACCGGCCGCTGGTGCTGGCCGGCAAAGGCGACGCGGATGAGCGGGGCCGGACCATCGCCGGCCTGCTGACCCGCGTCGGGCTGCCGGCCGCCTATGCCGACCGCTATCCGCATGAGCTGAGCGGCGGCGAGCGCCAGCGCGTGAACATCGCCCGCGCGCTCGCCACCAGCCCGGATTTCGTGGTCTGCGACGAGGCGGTGTCGGCGCTCGACGTCTCGGTGCAGGCCAACATCCTGAACCTGCTGGCCGAACTGCGTGACGAGATGGGGCTGTCCTATCTCTTCATCACCCACGACATCGCCGTGGTGTCGCACATCGCCGACCGTGTCCTGGTCGTCTATGGCGGCACCATCTGCGAGGAGGGCCCGATCGCCAGCGTACTCCGCCCGCCCTACCATCCCTATACCGAGGCGCTGCTGTCCGCCGTGCCGCGGCTGGCGGAGGACGGGCAGGAGACGCCGCGGATCCTTCTGGAGGATGCCGCCGCCGCACCCGGCGGCCGGGGCTGCGCCTTCGCCGCCCGCTGCCCGCGCAAGCTGGGGGCGGTCTGCGACGAACAGGCCCCGCCCGTCCATGAGACGGCCGACGGCCACCGCATCGCCTGCCACATCCCGCTGGCGACGCTGGCCGAACGGGCGTCGGTCTTTCCGGAACTCATCGGGGGCGACGCCCGGCACTGACCTGACGCCCTGCCGCCCAGCCATATCCGTCAGCGACGCTCCCGCGGGGGGCGCCGGACGCTTCCTTCTTGCCCTTTAGAACCGATCCCGCATACCGGAACCAGGGAACCCGCCATGACCGTCCACACCCGCATCCGTCAGTTCAACACCAAGAAGACCTATCCCGAACAGGCGCTGGACAACGACCTGTGCCAGACCGTCGTCGCGCGCGGCACCATGGTCTTCGTCCGCGGCCAGATCGGCCAGAACCTCGACACCAGCGAAAGTGTCGCCGTCGGCGATGCCGCCGGCCAGACCGAGCAGGCGATGGCCAACATCAAGATGCTGCTGGAAGAGGCGGGCTCGTCGCTGGAGCACATCTGCAAGATCACCGTCTACATCACCGATCCGCGCTATCGCGAGCCGGTCTACCGCACCATCGGCAAGTGGCTGAAGGGGGTCTATCCGGTGTCGACCGGCATCGTGGTCAGCGCGCTCGCCCGCCCGGAATGGGTGGTGGAGGTCGACGCGACCGCCGTGATCCCCGACGCCGCCTGAGGCGCGGCGCGCCCTTCGCCCATCCGTCATGAACCGACAAGAAGAACCGCCACCATGAGCACCAGCCTGACCAACCCGCCGCGCCGCGAGCTGCAGAGCTTCCTCGACTTCCCGATCTGCACCGACATCGACCAGCTCGACGGCCATATCGGCATCCTCGGCATTCCCTACGGCGATCCCTATTCGATCGACGAGGTGACGAACGACCAGACCAACGCCCCGACCTGGGTGCGCCGCTACACCGAGCGCGCGCTGCGCAAGCTGGAGCGCTGGGACTTCGACATCGGCGGTCCGCTGCTGGGCGGCAAGGACATCAAGGTGGTGGATTGCGGCGACGTGAAGGCCGATCCCCGCAACCTCGACCTGCATTACCAGAATGCCGAGGTGGTGGTTCGCCGGATGCTCGCCAAGGGCATGCTGCCCATCGTCATCGGCGGCGACCACGGCATCCCGATCCCGGTCCTGCGCGCCTATGACGACCAGGGGCCGATCACGCTGGTCCACATCGACGCCCATCTGGACTGGCGCGACGACGTGAACGGCGCCCGCAACGGCTATTCCAGCCCGATCCGCCGCGCCGCGGAAATGGACCACATCGGCCAGATCTTCCAGATCGGCCTGCGTTCGGCCGGCAGCGCCCGGCCGGAAGAGGTCGAGGCTGCGCTGTCCTATGGCGCGGTGCTGGTCCCCGACGTGGAATTGCAGGATGTCGGGATGAAGGCCGTTCTGGACCGCATCCCCGACGGCGGCCGCTATTATCTGACCATCGACGCCGACGGCATGGACCCGACCATCATGCCGGCAGTCAACGGCCCCGCGCCCGGCGGCGTCACCTATCCACAGATCCGCACGCTCATCCACGGGCTGGTGGCCAAGGGCCGCGTCGTCGGCATGGACATCGTGGAGATCACGCCGAAGAAGGACCTGAACGGCATCACCGCCATCACCGCAGGGCGCATCATCTGCAACCTGATCGGCAAGACCATCCAGGCCGGCTATTTCGACGCCAAGTGACGATGAGGGGGAGTGCAAGGCGATGACTGCCGCGCGCCGGCTCGACCGGCTGTTCTGCGACCGGGCGCTGCTGGCCGACGGCTGGGCATCGGGGGTGCTGCTGGGTTTCGACGCCCAAGGGCTGATCACGGGGCTGGAGGCGGGGCTCGACGCCCCGCCGGTCGGGGTCGAGCGGGCCGCCGGCCCCGTCATCCCCGGCATGCCCAACCTGCACAGCCATGCCTTCCAGCGGGCGATGGCCGGGCTGACCGAGCGGGCCGGGCCGGCGGAGGACAGCTTCTGGAGCTGGCGGGAGGTGATGTACGGCTTCGTCGGCCGCATCGATCCCGACAGCCTCCAGGCGGTGGCGGCGATGGCCTATGCCGAGATGCTGGAGCGGGGCTATACCTCGGTGGCGGAGTTCCATTACCTCCACCACGATGCCGATGGCCGGCCCTATGCCGATTTGGCCGAGACCTCGAAACGCATCCTCGCCGCGGCGGACGCCACCGGGATCGGTCTGACCCACCTGCCGGTGCTCTACGCCCAGGGCGGCTTCGGCCGACAGCCGGCGGGCGAGGGGCAGCGCCGTTTCCTGAACGATCCCGACAGGCTGCTGGCGATCATCGAGGCCTGCCGCGCGGCACCCGGCGGCCACCGCACCGGCCTCGCCCTCCATTCCCTGCGCGCGGTGTCGCCCGACGCCATGGCGGCGGCGCTGGACGGCCTGTCGGCGCTCGACCCGGCGGCGCCGGTCCACATCCATGTCGCCGAACAGACGGCGGAGGTGGATGCCTGCCTTGCCTGGTCGGGCCGGCGGCCAGTGCAATGGCTGCTCGACCGCGGCTGGCTGGGGCCCTCCTGGTGCCTCGTCCATGCGACCCACGTCACCCCGGACGAGGTGGCGGGGATCGCGGCGTCGGGCGCCGTCGCCGGCCTCTGCCCGACGACGGAGGCCGATCTGGGCGACGGGCTGTTCCCGGCCCGCGAGTTCCTGACCCAAGGCGGACGGTTCGGCATCGGGTCCGACAGCCAGGTCATCATCGACGCCGCGGAGGAATTGCGGCTGCTGGAGTTCGGGCAACGGCTGGCCGCGAGGCGGCGCAACCTGCTGGCACCGGCGGCCGGCGCCTCGACCGGAGCGGCACTTTACCGGGCGGCCGTCGCCGGGGGCGCGCAGGCGCTCGGCCTGCCGGGGCCGGCGGGCGGTCTCGCCACGGGCCAGCGCGCCGATCTTATCGTGCTGAACCCCGACGATCCGCGGCTGTACGGCCGAACCGACGACATGCTGCTGGACTCCTACGTCTTCGCGGGCGCCCGCGACGCGGTGCGCGACGTGGTGGCGGGGGGACGGCTGGTGGTGCGGGACGGCCGGCATGTCGATGCAGAGGCGATCCGCAACGGCTGGCGTCGCGCCGTCGACCGGTTGAACGCCGCCTGAAAAGCGCATCTAAGAAGCGAGGAAATCCCCATGACGGCGACCATCGACATTCTGGAACGGCTGGTTGCCTTCCGCACCGTCAGCCGCGACAGCAACCTGGACCTGATCCGTTGGGTACAGGAGCGGCTGGAGGCCGCCGGCGCAACCACATGGCTGGTGCCGAGCGAGGATGGGCGAAAGGCCAACCTGTTCGCGACGCTCGGTCCCGCCGATCGCTCCGGCGTCATGCTGTCTGGGCACAGCGATGTGGTGCCGGTCGAAGGACAGGCCTGGACCGGCGACCCCTTCCGGCTGATCCGCCGGGACGGCAAGCTGTTCGGCCGGGGCACCGCCGACATGAAGGGCTTCATCGCCGCAAGCCTCGCCTTGTTCGACCGCGCCGCCGGACGGCCCCTGTCCCAGCCCCTGCATCTGGCCCTGTCCTATGACGAGGAGGTCGGCTGTCTCGGCGTCCGCCGCCTGATCGAGATGATGGCGGCCCTGCCTGTCCGTCCGCGCTTCTGCATCGTCGGCGAACCGACCGGCATGCAGGTGGTCACCGCCCACAAGGGCAAGACGGCTCTCAGCGCCGACTGCCACGGCGTCGAATGCCATTCGAGCCTTGCGCCGCAGGGTCTGAACGCGATCCACATGGCGAGCGACCTGTTGACGGGATTGCGCCGCATCCAGGACCGGCTGCGCGTCGAAGGCACGCATGACGACGCCTACGACGTGCCCTGGACCACGATCCATGCCGGGGTCATCCAGGGCGGCGAAGCGCTGAACATCGTGCCGAACCGCTGCCGTCTCGACTTCGAAATCCGCCATCTGCCGCAGGATCCGGTGGAACCGCTCGTGGACGCCATCCGGGAGGAGGCCGACGGCATCGTCCGGCGCCTGCGGTCCGATTTCCCAACCGCCGGACTGTCGATCGGCGAGTTGTCCAGCTATCCGGCGCTCGACACCGACGGCAACGCGGAGGTGGTGGCGTTCGTCAAGACGCTGACCGGCGGCAACAGCACCGGCAAGATCTCTTTCGGAACGGAAGGCGGATTGTTCCAGCGCCGGCTGTCCATGCCCACCGTGGTGTGCGGCCCCGGCAGCATCGGCGAAGCCCACAAGCCCGACGAGTTCATCACCGAGGAACAACTGGCCGCCTGCGACCGCATGCTGGAGGCCCTGCTCGTCAATCTGGCGTGACGGCGGAGGCAAACAGAGTTTTTGCTTACCACGGCAGGGTCCCGCCCCTGCCGATCTTCTCCTTGCGGGATTCGCACCAGCCGGATATGTAATGTTATAATGTTACGTCTTGGCACGTAACGCGACCCAGCAACGACCGGACCGGCATGACGATGACCCATTTTGCGGATCGATTTGTGGACGCCCTCCCCGCCGCCTCCGACGCGCGAGGCCACGCCCTATGACCGGCCCGACGTAAACAGGGCCGACATCGGCACCCAAGTCAGGGTCATGTCGCAAAGAAATTTCCCGCGGCCATTTCGTTTCGAACCTTGACCTCTGCAGCCGGGTCGCTCATGAATGGCCCTGGTACTGGTTCTTCCGGCGGCCGCCGCCGGAAGCTAAGAGGGAATCCGGTGAGCCGCGCCGCGCGGCGAGACCGGAGCTGTCCCCGCAACTGTGAGCGGTGAGCCGTTCCGTCATTTCCTGCCACTGGCGCCTGTCGGCGCTGGGAAGGCCGAACGGACCGGTGATGACCCGCAAGCCAGGAGACCTGCCAGCGCCAAAACGAAACGTCCTCGGGCGGGGTGTCCCGGTGGAACGCTTGCCACCGCACGTCCGGATTCCGCGCCGGATTGCCCGCGTGTTCCGCAATGCGTCCGCCTCGACCCTCCCGCCCACAACGGCAGGATGCACGGATGACGCCAGCGCCTTCCCCCACACAGGCACCCCACCCCCGCCGGATCCACGCCGTCTCGGTGGACGGGCTGAGCTGCGAACTGGCCGGCCGCAAGGTCCTGTCGGACATCGGATTTTCCGTTCCGCACGGGGCTGTCCTCGGCATTCTCGGACCGAACGGCTCCGGCAAGACCACGCTGCTGCGCTGCCTTGCCGGCCTGCAGGCGCCTTCGACCGGGCGGATCCGCATCGACGGCGCCGATCCGCGCGCCCTGCGCCCGGCAGAGCTTGCCCGCCGGCTGGCGCTCCAGGCACAGGACTCCGCCGCCGCACTCGGCTTTACCGTGCGCGACGTGGTCGGCATGGGCCGGCTGGTTCACCGCCGCTCGGTCTTCTCGGCAAGCGGGGCGGAGGATCGCGCCATCGTCGAGGATGCGCTGGCCCGGCTGGAGTTGGAGGCGCTGGCCGAGCGGCCGGTCGAACAGCTGTCGGGCGGCGAACGGCAGCGGGTGATGATCGCCCGCGCCCTGGCGCAACGCCCGCGCATCCTGCTGCTGGACGAGCCGACCAACCATCTGGACATCCAGCACCGCTTCGCCGTCCTCGATCTGGTGCGTTCGCTGGGCATCACCGCGGTGATGACGCTGCACGACATCGAACTGGCGGCGCGCTGGTGCGACCGCCTGCTGTTGCTGAAGGACGGCCGCCTGCAGGCAGACGCTGCGCCGGAAGAGGCGCTGACGGCGGAACGCCTCACCGCCGTCTACCGGGTTGCCGCCGCAGTGGATCGCCGCCCATGCGACGGCCGGCTGCGCATCGACCTGTCACCGCTGGCGCCGAACCGACTGGACCTTGCATGATCCCGGTCCTGTTCCGCCCCGTTGTGCGCAGCGCCCTGCTCGCCGCCGCGCTTGCGCTGCCTTTCGCTCCCACGCAGGCGCAGAGCCATCCGGTCGAGGTCGCCAACTGCTTCGAAACCGCCCGGTTCGACGCACCTCCCAAGCGGCCGATGGTCCATGACGTCAACATGACGCAGACCATGCTGGATCTCGGGCTGGCCGACCGGCTGGTCGCGGTTTCCGGCATCGCCGGGGCGGAACGCCACCTGATCGCACCGCCGGGTGTGGTCGCCGCCCTGCCCCAGCTGCCGGACCGCGCCCCGACGCTGGAGGCGGTGCTGGCCGCCGATCCGGACTTCCTGTTCGCCGGCTGGAGCTATGGCTTCAACGAGGCGCGCGGCCTCACCCCGGCCCGCCTCGCAGAGATGGGCGTCGCCACCTACACGCTGCGGGAAAGCTGCATCCGCATCGGCCCGCGCGAGCCGATCGGCATGGAGACGCTCTACGCCGACCTGCTGGCGCTGGGCCGGATTTTCGGCATCGCCGACCGGGCGGAGGCCATGGTCGCCGACTTCCGCCGCCGCGTCGCCGCGGTCACCCGGCTGACCGGCACTGCGGCCCAACGCCCGCGCGTCATGTATTGCGACGATTGCCACACCGACGCCGCCCCGCTGTCGGTCGGCCGCGAGGGCATGACCAGCCTGCTGATGGATCTGGCCGGCGGCCGCAACATCTTCGACGACATCGCCGACAGCTATGTCCGGGTCAGCTGGGAGGAGATGGCGCGGCGCGACCCGCAATGGATCATCGTCAGCGACCACCGCATCCCGGCCGAAGCCGCCATCCGCTACCTGCTGTCCGCCCCGCAGCTGGCCGATGTGGAGGCTGTGCGCAAGCGGCAGTTCATCGTCCTGACCTATGCCGAACAGACCCCGTCGACCCGCAATGTCGATGCTTTGGAGCGAATGGCCCGGACGCTGCACCCGGAGCTGTTCACGCCATGAACCGCCCCCGCACGCTGCGCCTGTGCCTCGTGCTGTCCGCCGCCCTGTTCCTGTCGCTGTTCGCCGCGGTCGGATTCGGCGCCGCCCGCATCCCAGTCGCCACGGTCTGGTCGGTCGTCTCGCACGAGCTTTGGCCGGCGGCCTTCCCGGCGCAGGGCTTCGGCCGGGCGGAGCGCAACATCGTCTGGGAATTGCGGCTGCCGCGCGTTCTGCTGGGCGCGCTGGCCGGCGCCGGGCTGGCCGCGGTGGGGGCGGTGCTGCAGGTGGTGACGCGCAACCCGCTGGCCGACCCCTATCTGTTCGGCGTGTCGGCCGGCGCGTCGGTCGGGGCGGTGAGCGTCATCCTGTTCGCCGGCGTGGTGGCCGGAACGTTGAGCCTGCCGGCCGCGGCCTTCCTCGGCGCGCTCGCCGCCATGCTGGCCGTCTTCGCCGCCGCGCGCGGACGTGACGGCAGCGTGACCGGCGAGCGGCTGGTGCTGACCGGCGTCGCGGTCGCCTTCATCCTGCACGCCGTCACCAACACCCTGATCGTCGCGGCGGCGGACCGCAGCGCCGATGCCGCGCTGTTCTGGATGATGGGCGGCTTCGGCACCGCGCGCTGGAGCGTCCTGCCGGCGCCAGCCCTGCTGACGCTGTGCGGGCTCGGCTGGCTGTGGCTGCGGGCCGAGACGGTCAACACGCTGGCGCTCGGCGACGATGCGGCCCGCTCGCTCGGCACCGATCCGCAGCGGCTGCGACTGGAACTGTTCGTCGTCACCGCGCTGATGACTGGCGCGCTGGTGTCGGCCTGCGGCGGCATCGGCTTCGTCGGGCTGGTGCTGCCCCACATCGCGCGCCTGCTGGTGGGCGGCCATCTGCGGACGCTGCTGCCGGTAGCGGCGCTCGGCGGAGCCCTGCTCCTGCTGTGGGTGGATGTCGCCGCACGGACGTTGTTCGCCCCGCGCGAGATCCCCGTCGGCGTGGCCACGGCCCTGGTCGGCGGCGCCTTCTTCCTGTGGCTGATGCGCCGCCGCCCAGACCCGTAACGTCCTGAGCGACCTTTCAGCAAGTCCCGAACCATCCGCCGCGAAGCCCCTCTTCGCGGAACGCCTTCCCATGCCCTTTTCCAAACCATTCCGGAGAATCATCAATGCCGCCTGCCCGTTCCCGCCGCCATCGCCGCCGGCCCGCCCCGCTGGCGACGCTGTTCCTGGTCGCAGCCTCCGTCGCCCCGGCGGCGGCAAGTGCCGAGGACGGCGACGCGCCGCTCACGCTGTCCCCGGTCACGGTCACCGGCCGCTCCACGGACGCGGCGCCCTCCGGTCTGGCGCTCGACCGGCCGAATAGCGGCGGCAGCCGGCTCGACCTCACCCCGCTGGAAACCCCGGCCAGCATCGAGGTGATCTCCGGCCGGACCATCCGCGACCGCGGCCAGACCAACGTGACCGAGGCGGTCACCCAGAACGCCACCGGCTTCACCTCGCTCGCCGCTCCGGGCAATGGCGGCTCCTCGCTGGCGACGCGCGGCTTCGCCGGACATGGCTCGGTGATGCAGCTTTATGACGGGACCCGGCTCTATGTCGGGTCGGGAACCGTCACCTTCCCCTTCGACACATGGTCGACGGAGCGGATCGAGGTGCTGCGCGGCCCCGCCTCCGTCCTCTATGGCGAGGGCGCCATCGGCGGCGTCGTCAATGTGGTGCCCAAGCGGCCGACGACTGAGTTCCGCAACGAGGCGATGGTCGCCATCGGCACCGACGGCACCCGGCGCGCCGCCGCCGGCAGCGGCGGTCCGCTCGGCGAAAAGCTGTCCTACCGGCTGGATGTCAGCGGCAACCGCTCCGACGGCTGGGTCGACCGCGGCGACAACAAGTCCCTCGCCGTCTCCGGTGCTGTGAAGCTGCAGGCGACGCCGGACCTCGCCGTCACCCTGTCCAACGATTACGGAGACCAGCAGCCGCAGGAGTATTTCGGGACGCCGCTGATCGCCGGCCGGCTCGACCGCGCGCTGCGGCACCGCAATTTCAACGTGGCCGACAGCGAGATCCGCTATGGCGACAACTGGACCCAGTTGAAGGCCGAATGGGCGGTGTCCGACGCGCTGACCCTGCGCAACACCGCCTATCACCTGACCAGCCACCGCCATTGGAAGGATGTGGAAAGCTACGCCTGGAACGCCGCCAGCCGGCAGGTGGTGCGCGACAGCTACATCGAGATCTACCACGACCAGCGGCAGGTCGGTGACCGCTTCGACGCGACGTGGCGCAGCAGCCTCTTCGGCATGAGGAACGAGCTGGTCGGCGGCTTCGACCTGAACCGGATCGAGTTCAAGCACGCCAACAATTCGCCCTATGGCGGCTCCAGCACGGTCGATCCGTTCGATCCGGCGCCCGGCCTGTTCCTCAACAGCGCCGGCACCACCCCGCGCAGCCGGTCGCGCACCCGCCAATACTCCCTGTTCGCCGAGGACAGGCTGTCGGTGACGCCGCGGCTGTCGCTGGTCGGCGGCATCCGCCATGACGCGCCGACGGTGGAGCGCTGGGATCTGGTGACGGGAAGCAGCTACACCAAGGACTTCCGCGCCACCAGCTGGCGGACCGGCGCGGTGTACGAGGTGATGCCCGGTCTGGCCGTCTATGGCCAGTACGCCACCGCGGTCGATCCGGTCGGGAATCTGATTTCGCTGTCGCCGACGCAGAAGGATTTCGACCTGTCCACCGGCCGGCAGGTGGAGATCGGCGTCAAGCAGTCCTTCCTTGAAGGACGCGGCGAGTGGACGCTGGCCGCCTACCGCATCGTCAAGGACAAGCTGCTCACCACCGACCCCAACCGACCCGGCGTGACGATGCAGGTCGGCCGGCAATCGTCGCGGGGGCTGGAGGCCTCCCTGTCGCTCGGCCTGTGGGAGGGCGTGCGGGTGGACGTCAACGGCGCGCTTCTGCGGGCCAAATATGACGACTTCACCCAGTCCGTATCGGGCCGCGCGGTGTCCTATGCCGGCAACGTGCCGACCGGCGTGCCGGAACGCACCGCCAATGTCTGGGCCAGCTGGACCTTCCTGCCGGGCTGGGAGGCGCGGGCCGGCCTGCAATATGTCGGCAAGACCTACGCCGACGCCACCAATACCAGCGTGCGGCCGGCCTACACCGTCGTCAATGCCGGGCTGGACTATCGGCCGACCGGCAACACCAAGCTGAGCCTGCGCGCCTTCAACCTGTTCGACGAGGTCTATGCCGTGGCCGGCAGCACCAGCAGCTGGGTGCTCGGCCGCCCGCGCTCGGCCGAACTGGCCTTCTCGATGACCTTTTGACCTCCGGCGCCGGCCGTCACTCCTCCGTGGGCAGCATTTCCGCCTTGCGGACGAGGTCGGCGACCGAACGGACCTGCATCTTCCGCATCACCTTGCCGCGGTGGAGCTTCACCGTCACCTCGCTGATGCCGAGATCGCCGGCGATCTGCTTGTTCAGCCGGCCCTTGACCACCGCGGCCATCACCTCGCGCTCCCGCGGGGTCAGGGTCGCGGCCTGAGTCTCGACCGTCTCCGCCGCGCTCCGTTCGCGCCGCCGGGACCGGTCGCGGACGATGGCGGCCTCCACCGCGTCCAGCATATCCTGGTCGCGGAAGGGCTTGATCAGGAAATCCATCGCCCCGGCCTTCATCGCCCGCACCGACATCGGCACGTCGGCGAAGCCGGTCATGAAGACGATGGGCAGCGCGATGCCCAGGCTCTCCAGCCTCGTCTGGAACTCCAGCCCGCCCAGGCCGGGAAGCCGTACGTCGAGGATCAGGCAACCCGGCCGGTCGGGAACCGCCGCCGCCAGCAATTCGGCCGTGCTGCCGAAGGCTCGGCTTTCGATGCCGACGGACCGCAGAAGATCGACCACCGCCTCCCGCATGCCGCCGTCGTCGTCCACGACGAGAACCAGCGGATCGTCCTTGGCCGATGACGGGGCCTGATGCGCTGCGGGGTGCGTCGGCATGGCGGTCAGTCCTCTCGTGCCGGGGCCAGCGGCGCGCCCGGCGATAGGGTGGCCGGCGATGGGGTGGCCGGCAAATGGGTGGATGGCTGGGGCGACGCCGCGGGAATGGTGAACTCGAACACCGCACCGCCTTCCGCATGGTTGTGGACACTCAGCGTGCCGCCACAGGATTCGACCGTGGAGCGGCAGATCGACAGCCCCATGCCCATGCCGTCCGGCCGGGTGGTGAAGAAGGGATCGAACAGGCGGGCGCGGCTGCCCTCGTCGATGCCCGGGCCGTGGTCGCGCACGGAGACCCTGACCTGCGCCATGCCCTGGATTTCCTCCGGACTGTCGACGGTTACGGTCAGGTCGCGCCGGGGGCTGCCGGCTTCCGCCATGGCGTGCAGGCCGTTGGTGACGAGGTTGATCAGCACCTGCTGCAGCCCCACCCGGCTCCCCCGCACCGGCGGAACGTCGGCGGCGAAGTCGGTGGACAGCACCGCGGCGGCGGCCGACAACTCGCGCTCCAGCAGCAGCGCCACCTCCTCCACCAGCCGGCGCAGGTCGATGGTCTCGTCGCAGCGGGCATCCTTGACCAGCATGCCGCGGGTCCGCTGCACGATCTCGGCGGCCCGCTTGCCGTCGCGGATCATGCGGTCCACTGCCTTGGCGGCGGTGTCGATGTCGGGCGGGTCGCGGCGCAGCCAGCGCAGGCAGGCCTGCGCGTTCAGCACGATGGCGCCCAGCGGCTGGTTCAGCTCGTGGGCGATGGAGGCGGACAGGGCCCCCAGCGTGGCGGCGCGCGCGGCGCGGGCGAGTTCGGCCTGGGCGGCCAGCAGCGCCTCCTGCGTTCGTTCGCGCTGGGTGATGTCGACGATGCCGACCACGACCTGATCGAAGCCGATCCCGTCGTCCGGGAAGCTGATGCCGAGCAGCACGGTCAGAACGCGCCCGTCGGCGGCGATCAGCTGCGCCCGCCCTTCGAACCGGTCGCGCCCGTCCCAAAGCGCCAGAAGCACCTGCGGCATGGCCGGGTCGTCTTCGGGAAGGAAACGTTCCAGCGGCCCCAGCACGTCCGCGCGGTCGGCCGCACCCAGCAGTTCAAGGGTGGCGTCGTTGACGTTGGTGGTGACGATCAACGCCCCCATCTCCCGCGCCCAGCCGGGATTGGCCTGCGCATGGGCGGCAAGGTCCGTCACGCCATCGGCCCGCAGGGCGTCGAGCGCTGCCGTGACGGCGGTGAAGTCCTGCTCCCACAGGGAAACGCGCGCCTGCTCGAACATGCTGCGGTAACGCTTCTCGCTGCGCGCCAGCGCCCCGTTGGCCCGCACCAGCAGCGCCCGGGACTCATGGTCGCGCACCAGCAGCGCCCCGGTGATCAGGATCGCCGCCAGCGACACGCCGCAGCGCAGCACCGCCGACAGGTCCATGTCATGCCAGTGCGACAGCAGGAAGGACAGCACCGCCAGCAGCCCGCAGCCGGCCGCCACCCGGAGGATCCCCCGCCGGGACAGCGTGGTTGCCGCCAGGAGGAGGACCAGGACATAGAGGACGGCGATGGCGCTCTCGATGTCGGTGAAGGTGTCGATGACGAAAACCGCGAGCGCCAGCGGAATCGCCAGGACACCGAGCCGGCGCTCGGTCGGCCGCCCGGCCATGTACGAACCGCCCGGCACTGCCCCTCCGCTCGCTCCCATGCTTCCGCCTCCAGCCCCCGCGCTGTCCTGTTCCGTTTCCGTCAGCCTAGAGGCGGGCGGCGCCCGCTTCTTGAAGGATCTGACGATGAGTTGACGGATCTGAACGGGCCGCCGCCAGTCATACCTTGGTTTGCTTGGAAGACGCCCGGCACCGGCGCTACCATCCTCCCCCACGCCACGATCCCCCGACGAACACATCCGGCCGCAGGAGCCCGCCATGGTCGACGCCATCATCATCGGAGCCGGCCAGGCCGGACCGCCGCTTGCCCAGCGCCTCACCGCCGCCGGCATGACCGTCGCGGTGGTGGAGCGCAAGCTGTTCGGCGGCACCTGCGTCAACACCGGCTGCACCCCGACCAAGACGCTGATCGCCAGCGCCCGCGTGGCGCAGATGGCTCGGCGCGCCGCCGAATACGGCGTGATGCTGGACGGCCCGGTGCGCATCGACATGGCAAAGGTCAAGGCGCGCAAGGACGCCGTCTCCGGCCGGTCGCGCCAGAATGTGGAGCGCTGGCTGCGCGGCATGCCCGGCTGCCGCGTCCTGCAGGGCCATGCCCGTTTCGAGTCCGCCAACAGCGTGCGCGTCGGCGACGAGCTGCTGACGGCGGAGCGCATCTTCCTCAATGTCGGCGCCCGCGCCGCGGTGCCGGACATGCCGGGCGTGCGCGACGTGGAAATCCTCACCAGCGGCACGATCCTCGACCTCGACCAAGTGCCCCGGCATCTGGTGGTGGTCGGCGGCAGCTACATCGGCCTGGAATTCGCGCAGATGTACCGCCGCTTCGGCGCCGAGGTGACCGTGGTGGAGAAGGGGAAGCGGCTGATTTCACGCGAGGACCCCGACGTGTCCGACGCGATCCGGGACCTGCTGGAGAAGGAAGGCGTGACGGTTCGCCTGTCGGCCGACTGCATCCGCTTCGCCCCCCATACCGATGGCGTGGAGGTCGGGGTGAACTGTGCGTCCGGCAATCCGTCGGTGGTGGGAAGCCATGTGCTGCTGGCGGTCGGGCGCACGCCCAACACCGACGATCTCGGCCTCGGCCGCGCCGGCGTGGCGACGGATAGCCGCGGCTACGTCACGGTGGACGACAGGCTGCGCACCAACGTGCCAGGCATCTGGGCGATGGGCGACTGCAACGGGCGCGGCGCCTTCACCCACACCGCCTACAACGATTTCGAGATCGTTGCGGCCAATTTGCTGAACGACGATCCGCGCAGCGTCGACGACCGCATCCAGGCCTATGCGCTCTATACCGACCCGCCGCTCGCCCGCGTCGGCATGACCGACGAGGCGGTCCGCCGCTCCGGCCGGCGCGCGCTGGTGGGCCAGCGGCCGATGACCCGCGTCGGGCGTGCGGTGGAAAAGGGCGAAGCGCAGGGCTTCATGCGGATCACCGTCGATGCCGACAGCAAGGAGATCCTGGGCGCCGCCATCCTCGGCCCCGGCGGCGACGAGGCGATCCACGGCGTGCTGGACATGATGTACGCCAAGGCGCCCTACCCGACCCTGCAGCGCGCCGTCCACATCCACCCAACCGTCGCCGAACTGCTGCCGACCCTGCTGGGCGAACTGAAGCCGCTGGACTGACGGCGCAGGAGCGCGCGGCGTTCCCACCTCGATGAACTGCCCTGGCCGCGCAGCCCCTCAGGCGTTCGACGCCCCCGCCATCAGGCAGAGTGCGGGGGCTTTCGGCATCGCGTCGACCGCCGTATTGCGCTGCCGCCAGACGCGGGGGGAAACGCCGACGAGGCGGCTGAAGGTGCGGGTGAAATGGCTCTGGTCGGCGAAGCCGCAGGCCAGCGCCACGTCGGCCAGCGTCTGGGACCGGTCGCGCATCAGCGTCTTGGCATGGTCGATCCGCCGCTGCAGCAGCCACTGGTAGGGGGTGGTGTTGGCGGTGCGCCGGAAGGCGCGGACGAAATGGCCGACCGACAGCCGGCATTCGGCGGCGAGATCGGCCAGCCGGATTTCCCCGTCCAGATTGGCGGCGATCATCTCCTTCACCCGCTTTTCCTGCCAGGGCGCCAGCGTGCCGCCGCTCCTGACCTCGTTCATCCGGCCATAGGCGGTGACCAGATGGGTCGCCAGCGCCGAGCAGAGATGGTCGTGGAACAGCAGGCTGATCCGCTCCGGGAAGGCCAGCGCCGGCAGCATGGCGGACGCCAGTGCGGTGACCGTCGGGTCCTTCACCGGGCGGCTGGGCTCGATCGCCAGATCCTCCAGCCGGCTGCCGCGGACATCCGGACAGACGCTTTCCAGAAGCGAGCGGGGAAGATGGAAGGTCAGCGTGTCGAAGGCCGAATGCATATGGCAGTCGATGGTGCGGCGGTAATCGTGGATGGTGGTCAGCCCCGCGATGTTGGCGGGCTTTTCCACCAGCACGCCGTCGACCCAGACGTCGGATTGGAAGTTCGACAGGTGATGGCTCACCAGGAACGCATCCTCGGGCTCGGGACTGCTGAAGCGGCCGATGCCGCCGTTCTGGCAACGGACCCGTGCGACCCCCACCGTTCCGCGGGGCGACCGAAGGACCAGCACGTCGGGCTTTTCCGGGATCGGGACGTAGCGCAGGTGGAGATTGCTCTGAAAGGCCGTGGCCATGGGTGTCTCCGTGGGCTTGCGTGCAGGCTGCCGCTTCCGTCATCCGGAAGACCGGCGGGCGAGCCATGTCGGAACGGCCGGCTTGGCCCCCCGACTTGCCTGCACACAGGGTAGGCGCGGCCACATGCCGCACACCACTAGACACAGATAAACCGCGGCAGTGTTTAGGTAGAACGCCCCTAGACCTTGGTTTAGGTTCTCACCTGTTGGCGTAAACCATTCACTGGCACGACACTAAATTAGCAAAGAACGCGCAAGCGTCGTCAAGCGCCCGCGCGTGCCGGCCGGCTGCGAACTCAGCCGCGGTTTATGCCGAGCGCCTCGGCCAACCGCACGAGGTCGGCGACCGCCCGCACCCCCAGCTTCTTCATGAGGCTGGAGCGGTGGAGCTTCACGGTGATCTCGCTGATGCCCAACTCGGCCGCCACCTGCTTGTTCAGGAGGCCGCGGGTCACCCCGGCCATCACCTCCCTCTCCCGCGGGGTCAGGCTGTCGTAGCGGGCGCGGCCGTCGGCCAGGACCTGGTCCTGGCTGCGCCGTTCGCCGTCCCGCGTCAGCGCCGCCTCCACCGCGTCCAGCATTTCCTGGTCCCGGAAGGGCTTGGTCATGAAATCGAAGGCTCCCGCCTTCATCGCCTTGACCGACATCGGGATGTCGCCGTGGCCGGTGATGAAGATGATCGGCACGCGGATGCCGCGCGTGTTCAGCTGGGCCTGGAATTCCAGCCCGCTCATCCGCGGCATGCGGATGTCCATCACGATGCAGCAGGTCGCATCGGAGAACTGGGCGTCCATCACGTCCTGGGCCGAGGCGAACAGGCGGGTTTCCAGCCCGACAGAGCGGAACAGGCTGTCCAGCGACGAGCGCAGCAGCGGATCGTCGTCGACGATCAGCACGATCCTGCGGTCCGACGGGCTCTGCTCGGCCGGGCGGCCGGCCGTGGCGGGGTGCATGGTCTTCGGTCACTCGCTGTTGCGGCGGCTGGGTTCCGACGCACGGGCAACCGGCGATCCGGATCGCGTGCGACGGGTCCGCCCCATGATGAACCGCGCCCCCGCGCCCGGCACCTAACCTTTGGTATGGGGTGCCCCCACCCAAGGTTCGCAGCCGCCTCGTGGACGTATGGTTCTGCCGGCCGGCAAGGTCGCCCATATTGAAGGCAGCATCTCCCTTCGTCAGCAAGGCCGCCGCCATGAGCCCATCGGGCTGCCCATTCCCTTCCGCACCGGCCGCAGCCTCTCCGGCTGGGGACGCCGGCCGCTAGCCGCCATGGTTCCGGCCCCCGCCAGCGCGACCATCGCGATCGTCGAGGACGACCCCATCGTCCGCAACAGCCTGGGCAGCCTGATCCGCTCCTTCGGCTACCGCATCTCGCTGTTCGCCTGCGCCGAGGACTTCCTGGCCTCCCCGTCCGACGGCGTCGGCTGCCTGATCTCGGACATCACCATGCCGGGGATGAGCGGATTGGAGCTGCAGGTTGCCGTGAAGGTCCGGATGCCCGAGATGCCGGTCCTTCTGCTGACGGCGTTCCCCGACCCAAGAATCCGCGACCGGGCGATGGCATCAGGTGCCCGCATGTTCCTGGAGAAGCCCGTCGACCCCGACGACCTCCATGCCATCCTGCACCGGATCCTGGAGGACTCCGACAAGGCCTGACGCACAGCCCCTATCCCTTTCGGAGGAAGCCATAAGCCGTTTGGCGGTTATGCGGCCGCCGATGACTGATGTATCACCGGGCCGGGGCCCTTTCACGCAGCCAGCAAGGTCCGATGGCGTCCGGAATCGATCCTCTCCGGGACAGGGAAACACCTGCTCCCACCCGGCCCGCGGTACCGTCTGCGGAGTGGCTGGACGACGCCCGCCCCGAACTGCTGTCCACCGACGGGAACCGCAGCCTGCTGCGGCTGACCGGGGCCGATGGGGTCAGTTGGCTGGCCGCACGGGCCGGCTGGGCCAACGAGGCCGCCGGCCGGCAGATGGACCACGAGCTGAGCCTGAAACCCCTGCTGGACGGGGATTGGGCGCTGGTCCCGGTGGATTTGCGGCTGACCCGCGACGGACCGGCTCTGCTCTACCCGGACGATGGCGGGCTGCCCTTGTCCACCCTGCACAGGCCGCCCCTCATCCAGTTCCTGGAGGTCGCCGCCCAGGCCGCCGCGGCACTGGCCGAGGCCCACAGACGCCATCTGCTGCATGGCGCCCTGCATCCGCAGGCCCTGATCCTCGCCCCGGGTAGAAGGGTCCGCCTGACCGGATTCCAGGCGGGACAGGCATGCGGCGAGACCGGACGGCGGCCCACTGCCTACACCGCACCGGAAACCGCCGGACCGGAGGGGCAGCCAAGCGACGAGCGCAGCGACCTCTATGCGCTGGGCATCTTGCTGTTCGAACTGCTGGCAGGCCGCCTGCCGCTGACCGGCGAGTCCGCCGCGCAGTGGCTGCACGCCCATATGGCGGTGCGGCCCCCCTCCCCCGGCAGCCTGCGTCCGGACGTTCCGCCGATGGTGGACGCCCTGATCCTGAAGCTGATCGCCAAGTCGCCCGACGACCGATACCATAGCGCCGCTTCGCTGGCCGACGACCTGACGCGCTGCCTGCGGGACTGGTCCGCCCATCGGCACATTCCTTCCTTCGAACTGGCGCGGGCCGACCGCATCCGCCGGCTGGCGCTGCCCGACGCCCTGCTGGGACGGGAGGAGGAGCTCGGCCGGCTGGGCGATGCCTATGCCCGTGCCGCGGGGGGCGGACGGGGGCAGCTGGTCTTCATCGGCGGCGCCCCCGGATCGGGCAAGTCGGCGCTGGTCGCCGACTTCATGCGGCACCGGCTGCCGGCGGATGCCCGCATCGCCGCCGGCAAGACCGACCAGTATCAGCCGGCCGTTCCCTACGCCCCGGTGCTCCAGGCGTTGCGCCGGCTGGCGGCCGGGGTGGTCGCCGGTCCGCTGGAGGAACTGGAGGAGTTGCGCGCCGGTCTGGCCGAACGGCTGGACGGGCAGATGGCCCTGTTCCTCCACCTGCTGCCGGAATTCGAGCCGGTGACCGGAGCGGCCGGCCATACGCTGGACGATCCGTCGAGCCGGCAACCGCTGCGCATCCGCCGCATACTGACCGGTGTCCTGCAGGCCTTCGCCCGTCCCGGCGCGCCGGTCCTGCTGTTCCTGGACGACCTGCAATGGGCCGACGAGGCCACGCTGGACTTCATCCGCGCCATCGCCGACAGCCCGCCGCGGGGGCTGGTGGTGATCGCCGCCTACCGGGACACCAGCGCCGACATCCGGCCGGGTTTCCGCGGCTTCCTGTCGACCTTGCGGGATGGCGCCACGGCCCCTGCATGGATCGCCCTGCCGCCGATCGGCCCGCAGGCCACCGCCGCCCTGGTCGCCGCGGTGCTGGACGAACCGGTCGACCGGGCGGAGGACCTGCTGCGGCTGATCGGCGAGAAGACCGGCGGCAACCCGCTGCACATCCTGCAGCTTCTCCGCACGCTGGCGGATGACGGGACGCTGCGCCACGACGCCGGCCGCTCGGCCTGGACATGGACGGAGGGCACGACGGCCCTGCTGCCGGGCGGCGATACGGTCACCGACCTGCTGGTCGTCCGCCTGCGCCGGTTGCCGGCCGCCAGCCGGAACGCGGTGCGGCTGCTGGCCTGTGTCGGAAACGGCGCCGACGAGCGGCTGCTCGCATCGGTCGCCGGCCTGCCGCCCGCCGCGGTGCAGGCAGCACTCGCGCCCGCGGCAGCGGCCGGGCTGGTGCTGCACGGGGAATCCTGCGGATGGGTGCTGGTGCATGACCGCGTGCAGGAGGCCGCCTATGGGCTGACGCCGGAAGCGGACCGCCCGGCACAGCATGCGGTGATCGCCTCGGCCATGCTGGATCTGTGGCCCGACCGCGGTCCGGAGGAGCTGTTCAGGATCGCCGCGCAGATCGAGCTGTCGTTCGGTGCCCCGCTGTGCGCCGAACGGGCCGAAGATTTCGCCGGCACCCTGATCGACGCGGCGGGTCAGGCGGTGGCCGCCGCGGCGCGCGGCCGGGCGCTGACCTATCTGGCAGGATCCGACCGCATCCTGGGGGAGGAGCGCTGGACCCGCTCCTACCCGCTGGCTTGGCGGGCGGCGGTGCTGACCGCCGAATGCCTGCTGGCGAGCGGCGATGCAGTGGGGGCGGACCGCGCCATCGAAGCGCTGTTCCGCCATGCCGACGGCGCCATCGACGGCGCGGAGGCGTATCGGCTGAAGGCCGCGCGGCTGACGGTGGCGTCGGATTTCCGCGGCGCGGTGCGGGTGGCGCTGGAGGGATTGGCGCTGCTGGGGATCGAGCTGCCCGCCGAACCGCCGCCGGGGGCGGTCGCCGCCGCCTACGACGAGATCAGGCGCCTACTGGACGGCCGGCCGGTCTCGGCCCTGGCCGACCTGCCGGCGATGGACGATCCGCGGATGGAAGCCGCCATGGCGCTGCTGACGGCGCTGGAGGCGGCCTTCTTCTACAAGTCCGGGGACCTGCTGCATCTTCATTTCGCCAGGATGGTGGAGCTGACGCTGAAGCATGGCGTGACCGCCGCCTCGGCCCAGGGAATCGCATGGTTCGGCGTCTCCCTCGCGACCGTCTTCGACAAATATGAGGAGGGGTTCGCCTGCGCCTCCGCCGCGCTGGAGATGGTGGACCGCCACGGTTTCGAGCGCTACCGCACCCCGGTGCTGGTGGCGCTGGATCAGGTCAGCCCCTGGACGCAGCCGCTGTCCTACGGCCTTGCCCATGTGCGCGAGGCGAAGAGGGTCGGACACCGGAGCGCCGAGCTGCGCATGCTCTGCTACAGCTGCAACCACATCGTTTCCGACCTGCTGGCGATGGGGGAGCGGCTGTCCGTGGTGCGGGAGGAGACCGACCCGCTGATCGCCATCGCGCGGGACGCGGGGTTCGACGACATCGTCGATCTGATGTCGACCCAGCGGGAATACGTGCTGTCGCTGCAGGAGGACGCCGGCCAGACGGTGGGTGCCTGGGAGGCGGCCTTCCTCGACCCCGTGACGGCACCGGGCCGCACGCCGATGTCGGCGCTGTATTTCTGGACTTGGCAGCTACGCGGACAAGCTGCCCTGTACCACCGCGACTTCGTCCTGGCGCGGGCCAACCTGACGCCGGCTTTCGGCATGACCTGGGCGGTGCATCACCATATCTCGGTCGGCGAGCTGACCTTCTACAACGCCGTGCTGCACACCCAGGATTCCGGGACGGATCCCGCGGCGGCACGGGACGAGGTGGCGCACTGCCGCCGGCGGCTGGCCCTGTGGGCCGGCATCAATCCGCTGACCTTCCGGAACAAGCTGGCCCTGGTCGATGCGGAGTTGGCGCGGCTGGACGGCCGCGACGTCGAGGCGATGCGGCTCTACGACGACTCCGCGGCGGCCGCCGCCGCCGCCGGCTTTTCCCACGAACAGGCACTGGCCCACGAACTGGCCGGCCGCCATGCCCGGTCGCTGCAGCTTGGCTATGCCGCCCGCGACCAGTTGAGGCTGGCGGCGGCCACCTACCGGCGCTGGGGGGCGCTGGCCAAGGTGAAGGGGCTGGAGGCGGAATTCCCCTTCCTGGCCGCCGACGGCCCCGCCGATGCCCGCCAGGGCATCGAGGATCTGGATATGGAATTGGTGCTGAAGACGGCCCATGCCCTGTCGGAAGAGATTCTGTTGGACCGGCTGGTCGAACGGCTGATGGTCGCCATGATCGTCCATGCCGGCGCCCGGCGCGGCGCCCTGCTGCTGATACGCGGGGACGAGCCATGGGTGGAGGCGACCGCGACCGTGGTCGACAGCGACATCGTGGTCAGGCTGGCCGACGACGTGCCGGCGGAGGATCAGGTGCCGGCCGCCGTCCTGCACACCGTGCTGCGCACCCGGCGGACGCTCTCCTCCGGCGATGCGGCGGCGGTAGGCGGGAAGGCGGGTTCCTTCCTCTGCCAGCCGCTGATCAAGCAGGGGCGGCTGGTCGGCGTCCTTTATCTGGAAAACGACCTCGCGCTGGACGTCTTCACCCCGCGCAAGGCGGCGATGCTGGAGGTGCTGGCCCCGCAGGCGGCCAACGCGCTGGAGGCGGCCCGGCTCTACACCGACCTGATGCTGGAGAACCGCCGCCGCCAGGAGATGGAGGCGGCCCTTCGCGTCGCGCGCGCCGATCTGGCGCGGGCAAGCCATCTGACGGTCATGGGGGAACTGGCGGCTTCCATCACGCACGAGATCAGCCAGCCGCTCGCCGGGATCGTCGCCAGCGCCGGGGCCAGCTTGCGCTGGCTGAAAGCCCCCACCCCCGACGTGGCGGAGGCCCTGTCGAACCTGGAGGACATCCGCACCGCCGGCCTGCGCGTCGCCGACATCCTGCGCGCGCTGCGGTCGCTCGCGAAGCAGGCCCCCTTGGTGCTGGAACCGCTGTCCGTCGATCCCCTGGTGGAGGAGGTGCTGACCCTGACCGCCGACGAGATCGGCAAGCGCGGCGTCCGCCTGACCGCCGATCTCCGCAGCGGCGGCGTCCAGGTCCGGGGTGACCGCACCCAGCTGCAGCAGGTGGTGCTGAACCTCGTCACCAACGCGCTGGATTCGATGGCCGGCCATGGCGGACAGCGCGAGCTTCTGGTGCAAAGCCGGGTGGCGGACGGCCTGCTCGCGGTCAGCGTCGGCGACACCGGCAGCGGCATTTCCCCCGGCATCCTGGCGCGGATCTTCGATCCCTTCTTCACCACCAAGGACAGCGGCATGGGAATGGGGCTGTCCATCTGCCGTTCGGTCATGTCCGCCCATGGCGGGACGCTGTCGGCGGACAGTGACGGCAACGGCAGCCGGTTCACCTTCACCCTGCCCATTGGAATGGAGTGACGGCCCCGGCCGGCGGACCTTACGGCAGGTGGCGGTTCAGCGCGTCGATCACCGTCCCGGGGGCCGACATGTGGGGCAGATGCCCCGACGCGTCGAGCACCTCGAGGACACTGCCGGCCAGATGGTCGCGCAGATACTCCGCCGCTTCCCGAGGGACCGCGGAGTCCTCGCGGGTCTGGAGGACGACCGCCGGCACCGTCACCTCGGGCAGGCGGCTGCGGAGGTCGCTCTGCAGAATGGTCAGCAGCAGCGACAGGGCCATGTCCGGACGCATCGCCTGCAAGGTGGCGACGAATTCGCGCACGGTCGGATCCTCCGCCGGGGCGGACACGACCATCTGTCCGAACCTTGCGGTCCAGCGCAGGTAATCGCGGGTGGCGCTGTCGATCAGGCGGTCTATGTCCGCACGCTCGAACCCGCCGCGATAGCTGCCGATGTTGCGGTAGCTGGCCGAAGCTCCCAGCAGGATCAGCTTGCGGAACAGGCGGGGGGCCTTGACCGAGGCGAGCGCCACCACAATGCCCGCGACCGAATGGCCGACGCAGACGCAGCGCTCCACCTTGAGGGCGCCGAGAACCGCGACGACGTCGCGGGCATAGGCGTCCAGCGTGCCGTAGCGGGCATGGTCGTAGTGGATCTGATTGGCCGGCCCGACCCCTGCCAGATCGAACGACAGGATGCGGTAGCGGTCCTTGAAGGCATCCACGACATGGCGCCAAGCCGACTGTTCGGTGCCGAAGCCGGGAATGAGGACGAGCGTCTCATCCCCCGACCCGACGAGGGTGGCGTTATGCCGCTCCAGAATGATGCTGGCGCTTTCGATCATTTTCCGGGGGGCCTGCTTAAAACAATAGCAGATGCAACCATAATGTGCATCGCACGCGCAAGCAGGAACATCCGGTCAGGCGGGATTCACATCATTTCGGCGTCTTCGCGGCAGCCCCTTCATTCTGTGCCGGCTTGGCCGGACGCCGCTTCAGCCAATCCTGCAGTTGCGCGATCTCCCTGGTCTGGTCGTCGACGATCTTCTGGGCCAAGGCCCGGAGTTCCGGATCCTTGCCGTATTGCAGCTGGACCTTCGCCATGTCGATGGCTCCCCGGTGGTGGGACAGCATCATGCGCGCGAAGTCCTGGTCGGCATCGCCGGTCATCGGCTTTCGCATGTCGCGGTTCATCTTGCGCATGCCGTCCATGTAGGCTTGCGAGGCCGGATCCCGGGTCAACTGGTCCTGCGGCAGGTGATCGGAGGGCATGGCATCACCCCGGGCGTGGTCCTGGGCGTGCCCCTGCATCCGGTCATGCCCCGGCATCGCGGCGGAGCCCGGCTGGTTGGCGGACGGATTGGCGGGCTGGGCCAGGGCGGTGCCGGCGATCAGGGCCAGCGCCGCAACGCAAGGCGCGAGGATGCGGCGGCATCGGGTGGTCGTCATGGTCTGCTCTCCCTTGGCATCGACGCCCCCTAAGTGCGGGCGCCTGGAGCAGACAACAGCCCACCCGATCGGTGGTTCACCGCAGCAGGTGGCGGCGAACCTCCCCGGCGGCCAGGACCACCGCCGCTTCCGCCGTCCGGACATGGCGGGTCATGCTGGCGAAGGAATGGGGAAGCGTGTCGTGCAGCACCAGACGGTGCGGAATCCGCGCCATCTCCAGCCGCTGGGCAAGGCGCAGGCTGTCGTCGCGCAGACAGTCCAGCCCGGCCGCCACCACATGCAGCGGCGGCAGCCCCTGCAGCTCGGCAAGCAGCGGGGCGGCGGCCGGATCGCGGGTGATCCCGCCATGGCCGAGATATTGCCGCCAGTACCAGCGCATCCGCTCCGTCGTCAGGCCATAGCGCCCGCCGCCGAACAGCCGGTGCGACTCCGTATCGAAGTCATGGGCGAACATGCCGTAGAACAGCATGCCGAAGGACAGCGGCGGTCCGGGCTCGTTCCGTGCATCGAGCGCCAGACCGAGCGCCAGGTTGGCCCCCGCCGAGTCGCCGCCGACGGCGATCCGCTCCGGGTCCAGCCCATGGCCGGCGCCATGCCTCACCACCCAGCGCAGGGCGGCCAGCGCTTCATCCCGCTGATGGGGGAAGCGCCGCTCCGGGGCAAGGCTGTAGGCGACGGCGCAGACCGCCGCACCGCTGTGCCGGGCCAGAAGCCGCAGCAGCCGGTCATGGGTGTCGACGGAGTTCAGGACGAAGCCCCCGCCATGGAAGTAGATCAGCACCGGCAGGGGATGGCCGCCCGTATGATCGTCGTCGGCCGGCGGCCGGATCAGACGCAGGCGCAGCGGACCGGCGGGGCCGGCTGCCTCGACCTCCCGCACATCGGCAGGCAGTGCCGGGCCGTTGAGGAAGAGGTGGTAGCGCTCCGCCGCGTCGCGCACCTCGGCCAGCGGCAGGCGCAGCGGATCGGCCGGCACCAGTCCGGCGCGGGCGGCCAGTTCGCCCAGTGCGGCAACCTGGGGGTCGAGCAGATCGCGGTGAAGCGGCAGGAGGGTATCCGGCATCCGAGATCTCCCCATGCTCAGAGGATGTAGGACATCACGAGATACAGCACCGCCTCGCCGTCGCCGGCATTGCGGTAGCGATGGGGAACGTCGGCCTCGAACAGGATCGAGTCGCCCTCTTCAAGCCGATGCTCGCCATCGGCGGTGGTGACCTCGACCCGGCCGCGGCCGACCAGGATGTTCTCGACCGTGCCCGGGGAATGGCCGTCGGAGGACTCGTCGGCACCCGGCGACAGGCGAAGCTCATAGAATTCCACCTGCCGCTCTCCCTTGAGCGGGAACAGCGCGCGCGAGGTGAAGCGGCCGTCGCGGGAGGTCAGGCTGCGCTGCTCGGCCCGCCGTATCACCGTGGTCCCGGCATCGCCGCCGGTGCTGAGCAGGCTGGAAAAGGACAGGTCCAGCGCCTTGGCGACCGTCCACAAGGTGCCGATGTCCGGGCGCTGGCGCCCCTCCTCGATGGCCGCCAGCAGCGCCGGATCCGTTCCGGACAATTGCGCCAGCCCATCCACCGACAGGCCCTGGCGTCGGCGGAAGCCGCGCAGATTCTCGCCGATCACGCCGACCAATTGATCGACCGAGGCCTGGGGGGAAGCGGGGGCAGGGGCGGAGGTGGTGCCGATCGTCATGGATCCATGCTCCTGCAACGGGATGACCGGGGCGATGCGGACCGCGCCCGACGGGGGTCTGGAGGATTGAACACCAGGAATGGCTATTCATCAAGTAGGATTTTGATTTGCGCTGTGTTGTTTAATCGCCTTTTCCAAATATTATACACTATAATCTTGTCAAAATAGCCTAAACAGCAAAAACGCCACGCCCGTCCGGGATGGTCGGACGGGCGTGGCGCTGGGCGGATAGACGCGGAAATGCCGGACGGGTCGCTTACGACAAGGCGGCGTCGGGCGCCGGAGTATGGGACTTCACCTCGTGCCGGTGCCGCTCGGCGAAGCGTTCCAGGACACGGCGGGCGGCGTCGAAGGCATCGCGGATGGCCGCATCGGCGGTTTCGTGGCCATGGCCGCCGGACTTGTCGCTGTGGACGACCAGTTCCTCTCCGGGGACGGTCAGGGCGATCTGGACGGTGAACTGCTTGCCCTGATGCTGGTGGCGGTGGGGAACCTCGAAGACCACGCGCTTGGCCAGGATGCGACCGAAGAAACGGTCGAGCTTTTCGGCATGCTCGCGGATCAGATGCTCCAGGGCGGGAGACGGGTCGATGTTGCGGAAGGCGATCTGCAACGGTTGACGCATGACCAAACTCCTTGTTCGGCGCGCGGAATGGACCTGAACGGCCGCTCTCCCGCGGGGCCCGGCGCGACCTCCGGTGCCGCAGAAGGGGCTCGGGGGTGGCGGGGACTTGATGAGGTCAGGATCGCACACCGGCAGATTCACGCATTAATCTGGGTCAATGCGGCCTTCGATTGCCGGATGTAGAATCCCGCCCGTTTTCAGGCCAGGCCGATCACATGGATCAGGCCGAGGCTGACCGCGCCCAGCATCAGAAGGGACAGGACGACCGCCGCGGTCACCCGCCCACCCGCCCGCGCCACCGTCCGCACATCGACCCCCAGCCCGAGCGCCGCCATCGACACCACGGTCAGCAGGGTCGCCGCATGCCCCATCGGCACCAGGGCGGCCTGCGGAATGAGGTCGAGGGAGCGCAGGGCGATCATCGCCAGGAAGCCCTGGATGAACCACGGCACCAGATGATGGACCGGCGGTGCGGCCGGATGCGAAGCGCCGGGCACATCGCCGTTCAGCCGGGGCGCCAGCAGCGACAGAATCAGGCAGACAGGCCCCAGCATCAGCACGCGCACCAGCTTCACCAGCGTGCCGACCTGCACCGCCGTGGTGCCCAGTGGGGCGGCGGCGGCGATCACCTGCGGCACGGCATAGACGGTCAGCCCCGCCAGCGCGCCATACTGCACCCCGCTCAGCTGCAGACCCAGGCCGATCAGGGGCAGGCCAAGCACCACGGCCACCCCCAGCACTGCGGTGAAGGCGATGGAGGCGGCGACGTCCTCGCTGTCCGCATCGATCACCGGCGCCACCGCGGCGATGGCCGAATTGCCGCAGATGGCATTGCCGCAGGCGACCAGCAGCGCCATGCGCGGAGGCAGGCCGAGCAGCCGCCCGATCCCGAACCCCGCCGCAACCGCCACCGCCACCACGGCGGCGATGCCCAGCAGAAGCGCCGGTCCCGCCGCCAGGATGGTGGCGGCGCTGACCGTTGCGCCGAGCAGCACGACCGCCACCTCCAGCAGGATCTTGGCCGAGAAGGCGATGCCCGGCCGCCACAGCGCGGGCGGCGTCCACATCGTGCGCAGCGCGGTTCCGATCAGGATCGCCAGCACCAGCGCCTCGATCCACGCTTCGCCGAAAAGCCGCGCCTCCCCCCAGACGGCAACGAAGGCCAGCGCCGTGACCGCGGCGCACAGGGCGACGCCGGGCACAACGGCGCGGATATGGGTGCGGATATTGGCGAGGACGGGCTGTCCCGGCACCGGCCTCGCGGGTGCCACGGCGTCTGGGGGCATGGAACGGGTCTCCAAAGGCGGTGCGGCGGGAGGCGGTGCCGCTCCGATCCAGGGAGTATGGAGACCGTGATCGATCACATCCAACGCAAAGACCTGATGCGTTCGATCACTTCAATTTATCGAGCGCTCGCTCGGTCCGGCAGGCAGTCGTCGAAATCCGGCAGCTGCCACGGTCCGCCAAGCGCGGCATTGCGCAGCAGAAGCACCAGTTCGTCGCGCGACCGGGTGACGGCGGTGTAGAGCCAGCGCCAGCGGTGCTCCCGGAAGGCGGCCGAGTCGTCCACCACCGTGACCGACGGGAATTCCGACCCCTGGGCAGCATGGCAGGTGATCAGCCAAGCCCAATCATAGACCTGGATGTCCTTGCCCACCCGCGGCTGGACCATGCCCTCGGCATAATGGGCCTGGAACATCCAGGGATGGACCATCAGCTTGCCGCGGGACCGCACCTCGTCCTCCATCTGCACGCCCAGCGACCACAGGCCGGCGTCGCGCCCCTGGGCCTCGGCCGCGGGACGGGTCAGCGAGCCGATCATCCCGTTATAGAGCCCCTCGTCCTTCTGGTTGCGCCGGCAGATGACGCGCTCCCCCGTCTGCGGCATCACCGATTCATGGCCGAGCAGCGAGCGCATCCGCTTGGTGTAGGTGGTGCGGACGCGGTGAGTGCCGCAGATCGCCTGCGACGAGGGACGCATCACCAGGGACTGGGTGCTGCGTTCCAGCGGCAGGACATGGACCTTGCCGACGGCACCGAAGCGGCGGGGCATCTCCTGCCGGCGCAGCAGGTGGGCGAGCCGGATCACGGGACTTTCCCGCGCGGTGCGGTGCGGCTCGGTCAGGCGGAAATCCGGCTCGCCGCTGGTGAACAGCCCCTGGCCGGAGACCGGCGGCAGCTGATAGTCGTCGGCGATCACCAGGATCTTCTTTTCCGTCCGCAGAAGGTCGCGGGCCACGTCGTCGCCGATCATCGACCCTTCGTCGCAAACGATCAGGTCGGCATCGGCCATCGGCCCGTCGCTGCGGCGGGCGAAGAACAGCTCGCCGGTGTCGCCGTCCTTGCGCGGGGCGTAGAGCAGCGAGTGCAGGGTCGCCGCCCCTTCGATCCCCTTCTGGCGCAGGACCTGCGCGGCCTTGCCGGTCGGCGCGCCGACCACATAATCCCTCAGCCGACGGCGTTCCTGCAGATGCTCCAGCACGAAGGCGGTGGTCTTGCTCTTCCCCGTTCCCGCCTCTCCGGCAAGCCAGAAGACCTGCGGCGCCTGATCGTCCATGTACCATGCATCGATCGCCTGGATCGCGCGGTGCTGCTCGTCGGTCGGCGTATCGGATTGCATTGGGTCCAAACCGGGATCAAACCATGAATCAAGGCGGCACAGTAGCCTGCCCACCCGCCAGCGGTCCAGTGGCGATCCGCCTTCGGAGCGATTTGCGGCACTCCCCCTTTCAAGCATGGCCCAGGCTGCGCAAATGTTGATGTCCCAGGCCGTCACCGCCACGACACGGAGGATCCGTCCCGCATGCGCAATCCCTACTGGCAAGGACCCGTCTCCTCGAACTTCGATGGGGTGCGCTTCTTCAATCCGGGAGAGCCGGACACCGACCGCTCGCTGCGCCAGCTGCTGCGCTGGCAGTTCGGCCGCCGGAAGGTCGAATGGCCGGGCGAGGTGCCGGTCACTCCGGCGGTGCCGGAACCGAAGGCCGACGCGTTGCGCGTGACGGTGGTGGGGCATGCGACCGCGCTGATCCAGGCGCCGGGGCTGAACATCCTGACCGATCCGGTCTGGTCGGAGCGCGCGAGCCCGGTGCGGTTCGCCGGGCCGAAGCGGGCGACGGCGCCGGGCATCCGGTTCGACAACCTGCCGAGGATCGACGCCGTCCTGCTGTCGCACAACCATTACGACCATATGGACATCGACACCCTGCGGCGGCTGCATGAGCGCGACCGGCCGCTGGTCGTCACGCCGCTCGGCAACGACACCATCCTGCACAGGCATATTCCCGGAATAAGGACTGCGGTTGGCGACTGGTGGAGCCGGTTCGAGCTTGCCGCAGGCGCGGAGGTCCACATCGTTCCGGCCAACCACTGGTCGTCGCGGACGGTGCGCGACCGGCGAATGGCGCTGTGGGGCGGCTTCTTCCTGCGCATGCCGGCCGGCACACTCTATTTCGCAGGCGACACCGGCTATGGCACCGGGGCGGCCTTCAAGGCGATCCACCGGCGGCTGGGCGGCTGCGACCTCGCGCTGATCCCCATCGGCGCCTACGATCCGCGTTGGTTCATGTCCGCCCAGCATTGCGACCCGGAAGAAGCGGTGCGGATCATGTTGGATGTCGGGGCGCGGAAGGCCGTCGGCATTCATTGGGGCACTTTCGCCCTGACCGACGAGGCGCGCGAGGAACCGCCCGAGCGGCTGCGCGCCACGCTGGCGGACCATGGCATCGAGTCTGGCCGGTTCGAGGCGGCCTTCCCAGGAATGGTGGTGAGCGCCTGACGGGCCGGCGCTCACCCGCCCCCATCAAGCCGCCATCAAGCCGGCGTCGGCGCCTGTTCCGGCAGCACGCCCGACGCCTTCAGCTCCCGCCAGAAATCGGCGGGGATCGGCTGCGCCATCAGTTGGACGTTCTCGTGCACCCGCGACGGGGTCTTGGTGCCGGGAATGACCGAGGCGACGACGGGATGGGCGGCGCAGAACTGCAGGGCCGCCGCGCGCAGATCGACGCCATGGCGGCCGGCGATCTCCGCCAGACGGTCGCGGGCGGCGACCTTGTCGGATGACGCCTCCTGATACTCGAAGGTCTTGCCGCCGGCGATGATGCCGGAATTGTATGGGCCGCCGACCACCACATGCACGCCGCGCTCCCCGCAGCGCGGGAACAGCTCGTCGAGCGCCGGTTGGTTCAGCAGGCTGTAGCGGCCGGCCAGCAGGAAGACGTCCGGATCGGCGCGCTCCAGCGCCATGACGCAGGGCTCCACCCGGTTGACGCCCAGGCCCCAGGCGCGGATCACCCCTTCCTCGCGCAGCCGGGTGAGCGCCACGGCGGCCCCCTTCATGGCGGTGTCGAAGACCTCCAGCCAGCGGTCGCCATGCGCGTCCTCGGCGCAGTCGTGGATATAGGCGATGTCGATCCGCGCCATGCCCAGCCGCTGCAGGCTGTCCTCGATCGACCGGCGGACGCCATCGACGGTGTAGTCGTAATCGACGCGGAAGGGCAGGCCCTTCACGAAGGGACCGTGCCGCCCGCCCTTGCTCTGGTCCGCGCGGAGCAGCCGCCCGACCTTGGTGGACAGCACGAACTGGTCGCGCGGGCGGTTGCGCAGGACATGGCCGAACCGGTGTTCCGAAATGCCGGGACCATATTCGGGAGCGGTGTCGAAATAGCGGATGCCGGCGTCCCAGGCGGCGTCGAGCGTGGCTTCGGCGATATCGTCCGCCACCTCCTCGAACATGTTGCCCAGGGGAGCGCCACCGAAGCCGAGCGGGCCGGGCGGAGCGAAATGCGCGCTGTCTGGCATGGGAACCCTCATCATATCCGGCGCCCTTGCCGCTGGGCGGGGCGCCGATGCCTTTGGTTGCCCACCTTCAACACCGCTTTTTGGAAGGCCGTTCCGCCTGCGCTTGAACACCGTTTTGCCGACGACCAGCTTGGTTAGGGTAATGCGGCATCGGACCAGGGCGGAACAGGGCGGACATGGCGGCTAAGGGCCAGAACGGACACAGGGCGGGCAAACCGGAGGCAAGCGCGGAGATCCTTGCCGAGGCCCGCCGCATCGTCGCCGCCGATGACCGGAGCGCCCTGGCGTCGACCGCATCGCTGGCCGAACTGGCGGAAGCCCTCGCCGATACCTTCGACGAGAGCTATACGGCGGAGCGGGTGCTCTCCCTGCTTGCCCCCGCCCACCGCAGACGTTTGACCAGCCGCTTCGCCGAACCCGATGAATCCGGCGGCGCGGAGGTGTGGCTGCCGGCGGATGTGCTGGACAGGCTGCGGGGCGTCGCCGACAGCCCGTTGGACGCGATCCGCACCCTGTTGGACAGCGGACGCGGCCTGCCGGAGCCGGGCAGCGAGGAGCATTGCCGCAACCGCCGTTGCGCGCCGCGCATCCTCCTGTCGGATCCCGGCGGCTGGCAATGCAGCACCTGCGGGCTGAGCGGACGCACCGACTTGGCCCCCAACGCCATCGTCGCCCAGCGGTTGGCCGACCAGCGCAGCCGCATCGCCGACCTCCACGCGCTGACCGCCGGACTCTACGAGGGCTGGGGTGCCGCCGAGCGCTTCACCGCCGCGGATGCCGCGGCACAGCGGCCGCTCGGCAACCGGACCGACCGCGACCGGCTGAAGGCCATGCTTGCCGATCTCGTGCAGGAAGGGCTGATCGAAGAGGCGCCGGGGCCCCGCGGCGGTGCCGGCTATCGCGTGCTGGAGGAGCCGCCCGACTGGATCGCCGACGCCATGGCGGAACGCCGCCGCCAGCGGGATGCCGAGGCCCGCCTCCGCGACGAGCGCGCCAGCCAGTTGCGCCGGGTGCTGGAAAATGGGCTGACCCACACGACGTTGTCCGGGGAGCTGGTGGAGATCGCCCAGAACGACCGCGGCCTGGAACTGCGCTTCCCCTCCATTCCATCCTGGGAGTTGCGGGAGGAGATGAAGCGGCAGGGCCAGTGCCGGTGGGATGGCCGTCGCCGGCGCTGGTGCCGGCTGTCCCCCGTCACCAGCGTGGAGCCCTGGCTTGCCGCGGCGCTGGACGCCGGCGCGACCGTGGCCCCGCTCGGCACCGCCGACCCGGATGCCGAGGATTGGGGTTATGAGGACTGGGACGACTGAGCGGCCAAACGGCGCAAACGCTCTAAACGTCCACCTCCAGCGTGACCTTCACCGGGTCGAGCACCACCAGGGTCTGGAAAGACTGTACCAGCTCGTTGTCGGCGAACAGGCGGCGCGACAGCAGCTCGTAGCTCGCCATGTCCGGGACCAGCAGGATCAGGACGAAGCTGGCCTTGCCGGTGACCAGATAGCACTGCTGCACCTCCGGCGCCTCGCGGAACAGGCGCTTGGCGGCGGCGATCACGGGAGAGCGGTCGTTGACCGTCTGGACCTCCACCACCACGGTCACGCCCTGGCCGACGCTGGCCGGGTCGATCACTGCGACGTTGCGGCGGATGATCCCGGCCGCCTCCATCCGGGCGATGCGGCGCTGCACGGCCGGGGCGGAGAGGTTGACCGCCTCCCCGATGGCCCGCTGCGAGGTCTTGTTGTCGCGCTGGAGGATGCGCAGGATCGCGCGGTCCTGGTCGTCGAGCTGGTCCGGCGGTCGAGCGGTTGTTGAGCGCATGGGGGCTCTTGCGAAATAACGATGCGTCGATGGGGCGAAACTTAAGCGCTCAGCGCCGCGACGTCACAGTATCTTTTTGTCCAGACCCAGCCCTGATCCGGAGCCTCCGAGCGTGGCGAACGCCTCCACCGACCCGACGACCGCCGGCAGGACGGAGCCCGCGGCGCTTCCTCTGCTGCTCCTGCTGGCCTCGCTGCTGTCGCAATATGTCGGCGCCGCATCGGCCAAGTCGCTGTTCCCGCTGGTGGGGGCGGAGGGCGTGACGGCGTTGCGGGTCGGGCTGTCGGCGCTGATGCTGGCGGCGATCCTGCGGCCCTGGCGCAGCCGTCCCGGCCGCGGGGATTTGCGCAACCTGCTGGTCTACGGCACGACGCTGGGGGCGATGAACCTGTCGATCTACCGGGCGATGGAGCTGATCCCCATCGGCATCGCCATCGCCATCGAGGTGACCGGGCCGCTGGCGGTGGCGCTGCTCGGCTCCCGCCGGCTGAAGGACTTCCTGTGGATCGCCTGCGCCGCGGCCGGGCTCGCCCTGCTGCTGCCCCTGCAACAGGCGGCGACCGCGCTCGATCCGCTCGGCGTCGCCTATGCGGCGGCGGCGGCGCTGTGCTGGGCGCTCTACATCGTGTTCGGCAAGCGCGCCTCTTCCCTGCCCGGCGGGCAGGCGGTGGCCTGGGGCATGCTGGTCGCCGCCAGCTTCACGGTTCCGCTGGGGGTCGCCCATGCCGGCGGCGGATTGCTGGTCCCGTCCGTGCTGGCGGTCGGCTTCGCAGTGGCGGCGCTGTCCAGCATGCTGCCCTACACGCTGGAGATGATGGCGCTCCGCCGCCTGCCCAGCCCCGTGTTCGGCCTCGCCGTCAGCGCGTCGCCGGCCGTGGCGGCGCTGATCGGCTTCCTGATGCTGGGCGAGCGGCTGAACTGGGTGCAGTGGGCGGCCATCGCCTGCATCATGTGTGCGTCGGCCGGCAGCGCGCTGGGCAAGGCGGCGGGCGACGCCAAATCGGGCTGATCAGAGTCGTCCGGCGGCTCAGGCCGGCACGATCCGCACACCCGCCGTGGCGAGCCGCCCTGCCCGCTCGTCGTCGAGGCCGCGGTCGCAGCACAGGATGTCGAAGCTGTCGAGCTTGGCGAAGAAAGCCGGCTTCACCTGATCGAACTTGCTGGTGTCGATCACCAGCGCCTTGGTCACGGCGTTGGCGATGGCGGTCTGCTTGATCTCCACCTCGTGGAAGTTGGAGCAGCTGATCCCCAGCGACTCGTGCACGCCGCCGGCCGAGATGAAGGCGGTGTTGATGCCGATGCCGCGCAGCATCTCCAGCGACTCAGGACTGGAGAAGGACGCCGAGGAGGCGTGGTAGAGGCCGCCCAGCATGACCACCCGCACGCCCGGCTTGCGGCAAACGATCTCCGCGATGTTCATGGCGTAGCAGACCACCGTGATCTGGCTGTCGGCCGGGATGCGGCTGGCGAGGTGGGTGGTGGTGGTGCCGCAGTCGATGAAGACCGTCTCCCCAGGCTTCAGCAGGGTCGCCGCCGCCTCGCAGGCCGCCCGTTTCATGTCGATATGGGCGTCGCGCTCCCGGTCCAGCATGTAGCCCATGCCGCCGCTGCTCTCCAGCCCGCCGGCGATGTAGCCGCCGAGATAGGCGAAGCGTCCGCCGCAGGACGCGATGTCGCGGCGCACCGTCATCTCGGAGACGCCCAGCAGCCGGGCGGCGTCCTTCAGCCGAAGATAGCCGCCGGCATCCAGCGCGGTCTGTAACCGGTCAAGGCGATCGGCCCTTCTCATCGACATATCCGCATCCCGTAGCGCTTCCACCCGGCCAAGGCTCGGCCGCACCCTACAATCCAAACGGGTTAATCCCAATGGCGCGATGCCTGGAACGGCATGGCCGTAGCCAAACTCACAATCGCATGCATTGATCTTGACACACTGCGCGGCAGCGTGAAACTATCCTTTCAGAAAATGTTAGGATGTTAACATCGATACGCGAGATGTTGGCATCCCGGCGACAATCGAGGAGAGGCCCGGCGAAAAGGGCCTCCCCGGGAGGACCAAGATGCCCGTTCACAGCGTCCCGACGGAGGCGGCCGGTCTGGCTCCGTTCATCGACCACACCATCCTGCGCCCGGACGCCCAGCCCGCCGATGTCGAGCGGCTGTGCGACGAGGCGCGCGTGCATGCCTTCAAGGCGGTCTGCGTCAACCCGGTCTTCATCCCGCTGGTGACGGAGCGGCTGGCCGGATCGCCGGTGGCGCCCTGCGCCGTGATCTGCTTCCCCTTCGGCGCCGATCCCACGGCCATCAAGGCCGACGAGGCCGAATGGGTGGTCCGCCACGGCGCCCGCGAGGTCGACATGGTGATCCCCATCGGCCTGCTGAAGGCCAGCAGGACTTCGGAAGTCCGCGACGACATCGCAGCGGTCAAGCGCGCCTGCGGCGACGCCCTGCTGAAGGTCATCATCGAGACCTGCCTGCTCACCGACGACGAGAAGGTTCTGGCCTGCCGCCTGTCGCAGGAGGCCGGGGCCGATTTCGTCAAGACCTCCACGGGCTTCGCCGGGGGCGGCGCCACCGTCGAGGATGTGGCGCTGATGCGCCGCACCGTCGGCGAGGAGATGGGCGTAAAGGCGTCGGGCGGCGTGCGGACGACCGAGGATGCCCGCCGCATGATCGCGGCCGGTGCCTCGCGCATCGGCGCCAGCGCCAGCGTGGCGATCGTCGGCGGCTGACGCCGCGGGCCCTCGCCGCACAGCGTGCCGGTCGGGCGGGTGTTCCGTCCGTCCCAGCCGGCACGGCATCATCAAAAACGGAACGCGGAAGGGGGTGGCAAACACCCCGGCACCGCCGGTGGGGTGTGGCTTTCCACCCTCCACCTTGCGGCGCACATCGCCTGCCATGGGAGTCACGCCAACATGAAGAAGTTGCTGTCTTCGCTCATCGTCGCCGCGTCGCTGGTCGCCGGGCCGGCGATGGCCGCCGATCCGGTTCCGACCCCGGATGCCGTCAAGACGCTGAAGTCCGACGCCACCAAGAAGAAATACTCCATCGCCACCGTGGTGAAGGTCGACGGCATCGCCTGGTTCGACCGCATGCGCGACGGCGTGAAGCAGTTCGCCGGCGACACCGGCCACGACACCTGGATGGTCGGACCGAGCCAGGCCGACGCGGCCGCGCAAGTCCAGCTGGTCGAAAACCTGATCGCCCAGGGCGTGGACGCCATCGCCATCGTCCCGTTCTCGGTCGAGGCGGTGGAGCCGGTGCTGAAGAAGGCGCGCGACCGCGGCATCGTGGTGATCGCGCATGAGGCGTCGAACATCCAGAACGCCGACTTTGTGCTGGAGGCCTTCGACAACTTCGCCTATGGCGCCAAGCTGATGGAAGTGCTGGGCAAGGCGATGGGCGGCGAGGGCAAGTATGTCTGCACCGTCGGCAGCCTGACCTCCAAGTCGCAGAACGAATGGATCGACGGCGCCATCGCCTACCAGAAGCAGAACTTCCCCAAGATGCAGATGGTGACCAACCGTCTGGAGACCTATGACGACGCCAACACCGACTACAACAAGCTGAAGGAAGTCCTGACCACCTATCCGGACCTGAAGGGCATCATCGGCGGCCCGATGCCGACCTCGGCCGGCGCCGGGCGTCTGGTGGCCGAGCGCGGCCTGAAGAACAAGCTGTTCTTCTCCGGCACCGGCCTGGTGTCGGTCGCCGGCCAGTATCTGGCCCAGGGCGACATCCAGTACATCCAGTTCTGGGATCCCGCGGTCGCCGGCTATGCCATGAACATGATGGCGGTGATGGCGCTGGATGGGAAGAAGGACCAGATCAAGGCCGGCCTGAACCTGGGCCTGCCCGGCTACACCAACCTGACCACGCCGCAGGGCGCCAAGGCCAACCTGCTGTACGGCCAGGGCTGGGTCGGCGTGACCAAGGAAAACATGGACGCCTACGACTTCTGATGACCTGAAGGCGGGCGCCGATGGCCGGAGGACGGCTGCCGGCGCCCCCGTCTTCATCCTTTCCTCGAACCGCCGGGCGGAAGACATGTCAGACGGTTTCATCGCACTCCGGAACATCCGGAAGGTGTTTTCCGGCGTCGTCGCGCTGGACGCCATGTCCCTGGTCATCAAGCCCGGCGAGATCCATTGCCTGGCCGGAGAGAACGGGTCGGGCAAATCCACCGTCATCAAGATCATGTCCGGCGTCTACCAGCCGGACGGCGGCGAAATCCTGATCGACGGCAAGCCGGTGCCGGGCATGACGCCGATCGGCGCCATCGCCCACGGCGTCCAGGTCATCTACCAGGACTTCTCCCTGTTCGGGAACCTGACCGTCGCCGAGAATCTGGCGATGAACGTCCATCTGGGCGAGAAGCGGCGCCTGATGAACTGGCGGCGCACCCGCGCCATCGCCCGCGAGGCGGTCGACCGGCTGGGTGTGGAACTGGATTTGGATGCGGAAGTCGCGTCGCTGCCGACCGCCGGCAAGCAGCTGGTCGCCATTGCCCGCGCGCTGATGTCCGATGCCCGCCTGATCATCATGGACGAGCCGACCACGGCCCTGACCCGCAAGGAGGTCGAGACGCTGTTCCGCATCGTCCGCGACATCCAGGCGCGCGGCATCGCCATCCTGTTCGTCAGCCACAAGATGCGCGAGATGCTGGAGATCAGCGAGCGCATCACCGTCATCCGCAACGGCCGCAAGGTGGCGGAGGGGCCGACCGGCGACTTCGACGAGGCGCTGATCACCCGCCACATGACCGGCAGCGACATCCTGAGCGAACCCTATGTCTGGACCCCGCCCGCCGGCACTCCGGTGCCGCCGCGGCTGGAGATCCGCAGCCTGACCGTGCCCGGCAAATGCGAGGGGTTGAGCCTCGCCATCCGGCCGGGCGAGATCGTCGGGCTGTCCGGCCTGCTGGGCTCCGGCCGCACCGATCTGGCGCTGGCGCTGTTCGGCATGGTCCCGCGCTATGAGGGCGAAATCCTGATCGACGGCGCGCCGGTGCGGCTGCGCTCGACCCAGGAGGCGATCGGCGCCGGCATCGCCTATGTGCCGGAGGACCGGCTGACCGAAGGGCTGTTCCTGCCGCAGAGCATCAAGCGCAACATGCTCGCCACCTCCTACGACCGGCTGGCGCCCAAGCTGGTGATCGACCGCGAGCGCGCGGAGGAGATGACGCAGGGCATGGTCCGCGCCATGCAGATCGCCACCCCCACCGCCGAGAAGCCGGTGATGCAGCTGTCGGGCGGCAACCAGCAGCGCGTGGTTCTGGCCCGCTGGCTGCTGACCGACGCCCGCGTGCTGATCCTCAACGGCCCGACCGTCGGCGTCGATGTCGGATCGAAGGCCGAGATCCACGCCAAGATCCGGGAGCTGGCGCAGCATCACGGCCTTGCCGTCCTGATGATCTCCGACGACGTGCTGGAACTGGTGCAGAACTGCAACCGCATCGTGCTGATGCATCGCGGGCGCTTCATCGAGGATCTGCCCGCCGCCGACGTCACCGAAGAGACGGTCAGCGACCGGCTCAAGACCTTTACCTAGGGGAGGAACCGATGGCCCTGCTCCGCCGGTCGGAAACGGTCATCGCGGGCATCCTGCTGCTCGCCATGGTCCTCATCGGCACGATCAACCCTGCCTTCTGGCAGCTCGACAACCTGTTCAGCCTGATGCGCAGCAACGTCATCATCGGCATCATGGCCTTGGGCGTGCTGCTGGTTCTGATCTCCGGCGGCATCGACGTGTCCTTCCCGGCCTTCGCCGTCGCCGCCATGTACCTGACGATCAAGGGCATGCTGGCGCTGGGATACAACGGCGTCGTGCTGCCTCTGCTGGCGGCCACGCTCATGGGTCTGCTGCTTGGCGCGGTGAACGGCTTCTTCGTCTACAAATTCCGCATGATCCCGCTGATCGTGACGCTGGGCACCAGCGCCATGGTGCGCGGTTTCCTGCTGGGCGTCGTCGGCACCAGCATGATCAACATCAACAAGATGCCGACCGCGCTGATCGACTTCGCCCGCACCGACGTGATCAGCGTGACCAAGGCCGACGGCACCACCTACGGCTTGACGGCGATGGTGCTGATCTATCTGGGGCTGGCCGTCGCCATGCATCTGGTGCTGCGCTACACCATGATCGGCCGCAGCGCCTATGCGCTGGGCGGCGATCCGGAGGCGGCGCGGCGCGCCGGCTTCGACCTGCGCAAGACGATCTTCTTCATCTACTGCGTCGCCGGCGCGTTGGCCGGCTTCGCCGGGCTTCTGCACAGCGGCATGATCTGGCTGGCCAACCCGCGCGACTTCGTCGGGCTGGAGCTGGACGTCATCGCCGCGGTGGTGCTGGGCGGGGCATCGATCTTCGGCGGGCGGGGCAGCGTCCTCGGCACCATGCTCGGCGTCTTCATGCTGGTGATGGTCAAGAACAGCCTGATCATCATGAAAGTGGACACCACCTGGCAGCTCGTCGCCGTGGGTCTGATCGTCATCGTCGCGACCGCCCTGTCGGCCTGGCGCGACCGTCGCCGGATGGCGTGAGGAGGCGGACCATGAAGGCACAGATGAACATCCGCAGTCTGGTCAACCGCGACAACAACATCGTCCAGCTTCTGGTGATGACGGTGCTGATCTTCGCCGTGATGACGGCGCTCAGCCCCGACAAGTTCCTGCGCTACTACAATTTCGAGTCCATCACCTACATCTTCCCCGAACTGGGACTGCTCTCCATCGCCATGATGATCGCCATGCTGACCGGCGGCATCGACCTGTCGGTGGTCGGCGTCGCCAACCTGTCGGGCATCCTGGCCGGCGTGCTGTTCCACAAGCTGGCGGGGGCAGCCGGCATCGCCGACACCGGCATCCTGACCGTCCTGCTCGGCGGGGTCATCGCACTCGGCACCGGGCTGGTGGCGGGGACGGTGAACGGGCTGCTGATCACCCGGATGGGCATCACGCCGATCCTGGCAACGCTGGGAACGGGGCAGGTCTTCACCGGACTTGCCATCGTGCTGACCGGCGGGCCGGCCATCGTCGGCTTCCCCACCGCCTGGGCCTTCCTCGGCAACGGCAAGATCCTGGGGCTGGCGACGCCCTTCGTGCTGTTCGCCGCCATCGCCGCCCTGATCGCCTTCATGCTGACCCGCACCGCGCTGGGCATCAACCTGATGCTGATCGGCACCAACCCGAAGGCGGCGCTGTTCGCCGGGCTGAAGCGGGAGCGCATGGTGCTGTACAGCTACATGCTGACCGGCGTGCTGGCGTCGGTCGCCGGGATCATCCTGTCGGGGCGAACGAATGCGGCGAAGTCGGACTACGGCAACTCCTATCTGCTGCAGGCGGTGCTGATCGCCGTGCTGGGCGGCACCAACCCGGCCGGCGGGCGCGGCACGGTTCTGGGCATCACCATCGCCGTGGTGGCGCTGATGCTGCTGTCGAGCGGCTTCCAGATCCTGCGCTTTTCCAACCACCTGATCGACTTCATCTGGGGCGCGTTCCTGCTGCTGGTCATCGTGATCAACGCCTACAAGAACCGCACCCGCTAGCATGCTTCTTCGGGGGGACTTTCCATGAGCGTCCGGACCGCGATCCATTTCCGCAAGAGCTTCTTCGGCGAGGCGGAGCGCCCGATCGCCGAGGCGCACGGCATGACCGCCAGCCTGTTCCGCTACGACAGCGGGATCGAGGCGGTGCGTCTGTCCAACCGCCGCGGCCATCTGGTGGTGCTGCCCTATTACGGGCAGATGGTGTGGGATGCCGTGTTCGACGGCGTCGACCTGACGATGGCGAACATGTTCGACATGCCGCGTCCGGCCAACGAGATCGTCGGCACCTATGGCTGCTTCGCCTTCCATTCCGGGCTGCTGCGCAACGGCTGCCCCGGTCCGCAGGACAGCCACCTTCTGCATGGCGAGATGCCCTGCGCGCCGATGGATGCCGCCGGGCTGGAGGTGGGGGAGGATGACGAAGGCCCCTACATGGCGGTGACGGGCCGGCGCGAATATGTGATGGGCTTCGGCGCCCATTATGTCGCCCGTCCGCGTGTGGTTCTGCGTCCCGGCTCCGCCCTGTTCGACATCGGGATGGAGGTGGAGAACCTGTCGGGCGCAGCCATGGACCTGATGTACATGTGCCACGTCAATTTCGCCTTCGCCGAGGGTGCGCGCATCGTCCAGCCGGCCCCCTTCACGCCGGAGGCGACGGCTGTGCGCACTGTGGTGCCCGCCCATGTTCCGCGCAGCCCCGCCTACGACGCGCTGCTGTCCGACCTCGCCCGCGATCCCGCGGTGATGGAGGTGCTGGACGAGCCCGAGCGCTACGACCCGGAGCAGGTCTTCTACATCCGTGGCCTGCGCACCGACGAGGATGGCGGCACCGCCGTGATGATGCGGCGGCGCGAGGGCGACGCCTTCCACATCGCCTACAGCACGCGGGAGTTCCCCAAGACGGTGCGCTGGGTGCTGGTCAACAGCGACCAGAAGGTCTGCGCCTTCGCCCTGCCCTCCACCTGCGAACCGGAGGGCTACAATGCGGAGGCGATGAAGGGCAATGTCCAGAAACTGGCGGGCGGCGAGACGCGACGCTTCGCCGTCCGCCTGGGCTACCTGACCGCCGACGAAGCCGAAGCAGAGGAATGCGCCATCCGGGCGTTGTGATTTTAGGGCGCTGTGAGAGGAGACACGAAGATGGGTAAGATCGCCGTGGTCGGCAGCAACATGGTCGACCTGATCACCTACACCGCCCGCATGCCCGGCCCCGGCGAGACCATCGAGGCGCCGCGCTTCGAGATGGGCTGTGGCGGCAAGGGCGCCAACCAGGCCATCGCCGCCGCCCGGCTGGGGGCCCAGGTGATGATGGTCACCAAGGTCGGCGACGACATCTTCGCCGACAACACCATCCGCAACTTCGAAGCGTCGGGGATCGACACCCGCTATGTCGAGCGGGTTCCCGGCACCTCCAGCGGCGTCGCCCCGATCTTCGTCGAGCCGTCGGGCGAGAACAGCATCCTGATCATCAAGGGCGCCAACGCCCTGCTGTCGCCGGCCTACGTCGACCGCGCAGGCGACGATCTGAAGGGCTGCGACCTGATCGTCATGCAGTTGGAAGTCCCGCTGGAGACGATCTACCACACCATCGAATTCGGCGCGCGGCACGGCATCGAAACCTTGCTGAATCCGGCCCCGGCACCCGCCGATCTCGACCCCGAACGGATCGAACAGGTCACCTTCCTGGTGCCGAACCAGACGGAGCTGGCGACAATCTCCGGCTTGGCCGTGAATTCTGAGACGGAGGCCGAGACGGCGGCGCGCTCCCTGATCGACCGCGGCATCCGCACCGTCATCGTCACGCTGGGCGCGCGCGGCGCGCTCTTGGTCACGAAGGGGGAGCAGACGCGGCGGATCGAACCGGTGCGGGTCACGCCGGTGGACACCACCGGGGCCGGCGACGCCTTCATCGGCAGCTTCGCGCGCTATTATGTGGAGAACCGCAACCTGGACGCGGCGCTGCACATGGCGGTGCGCTATGCCGCCGACAGCATCACCCGGCCGGGCACCCAGAAATCCTACGCCAGCCGCGAGGCTTTCGAGGCCTTCTGCGCCAGCCTGTAGCTTTTTGATTTTCCATGCCATTCACGCTTCCGACGATTCCGTCTGAAGCGATCGCACTCCAAGCGTCGGACGGAGGACATGCCATGACGCGCGCCGTGATCGGGGTGGATGTGGGGACCGGTAGCGCCCGCGCCGGCATCTTCGACCTTGCCGGCCACCGGCTGGCCGCCGCATCGCGCCCGATCCGGATGTGGAAGCCGGAAGCGGAATGGGCGGAGCAATCCTCCGACGACATCTGGGCCGCGGTCTGCGCTTGCGTGCGCGAGGCGATGGAGGCTTGTGCCGAAAAGCCGGAAGTGGTCGGCATTGGTTTCGACGCCACCTGTTCGCTGGTGGTGCTCGACGCCGCCGGGCGGCCGGTGACGGTCGATCCGGAGGGGGACGACGCCCGCAACGTCATCGTCTGGATGGACCACCGCGCCATCGACCAGACCGACCGCATCAATGCCGGCGGTCATGAGGTTCTGCGCTATGTCGGCGGCCGGCTGTCGCCGGAAATGCAGACGCCGAAGCTGCTGTGGCTGAAGGAGAACCTTCCGCAAAGCTGGAGCCGCGCCGCCCATTTCTTCGACCTGCCGGATTTCCTGACCTGGCGCGCCACCGGAGCGACGCGGCGGTCGCTGTGCTCGCTGGTGTGCAAATGGACCTATCTCGGCCATGAGGGGCGGTGGGACGATTCCTATCTCCGCGCCATCGGGCTGGGCGATCTGGTGGATGAGGGGCATGCGCGCATCGGCACCGATGTCGGCGCGGTCGGCAGCGCCATCGGCGGCGGCCTGACCGTCGAGGCGGCGCGCGAGCTTGGCCTGACGCCGGGCATCGCCATCGGCCCCTCCATGATCGACGCCCATGCCGGCGGGATCGGCGTCATCGGCGCCCCTGTATCCGCCGGTGACGCCATCGATTATGATCGGCGGCTGGCGCTGATCGGCGGCACGTCGAGCTGCCACATGGTGATGAGCCCGGCCGCCCCGCGCTTCATTCCCGGCGTCTGGGGTCCCTACCACTCCGCCATGCTGCCGGGGCTCTGGCTGAACGAGGGCGGGCAGTCGGCGACCGGCGCGCTGATCGACCATGTGGTGCTGGGCCATCCCCGCCATGCCAACCTCGCCGCCGAGGCCAGCCGGCGCGGCACGACCGTCTACCAACTGCTGAACGACGAACTGGCCGCGCTGGCCGGACGCAGCGGGGGGCCGATGGCGATGCTGACCCGCGACCTGCATGTGCTGCCCGATTTCCATGGCAACCGCTCGCCTCGCGCGGATGCAAGCCTGCGCGGCGCCGTCAGCGGGCTTCGCCTGTCCGACGGGCTGGAGGATTTGGCGCTGCTCTATCTGGCGACGGTACAGGCCGTCGCCTACGGCACCCGTCACATCGTCGCGGCGATGAACGACACCGGCTATGCCATCGACACCATTCTCGCCTGCGGCGGCGGCACCAAGAATCCGGTGTTCCTGGAGGCGCATGCCGACGCCACCGGCTGCACCCTGGTCCTGCCGGAAGAGCCGGAGGCTGTGCTGCTGGGATCCGCCGTTCTGGGCGCGGTCGCGGCGGGCGCCTTCCCTGACATCGCAGCCGGCATGGCCGGCATGACCCGCGCCGGCCGCAGCATCGAGCCGGCCGAAGGGCCTTTGCGCGCCTACCACGACGCCAAATACAGCATCTTCCTGCGCCTTCACGAAGACCAGATGGCTTATCGCGCCCTGATGGCCGCAGCCGGCTGAACCCTCCCCCGCGCCGCCGTCTTTTCACCCGGTAGCCGCCCAGGATTTGGGCGGACTGCCTGGAATGCAGGTCCATGCGCGGATTTTGGGCATTGCGGCACAGCTGACTGTTCGCACGATCCTAGCGACGGGCGGCGGGAACCGCCGCGTTCCGCCGGTTGCCCACTCTGGCCCGTCTTTTGCGATGCAGCGTGAAATCCTCCGATCCGGTCGCCGGCCGGGCCAAGAATCGGGATTGACAGGGGGCGCCGGCCCTCGTTAACGTTGGGATAAGAATTAATTGGGCGAATAATAAAATCGTCTAACCGTATGGAATACGGCGCATAAGCACCCCGAACGGGGGCAACCCCTGCGCGCGCCTTCGGGCTGGCCCGGCATCCGCGCAGGCGTGGGATCACGACCAATTCCACACATTCCCCAAGGGACAGGAGGGTTAGAGATGTACCGCTATGTTCTGGGATGCGCGCTTGCGGCCGGTGTTGCTGCATCGGGTTCAGCCAACGCGCAGGACAGCGTGAAGATCGGCCTCGTCGAGCCGCTGACGGGATCCGTCGCCTATAACGGAAAATCGGTGGTCGAGGGCGCCAGGCTGGCGGTCGAGCAGATCAACGCCAAGGGCGGCGTGCTCGGCAAGCCGGTCGAGCTGGTGATCGAGGACGGGCAATGCGCCCCCGCCAACTCGGTCAACGCGGTCGAGAAGCTGGTGCAGAAGGACAAGGTGGCCGTGCTGGTCGGCGCCTTCTGCAGCTCCGCCACCGCGGCGATCATGCCGGTGGCGGCGAAATACAAGATTCCGCTGGTGACCGGCGTGTCGTCCAGCGCCGCCCTGACCGAGCAGAACAATCCCTGGTTCTTCCGCGCCGCCGAAACCGATGCGCTGATGGCCAAGGCCTTCGCCAAGATCCTCGCCAACGATCTGAAGCTGAAGTCGGTCGCCTATGTCGGCGTCAACGACGACTGGGGCCGCGGCGGGGTGGAGGAATTCTCCCGAGACCTGTCGGCACTGGGCGTCAAGACGGCCCTGACCGAGTATTTCGACCACGGCTCCACCGATTTCTTCACCCTGCTGACCAAGCTGCGCGCCGCCAAGCCCGACGGCATCTTCGTCGCGGCGGAAACGCAGGACGGCTCGATCCTGGTCAAGCAGCTTCAGGAAATGGGCGTGCAGAGCAAGGTGTTCGGCGTCGGGTCCTGGGCGACCGCCGACTTCATCAACCTGACCGGCGACGCGGCCGAGGGCATCTATGCCGCCGTTCCCTACGTCTCCAGCGTCGATACCCCGCGCAACCAGGACTTCGTGAAGGCCTATGAGGCCAAGTACAAGGTGAAGCCCGGCAAGTATGGCGCGGCCGGCTACAACGCGCTGAACATCACCGCGCTGGCCATCGCGCAGGCCGGCAGCACCGACGCCGAGGCCATCCGCACCGCGCTGGGCAAGACCGACTACAAGGCGCCGAACGGCGAATACCGCTTCACCGCCAAGGGCCAGGCCTACGGCTTCGACGCCGTGCTGGTGCGCATCGAAGGCGGCACGCCCAAGGTCGTCGCCTCCTCCCCCGTCGAAGCGCCGCAGTGAGGCTGCACGGCCCCACGCCCCATGCCCCACGCGACGAGCGAGGCTGAGACTGCAATGGATCTGTTCCTGCAATTCCTGACCAACGGGCTGGTGGTCGGCGTCTTCTATGCGCTGTCGGCGCTGGGGCTGACGCTGATCTTCGGTCTGATGCGGGTGGTCAACTTCGCCCATGGCGAATTCTACATGCTGGGCGGCGTGGTGGGGTGGTTCGTCACCACCTACCTCGGGCTCGATTTCTTCTCAGGTCTGGTGCTGGTGGCGCTGGCGATCGGCAGCTTCGGCTGGCTAGTGGACCGCTTCCTGATCGAGCGCGTCCACGGCCAGGGCGAGGAGCCGGGCATCCTGCTGACCATCGGGCTGTCGATCTTCCTGGTCAACATCACCCTGCTCGCCATCGGCCCGGCGCCGCTGAAGGTCGCCCGCGCCATCACCGAAGGGCCGATCTTCCTCGGCCCCGTCACCATCACCAAGATGCGGCTGCTCGCGATGGTCATCGGCGTCGCCCTGATCTTCGGCGCGCATGCCATCATCCACCGCACCCGGTTGGGCAGCGCCATGCGCGCCACCTTCCAGGACCCGATGGCCGCCAGCCTCGCTGGCATCCGCACCAAACAGGTCTATGCCGCGACCTTCGCGCTGGGCTGCACCCTGTCGGCGCTGTCGGGCATGCTGCTGGCCAGCATCTATTCGGCGCAGGCGTCGGTCGGCGGGCTGGTCAGCCTGAAGAGCTTCGTCGTGGTGATCCTGGGCGGCATGGGCAGCTTCCCCGGCGCCATCGCCGGCGGCCTGCTGCTGGGCGTCGCCGAGGCGCTGTGGGGCGGCTATGTCGCCACCGGCATGGTCGACATCATCGGCTTCCTGCTGGTCATCCTGATCCTGGTGCTGCGGCCGCAGGGTCTGTTCTCGATCCGGGCGGAGAGGGCCTGACATGACGCTCGAACGCAACATCCTGCTCGGCCTCGGGGTCCTGGCGGCGCTGCTGCCCTTCGCGATCACCGACCAGTACATCCTGCACCTCGCCATCATGGCGATCTTCTACGCCATCCTCGCCAACAGCCTTAACCTGGTGGTGGGCTATGTCGGCGAATTCTCGCTGGGCCACACCGCCTTCCTCGGCACCGGCGCCTACACCGCGGCGCTGCTGTCGGTGAATGCCGGCTGGCCGATGTGGGCGGCGATACCGGCGGCGGGCGTGGTGGCCGCGCTGTTCGGGCTTGCCATCGGCGCCATCACGCTGCGCCTGCAGGGCCCCTATTTCGTCATCGTCACCCTGTCCTTCGCCGAGGTGCTGCGCATCGTCGCCAACAACTGGATCGCCGTGACCAACGGTCCGATGGGTTTGGCCGGCGTCGGCCAGGGCGGCATCGCCGACAAGAGCGCCTTCCTCGCCTTCGTGCTGGGGCTGGCGGCGCTGACCTTCTACCTGTCCTACCGCTTCGTCTATTCCAACGCCGGCCGGGCCGCGGTGGCGGTGCGCGAGAACCGCTACGTCGCGCAGTCGATCGGCGTGAACCCCTTCGGCACCGCCATGCAGGCCTTCGTTCTGGGCGCCTTCCTGGCCGGGTTGGCCGGCGGTTTCTATGCCTTCTACATCTCCTTCGTCGGGCCGGAGGTGTTCCGCTTCGCCTTCATGGCGACGATCATCATCATGGTGCTGATGGGCGGCAAGGGCACGCTGCTGGGCCCGGTGGTCGGTGCGGTCATCGTCACCCTGCTGGAGGAATATCTGCGCGAGTTGCAGGAGCTGCGCCTGTCGCTGTTCGGGCTGATCGTGATGGCGATCGTGCTGTTCCTGCCCAACGGCCTGATGGGCTTCATCGCCCGCCGCCGCGAACAGCGCGGCGACACCCCGTCCCTCTCCCCCGCCATCGAGGAGCGCACCGTATGACCGCCCTCCGCAACAGCGAGCCGCTTCTGCGGGCCGAAAACCTTACGATGCGCTTCGGCGGCATCACCGCGGTGAAACAGGTGGGGTTCGCGGTCGGTCCCGGCGAGATCGTCGGGCTGATCGGCCCGAACGGCGCCGGCAAGACCACCTGCTTCAACATGCTGACCGGCTTCTACACGCCGACCGAGGGGCGGGTCTTCTTCAGGGGCACCGACATCACCAGCCACAAGCCGCACGCCATCGCGCGGCTCGGCCTGATCCGCAGCTTCCAGAAGACCAATGTGATGAAGCGGCTGACGGTGTTCGAGAATGTGCTGACCGGCCATTACATGGAAGGCCGCCAGTCGCTGCTCGCCACCTTCTTCCCCGGCAAGACGGTCCGCCGCGCCGAACGGGAGGCGCGGGAGAGCGCCGCCGCCATCGTCGAGACCATGGGCCTGTCCCGCCGCATGAACGCCCCGGCGCATCTGCTGTCCTGCGGCGAGCTTCGCCTGCTGGAGGTCGCCGTGGCGTTGGCGGCCAAGCCGACCCTGCTGATGCTGGACGAGCCGGCCGCCGGCCTGAACAGCCACGAGGCCATGCAGTTCGGCGAGACGCTGAAGACGCTGGTCGGCAAGGCGGTGCAGTCGCTGCTGATCGTCGAACACAACATGGAGCTGGTCATGGGGGTGTGCGACCGCATCGTCGTGCTGAACTTCGGCCAGATGCTGGCCGAAGGCGAACCGCGCGCGATCCTGGACAACCCCAAGGTCGCCGAGGCCTATCTCGGCAAGGCGGCGGCATGAGCACGATCACCATGGACGCCCCGGACGCGGCCGCGGGCGCAGCGGAACCGGTGCTGCGGGTGCGGGACCTGCATGTCTCCTACGGCAGCACCGCGGCGCTGCACGGCATCTCGCTCGACGTCCATGCCGGGGAGACGGTGGCGCTGATCGGCGCCAACGGTGCCGGCAAGAGCACGACGCTGCGCGCCATCTCCGGCCTGCTGAAGGCGCGGTCGGGAAGCATCGCCTGGAACGGCAAATCGATCGCCAACCGCCCGGCGGAGGAGATCGTCGCCGCCGGCATCGCCCATTGCCCCGAGGAACGCCACGTCTGGCCCGGCATGACGGTGGAGGAGAACATCGCGCTCGGCGCCTATCTCTGCCGCTCGAAGGACGAGGTGCGCACCCGCATGGGCATGGCCTTCCACCGCTTCCCGCGCCTGCGCGAACGGGCGCGGCAAATGGCGGGCACGCTCAGCGGCGGCGAACAGCAGATGCTGGCCATTGCCCGCGCGCTGATGTCGGAACCCCGCCTGCTGATGCTGGACGAGCCCAGCCTGGGCCTCAGCCCACGCATGGCCGAGGAGGTGTTCGACGTGGTGCGCGCCATCAACGCCCATGGCGTCACGGTTCTGCTGGTCGAACAGAACATCCACAACGCACTGGCCGTCGCCAGCCGCGCCTATGTGGTGAAGACCGGCCGCATCGCCGCCGCCCGCCCGGCCGCGGAGCTGCGCGGCGACCCGGAGTTGCTGAAGGCTTATCTCGGCGGCTGAGCGGCGAGCGTGGGTTGCCCCCTCCCCGACCCTCCCCCGCTTTGCGGGAGAGGGAGTCAGGTGTCGAAACGGCGGAGTTCCCTCTCCCGCGAGAGCGGGGGAGGGTTAGGGAGGGGGCAAGCCCGCCACCAGATCGCCCCCCATCAAACCGCTGGCGCCAAGCGCAAACACTAATTAAACAGCCGGCCGATTAATTATCGGCATCTCCCTGAAGGAGGGATAGAGTGAGAAGCAAACCGCGGATTGGAATCGTCGGCGGCGGCATCGGCGGCGTGGCGCTGGCCGGCTGCCTGCTGCAACGGGGCTTCGAGGTGCGTCTTTTCGAGCGCGCCGGGGGATTTGGCGAGATCGGTGCCGGCATCCAGATGACGCCGAACGCCGTCAAGGTCATCAAGACGCTGGGGCTGCTGGACAAGATGCTGGAGGCGGGATTCCTGCCGCAGGCGCTGGTCGGGCGCAATTGGCGCACGGCGCGGGAGAATTTCCGCACGCCGCTGACCGACTGCCCGACGCTGTACGACGCGCCCTTCATCCACATCCACCGCGCCGACCTGCATGCCATCCTCGCCTCGGTGGTACCGGAGTCCATCGCGACCTTCGGCGTCGGCTGCACCGGTGTCCGGCAGGAGCCGAACGGCGCAGTCGCCACCTTCGACGACGGCAGCGAGTTCGAGGCCGACCTGATCGTCGGCGCCGACGGCGTGCGCTCCGCCGTGCGCACCGCCCTGTTCGGGCCGGAGGCGCCGCGCTTCACCGGACACATGTGCTACCGCGCGGTGGTGCCGGTCGGCGGCCCGGTGGATTTCGTGGCGCCGGAGGCGTCCTTCTGGTTCGGCCCGAAGAGCCACGTCGTCACCTACTATGTTCGCGGCGGCAAGGCGGTGAACATCGTCGCGGTCGCCGAAACCAGCGAATGGGTCGAGGAAAGCTGGAACGCGCCCAGCAGCCGCAGCGAATTGCTGAGCGCCTTCCAGGGCTGGCACCGCAATGTGGAGACGCTCTTCCAGCGGGTGGACACCGTCTACAAATGGGGCCTGTTCGACCGCGATCCGATGACGAGCTGGTCGAAGGGGCGGGTGACGCTAATGGGCGATGCCGCCCACCCGATGCTGCCCTTCCTGTCGCAGGGTGCCGCCATGGCGATTGAGGACGCCTATGTGCTGGCGGCTTCGCTGGACGGCCATGGCCGCGACGTGCCCGCCGCCCTGCGCGACTATGAGCGCGAGCGGCTGCCCCGCACCAGCCGGGTCCAGCTGGAGGCGCGGGAACGCGGGCGGACCTACCACCTGCCCTCCCCCTTCGCCCAGGCCAAGCGCGACTTCGTCTATTGGCTGCGCGGCCTGATAAACCCGCAGGCCACCGGCATCCAGGCCAACTGGGTCTACGAATACGACGCCCGCAAGTTCCGCCCCGGCGTCGCTGCCGCCTCCGAACTCGCCGCCTGAGGACGTCCGCAATGACCATCCGCACCTATCGCATCGGCCAGATCGTCCCCAGCTCCAACACCACGATGGAGACGGAGATTCCGGCGATGCTGACCGCCCACGCGCTGGCGCACGGCACCCGCTTCACCTTCCATTCCAGCCGCATGCGCATGAAGACGGTCGCGAAGGAGGAACTGGCGGCGATGGACGGCGAATCCGACCGTTGCGCGCTGGAACTCACCGACGCCCGCGTCGACGTGCTGGGCTATGCCTGCCTCGTCGCGATCATGAGCATGGGCCGCGGCTATCACCGCGTCTCGCAGGAGCGGCTGCAGGGCCGCACGGTGGAGAACGGAGCGCCTGCCCCGGTCATCACCAGCGCCGGCGCCCTGGTCGATGCGCTCCCCGTCATCGGTGCCAAGCGCATCGCGCTGGTCGCTCCCTACATGAAGCCGCTGACCAAGCTGGTCATCGACTACGTCGAGCATGAGGGGGTGGAGGTCGCCGACTGGCGGGCACTGGAGATCCCCGACAACATCGCAGTCGGCCGCCATGACCCGGAACGCCTGCCGGAGATCGTCGCCGGCATGGACACCCGCAGCGTCGACGCCATCGTGCTGTCGGCCTGCGTGCAGATGCCGTCGCTGCCGGTGATCGCGAAGGTCGAGGCGATGACCGGCAAACCGGTGGTGACCGCCGCCGTCGCCACCACCTACGCCATGCTGAAGGCGCTGGACCTGAAGACGGTGGTGCCCGGCGCCGGTGCGCTGCTGTCCGGCGCCTATTGAGGGAGAACGGCATGAGCAGCACCTTTCAATACGGCGCCAACATCCGCGCCAACGGCATCCGCCAGCATTACCTGCGTTATGGCGGCGCCGGGCGCCCGGTGGTGATCGTTCCGGGCATCACCAGCCCGGCGCCGACATGGGGCTTCGTCGCCGAACGCTTCGGCCGCAACTTCGACACCTATGTGCTGGACGTGCGGGGCCGCGGCCTGTCGGAAGCCTCGGACACGCTCGATTACGGGCTGGACGCTATGGCCGCCGACGTGGCGGCCTTCGCGGCGGAGCTGGGGCTGGCGGACTATGCGCTGGTCGGCCATTCCATGGGCGCCCGCATCGGCTTGCGCGCGGTCAGCCGTCATGGAGCCGAGCCCGGCTGCCTCGTCATGGTCGATCCGCCGGTGTCGGGGCCGGGCCGCCGCCCCTATCCGGCGCAGCTTCCCTGGTATGTGGACTCCATCCGCCTGATGGCGCAGGGCGCCGATCTGGAGGCGATGCGTCCTTTCTGCCCGACCTGGACCGACGAGCAGCTGCGCCTGCGCGCGGAATGGCTGCACACCTGCGACGAGCGGGCCATCGTCGCCGCCTATGAGGGCTTCCGGACCGACGACATCCACGCCGACCTGCCGCGCGTGCGCTGCCCGACCCTGCTGATCGCCGCCGGCCGCGGCGACGTGATCCTGCCGGACGAGGAGGCGGCGATCCGCGACCTCAACCCGGCCATCGACGTCGTCCGCGCGCAGAACGCAGGCCACATGATCCCCTGGGACGACGAGGACGGCTTCTACCGCGCGTTCGGCGATTTCCTAGGCAAGCCGGTCTGACCCACACACACGAAAGGACCCCCGCGATGTCCGTCAGCGATGCCGACATGGTCCGCGCCTGGACCCATGTTCTCACCCTGTCCAACCTGAAGCCCGGCAACACGGTCACCCTGCTGACCAGCGCCAACACCCACCCGCAGACCCTGCAGACGGCGCGGATCGCCGCCGGGATGATGGGGGCGGTGGTGAACCGGCTCGACCTGCCGCCGATGAACGCCGAGTTCGCGCACAGCCGCGACAGCCTGGCCTATCTCGGCACCACGCCGCTGACCGGGAACCGCGCCGCCATCGCGGCGCTGAAGGAAAGCGACATCGTTCTCGACCTGATGACGCTGCTGTTCTCGCCCGAGCAGGCGGAAATCCTGGAGAGCGGCACCCGCATCCTGCTGGCCGTCGAGCCGCCGGAGGTGCTGGTCCGCCTGCTGCCCAGCCTGGAGGACAAGGCCCGTGTGGGCGAGGCCGCCGCCCTGCTGTCGGGCGCTCGGGAGATGACCGTCACCTCGGCCGCCGGCACCGACCTGCGGCTGCCGCTGGGCGAGTTCCCGGCGATCCAGGAATACGGCTTCGTCGACGAGCCCGGGCGCTGGGACCATTGGCCGAGCGGCTTCGGCCTGACCTTCCCCAACGAGGGCAAGGCGGAGGGCCGCGTCGTGCTGGAGCGCGGCGACATCCTGCTGCCGATGAAGTCCTACGTCACCGAACGCATCGAGATGACGGTGGAGAAGGGCTATGTCACCTCGATCACCGGCGGGATGGATGCCGATCTGCTGAACGACTACATGGAGGTCTTCGACGATCCGGAGGCCTACGCCGTCTCCCATGTCGGCTGGGGCCTGCAGAAGCGGGCGCGCTGGTCGACGCTGGGCCTGTACGACCGGGAGGGCACCATCGGCATGGACGCACGCGCCTTCGCCGGCAACTTCCTGTTCTCCATGGGACCGAACAACGAGGGCGGCGGGTCGCGCACCACCGCCTGCCACATCGACATCCCCATGCGCAACTGCACCGTGGCGCTCGACGGCCGCGAGGTGGTCCGTGAGGGCCGTCTTCTGGAACGGGAGTCCGTGGCATGAGCGAGCCGACACAAGCGGTCTACGAGCGCCAGGGCTTCGGCCAATCGCTGGGCATCCAGGGGCGGATCGGCCTGCTGATCGTCGATTTCGTCAACGGCTTCGCCGACCCGGCGGTGTTCGGCGGCGGCAACATCCCCGCCGCCATCGCCCGCACGGTGACGGTGCTGGAGGAGGCGCGCAAACGCGGCTGGCCGGTCGCCCACAGCCGCATCGTCTATGCCGACGACGGAGCGGACGCCACGGTCTTCTCGATCAAGGTGCCGGGCATGCTGACGCTGACGGAGAACGCACCCGCCAGCGCCATCGTCCCGAAGCTGACGCCGGCCGCGGGCGAGCTGGTGGTGCGCAAGACCAACCCGTCCGCCTTCTTCGGCACCGGCCTCGCCCCCTGGCTGACGCGGATGGGGGTGGAGACGCTGCTGGTCGCCGGCTGCACCACGTCGGGATGCGTGCGGGCCAGCGTGGTGGACGCCATGTGCCACGGCTTCCGGCCGGTGGTGCTGTCCGACTGCGTCGGCGACCGGGCCATTGCCCCGCACGAGGCCAACCTGTTCGACATCGCCCAGAAATACGGCGACGTCGTACCCGCAGAGCGTGTGCTGTCGCTGTGACGGGGTGAAAGGAGTGGATGCGCCCTTGCCCAAGGATGATATACGTGTCCGCGACAGGGACGATTCCTCCGCGGAAGCCATGAAATCAGCGAGTTCACAGTCCAAGGCGGCCCCGGAACCGGAGGCGGCGCCGACGGAATCGGCAGGCAAAAGGGGACGCCCGGCGCAACGCCGCCGGGCCGGCCCCGGCCGTCCGGAAGGCGTCAGCAACGTGCGCGACGAGATCCTCGACGCGGCGGAGATCGAGTTCGCCAACCTCGGCTATGCCGGCACCAGCCTGCGCAACGTCGCCGAGACCGCCCAGGTGACGCAGGCGCTGATCAACTATTACTTCGGCTCCAAATACGGCCTGTTCGAAGAGGTCTTCCTGCGCCGCGGCCGGCAGATCGCGGATGACCGCATGCAGCGGCTGGAGGAGCTGCGCCGCAGCGGCAAGCCCCCGGCGGTGGCGGACATCGTCCGCGCCTTCCTGATGCCGGCCCTGTCGATGCGCTCCACCGCGGCCGGCCGCACCTTCATGCGGCTGCAGGCCCGGCTGCACACCGAACCGCCGGAGATCTCCTACAAGCTGCGCAACGAGGCTTACGAAACCTCGACCCGCCTGTTCACCGAGACGCTGCGCGACGCCCTGCCGCATCTGTCGGAAAAGGACGTGTACTGGCGGATGACGCTGATGATCGGCGCCTATCTCTACGCCTTCTCCGACACCCACCGGCTGGAGGAGATGGCGCCCGGCATCGTCAACCTGGACGATCCGGAGGAGATCCTGAAGGCGATCACCAGCTTCGTCACCGCCGGCATGCTGGCACCGGCACCCTGAGGGGGCTCCGGCCCCCTCGCCCGCCCCGTCACGCGCAAAACTGATCTGCATCAAGGCATCTCCACCCCCTGTTGCGACCTTATTAATCGGTCGATCAATTAGAGGGTGCCGATCATGCCGATCTCCTTTCACACATCCGCCGCCGCTCCCGCCCGCACCATCGCCCGCGGCGGCTGGTGCGCGTCGCTGCTGGCGCGCTGGCGCAACGGGCGCCAGATGCAGGCGCTGGCGGCGCTGGAGCCGCTCGACCGCAAGGCGGTGCTGCAGGACGCCGGGCTGACCGAGGGTGACCTGCCGGCCCTTGCCCGCGGCGGCCATGTGCAAAGCCTGCTGCCGGCCGCGCTCGCCCTGCATGGCCTGGACGGCGCCACGCTGGAGGCCGAGCAAGGTGACGTCATGAACGACCTCGCGCGGGTGTGCATGCATTGCCGCAAGGCCCGCGCCTGCAGCCGGCTGCTGGCCGGGGGCACCCGCGAGGACCATGGCCGCATCTGCCCGAACGCAACCACCATGGCGTCGCTGGAGTAGTCCCCGGACACAATCCGCCGGTGCGGGCCACACGGTCGGCAAGAAAAACTGTTTGTTCGGACACAAACTATTGTCTATCATATTCCAGTCAAAGCAATCGTATAGCAATTATTCGGGCCGGGGATTTCCTGCTCCCGCTGCCGCCGGTTGCCTTGGGCAGAAAGCCCCCACTCGGCCCACTTCATATCTTCGGAAAGAGATACGCCATGGCCCTGCACCGCTGGTTTTCCGACCGGAAACTGGTCCATAAGCTGCTGATCCCGGCGGTCCTGCTGCTTGCCGTCATGGGAAGCGTGGTCTGGACCGCCCGGTCGGCGCTGATCGACCTGACCGCTTCCACCAGCCGTGTGACCGATGTGGTGGCCGGACGGCTGTCGGCGGCGCTGGCGATCCAGTCGGCCATGAGCGACGCGATGGACGCGGAGTCCAACGCGCTGGTCGCCGGCACGCGCGAGCGCATCGACGCCGCCTTCGCGACCTACAAGGACAACATCGGCAAGGCGACCGCCGCCATCGACCGCCTCGCCGCCGCCTATGACGCCCCGGCCGACCGCGAGGCGATCGCCGGGATCAAGTCCATCGTCGGCGAGTATGAGCGGGTGTCGCAGAAGGCGGTCGATCTGGCGCGGGCCTACGACACCGACAGCGCGATCCGCGTGTCGATCGACGTCGGCCGCCCGGTCCGGCAGAAGCTGACCATGGCGCTGTCGGAGCGGGTGGACCACAGCCTGGAAGAGACCAAGCGCGCCGAGGAGCGGGCATTGGCCCTGTCCTCCAGCGTCATGACCCGCCTGTATGCGGTCGCCGGCGTCGGTCTTCTGGTCGCCTTCGGCCTGTTCGGCTCCATCATCGTGGCCTTCGTCGTCCGGCCGCTGCACCGGCTGGTCGCCGACATGACGGCCATCGCCGACGGCAACCTCGCGGTCGAAATCCAGGGCGCGGCGCGCCGGGACGAGGTCGGGCTGCTCGCCCGCGCGCTGCAGGTGTTCAAGAGCAACGGCCTTGCCATGCGCAGCCTGCAGGAGGAGCGCGAGGCGCAGAAGCTGCAGGCCGAGCGTGACCGGCAGGCCGCCATGCGGGCGCTGGCCGACCGCTTCGACGCCGACGTGCAGGACGTGGTGCAGGCGGTGGCGTCGGCCGCCCGCCACCTGCGCGGCAATGCCGAGACCATGACCGCCATCGCCTCCCACACGACGGAGCAGGCCTCGACCGTCGCCGCCACCACTGCGCAATCCTCCGCCAACGTCGCCACCGTCGCCGCGGCGTCGGAACAGCTGGGCAGCTCCATCGGCGAGATCGGCCGGCAGGTCAACGCCGCCGCCGCCATCGCCCGCAACGCGGTCGAGGAAGGCGAGCGGACCAACGCGCTGGTCGCCCGGCTGGTGCATGCGGCCCAGAAGATCGGCGACGTGGTCAGCCTGATCCAGAACATCGCCAGCCAGACCAACCTTCTGGCGCTGAACGCCACCATCGAGGCGGCGCGCGCCGGAGAGGCCGGCAAGGGCTTCGCCGTCGTGGCGCAGGAGGTGAAGGCGCTCGCCACCCAGACCGCCCAGGCGACCGAGGAGATCGGCAGCCAGATCGCCGAAATCCAGACGGTGACCGACGGCACGGTAACGGCGATCCAGACCATCGGCCGCACCATCAACGACGTCGATTCCATCGCAGGCGCCATTGCCGCCGCGGTGGAACAGCAGACCGCCGCCACCCAGGAGATCGGCCGCAACATCCAGCAGGCCGCACAGGGAACCCAGCTGGTGACCGGCAACATCGCCGCGGTCAGCAGCTCCGCCGGGCAGGTCGGTCAGGCGGCCGGGGAAGTTCTGGGCGCCGCCGACAGCCTGTCCCGCGATTCCGACCGCCTGCGCGAGCGGATCCAGGCCTTCATCGGCGAGGTCCGCGCGGCCTGACGCGGGGATCAGGACTGGCCCCGGATGGAACGTTTGAAACGCTGTGGAACGGTTTTCCGGACCTGTTTCATTGTTCCATCCGCCCGCCGCGTGGATGCGCAACGCCGGGTTCAGGCCGCGGAAACGGCGGTTTCGCTCAATTGTTTCGGAAGAAGGACGAGTGGACCGCGGCCACCGGGCCATGCCTTCCCTCCGGCGGATGAAACACAGGGGGTTCACCCGGTTCTACCACCGCCGGCGGCCGCCGCTAAGCACGGGATGAAAATCGCCGTTTTGCGGCCGGGAGCTTTTCCGCGCCGAACGCCGTCCGCTGCATGGCCGTTGCGGCCAAACCGCAATTGTCATTTGCGAACCGTTCGTCTAAAGGTCGGCCCTGCCAGGCCGGGCCCCTCTGACAGTTCGTCGAACTGTGATGTCGGACTGGAAAGACGTTCAGAGTGGCCCCGACCCGTGCCTGCCGGCAGCGTTCATTCCGTATGTCCGGATCGGCTCCCTTGGGTGCCACTCTCTTGCCCGATGTAAGAGGAAAGCACCATATGACCGATCTGTTCACGGCCGACGCCCTGGCCGCGTTGCTTCAGGTGATCGCCATCGACCTCGTGCTGGCAGGCGACAACGCCATCGTCGTCGGCATGGCCGCCGCCGCGGTGCCGCTGGCCCAGCGCCGCAAAGTCATCTTCTGGGGAATCGCCGCGGCCATCGTGCTGCGCATCTTCTTCGCCCTCATCACCACGCAGCTGCTGGCGATCATCGGCCTGACGCTGGCCGGCGGCGTGCTGCTGCTGTGGGTCTGCTGGAAGATGTTCCGCGAACTGCGCAGCCATGGCGAGGACGAGGTCGCTCCCGACGAGGCCATGAGCATGCCCGATGCCGGCGGTGTCGCGACCGCCGGTTCTGCCGGCAATGCCGCCGTCGCGGCGGCCGGCGCCACCACGGTCGGGGCGGCCATCTGGCAGATCGTCGTCGCCGACGTGTCGATGTCGCTGGACAATGTGCTGGCGGTGGCCGGTGCCGCCAAGGAGCATCCGACCATCCTGGTGATCGGGCTGGTGCTGTCGGTCGTGCTGATGGGTGCGGCCGCCAACATGATCGCCCATGCGCTGCACAAGCACCGCTGGATCGGCTGGGTCGGCCTGCTCATCATCACCTATGTCGCCCTCGACATGATCTGGCGCGGCAGCAACGAGGTTCTCCGGCAGATGGCGCTTGTCTGACCGCAGCTTTCCGCACCTGCCGATGAGAACCGCCAGCCGATTCGAAGCCATTGCAATAAAGTAGTATAGGCACAGACCTGTGAGGCCATTCACAGTGCGTTAATCTGTAGGGCCTTATGGTCTCTCCAGGTTCATCGTTTCCTCCCGAACCTGAACTAAAGGCCGCGCCTTCCTGGCAGCGGCCTTTTTCTTGTCCGGATTTCCTGAGCCATCCGGAAGGAGTCGGGCCGGCTGCTATCCGCTCCAATTCTATTTGCGAAACCGGATCCTGTCGAAGCATTGATCTTGACAAGATGCACCGATGCCGCAGAAATTTGCATTCGAAATTAGCAAGAAATCAAAAAGACAAAGTATCTTTTCGTTTTTTTACATGCCATGTGTTGGCTAGTCTAAAAATTATCACAGCATCACTTGTTCCGCCTCAAGCAATGCTTCATCCGATTGGAGGGGGCATGGCACAGGCAAAGATCGCTGTTTTCACGGCCACATTGCAAAACACGGGAACCGAGCCCTGGATCACCGACGGCACGCCATCGGGGACCCGCCTGCTCGCCGACATCAGGGCGGGCGAGCAGGGAAGCGCCCCCAGCGATTCCGTCGTCGCCGGCAGCAAGCTGTTCTTCACCGCGGATGACGGCGTGCATGGCTGCGAGCTCTGGGTCACCGACGGCACAGGCGGCGGAACCCGGCTGTTCGATGCCGCGGCCGGCGCCGCATCCAGCACCCCGGACGACCTGACGGCGGTCGGCGATCGGCTGTTCTTCACCGCCGACGACGGCATTCATGGCCGCGAGCTTTGGGTGAGCGATGGGACCACGGCCGGCACGCGGATGGTGGCGGACCTCATGCCGGGAACCCAGGGGGCCTCTCCGTCGGCGCTGACGGGCGCTCATGGCCGGCTCTACCTGCATGCGGACGGCGGGGCACAGGATGGCATCTGGAGCTCCGACGGCACCGCCGCGGGAACCCGCCTCTTCCATGAGATGGCGCCGCGCCCCCCATGGTCCCAGGGCATCACGCTGATCGGCATGCCCGACGGCCGGCTGGCCTTCCACGAGGGATCGGCATCCTGGCCGTCCAAGCTCACCTTCGTCGATGCAGGCGGCACCGCGACGGCCTTCACGGAACTCGTTCCCGACGGCGGCGGGGCCGTCCGCTATGCCGCCACGCCCGACGGGCTCGTCGCCTCGGTCACGACCGTGACCGAGTGGACCGGCAGCATGGAGTGGCCGACCGCCGTCCGTCATTCGACCTTCTGGGCCACCGACGGCACGCAGCAAGGCACCCGGTATCTTGGCGACCTGACGATGCAGGGCTGGGACCTCGACAGCGTCGCCGGACTGCGCAACGGCCAAGTGATGTTTACGAGCGACATGGACACCTACCGGGTCGAACAGGGTGCCGCCTCGAGGATCGGCGTGCTGGACGCCGCCACGGGAACGGTGAGTTACCTGGCGGGACAGGACCTCGCCCGGCCGCTCGGCTGGCTCGATCAGGGGAGTGCCGGTGAAGACGGCGACCGGCTGCTTTTCCTGGACGAGAATTATTGGTCGGGGGCCCAACGGCTGCTGGTGACCGACGGCACGCCCCAGGGGACCTCCCAGCTCCATCAGAACGATTGGATGTATGGGGACATCGAGCTCACCGGCGACCGCGCCTTCTTCCTGACGGATCAAGGCGGAACCAGCCCCGCCGGCCTGTGGGTGACCGACGGAACATCCGAAGGCACCCGCCAGCTGTGGCAGACGGCCGGGGGAGCCTACGGCGACACGCTGCTCGGGGAGTTCGCTGACGGCGTGCTGGGGTTCGACCGCGACTATTCAGCCAAGATCGACCGCTTCTTCCTGTCCGACGGCACGACGGACGGCACCATCGTGCTGGCGGAGCTTCCCGCCGGAAGCGGGGCCGATTACTGGGACCACACGGCCAAGCTGATGGGCGTCATCGCGGCGCCGGGTGGCGCGGAGCCGGACGACATCCGGAAGGGTACAGAAGGCGACGACACGCTGTTGGGGCAGGATGGCGCGGACAGAATTCACGGCCTGGGCGGCAACGACCGGATCCTGGCCGGCGCCGGGGACGACCGGCTGAACGGCGGCGCCGGCGCGGACCACATCGACGGGGCGGAGGGCGCCGACCGTCTGTACGGCATGTCCGGCCGGGACGTCCTTGTTCCGGGGGCGGGACGCGACATCGTCGATGGCGGTGCGGGAGATGACGTGCTGCTGGCCGAACGGGATGGCGAAAGCGACCAGTTCTTCTTCGCCCCGGGCAGCGGCGCCGACGTGCTGACCACCGTCGACCCGTCCCTGGACGTCATCATCCTGAAAGGGTTCGAGGCGGCCATCGGCACGGCGGCATGGCGGGCGGAGCATGTCGTCGCGCTGGGAGACGGTGTGCGGATCGATTTCGGCGGTGGAGACAGTCTCCTCGTTCTCGACACGATGGTGCAGGACCTGCGCTTCACGGTCCACGATCCGATCTTCTAGATCGCCAAGGCTTAGCGGCCGTCTTCATCGCCCCGGCCGTGCAGACCGGGAGGCATGACATCGCCTTGAACCGGCGCCTGCTCGATCCGGTAGGCGCAACGGCGGGCGTCGGCCAGAATATGCTCGACGCGTCGGACCGGAGCATCTAGCCCGATCACCTGCTGGAAGACGGCCAGTTCCGCGCGGCAAAAGCCGTCATGGGCCGCGGCGGCGGCACAGATCGGGCAGTGATTCTCGACGAGGAGGAGCGAGCCGTCCGCTTCCTCCCACCAATCGGCCATGTAGCCTTCCCGGTTGCGGATCGCCGCCACGCGCGCCACACGGTCCTTCACACCGACCACATCCTTCAGCTCGGCCATGTAGTTGGCCTCGGTGTCGGCACGGCGCGCCGCGATCAGCGTATCGAAAGCGCCCGGCCCCAGATTTTCGCCGATGCTCCGGATCAGTTGCACGGCCAAATCCGCGTGGGCATCGGGAAAACGGGCATGACCGGCCGCCGTCAGCTGCCAGACCTGGGCCGGCCGGCCCACCCCGCGTGGACGGGACCGGGCCTCGACCAGCCCTTCCGCCCCCAGCCTACTCAGCTGCTGGCGAATGTTCTCCGCCGTCGTGCCGAGCGCCTGCCCCAGCTCCGCCGTGGTTTGAGGGCCGTGCGTCTTCAAGAACGCCAACAGCTTGTCGGTCACGGTCCTCGGCGACCACGCATGATTTTCCAAGCCGCGGCTTGACATATTCCCTGCCACCCAATAAACCAAGTTCGCACTTTGAATTTAGCCGCTCGGCACTGCCAACGCAACGGCCGGGCGGCCATGGCGAAGGAGGAACCAATGACTGCTGCGTTCGTTCTGCCCGATCTGCCTTATGCTCCCGATGCGCTTGGGCCGGCGATGTCGCTGGAAACCATGACGCTCCATCACGGCAAGCACCACGCCGCCTATGTGGCCAAGCTGAACGAGCTGGTTCCCGGATCGGCCTTCGCCGGCTTGCCGCTCGAAGAGGTGGTGCGCCAGTCCTTTGCCGATCCCACGGCCCAGGCCATCTTCAACAACGCCGGCCAGCACTGGAATCACATCCATTTCTGGACCTGGATGAAGCCCGGCGGTGGCGGGGCCGTTCCCGGTGCGCTGGAGCGCCGCCTCGTCGACAGCTTCGGGTCCGTCGACGCGTTCCGGGACGGTTTCGTCAAGGAGGGTGTCGCGCAGTTCGGATCCGGCTGGGTCTGGCTGACCGAGGAAGCCGACGGGCGGCTGGCCCTGATGCGCACCCCGAACGGCGAGAACCCGCTGGCGCACGGCCGGCACGCGCTGCTGGGCTGCGATGTCTGGGAGCACGCCTATTACGTCGATTACCGCAACCGCCGTCCCGACTATCTCGCGGCGTTCCTGGAACAGCTCGTCGATTGGGAGGCCGTGGCCGCCCGCCTGGGGCAGGCTTCCGGCGCATCCACCGCGGGGTGATCGCCGCCCGGCGATGGTGTTGAAAGTTTGACGGTCAGGCTGGCGTCACGGGCATCCGTGGCGCCGTCTGTCTGATGGGGCTTCGACACGCTGCCGGAGCGGAAAAAAGACGGTGGCTGACGTTCAGGCTTGGGAGGCTGACGGCTGGCTTCCGCTGTAGGTGCGTTCGAATGTCTGAATGATAACGATTCTCATTCTCATGTCAAGCACCCTCCGCCCTCAGCCGCGCCTCCCGGCGCCGGAGGCCGCGACCATGGCGAAGAACTGCGCCTCGTCGATGGTGTCGGGCTTGCCGTATTTGGCGCGCCGGGCGGCGGCGGTGTCCAGCTTGGTGGCGCCGGGAGCATGGCCGACGACGAGATAGTCGGTGTCCTTGCGGACGCTGTGATGCCAGCTTCCGCCCAGCGCCAGGATGCGGGCCATCACGGCTTCGCGCGGCAGGCCGGTCAGTTCGCCGGTGACGGCGAAGGCATAACCATTGATGCCGTGCGTGATCGGCGCGGCCGGCGGCCGGACCACCGGCGGCGGGTCGATCTGGTTGGTCGGCGCCAGATGGGGAACCGCCAGCATCTCGGCGCTGCCGAGGATCATCTTCTGGAACAGGCGGCTGGTGATCTCGGCATCGACGAAGGCGCCATGGAAGCGCGCGCGGATGCCGACATCGATGCCGAACAGCGTCGCTACCGCGTCGAGCGATGCGCGTCCCGCCACCTGCCCCCGGGCGTGGTGCATCGTGCAAACCGATTGGGGCGGCACCCAGGGAATGCCGCAGAGCTGGAATTCATGCCGCAGGAACTCGATGTCGAAGCCGACATTGTGGCCGACCAGCACCGCGCCGTCCAGGAAGCCGCGGATGTCCTGGGCGACGCTGTGGAACGGGTCCTGGTGGCGCAGGAGGTGATCCGGCAGCCCATGCACCTTCAGCGCATGCGGGTTCGATTTGCGCCCCGGATTGAAGATGAGGCTGAGACAGCGGCCGGTCGGCGCCGCCTCCGCCAGTTCGATCGCGGCGAAGCTGACCATGCGGTCGCCGCCGGCCGGCGACAGCCCGGTGGTCTCGCAATCGATGACGACGAAGCGGCGGGCGGATGATTGCGTCCGGACGGGTTTCCCCACCGCCGACGGACGGCCAAGCACTGCATCGATCAAACGGCTCATGAACTCTCGCCCCGGGGGCAGGACAGCCCTGCCACGACTCACATTCCCGGACTATAGGCAGGTCCGCCACCGCAGGTCGAGAGTCCCTGCCGTCGCAGTGCCGGCGATCCGTCCGATCCGGCCATCCATCACTCCCGCCCCTGATATTTCGGTGCCTAACCAAAAATTCGGTCTCTATGCAAAAAGTGGATTGTTGGCGCACCAATCACGAGGTATCATATTTCAGTTGATGTAATCGAATAGCGATTACAAAGACAGACACCATGCAGATCAAGGAGATCGCGTGTGGACGTGATCGCTGAGCTGTCGGGCCTCATCGGCGCCGACGCCGTTCTGACATCCAAAATCGACCTTGAGGGCGCGACGGAAGACTGGCGCGGGCGTTACCGCGGGCCGGCACTCTGCCTCGTCCGGCCGGCGAATGCCGAGCAGGTCGCCGCGGTGGTTCGCTGCTGCGCCCGGCACGGGATTCCGCTGCTGCCGCAGGGCGGCAACACCAGCCTGTGCGGCGGCGCCACCCCATCGGAGACGGGCCCGGCCCCGGTCATCCTCAATCTGGCGCGCATGCGTGCGATCCGCGGCATCGACCCGGTCAACAGCACGATGGAGGTCGAGGCCGGCTGCGTGCTCGCCACCGTGCAGGAAGCGGCGGCGGCGGCGGGACGGCTCTATCCGGTCAGCCTGGGCGCGGAAGGCTCCTGCCAGATCGGCGGGACCATCGCGACCAATGCCGGCGGCACCTCGGTCCTGCGCTACGGCAACACGCGCGACAATGTGCTGGGGCTGGAGGTGGTGCTGGCCGACGGCACGATCTGGTCCGGGCTGTACGGCCTGCGCAAGAACAACACCGGCTACGACCTGAAGCACCTGTTCATCGGGTCGGAGGGCACGCTCGGCATCATCACCGCGGCGACGCTGAAGCTGCACCCGCTGCCGACGCGCCATGCGGTCGCCTGGGTCGGGATGGCCAATCCTGCCGACGCACTGACCCTGCTGACTCGTGTGCAGCAGCGCTGCGGCGCCCGGCTGTCGGCCTTCGAGATGATCAACCGCCTCCAGCTCGATCTGGTGGTGGAGCAGGTTCCGGGCCGCCGAAGCCCGATCGAGACGCCGGCCGACTGGCATGTGCTGATCGAGCTGTCCGACAACAGCGACGGCGACGCGCTGGACGCCGAACTTCAGGCGATCCTGGAGGACGCCTTCGCCGACGGGCTGCTGACCGACGCGGCGCTCGCCGCCAGCGATGCCCAGCGCCACGCCCTGTGGGAGGTGCGTCACAGCGTGTCGGAGGCGAACAAGAAGGCCGGCGTCGGGCTGACCACCGATTGCGCCGTGCCGCTGTCGGCTGTGCCAGCCTTCATCGATGGCGCCACCGCCGCGGTGCAGGCGCTGGTGCCCGACCTGCCGGCGATCGTCGTCGCCCATCTCGGCGACGGCAACGTCCACTTCATCCCCTTCTTCACCTTCGACGCCTGGAACGCCATCCCCGACCGCGAGGCGCTGGCCGCCGCCATCCGCCACGCGGTGAACGACGAGGCCGCCCGGCTGAACGGCACCTTCAGCGCCGAGCACGGCGTCGGCCGCGTCCAGCTGGGCGAGATGGCACGCTACAAGCCCGCCGCCGAACTGGCGCTGATGCGCGCGGTGAAGCAGGCGCTGGACCCGCAGAACCTCTTCAACCCCGGCCGCCTGCTGCCGCCGGGCTGAGCCCCCCTTGCCTTCCATTCTTCCGCCGATCCGGCCCACCAAGAGGAGTTCCGACATGAGCATCCGCCAATCAGGCTGGTCCCGCCGCACCCTGCTGAAAGCCGGCGCCGTCGGCGCTTCCGCCCTTGCCATGCCGGCGATCTGGAGCCCGGCGCGCGCGCAGAACAAGCGGATCGTCGTGCGCGACGACGGCGGCATCTACACCAAGGCCTATGGCGAGGTGTTCTACAAGCCCTTCACCGCGGCGACCGGCATCGAAGTGGTCGGCGTCCAGGCGAATGCGGAACCGACGGCGCAGATCCGCTCGATGGTGGAAGCCAAGTCCTACACCTGGGACATGGCCAAGATCAGCCAGCCGGCCATCCTGATGCTGACCGGCAGCGACAAGCCGCTGCTGGAGAAGCACGGGCTGGAGGCCGATCCGGCCGTCGCCTCGATCCCCAAGCAGTACATGTCGGAATACGGCGTCGGCACCAACGTCTACACCACGGTGCTGGCCTACCGCACCGACGCCTTCAAGGACCGCAAGGCGCCGGCCTCGTGGAAGGACTTCTACGACGTCGCCAACTTCCCCGGCCGCCGCGCCCTGCGCAAGCACCCGTTCGACACCATCGAACAGGCGCTGATGGCCGATGGCGTGCCGGCGGGGCAGGTCTATCCCTGCGACCTCGACCGCGCCTTCAAGGCGCTGGACCGCATCAAGAAGGACGTCTCGGTGTTCTGGACCAGCGGCGCGCAGGTCGAACAGATGCTGCTGTCCGGTGAAGTCGACATGGTCCCGACCTGGGTGTCGCGTCCGCAGGCGGCCATCGCCGCCGGCGCGCCGGTCGGCATCGTCTGGGACCAGAACATCTGGGGCCTCGACAGCTGGGCGATCCTGGCCGGCACCCCCAATGCCGACGCCTGCCGCCAGTTCATCAAGTTCGCCTCCGACCCCAAGCGGCAGGCCGAACTGGTGAAGTATTTCCCGGCCGGCGTGACCCAGCCCGACGCCTTCAAGCACATCGATGCGAAGGTCGCCGCAGACTGCCCGACCTTCCCGGCCAACATCGAGCGCGGCGTGCAGATCAACGCCGACTACTGGCTGAAGAACCAGCAGAAGGGGCTGGAGCGCTACAATGCCTGGCTGCTGAGCTGAGGCGAAGCCTCCGTTTTGCCCCCTCCCCGACCCTCCCCCGCCCTAGTCGGGAGAGGGAGTACGTTGCAGAGCGGCGGAGTTCCCTCTCCCGCGATCGGACCGGCCTACGGCCGGCCGAGAGCGGGGGAGGGCTAGGGAGGGGGCAATAGGCTCTACCCCCACCCCATTCCACTCCCCCTTCGGCCCCACCCCCTTTGCGAGGAGGCGCGCATGTCTTCTTCCAGCCTTTCCGTCCAGGGCCTTGCCAAGCGCTACGGCGACTTCGTGGCGCTCGCCCCGACGGATCTTGTCGTCGCCGACGGCGAATTCCTGACGCTGCTCGGCCCGTCGGGCTCCGGCAAGACGACGCTGCTCAGCCTGCTGGCCGGGCTGGTGCCGCCCGACGAGGGAAGCGTGCGCATCGGCTCGCAGGACGTCACCTACGCCCCGCCTTATGAGCGCGACATCGGCGTGGTGTTCCAGAACTACGCGCTGTTCCCCCACATGACGGTCGAGGAGAACATCGCCTTCCCGCTGAAGATGCGGAAGGTGGCGGCGGCCGAGGCCAAGCGGCGCGCGCGCGAGGCGCTGGAGATGGTGCACCTGCCGCACATCGCCGGGCGCTACCCGCGCGAGCTGTCGGGCGGCCAGCAGCAGCGCGTCGCCCTTGCCCGCTGCATGGTCTACAAGCCTTCGATCATCCTGATGGACGAGCCGCTGGGCGCGCTCGACAAGAAGCTGCGCGAGCATATGCAGCTGGAGATCAAGCGCCTGCACCGCGAGTTGGGAACGACGGTCGTCTACGTCACCCACGACCAGGAAGAGGCGATGACGATGTCCGACCGCATCTGCCTGATGAATGCCGGGCGGATCGAACAGCTGGGCACGCCGGCCGATCTGTATTTCCGTCCCCGCTCGCTGTTCGTCGCCGATTTCCTGGGCGAATCCAACATCCTGCCCGCCGCCCTGCGCAACCGCAGCGGCGACGAGGTGGAAGTCAGGCTGGGCACGCTGGGCGTTTCCGGCCGGGCGCTGGCCAACGGCAACGACCTGCCGCCGGGTGCCGAGGTGCGGGTGATGGTGCGGCCGCAGAACCTGACGGTCGCCCGCAACGCCGGAAACGCTCCCGACAGCCTGCAGGGCCGGGTGTCGGAGGTGATGGTCACCGGCAGCCTGACCAAGGTCTATATGGAGCCGCTCGACCGCGACCTGCCGCCGCTGGTCGCCGCCTTCCCCACCCGCAACGAGGCCGACGCGGTGCGCATCGACGACGTGCTGACGCTGTCCTGGAGCGGCCGCGACGCCGTGGTGATCGCCGACGTGATCGCCGATGCCGCTCGTGCGGCCGGGACGGCGTGAGATGAGCGGACAGTCCATGACCATGACCCACGCCGCAGGCGCCAAACGCCATTCGCCCCCTCCCGCCTGGCGCAAGCCGGTGCTGATGGGCGCCCCGCTCGTCCTGCTGCTCGTCGCCTTCCTGGTCTTCCCGGTCGGGCAGCTGCTGGCGCTCAGCGTCTACAACGGGCAGGGCTTCACGCTGGCGCCCTATGCGCAGCTGTTCGCCTCCAGCCTCTACGTCACCGTCCTGTGGATCACGCTGAAGATCTCGCTGGCGACGACGCTGGTCTCCGTGGTCGCCGCCTATCCCATCGCCTACCTGATCTCCATCGCCAAGGGGCCGGCGAAGAGCCGCCTGATCTTCTGGGTGCTGCTGTCCTTCTGGACCAGCTTCCTGGTGCGCGCCTTCGCCTGGGTGGTCATCCTCGGCCGCAACGGCGTGATCAACAGCACGCTGATGTCGCTGGGCATCATCGACACCCCGGCCGACCTGCTCTACGGCTTCGGCGCCGTGCTGGTCGGCATGGTGCACGCCATGCTGCCGCTGGCGGTGATGACCATGCTGGCGGTGATGGAGAACATCGACCGCACCCTGCCGCGCGCCGCCGGCACGCTGGGCGCCCGCCCCGGCACCGCCTTCTGGACCGTCTATTTCCCGCTGTCGCTGCCGGGCGTGGCCGCATCGGCGATCATGGTCTTCGTGTCGGCCATCGGCTTCTTCATCGTGCCCGCCCTGCTGGGCGGCCGGAAGGAGACGATGATCACCCAGCTGATCATCGATCAGGTGCAGCAGACGCTGAACTGGGGCTTGGCCGGCGCCATTTCGGTCCTGCTTCTGACCGTCGTGCTGGTGGTCTTCGTGCTGTACGACCGCGTCTTCGGCTTCGCGTCGCTGACCGGTGAGAGCGCCGTGGTGCGCAACCGCGACACCGCCATGCGGCGGCTTGGCGGGCGCGTGCTGGCCGCTCTCGGCTCGGCCAGCGATGCGCTGATCGGGCTGCTGCCGCGCCGCCACCCCATCCGCGGCCGCGCCGAGCGTCCGCTGGCGCTGACCGTTTTCGTCTGGCTGCTGCTGGCGCTGATCAGCCTGCCCGCCTTCCTGATGATCCCGCTGTCCTTCGGCAAGGGCGGTCTCGCCTGGCCGCCGTCGGGCTTCACGCTGCAATGGTATCAGCAGCTGCTGGACTCGCCGATCTGGATGCAGGCGCTGTGGCGCTCCATCGTGGTGGCCTTCGGCACCGGCCTGCTGTCGATGGCGATCGGCGTTCCCGCCGCCTTCCTGATGGTGCGCGGCCAGATGCGGGGCAAGGGCGCCATGCTGGCCTTCATCCTGTCGCCCATCGTCGTGCCACGCATGATCATCGCCGTCGGCATGTTCTATGTCTTTGCCCAGATGGGTCTGGTCGGCACCGTGCTGGGGCTGGTCATCGGCCACACGGTGGTCGCCGTGCCCTATGTGGTCATGACGATGATGGCGGTGCTGCGCAACTACGACACCCGCCTCGACCTTGCGGCGCAGAGCCTGGGCGCCCGTCCGCTGGCGGCGCTGCGGCACGTCACCTTCCCGATCCTGGGGGCGGGCATGCTGTCCTCCTTCCTGTTCGCCTTCGCCACCTCCTTCGACGAGCTGACCATCTCGCTGTTCTCCTCGGGCGGGCTGAGCGCCACGCTGCCCAAGCAGTTCTGGGACGAGGTGACGCTGCAGGTCTCCCCCGTCATCGCGGCGGTGTCGACCGGGCTGCTGCTGTTCGTCGCCACCCTGATCTACGTCGCCGACCGGCTGCGCCGGCGCAGCCTCGCCAGCTGAGACCGGCTCCGCAACCGCCTTTCACCACCCGCTTCTTCCAAGGACAAGACATGCTTGACGCCACGAAGCTTCGCGGCATTCTGCCCGCCACCCCGACGCCGGTGACAGCCGACGGCACCATCGACGTGGCGGCCTCCAAGGCGCTGTTCTCCTGGCTGTTCCGCCAGGGGATCGACGGGCTGGTCCCGCTCGGCGGCACCGGCGAATACGGCGCGCTGGCGAAAGACCAGCGCATCCGCTTCGCCGAGCTGTCGGTGGAGGCGATGGCGGGCGCAGGCGAGAAGCGCGGCCCGGTGATCGCCGGCGTGCTCGACACCGGCTATTACGACGCACTGTCCGCCGGCCGCGATTTCGCCGCGGCGGGCGTGGACGGGCTGCTGGTGCTGACGCCCTACTACACCAACCCGACCCAGGCCGGCATCCGCGACTATTTCCTGCGCTATGCCGACGAATCGCCGGTGCCGATCCTGATCTACGAGATCCCCTACCGCACCCGCATCGCCATCGATCCGGAGATCCTGCACGAGCTGTCGCGGCACGAGCGGATCGTCGGCATGAAGGCCTGCAACACCGACATGTACCATTTCCTGCGCACGGTGGCGGGGGTCGATCCATCCTTCGCGGTGCTGAGCGGCGAGGACACGCTGTTCCCGCTGCAGGTCGCGGCGGGAGCCAAGGGCGGCATCGTGGTGACGGCCAACCTGCTGCCGCGGGCGTGGCGGCTGATCCACGACCTCGCCTCCACCGGCAAGCTGGACAAGGCGCTGGAGATCCACCGCACGCTGATCCCGATGATGAACATGGCCTTCGCCGAGACCAATCCCGGCCCGATGAAGGCGGTGATGGACCTGATCGGCGTCGACGCCCCGGCGATGCTGGCGCCGCTGCGTGAACCGGCGGAACCGCTGAAGCGGTCGCTGCGGCGCGAGCTGTCGCGCCTGCTCGTCACTTACGAGGGAATGCCGGCCGCCCAGCCGGTATGATGGGTTGCATCGCACGACGCGTGGCATTCGGTTCGCCGGATGCTATGCGTTGGCGCGGAGGCGCCGGGCGACGGCCCGGCCGGATGAAGACTGCCTTGGGGGATTGCCGATGACGCGGACAGCAGGACGGACACCGAAGGCGGAAGGAGCCGTGACGGAAACCGGCCCGGCTGCGGCGGCTGCGGAACCGGCCTCGGCGCCGGACGGCAGGAAGGCCGACCCGCGCGAGTCCTCGCTGTTCGTCGGCTCGACCGAGAAGACCTTCCAGATCCTGCACGCCTTCGACGGGCCGCACCGGCAGATGCCGCTGTCGGAGATCGCCAAGGCCGCCAACCTGGACCGCAGCGCCGCGCAGCGGCTGGTCTACACGCTGGAGGTTCTGGGCTATCTGCGCCGCGTCCACGGCACGCGCAACTATGCGCTGACGCCGAAGCTGCTGCAGTTCTCCTACAACTACCTGCGCGCCAACGAGCTGATCGAGAAGGCCTTTCCCTATCTTCTCGACATCAGCCGAAGCGTCGGCGAGACCACCAACCTGCAGGAGCTGGACGGCGCCGAGATCGTCTTCGTCGCCCGCTTCCCCGGCAAGCATCTGGTCAACATCGAGTTCATGGTCGGCAGCCGCCTGCCCGCCTACTACACGGCGTCCGGCACCGCCATCCTGTCGCGTTTGTCGGAGGAGGAGCGGGAGGAGATCCTGGCCCGCACCGACCTGCGCCCGCTGACCCCCTTCACCGTCTGCGATCCCGACCGGCTGCGCGCCCGCGTGCGCGAGGCGGGGGAGAAGGGCTATGCACTGCTGGTCAACGAGACGGTGATGGGCGACATCTCCGTCGGCGCCGCCATCACCGACGAGCATGGCCGCGCGGTGGCCGGCCTCAGCATCTCCGTCCCCGCCACGCGCTGGACGCCGGAGCAGGTCGAACAGGAACTCGCCCGGCATGTGCAGGTGGCCGCAGCCTCCATCTCCGTCCACAAATTCGGCAGCTATTCCCGATAGCGCGCCACCCCGCGGGAGGCGGTGATCCCATGGCGGCCCATAAGGCATGCCTGAACATCGACGAGTTGCGCCAGCGCGCCCGCCGCTTCCTGCCGCGCGGCCTGTTCGAATACATCGACCGCGGCACCGAGGATGAAGCGGCCCTGCGCCGGCTGCGCGACAGCTTCGAGCAGGCCGAACTGACGCCGCGGGTGCTGGTCGATTGCGGCGAGCGCCACAGCGGCGTGACGTTGTTCGGCCGCGAGCGCGCCCTGCCCTTCGTCATCGCGCCCACCGCCGCCGCCGGTCTGGTCCGTTACGACGGGGAGGTGCTGCTGGCGCGGGCGGCCCGCGCGGCCGGCATCCCCTTCTGCGTCTCCACCCAGTCGATCACCAGCATTGAGGCCATCGCCGAGGCCGGGGCGGAGCTGTGGTTCCAGCTTTATGTCTGGCGCGACCGCAGCCTGACCCATGCCCTGCTGGACCGGGTCGCCGCCTGCGGCGTGGACACGCTGATCCTGACGGTGGACACCGCTGTTTCGCCGAAACGCGAGTATAACCGACACAACGGCTTCACCGTGCCGGTCACGCCGTCCCTGCGCGGCGCCCTGGACGTGGCGCGCCACCCGGCCTGGGCGGGCGGCGTGCTGCTGCGCCTGCTGGCCGATGGCGGCTGGCCGGGATACGCCCATTACCCGCCGCAGTTCCGCACCCGCATCACCGACGCCACGGCCCACGATCCGATCCGGCTGTGCGACCGGGTCAGCTGGGACGATGTGGCGGAGCTGCGCCGCCGCTGGCCGGGGCGGATCATCCTCAAGGGCCTGCTGGCGCCGGGAGATGCGCTGCGCGCGGCCGAGTCCGGGGTCGAGGCGGTCGTGGTGTCGAACCATGGCGGGCGCAACCTCGATTGCGCGCCTTCGCCGCTTGCGGTTCTTCCGCGGATCATGGACGCGGTCGGCGACCGGATGACGGTGCTGGCCGACAGCGGCGTGCGGCGCGGCAGCGACGCCGCGAAACTGCTGGCGGCCGGCGCCGCGGCAGTGCTGCTCGGCCGGGCGCCCCTGTTCGGGCTGGCGGCCGGCGGACAGGCGGGGGCGCAACACGCGCTGGCGATCCTGCAAGACGAACTCGACCGCACCATGGCCCTGCTGGGCTGCCGGACGGTCGCGGAGTTGCGGACAGTTTCCTCTCCCCGGGGGGAGAGGGAGATCTTCCCGGAGCTATGATACTGTGGCGCTTCGGCCAGAAGCCTCCAACGTCATGAGGAAAGATCGCACAATGTCGAACATCGCCCCGAACACCGCCACCAACCCGAAGACGGCGATGGTCACCGGCGCCACGTCGGGATTCGGCGATGCCATCGCCCGGCGGCTGGTGGCGGAAGGCTGGCGGATCGTCGCCACCGGCCGGCGGCAGGACCGGCTGGACGCCCTGGTCGAGGCGCTGGGCGGACCGGCGGTCGTGCATCCGCTGTGCTTCGACATCCGGGACGAGGCGGCGACGCGCACCGCCCTGGAATCCCTGCCGGCGGAGTTCGCCGACATCTCCGTCCTAGTCAACAATGCCGGGCTAGCGCTGGGCACCGGGGCCGCGCAGGACTGCGACCTGGAGCAGTGGCGCACGATGATCGACACCAACGTCACCGGGCTGGTCACCATCACCCGGCTGCTGCTGGACCGGTTGATCGCGCAGCGCGGGCTGATCGTCAACCTCGCCTCCGTCGCCTCCAGCTGGCCCTATCCCGGCGGCAACGTCTATGGCGGCACCAAGGCCTTCGTGAAGCAGTTCTCGCTCGGCCTGCGCTGCGACCTGTCGGCGCAGGGCGTGCGCGTCACCTCCATCGAGCCGGGCCTGTCGGAGAGCGAATTCACCCTGGTGCGCACCGGCGGCGACAAGGCGGCCTATGATGCGCTCTATGCCGGCGCCAACCCGCTGCAGCCGGAGGACATCGCCGAGACGGTGCGCTGGGTGGTGTCGCTGCCGCCCCACGTCAACATCAACAGCGTGGAGATCATGCCGGTCAGCCAGTCCTGGTCGCCGTTCAAGATCCACCGCGAAACGCCGGCCTGACACGCCCCCCACCTGTTCGCCGATTGAGACGAGCGCCGCCGGACTTCGGACCGGCGGCGCTCGTTTTTCGAGTTCCACTGGTTCCGCCCACGGCATTTGCGGAAAAAATCCAACGAAGCCAGACATCTGTTGCGCCCAGCAAGAATCGGTGCTTATAGTGCGAACGATTCGCATTATCGATGCGAGTAACACGCATTCGCTAATTTAGCACCGTCGTCCGACCGGCCTGGGGGGAACCGCGCCGGCCGCCGATGTCGTGCGGAAGGCATCGTTTGGCAGGGGAGCCGACAGCATGAAACGAGTTCGCGGCAAGGCCGCCGTCCGCCACACCGCCCATCCGTGTGGCGACCGTTCAGCCGCGCCTGATACCCGCAAATCCGGCCTGCGTCCCGCCGCCGTCGCGGCCGGGCTGGCCGCTGCGGTCCTGGCGGGCGGTGCGTTCCTCGCGCCCGCGGCCCATGCCCAGGCGACGGCGGCCACCGTCAACGCCGACATTCCCGCCGGCCCGCTGGGCGAGGCGCTGAGCCGCTTCGCCGCGCAGGCGGGCGTCACGGTCCAGGCGGACCCTGCGGCGATCCGGGGCAAGAGCTCGCCCGGCCTGAAGGGCGCAACCACGGTGGAAGACGGCTTCCGCCGGCTGCTGGCGGGCAGCGGCTATGGGATCGCCCGCGCGGGATCGGGTTATGCCCTGGTCGCGCAGAGTGCGGCTGCCCCGGCGACCAACCAAGCCGCCACCCCGACGGCATCCCCTGACAGCACGACCCTGCCGGCCCTGCAGGTGACCGCCAACGGGATGATGCCCGGCGGATTGGCGCAGCCCTATGCCGGCGGGCAGGTGGCGCGGGGCGGATCGGTCGGCCTGCTGGGCAGCCGCGACGTCATGGACACGCCCTTCAGCACGGTCAACTACACGTCGGAGCTGATCGAGAACCAGCAGGCGCGCACCGCGGCCGACACGCTGATCAACGACGCTTCCGTTCGGCTCACCACCGGCAGCAACGGCTTCGACGACACCTTCCAGATCCGCGGCTATGCGGTGGGAGCCGGCGATGTCGGCTTCAACGGCATGTTCGGGCTGGTGTCGTCCAACCGCGTGCCGGCACAGATCATCGAGCGGATCGAGCTGCTGAAGGGTCCCGGCGCCCTGGTCAACGGCATCGCCCCCAACGGCAGTACCGGCGGCGGCATCAACATCCTGGCCAAGCGCGCCGGCGACGAGCCGCTCACCCGCGTCACCACCACCTACACCAGCGACGCCAATCTCGCCGCGCATCTGGATGTCGGCCGCCGCTTCGGCGAGAACAAGGAATGGGGCGTCCGCTTCAACGGCCTGATGCGCAACGGCGAGGCGTCGGTCGACGGCGGCAACCTGCGTTCCGGCCTGGGCGCCCTGGCGGTCGATTACCGCGGCGAGCGGCTGCGCTGGTCGATGGATGCCATCACCCAGCGCGACGACACCGACAATTTCCGTCCGCAGATCAGCATCCTTCCCACCACCACCGCCATCCCCTCCCCGCCCGACGCGCGCAGCAACTGGTTCCCCGGCACGACCCTGGTGCAGAAGGACGTCACCGTCGCCTCGAACATCGAGGTGGACGTGACCGACAGCCTGACCGCCTATGCCGGCATCGGTTACCGCAAGGGCGAGAACGACCAGACCTTCCCGGGCACGACCACCGCGGTGAACGCGCTGGGCAACTTCACGGTCCGCAACGCCTATTACGATTCCTATTCCCGCACGGTCAGCGGCACCGCGGGCGTCCGCTGGCGCTTCGAGACCGGCCCGGTCCATCACTCGCTGAATGTCGGCTACAGCGGCTTCAAGCGCGACGAGGGCAACGCCTACATCCAGTCGGCCGGCTCCGCCCTGTCCAACATCTACAACCCGGTGCCGCTGCCGGCCGTCACCGCTGCGCGCACCTCGGCGCGCAAGTCGGCGGAAACCACGCTGACCAGCTTCGCCGTGGCCGACACCCTGTCGGTGCTGGACGACCGGGTGATGCTGACGCTGGGCGCCCGCCGGCAGAAGGTGCATGTCGACAGCTTCAGCACCGCGACCGGCCTGCAGACCGGCACCTACGATGCCAGCGCGACCTCCCCGCTGGCCGGCCTGGTGGTCAAGCCGCTGTCCAATGTCTCGCTCTACGCCAACTATGCCGAGGGCCTGACGCGCGGCACGGTGGTCGGCGCCGGCTATGCCAACACCGGTGCGGTGCTGGCCCCCTTCAAGTCCAAGCAGTACGAGGCCGGGGTCAAGGTCGATTGGGGTTCGATCACCACCACGGCGGCGGTGTTCCAGCTGACCCGGCCGAACTCGATCCGCAATGCCGCCAACGAGCTTGCCTATGACGGCGAGCAGCGCAACCGCGGCCTGGAGCTGTCTGCCTATGGCGAGATCCTGCCCGGCCTGCGCGGCATGGCCAGCGCCTCCTTCATGGATCCGCAGCTGACGCGCACCGCCAACGCCGCGGTGCAGGGCAACGACGCCGCCGGCGTGCCGGACAAGACGTTCTCGGCCGGGCTGGATTGGGAAACCCCGTGGGTCCAGGGCCTCGCCCTCAACGGGCGGGTGATCTACACCTCCGGCTCCTACCTGACCGACGCCAACACCCTGCGCTTCGACGGCTGGACCCGCTTCGACATCGGCGCGCGCTATGCCACCACCATCGTCGGCACGCCGGTCACCTTCCGCGCCAATGTCGAGAACCTGTTCGACAAGGACTACTGGCTGACCACCGGCACCTACGTGACCGTCGGGGCGCCGCGCACGGTGCTGCTGTCCGCCTCCGCCGATTTCTGACCTCCCTCTCCCCGATCTAGTTGGATTAGCCATGAACAGACTGTCCATCGCCATCGTCGCCCTGCTGGGGCTCGCGGTGCCCGCCAACGCCCACCAGATCTGGATCGAACAGCCCGAGGGCCAGAACGCGGTGATCCGCTTCGGCGAGTTCGGCGAGAACCTGCGCGAGGCGTCGCCCGGCCTGCTCGACAAGTTCGTCAAGCCGGCCGGCACGCTGGTCTCCGCCAAGGGGGAACGGGCGTCGGAAGCGGCCAAGACCGCCACCGGCTTCACCCTGCCCTTCAAGGCCGGCGAGGGCGAGAGCATCGTCGCCGACGACCCGCTCTATCCGCTCTATCCCGGCAAGGAGAACGGGAAGGAGACCGCCAACTGGTACCACCCGTCAGCGCGCCTGATCACCGGCTTCAAGGAACAGAAGCCGAAGCTGGCCCTGGACCTGGTGCCCGCCGGCCAGCCCGGCAGCTTCAAGCTGTTCTTCAAGGACCAGCCCAAGGCGAAGACCAAGGTGTCGCTGGTGACCCAGTCCGGCTGGGCCAAGGAGGCCTATACCGACGAGCAGGGGCTCGTCAGCTTCGACCTGCCGTGGAAGGGCACCTATGTGGCGGAGGTCAGCCTCACCGACCCCACCCCCGGCGAGCGTCCGGGCGCCAGCGGCACTGAGCGCTATGACGCCGTGAGCTACGCCACCACGGTGACCTACGTCCATGGCGACGGTCTGGCGCCGCTTCCCGCCGGTCCGGCGGCAGCGCCGCACCAATGACCCCGCTGATCGACCGCGTCCGCCGCGCGGCGCCGGTCGCCTCGCGCATCGTCGCCGCATTGTTCGGCGGCTATGCGCTGGCGGCGCTCGGCAGCGTGGCGGCGCTGGCCCTGCCGATGAGCAAGCCGCAGGCCGTGCTCACCGGCATGCTGGCGAGCTTCGCCATCTATGCGGGCGCGGTGGTCTGGGTCTTTGCGGCGCGCAATGCGCTGCGGGCCTGGGCCGGCCTGCTGGCGGCGGCGGTGCCGCTGGCAGCGGCGGCGTGGTCGGTCTGGTGAGGGGGAGTAGGGCCGTGAAGACGGACAACGTAATGCGGGACAAGGCACGGCGTCCCGCCGGCCGCGGCATCCGCCAGAGCATGTCGGACCTGCACATCTGGGCCGGCCTGCTGATGGGCTGGATCCTGTACGCCATGTTCCTGACCGGGACGGTGTCCTACTTCAAGGACGAGCTGTCGCAATGGATGCGGCCGGAACTGGCGCATCAGGCGGAACTGCCCGACCCGGCCCTGGTGGCCCAGCGCATCGCCGACGAACTGGTCGCCAGCGTGCCCGGCAGCCCGCAATGGAGCATGCGCCTGCCGGACGCGCGCACCAACAGCGTCTACGCCTTCTGGCGCACGGCGCCGGGCGGAGCGGGAGCGGAGGGGGGCCGGCGCGCCTTCGGGGAGGCGAATTTCGATCCCGCCACCGGGGGCAAGGTCACCGCGCGCGACACGCTGGGCGGCGACTTCTTCTACCGCTTCCATTTCCAGTTCCACTACATGCCGGCGCTTTGGGGGCGCTGGATCGCCGGGGCGGCGGCCATGTTCATGCTGGTCGCCATCGTCAGCGGCGTCATCACCCACAAGAAGATCTTCGTCGATTTCTTCACCTTCCGCGGCGGCAAGGGACAGCGGTCGTGGCTCGACGCGCACAATGCGCTGTCGGTGTTCGGCCTGCCCTTCCACTTCATGATCACCTACACCGGGCTGGTCACGCTGATGGCGCTCTACATGCCCTGGGGCGAGCAGATGGCGATCAGGACGCAGGCCGAGCGCCAGCAGATGACCGCGGAGCTGAACGCCTTCATCCAGCCGGGCAAGCCCAGCGGGCAGGCGGTGCCGCTCGCCTCCGTCGCGGAGATGGTGCGCCATGCACAGGAGCGCTGGGGCCATGACAATGTCGGCCGCGTCACCGCCACCAATCCCGGCGATTCCACCGCCCGCGTGGCGGTGGCGCGCGGCGAGTCCGGCCGCGTCTCCATGAGCCCGCAATACATGCTGTTCGAGGGCACGACCGGCAGGCTGCTGGAAACCCACGAGAGCGTCGGCGCGGCAGCGGAGACGCGCGGCGTGCTCTATGCCCTGCATCTGGGACGGTTCAGCGACGGCGTGACACGCTGGCTCTATTTCCTCGTCAGCCTGATGGGCACGGCGATGGTCGGCACCGGGCTGGTGATGTGGACGGTGAAGCGCCGGCAGAAGCTGGCCGATCCCGAACGGCCCCACATCGGCTTCCGCATCGTGGAGCGGCTGAACATCGCCAGCATCGCCGGGCTGTCGGTCGCCATGACGGCCTATCTGTGGGGCAACCGCCTGCTGCCGGCGGGCATGGCGGAGCGCGCGGCCTGGGAGATCCACCTGTTCTTCGCGATCTGGGCGCTGACGCTGGTCCATGCCGTGCTGCGTCCGGCCAAGGCGGCCTGGATCGAGCAATTGTGGGCGGCGGCGGCGCTGCTGGCGCTGCTGCCGGTGCTGAACGCCGTCACGACCGACCGGCCGCTGTGGCACAGCCTGGGTCAGGGCGATTGGGTGTTCATCGGCACGGATCTGATGTGCTGGGCGCTGGCCGCACTCCACGTGGTGCTGGCGCTGCGCACCGCCCGCCACCGGCCGAAACTGCGCGCCGCCCCCGCGAAGGAACGGGGTGGCGTCATCGGCGGCGCAGTTGAGGAGGGACGATGATGATGCACCTGCTGTCTTTCGCGCTGTGCCTTGCCGGCTTCGGGTCGCTGGCCCTGGCGATGGAGCGCCAGCAACACGACCTGTTCGGACGCCGGCTGGAACCCGCCGTGACGCGCGCCTTGCGCGTCCCGGGAACCAGCACCCTGCTGCTGGCACTGGGGGTGCTGGTGAACTGGCAGGGCTGGGGGCTCGGCCTCGTCATGCTCAGCGGCCACACCAGCCTCGCCGCGGGCGTCGTGTTCTGCACGATCATCCGTTTGACGAATGCCGGTGCTCCGCCGCGGGCGGCTCAGTCGCGGCCCTTGCCGACCAGCAGCCGTTCCAGCCCATAGACGCGGTCGAGCACCAGCATGGCGGCGACCGTCAGGAAGATCAGCACCGCCGACACCGCGGCGACCAGCGGGTCGATGTTGTCCTGGATGTAGAGGAACAGGCGCACCGGCAAGGTCGTCGTCTCCGGCGAGGCGATGAAGACGGTCATCGTCACCTCGTCGAAGCTGTTGATGAAGGCCAGCACCCAGCCGCTGGCGACACCCGGCAGGATCAGCGGCAGCGTCACCCGGCGGAAGCAGGTCCAGGAGGAGGCGCCGAGCGAGGATGCCGCGTTCTCCACCGCCCGGTCCATGCCGGTGGACGCCGCCAGGATCAGGCGCAGCGCGAAGGGCAGGATGATGATGACGTGGCTCAGCACCAGCCCGACGAAGGTGCCGCCCAGCCCGATCATGGTGAAGAAGCGCAGGAAGGCGATGCCGAGCACGATGTGCGGCACCATCAGCGGCGACAGGAACAGCGCCTGGATCGCCTCGCGCCCGAAGAACTGGTAGCGCGCGATGGCGAGTGCGGCCGGAACCGCCACCAGGATCGCCAGGGTCGACGACACCGCCCCCAGCAGCAGGCTGTCCTTGAAGGCGCGGATGAATTCCGGATTGTCGCCGATGGCGCGGAACCAGCGCAGCGACAGCCCCTCGGTCGGCAGCGACAGGTAGCCCTGCGAGGTGAAGGCGACGGCGCAGACGATCAGGATCGGCGCCAGCAGGAAGCCCAGGAACAGGACGTGGAAGATCAGCGCGATCGGGCCGTTGCGGTTCATTCGAACACCTGTTTGTAGCGACGTTCGACCAGCCGGTTGCAGCCGACGATGATGACGACGTTGGCGATCAGCAGCAGCACCGCCACCGTGGCGCCCAACGGCCAGTTCAGCGTGTTCAGGAACTCGTCATAGGCGAGAGTCGCCGCCACCTTCAGCCGCCGCCCGCCGATGATCGCCGGGGTGGCAAAGGCACTGGCCGCCAGCGCGAAGACGATGATGGAGCCCGACAGGATGCCCGGCACGATCTGCGGCAGCACCACCCGGCGCATCACCGTCAGCGGCCCGGCGCCCAGCGACAGCGCCGCATTCTCCACCTGCGGGTCGAGCCGCTGGAGAGAGGCCCAGACCGACAGCACCATGAAGGGCACCAGCACATGGGTCAGCGCGATGATGACACCGGTTTCCGTGTACATGAACTCGATCGGCGTCGCGATCAGCCCCAGCGCCATCAGCCCCTGGTTGACCAGCCCGGTGGAGCCGAACAGCAGCGCCCAGCCCAGCGTGCGCGACACCACCGAGATCAGCAGCGGTCCCAGCACGATCAGCAGGCAAAGCCCGCGCCAGGGCGATTTCATGCGGCGCAGGATGTAGGCCTCCGGCGCGCCGAACACCGCGCAGAGGATCGTCACCACCGCGGCGATGCGGAAGGTGCGCAGGAAGACCTCGTGGAAATAGCTGTCGGCGATGATGTCGGCATAGTTGCCGAGCTGCCAGACATTCTCGATGCCGCCGTAGAAGCTGAAGCTGTTCAGCGACAGCAGGAAGGTCATCACCAGCGGCACCAGCAGCAGCACCGCGAACAGGGCAAGGCCGGGGGCGCTCAGCAGATAGGGCGCCCAGGGCCAGCGGCGCCGACGGCGCGGCGGAGGTGCGTGGGCGCCCTGGGGAGTGGCCGGGTTCGCAGCGGACGCCTGGACTTGGGAATCGATGGAGGCCGCCATGCTCATGCCGCCTCCCGGGCGGACAGGTCCGCCTCCGGATCGGCCGGCATCACCGCCATGTCCTGCGGACGCCATCCGATCATCACCCGCTCGCGCTCCGCCGGCAGGGGGGAGCCGTCATGCTGGCGGATCACCATCACGCGGCCGGCGGCGGTCTCGATCTCGAACAGCCACTGCGTGCCCTGGAAGACGCGGGCCAGCACGGTGCCGCTCAAGCCCCCGGCATCGACGAAGCCGATCTTCTCCGGCCGGACGGCCAGCGCGCCCGGTCCCACGGGCACCGGCTGCGACACCGGCCAGACCGAATCCGCCACGGTGATGACGGTGCTTCCCGCCGAACCGCCGCCGACCATGCCCGGCAACAGGTTGGTGCGGCCGAGGAAGTTGGCGACGAAGGCGTTGGCCGGGCGGTCGTAGGCCTCCTGCGGGGAGGCGACCTGCTGGACGCGCCCCTTGTTCATCACCACGACACGGTCGGACAGGGCCATCGCCTCCGACTGGTCGTGGGTGACGAGGATCATGGTGGTGCCGACGGTGCGCTGGATGCGGCGCAGCTCGATCTGCATCTCCTCGCGCATCTTGGCGTCGAGATTGGACAGCGGCTCGTCGAGAAGCAGGAGGCTCGGCTTGATCACCAGCGCGCGGGCGAGCGCCACGCGCTGCTGCTGGCCGCCGGACATGCGGCGGGGGTGGCGGTCGCCGTACTGCTCCAGCCCGACCAGCTTCAGCGCCTCGGCCACCATGCGGTCACGGTCGGCGCGGTTGATCTTGCGCATCTCCAGTCCGAAAGCGACGTTTTCCGCGGCGGTCATGTGCGGGAACAGGGCATAGCTCTGGAAGACGATGCCCAGCCCGCGCTCGTTCGGCTTCTTCGCCAGCAGGTCCTGGCCGTCCAGCATCACCCGCCCACCGTCGGCGTCGAGGAAGCCGGCGATCATCTGCAGGGTGGTGGTCTTGCCGCAGCCCGACGGCCCCAGCAGCGAAATCAACTCGCCCTTCTCGACGGTCAGCGAGACGCGGTCGACCGCCGTCCAGTTGGCGAAGCGCTTGGTCAGTTGGTCGAGTACCAGATAAGTCATGCCGTCGTCTCCCTCTCCCTTCGCCCCTGAAGCATCCACACCATAGCGCTTGCGAATGGCTGCAATCGTCGTGGGCGTGATGGCCCTTCTCCCCCTGCGGGGCGGGATCGGCCAAACGCCAACGGCGTTTTGCCGACCCGCGGGTTGGGATGAGGGGTGGAGCCGGCCGAAGGCCGGTGAAACCGTGAGTTTGCGCCCCCTCACCCCAACCCTTCTCCCGCAGGGGGAGAAGGGCGCTGCTTCTCACATCCTCAGCGCTCGATCTCGCGGGTCCAGCGCTTGTTCCACTGCTCGCGGTTCTTGTTGATGGTGTCCCAGTCCACCACCAGCAGCTTGCCGACCTGTTCCGGGCCATAGGGGATGCCGGCCTGCTTGTCGGCGGGCAGTTCCACCGTCTTGTTCACCGGGCCGAAGCCGGCGCTGACGGCCAGCGCGGTCTGCGCCTCGACGCCCAGCATGTGCTGGATGAACTTCTGCGCCTCGGCCGCATTCTTGCTGCCGGCGACTTGACAGGCGGCGGAGCCGAGAACGATGCCGCCTTCCTTCGGATAGACGAAGGTGGCGGGGAAGCCGGTGTCGGCCAGCGCCTTGGCCCGGCCCGAACCCCAGACGGCGATGACGGCCTGGTTGCTCTGGAACAGCTCGGTCATCTTGCCCGGCGACGGCTCGTAGGCGAGCACGTTCGGGTTGATCTTGTCCTTGAATTCCTTGAAGCCCGGCTCGATGTTGGTCTCGCCGCCGCCGTTCAGGCGGGCCATCATCACCAGCGCGTGCAGGCCGTAGCTGTTGTTGATCGGCGGAACGACCAGCTTCTTCTTGTAGCGCGGGTCCTCGATGTCCTTCCACGAGGTCGGAGCCGGGATCTTGTTCTCGTCGAAATAGGCCTTGTTGTAGAGGATGCCGGTGCCGACGGCGCCGAAGTTGATCGCCTTGCCCGACGGCATCTTCGCCAGGTCGTAGAGCTGGTCGTAGACCGGCGCCTTCTCCAGGTCGGCGCAGAAGTTCAGCGCCACCGCCTGATACATCGGGCCGTCGTCGAGGATGACGACGTCGATCTGCTGGTTGCCCTTCTGGGCCTGCAGCTTGGCGAGGTTGTCGGTGGAGTTGCCGGCGACATACTCGACCTTCACGCCCATCGCCTTCTCGAAGGCCGGGATGATGTCCTTGCGCATGGTCTGCTCGAAGGACCCGCCATAGGCGGCGACAAAGAGCGTCTTGTCCTGGGCCGCCGTTTGGGCCTGGGCCGTCTGGACCGCGGCCATGCCGCACCACAGGGCCGCCGTCGCCATCAACCCGCACATCACGGAGCGCATCGTCATTCTCCTCTTGAGCCTTGGTCCCTGTTTACGGTCGCTGTCCGCTGTTCTCGGGGGTTCATCCGGGCCTGATCTTCGGACCGCATCGCGACACGGACCCGGATCGCCGTTTTACCGTTCCTCACCTTGCCGCCGCCGTTGTCTGCGGGCTGTTTTTCGGAAAGGTCGCGGTCAGGACGCGGACCAAGGGTGCTGGTGTGGTCACATAACCGTCAAATCGAATAACCGCCATCATTCATCCGGTAATGTTATAATTCCGTGTTCCGAACCAGTTGAGGGCCGGCTTCGGTACCGCCGCCCGATCCGAGGAAGCCGTCACGGAAGCGGGTCGCCTCCTCCATGAAGCCGGCAAGGAAATCCTCCGCGATCATCGACAGCGGCACCTGGGCGGATCTCAGGATGGCGATGTCGAAGCCGATGCTCGGTTCGAACGGGCGGACGACCAGCCCGTGCGGGACATAATCCTGGGCGGTGAAGGGATCGACGATCGACACGCCGTAACCGGCCGCCACCATGGCGCAGGCGTTCATCGTCAGCTGGGTTTCCACCCGCATCGCCCGCGACACGTCATGGTCGGCGAACACGGTGTCGATGCGGGAGCGCAGCAAGGCCGGCGGGCTGGTGGAGATGAAACTCTCCCCCTCGAAGTCCTTCGGCGTCAGGACGTCCTTGTCGGCCAAGGGATGGCCGGGCGGCAGGATGGCGACGGCGGGAATCCCGTGAATCTTCTCGGTCAGCACCGCCGCATGATCGATGGGGGTGTGTGCGAACCCAAGCTCGCACTGGCCCGTCGCCACCCAGTCCAGGATGATGGGCGAGGTGCTGCCGCGCAGCGCGATGTCCACCCGCGGCCGTTCGCTGAGGAAGCGCGCGACGTAGCGCGGCAGGAAGCCGACGCCCAGCGCCGGCATCGCCGCCACCCGCAACGCCCCGCTGCGCCGCGCGGTCAAGTCGCGCGCAGTCTGCTCGATCAGTTCCAGCCCGACGAAGGCACGGTCGACCACCTGATACAGCGAGATGGCCTCGCTGGTGGGAGCGATGCGGGGACCGCGCCGTTCGAACAGAGTCAGCTTCAGCGCATATTGCAGGTCGCTGATCAGGCGGCTGACCGCGGGCTGCGAGATGTTCAGCAGCTCCGCCGCCGCTGTGATGCCGCCGGTCAGCATCACGGCGCGGAAGGCTTCGATCTGGCGCGGATTGATCATGGCGCCCGGCCCGCTCCCGTGGCGGGTACATAACATTCGGTCATGAAACACCCCTTCAATCTGATTTGACAGTTATAAGTTGGCTGCCGATGCTGTCGCAAGGATCAAGGAGCGGCCATGCGTCGCCGGGAAGCATCCCGCGGCGCTCAGCCCGTGAAAACCCTGCAGTTCGCAAGCCATCCATGCGCAAAGCCGGCACGGTCCGGGCTTTGCGGAAGATTACGCGATGCATCGCGAAGTATTCGGCACCGCATGCGGGAGCCGGACCGGCAGATGCGCGCATCACGATAACGGCGGCGGCCGGTGCGCACGGTGTCGGCGCCGGCGGGAGTGGAGACGATGACGCAGCCCAGTCGGGGCGGAGAGTACGACGTCGCCGTGATCGGTGGCGGGCTGGTCGGATCGGCGCTGGCCTGGGGCCTCGCGCGGTCGGGGCAGAAGGTCGCGATGCTGGACGAGGGCGACATCGCCGTCCGTCCGTCGCGTGGCAACTTCGCCCTGGTCTGGGTGCAGGGCAAGGGCCTGGGCATGGCGGAATATGCCGGCTGGACCAAGCAGTCCTCCGACGACTGGAGCGGTTTCGCCGACCTGCTGCGCGAGCAGACCGGGCTGGACGTCGCCTACCGGCGCCCCGGCGGCTTCATGCCGATGCTGTCGGAAGAGGAGCTGCAGGCCCGCGCCAACACCATGATGCGGCTGCACAACCAGCCCGACATGATCCCGTACCCCTACGAGGTGATGGACCGCGAGACGCTGCGCAAGGAGCTGCCCTTCATCGGGCCGGACGTGGTCGGCGGCACCTATTGCCCGCTGGACGGCCACTGCAACTCGCTGCGGCTGCTGCGCACCCTGCACAAGGGCATCGGCATGCTGGGCGTCGATTACCGGCCCAACCACCGGGTCGAGCGGATCGAGCATCGCGACGGCGGCTTCCGCATGAGCACCGCCGGGGGTGAAGTCCGCGCCGGCAAGATCGTGCTGGCCGCCGGTCATGACAGTGCGCGGCTGGCACCGATGGTCGGGCTGTCGGCCCCCGTCCGCCCGCAGCGCGGCCATGTCATCGTCACCGAAAAGACCGCGCCCTTCCTGCATCATCCCACCGTCTATGTCCGCCAGACCGACGAGGGTGGGGTGATGATCGGCGACAGCTTCGAGGAGACCGGCTTCGACACCACGCTGCAGCCGGGCGTGTCGTCGGCGATCGCCCAGCGCGCCATCCGCTTCTTCCCGCTGCTGGGCAAGCTGAACGTGGTGCGGAGCTGGGCGGCGCTGCGCGTGCTGACACCGGACGGCTTCCCGATCTACGAGGAGTCGAAGACGGCCCCCGGCGCCTTCGTCGCCACCTGCCACAGCGGCGTGACCCTTGCCGCCAACCATGCGCTGACGCTGGCGCCGCTGATCGCGGCCGGCGGCCTCGGCGACCGTTTTGCGCCCTTCAGCGCCCGGAGGTTCCATGTTCCGCAGGCTGCCTGAGATCGAGACCGCGGCTGAGAAGGTTTCCTTCACCATCGACGGCCGTCCGGCCAGCGCGCGGGCCGGCGACAGCGTCGCCGCCGCCCTGCTGGCCAACGGCGTCACCGCCTGCCGCAACACGCCGGTCAGCGGTGCGGCGCGCGGTCCCTACTGCATGATGGGCGTCTGCTTCGACTGCCTCGTCACCATCGACGGGACCGGGAACCGCCAGGGCTGTCAGGTGCGCGTGGCGCCGGGCATGGCGGTGGAAACCCAGAACGGCAAGCGCGAGGTGGAGCGATGAGCGCATTTGACTTCGACATCGCGGTCGTCGGCGCCGGTCCGGCCGGCCTCGCAGCCGCGGCACTCGCAGCGTCCAAGGGCGCGTCGGTCGTCCTGCTCGACGAGCAGGCGGAGCCCGGCGGCCAGATCTACCGCGCCGTCACCGAAACGCCGGTGCGCGACCGCAAGGTGCTCGGCCCCGACTATTGGCATGGCGCCGAACTGCTGGGTCCGCTGCGCGACAGCGGCGCCGCCCACTGGCCGGGCAGCACGGTGTGGAGCGTCGCCCGCCCGCGCGAGGATGGACCGGACGGGCAGCGCCGCATCCAGATCGGCCTGTCGCGCAACGGCGCGGCGTCGCTGCTGACCGTGCGTTACGTCATCCTGGCGACCGGTGCGCTTGAGCGGCCCTTCCCGATCCCCGGATGGACCCTGCCCGGCGTTCTGGGTGCCGGTGCGGCGCAGGTTCTGCTGAAGACCTCCGGCCTCGTGCCGTCGGGCGCCACGGTGATGGCGGGCAGCGGCCCGCTGCTGTGGCTGCTCGCCTGGCAGTATCTGCAGGCCGGCGCGCGGGTCGACGCCATCCTAGACACCACGCCGAAGGAGAACTGGCGCGCCGCCCTGCCGCTGCTGCCGGGCTTCCTGCGCTCGCCCTATCTCGGCAAGGGCATGAAGCTGATGCTGGAGGTGCGGCGCAAGCTGACCGTCATCGGCAATGTCACGGCTCTGCGCGCCGAGGGTGGCCTTGCCGGTGAAGGCGTGCTGAAGAGCGTCGTCTACACCCGCAACGGCACCGAACACCGGCTGCCCGCCGACACGCTCCTGCTGCATCACGGCGTTATCCCCAACCTGAACCTTGCCAACGCCACCGGCTGCGCCCAGCGCTGGGACGAGCAACAGCGCTGCTGGCGCCCGACCACCGACGAGTGGGGCGCGACCTCGGTCGAAGGCGTGTCGCTGGCCGGCGACGGCGCCGGCATCGGCGGCGCCCGCGCGGCGGAAGAAGCGGGCCGTCTGACCGCGCTCGACGCGCTGCACCGGCTGGGCCGCATCGGACGGGAGCAGCGCGACCAGTCCGCCGCCCCCTTCCGCGCCGCGCTGGACCGCGCGTTGACCGGCCGCGCCTTCCTCGACACGCTCTACACCCCGGCGGAAGCCTTCCGCGTGCCGGCCGACGACACCATCGTCTGCCGCTGCGAGGAGATCACCGCCGGTGCGGTGCGCGAGGCGGTGCGGTTGGGCTGTTCCGGCCCCAATCAGGCCAAGAGCTTCCTGCGCTGCGGCATGGGTCCGTGCCAGGGCCGGCTCTGCGGCCCGACGGTGACCGAGGTCATCGCGGCAGAGCGCGGCGTCTCCCCGGCGGAGGTCGGCTATTACCGCCTGCGCCCGCCGGTGAAGCCGATCACGCTGGCCGAGTTGGCCGCCCTGCCGAAGACCGACGCCGACATCGACGCCGTCTTCAAGCACTGAGGCGGAGCTGTGCAATGACCGCCACCGCCTCCCCCCGTCCGGACGTCATCGTCATCGGCGGCGGCCTGCACGGCTGCTCCGCCGCGCTGCACCTGTCGATGCGCGGCGTGCGCGTGCTGGTCTTGGAGAAGGACCATGTCGCCCGCCACGCCTCCGGCGTCAATGCGGGCGGCGTGCGCCAGCTCGGCCGCCATGTCGCGGAGGTGCCGCTGTCCGTCGCCTCGATGGCGCTGTGGCACGGCATCCGGGATCTGGTGGACGACGATTGCGGCTTCGAAAGCCACGGCCAGATCAAGGTGGCGGAGACCGAGGCGGAGCTTGAGACGGCGCGCGCCCGCGTCGCCGAACTCAACGCGCTGGGCTTCACCCACGAGGAGGTGGTCGGACAGGAGGAACTGCGGTCGCTGGTGCCGGCCATCGCCGATCATTGCGTCGGCGCCCTGGTGTCGCGCGGTGACGGCGCCGCCATCCCTTTCCGCACCACCTTCGCCTTCCGCCGCAAGGCCATCGCGCTGGGCGCCCGATTCCAGGAGGGCGGGGCGGTGACCCGGCTGGCCCGCCAGGGGGGCCTGTGGACGGTCGAGACCGCCGACGGCAACCGCTTCGAGGCGCCGATCGTGGTCAACGCCGCCGGCGCCTGGGCCGATCGGATCGCCGCGCAGGTGGGGGAGCCGGTGCCGTTGGAGGTCATCGCGCCCATGCTGATGATCACCGCCCGCGTCGCCCCATTCATCAAGCCGGTGGTCGGCGCCACCGGCCGCACCCTGTCCTTCAAGCAGTTCCCCAACGGCACCGTGCTGATCGGCGGCGGCCTGCTGGGCCGGGCGGTGCGCGACGAGAACCGGACGGAGCTGGACTTCTCGCAGGTCTCGGTGAACGCCCGCACGGTGTGGGACCTGTTCCCGTCCATGCGCGGCGCCACCATCGTCCGTTCCTGGGCGGGGATCGAGGCGCGGATGCCGGACCAGATCCCGGTGATCGGCCCCAGCGGCACCGAACCGGACCTCTACCATTCCTTCGGCTTCTCGGCGCACGGCTTCCAGCTCGGCCCCATTGTCGGGCGCATCACCGCCGATCTCATCACGGCCGGGTCCACCGACCTGCCCATCGCCCCCTTCCGCATCGGCCGCTTCGCCGCCTGACCCTTGGAGCATCATCCCGTGACGATCCAGCGCTTCCACCCGACCCCGCGCCTCTGCGACATGGTGATCCACAAGGACACCGTCTATCTCGCCGGCCAGATCGTCGATGACGGCTCTACCACGGTGGAGGCGCAGACCCGCGACGTGCTGCGCCAGATCGACGCCCTGCTGGCCGAAGCCGGCACGTCCAAGAGCGGCATCCTGACCGCCACGGTCTATCTCGCCGACATCGCCACCTTCCCGGAGATGAACGCCGCCTGGGACGCCTGGGTCGACAAGGCCAACCCGCCGGCCCGCGCGACGGTGGAGGCCAAGCTGGCCGACCCGTCGATCCTGGTCGAGATCGTCGTCGTCGCGGCGCGCTGATCCCTTTCCACCTGTCGGAGCCTGCCATGAAGCGCCTCACCTCGGGCGTTGCCGCCCTTTTGTTGCTTGCGTCCGGCGGCATCGCCGCGGCGCAGGAGATCCGCATCGCGACCGAGGGCGCCTACCCGCCCTTCAACTTCACCCAGCCCGACGGCAAGGTGGCGGGGCTGGAGGTCGACCTCGCCAACGCGCTGTGCGAGCGGATGAAGCGGCCCTGCACCGTCGTGGCGCAGGAATGGGACGGCATCATTCCGGGGCTGCTGGCGAAGAAGTACGACGCCATCATGGCGACGATGAACATCACGCCGGAACGGGCGAAGGCGATCGGCTTCTCCACCCCCTACATGGTGGTGCCGGCCTATTTCGTGGCGCCGGCCAAGTCCGCCATCGACGGTTCGCCCGCCAGCCTGCGCGGAAAGACCATCGGCGCCCAGGTCTCCACCACCCATTCCCGCTATGTCGAGAAGCATCTCGGCAGCGAGGCGACGCTGAAGACCTACGACACCGCGTCCAACCTGCTGGCCGACCTGAAGGCCGGGCGCATCGACGCCGCCATCACCACCGGCGCCACCGCGTCGGACTGGGTCAAGGGCGACGGCGGCAAGTCGGTCAAACTGGTCGGCCAGCCGGTGATCGACGCCGAGGTTTTCGGCCCCGGCATCGGCGTCGGCCTGCGCAAGGAGGACGAGAGCCTGAAGCAGTCCTTCGACGAGGCGATCCGCGCGGTCGTGCAGGACGGCACGCTGGCGCGCATAGCCGCCCGCTACGTCGATTTCTCCATCACCCCCTGAGTTCTTTTCAAGCCAAGGAGCAGTTTCCAGTGATCAAGCGCATCGAGAAGACCAAGATCATGCACCGCGTCGTCGTCAACAACGGCACGGCCTATCTCGGCGGCATCATCGCCGACGACGTCAACGTCGGCATGGGCGGCCAGGTCACGCAGATCTGCGGCAAGCTCGACCAGGTTCTGGCGATGGCCGGCAGCGACAAGACCAAGCTGCTGTCCGCCCAGCTGTTCATCACCGACATGAGCCTGAAGAACGAGATGAACGACGCCTGGCTGTCCTGGCTGGACGGCAACGACCTTCCCGCCCGCGCCACCATCGGCGTCGCCGACCTCGGCGCGCCGGAGATCAAGATCGAAGTGGTGGTCACCGCCGCCGTCTGATCCTCCGCTTTCCGAGCGGATATGTGACGCCCCGTGCCCGACGCGCGGGGCGTCACTGTTTGGGTGTTGGGCGCAGCAGCGCGATCAGCAGCAGCCCGCCGACGATGAACCAGCCGATCACGATGAAGCCGTCGATGTACGCCAGCACATAGGCCTGCTTGCGCACCGCCGACGACAGCAGCGAGAGGGCACGGTGCGTCGCCTCCTCGTTTCCGGCGGAACGCGCGGCGATGCCGGCGGCGGTGCCCGCCACACGGCGGACGGTGTCGGGATCCCCCGCCACCACGTCGGAGACGAGGCGGAAGCTGTGGAACTGCTCGCGCATGCGGACGAAGGTCTGCATGAAGGCCGCGCCCAGTTCGCCGCCGAGCAGGCGCGACGTCTGCAGCAGCGCGCCCAGCGCCAGGATGTAAGCCGGATTCAGATTCTTGATGTTGAAATAGATCAGCGAGGTCATGGCAAAGGATTGGCCGAAGGCCTGCAGCATCTGCGACGGCAGGAAATCGGCGCCGATCCAGTCGGCAGTCAGGTGCGAGGCCAGCCAGCAGGCGAGGCCGACTGCGGCGAAGCCGGCCGCCATCACCACGCGCGGATCGGCGTGGCGCAGCAACGTGCCGACCAGCGGCGCCAGCAGGAATTGCGGCAGCGCGATCAGCAGCAGCGTGTCCCCCACCTCCAGCGCCCGGTAATTGTTCACCGTGATCAGGAATTGCGGGACGAGGAAGGCGGTCGACAGCATCACCAGCCGCAGCAGCACCAGCAGCAGGCACAGAAGCGGGATGTTGCCGCGGAACAGCGCGCTGAAGGTGATCCAGGGCTTGGGACAGGTCAGCTCCTGCACGATGAAGGCGACGACCAGCAGTCCGCCGCCCAGGAACAGCCCGGTGATCAGGCCGGAATTGAACCAGTCCAGCCGGTTGCCCTGGTCCAGCCCGGCATAGAGCAGGGCGAAGCCGAGGCTGGCATAGGCGATGCCCCACCAGTCGCCGTCCTTCAGCAGGTCGCGGCGCACCGGTTCGGCCGGCATGCCGAAATGGACGCAGAGCGCCATCAGCGGCGCCAGCAACGCCGTGTCCCAGAACAGCCAGCGCCAGTCGAGGTTCTCGATCACCCAGCCTTCGATGGAGGCGGAGAAGTTCAGCGACAGTTCCACGTTCATCGCGTAGACGGCGATGCCGTAGACCAGATAGCGCGGCGGCAGGTTGCGGACGATGAAGCCGATGGTCAGCGGGATGAAGGTGCCCGACGACAGGCCGGCCAGCACCTGGAAGGTCAGCACTCCGGTCAGCGTGCCGGTCAGCGGCAGGGCCAGCGTCGCCAGCCCGTAGGTGACGGAGGAGACCAGCAGAACCCGCCGCGGTCCGAACACCACCCCCAGGAACGCGGCGGCCGGCGCCACCAGCATCTGCGCCACCGTGTAGGCTGTGGGGATCCACGACCCTTCGTCGAAGCCGGCGCCGATGGCTCCACGGATGTCGGCAAGCCCGAAGGCGGTGACGCGCGCGGTCAGGGTGGAGATCAGCGCGCCCAGCAACACGCCCAGCAGCCCGATGACGGGATGGTGGGTGATGGCCGGCGCCGCCTCCCGCCGCAGGAACGGCAGCGGAAAGCGGCCCGGCGGCCGTGCTCCGGCGAGGTCGGCGCTCATTTCGCGGGATCCCCTTCGGCGCTGCCTTCCGTGTCGCCCTCGGTATCGATGGTCACCACCACCGACATGCCCGGCCGCAGCCGGTTGCGCAGCGGGTTGGGATCGTCCAGCACGATCTTCACCGGGATGCGCTGGACGATCTTGGTGAAGTTGCCGGTGGCGTTGTCGGGCGGCAACAGGGCGAACTGGCTGCCGCTGGCCGGGGATTCGCCGGCCACCCGGCCGGTCAGCGGCGTGTCGGGGAAGCTGTCGACCCGCACCGTCGCCGTTTGGCCGGGCCGGATGCGGGTCATCTGGGTTTCCTTGTAGTTGGCGATCACCCAGACCGATGGCAGCGGCACCAGGGTGATGATCTGGCTGCCCTGCGCGACATACTGGCCGGGACGGACCTGCCGCTGGCCGACCATGCCGTCGGCCGGCGCGCGGATCGTCGTGCGGTCCAGCGTGATGCGGGCGAGATCGAGGTCGGCCTGCCGCTGCAGCCGGGTGGCCTGGGCCTGACGGACCTGCACGTCGATGCCGTCGAGCGCCGCCTTCTGCTGGTCGACCAGTGCTTGGCCCGCCTCGAGTGCCGCCTGGGCGCGGCGGGATGTCGCCTGGGCCTGCTGCAGCGCCTGCAGCGTACCGGCCAGCCCCTGTTCGGTCAGGGAATGCTGGCGCGATTCCTCCAGCCGCGCCCGCCATGCATCGGCCTCCAGCCCATGGACGTTGGCCTCGGCCTGATCGACCAGGGCGCGCTGGGTCCGCTTCTGGATGTCGAACTGGGCGATGGCGGCGTCGGCGGCGGCCAGCGCCGCCTCCGCCTGCTCCACCCGTGCGCGGTAATCGTCGTCGACGATGACCGCCACCGGATCGCCGATCCGCACCCGCTGGAAGTCGCCCACCGGCATCTCGCGGACGATGCCCGACACCTGGGCCGACAGCGGCGTGATGTCGGACTGGAGGTAGGCGTCGTTGGTGGACTGGCTGACCGCCGATCCGACCCAGCGGTCCCAGCGCGTGGCGAAGACCACCACCAGCAGAACGGCCAGCCCCAGTACCGACAGCCGCACCACCCACGGGCTCCAGGCCACCGGCGGCGGTGCGGCCGGTGGTGGAGGCGGGGGTGGGGACGGCTGCTGGTCCGATCCCCGGGTCGGCGTGGCGGCATCGGTCATCCGGGACGCTCCATGGAAGGTTCCTTCCGAGCGACCCTACGCGATGATCCGTGAAATGACCTGCTGAACCATGGTGTAGCCCCGCTTGGGCCAGCAGCGACGAAGGAAGCGCGCCGGCCGTTCGCCTGCCTCTGGGTCAGATCACCATTTGGCGGTGGCGTGGACGAGGAAGGAGCGTCCGGCCTCCAGGTAGCGGCGGCGATCGGTGGAGGTCTCCGCCACGCTCACCACGTTGATGTAGTTGTAGTATTCCTGGTTGAACAGGTTCTTGACGGAGGCGCCGAGCGACAGGTGCTCGGTCGGGTTCAGATAGGCCGACAGGTCGACGGTGGTGTAGGCCGGCGCCTTCAGGTAGGTGGAGCTGCTGACGTCGTCCGCCTTCTTGGCGAAGGCGTGGGTGGTGACGACCTCCGCGCCCCAGAAATTGTCCGGCGCGGTGTAGGACAGGCCGGCGTTCACGGTCAGCGGCGCCACCTCGTCGATCGCGGTCTTGGCGTCGAGATCGAAGCCGCGGGCGAAGGCCGCCGCGCCGAACAGCGACCAGCCCGGCCGGAAGCGCCATTCGCCCTTGCCCTCGACGCCGAAGATCTCGACCTTCGAGATGTTCTGCGACTGGTAGCGCAGCAGGCCGGCGCTGCTGCGGCCGACCGCACGCTGGGCGATGAAGTTGCTGTAGCGGTTGTAGTAGCTGGAGACCTGGAAGCTGGAGCCGTCGGCGTATTTGGCGCGGAAGCCCGCCTCGACCCCATTGCTGGTTTCCGGCTTCAGGCTGGCGTTGGGCAGAACCTCGTAGCCGAAGGCCGGGTTGGAGAAGCCGAGGTTGGCGTCGTCATAGGGCGGCGCCCGGAAGCCGTGGGCATACTGGCCGAACAGCGAATATTCGCGGGTCAGGTCGTAGGTGACGCCGAATTTCGGCGACAGCGCCAGCTTGTCCAGCTTCGACGGGGTGGAGGACGGGTTGGAGGCGAGATAGGCGGCGTCCAACTCCGGGTTCATCCGGTAATAGTCGAGGCGCAGCGCCGGCACCAGACGCAGCCGGTCGATGGTGATCTCGTCCTGCAGATAGCCGCCCAGCATCAGCGTGCTGGTGTTGGGGAAGGTGCGGCTGGGATAGGTGTCGCCGTTGTAGCTCTTGGCGGTGGCGCCTGTCGCCGTGTTTGTCAGCGTCACGTCGCGCATGCGCTCGGTGCGGATGTGATCGACGCTGAAGCCGTAGGAAAGGCGGTTGGGCAGCCCGAACCAGCTGGTGTCGGTGCGCATGTTGACCGCGCCGCCGAAGATGCGCTGTTCGGATTCGTTGTTGGTCTCTTCGCGCAGGGTGGAGCGGGCCGGGAACAGCGTGTTGGTGGAGGTGGCGACGCCGGCGGTGCGGGTGCGGTTTTCCTGATGGTCGTAGCCGGTGGCGTAGAGCCGCCAGTCGAGATGGTCGATGAAGCCGATGGGGGCGTCGTGGGAATGCTCCAGCCCGATGCGCCAGCGCGTCGCCTCGTCGTCGCTGACCGAATTGGCGACGGTGCCGCGGGTGGTCCGCGGCGGGGCCATCGAGAAGATGTAGCTGGCGGCGGCGCCGACGTCGTTGCGCAGGGTGGTGTCGGTATCGCGGTGGAAATACTCGCCGGTCAGCGTCACCTTGTCGGGGCCGCGCTCCCACACCAGCTTGGCCAGGCCATTGTTGACCTGATAGTCCTGCGGGTTGCGGAAGCTCTTGTCCTTGGACTTGTACTCCTCGCCGTCGCGGCGGGTGAAGAGGCCGAGGAGCGAGAACTCGCCCGCACGCATCGCCGCGGTGCCGGTTTCGGAGAAGGAGCTGTCGACGCTGTCGTAGGCCCCCTTCAGCGAGGCGTAGAAGTCCTTGCCGGGATAGAGGTAATCGGCCGGATCCTTGGTGACGTAGCCGACGACGCCGCCCAGCGCGTCCGACCCGTAAAGCGCGGAGGACGGACCGCGCACGATCTCCACCTGCTTGAGGGAATCGAGGTCCACCGCGTCGCGGCTGTAGCCGGCGGACGGACCGGCGGATTTGGGCGTTTCAGGCAGGCGGGTGCCGTCGATCAGCATCAGCACGCGGTTGTCGGTGATGCCGCGGATGGCGAAGCCGCCGGCCCCGGCGCGGGCCGGCGAGTTGCTGACCGTCACCCCAGGCTCGTAGCGCGTCAGATCCTGCAGGCGGTGCAGGCCGCGCGTCTCGATCTGCTCCTCACCGATCACGGAGATGGTGGAGGTCGCCTCGTCCAGCCGCCGTTCCCCGCGCTCGCCATAGACGGTCACGGCATCGAGCACGGTCGCCGGCTGGCCCGCCTGCGGGGCGGCCGCCGTCTGCGTTGCCGTCTGGACCGCCGTTTGGGCGAGCGCCGCGCCGGCGCCGGCCAGGGTCAGCGCCGATACCGACAGCCACAGCGCCCGGCGCAGCCGTCCAGTCCCTGCAATCCGCTGCGGAATGCTCGGGGTTCCGGTCATCTCTGTCTCTCCTCGCTCTTTTTTGGGGTCACGCCGGACCCGGCCGGCACGGTGACGTCAGACTTGCTATTGATTATTATTCGCATTCATTGAGCGCAGAACGGGCAACGTTGCTTTTTCGGCCGTCATTCCCGCGAAGGCGGCAATCCAGACTTGTTGCCCGCCCTTGCACAGGAAACCCTGGATCCCCGCCTTCGCGCTACGGGATGCACAGATCTCGCACCTGCGGAAAAGCGTGCAGCTTGGCATCGAAGAATGCCCCTCTCCCCTCGCGGGAGAGGGGTTGGGGTGAGGGGGCGCAAAAGAAATTTCCCTGGCCTTCGGCCAGCCGCACCCCTCATCCCAACCCGCGGGTCGGCAAAACGCCGTTGGCGTTTGGCCGATCCCGCCCCGCAAGGGGAGAAGGGCCACTCGCCACCGGATGCAGCCTTTTCTTCGCCGATGCGAGATATGTGCACGCCGTAGCGCCTTCGCGGGGAGGACGACCGAGGGAGGCCCATGGTCTGATCGGATGCGGAACGGTTCAACCCTCAAACGGCGAGCAGAGCCGGTCGCGCAAGACCAGGAAGCGGTCCACCTGATCGGCCAGAAGCTGGCGCTTCTCGTCGCGGCCGACGAAGATCTTGAACATCGCCTCGCCGTCGCCGTTGAAGAAGATCACGGCGCAGCTGTCGCCGCTGCCCATGAAGGGACGGCGGACGAAGGCGAGATCGGCACAGCGGTCCAGCCGGATATGGCCGCCGATCGGGCTGCCGCCGGCCAGATTGTAGAAGCCGCGCCCGAACTGGCCGCGCGGCAGCGGTCCCTTGCATTCCAGGACCAGATCGGCGCTGTGCACCAGGAAGGTGATCGGTCCCCAGCCGGCGATGTCGGTCATCGCCGCCTCCGCCGCCGAACCGGGGACGAAGCTGCGCATGGCCGCCGGCAGGCAGTCGACGACGTCGCGCAGGCTGACGCCGGTCTCCGCCGCCACCGCCTCCAGCACCCCGCCGGGTTCGGCAAGAAGCCGGGCGCGCAGGGAGTCCAAGGCGGCATCCCGGCTGGCGGCGGGGGTGTTCTGTGCGGTCATGGCGGGATCCGAATGGGCAGGACGGGAGGGGACAAGCGACTGTCCGGTGACATTTATGAGAATAATTCGCAGTCGCGTTTAAGCTCAACCGTGCTTCCCTTAACGCCGCTTAATGTGGCCGGTCTCGTCACTCCATCCGATCACTCCATCTGGGCATGGCGGCCCAGCCGGATGGTGACGCGGAGCCCCGGCGCGTTGTCGTCCAGCAGCAGCCCGCCGCCATGCAGCGTGGCGATGGCGCCGACGATGGACAGGCCGAGCCCATAGCCCGGCACCCCATCCTGCGGGTTGAGCCGGAAGAAACGCTGGACCGCCAGCGCCCGCTGGCCAGGGACAAGGCCCGGCCCGCGGTCGGCGACGCACATCTCCTCCCAGCCGTCGCGAATGCCGGCCGACAGCCGGATCTCCCGGCCTTGAGGCGCATATTTCAGGGCGTTGTCGACGAGGTTGGCGACGGCCTGGAACAGCAGGCTGCGATCGCCGCGGATGCGCAGCCCCGGCTCGGCCGAGACGGACAGCGCGACCCCCGCCTCCTCCGCCAGCGGCAGATAGGATTCGCGGATCTCCTCCAGCAGCGGCACCGCCTCCAGCGGCTCCATGCTCAGGCTGCAGCGGGCGGTCTCGATCTCCCCCAGACGCATGATGGCGCGGAACAGCTGCTGGATGCGCCGGGTCTCCTCGATGCCATCCTCCAGCGCGCGACGGATTTCGGGGTCGGCACAGTCCTCGGCGATGCCCGCCAGCCGGTTGTGCAGGTGGGTCAGCGGCGTGCGCAGCTCGTGCGCAATGCTGCTGGACACACTAGACACCTCCTCCACCAGCCGGTTGACACGGTCGAGCGTGCGGTTGATCTCGCGGCCGAGGCCGGCGAACTCGTCGTCGGTCCGGCCGACGTCGATCCGGCGGTTGCGGTCGCCCCCGGCATAGGCGGCGAGCGCCTCGCTCATCGCGCCGACCCGGCGCAGCGTGCCGGAACTGAAATAGACGCCGAAGGTCAGGCTGGTCAGCAGGAACAGCAGCACACCGACCCCGGCCGCCAGCGGCACCGCCCGCATCTGGCTCAGCATCGGCTGGATGTCGTAGGCGTTGATGAAGCGTCCGCCGTCGGGCAGCGCCACCACCATCGCCTGCATCTTCCACCCGTCGGTGGCGTCCTTGCCCCGTCGTTCAACCAGCCCCGTCGGGCAGGAGGCGAGACGGGCCGGGTCGCAGGACAGCACGTCCAGCAGCCGCGCCGCCGTCGCGTCGTCGCCGTAGAGCAGCCGTCCCGATGCATCCAGCACCAGCCGCTTGCGCGCCGTCTCCGTTTCGAATTGGGCGCGGCGGCGCAGGTCGGCGGCCAGATCGAGGGCGTCGCCGAAGCGGCCGAGCTGGCGCTGGGTCGCGGTGTCGCGTTCCAGCAGCTCGACCACATGGTCCTTGACCAGATCGGTCAGCAGGCTGCGGCTCCACAGCACCGCGCCGGAGGTGACGACGACGAAGACGGCACCGATGGTCATGGTCTGGCGGAAGCTGCGGGTGTCGAGCAGCGGGCGGATGCGGGCGGGAAGCCGCTCAACCAAGCGCATAGCCGATCGCCCGCACCGTGCGCAGAAGCGGTGGATCGAAATCCTTGTCGATCTTGCTGCGCAGCTTGAAGACATGCACCTCCACCAGATTGGTCGGCGGGTTGAAGCCGTAGCCCCAGGCCTTTTCCAGCAGCATGGTCCGGGTCACCGTCTGGCCTGGATTGCTCATCAGGATGTGCAGCAGGCGGAATTCCTTGTCGGTCAGCTCGATCGGCACACCCCGCCGCGTCACCCGCCGCTGGGCAACGTCCATCACCAGATCGCCGACCGTCAGCAGGTCGCCGGGAGCGGCCATCGCCTGCCCGTGGCGGCGGGACAGATGCTCCAGCCGCACCAGCAATTCCGCGAAGTCGAAGGGCTTGCCCAGGTAATCGTCGGCCCCGGCGCGCAGCCCGGCGACCCGGTCGGAGGTCTCGTCCAACGCCGACAGCACCAGCACCGGCGGATGCCGCATGCCGTTCAGCCGCTTCAGCACCTCCATGCCGTCGAGCTTCGGCAGCATGCGGTCGAGCACCACGACGTCGAACGCCTCTTCCGCAAGCAGGCGCAGCGCCTCCTCGCCGTCGCCGGAGAAGCGGCAGGAGTGGCCGGAGCCATTGAGCTTGGCCCCGATCCAATAGCTGACGGCCGCATCGTCCTCGACGACCAGAACGCGCAACGCCTCCTCCCTTCACAAGAAGTGATATTAATAATCAGTCGCGTTTACGCCGTCCAGCCTTGTACAGCGACTGGGCCAGGGTGAGAAGCCCTTCTCCCCTTGCGGGGCGGGATCGGCCAAACGCCAACGGCGTTTTGCCGACCCGCGGGTTGGGTTGAGGGGGCGGCCGACCGAAGGTCGGTGGAAATCTGGCTTGCTACCCCTCACCCCAACCCCTCTCCCACAGGGGGAGAGGGGCTTTTGTCAGCAGAAAAATCCATGCGCGATCCTCCTAACGGCTGGTTGGAGGGCGGCTGGCCAGTGGTGGCGAAGACGGCCCCCTGCCCGTCCGGCGCCGGCATCCGGACGAAGCGGGTGGCGAAGACCCGTTCCAGAACCGGTACCGGCAGGGCGGGCATCGGACCGCTCCAGGCCTCGCGCCCGTCCGCCAGCACCAGCGCGTCGTCGCAATAGCGGGCGGCCAGCGTTATGTCGTGCAGCACCACGGCGCAGGCGCCGCCGGTCCGCTCCATCCAGGTTCGCGCCGCCCGCAGCAGGTGATGCTGGTGCGCCGGATCCAGGCTGGCGGTCGGCTCGTCCAGCAGCAGGCAGGGGGATCCGTCCGGTCCGTCGCGGTGGAGCGCTCCGGCCGCAAGCTGGGCGAGCGCGCGTGCGAAGGCGACGCGCTGGCTTTCACCGCCCGACAGCTGGGGCAGCAGGCGGTCGCGCAAGCCCTCGGCATCGGCGGCCCGCAGGCTTTCGGCGATCAGCCGCCGCCGGTCCGCCGCGCTGCAGGGCGCGGTTTCGACCGCCAGCATGATCGCCTCATCCACCGAAAAGGCGAAGCCGGCGGAGGGATGCTGGCCGACCAGTGCCCGGCGTCGGGCAAGCAGCCGCGCCGGCAGGCTGCGCAGGTCGCGCCCGTCGAGTCGCACGGCACCGCCGGTCGGGCGGCGCTCGCCCGACAGCAGGGCCAGCAGGGTCGATTTGCCGGCGCCGTTGGGACCGAGGATCGCCAGCAGCCGGCCGGGGACCAGATGGACGGTCACGCCGTCGACCAGCCGGCGGCCGCCCACGGCGAAGGAAACATGCTCGGCTTGCAGCAAGATGAAAGCTCCTCAACCGAACGAGCGTCCGCCGCGGGCGCGCAGCAGCCACAGGAAGACGGGCGCGCCGACGGCGCCCAGCAGCAGCCCGACCGGCACGTCGGCCGGGGCGGCGATGCTGCGGGCGGCGGTATCGGCCAGGATCAGCAGGGTCGCCGCCGCCAGGGCCGTCGCCGGCAGGAGCCTGCGGTGCGCCGGCCCCAGCCACAGCCGGACCATGTGCGGCACCACCAATCCTACGAAGCCGATCAGGCCGGAGACGGCGACCGCCGCCCCAACCCCCAGCGCCACCAGCAGAACGGTGCGGACGGCGAAGCGGTGCGGCTCCAGGCCGAGAAGGAAGGCGTCTCGCTCGCCCAGCGCATAGAGGTCGAGCCGCCGGGCGTTGGCGAGCAGTCCGGCGGTCGCCGCCAGCATCAGCACCAGCGCCGGGCCGATGTGGGTCCAGGCGGCGCCGCCGAAGCCGCCCATCATCCAGAAGGTCATCTGCCGCAGCGCCTGATCGTCGCCGAGATAGCTGCACAGTCCGATGCCGGCGGCGCCCAGCGCGTTGACGGCGATGCCGGCCAGCAGCATGTCGGTGGCGGAGCAGCGCCCGTCGCGCCGCGCCAGCGCCAGGATCAGGATCGTCGCGGCCAGCGCACCCAGGAAGGCCGTCGCCGGCAGCAGGGTGGACAGCGACAGGCCGCTGCGCGACAGCCCCAGCCCGGCAACCCCCAGCATCATGGTGACCGACCCGGCGAACGCCGCCCCGCTCGACACGCCGACCAGCCCGGGATCTGCCAGCGGGTTGCGGAAGATCGCCTGGAGCGAGGCCCCGGCGACGCCCAGCGTCACGCCGACCGCCGCCGCCAGAACGATGCGCGGCAGGCGCAGGGTATAGAGGACTGCGGCATCGCGGGTGCCCAGCGCTTCGCCCGGCAACCCGACCACCTGCGCCAGATGCGACAGCACCCGGTTCAGCGGCAGCGGGATGCTGCCGGTCGACAGGGCGATCAGGACCGCAAGCGCGAGCGCAACGCCCAGCAGCCCCAGGGCGGGACCGAGGCGAGGCCGGCGGGCGGCCGGCGCACCGGCGATGGACAGGCTGGCGCTGCCGCTCATGGCCCTGCCTTCCCGGTTTGCGCGCGCAGCAGCGCCTCGACCGCTTCCGGCGTACGCGGACCCAGCCCGACCAGAAGCGCGCCGTCGATCTGGACGACGCGGCGGTCGCGCGCCGCCGGGGTCATCGCCAGTTGCGGCAGGGAGAGCAGGGCGCCGAGCCCGCCGGACCGCTCCACCAGCGCGCGGCTGACCAGCAGGATCTGCGGCTCGGCGGCCAGGGCGGATTCGGCCGACAGCGGCGGGAAGTCGCGGTCGCTGTCGATGGCGTTGCGTCCGCCGGAAAGCGCGATCAGGGCATCCGGCACGGTGCCGCGCCCGGCCGCCATCATGCCGCCAGGACCGCCGCCGACCAGACAGAGGATGCGGGCTCCCGCCTTGCCGGAACCGGCGGCCTGCTGTGCCTCGGCCGACAGGGCGGACAGCCGGCGGGCCACATCGGCGGCGAGACGCCTGCCCTCCTCCTCCCGGCCCAGGGCGCGGGCAACGGCGGCGATCTTGGCGGTCAGCCCGGCCGGGTTGGAGACCTCCGGCACCATCTCCACCGTAACGCCCATGGCGCGAAGCTGGTCGAAGGCGGTCTGCGGCCCGGCCCCCTCGACGGCCAGCACATGGGTGGGGGCGAGCGACATCAGCCCCTCCGCCGACAGGGTGCGCATGTAGCCGACATCGGGCTTCGCCGCCGCCGCGGCCGGCTGGCGGCTGACCGTGTCGCGCCCGACCACCGCATCGCCGGCCCCCAGCGCGAAGGCCAACTCGGTCACCGGCGCCCCGATGGTGACGAGGCGCATCTTCGCCGTCCCCTCTGCCGCCCCGGCGGCCGGCGCCGTCAAGCCGGCGGCAAAGCCAATGGCGAGGACGGCGAAAAGGCGGCGGCCCGGCAGTCGGCGGGAGAATGCGCGCATCATCATGGGCTCCCACACCTCAGGCGACGCCGGGCAGGTCGGGCATCGACCGGGCCAGCGTGCGCCATTCCATCCGTTCCGGCTTGTCCTCGTCGCGCTGGCCGCAGAGGATCGCGCAGTTCTCCCCTTCCGCGTTGTAGAGTTCGACGGTGGTGATGCCGCCCTTGTCGGTCGGCTTGAACACCACCCAGGCGCTGGACAGGCGCGCCGTGTCGCAGTGCAGGCGGAAGCCGGGATCGTCGATGCCCAGCACGGTCCCGTCCGTTCGCAGCGTCGAGATCGGACCGGTGTGGATCTGGATGCAGCCGGCATTGCCGACGAAGATCATGATCTCCATCCGGCCGTCGCGGGCGGATTCCAGAAGTCCGGTCACCGCCGTCAGCGGAATTTCGCGGGCGAACTCGCCGCCGGCCAGACGCATGGCGTCGAGGCGGGCCACGCCGAACCGCTTCAGCATCCCGTGGAATTCATGGACATCGGCCATCGCCGCCCAGGCGGCACGCAGGCCGGCGACGTCGATGTCGGCCGGGACGGTGGCGACCGTCTGGACCGGCGGTTCGCCGCTTTCGACCTCGTCGGCCAAGTCGCCATCCGCCCGGTTCTCGTCCAGGAAGGCGTCCCAGGCCGCGGCATCGGTATCGGCCGTGCGATGGATGGCATGGACCGGTTGCCCGGCAGCATTGCGGATCAGGATGGCGCCGGCGGCCGGATCGTAAGCGGTCCGGCACCAGTGACGGGGGAAGATCCGCAGATCGACCTCGCGGTTCAGCACGATGATGGCGTGGCCGTTGCCGGACACATTGCCGAAGCGGCCGACCTTCCCATGGGTGATGGCGTGGTTGGCGGTGACAACCCGGACCGGACCGAGGACGTCCAGGCGCGGCAGCACCGCCGGCCAGTCCACCTCCAGCCGCAGATGGCCGGTCGCGGTGTCGGTGACGGTGGGCGCCTCAATGGAAGGCAGGGAGGTGTCGGGCATCGGTGAAAATCCTGGAGAGGGCTGGCGCGGCGCCGCGCCGGTGACGTTCCCCAGATGATTATGATAGTCATTATCAATGACAAGGCGGGGTTCATTAACCCGCATTAATTCCGGTTCCGAGGTGTTTACGCCGATGGCGGTGAAAGCCGGACAGGTCCGTGATTTTCCAGCCCGATCCGTTTGCGGTACACACAAAGCACAGTTGATATGTGCTAAATAGGTATTGGATTCCCTTGTTAGGGAATATTCTTTCCTGTAGCGTGACGGTAACCGTCCAGCGCAAAAATGCGCCCAAGGTGGCGGACCAACCCAAGATCCAATCCCCAAACACCGGGCATCAACCGATGAATTGGCTGAAATCGCTTCTCGTCGCCGGCCTTCTGCAGGTCGCCGCCGTCTCCGCCGCCCAGGCCCAGAGCGACCTCGACCGCATCAAGGCGGACGGCGTGATGAAGATCGGGACCGAGGGCACCTATGCCCCCTTCACCTATCACGACGCCTCCGGCGCGCTCGTCGGCTTCGACGTCGAGATCGGGCGCGAGGTCGCCAAGCGCATCGGCGTGAAGGCGGAGTTCCTGGAAGGCAAGTGGGACGGCCTGATCGCCGGCCTCGACGCCCGCCGCTACGACGCCGTGATCAATCAGGTCGGCATCACCGAGGCGCGCAAGGCCAAATACGACTTTTCCGATCCCTACATCACCAGCCGCGCGGTGCTGATCGTGCGGGGCGACAATGACGCCATCAAGAGCTTCAACGACCTGAAGGGCAAGAAATCGGCGCAGTCGCTGACCAGCAACTTCGGCAAGCTGGCCGAGGCGTCGGGCGCGCAGCTGGTTGGCACCGACGGCTTCGACCAGTCGATCCAGCTGGTCCTGAACGGCCGGGCCGACGCGACGGTCAACGACAGCCTGTCCTTCCTGGACTTCAAGAAGCAGAAGCCGAACGCGAACGTGAAGATCGCCGCGACCCAGGACAATGCCGACCAGTCCGGCATCATCGTCCGCAAGGGCGAGGCGAAACTGGTCGCCGCCATCAACGAGGCTTTGGCCGCCATGAAGGCCGACGGCACCTACGGTACGATCTCGCAGAAGTATTTCGGCGCCGACGTTTCCAAGTAACCGCCGGATCGAGCGGTAAACCGTTCCCAATGCCCCCTGCCCCATCCGGGCCGGGGGCATTGTCGTTCCTTCACCACGAGAGGCACCTTCCCCCTTGCTGCACTGGCTTACCCTGATGGCGGACTCGCTTCCGTCGCTGCTGTGGGCGGCACTGGTCTTCACCGTGCCGCTGACGCTGGCCTCCTTCGCGCTGGGCCTGACGGTCGGGCTGGTGGCGGCGGTGGTCCGTCTGTTCGGGCCGGCGCCGCTCGCCGCCATCGTCCGCTTCTATGTCTGGATCATCCGCGGCACGCCGCTGCTGGTGCAGCTGTTCCTGATCTTCTACGGCCTGCCCAGCGTCGGCATCGTTCTGGACGCCTTCCCGGCGGCGCTGATCGGCTTCACGCTGAATGTCGGCGCCTACACCTCGGAGATCATCCGCGCCGTCATCGGATCGGTGCCGAAGGGGCAGTGGGAGGCCGCCTATTCCATCGGCATGAACTGGTCGCAGGCGATGCGCCGCACCATCCTGCCGCAGGCCGCCCGCGTCGCGGTGCCGCCCCTGTCCAACACCTTCATCTCGCTGGTCAAGGACACCTCGCTCGCCGCCGCCATCACGGTGCCGGAGCTGTTCCAGGCCGCCCAGCGCATCGTCGCCACCAGCTACGAACCGCTGATCCTGTATGTGGAAGCGGCGCTGATCTATCTGGCGCTGAGCTCCATCCTGTCTGCGCTGCAGGTCCGGCTGGAACGCCGGTTCGGCCAGTATGGCGGTTTCCTGGAGGCCAAGTCGTGATCCGGCTGTCGAACATCGAAAAGCGCTTCGGCGACCTGACCGTGCTGAAGGGCGTGTCCGTGACGGTGGCGGAAGGGCGTGTCACCGCCCTGATCGGCCCGTCCGGCGGCGGCAAGAGCACGCTTCTGCGCTGCATCAACCTGCTGGAAATCCCGACCTCCGGAACCGTGCGCATCGGCGAGGAGGAGTTGGCATTCCAGCCCGGCGGCAAGCCGGCTTGGAAGGACATCCAGCGGCTGCGCGGCCAGACCGGCATGGTGTTCCAGAACTTCCAGCTCTTTCCCCACCGCACGGCGGTGGAGAATGTGATGGAAGGGCTGGTGACCGTGCTGAAATGGCCGGCGGAAAAGGCGCGGGAGCGCGCGATGGCCCTGCTGCAGAAGGTCGGCATGGCCCACAAGGCCGATGCGTGGCCGGCGACCCTGTCGGGCGGCCAGCAGCAGCGCGTCGCCATCGCCCGCGCGCTGGCCCCGTCGCCGCGCGTTCTGCTGTGCGACGAGCCGACCTCCGCGCTGGACCCCGAACTGTCGGGCGAGGTGGTGGAGGTGCTGGGCACGCTGGCGGCGGAGGGCACCACCATGGTGATGGCGACCCACGACCTGCGCCTCGCCTCGCGCATCGCCCATGAGGTGGTGTTCCTCGACGGCGGCGAGGTGGTGGAGACCGGCCCCTCGCGCAAGCTGTTCACCCACCCGGAGCGCGAGCGCACCCAGCGCTTCATCGCCACCCTGACCCAGCAGGGGCAGCAGGGCGAAGGCGTCTGAGCTGCCGGCTACCGGCGCCGCTTCGCCGGCTTGTCAGGCGTGCGGGTGACGCCGCCGCTTTCGACATCGCCGCCGGCATGGCCGGCGCCGGTGTTGCCTTCGTCGCTTCCGCCGCTCAATCCGTCGTCGGCATCAGGCACGGTGGTCCGCCGGGCGGACGCGCCCGGAGTGCCGCCCTTCCCTGCCGCACCGGGAATGTCGGCCCCTTCGTTGATCTCGTGGCTCGGCGGGAAATAGCGCTTGGTCATGGCGGCTCCTGCTCGATGGAGTTGGACATAGTCCTTCCTCCATCAACGGGCCGGGGCGGCAACCTGTTGCGTCCGGCAACTTGCCGGACTCCGGGCCGGAACGCAGTCGGGGGCCACCGGGCGCGGGGTTGTCACCCCGGCCCGATGGCCCCCACGGTTACGTAGGATTGCGTTTGCGGTTTACTCGGCAGCCGTCTTCGTCTGGCCGACCACGCTCAGCATCGCCGGGCTCCGGTCGCTCTCCGGCTCGGCATAGGCGCGACCGTAGTAGCTGTCGAGCAGCAGCTGCTTGATCTCGGCGACCAGCGGATAGCGCGGGTTGGCGCCGGTGCACTGGTCGTCGAAGGCCGCTTCGGCGATCGCATCGACCCGCGCCAGGAACGCCGCCTCCGGCACCCCCGCCGCCTGGATCGAGGCCGGGATCTCCAAGGCCTGCTTCATCTCCTCGACCCAGCCGATCAGCTTCTCCACCCGCTCATGGTCGCGGCTGCCACCCAGTTCCAGATGCCGGGCGATCTGCGCATAGCGCGCCACGCCCTTGGGCCGGTCATACTGGCTGAACGCCGTCTGCTTGGTCGGGATGTCCGCCGCGTTGTAGCGGATCACGTTGGCGATCAGCAGGGCGTTGGCGATGCCGTGCGGCAGGTGGAACTCCGCCCCCAGCTTGTGCGCCATCGAATGGCAGACGCCGAGGAAGGCGTTGGCAAAGGCGATGCCGGCCAGCGTCGCCGCGTTGTGAACCAGCTCCCGCGCCTTGGGGTCCTTCGACCCGTTGCGGTAGGCGGACGGCAGGTTCTCCTTCAGAAGCTTCAGCGCCTGCAGGGCCTGACCGTCCGAATACTCGTTCGCCACCACCGAGACATAGGCCTCCAGCGCGTGGGTCACCGCGTCGATGCCGCCCGCCGCGGTCAGGCCCTTGGGCATGTCCATGACGAGGTTGGCGTCGATGATCGCCAGCGTCGGCGTCAGCTCATAGTCGGCGATCGGGTACTTCGTGCCCGTGCGCTCGTCGGTCACCACCGCAAACGGCGTGACCTCCGATCCGGTGCCCGAGGTGGTCGGCACCGCCACCAGCTGCGCCTTCACGCCGAGCTTGGGGAAGGTGTAGATGCGCTTGCGGATGTCCATGAAGCGCAGGGCCAGATCCTCGAAGGCAACCTCCGGCGCCTCGTACATCACCCAGATGATCTTGGCCGCGTCCATCGGCGAGCCGCCGCCCAGCGCCAGGATCACGTCGGGCTGGAAGGCGTTCGCCAGGGCCACGCCCTTGCGCACCACCGCAAGCGTCGGGTCGGCGCTGACCTCGAAGAAGGTCTCCACCTCCAGACCCAGCGACTTCAGAACGCGGACGCTCTCGGCGACATGGCCGTTCTCGAACAGGAAGCGGTCGGTGACGATCAGGCAGCGCTTCTTGCCGCGCAGCTCCTCAAGCGCAAACGGCAGGCAGCCGCGGCGGAAGTAGATCGACTTGGGCAGCTTGTGCCACAGCATGTTCTCCGCCCTCTTCGCCACCGTCTTCTTGTTGATCAGGTGCTGCGGCCCGACATTCTCGGAGATCGAGTTGCCGCCCCACGACCCGCAGCCCAGCGTCAGCGACGGGGCAAGGCGGAAGTTGTAGAGGTCGCCGATGCCGCCATGGGACGACGGCGTGTTGATCAGGATGCGGGCGGTCTTCATCTTGTCGCCGAAATGGCGGATGCGCTCGGCCTGCTGGTCCTGGTCGGTGTAGAGGGCGGAGGTGTGGCCGATGCCGCCCAGCGCCACCAGCGCGGCGGCCTTGTCGCAGGCCTCCCGGAAGTCCTTGGCGCGGTAGAGCGCCAGGGTGGGGGAGAGCTTCTCGTGGGCGAAGGGCTCGGCCTCGTCGACGTCGGTGACCTCGGCGATCAACACCTTGGTGGCGTGCGGCACGGTGAGGCCGGCCATGGCGGCGATGGCGTGGGCGGGCTGGCCGACGATGTCGGCGTTCAGATGGCCGTCGACCAGCAGAACCTTGCGCACGGCGTCGGCCTCGCGGGCCGACAGGATGTAGCCGCCATGGTGGGCGAAGCGGTCGCGCACGGCATCATAGACGGCATCGACCACCACCGCCGACTGTTCGGACGCGCAGACCACGCCGTTGTCGAAGGTCTTGGACATCAGGATGGAGGCCACCGCGCGCTTGATGTCGGCGAACTCGTCGATGACCGCCGGGGTGTTGCCGGCGCCGACGCCGATGGCGGGCTTGCCCGACGAGTAGGCCGCCTTGACCATGCCCGGCCCGCCGGTGGCGAGGATCAGGTTGATGTCGGGATGGTGCATGACGGCGTTGGAGAGCTCCAGCGAGGGCTCGTCGATCCAGCCGATGATGTCGTCGGGGGCGCCAGCCTCGACCGCGGCGGCGAGCACCAGGCGGGCGGCTTCGCAGGTCGATTTGCGGGCGCGGGGATGGGGGGAGAGGACCAGTCCGTTGCGGGTCTTCAGCGCGATCAGCGCCTTGAAGATGGCGGTGGAGGTCGGGTTTGTGGTGGGGACGATGCCGCAGATCAGGCCGACCGGCTCGGCGATGGTGAGGATGCCGGCGTCATGGTCTTCGGAGAGGACGCCGCAGGTCTTGTCGTCCTTGTACTTGTTGTAGATGTACTCGGCGGCGAAGTGGTTCTTGATGACCTTGTCCTCCATCACGCCCATGCCGGTCTCCGCCACCGCCATCTTGGCGAGCGGGATGCGGGCGTCGGCGGCGGCCAGGGCCGCACTGCGGAAGATCAGGTCAACCTTCTCCTGCGGATACTCGGCAAAGCGCGCTTGCGCCGCCTTCACGCGGGAAATCAGGGCGTTCAGGTCGGAGAGGGTCGTGACGGTCATGGTCATCATCCACTTGCTGTCCGCGAAGAACGCCGTGACGCCGTCGCGGTGATGGGTGCGGAAAGGCCGTGGGATGCACCGTTCAGGCACACCGCTGCGATCCCGGACGCCCAGCGAACATCTGGGGCGCCCGGTGCACGGCCGGTTCTTCGAAACTTTTGAAGATCAGGCGGTAGGGGTCAGAAGCCGCCGGCGAGGTCGGCCAGGGCGTCGCGGTCCAGCAGGTCCAGCTTGCCGCCGACGAGGATGCGGATCAGGCGGGTCGACTTCAGCTTGGTCAGGGTGCGCGACACGGTCTCGGTGGTCAGGCCCAGATGGTCGGCGATGTCGCTGCGGCCCATCGGCAGGTCGATGGTCTGCTCGCCACCCTTGCGGTCGCTGAGGCGCAGCAGGAAGGTGGCGACCTTCTCGGCGGCCGACTTGCGGCCCAGCAGCACCATCTGGTCCTGCGCCGCGATCAGTTCCGAGGTGGTCGCCGACAGAAGCTTGCGGGCGAAGGCCGGCTGCGCGTCCATCAGGGCGTCCAGTTCCAGCCGCGGAATGCGCTGGATCGTGGTCGCCGTGACGGTTTCGGCGGTGTAGAGATACTGGGCGGCGAAGGCCAGCCCCATCATGTCGCCGGCCTGCAGGAAGCCGATGATCTGGCGCCGGCCGTCGGGGAGCATCTTGTAGAGGCGGACCATGCCGCTCATCACCCGGAACACCGAGCCGGCCGCATCGCCTTCGCTGAACACCGTGGTCTCGCGCTCGTAGACCTTGGAGTGGCCCAGGCTGGCGAGCGGGTCGGCGGGGTTGCGCGGCTGGATGGCGGCGCCCATGCCGGAGGCGGGGGAAATCGCCAGGGCGGAGACCAGATAACCAGGAACGGCGCGGTTGGCGTGGGCGGCAATGGCGGCGTGCGTGGACATGGTGGCCTCGACCTTTTCGGTGCGGTGCGCTCCGGTTCGTTCCGGGGTGCATCTGATGGCCCGAAGCTATCGATCCGCTGCCGTCCTGTGCAGTTCGGTGATGTACCTAAGGAAGTTTGCGTACGTAAGTGTACCTACGTAGCGGACCGTACGGGATCAGGCGGCGGCGGCCGAAGGCAGCAGGCCGTTCAGCATGTCGATCAATTGGTCCTCGTCGAACGGCTTCTCCAGCACGGCCACCACGCCGGCTTCCTTGGCACGGGCGAAGGTCGCGGGATCGCCGCGCCCGGACACCATGATCACCGGCATGCCGTGCAGATCGCCGCCATGGCGCTCCAGGAACTCCAGCCCGCTCATCACCGGCATGTGCAGGTCGAGAACCAGGCAGCCCTGCGGATTGCCGTCGATTGTGTCGAGGAATTCCCGGCATGACGAGAAGTCCCGCACGTCGAAGGAGAAGGCTTCAAGCAGGGCCTTCAGGGAGTCGCGGACCGGCTCATCGTCGTCGACGATGTGGACGATTCCGGCACCCGGCATTCCGCCCGGTCCGTTGCCCGGCTTGTTGCCCAGGTGATCCATGACAGCCTCCGAACTTCCATGCAGACAAGACGACGCCGACGGTGCGGCGCGTCATGGAAGATAAAAGGCTGTGGAGGGCGCCGATATACGGACCATTGCGTATGCGGTGCGCTTTTGATGCAGATCACGCGCCGCCGGGGACCACGCCGGCGGCGATCGCCATCCGCACCAGGGTCGGCAGGCTGTCGGCCCGCATCTTCTCCATCACGCGTGCGCGGTGGATTTCCACGGTGCGCGGGCTGATCGACAGTTCGAAGGCGATGATCTTGTTCGACTTGCCGGCCACCAGCCAGCGCAGCACGTCCATTTCCCGCGGTGTCAGGGCGGCAAGGCGGTCCAGAACCTCCGGCGAGGCCGAAACGGCGGGCGGCGGTGCCGGCTGTTCCGCGACCGCGGCCGGCGATGCGGCATCCGCGGTCCGGCTTTCCGACGCGCGGGCAAGGGCAAGGGCGGAACGCACGGCGGCGAGCAGCGCCTCCTCCTCGAACGGCTTCTCGACGAAATCGACCGCTCCCGCCTTCATGGCGCGCACGGCGAGCGGAACGTCGCCATGGCCGGTCATCACCACCACCGGCATGGCGTGGCCGCCGCGGGTCAGCCGTTCCTGCACGTCCAGGCCGCTCATCTGCGGCATCCGCACATCGACCAGAAGGCAGCCGGGGCGCGCCGGCGCGCCGGACTCCAGGAATCCCAGCGGGGTGGAGAAGCTTTCCACCCGGAATCCGGCGCACTCCAGCAGGACTTCCAGGGAATCGCGGATGGCGTCGTCGTCGTCGAGGATGAAGACGGTGAGGTCGGAGTCCGCAGTGGGCATGGCGTCAGCGGGCATCGCCGGCCTCCGGGACAGCATCCGGGCCGGCATCCCCACCGGAATCCGATGCGGACAGTGGAACGGTGAAGGCGAAGCTGGCGCCCGATGCGGGCGGCGTCGCCATCGGCTCTAGCCACAGGCGCCCGCCATGGGCCTCGATGATGGAGCGGCAGATCGACAGGCCCAGCCCCATGCCGCTGCTCTTGGTGGTGACGAAGGGCTGGAACAGCTGGGCACGCACCGTCTCCGGCACGCCGGGACCGCTGTCGCTGACGGCGACGCGGCGGAAGGCGGGCTCGCCCGGTTCCGAGCCGGTGTGGACGGTCAGCACCCGCTGCGCTCCTGCCGGGGTTCCCTGCGCCATCGCCTCGATCGCATTGCGGACGAGGTTGAGGATCACCTGCTGGACCTGGACCTTGTCGATGAGGACGAGCGGGTCGGCGGCGTCGAAGTCGAAGCGCACATGAAGCTCCCGCTCCTTGGCGCCGACGAGTGCGAGCGCGCTCGCCTCCTCCACCACCTTGTTGAGCGGCTCGACGGAGCGGTGGGTCTTGCCCTTTTCGATGAAGCTGCGCAGGTGGCGGATGATCTGGCCGGCGCGGGTCGCCTGGGCGCTCGCCTTGTCGACCATGTCCATCGCCTTGGCCACCGTTTCCGGCCGTTCCATCAGCCGCTTGGCCGCCTTGGCGTAGTTGATGACCGCGGTCAGCGGCTGGTTCAGCTCGTGCGCCAGCGTCGAGGCCATTTGGCCCATGGCGCTGACCCGGCTCACATGCAGCAGTTCCGACTGGAGCTCCTGCAGGCGCCGTTCGGTGGCTTGGCGTTCGGTCAGGTCGCGGACGAAACCGGTGAAGCGGCGCTGGCCGGCCAGCAGCACCTCGCCCACCGCCAGTTCCATCGGGAAGACCGACCCGTCGCGCCGCTGGCCGGAGACGATGCGGCCGATGCCGATGATGCGGCGCTCCCCGGTCCGCCCGTAGCGCTCCAGATAGCCGTCATGCTGCTCGCGGTAGGGCGAGGGCATCAGCATGCTGATGTTGCGGCCGATCACCTCCGCCGCCGCATAGCCGAACAGCCGTTCGGCCGCCGGGCTGAAGGATTCGATCAGCCCCTTCTCGTCGATGACGATGATGGCTTCCGGCACCGTTTCCAGGATGGAGGTCAGGCGGGCCTCGCGCTCCCTCAGCGCCGCCTCCGCCTGCTTGGCCGCGGTCAGGTCGCGGATGATGCCGATATAGACGGGGGCGCCGTCCTGGCTCGCCTCACCGATCGACAGATCCATGGGGAAGCGGGAGCCGTCCTTGCGCAGGCCGGTCACCTCGCGCCCGATGCCGATGATCCGCCGCTCCCCCGTCCGGTGGTAGCGTTCCAGATAGCCGTCATGCTCTTCCCGATAGGGCGGCGGCATCAGCATCTTGACGTTGCGGCCGATCACCTCGGCGGCGGTCCAGCCGAACAGGCGCTCGCAAGCAGGGTTGAAGGTCTTGATCCGGCCCCGGTCGTCGATGATGACGATCCCATCGGGCACGGTGTCCAGCATCGCCTGCAACTGCGAAAGCGCGTCCAGGTTTTCATCCCGGATGTCGTCGGCCACGTCAAAACCCTCACATGAAATCAATCGGCTGTCATCCGTCTCCGCCAACAGAGTAGTTGAGTACAACCGTCGGTCAAGGCTGTCGATTGGGCGAGGCGGCCACGGCCCCGCTGCCGAGGGCGTCCAGTTCCAGATCGTCGACCGCGAGGTTCTTGGCCTTCGCCTCCACCTCGAAATCGGCCCAGGAGAGATGGTCGGCCACCAGCCGGTTGACGGCACGGTTCCACATGCGTTGCGAATGGGCCCGCAGATCCTTCGTCGTCAGCCCGCGCGCCGCCAGCGCGGCATAATCCGGCAGGCTGTCCGCCGGCCAGTCCGCCAGCAGATCCTCGCGCGACACGCTGATATGGGCGACGGGACGCACCCCACGCCAGGAGCCGATGACAACGGCGATGCGCGGATCGTCGGGACGCAGATACTCCCCTTGCGTGCGGACCCAATGATGGTGGAGGTCGAGAACGATCGGCACGGCGTCGGCCAGCGGCAGCAGGTCGTCCAGGCCGAAGGACATCTCGTCGTTCTCGACGGTCAGCAGGTTGCGGGCATCCTCCGACAGCAGGGCAAGGCCGCGGCGGAAACCGGCGATCCCCTCCCCGCGCCCGCCGCCATGGATGTTGACATGCGCGCCCCGCGGGTGCCAGCCGCCGGCCAGCCCCATCATCCGCAGGATGTCGGCATGGTATTCCAGCTCCGCCACCGAATTGTCGAGGGTGGACGGGTTGGCGCTGTTCAGCACGCAATACTGGTCCGGATGCAGCCCGATGCGGATTCCCGCCTCCATCGCCTTGCGGCCGGCATGCTCCAGCCCGCTCCGCACCAGTGCCTGGACGCCGGGCTGGCAGTAGAGCGGCCGTCCGATCTCGTGCGTGTAGGCCGGCAGCAGCCCGCTGTTGACGCGCAGCAGGCGGCGGTAGGCCGGATGCCGGGCGACCTCGTCCAGCTGCAGATGCAGGGCCAGCAGGTTGCGGCGCAGCACCTCCGTCAGCTTTTCCTCGGCACGGGCCGGACCCAGCTTGCTCAGCGTCGCGATGGTGACGGTGCCGGGATTCATGCGCTTGGCAAGTCCCGCGTCGCCATCGGGCGGCACATACTGGCAGCACCAGCCGAAGCGGGGGGCGGAGGAGGACGTAATCGGAGAGCTGTCGGGCATCGGTCGGCAACGTGAAGCGGACGGGCCACTTGATATGGACCGCCGGCAAGCACCGTCCACCGGGGCCATTCACCGCAGGGACCGGCGGGCTCACCCCATCCCGCCCATCCGGCGCAGCGCCCCGGTAGCGACCGCCTGCAGGCCCGTGCCGCTGGCATCCCGCGGGGCGGCCGCGGCGAGCGCGCCCAGCCGGTCGGCCAGTGCCCGTTCGGGTGCGCACAGCTCCTGGCACAGAGCCCGCATCTCGGCGATGGACGGACGCCATTTCCGGGTGCGGCGCCAGTTGCGGGCGGCGGCATCGATGACCCAGGCCGGGTATTCGCCCAGATCCTCGGCCCAGTCGAGCGCCATCATCCGCTCCACCTCGGGCGACAGCCCCTTGGCCGGGAAATGGCTGAGCAGTGTCAGCACGCGGCCGAGCAGATGGTCGCTGTCGGCCGGGGCCAGCACGGTGGCGTACAACTCCTCGAGGCTCCGGCGGGCGAGCGCAGCCTCGGCGGCGGTGATGCCGTCCGGCGGCGACCAAAGCTCGATCATGCCGTCGAAGCCATCGTCGCCGAAGCGCGGGCGGCGGTCGGTCCGGCCCTGGGCCAGACGCTGCCGAAGCACGGGCGGCAGCGCGGCGGTCAGGCAGGCCTGCCGATTGGGCGCCGGCAGTGCCGGATCGAAGGCGGTGGCCAGCGAGGATGGGACCGTCGAGGATGGGGAGCGCGGCAGGGCGGTGATGGTGGCGGTGGTGCTTCTCTTGGGGGTGGTCATCGGTCTCCCCTTTTACGACCAGGAGGGGGTGGCTGTGCGCTGGCGCAGTTCCGCGGCGGCGGCGGCCCAGGCGCCCAGCCGCTGTTCGGCGGCAGCGGACGGACGGGTGGTTGGGGCGCTCACTGCCGCAGACGGTCGGTTGCGGACGACCGGGGCCTTCCCCGCCGCGGCATCCTGCGCCAGCCAGGCCCGCCAGGCGGAGGAGACGTCGCGGTAGCGGTAGCCATGGGCCCGGCAGCGCAGGATGAACCCCTCGACATGGCGGCCGAGGTCGATTTCGGCGTGACGGGCCTTGGCCCAGGCAAGGTCGTCGGCAGTCGGCATCCAGTCCTCCGGAACCGTCTGCGCCTGACCGTGCCCGCCCGAAGCGAGCGAGTCTGGAATCTGTTTGGAATGGACCTGTTCCTGACTCGCCGGCGGACAGGGGCTGTGCATGTCCGAGTCATCCCTGTCGGCAGGCTGGACAGGGCGAGCGGAGACGGACTCCCGGTCGGATCCCACGTCGGACTCCAGGGCGGCATCGACCGGGGTGAAGCGCAGGCGGTAGAGGCAGGACAGGCGGGCGCCGTCGCGGCCGCGGCGGTGCTCGACGCCGACCAGCCCGATGTCGCTCAGGCCCTGGATGATGCGGTTGATGGTGGGGCGCGAGCGCTTCAGCTTGGCGGCCAGCGTCGATTGCGACGGCCAGCACAGGCCGTCCTCGTCGGCAAAGGTGGCGAGCGCCGCCAGGACCGCGAAGCCGTCGGCGTCCAGGCCGGGATGGTCCAGCCACCAGGCGGGAATCCGTCCCCACCGTCTGGTGTCGGGGGGATTTGCCGCTGATGCGGAAAGCGTTGGTGTGGGCATGGGGAAAACTCCGCGAGGCTTTGGGGCCGGCATGGATGGGGCCGGCGAACTTGCGCGAAGGATTCCGCCGGCTGCGGCAGCCGTCGAATCGCGGGCAAAAGGGACCGATTCGGTTGTGTCCCCTTCGCCCGCGGTTGTGTCCCATCGGCCCGCGCCTGTGTCGTCCTTGGTCGCGGATATGTCCCCTTTGGTCGCGCTTGGCCTGCGAATCGGATTCGATCCCGTTTGCCCGCGCTTTGCCGGCGACCGGCGCTGTCCGCGCCGCCACGGGCTGTCCCACTTGCCCGCGGTTTGAGGCCATGGTCTGCGGTCCGGACTGCGGACTGTTTCGTGGAAGACGGCCGCCGGCCAGCCTCGCCGGCCGGATATGTCCCATTTGCCCGCGCTTCGCGGTTCGGCTGGCCGCATCACGGGATTTGCGGTGTCCCCAATGCTCGCGTTTGGGAGTCATCCGGCGCCGGGGCTGTCCCATTTGCTCGCGCTTCGTGGCGCCATGGCGGGAATCCGCGACCCCGAGTCTCTGTCCCGTTTGCTCGCGTTTCGCCGAATCGTCGCGCGATTCGCACGGTTCCGGTCCACCCGACGCCCGCGGAGCGGCGCCATCCGATGGCTAGAGGACGAAGCGCGGGCATTCGGGACACAGGCGCGGGCATTTCCTACACAAGCGCGGCCAAACGGGACACAGGTCTGCAGGCGGACTCCGCCCTGCCGGTTGCCTCCGTCCGACGGCACCTCCTATCGTGGCCTTTGGCGAGGAGGGATGAGCC